>CAKPEV010000015.1 GCA_934149405.1 uncultured Clostridia bacterium | reverse complement strand
GGTACTCCTGCACTAGGCTGTAAGTTTATTTACACAGAGATTAGCTAACTTTATGTTGAGAGTGAATATGTTAAAAATACAATTCTTTTAATTGTTAAAAATGGAGAGAGAAACGCATAAAATAAGTGTAAAATGAAGTAATCTGCATAAAATATATTGATAAATGACATATTAAATGGTATAATTTATACAAATTCCGAAGCATATTGGAAATTTGTATAAAGGAGGTATTTATGGCAAACAACTATATTCATAGAACTATTGAAAATAAATTAGAGGAAATGTATAACAATTTCCCAGCCATCTTAATAACGGGTGCTAGGCAATCTGGGAAAAGTACAGTTTTGCAATATATAACTACAATCAAAAATCAAACTATTAAAGAAGTAAGTTTAGATGATTTAAATGAACGTATTCTCGCTGTTGAAGATCCGGAAACATTTTTAAGAATGCACGGTGTTCCATTGATAATAGATGAATTTCAATATGCACCAAACTTACTATCTTATATAAAATTGGCCATCGATGAGGCTAGAAAAAATGAAATGTTTGGAGATGGCAAAAAAGTTGGAACAATGTATTATTTGACTGGTTCTCAAGTTTTTGAAACAATGGAAAATATCACAGAATCTCTTGCAGGTAGAGTTGGAATAATTGATTTGTATCCATTATCTACGAGGGAAATATTCAATTCAACTGAAGAAATTTTTATTCCTAACATTGATATTATCAACAAAAAAGAGCCTTTAAAATATGAGTATATGGATAATATTTTTGAAAGAATTTTTAAAGGAAGTTATCCAGAATTATACAAAAACAAAGATATTAGTCTTGAAGCTTTCTACTCATCTTACTTAAGAACATATATAGAAAGAGATGTAAGAAAGATTGTCAATATACAAGATGAACCCAAATTTGTGAAATTTATATCTAGTTTAGCCGCAAGAACTGGTCAAGAGTTTAACGCATCTGATATAGCAAAAGATATAGGGGTTGATTCAGAAACTGTAAAAAAATGGACTGGAATTTTAGCTAATACTTACATCATTTTTTTACTACAGCCACACATGAATAATAATGTTGGTCGCATTATAAAAAGACCGAAAATCTATTTCATGGACACAGGATTAGCCTGCTATTTAACTGGATATGTAAGTAGTGAAACATTGCAAAGAAGCAGTTATAGTGGTCAAATTTTTGAAACATATATTATTTCCGAAATTATAAAAAGCTACACTAATAATCAAAGAGATCCAAGAAAACATTTATATTATTATAGGGACAACAATGGAAAAGAAATTGATTTACTAGTAATTTATGAAGATAGCATATATCCTGTTGAAATCAAAAAGAACTCAAATCCTACTAAAGAAGCAATTAAAAACTTTAACATTGTAAAGAAATTTGAAATGAATTCGCCTAATGGAGTTGTAATTTGTTTAACTAAAAACATACATTCGATTGATGATAAGAATTATATGATACCAATTGAATATATTTAAAATTTTTAATATGGCTCAATACACAAAATAACAAATTGAGCGATTTGAACATTTACTTGAATTTTGCATATTAAAAAATATCATTTTTCTTTGATTTTTCACATAAAATATGCAATGGGTTGTAACAATATCATTTCTGTTTAGACTTGTATAAAAGTGCTAATGTTCGATATATCCAAAAAATATTTAAAAAATCATAAGAATGGCTAATAACCTAATTTTATAACAACAGGCAAATTAAAGAATTGTCCCAATAGTATTAAAAGCTGTAATCGCTTAAATTAAACGACTACAGCTTTATTATTTTTTACTAAATCGCTATATTCCATGCTCCAATTAAGTCAATGCTAGTAGCTCTGGCTTCAGATTTAAGAGAAACAACTGGGCGAATTCCGAGCTTCAAAGATGCCACCACTGTTCACATAGCCATAAGTATGCACAAACCATAACTGACTGGTAGAATTATTACATGCAGAAGTAAGCCAGTATGCTGCTCCGTTTGCAAATAATTTGTCATATATTGTATCTGCTAAGTTCATTGCCGATCCAAAAATCATTTCTGGCACTCCTGTTACATTACAAATATCTTCTGCTTTCATAGCTCTCACTTGAAGTCTTTCTCTACTTATATTTGTATATTTATTGGAAAATATTTCAGTCAATGTTATGTTTGGCAAAAAACCATTTTTCCTATATGTATAATCATCATTTCCTGTAAATGGTGTCTCTAAAAACTTTACTGTCAAGTTATTAACGCTTGTACTAGCCGAATTTTTGTGATAATACGTCAGTGGTACTCCTGCACTAAGTTTCTGAAGATTTCTATTGCTTTAAAAATGTGAAACACGTAGTACATTTATAAAATATTTTTTTCGAGAGAAAAACACATAATAGTGCAAG
>CAKPEV010000014.1 GCA_934149405.1 uncultured Clostridia bacterium | reverse complement strand
TAAATTATATCATATTCTGGTATTTCCTTTTTTATTTTATTTTGTTACTGTGTGACATATCTATGTTAAACCAACATTTTTCATAAACAAGTTTTTGATGTGGCTATATACAAAAAGGCTATGATAATTTGTTTTAATTATCATAGCCCCTTAAAACTTTATCCTTTATCTTTTGAATTGTACTCTTTCAAAAATTGAACAATTTCTGCAAACACCGTTCCATGGTATTTGCCCTCATCGTGTGCGATAAAAACATCAGAAACATTCTTTGCTCCGCTTTCCAAAATAAGCTTTCTAATGTCAGGATTATCGATCAATCCTTTTGGAGCACAATCTATTGTACATCTCCCTTCATCAGAATACTTTTTGGCTTGCAAATCGCAATCCAACTTATCGCAAAGATATGCGAATTTTGCCTCTTTCGTCTTTCTTTCATTGAACTCATCGATAAGAGAAATCATCTTGTTCCTTCTCTTGAGACTGCCAAGTAATTCATCCACAGCTTCGTTGCCAATTCTGAGCTTTTCGTCTTCGGAAACACCATCAAAAGGTGTGATGTCCCCTATTTTCACTTCCTCAGTTTCATGAAGAGAAAGCATAGAAATGACGTGCTCGATATCTAAATCAAGCTCCGCCTCCGAATAAATAAGCCAAGCCAACTGCTGTACACTGAAAACGTGCTCAGCAACAGATTCGAGTCTTCGTGCAATAACATTCCACTCAACCCATCCAGAACGTTCCTTATGTTTCAAAACGCTCAACCGATAATAAGTATCCAGCAACCCCAACATCTCACGATTATTCATATTATACCTCCAAAATAACTTCAGAAATCATAAAAAACTATCATCGTATTGCATATTATATCAGACTCTTCATAAAAATTCCAGTGAATTTTATATTCTATCCTTTTCTTAACTTTTCTATTTCTTCAAAAAGTTCTTTTGAATTATTAACCACTTTGTATAAACTTCTGGCGGAATCACTTGAAAACTCTTCGGCATAAGCTTTTTCAAGCATATTCAAGAAATCATTAAAGTACTCATTTTGATTTACTATAATTATTGGTAAGTTATGTTCCTCGCCTCTTTTGGTTTCAATAGCACTCATAAGTTCATCAAGTGTGCCAAGTCCTCCAGGAATATATACAAGTACATCAGAAACTTTATAGAAAGTCTCTTTTCTGCCTGAAATATTATCTTTTATGTATGCAGGTTCCATATACGAAAGCTCTTTTAAATCTTCTTCGTACGCCTTGCAAGTTACTGCAATGACAGAAGAATTTTTTGACTTTTCAACCGTTTGATAAATTATCCCCATCAAACCATGATTATACGCACCAAAAACAAAATTATCTTTTTTCTCTACAATAGCTCTACCAATCTTCTCCGCCAATGAACAATACTCCTCATTTTTGGGTATTCTTGAACCACATCCAACAAAAATATTCATATATTTCCTTTCTGCTTAATATGTAAGCTTTTATATAAAAATTCTATATCTTAAATCATTATAGCAAATCGAAAAAATGGTGTCAATTTTAATCAGAGTCATTCAATGATTTACAAATATTAATCGGTTGCATCTTTTTTAGTACAATGAATTGTCCCTTTCGGATGTTCTGGTGGAGCATATATTGAAAACAATTTTATTGGTGTCCTTCCCGTATTTACTAGGTTATGCCATTTTCCAGCAGGCACTACAAAAGCTGAATTCGAAGATACATTTCTTTGAAAATTTAAATTATTCTTTTCATTCCCCATTTTTACAATACCTTCACCTTCAACAATCATTATAAATTGATCTGTATTACAATGTACTTCTAGTCCTATACACTCATTTATAGGTATGCACATCAAGGTAATTTGAAAATTATCTCCTGTCCAAAGTGCGGTTCTAAACGTAACATTTTGCTTAGTTATTTCACACATATTAGTTACTATTGGCTCTGGACCATAATCTCTTATGTATGGCGGATTTTTGCACTCACTTGCGCAATTATTCTTTTGCATTTCAAAAGAATTTGAATTTCTATAAAAATTATTCATCGCTCCATTCCTTTCTATTTTATTATAATTTAATATATGCAAACATGGCAAAATTGACACTAGATTTGCATATATTATAATCAAAAGTATTTTCAAAATAACAAAATCAATTTAAATCTAATAAATATTAAGCCCACCTTCATGTAATATGTTTATAGAATAAAAAATTTGTTCTATTTAAAATTATGTGCAATAAGCTTCTAGTTAGTTTTCATAATCACTAATAATTTTTATTAAAACAATTGTTTAAAGGCTTTCAGCTGAGAGCTGAAGATCTTTTTTATGGAGTACCCTAAACTTAAGCTACATTTTTATATGAAAAATACCTCTTTTACCTACAGATTTCAGTTTAATCTGTACATAAAAAAGGTATTTCTTCTAATTTTTCTGTTTATGTCATACTTTGGTTGTACATTTTTATAGTATCTCAATTTTAATCATACTAGGATATCTTATGGAGCACACTTAAGCTTCGCTACATTATAGATTAAATATAGCACAAAAAGCTGGTGCAGAGCAATTTTTAGTGCACTCCCCCAACTATTATAACAAAGAGCTGGTTTATTTATACATATCACGTTCTGTTATTTCCATATTTTACCTGTAAAAGAGCATAAAAAAATCTGGCAAATTCCTATTTTCACAATGAGCGACCCATTACTATCTTCGGCAACGGCGAGCTTAACTT
>CAKPEV010000013.1 GCA_934149405.1 uncultured Clostridia bacterium | reverse complement strand
CACAAGTTACATATCGTCAACTTTAATTCGATTCATTTTGTGTTTTTCTGTCGACAAAATTCGACAGCTACATTTAATCTGAATGCGATTTCTTTCTTGTTTTTTTAGCTACTGAAAATGCTCCAAAATTAGTGCAGGAGTACCGCTGACGTATAATCATGTTGGTGATTCAAGTATAAGCATTGAAAATCTAACAAGCAAGTTCCTAGAAACACAATTTTCGCCAATACAGTACAGAAGTTATAGAAAGAATGGGTGCTTGGCAAACGTAACATTATCAGAAATATTCAGCAACAAATATACAAATACAAGTGGAGAAAAATTGCAAGTAAGAGCAATGAATGCAGAAGATATATTTAATGTGACTGGATTGAAAGAAATGAAAATAGGATATGATATGAATTTAAGAGATGTAAAATACAATTGTCTATTTATAAATGGAGCCGACTATTGGCTTTGCCATGATATCATGTGGACCATCTTAGCCAAAGGTGATGTCAACGATCATCGCTCGAATGATGAATTTGGCGTTCGTCCAGTTGTTTCTTTAAAAGCGTTGGTAATAGCTGAGAGCAGAGACATGATTGGAGCATGGAATATAGAAATTTAGCAAATAATTATTCTTCCATACAAATTGAGGACTTCTAAATATAATATAAGCTGCAATCATTTTAGTCGAATGATTGCAGCTTTTGATAGATTATTTTAAATTTTCATTTGTGTATTTTTCAAATTCTTCAATAGTTATTTCATCAAGGTGTTTCTGGCGTTCTTTAGTATAGTCCCCATTGCCATTGCTATATAATTGAATAAACTTTATCATTCCTATCGGTCCAAGTTTTTCCCTTAATGCTTTAAGTCCTTCCTTTCTTATCTTTTCTAATTCACTTATCGTAACAGCCATCTAAATCACCTCCATAATAAATTCAACTGGGTTAATTACTTTTACCATTAAATCCGCCCTTTTAGCAGCATTCAACAATAATCTGTCAGTTGTAACCATATAATCCACATTGGCACTTTCTGCGAATGCTATATGTAATGCATCCATATCCTTTATATTATATTTTCGTAACTCAGTTGCTCTTATTTTAATAGTATCATTATATGGTATATCAATTAAATTCATCGCATCATACAAATCTTCGACTTGTCGTTTCTTGTTGCCGTCTGATATTCTAGATAATTCAAAGTCTATTGCAATACTTTTGTATAGCAGTAATTTTTGATTTATAGAAAGTTTTAATATATCTTCAACAGCAGTTGCCTCTAGGCATATTTTTTCTTGTTTTAAGTCATCAAAAGGTCTATTATAACAACAATTATCCAAATATAATTTTAACATAACAACACCCTTTCCAATATTATACACTATTTAGCGTGTTTTATCTAGCTTTATTATAAATATTTTTACATATCCTGTCAAAAGTTTTTTGCTCATTACAATAAATTGTCTAAAAAATGTAAGCATAATTATTTTTTGTGTTTATCTCTGGGATTTTTAGCAATAAAAAAATATATTTTAAAAATTGTGTATCTTAATATAAAATAGTCTGATTTTCACATGAATACACTTACAATTTTTAGTGCAGGAGTACCGCTGACTTATTACTATGCTTATCGGCAAAGGTGCATTTACTTGTGAAAAACAATTAAAAGATAATTTTTTGAACATTCAATTTAGTTCATCAGAAAATGCGTCATATAGAAAAAATGGCTTCATTCCATTTATTTCACTAACAGAAGCATTTAAAAATACTTATACACTAACAAATGACGAAAAATTGCAGGTGAGGGCAATGAAGGCTGAAGATGTATATAATGTCACTGGTATGTCAGCATTAGAGGAAGGTGGTACAGATTTTAAAAACGGAAAATATAATGAATTACTTGTATTTGGAACAGATTATTGGCTTGCCACAGCCTATAATGACTATAATTTATGGCGAGTAGTTAACGATGGTAGAATATACGCCATGAGTAATCGTGAATATGGTATCCGACCAGTAGTTTCTTTAAAAACAACTATAAAAACAACGGGCTATAATTTAGAGAATATTTGGAATATCCAATTATAATAAAACAAAGGTTGTACTCGTTTAATTAAAGCGGTTACAGCCTTTGTTTTTGGTTAAATCCCTATATTCCATGCTCCTACCATATCCGTATTATCGGCTTTTACCGTAGAGTTCAGAGAAACAACAGGTCGAATTCCGTTTGATACCCGCCCCACCGTAGCAAAGGCCATCTTTTCTAATAAATCTCAAATTGTACTCATATGCCGAAGCAATAAAATATTCAGCTCCGTTTACTAACAATTTTCCATACTTTATATCATTTAAATTTATTTTATCATTCATTTCAGTTAGTCCTGTTACGCCATATATATCTTCTGCTTTCATGGCTCTTACTTGAAGTTTTTCTGCACTTACATTAGTATATTTGTTGTTAAATATTTCTGTTAATGATATATTCGACAAAAATCCATTTTTTCTATATGTTCGGTCTATGTTGGCTGTAAATTGCGTTTCTAAAAAATTTGTTGTTAAGTTCTCGATACTCAAAGCTGAATCACCACCATGACAATACGTCAGTGGTACTCCTGCACTAATTTTGGATTGTTTTAGGAATTGGGAAAACTGAGAAAAAGACTACATTTAAACAAATTTTGGATGTCGAATTTTGTCGACAGAAAAACACAAAATGAATCGAATTAAAGTTGACGATGTGTAACTGGTGCGATAAAATGTTTGTACGAGGTTGCTCGGATATGATGTGATTTGTCCTCCACCATATTCATTAAGTATAGCTACTTAAGATATGGGGAAAGGAGGGATGCGTATGGTAACTAATGATTACATATCTTTTGTAATGATTGTTATGATATTAGCTATCTTCTTAAAAAGAAATCTCTTTAAAAGAAAATAGCTCTTATACAATAAATGCAAAATTAACATAAAAAAATCACTTCATACCTTTGTCCAGTGGCTTGAAGTGACTTATTATTCAACGGACAAATCACATTGTGACTTGTAACCTCTCTATGTTTTCATTATAACTGCTTTTTTTTACTTTTGCAATATTATTTTAATAATATTTATCCATTGTTGATATCCCGTGTAAAAATAATTAAAAAATTGTAACTATCTCGTAAACTGAAACTTTTACTGGTTAAATTTCTATGTTCCATGCTCCTATCATATTTTTATTTTTTGCTTTGGTTGTTGTACATAGAGAAACTATTGGTCGAATTCCAAGCTCTTGACTGAGATGATTTGTCATGCCATTACTATGAACATACCATAAGTCATAGGATTCATATTCAGAGGCAATAAAATAATTTCCCCCGCTAACGAACAATTTATTAAACTTTTCATCATATAAATTCATTTTCAAATTCACTTTCATACTTGATAGCCCTGTTGCAATATATATATCTTCCGCTTTCATTGCTCTTACTTGTAGTTTTTCTCCACTTATACTTGTATATTTATTTTTAAATACTTCCGTTAGTGTCAAACCCGATAAAAAACCATTTTTTTGATATGCAAATTTTTCAACTTCTATTTTTGTATTAAATGGAATTTCAAGAAATTTCAGTGTTAATTTTTCTACGCTCATGTCAGAATAACCATATGGATGATAATACGTCAGTGGTACTCCTGCACTATTTGGGATTGTTTTAGTAATTGGAAAAACTGAGAAAAAGACTACATTTAAACAAATTTTGGATGTCGAATTTTGTCGACAGAAAAACACAAAACGAGCCATATTAAAGTTGACAATATGTAACTTGCA
>CAKPEV010000012.1 GCA_934149405.1 uncultured Clostridia bacterium | reverse complement strand
TAAGATATTAACTAATGGAATTGAGATAAGAGATGTTGCTGATATACTTGGACATAGAAATGTAGAAACAACGGAAAATTATTATATTTCAAGTACAGAAAAATCTAGACGACTAGCAACTGATGTTTTTGATAAAATAACAAAATCTGAAATTATAGAAGAAATTATTAAATATGAATAATCCGACAGATCCATTGATAAAAATAAATATTTATAGTATAATAAATGTGCAAAAATAGAAAACGCACATTGGCATTTGTTATATATAGAGAATATAATGGCCTTAGTAAATGAATGCAAACATTGTTTGCAATAGAGAAATATTTATAATAACAAAAATACTATAAATATTATAAATATAATAGATTACCAAGACGGTAAAGCCTTGAAATATCAATAATATTATAAATATGGGAGTTCCTACAACATGTGGGTCGGGGAAAAAATACAAACAATGCTGTGGAAAGTAGCATAAAATAATGGAAAACTAATAATTATAAAAATTATAAATTGGTTCAAGTTTTATAACTTGTCCACAAAATATTAAAAATATGTAGTAAAATAAAGGTGTGAACAATGATTATATTTGTTGACACCTTTTAAAATCTAATAGAAATGGAGGTATAACAATGGAAGAAAATAACAATAATATTGTAATTTATCAAACTGATGATGGAACGACAAAAATAGATGTAAAACTTGAAGATGAAACAGTATGGTTATCACAACAACAGATGGCTGACTTATATGATACGACTAAACAAAATATAAGTTTGCATATTAAAAATATCTTTGATGAAGAAGAATTAGACATAAATTCAACTGTCAAGGAATTCTTGACAGTTCAAAAAGAAGGCAACCGAAAAGTTGAAAGAAGAGTTAAATATTACAATTTAGATATGATTATATCTTTAGGATATAGAATAAAATCAAAAGTTGCTACTAATTTTAGAAGGTGGGCGACTGAACGATTAAAAGAATATATGATTAAAGGCTTCACTATGGACGATGAAAGACTTAAATGTAATGGTGGAGGTAATTATTGGAAAGAATTACTTGCTAGAATTAAGGATATTAGGTCATCAGAAAAAGTATTATATAGACAAGTCCTTGATTTGTATGCAACTTCCATAGATTATGATCCTAAAGACAGTAAATCAATTGAATTTTTTAAAATTGTTCAAAATAAACTTCATTTCGCTGCCCACGGACACACAGCACCTGAAGTAATATATGAAAGAGCAAATTCTGATAAACCTTTTATGGGATTAACTACTTTTAAAGGTGATTTGCCAGTAATGAGTGATGTTATAATTGCTAAAAATTATTTAACAGAAGAAGAATTAAAAATTTTAAATAATTTAGTATCTGGATATTTTGATTTTGCTGAAATACAAGCAATTAGACATAATCCAATGCATATGGATGATTATATTAAGCAACTGGATACAATCCTTTCTAGTACAGGAGAAAAGCTACTTGTTGGTGCAGGTGCAATTAGTCATAATAAAGCAATATAAAAGGCTAAAGATGAATATAAGAAATATCAAGTAAAAACAATAAGTCCAGTGGAAAAAGAGTATTTAGAAACTTTAAAAGCAATAAGTAATAAAATTGATGATAAAGCAAAGAGTGAATAGAGACTTTTTTTACAGCCCCTATTTTTGTATTTAAATAAATACAAAATGATATTATTACTATCGCTATGTACAAAAATTGAAAAAATATTGACTTTTTATGTCGACGTGATATAATACACAACGTAAACATTAAGTTTATAAAATATAAAATTTTCATACAGGAGGACTCCACAATGATGGAAGTTACTTTTTTACGGTTAAATTGGGTTAAAGGTAGACGTCTCTCTAAGAGTGACATCTGCAACGGTGTTATTCCGGTAAATGCGGTTGAAACTGAAGATGGAACCGGATATCTTATTCCAGCAAATTTGTACTTAACCGTTAGGGCAGCAAACGGCTCCGTGTATAATTGGGACATATATGAATTTGTCCAAAATATAATGGAGTGGCAGCGATTATCAGAACGTCGCTTCGTAGCACTACAAGAGGCTTTCAGACGGCAAAGAACCTTAAAGTTAGATGAGGATATTCCCACTTGGTCTTATTATTCACTGGTAGGGCTAAAAGAAATAGTCGAGAGTTGCAAGTAGTCAAACCCTAATATAAAAAGCATGATATAGAGAGATTTCTCTACATCATGCTTTTTATGTTTTGATAGATGAACAATATATGAGATTGCAACATTTGGTAATTTGTAATATAATAAATAAACAATATTTAGAAGGATGTGATTTAATGCTAGAGTTAGAAGAAGCAAATCTAACACTTAAAGAATATGAGAAAAAGCTAAATGAATTAAGGGATTCTCTTTGACATCGATGGCAAGAAAAATAAAATCGTCGAACTAGAAGAAAAAACAAAAGACAACGATTTTTGGCAAGATACGGAAAAATCAACTAAGGTATTACAAGAAATAAAAACATTAAAAAACAGCGTAACGAAATTTGAAGATATATATAATATGCTTTCTGATACAATGGTTCTTATCGAACTTGGCAATGAAGCAAATGACGAGAGTGTTGTTCCAGAAGTAAAAGGCAATGTGAAGAAATTATCTAAAAAAATAGATAATCTAGAAGTTGGAAGTTTACTTTCTGGTAAACATGATAAGGATAATGCAATAATTACAATTCATCCAGGTGCAGGTGGAACTGAAGCACAAGATTGGGCAGAAATGCTTTATAGAATGTATTCTATGTGGGCTGAAAAAAACGATTACAAGTTAGAAGAACTTGATTATTTAGAAGGTGATGGTGCAGGTTTAAAAAGTGTTACTTTTAGTGTTTCAGGTGAAAATAGCTATGGTTATTTAAAAGGCGAAAGTGGCGTACATAGATTAGTAAGAATTTCTCCTTTTGATTCTGCAGGTAGAAGACATACATCTTTTGCATCAGTCGAGGTAATACCTGAGATTTCAGATGATGTAGAAGTTATAATAAATCCGGAGGATTTAAGAGTAGATACTTATCGTTCAAGTGGGGCTGGTGGACAGCACGTAAATAAAACAGAATCTGCAATAAGAATAACTCATATACCAACAAATATAGTTGTTTCTTGTCAGACTCAACGTTCACAAATACAAAACAGAGAAACAGCAATGAAGATGTTAAAATCTAAACTTTTAGAATTAAAAGAGAGAGAAAATAAAGAAAAGATAGAAGATTTAAAGGGTGTCCAAAGAGAAATTGCTTGGGGAAGTCAAATTCGTTCATACGTATTTTGCCCATATACAATGGTAAAAGATCATAGAACAAATTATGAAACAGGAAATGTAGAAGCTGTAATGAATGGTGAAATAAATGAATTTATAAATGCTTATTTGAAATCTTTAATAAAGTAAAATGTTTTTTATATTAATGATAAGTATAAACTTTTTGCAAAGATACAATAAATGAAACTAAAAACAATAATTATAAAAATGTTTTAATCAAAAGTAAACACTTCTTGCTATAAATTTTAGCAAGGGGTGTTTATATTTTTATGTAACATAAAATAAAAATAGAAGACACATACCAAACTAACAATCGGTACGTGCCTTCTACATAACTACTTCCATACTGCCTCCTCTATGATTATTAATACACCAATCAAGTATACAACCACGGCATCTAAAACCATCACCGGAATTTTCTCCTAGGTAAGATTACCAATAAATCGATATCTGTGAGGATACGCTCATCAGTATCAGGTAAGATATACCTTATGTATGTATTTCTATTATTGTAGCACACTTAACATAAAAAGTCAACCAAAATTTTGATGCCATTCAAATTTATATATTTTATCTTCGCAAAAAGTTTTCATTTTTAGAGTTCAAACAGCTTCACTAAGCACTATGGATGTTCTTTAGCATGAGCAAGACATAAGACTACAAAAGACAAAACTTTATGCTAAGAACATCACATATTCCTAAGCGAAGAACTCGCCTTAAAAATGAAATTCTTTTTATTCGAACATATATAAATTTGAATAACATCAATACTAATATTACCTCCAAAATATTTGTCGTTTTTTCAAATTTTTACCTTTGTATATTTTGATTATTGTGGTAATATTTATATGGAATATTTTTTGGAGGACTTAAATGATGGATAATAATGAAGTTAATTGGGGAGAAGTAATTGATTTCTTCTCTAAAAAATATATATCACTTAGAGCAATGCTTATGGGTAGTGAAATTAGTGTCGAAAACGATAATATAAATGTTATGCTTAAATCGAAAGGTAAGTTTATGTTGGAGCAAAAAAATGCTAACAAAACTATTAGTGAATTTTTGCATAATACAACAGGTAAAACATATAGCATTGCTTTTCTTGAACCTGATAAAATTGAGCAATGTGAAAACAAAGAAGAAACTATTATAAAAAATATTTTGGCAGAGAATGCAAAACTTGCTGAAGAGCATGCAAAGAATCCACCTAAAGAAGTAAAGCAAGATGTACCAAACATGAAGATGGGTTTTGCGCCTAAGCAAAATTTAGATAATGCAAAGCAAAATTTCGTGCCACAACAAAATTGGAGCAATAATCAAAATTCAGAAAATCAGGGAGAAAAGAGAGCTCCTAGAAAGCGTTCAATGGCATATATAGAAAACGAAGAAAATCTTATTTACAAAGGTTATAGAGACACAAAAGATCCAAAGGATGTTAAGATAATAAATCTATCGCCAGAGCAACCTGGGGTAATTATAAAAGGTAAGATTAGTAATTATGATAGCAGAGAAACGAAAAATGGTGGTTTCTTAATATCTTTTGATATCTATGATGGTACTAGTTCTATAAATGTCAAAGCCTTTTTGAAAGCTAATGAATTTTCAGAGGTTAATCCTAAAATGAAATCTGTTAAAGCAGTTAGACTTGTTGGAACATATGAATATAATACTTTTTCAAAAGAGTTTGGTGTTATAGCAGATTCGCTTGAAGAGACAACGATTGAAGAGCACATTAGAATGGATAATTCAGAAGAGAAACGTGTTGAGCTTCATATGCATACGCAAATGAGCACAATGGACGGAATGACTTCTGCAACTGACCTTATTAAAAGGGCGATTAAATGGGGACATAAGGCAATTGCAGTTACGGACCATGGTGTTGTGCAAGCATTTCCAGAGGCTAAAAAAGCTGCAAAAGATTCAGATATTAAAATCATTTATGGTGTTGAAGCATACTTAGTACCTGATAGACTTACTTCAATAAATAACGGTAAAAATCAAAATATAGATGACATTGTTTATTCTGTACTAGATATTGAAACAACAGGTCTTTCAAAACAGACAGAAAAAATAACAGAGTTTGGTATTATGAAAGTAAAAAATGGTGAAGTTATTGATACTTTTGAATGTTTTGTAAATCCTGAAAAGCCAATACCACCAAAAGTTGTAGAAGTAACAAATATTACAGATGACATGGTAAAAGATGCAGAGACAATTGATAAAGTTTTGCCAAAAGTATTAGAGTTTGTTGGCGATTCTGTAATTGTTGCGCATAATGCTGATTTTGATGTTGGTTTTATAAAGTATAATGCAGAAAAATTGGGATTAGAGTTTGACAATACATATATTGATACACTTGCACTTGCAAAAGAATTGTTTCCCAATTTTAAAAAGTATAAATTGGGAATTATAGCTGAAAATTTAAATATAGAAGTTGATGTTGCACATAGAGCACTTGCTGATGTTGATACACTTGTAAAAGTTTTCAATGTGATGCTTAAGATGCTTGCGGAAAAAGAAATACATACATTAAACGAAGTTGATGATAAATTATCAGAAGGCATAAATTTTAAAACATTGCCATCCTATCATGCGATAATACTTGCAACAAATAAAGTTGGTCTTAAAAATCTGTATAAGCTAATATCAATATCTCACTTAGATTATTTTTATAAAAAGCCTAAAATACTAAAAAGCATATACAAGCAATATTCAGAAGGCTTAATAATTGGTAGTGCGTGCGAGCAAGGAGAACTATATAGAGCAATTGTTGAAGATAAACCTGAAGAAGAAATTGAAGCAATTGCAGATTTTTATGATTATCTAGAAATTCAGCCTTTAGGTAATAATATGTTTATGGTTAGAAATGGCACTGTTACAGGTGTTGATGTTTTAAAAGATTTTAATAAGAGAATTGTAGATTTAGCAGATAAACAAGGAAAGCCATGTGTTGCAACATGTGATGTGCATTTTATGGATCCTGAAGATGAAATATATAGAAGAATTTTGCAAGCTGGACAAGGCTACGAAGATGCAGATGAGCAACCACCTTTGTATTTGAGAACAACAGAAGAAATGCTAAAGGAATTTGATTATTTAGGCGAAGAAAAAGCCTATGAAGTTGTTGTTACAAATACAAATAAAGTTGCAGATATGTGTGAAAAAATCAGCCCAATAGCCGATTACAAAGCTACTCCTCACATCGATGGATGCGAGGACATGATTAGAAATATAACAATGAAAAGAGCAGTAGAATTATATGGAGATCCACTTCCAGAGATAGTAAAAGCAAGAATAGATAAAGAACTTGAATCTATTATAAAAAATGGCTTCTCCGTTATGTATATTATTGCGCAGAAGCTAGTTGCTAAATCAAATGAAGATGGATATTTGGTTGGTTCGAGAGGTAGTGTTGGTTCATCATTTGTTGCTAACATGACAGGAATAACAGAGGTTAATTCACTTCCACCACATTATAGATGTCCAAAGTGTAAGTATTCAGATTTCACTGACTATGGAATAAAAAATGGATTCGATTTGCCAGATAAGATTTGTCCAAATTGTGGTGAAAAATTAGCTAAAGACGGTATGGATATTCCGTTTGAAACATTCTTGGGATTTGATGGAGATAAAGAGCCTGATATAGACCTTAATTTCTCTGGTGAATATCAAGCGAAAGCACATAGGTACACAGAGGTTATATTCGGTAAAGGAACAACATTTAAGGCAGGAACAATAGGCACAATAGCGGATAAAACAGCATTTGGATATGTTAAAAAATATTATGAAGAGAGACATATACCAGTTAATAATGCAGAAATAACAAGACTAGCATTAGGTTGTACAGGTGTTAAGAGAACAACAGGACAGCACCCGGGTGGAATTATAGTAGTTCCAATGGGTAACGAAATTTATGAGTTCTGTCCAGTACAGCACCCAGCAGATGACCCTGATACAGATATAAAAACAACACACTTCGATTATCACTCAATAGACCAGAATCTATTGAAACTTGATATACTAGGCCATGATGACCCTACAATGATAAGAATGCTTCAAGATATAACAGGTGTGGACCCACAAAAAATACCACTAGATGATAAAGAGACAATGTCAATATTCTGCTCGACAGAAGCACTTGGCGTAACACCAGAGCAAATTCATTCAGAAGTTGGAACATATGGCGTGCCAGAGTTTGGTACAAAATTTGTTCGTGGAATGCTAGTAGATACAAAGCCAACACTTTTCGAGGAATTGCTTAGAATATCTGGACTTTCTCATGGTACAGATGTGTGGCTAAACAACGCTCAAACACTAATTGAAGAGGGAACAATAAAATTGGAAGACGCAATATGTACAAGAGACGATATAATGCTTTACTTAATAAAACAAGGGTTGCCACCAAAACCTTCATTTAAGATAATGGAATCAGTTCGTAAAGGAAAAGGCTTATCGGAAGAGCAAGAAACACTTATGAAAGAAAATAATGTTCCTGATTGGTACATAGCATCTTGCAAAAAGATAAAATACATGTTCCCTAAAGCCCATGCTGCGGCCTATGTAACGATGGCATTTAGAATTGCATGGTTTAAAGTGCATATTCCACTTGCTTACTATGCTGCATTCTATTCAATAAGAGCCGATGAATTTGATAGCGATTGCATGATATATGGAAAAGAAAAAGTTATAAACAAAATGCGTGAAATAGATATACAAGGTAATGCAGCCTCAACAAAAGACAAAAATATGTATTCAATATTAGAGCTAGTTTTAGAAATGTATGAAAGAGGATTTAGCTTCTTACCAATAGATTTATATGAATCAGATGCAAAGAAATTTAAAATAGAGGGCAATCAAATAAGACCACCACTAAACAGTATAGGAGGCCTTGGAACCGTTGCAGCAGAGAATATTCAAAGAGCAAGAGAAGTTGACGGCAAATTCACATCAGTAGAAGAATTAAAAATAAGATGTGGAATAGGTAAGTCAACAGTAGAGCTACTAGAAAAATCAGGTTGCTTAAAAGGAATGATGCAAAGTAATCAAATGAGCTTATTTACAATGTAAGATGGCAATTGGAGTAAAAAAGCTATTGCAAATTACATATTTATGGTATAATAGAAATATCATCAGGATTATTTTTGAAAGGTGGTGTAGTATAAATTGGCGGATAACGAAGTAGTAGATGGAATTTTAGACAAGGCTTTATCACCAATATTAGCAGTACTAAAATGGATAATAAGTATTATTTTTTCTAGTAGAATTACTATAATAGTAATATTTTTAATAGCTATAAATATAATAGCAATCATTCTTATGAAAAAGGACAAAGAGTATGCACAAAACGGTGAAAGAAGGATTAGGGAGATAACGCTACTACTTGTCGCACTAGTAGGCGGTTCTTTAGGAATGTATTACGCAATGTTTAAGTATAAGCATAAAACATTGCATAATAAATTCAGATATGGTGTTCCAATAATTATGGTTATGCAGTTTGCATATGTCGCTTTTTTAGTAGCGAATGGAATACTATATAACTAAAGTGTTTGTTAAAGAAATTAAGGAGGAATTATTATGAATATTAAAGTAACAGGTAAAAATATTGAAATTACAGATGCAATTAGAGAATATATTGAAAAAAGATGTGAAAGATTAGAAAAGTTCGAAGGAAAAAATACAGATGTAAATGTAGTATGTAGCATTGAAAGAGAAGATCAAATAGTAGAAATTCAAATTAATCATGACGGAGAATTTTTAAGAGTAGAAGAGAAAAATGCAGATCTTTATGCTTCTATAGACTTAGCAATGGACAGAGCAGAAAGACAACTTAGAAAAGAAAAAGAAAAGAAGATTGGAAAAAATAGAGATGCATCTTTAAAGGATAAAATAATGGGAATGTTCAAAGGCGAAGATAAAGAGAATGCAGGAAAAATCACAAAGACAAAAACATATGAAATAAAGCCAATAACTGTAGAAGATGCAAAATTAAAAATAGAAGAAAGCAAAGATATGTTTTTAACATTTATAAATGTTGAGACAAATGCAGTAAATGTTATATATCAAAGAGGAGATGGAACATTCGGAATAGTAGTTCCAGAATAATATAAAAAACAAGTGGTCAAATAGGCCACTTGTTTTTTATATAGAATTGGGCAATGGCTCAAGTGCTATAAGGGTACAATCTGTTTAAAAGCAAGTCGATTTCTCTAACAAGCTTTTCTTTGTCATAAGTTGAAAAGTCAGATTCTAAGATAGACTGTACCATATTTAAATACTTTTTGCTGGCTTCCTCATAGAGATTTTCACGGTTCTTAAGGTACTGTGCGAATCTTTTGGTGAAGATTACGTCAACATTGTTACGACCGAAAAGCATCTTTAATAATCGATCCTTGTTGCTTTGAAATGGCTCATAAATTTTGTATTGCCAATTAAATGGGTAATCTAAGAGGCAAGAATGTAAATCGATGACGTCAATTGTGCCGTCTTCATTTACGTTAGGCATATCAATAGTATATGATAAGAAAGTTGCCATGGTATAAGCCCTCCTAAAAAATAAAATTACAACTACATATTATAATATTTATTTTACAAGTGCAATAGCAAAAAGGAAAAGTTTAAATTGTAGGTTTGTCAAACATATGTCACACCAATTTAGAAATAACTGCAATTGAAATACCTTTTTATATACATTAGCT
>CAKPEV010000011.1 GCA_934149405.1 uncultured Clostridia bacterium | reverse complement strand
CAGTTTTTAATGTCATAACATATCAAACTTTCGCTTGGTTTCTCTTATTTCTCATTGTTTACTTTTCAATGTGCTTTGCTTTAATTTCTTAAAGCTCTTGCATTATACTAAAGTTGTTTGTGTTTGTCAACAGTTTTTTAAAATTTATTTTTGAACTTTTTGGTTCAGATTTTGTCTATACAATTCATCTGCAATCTTTGTGTTCTCAATAAGTTGTTGTCGCTGTCGACATGTTCTATATTAACACCCTAAGCGACAATTGTCAACAAAAATTTTAATTATTTTTCATTATTTTTTCATTAAAAACTCATCGTCTTTCAAAGTGTTGAAATTTCAATGTTTTAAGCGTGTTAACCCATATTGGTTTGCAGGCACTTTTTATTACTCAATTTATCTCAACAAGTATTATGTCATCTCCTATTCGTTTTATATTCTTCCAAGGTATCACAATATCTGTTTTATTTCCTAATGAAAAAAGCTTATTTGTCCCTGGTACTATTATTGCTGTTATTTCTCCTGTTTCAAAATTTGCTTCTACGTCTTGTACATATCCAAGTCTTCTTCCATCAGTCAAATTTATTACTTCTTTTTGTTTAAATGTAAGCGCTCTTCCCAGCTCAACCACCCCCATATCATAATTATAACGTATAATTATTTATACGTTTGCTCTATAATTTTTATAACAAAAAGAGCTAGGTATCTAATAAAATTTCTTATTAGTATACTTAGCTCACTTTGTTACTCAACAGTTATCGTTAAGTACAAATAATCATTATTTACTTTACCTGTCTTAACACTAACGGTTGCGTTAATTTTTTGATTTTTTAGTGTATTACGCACTTCTTTTTTTATCTGCTTTGGCGACATGCCAATAGTTGGCTTTATCGCCGCCCGATACTCAAAAGCACGGTAGGTCGAAATCTCCTCTGAGATTGTATACTCTCCCTCAAATAGTTTTTCAATCCTTGCGTCACTTTTTTTGGATACCTTCAAAAATTGGCGTCTAGGTAACCAAAAACCTTCATCCTCAGTTAATTTCCCGCCTCTTCTTTCATACTCCTCCAAGCAGCCGGCAAAATTTGTCATGCTTTTTTCCTCCTAAAATTTAGTTGTACGTTTTCTAATATAGCATTTTGTACATGTTATGTCAAGTATTTTTGTAAATTTTGCGATGTTTTACTCATAAATTGTCTTACTTTTTCAAAAATATGGCACGCAAAATATATATGTCGCTTTGCCTTATAAATATTTTTCTTTACTATATTAATATTCTACCTTTAATAAAAAGATTCCAACTTTTATATATTTTTTCTCATGTGCAATAGTGCTTCTTTTTCTAATCTTGATACTTGTGCTTGTGAAATGCCAATTTCATCTGCAACTTCCATTTGTGTTTTTCCATCAAAAAATCTTTTTCTTATTATCATTCTTTCTCTGTTATTAAGTTTTCGCAAGCTTTCTTTTATTGCGATATCTTCTGTCCAGTTTTCGTCACTATTACTATCGTCTTTCAACTGATCCATTAAATATAAACTATCTGCACCATCATTATATATAGGTTCATAAAGAGATACTGGTTCTTGTATCGCATCTAATGCATTTGTCACTTCTTCTTTTTCAAGTCCTAATTCTTTTGCTATTTCTGCAATTGTAGGTTCTTTATTGTTCTTTAATATTAACATTTCTTTAGCTTGCATTGCTTTATATGCAATGTCTCTTAAAGACCTGCTTACTCTTATTGCATTGTTATCTCTTAAATGTCTTCTGATTTCTCCAATTATCATTGGCACGGCATATGTTGAAAAGAGCACATTCTGTGACAAATCAAAATTATCTATTGCTTTTATTAGACCTATGCAACCAACCTGAAATAAATCATCAACATTTTCTCCTCTGTTATTAAACTTTCTTATTACACTTAAAACTAGTTTCAAATTACCATTTATAAATTCTTCTCTTGCTTCATTATCACCATTTTTGATTCTTATAAATAGTTTTTCCTTTTCTTCATTACTTAAAACTGGCAATTTGGAGGTATTCACACCACAGATTTCTACTTTTTTAATCAAAATAAAACCTCCTTTTAGAAATTCTTTTAATAAAATTATTTCCATTGGAGGCTTTTTTATACTTATCTTATTGACTTTCCCTCATGTTCATTTTATATTTTGGCTTTCATTTCTTTTTTCATTCTTCCTATTATTTTCTTTTCTATTCTTGATATGTAAGATTGGGATATACCAAGCATGTCTGCTACTTCTTTTTGTGTTTTCTCAATTCCTGTTTTAAATCCAAATCTTAATTCCATTATGTTCTTTTCTCTTTTATTAAGTTTTTTTAATGATTCTTCTATTATCTTTTTGTCTACTTCGTCTTCTATATTTTTAAATACTATATCTTCATCTGTTCCAATTATATCGGATAAAAGTAATTCATTTCCGTCGCCATCGGTATTTAATGGCTCGTCTATTGAAATTTCATTTTTAAGCCTATTAGTTCTTCTTAGATGCATTAAAATCTCATTTTCAATGCACCTAGAAGCGTATGTGGCCAATTTTATATTTTTCTTAACATCATATGTATTTATTGCTTTCATTAATCCTATGGTGCCTATAGATATTAGGTCTTCTATCCCCGCTGAAGTATTTTCAAACTTTTTAGCTATATAAACAACTAATCTTAAATTTCTTTCTATTAATATTTTTCTTACTGACTCATCATTATTTAGAAGTCTGTTCAAAATTTCTGTTTCCTCTTCTTGAGAGAGTGGTGGTGGTAATGTTTCTGCACCACCAATGTAATATAATTCATTTTGCTCTTTTAAACCAATTGCTGTGAGTATTTTAGCAAACAATTTCGTTATTTTCTGCTTTAGCATTATCAAAATATCCACTTTCATAGCCTCCTTCTAATAAATTTATGCCAATTAAAGCATCTACCCCATTAAATTTATGGTTGGCTATAGTAATCACTGCATTTCTTACAATCTTTCTATTTTCAACATATATTTCTATATTTTTTATTTTTAAACCATACATGTTTTTTTCTCGTTCATTGATAACAGAGTATGTAATTGGTCTTATATTTTTCAAAACGTTAAAATCAATTCCCTCAAAATTTCCGTCTCTGAGTGCATCTATAATGTTTCTAGGAACTTTTCCTTCAATAGCTCCTTCATATATTATAATTACAGATTCACTACTAAACATTTCTTGCAACATATTTCCGGTGTCTAAGAATGCTTTTAATTCAATTTCTCTATTCGCTATATTAATTTTTAATGTATACGTGTTTCTTGTTCTCCATTTTTTCTTCTTATAATATTCATTGTATTCTTTTATTCCTATAAGACTTATCACTAATAATAGCAAAAGTTCTCTGGCTTTATTAATTGCCGAACTGCAGATTCCACCTAAAATCAAAGTCACTATTAATATTGTTATCATTTCTGGTATAAGTGTTTTCAAATTTTTAGGTATGAATGCAATGTAGGCTGTTATTAATAAAACACTTATTTTTAGAACAACATTATTATTTTCGTCGTACAAAATTAATATAATTGAAAGTATGGTTGAAATTATACTTGAAAAAAATAATCGCCAACACGAACAAGTTTTATTTAGAATCTTTTTTACTGCAATTAGCACAAAGTATGTTATAAATAAATTATTAAAGAACAACTCATCTATATAAATTGTCATCTTACTCACCTTTAACTGAATTCTACTACATTTACATTAAAAAGTTTGTCTAAGCTTGTTTGCTTATACCAAAATATTTCTCCAATAAAGTGCAAAAAAACCATTTAAACATCAAAGTCTAAATGGTTTTTTATTTAACAAATCTCTATACAATTAATTATTAGTTCATATTAAAATTGCTATCTATTATTTTTTTATTTTTTCTAAGAAATGTAGGAACGTCTAAATCGTTTGAATTTGATGTTCTAATTTCTGGAGTTGAAACAGTTTTTTCAAATGCAGTTTTATCTAATAATCTATCAACTGATACTTGAGATAGTGGAATTCTATCTTTATCAAATCCTGTCGCAATAACTGTAACAGACATTTCATCTCCCATCTTCTCATCGATAACTGCACCAAAGATTATGTTTGCATCTGGGTCGATGCTCTTTTGAACAAGCTCTGCTGCTGTATTTACTTCGAATATTCCCAAATCTGGTCCAGCAGTAATATTTAATAATACTCCTCTTGCACCATCGATAGATGATTCTAGTAATGGGCTGTTTATAGCAGCCTTTGCAGCTTCTTCTGCTCTGTTTTCTCCTGATGCTCTACCAATACCCATATGAGCCATACCAGTATCATACATTATTGTTTTTACATCCGCAAAGTCTAGATTTATTAATCCAGGGATTGCAATCAAATCTGATATACCTTGTACACCTTGACGTAAAACTTCGTCTGATAAAATGAAAGCTTCAGTAAATGTAGTTTTTCTTTCTACTACTTGCATTAATCTATCATTTGGAATTACAACCAATGTATCAACTTTTTCTTTTAAGCTTGCTATTCCTCTTTCTGCATTTTGCATTCTCTTCTTTGCTTCGAATGAAAATGGTTTAGTAACAACGGCAACTGTAAGAATTCCTAATTCTTTTGCTATTTGTGCAACTATTGGTGCAGCACCTGTTCCAGTTCCGCCACCCATACCGGCTGTTACGAATACCATATCAGCACCTTTTAGTGCATTAGCTATCTCCTCTCTAGTTTCTTCTGCTGCTTTTTCACCAACTAATGGATCTCCACCTGCGCCTAAGCATTTTGTTAATTTTTCTCCTATTTGAATTTTAGTTGGAGCCTTAGATAGTACTAATGCCTGTCTATCTGTGTTAGCTGCGATAAATTCAACTCCTGTAACTTTTGCATCAACCATTCTGTTTATAGCATTATTACCTGCTCCACCAACACCAATTACTTTTATTTTGGCCATTCCATCATAATTACTTACATCTTGATCGTACACTTTAAAATACCCCCTACTTTCTTAGTTTATTCGGTTTTCTACCTATTAAGCTTTTAAAAGATTGAACTACATTTTCTATAAAACTTGGCTCAACATCTTCTTGTATCTTACTACCTATATTTTTTGAATACTTTATATTTGAGACATATTTAACTATTCCGTAAGCTCCAGAGCATTCTGGTTTTATTAAATTTGCCGTCTTAGAATTTCCAAATCTTACCGGCATTTTTAATATATCCTCTGCAACCTTCTCACTTTTATTTATTGAATTTATACCTTGTCCTGCTATTACGCAAGAAAAAATTGAATTTTTTAGTCCGTTTTCATCAATTCGCTCTTTTATCAATGAAAAAATTTCCTCTACTCTTGCTTCAATTATTTCAACTAATTCTGAACACTTAACTGTTCTAGAACCTTTTTCTCCGTTATATGTAGATAATGTTATGCTGTAATCATTGTCTATGTATGATACTCTTGCAAGGCCGTATTGTTTCTTTAGCTTATCAGCCTCTTGATATGATATTTCAAGTCCTATCGAAATGTCATTTGTTATTGTTTCTCCACCAACTGGTATAGTATCCGTATATAGTACTCCGTTTTCTTTAAACACTGAAATGTCCACACTGCCAGAACTTATATCTAATAATAGTACTCCTTGTTTCTTTTCTTCATCTGAAAGAACAATTTCTTTCATCGCATAACCATTAATAACAATTCCATCAATTAGAAGTCCTGCTTTTTGCATAGCCATTCCTATATTTTTAACAGCCATTTTATCTGCAATTATTACATCAAACTCAGCTTCTAATGAGTCTGTGAAAATACCAATTGGGTCGTCTGTAATTCTAGAATCCGTAATAAACCTCGTTGGTACTATATCGATGATTTGATGTCCATCAGGAATTTCTATTTCACCAACATTTCTAATTAATGAATCGATATTTTTTTGACTAACACCAGCGTATTTATCTTCTAACTTTACTCCATATTTTGTTTTAAAAATTGATACATATTTTCCAATTATATTTACATAGGCAGATTTTATTATAAAGTCTTGTGTTGCTTCTATATCGCTTACTGCAAATCGTATGGCCCTAGCGACTGCATCCGTACTTACGATTTTTCCTTTTTTTACTCCTTCACATGTTACACTCGATGAATTTAAAATTTCAACTTGATTAAACTTATTGATTTGGCCCAAACAACAGCACACTTTTGAGGTGCCTATGTCAATTCCCACGATAATATCCCCGATGGCCAACTCTACACCTCCCTAATCAATTTCCGTATTTAAAGAATATTATATTACATTTAAAAAGTCAATATTATATTACAAAAATATTACAACTTTATTACATGTATGTAACATATTTTTACACTCTGTTTGCATAATATATTTCTGCTGATTTTATTTCTTGTTTTCGCTTGCTTTTTTCTTTGCAATCTCCTCTAGTACAAATCTTCTTATTTGTGAAAGATTATTGAATATTCTAAACACAAATACAAAAATTGCAGCAAGGTAAATATCTACATTTAGGCTTTCACCTATAACCGTAAATAAAATTGCTATTAGTGCATTTACAAAAAAACCCGAAACAAAAATTGCTAAATCAAATGTATGTTTTGTCTCTGCCACCCATGCCCCAATTATGCTATCAAAGGCAGCCATTATTGCGATGGCAAGGTAACTTGAATATGCAAATGGAACAGTTGGAGCCAATGCTCCTAAAATCACTCCTGCTACAATACAAACTATAGAAATTATACTTGATTTCATATTCTACTTACCTCCTTTTATAAGTGGTGATGCATATCTAAGTGCTGTGCTTCCCTCATATCCACGAAGTTCTAAGTCCTCTTTTGTAACTGTTATGTCTATCTTTAAATTTCTTAGTTCGTCAACTTTTCCATCTTTAAGTACAATACTTGTTTCTAATGTATCAGGATCCCCTATAGCTTCAATTATAAAAGGTGCTGATGTATTTACACCATTAATTCTTATTATTGGTCCAACACTTTTAATTGATGTCAAATTTGTTATCCTTTGTCCATTAACACTGATTGCTTCAGCTCCGTACATTACAAGTTCATTAATAATCGCCATTATATCATAATCTTGAATTAGTGAAACATTGCTGTCATATTTTCCTGCGTTCAAAGCAATTTCTTCTAATACTTTTTCAACATCGATATTTATTTTTATTCCTTTTCCCTTTACTGCCGTAAGACCAGCTATAATATTAGCTTCATCTAATTCACTTTTTAATAATTCTCCATTGTCAGTGTCATCAACGGCAGCTTCTCTATATTGGTCTATTTTTTTATTTAACTCTGAATTTTTAGATGCCAAGTTGTTGTATGCGTCTTTCCATTGATTTATTTCATCTCTTAATTCATTTTCTTTTTTTAATCTAAGTATATCTGCATTATTTACGTTTACTGTACGTACTTGAACAGTTACAATAAATGAAAGTAAAAAGCAGATTACAAACATAACAATATTTTTTGCGTCAAATTTCATACTATCACTCCTTAAAACCTTTCTGTAAAAACTGTCTTTCCTTCAAGATAGCCAGAATTACTTAAATCTATCTTTCCTTTTTTACCTTTTGTATTGTTTAATACTTCTTCTATATAATTAAGCTTGTCTCCGATAAAGTTTCTATCAATATCGCCATATATAACTTCTATATCTGATTCTTTTATCCAAAGCTTCACATTTCCTATACTCTCATAATTTATTTCGGATATAGTATACGAAAATTCATTTTTAACTGCTGTTTCTAACAAATACACAACATTATCATATTTCGTTTTTGCTGTATCTTCAAATTGCTTTCCAATCTCATATGTATCAAACTCTATATTATATATTATTGGCAAATCTTGATACTTGTTTTGTCTAGTAATCTCAAGTATATACCCATACTTGTCCATTACCATGTATGATTCTAGATATTTTACCAAAGCAAAAGGCTTCCTTTCTACGTAATCGATTTTTATTTCGTCTGGGAAAAGAATTTTTGCCTCAGCACTTTTTATGTATGGTAACTTCTCTACAGAATTTTTTATTTCTTTATAATTTATTTTAAACACATTTATGTCCATTTCGATTTCGAATGAATTTAATATTTCCGCACGCGTAACATTAGTACCGTCGCTCACTATTATCCCTCGAAGATTAAATGTCGGTGAGAAAAGACATCCTATCCCTACACCGGTAATAACAAGAATAACGAAAAAAGCTACAACAGCCTTATTTACGCCTTTTTTTTCGTCTGCATCTACACTTTTATCCTGTTTTTTTTCGGTCTTAGTTTTTGTGTAGTTCTTTCTAAGCTTTTCATTTCTAATATTAACTTTAGGCTTTGGTGCGACTTCTACCACATTATCAGCAGAAGTCGCATTTTTATTTGACGAGTTAAAACTTCTAAAATCCTGTATTCTTTTCGCCATAACTATCACCTTTCATTTTTATCTAATCCACTAGTGTATTTTATCACTCTTCTCTTATTTTTGCACCTAATATCGTAAGTTTTTCAACTAAATTTTCATAACCTCTTTTTATATACATAATTCCAGAAACCGTAGATATTCCATCTGCCATTAAAGCAGCTGAAACAAGTGCAGCTCCACCTCTTAAATCTTTTGCTTCAACATTTGCAGATTTCAATTTATCTACTCCCTGAATTATCGCTGTTTTTCCTTCAAGTGTTATTTTTGCTCCCATTCTTATTAACTCATTTACATATTTGAATCTGTTTTCAAAAATATTTTCTACAACTATTGAAGTTCCTCTTGCAACAGTTAGCAGTGTAACAAATTGCGATTGCATATCTGTTGGAAATCCAGGATACGGCATAGTCTTTATGTTTGTAGGTGATAGCTCTTTATTCATCTTTAAGTAAACTGCATCTTTTGATATACCGACTTTGCAATTCGCTTGTTTCAATTTATGAATGACTGAGTTTATATGCTCTGGATTTACATTGTTCAATTTTATTTCGCCTTTGCAACCAGCTGCCATACATAAATATGTTCCTGCTTCTATTCTATCTGGTATAACTTTATATGATGTATCATGTAGTGACTTAACACCTTTTATTACTATTGTGTTACTTCCTGCTCCGGAAATTTGTGCTCCCATACTATTTAAAAAATCTTGTAAGCTTCTTATTTCTGGCTCTCTCGCAACATTTCTAATGTATGTTGTGCCATTCGCAAGCGAACTTGCAAGCATAATATTTTCTGTTGCTCCAACAGATGGAAAATCTAGAACAATTTCTGTGCCATTTAACTTTGCTGATTCGCAATTTATAAATCCGTTTTCTTCTTTTATTTCTACACCTAATTGTCTAAATGCATCTAAATGCATGTTTATTGGTCTCGCACCAATTTCACAACCGCCCGGGTATGTAAACTTGCACTTACCAAATCTTCCGAATCAACGCACCGGCAATTATAACAGACGAACGCATTTCGTGCATCAAATCTTCTGGAATCTCTACACTGTCAATGTTTGAAGTGTCGATTATTATTTTACTATTATTTATATCTATATTGCAACCTAGTTTTTTCAAAATACTAAACATTATTTTTACATCGTGTATTTGCGGACAATTATTTATCTCTACAGTTCCACCATTTAATATACTGGCAGCTATTATTGGAAGCGCTGCATTTTTAGAACCAGAAACATCAATTTCACCAGATAATACATGGCCTCCTTCAATTATGTAATTATTCATTTTATTCACCTCACAATTTTTTGCGTGAGAATTCTCACGAGGCCAAAAACATAAAGTGCACTTTTCTTGCCTAATATAATGTATGCCTGTATTTTAATTTATGTTACTAAGTTTTTAGGACGGAACAAGAAAAGTATATCTTTCTTATTCCGTCCTATTTTTATCCTCTTTTTACTTTATCAATTTTGCTTCGCACATATTTTTCTAACTTTTCCATGAAGATTTCAGAAACAATTTCTCTATTAGCAACCATTTCTAGTCCCTTTTCCCAACTTGCCGTAAGCTGTGGATTAAGCATATCTGGCACAGCCCACCTTACTACTTTATATATAAGCTCACCTTTGCTACTTGGGGTTAGTATTTGAGTTTTTGCATTTATGTCTATGTATCCTATTCTATTTAATTTCTTTATTATCTCTGCTCTTGTTGCACTTGTGCCTATTCCAGTGCCTTTAATTTGTTCTCTTAATTTTTCATCTTCTATTAGTTTGCCCGCATTTTCCATTGCAAGTATTATTGAGCCTGATGAATATCTCGTTGGAGGTGCTGTTTCACCTTCTTTTATTCCGATGTCTTCTAGTGTTAATTCTTGCCCCTTCTTTATAGATTTTAGTATATCAGCACTTGATGATGTATCTTGCACTTGTTCACCATCTTCATCTGTTTGCTCACCTTTTAAAGCCTCAAGATACCCAAGTTTTGTACACGCTTTTGCATTTGCATAAAATTTTTCGCCATTTATATCTACTGTTACCGATAACTTTGTATATTCCGCTGCAGGAAAAAATATGCTTAAAAATCTTTTTGCGATAAGTCTATACACATCTTTTTGCAAATCTCCTAATTTGTCATAGTTTTCGAAACCTTGTCCTGTCGGGATTAGTGCATAGTGATCTGTTATTTTAGAGTCATTTACATATTTGCTTTTTACTATATCTGTGCTATATTTATTTTCTATCATTTTTTTTACTATTGATGAAACTTCTTCATCTTTGCTAAACCTTGCAAGATCATTTAAATTTTTGTTTATCTCTTTTGCAACAGCTGTTGAAATTACCCTCGCATCTGTTCTGGGATATGTTACAAGCTTCTTCTCATATAATTCTTGTATTATTTCTAGTGTTTTATCTGGCGATATTTTAAATTTCTTGCTACATTCATTTTGTATTTCTGCCAGGTTATATAAAAGCGGTGCATTTTCTTTTTGATTTTTCTTTGATGCTTCTAAAACTATCGGCTTTGCATCCGAATTTTTTAGTGCCTCTACAAAACTTATTGCATCCGCCTCGTTTTTAAAACCATTATCATTATATAAATTGTTAGTTTCGACTGCTAGTTTTACTATTGGCATTTTTGTGTTTTCACTATATTTCCACTCTGCTGTTAAGCCCTCTTTAAACTTTGGCTGTATTTTATAAAATTTTGATTTAACAAAATTTCTAATTTCATTTTCTCTATCCACTATCATTCCTAACACACATGTCATTACTCTACCAACTGAAATAGATACTCTTTCTTCATTATTTAGTTTTGCAACTTGTTTTCCATACGCAAGTGTTAATATTCTTGAAAAATTTATTCCTATTAAATAATCTTCTTTTGCTCTTAGGTATGCACTATCCGATAAAGAATCATATTCACTTAAATCTTTTGCTTCATTTATGCCTCTTAAGATTTCTTCTTCTGTTTGTGAGTCAATCCAAACTCTTTTCTTTGCTTTTCCTTTTACGCCTACCATTTGATCAACTAATCTATATATGTATTCTCCTTCTCTTCCAGAGTCGGTACATACATAAATTGTATCAACATCATCTTTTAGTAAAAGACTTTTTACTATATCGAACTGATTTTGAACAGAAGCAATTACTTCGTATTTCCATTCTGTTGGGATAAACGGTAATGTATCAAATCTCCACATTTTATATTTTTCATCATATACCTCTGGATAACTCATTGTTACTAAGTGACCAACGCACCATGTTATTATGTAGTTTTCTGATTCCATATAACCATTTTTTCTAGTAGTATTTATTTTAAGAGCCTTTGCAAATTCCATTGCTACGCTTGGCTTTTCTGTTATTAGTAGTTTTTTTGCCATTTTACTCCTCCTAAAATTAGTAACTTTATTCTACACTAAATAACGCGAAATAACAAGAAAAAATGCACTTTCAAATGTTAATTCTGATATGTTTTTAACATATAGATTTTAACATTTTAGTGCATTCAAACTTTAAAGCTTTTATTTGATTTTCACGTATTTATTTATTTCATCCATGATTTTATCTATTGCTCCAATGTTTTCTTTTCTTAATGCTTTCGATTTCATTTTTTCTAATTTTTGCTTGTCAGAAAGTAGATTTTCTATTGTGCGCTCAAGTTTTTGTTTTGTTAAATCTTTTTCTTCTATTATAATGCCTCCGCCTGCATCTTCTATAGTTTTTGCATTATAGTATTGGTGATTTTCTGCCGCTGTTGGAAGAGGCACTAATATCGCTGGCACACCTAATATTCCAAGCTCTGTTACAGTTAAAGCTCCACTTCTGCACACTGCAATATCACTTACCGCCATAATCTCTTCCATGTTGTATATGTATTTTTCTATTTTCACATCACTCGATTTGTTTGTTATTTTAGACATTATCGCATCATAATTTTTAGGACCTGTAGCATAAACAATTTGATATGTTTTTTCTTTTTTGTCATTTATCAAATCTATCATAGTTTCGTTTATCTTTTTAGCACCTTGGCTTCCACCAAAAACCAATACTAGCGGTTTTTTTAATGCTAATTGTTCTTTTATCTTTTGCTTATCCACATTTCCACTCATTTTTGTTGGGTTTCCTGTATAGACAGCATTCTTCGCTTTTGGTAGTCTCTTCTTTGCATCTTCGAATCCTAGAGCTATAACATCAACTTTCTTTGAAAGCCACATTGTAGTTTTTCCTGGAAGCGCGTTGCTCTCGTGTATCATGCATGGAATTTTCTTTTGTAGAGCTGCAATAATTGCAGGTGCTGTAACATATCCACCAGTTCCAATTATCATATCTGGCTTTTCTTTTTCTATTATTTTTTTCACATCTGATATGCCATCAAATAAACATTTAATTATTTCTATGTTTTTTAAAGAAAATCCTCGTATCAAACCTTTTGCTCTTATTATTTTTAAGTCATATCCTGCTTTAGGAACTAGATCTGTTTCCATTCCTGTACTAGTTCCTAAAAATATTACTTCATTTCCTAATTCTTTTAGTTTATTCGCTATCGCTATTCCTGGGGTTATATGGCCACCAGTGCCACCTGCTGCAATTAGAAATTTCATTATATCGCCCCCTAGTAATTATATTATGACATGATTGCTGTTTTGGTTATTTATATTCTAATTCCTTTATTTTTTTGAAGCTCTTTTTGAGGTTTTTGTGGTTTTGGTAGTTTTAGCTTTCGATGTTTTTTTAGTCTTCTTTTCTTTTTCTATTTCTGCTGGCTTTATTACCCCATTCTTGTCTGGTCCATTCCAAGCTATAAAATCGCACTTTGTTCCAGTATTATCATTGTTTTCACAAATATAATACTTTTTGCCTCTCTTGCTCTTTTTAACTAGTATGTCTCCACCGCATTTTGGACATTTAACATCTAATTTTTGAACTATTGGTTTTATATTTCTACACTCTGGAAAACCTGGGCATGCCAAAAACTTTCCATATCTACCCATTTTTATTACCATCATTCGTCCGCATTTTTCGCAAGGCACATCAGTAACTTCATCTTTTATTTCAACTTTTCCTATTCTTTCTTCAACTTCTTTTAAGTTTTTTGCAAAAGGTCCATAAAAGTCTCTCAGTATATTTTTCCAATTAGTTTCCCCTTCAGCTACATTATCTAGCATATCCTCCATATGTGCTGTAAATTTCAAATCCACTATGTCTTCAAAATTTTCTTCTAAAAGTGTATTTACAATTCTTCCAAGTTCTGTTGGGTATAAAACTTTTTTCTCTCTTTCTATATATTTTCTATCTAGTATTGTTGTAATTGTTGGTGCATAAGTACTTGGTCTACCTATGCCTTTTTCTTCTAATGCCTTTACTAAGCTAGCTTCTGTATATCTTGCTGGTGGCTCTGTAAAGTGTTGCTCTGGCAATAGTTCATTTAGTTTTAATTCTTCTTTTTCTTCAAGTGGTGGAAGAATCACATCTTTTTCTTCTAAGTTTTCATCATTGCCTTCAACATACAAAGTCATGAAACCTGCAAATTTTATTTTTGAACCGTTGGCTTTGAAAAGATATTTATCTGCGCCAATATCAACCGCCATAGTATCATAAATTGCAGATGACATTTGTGATGCTAAAAATCTTTCGTAGATTAGCTTATAAAGCTTATATTGGTCTAATGGATGTTTTTCTTTAATCTCACTTGGTGTTAATTCTATATGTGCAGGTCTTATAGCTTCGTGAGCATCTTGAGCATCTTTTTTAGCTTTGTAATATCTATTTTCGTAATACTCTTTTCCATATATATTTACAATTTGCTCTTTAGCAGCTTGTCTAGCCTCTTCTGAAATTCTTGTAGAGTCAGTTCTCATGTATGTTATTAGTCCACTTTCATACAAAGTTTGAGCAACTGACATTGTCTTTTTGATAGCAAAACCTATTTTTCTTGAAGCCTCTTGTTGCAATGTACTTGTTGTAAATGGTGGTGCCGGATTTCTTTTTTTCTCACCATATTTAATATTTTCTACTATATATCTGGCATTTTCTAAGTCTAATAAAATTTTATCTACTTCTTCTGAAGATGAAATTTCTATCTTTTTATCTTTTTGACCATAAAATTTTGCAGAAAAATTCTTTTTAGATTTTGCATGTTTTAAATCTGCAGTTAATGACCAATATTCTTCTGGTTTAAATTTTTCTATTTCTTCTTCTCTGTCTACAATCATTCTAACAGCAACTGATTGTACTCTTCCTGCAGACAAGCCCTTTCTAACTTTTTTCCATAGAAGTGGACTTATTTTATATCCAACAATTCTATCAAGAGCTCTTCTTGCTTGTTGTGCATCTATTAAATCTTTATCTAATTTTCTTGGATTTTTAATTGCGTTTTGAATTCCGCTTTTGGTTATTTCATTAAAAGTGATTCTACATTTTGAATCTTCATCAATTCCTAGAATATGTGCTAAATGCCATGCTATAGCCTCTCCCTCACGATCAGGGTCAGTTGCGAGATATACTTTACTTGCTTCACTTGCTTCTTTTTTTAATTTCTTTATAAGTTCAGCTTTTCCCCTAATATTTATATACTTAGGTTCAAAATCGTTATCTACATCTATTCCAAGTTGAGACTTTGGCAAATCTCTAATATGTCCCATTGATGCCTCAACTTTATATTTACTTCCTAAAATTTTCTTTATAGTACTAGCTTTTGCGGGTGACTCCACTATAACTAAATAATCAGACATAACATTCTCCTATCTTAAAATATTGTTTACAACTTAGAATATTTTAAACCATAAACATAAATATTGCAAGAGCAACAAACTACTAGCTCTAATATTCAATTAAATCTTCAATCTGACACCCAAGTGCTTTAGATAATTTTTGAACAGTTTGCACTTCAGCCTTATTTATATCTTTTCTTCTTTGTTCGTACATCTGTATTGAACGAAGCGAAACACCTGATAATTTTGAAAGTTCACTTTGTGATAACAATGCTGTATTCCTAAGTACATGTAGTCTTGTTGGCTTTTTATTATTTTCTATTATTTCATTTATGATATCAACAAACTTGTCCTCTGGAGCTTCATGGAGTATATAATATTGTTTTTCTATATCTTTCATTGTGATATATTGTGCAATGTTTTTAAAAGGTCTTTTACTGTACCACTGATAGTATGCTAGTATCCATCCGCACCAGTAACTAATAGTTTTATTTATATTTTCTCTCACAGCAAAAATCTTTTTAGTATATCCCGCTTTTTCCAAAACATCTTCTACCAATTCAATTCCGGACATACCAATCAAATATGTTACATTTCCGTTTTCAAATTCTTTTGCCACACCACTTGATATGAACAGTTTCAAAAATTCATCCATGTCCATTTTTAAGCCATTTTTCACATAATCAAATGCATCACCTAAATTATTCATTGCATCATTTAAATACATTTCATCGTAAGCGCGCATCATTTTTATCAATCCTTTCTCTTATAATATCACGCATATATATTCCGTATATATCATCTACTTCTTGATTTTCTATAAAGTTTCTTACCGCTTCATCGTTTCTTTTTTTCCTTTTGATATAATATTCTTCTGAAATTGCTATTTCATACTTTTTAAATTGAATTTGTGAAAATGCTTTTTCACTCTTTATCATAATTTGCTCTCCAAGTTTTCCAAGTTTCATTGCATATAAAAGTTGCTTTAATGATATTTCATTATTTACAAAAGCTCTAGCAAAAGAAAAATATGAGTCATCTGCACGATAACCAACAATTACATCGTATTTCGAAGTATCTATCAAAAAGTTTTCTAGTAGATATTCTTTTCCTTTTTTAGCTATTGCTGTTGATACTCTAAAATCTCTGTTGTATGTTAAAATAGCAAGCCAATCAAGTATTGTAAATTGAGTATCATTTAAATAAAGTGTTTTTAAATTTTCTAGATTTAATTCATAACAATTAGCGTATCCATCCCTACCTGGAATTTGACATGACCATTCTTTGGCTAATTCTTCACTTTTAGTACAGTAAAAACCTAATCCGTAATCATTATTTGTTTTTCCCACTCCATAAGTAGGCTTTTCAATAATTTTATCCGAACCATGCCATATTATTTCTTTCATAAAAATCACCTTCTTTGCATAATTATATCACCGTGGTGATATAATGTCAATTTACAAAAATAAGCTTTCACTAAATTAAAGTATAAAATATTATCACCTTAATTATGTGAAAGCCTTGTTTCTAATATATTGGAAATCTTGATGTTAGCTTTAATACATCTTCTTTTATTTTTTCTTTGTCTTCGCCTTTTATAGTTCTATCGATAAGTTCAGCAATTGTCTTCATTTCTTCTTCTTTCATTCCTCTTGTTGTCATTGCTGGAGTACCGATTCTTATTCCACTTGCTATGTTTGGTTTTTGTTTATCAAATGGTATTGTGTTTTTATTTACTGTTATTCCAACCTCGTCAAGCATTGCTTCTGCTTCTTTACCAGTAACACCTTTGTTTGTTAAATCCACAAGCATCAAATGATTATCTGTTCCTCCTGATACTAATTTGAACCCTCTATTCATTAGCTCTTCTGCTAATACTTTCGCATTCTTTATAATTTGCTTTTGGTATTCTTTAAATTCTGGTGTTAAAGCTTCTTTAAAGCATACTGCTTTTCCAGCGATTACATGCATTAAAGGACCACCTTGTACACCTGGGAATACGCTCTTATCTAAATCTTTTGCATATTTTTCTTTGCAAAGTATCATTCCTCCACGAGGTCCGCGAAGTGTTTTATGAGTCGTTGTTGTTACGAAATCTGCATAAGGCACTGGGCTTGGATGAAGTCCAGCTGCTACTAATCCTGCTATATGTGCCATGTCTACCATTAAATATGCTGAAACTTTATCTGCAATTTCTCTGAAACGTTTGAAATCTATTGTTCTCGGATATGCACTTGCCCCAGCAACTATGATTTTAGGTTTGCACTCTAATGCTATTCTTTCTACCTCATCATAATCAATGTAACCATCTTCATTTACTCCATATGGAATTATGTTATACATTTTACCTGAAAAATTAACAGGGCTTCCATGTGTTAAGTGTCCACCATGTGATAAGTTCATTCCAAGTATTGTGTCTCCTGGATTTAAAACTGTAAAATACACTGACATATTTGCTTGTGCACCAGAATGAGGTTGAACATTAGCATGTTCTGCTCCAAAAATTTCCTTTGCTCTATCTCTTGCAAGATTCTCTGCAATATCTACATTTTGACATCCACCATAATATCTCTTTCCTGGATAGCCCTCGGCATATTTATTTGTAAATACACTTCCCATTGCCTCCATTACAGCTTTACTTGCAAAATTTTCAGATGCTATTAGCTCTATCTTTTCGTTTTGTCTTTTATGCTCTTTTTGTATTGCATCAAAAATTTCTTTATCTACTACTTCTAAAGAATCATTTAACATTCGCATAACCTCCTTTTTCCTAGATAATTATATACAAGATTGTCTACATTTTCAAGGCATTTGTAAAAGAGTCTAGTCCATTTTAAAATTCTTGACTAAATTTTCTTGGTCACATATTTTATAGCATATCAACAACTATATCTTTTAAATGTATCGGTGTCACTTTGTTTTTTCTTATGCAATCCATTATATCAACTGCATACTCCTTGTCCGTCGTAACATCACTAACAAAACCACTTTCAACATTCTTTCCATTCCACTTTTCCACCTCTAGTCCGTAAGTAGAAATTCCTTCTTTGTTATCCTCTACACTTTTAGATTGTTCAACAACAAAATATCTTAAAGTTGCTACTCTTTTGTTTTCAAGTGCGAGGTATTCTTCACCTATATAAAGCCTTTCCACGATGATTGCCCCCCTTTTTCTTTAGTATACTTACATTATATAGTTTGTATAATCAAACTTACAAGGAAAAGCCATCGCAAGTTTTTGCATAAAGTGACATTATACTTTGTTAAAATACAAATAATAAGATTTTCATCGAATAAAGAACATTCTTCTTGTGAACTTTCCTATAAATTTTCTTCTTAATTCGATATAAAATATTTTTAGTTGCAAAAAGTTCCGCACATAATTGTACGGAACTCTTATTAAATTTTATCTTGCTAATGTTCTTACTTCTTCATCTAGTTTTGCAATAAAGTCTTCTTTCTTCATTGCACCTAAGTCTCCATCTTTTCTTGAACGTACTCCAACAGAGCCACTTTCTATTTCCTTATCTCCTATTACTAGCATATAAGGTATTTTTTGCATTTGAGCTTCTCTTATCTTATAACCTATTTTTTCATTTCTCTCATCTACTTCTACTCTGAAACCTTTTTCATCTAGTTCAGCTTGAAGCTTCTTAGCATATTCCATATGTTTTTCTGCTGATATTGGAAGTATTTTTACTTGTACAGGTGTTAACCATGTTGGGAATGCCCCAGCAAAATGCTCTGTTATTATTCCAATAAATCTTTCGAATGAACCAAATAATGCTCTATGAATCATTACTGGAGTTTTCTTATTTCCATCTTCATCAATATATGACAAGTTAAATCTTTGTGGCAATTGGAAGTCAAGTTGCGCTGTACCCATTTGCCATTCTCTACCTAGACAATCTTTCATCTTTATATCTATCTTTGGTCCATAGAATGCTCCATCGCCTTCGTTTATTCTATAATTATTTTCGCCACAAATTTCATTTAATACAGCCTTTAAGTCAGATTCAGCTTTATTCCATGTTTCAATCTCTCCCATGAAATCATCTGGTCTTGTAGATAATGTTAAAATGTATTCTAATCCGAATACTGAATATAAATCTTTTGCGATTTCAAGAATATTTTTGATTTCACTTCCTATTTGATCTTCTGTTACATAGTTGTGTGAATCATCTTGTCTAAACATTCTAACTCTAAATAATCCATTTAACTGTCCTGATTTTTCATTTCTGTGAATAACATCAACATCATTAAATCTAAGTGGTAAATCTTTGTAACTTCTTAATTTGCTTTGGTATACTTTAATTGAGTTTGGGCAATTCATAGGTTTTAAAGCTTGCTCTTTTCCATCAGCATCTGTTAGCACAAACATATCCTCTTTATAATGATCCCAGTGTCCTGAAATTTTCCATAGTTCACTACTATTTAATTGTGGACCTGAAAACTCTTGATAGCCATATTTTTTGTGTTCTTTTCTCCAAAACTCAATAAGTGTATTTAGCATTGTAAATCCCTTTGGTAGCCAATATGCCATACCTGGTGCTGTTTCATCAAAGAAGAATAACTCTAATTCTTTACCTAGTTTTCTATGGTCTCTCTTTTTAGCTTCTTCTATCATCTCTAAATGATGGTCTAAGTCTGCTTTTTTAGGGAAAGATGTTCCGTATATTCTTTGAAGCATTTTATTATGCTCATCGCCTCTCCAATAAGCACCTGAAGATGATGTTAATTTAAATGCTTTAACAAGTCCTGTGCTCATCAAATGTGGACCTGCACATAAATCAACATACTCGCCTTGTCTGTAGAATGAAATTACTGCATCTTCTGGCAAATCTTTTATGAGTTCTACCTTATATGGCTCTTCTTTTTCTTCCATTAGCTTAATTGCTTCTTCTCTTGGTAATTCAAATCTTTCAATTGCCAAGTCTTCTGAAACTATCTTAGCCATTTCTTTTTCGATTGCTTCTAAATCATCTGGTGTGAAATTTCTATCCATATCTATATCATAGTAAAAACCGTTTTCTATAGAAGGTCCGATTGCAAGCTTAGCATTAGGGAATAATCTTTTAATAGCTTGCGCCATAATGTGAGATGTTGTGTGTCTATATGCACCTTTTCCTTCTTCATCATCAAATGTTAAAATGCTTAGTGTACAGTCTTCATTTAATATTGTTCTTAAATCTACAACCTCACCATTTAATAAAGCTGATGTTGCAACTTTAGCCAATCTTTCACTTATTTTTTTAGCAATCTCATATATTGAGATTCCAGCTTCGCTCTCCATAACAGAGCCATCTTTCAATGTAATTTTAATCATTTTTTCCTCCTTCTTGTAAGTATCTTATACTTATCTCTTTTAATTCTTATGTGTGCTTTTTAACACTTTGCCCACATCTTTGCAAAAACAAAACACTCCTAATGCTTTGCTTTCGCAAAACATTAGGAGTGATAATTTTAAAAATCACGGTTCCATCCTAAATTTTAACTTAATTTTTATTATAACGTAATAAACGGATATCTTAATTAGAGGGTAGTTTTTCAAAAATATATATCTTATACCTGCTTCCAGCCGATGACAGGTAATCTCTAAAAGAATTTCAAAATTTTACTTTGTCCTCAAACATCAAGTTTCATTTTACCACCATTATGGAAACTTTGCAAGTATATAAAATTATTTTTTACATAAAGTCAATTATATGCCTGCATTTAAAGTTTCTTTCTTAACCTCTAAATGGTTCTAAATTGCTTAGCACCCAATCGTGGCTTCCTGTTGTTATTACACTTCCGCAATACTCACATTTTCCTGATGAAGTAATCTTTGTTGGAGCACCGCAATTTGGACAATTTGTTGTCTTAACTTCATCTGTGCTCTCAGCTGTTACTACACCTTTCTTTCTAATAAATGTTAACAAATATGATTTAGTTCTTCTTGTAGTTTTATCACCAAGGATTATCTTATCTGTTCCTTCTTCTATTATATAGTCTGCCATTGAAGAATTTAATACAACTTGTAATACATCTTTATCGTCATCTTGTTCAAATGAATATAAATTTGCATAATTTACAGCTATTCTATCCATTATATTAAATTGCTTTTTATCGATATATTGTTGTATTTGTTTATTGTGTTGTTCAAATAAATCTTCTGTTTCATATGTTCTCATTTCGCTTAAATCTCTCTTAGACCACGCTGTTTGAAGCTTTACAAATAAATCTTTTGTCCAAGCTAAGAATTTTTCTTGATTAAAGTATTTATCTGCCGCTTGCAATCTAGCTAATACATTTTGACATTTTGGTTCACTTGATTTAGGTGTATTTACAACTTTATTAACAACAGGTGAAGTGTTTCCTTTTTTCTTAGAAGCCAGAACAATCACAACAATAATAATTATTATAAATACAAGTTCTCCACCAGATAAATCTGATAAATCACCAGAATACGATCCTCCACCATAGTCGTAATCCCAATCAGAAGAGCTTCCCCAATCTGATGAATCACTATAGTCAGAATCATATGATTCGAAATTTCCAACATCGGCTATTGAAATGCTACAAAAACAAACACTAAACACTGCTATCATTGCTATTAGAATTCTAGTTATTTTATTTTTCAAGTTATACCCTCCTTTAGCATTTAGGTTATTTTAATTTTTGACCGCACTCTGGGCAGAATTTATCTGTTTCTTCTACTTTTGCTTTACAATTTGGACAAACATTTTCTTCTGGCTTTTTATTTCCGCATTCGCTACAGAAATTGCCTGTATTTTCAGCTCCACATGCACATTTCCATGTATCTGCCTTTGGTGTCTCTTGATTTTGCACCGGTGTTGCTTGGTTTACTCCAGCTTGAGCAGGTGTTCCATAATTTACATTGTTTGCTACATTTGATGTTACTGCGCCAAATGTGTTTCCGGCTGCCATATTCATCATTCCAATTCCCATAAAACCATTCATTGAACCATTAGCGTTCTTTGCTGCATCTTGCACAGCATTCGCATATGCTGATGTAAGAACACCTTGTTGTTGATATTGGTCACCAGCAAGCTCGTAATCATCAATCTTTTTATTTGACTCTTCTGTAAGAGTTACACTCTCGATAGCAAATGAAACAAGTGCTACACCTCTATTTCTAAGTGGCTCATCAAATACTGATTCACTCATGATATCTTTTATCTCATCTGTTTTGCTAGGTAGTGAAAGTGCTGGGAATTTGTATTCGTCATCTGATAAACTATTTAATACATTGCTGAATGCTGCAACAACTTCTGAGCGTAATTGCTCTACTAATTGGTCTTTTTTATAAACATCTGCCGTTCCTGCTATTTTAGTCATAAATAATGCTGGGTCTATTATGCTAAATGTGTATGTTCCATGACATTTAATTTCAAGCCTCATCGGTGTATATCCACCTGTTCTTGCATTTAAAAGTGCATGCTCCCAATCTCTATATGGAACTGGTGCTGGTGTGCCAAACTTATTACCCATTATCTCTTTTATGTTAAAGAAGAATACGGCTTGTTGTTTTGATGTTGCACCATTATATGTGAATCTAGTCCACATCTCTTTAAACACTGCGCCAAATTGACCAGCAAAAAATGATGGACTGCTTGATGTATCAAATGTATACACGCCTTCTTCTGCTGTAGCATCAATTACTCTACCATTATCATATATAATTGCGCATTGAGATGGTCCAACGATAATTGTACTTTTATTTGTTATAACTCCTGTCTCTGTTGTAACTTTTTTCATCAATATATCATTACCCATGTCTTCGCATCTTATGGCTTCTTTCCATTGATCTTTAAATGTGCTACCGATAGCACTAGCCGCTGCTTTAATTAATCCCATTAAAATCATCCTTTCTTTTTTCGACAAAATATGTCATTTATATTTTTATAATAACATTACAAAATATTATTATCAAGTGAAATATATTACAAAAAGGAACCAGAATTTAATCTGATTCCTTTTTGTTTTCATTAACCTCTCTCGAAGTGAATGTCAGAGACAATTTGTCTCATTTCTCTTTCGTTTTTCTCGATATCTTTAAGAAGTGCAATTTGTACACGAGCTCTTCTAAGATTATCACCATCAGAGTCTACACCAAAATATTTGTTGCAGTCAATATGGTCATCAAGGAAACGAATTGCAAGCTCATATGTCATAAGCCATACAGAATCTACAAGAAGATTTGCTTCTCTTTCAGTAAGACTTGTAGAAGATATAAAACCTTCGCAAAAAGCCTTAAAGTACTCGATGTTTATCCTTACTTTTTGAGGATTATTGCTCTCCTCTGATTCGGTGTTGCAAGCATATCTTACCGCATCGCCAAAATCATAAAGAATAGTGCCAGGCATTACGGTATCAAGGTCTATCATGCACTTGGCTTTTCCTGTGTACTTGTCAAAGAGAACATTGTTTAACTTTGGATCGTTGTGAGAAACTCTCACTGGTATTGCTCCGAGTCTGATTGCATCCGTTATGATGCCAACTTTCTCTGTGCGTTTTGGCGATATGACGGACTCGATCTCCTCTTTGCAATCTCTGCACCGTGTTTGCAAGAAAGCATCTGGGCCAAAATAGATTGATGTGATTCGATTTACCATCTTTCCGAGTCTTGCCGATGTGTTATGGAAATTAGGTATTGTTTCCACAAGGCAGCTTGCGTCAAAGTCTGAAAGTGCCTGTGCAAAGTCACCTATTGCTTCGCCGAGCGAAGTCAAATCACTTGCACCGGAAATTTGATTTTTCACATCTGATTCGATGAAATCCATAAGACGCCAGCAAGATTTTCCATCATGATAGACGTAGGAACCATACTCTTCAGTTGCAAATTCTGGCTTCAGTTCTATAAAATGAAGTGTTTTCCCCCCTTTTGCAGAGATATGTTCTGTGACCTTTCTTATGTTTGCCATAAGTTCTTTTGGATTCTTAAACACATTTGTGTTTATCTTTTGAAAAACATAGGTTGCAAGACCATTTTCTGTCATAAGTCTTATTACGTAAGAATGGTTAATCCGACCATTATCATTAAAGTCAAACCCCCATATCTTTCCACTAGGTATCGAGAATTTTTTTAACCTGCTGTCCATAAACTGTGGTGAAAAATTGTCAAATTCCATATAAGTTTCCTCCTACCAATACATTGGTTTTATTATAATGGTTTATGCGTACGCGTATTATATTATCATATTTTTTGCATTATGTCAATATAGCTTCCAGATTATTACATGTACAGTGTACAATTCGCGATTTCACACTATAAAAAAAAGAGCCTATAGCTCTTTTAATTTTTCATTTTCTCTATAATATATTTTCTATTTTCTGCTTTGAAAATAGCTGTTCCAGCAACAATAACATTTGCGCCCGCCTTTTTGGCTTCTTCAACGTTTTCTAGGTTTATTCCGCCGTCTACTTCTATATCAATTTCTTTAGAAATTTCTCTTAGCTGTTTTACTTTTTCTAAACATTCTGATATTAGCTTTTGCCCTCCGAATCCGGGCTCTACTGTCATTACTAATATCATATCCGCCTTATCTATGTAAGGTAAAACCTCTTCTATACTAGTATTAGGTTTAATAGCAATTCCAGCTCTAATCTCATGTTCATGTAATTTTTCTATAATTGCATTTGCACGTTCTTCATCGGTTGCTTCTATGTGAAAAGTTATTGTATCCGACTCTATAAAATCATCAATCCAGTCTTCTGGATTTTCTACCATTAGGTGTGTATCTAATGGCAAATTAGTTACTTCATTTGCTCGCTCTAGCATATCTATTCCTGGAGTTCTGTTGTTAACAAATTCTCCATCCATAACATCGATGTGTATATAATCAGCCCCAGCTGCTTCTACACTTTTTATTTCTCTTTCTAAATTATCAAAATCTGCCGCCAAAATGGACGGAGCCACACTTACCATTTTTTCTCTCCCCTTAATTTTTCATACAATTCTACGTATCTATCATATCTACCTTTGTCTATTTTTCTCTTAGAAACCGCCTTCTTTATACCACAATTAATCTCTTTTATGTGACTACAACCCCTATACTCACAATTTTCTTTAAAAGGTTGAAATTCTATAAAATACTCATCTAATTCTTTATAATTTATCCCTTGTAATTCAAAAGATGAAAAACCAGGAGTATCTGCTATATAGCTATTTTGCGCGAATTCAAAAAGTTCGACAAACTTAGTTGTATGCTTTCCTTTTTCTAGCTTTTCTGATGTGTTTCCTTCTGGACTAACTGCCTCATTAAAAATATTGTTTGTAAGCGCTGATTTACCTACTCCAGAGTTACCTGTAAATGCTGTTATTTTGTTGTTTAATACAACAGCTAATTTTTCAATTCCTAGGCCATTTTTAGCATCAGTTGTTATTACCTGATAGCCTATATTTTCATATGTCTCAATTATATCAGTATAATCAGACTTCAAATCTATTTTATTTATACAAATTATTGGTTCAACGCCATTTTTTTCTGCCATTATAATTTGCTTATCAACAAGCATCAAATCTGGTTTTGGATTTGTTGTCGCAAGCACAATTATAAATTGATCTATATTCGCAATTGGTGGTCTCACAAATTCATTCTTTCTCGGATATATTTTTTCTATTACCCCATCATTTATTTCAACAATATCTCCTACTATTGGGCTCATTTTTTTAAACTTAAAAATCCCTTTAGCTTTACATTCTACCTTGTCAGAGTCTGTCTTAACTATATACAAGTCGGATTGAACTTTTGTTATAATCCCCTTCATTTTAAACTCTCCTACTTTACTACAATATTTGTTCTGAATCTAAAACATCATCAATATATACCTTTACCATAGCACCTTTAGAATATGTAACAGGCACCGTGATAGTTCCGTCACTACGTTTATGTCTTTTTTCATATTCGTATTTTTTGCCACCAACTGCTTGACCTTCTAATACAACTTTAACAACAAAAGAATCTCTCTCTCCCTTTGAAGATAGGTCGATTGATATATTAATCTTTTTAGTATCATCTTCTTTTTTAGGTGTAGTTGTTGGTGTAGGTGTTGTCTTACCATCATCTGGTGTTGGAGTCTCGCTCGTACCATTTAATCTATTTATAACAATTACAACTTCTGTTAATTCTGATTCATAAGTATCTTGCTCTGGTGTTTGACTTAATACAATTCCGTCTTCCTTAGTTGCAGTTGAAACATATGTTACAACTGGTATCAAATTTGCATCAGACAAAATTTGTCTAGCTTCACTCTCTGTTCTTTCAAGTACATTTGGTATTTTTACTAAACCATCTCCAGAAGCACCTAAACTTACATATACTTTAACAGTTGAACCTTCTGGAACTTCAGTATTTACAAGTGGATCTTGTCTAACAATCTTTCCTTTTTCAAAAGTGTTGCTATATTCGCTTGCCTCTTCATATACTAAGCCTCTAGCTTCTATTTTCGCTTTAGCAGCATTTGTAGTTGTGAAAGATGTAACGTCAGGAACTAAAACTGTTTTTTGACCTAGGCTGACTCTTACATCAACAGTAGCGCCTTGTTTTAATCTATAATTTTCAGCATATTGTTGCCATACAACATATCCCTTTGGATATTCGTTGTTAATTACGTCAGTTTTCTCACCAATACTCAAACCTTTTTCTGTTAATACTCTGTTTGCCTCTTCTAAACTTGCTCCAACAATATTAGGAACCGCTACATCTTTAGAACCTTCTCCAAGTATCTTCCAACTTACAAATTGCCCAAACTTCATACATCCAATAAATAATAAAACAACAAAAGCTAGTATAAATATTAATCTAACTACAGCCATTGATTTTGTTACTTTTTTCTTCTTACTCATATTATCATCTTCCTGTTCGCTTTTATATTTATTTATTTTTTCCAATGTCGATTTTTGTATTGTAGCATTCGCGGCATTTTCAACATCTGCAATTGATATCCTTTGAGTTGGGCAATCAAATTTTGACTTTTCGTCCTTTGCCACTTCTAAATCGGGATTACTCAAAACAGATTGTAAATCCTTATACATTTCAGCTGCACTTTCATATCTTTCGCTAGGATCTTTCTTCATAGCCTTCATTATAATATCATTTACAGCTTGTGGCAGTTCTTTGCACAATTCGATTGGCTCTTTCGGATTTTCCTGTAAATGCTTCAAAGCAACTGCAACAGGTGTTTCGCCATCAAAAGGCAACTTGCCAGTGCACATTTCATATAATACAACACCTAAAGAATATATATCTGATTTCTCGTCAGTATATCCTCCTCTTGCGTGCTCTGGTGAAAAATAATGCACACTTCCTATTGTGCTACCAAATGCATTTATTGTTGAATTTGAAACTGCCTTAGCGATACCAAAATCAGTAACTTTAGCCACGCCATCCTTAGTTATTATTATATTGTGCGGTTTGATATCTCTATGCACAATATGGTTTTGATGGGCTTGACTAAGACCAGATGCAATTTGTGAAGCGATGCCCACAGCCTCTCTCCAAGGTAGTTTTCCTTTTTCTTTTATTATTTCTTTTAAAGTTTTTCCTTCAATAAGCTCCATAACTATATAATGTAATCCATCCTCATTTCCAACATCATATATAGAAACTATATTTGGATGAGATAAGCTGGCAGCAGACTGTGCTTCTACTTGAAATCTCTTTATAAACTCAGCATCGTTTGCAAACTCATCTCTTAAAACTTTAACAGCTACATATCTATTAAGTAACTTGCATCTTGCCTTATATACAGTAGCCATTCCACCACTGCCTATTTCCTCTAATATTTCATATCTATTTCCTAATACTTTACCTATGCAATTCATACACTAACCTCCACTAATCCATATGATATACTAGTATTACACTTATATTATCATAGCCGCCTTCACTATTTGCTCGTTCAATTAAAGTTTGACATGCTAATTTAGGATTATCAATATTTTCAAGTATTACATCATAAATTTCATCTGTTTCTAACATGTTAGTAAGACCATCACTACAAATCAGTAGCACATCTCCTTTTAAGAAGCCCTTTGTAATAATATCTGGTTTGACATTTTCTTCACAGCCAAGTACCTTAAGTAAGACATTTTTTTGAGGATGTATCTTCGCTTCTTCTTTTGTAATACTGCCACTTTGAACTAAAGCCTCAACATAGGAGTGATCTCTAGTTAATTGTCTAATAATGTTTTTTCTCACTCTGTAAACTCTACTATCACCAATGTGTCCAATATAAACCTTATTTTTATAAGTAATCGCAACAATAATAGTTGTTCCCATTCCGGCATATTCATTTGTACTTTTAGACTTACTATAAACAAAGTTATTAGCCTCTGATATAGCTTCATCAATGAGTTTTTCAATTTCTTCTCTTTCTAAAGTGATCGAATTCCATCTTTCCGCTATATATTTCTGTATAAAATCAATTGCCGTACTGCTTGCAACACTACCTGCATTAGCTCCCCCCATACCATCTGCAAGAATAAATAATTTTAGTTCGCTGTCATCATTAGGGAGACAAATTCTATCTTGATTTTCTTTTCTTTTTCTTCCAATGTCACTCACACCGTAGTATTGCACAAGCACTCACCTCTCTCTTTTAGTATTATATATAAATTAACAAATTTAGTCAATACAACTTAATTGCTTCCCTTTTTATCTCTTACCAATTGTCCACAAGCAGCTGCAATATCAGAGCCCAGCTCTCTTCTAACAGTTGCTACGATACCTTTTTCATTTAACAAATCTCTAAATGCTAAAATCTTTTCTGTGCTACTCTTTTCATATATGCCATCTTTGATTTTATTTACAGGAATTAAATTTACATGACATAGCATGCCTTTTAGAAGTCTTGCCAAATGAAGAGCATCTTCTCTACTATCATTTACACCATCTACTAAAGCATATTCAAAAGTTATTCGTCTATTCGTTTTTTGTATATATTCTTTGCATGCAGGTATAAGCTCATCTATGTTATATGTTTTATTTATAGGCATCATATTTGACCTTACTTCATTTCTACTGCTATGTAGAGATATACAAAGATTACATTGTATATTTTCATCAGCAAGTCTCTTAATGCCCGGAATTAGTCCGCATGTAGAGATACTTATATGTCTAGCACCAATATTCAAACCTTTTGGATCATTTATAAGTCTAACTGCTTTTATTACATTATCGTAATTATCCATTGGTTCACCAATTCCCATGAAAACTACATTTGATATTTTTTCGCCAGAGTGTTTTTCTATTTCTAGTATTTGACTAACGATTTCACCTGGTGTTAAACTTCTTATAAATCCAATTCTGGCAGATGCACAGAAATTACACCCCATCTTACAACCAACCTGATTTGAAACGCATGCTGTGTTTCCATATTTGTATTTCATGATAACGCTTTCTATCGCATGTCCATCATTTAGTCTAAAAAGATATTTTATCGTACCATCTACTGATTTTTGAAAACTATCTAATTCTAAAAGCTTTAACACAAAATTTTCTTTTAATTTCTGAATCAATTCTTTTGATAGGTCTGTCATTTCATCAAAACTATCAACACCACGATAAAGCCAAGCAAAAATTTGCTTAGCTCTAAACTTCTTTTCTCCTAATTTAATTATTTCTTCTTCTAATTCTTCTTGTGTTAAATCTCTAATGTTTATCATTTTATCAAATCCTTTTTTATTTATAGTCTCTGTAATACTGCTATAAAAAATCCATCTGTATCATTTATGTGTGGATATAAATTTATTTTTTCTAACAATTTATACTCAGTATGCTTCATTAAAAATCTTTCGATTTGTTCTTCGTTTTCTCTTTTGAAAACTGTGCAAGTGCTATAAACAAGTCTTCCACCAGTTCTAAGATATTCTGAACATGTATCTAATATTTGTGATTGAATCTCTACCATTTCATCAATATCTTCTACTTTTCTAGTCCATTTTATATCTGGTTTCTTTCTTATTACACCAATGCCTGTGCATGGCACATCAAGCAAAATTCTATCATAATGCCCATTAAATGCAGTAGTGTATTCAGTAGCATTTTTAACATTAGCCTTTATAATATCTATTCCTAATGTCTTTGCTGCCTCTTCTACAAGTCTTACTCTGTGAGGATGTATGTCCCAAGCATCAACTCTTCCCTTGTTTTCCATAAGTTGTGCTATATATGTTGTTTTTCCGCCCGGTGCACTACAAGCATCTAATATTTTCTCGCCCGGCTTTGGATCAAGTTTTAAGCATGCAAGTTGTGCAGCCTCATCTTGAACTGTATAAAGTTGTGTTCCAAAATCGGTTAATTTTTTTACCTTTATGCTATCTTGTAAATTGCCTTTTCTACAATCAACTCTCTTAAGTCTTAACAGATTGAACAAATCGTCTCTACTTGTTTTTAACAAGTTTGCTCTAATTGTTATATCTGGCTTTATATTGTTTGCATTTAAAAGTTCTGTAACAAATTTTTTATCATACTCCTTTAAAAGCTCATCAACTAGCCAAAGTGGATGTGATGTTACTATAGAAATTATCTCATCTTCTAAAAGTGCCTTTGTTGAAAGATGTTCAAGTAATTTGTCCATTTCATTTTTGTCTATCTTTCTTAATATTGCATTAACAAATTTTGCAGACATTTCATGTCCATACTTCTTTGCCAATTTAACACTTTCATTTACTGCCGCACTCTCCGGAATTCTATCTAAAAATACAATTTGATAAATTCCAATTCTCAAAATATTTAAAATCCATGGTGATATCTTTTGCATTTTTATGCTTGAATGCATCTTTATTATTTCATCTATAGTTATCTTCCAAGTTAAAACACCATATACAATCTCTGATGCTAGTGCTTTATCTAAATCTATCAAATCCGATTTATTAAATTCCTTATCGATTTCTATGTTTGCATAGCCCTCGCCAAATTCAACTTTGTATAAAATATTCAATGCTAATTCTCTTGAATTCATGCTTTTCTCCTTTGTTTTACATATCTGTTGGTTTTTCAGTAGAAACTCCAAAATAGTACTCAATAGCCTTTACAATTCTATCGCAAGCAAGTCCATCTCCATAAGGGTTTGTAGCTTTGCTCATTTTTGCGTATTCTTCTTTGTCTGTTAGTATTTTTGTAGCTTCTTCTACTATCAATTCTTTATCTGTTCCAACAATCTTTACAGTTCCTGCTGTTACAGCTTCTGGTCTTTCTGTTTCTCTTCTTAATACTAATACTGGTTTTCCAAGTGAAGGTGCTTCCTCTTGAATTCCACCAGAGTCTGTAAGAACCATGTATGATCTGTTAATTAAATTATGAGTAGTTATAACATCTAATGGTTCGATTAGATGTACATTCTTTGTGTTTCCAAGTATTTCTTTTGCAGTATTTTGTACTGCTGGATTTAAATGAACTGGATATACAACTTCAACATCTTTATTCTTTTCTGCTAATTCTTTAACTGCAAGACAAATGTTACGAAGAGGTTCACCTAAATTTTCTCTTCTATGTGCCGTCATGAATATAACTTTTTTATTAAAATCAATCTTTGAAAGAACTGGATGTTCAAATTTATAATCACTTCTTACAGTAGTTTTTAAAGCGTCGATAACTGTATTTCCTGTTATATATATTTCCTCATTCGGTATCATTTCTTTTAATAAGTTGTTCTTATTGTTTTGTGTTGGTGCAAAATATAAATCTGCTATTTGGGTTACAAGTTTTCTGTTCATCTCTTCTGGATATGGTGAATACTTGTCGTAAGTTCTAAGCCCAGCCTCGACATGTCCAACTCTTGTCTTTGTATAAAAAGCCGCAAGTGCTGCTGCAAATGTTGTAGTTGTATCTCCGTGAACTAGTACTATATCTGGATTTTCTTTATTTATAACTTCTGTTAAACCTTCTAAAACTTTTGATGTTATGTGAGTAAGTGTTTGGCAATCTTTCATTACATTTAAATCGTAATCTGGTTTAATGTTAAATGCCTCTAAAACTTGATCTAACATTTGTCTATGTTGTGCTGTAACACATACAACTGTGTCAATTTCTTTATGCTCTTTTAAATGTTGTACAAGTGGGCACATTTTAATAGCCTCAGGTCTTGTGCCAAATACTAACATAACTTTTAATCTGTCTGCTTTTGGTTTTATTTCTTCTTTAGTTTTTAAATTCATAATTTGATTTTCCTTTCTAGCATTAAATATATCTCTCGAACCTAAGACTGACAAAATAGCGAGTATCATGCCGAGTGCGACAATCTTCCAAATATCACTTTCTAAAATTATTACAGCAAAAATTCCTAAAAGAGCTGTGATTGCGTACAATATAATAACAGCTTGCCTTTGAGAAAGTCCCGCATCAATAAGTCTATGATGTATGTGCCCTCTATCTGCTTGCATTATAGATTTATGATGTGCAAGTCTTCTACATATAGCAAAAAGTGTATCAAATATTGGAAGTCCAAGTATTACTACTGGCAATACAATAGTCATTACAGTATATGTCTTAGCAAGACCAATCATAGAAAGTGTTGCTAAAACAAATCCTAAAAAATTTGAACCAGCATCTCCCATAAAGGTTTTAGCCGGATTAAAATTGTATGGTAAAAATCCAATCAATCCGCCAAGTAGTGCTGCAACTAAAACTATAGCAATTTCACTCGCACCGTTTAAAATAAAGATAACAAGCAATGATAATGTTGAAATTGCTGAAACACCAGTTGCAAGACCATCTAATCCATCAATTAAATTTATTGCGTTTGTGACACCAACAAGCCAAAAATAAGTTATTATTATTGAAAGTACGTCATTAAGTCCGTATAAAACTAGAAATGGAATGTTGATATAACAAATTCTAAGTCCGCTTGCAATAACGCAAATTGCACCAATCGATTGTCCTAAAAACTTCATCCACGGTTTTATATTTTTTGTGTCATCTATAAAACCAACAGCTGCTACTATACCTGCTCCTAGGAAAAAGCCAAATAAGTTTGGCATATTAGAAACATTACTAGTAAGCAAAACAAACAAAACTGCTATAAAAAATGCTAATATAAATGACAAACCGCCAATTCTTGGCATTGGTTTTGCATGAATCTTTCTTGCATCTTTTGGAATGTCTATCGCACCAACTCTAAATGCAAGTTTTATTGTCATCGGAGCAAAAATCGCCGAAGATAAAGCTGCCAAAACAAAAGCTATTATACTATTAATTACCATAATTTTTCACAACTTGCTAATTGCAAATTGCTATCCTCCTTACTTTTTATTCTCGTATTCTGTTATCATATCCACTCTTGTTTGGTGTCTGCCTCCAAGAAATTCACTACTAAGCCACATATACACAATTTCTTTAGCAGCTTCTATAGTTATTTCATCTGCTGCAAGTGCTATCATGTTTGCATTGTTGTGTTCCTTACAAAGTCTTGCGGCTTTTGTGGTTGCCACATTAGCACATCTTATTCCTTTTACTTTATTTGCAGCAATATCCATGCCGATTCCACTACGACAAATTAATATTCCAGCCTCACACTCTCCACTTGCGACACTTTCAGCAGTTTTAAATGCTATCTCCGGATAATTCACAGATTCCGTTGAAAACGTTCCAAAATCTTTAAACTCAATTTCTCCTTCAAATTCTTTAATAATTTCATCTTTCAATAGGTATCCACCATGATCAGCTCCAATCGCAATCATTCTTTTACCTCCTTATCCAATAGCAAATCTATACAATGATTTAATTCTTTTGCACACGCAGAATACACTTCTAATGATTCGCCAAAAGGGTCATCGATATTTCCTGTTAATCCAACATACTCTTTTAAAGGATATGTCTTACCTTTAGAATCAGGATTTACTCCGAGAAGTCCGATTACTTGACCTTTTGTCATAGTTAAAATCAAATCCATTTCGTCTACATCTTCCCTATTTACTCTTCTCGCCCTATGTGCTGTTATATCTATACCGTACTCGTCCATCATGACTTTTTTCACCTCGTCTGGTGACGCAGCATTTGAAAAACCAATTATACCTGCAGAAGAAACCGAAAATTTCTCCTGTAAATTTCTTTCTTTGATTTTCTTTAAAAAAAGTTGTTCTGCCATTGCACTTCTGCATGTATTTCCTGAACAAACAAACATTATTTTTTTCATTTGTTACCTCCTAAACTACTGTATAATCATATACTTTCCTAATTATACAATAAATATCATATTTTTCAACTTAATATTTTAAGGCCTACCATATGGACTTTCTGGCGAATCCCATCCTGGTGGCAATTCTCTTCCGTCATCGTCTGAATAGTCAGGCGTAGGTGTTGGAGTTGGTACCGGTGTCGGGGTCGGTTCAACCTTTGTTCCAACTTTAATAATTTTATTAGTTGCTGCATATCTGTCTTTTGATATAAGAGTTCTTGAAATAACATTTCCTGAAGAATCTTTTTCGATTCTGTATGCTTCTGAAACATAGCCGTTAACTGGATCTTGAACAACTTTTGATGTTCCAACTTTCATTGAAGAATCATTTTCGTTTACAGTCTTGTATGGTATTGTTTCTAATACAACAGATTCAATCTCTATAATTGGCTCATTCTCATCTTTTATTCCATATAAAGTTACTGTAACAACACCATTTTCTACTGTTGCTCCAATTTTCACAGGATATTTTCTATTGTTTTTGAATTTAAAATCAATAGCTCCATCAACAACAGTCGCATCTAAACTAGGTTTTACATATTCTACATACAAACCATGTGCAACTCTATTTGTCACTTCCAAATCAGCCTCTAACACGACGTTATATAGTGCAGAAGATACTTGGCATATTCCCCCGCCTATTGTTGTAACAACTTTTCCACCTGCAAACGAATGACCAGGAGCAAACCCATTAGCGACAGTTCTTGTACCTAGAGCTTTGTTATATGAAAACTCTTCGCCTGGATACAAAATTGTGTTATTGCATCTCTCTGCTGCAACTTTAAGGTTTGTTACTCTTCCTGTAATGCTTTGATCATACGTGCTTGAAAATGTTGATAAAACATTCTTAAACAATGCGACGTCCAAATCTGCGACTTTAATCTCTGCTTCAATTTCTTTAAATTTAATTGTCACTTCTTCTCCAGCTTTAGCATTATTGTAAGCTAATTGTGCCTCGCTTAAGTCAAAGCTCTTACCATTCTTATCAACAACAAGCTCAAATTTTTCACCTGAAGTATAGCTGGCATTTTGAGGTACAACATATGTGTCATCATATAATTTCTTTAAATCAATTCTACTTGCATTTCCATCTACTGTTGGCACGTTTACGTTAACAACACCATTTATAACCGCAGTAGCAATATATTGCTTTGCAAGCTCGAAGTCGACTTTATTGCCATCATGACCTTTTACTATAACTATCTTATCATCTTGTATTTCATATGTGTCATCTGTCGCTGTTTCTTCACTTTCCCCAGCTAGCTTGCTAAGTGATGCTTTCAATTTTTCATCATCAAAAGCTATGTTTATTGCTATCTTGTTATCATTAAAGTAACTTTTCACAACACTAGAACTATTTTCAAAGAAATTGCCACTTCTGCCATATTGATAAGCATTAGAAATTGTATCATCCAACATAGAATCAACATTTATTCCTAGTTCATCAGCAGTATAAATTTCTTCTTTGCCATTTAATATTAATTTAATTTTCATGCTTTTGTATGTTTCAAATTCAGATTCAAGAAGTTCTCTAGCTTTTTCTTGCGTTTGCATACCAACATTCACGTCGCCAATATAAACATTTGCTAAAATTTTACGATTTAACATACTTGATATAACGAAAATTGCTGAAACTATAACAACCACTAGCGCAATCAAAAGTATTATAATTTTTTTATTCGATTCACTTCCGCTTCTTTCTGAGTATAATATTTGATTCATCTATCATTCACCTTTCTATAAAAACTCCGTGAATATTTTACCATAAGATTACATAAAAAACAATATTTCGCATCAAAAGTTCACAATTATGGATCTTTTTTCATAATCTCATTCAAAATTTCATGATATAACATTTTTTTTAAAAAAGTATTGCAGTTTTTTTTTATTATATATATAATTATTTTAACAAAAGATAAAATTTAAGGAGTGAATACCATGTCAGTTAGTGAAAAAGTTTATTTTGATACAGATAATTTAATCGAAGGAAGAACCGCAAAACTTACATACAAAGGAGATTTAGCAACACCAACAACAGATGAAATATGCGTTCACTATGGTTTCGGTCTACTTTGGGAAAATATACAAGAGATTAAATTAGATAAGATAGATGATAATACATACGAAACGGAGATTAATTTAGCTCCATCATATGATATGATTAATTTCTGTTTTAGAGATGGAAACAATAATTGGGATAACAACAACGCTAAAAATTATTCAGCTAATATTTCTAAAGAAGAGGTTACTGTTTCTAAAGTAGAAACAACTGCTCTTGAGGTACCTAGATTGAAGAAATCATATTTAATAGCAAAGAAAATAAGAATTGCTTTCTATAAAATGATAACAGCTATCCCAAAAGTTTTTTCAGGTGAATTAAAAAAGAAAACAGCAAAAGAATAAATTTTAGGTCGACTCAAAAGGTCGACCTTTGTTGTATCTTCTGTAAATATAGAAAGGATTGATAAAATGAAAACTGTAATCGTAACCGGTGGCTCTAGAGGAATTGGAAGAGCCATAGCAGAAAAATTTGCAAAAGAAAACTACAACGTTATACTAAACTACAACAAATCAGAATATGCTGCACTTGATATTGCAAAACAATATAAAAACGTCGAAATCTTCAAGGCAAATGTTTCAAATCCAAAGGATGTTGAAGCAATGATTAACTTTGCAATAGAAAAACATGGACGTGTTGATATATTAGTAAACAATGCTGGCATTTCCTCTTCTTGCCTACTTCAAGAAATGTCGTTAGAAGAATGGAATAATCTATTTGAAGTCAATGTAACCGGAACATTCTTAACAACAAAAAATGTTTTACCTTACATGATATCACAAAAATCAGGTAAAATAATTAATATATCGTCTGTATGGGGATTAGTAGGTGCTTCAATGGAAGTTGCATACTCTGCTAGTAAAGCAGCGATAATAGGATTTACAAAAGCATTAGCCAAAGAAGTTGGTCCATCAGGAATAACTGTAAACGCTGTCGCTCCTGGCATAGTAATGACAGATATGGTAAGCAACTTAACTGTAAATGAATTTGAAGAAATACGAAATGAAATTCCATTAGAAAGAATTGGAGAAACATCAGACATTGCCAATGCCGTATTCTTTTTGGCAAGTGATGAAGCAAGTTACATAACTGGTCAAGTTCTTTCACCTAATGGTGGTTGGGTAATATAAATTTTATTTTTGTGTAGTTTCACTTGTTGATATTTCAAGTTTTTAAAGCTATGTGAAATTTTTTGAATTTTTATAAAAAATTTTGTTGACACAGCAAAAAAAATGTAGTAGTATATAAGAGCAGTCGCAAGTGAAACTTGCACAGCAAACACATATGGGCCATTAGCTCAGTTGGCAGAGCACTTGACTTTTAATCAAGTTGTCCGCAGTTCGAATCTGCGATGGCTCACCATATGTGGCCCGATGGTCAATCGGTTAAGACATCGCCCTTTCACGGCGGAGTGGGGAGTTCGACTCTCCCTCGGGTCACCATATTGCCAGTGTAGCTCAGTTGGTAGAGCAACTGACTTGTAATCAGTAGGTCGTTGGTTCGATTCCGATCACTGGCTCCAAACTCTTCGCATTAGTGAAGAGTTTTTTGTTGCCTATTTTTCGGCTCTTTGTGGCTTTTTGGGTTCTTTGTCAATAGTTGGGGTGGAGTAACCTGAAAATTGCTCTGCACCAGCTTTTTTTGCACTTTCTAATTTGGGCTCTTTTTCAATAGTATTGGCAAAGTAACCTGAAAGTCGCACCGCAGTGAGCTTTTTGGCACCTTCTAATTGTACCTAAAAAACCTCTTAAAATAGCCACATTTCGATATAATTAATGTTACCTTAAAAATTTAGATTCTATATTTAGGCTTTGTTACACGACAAAACTAAAATTATAAAACCCATCTCATTTTATGTATTCCTTTATAATTATTTTCTAACACTACTCAGTTAATTAATTGTTTCAAACGATTTTGCACAAAATTCGCTTTTATACTTATTGGATAACTAAACATCATACATCTCTATCTCTTGTTTAAACATTTTACCTCTAGACGTAAACAATTCCAATTCACTTGTATGACTTAATATTCTTTTTACATTCCATAGTCCAAGTCCATGGTCTGGACTTTCTGGTTTCGTACTATACCCTTTTTCAAATATTTTAGATATATCTATGTCTTTATCTTTATACGAATTCTCAATGATAACAACTTTGTTATTTTTCTTATTTCTTTGAAATTTAACATTAACGACTTTTTCATCACTTTCTTTTGCGGCTTCTATAGCATTATCTAACAATATCCCTAGAATAACGCAAAAATCATATGCATCGACACCAATGTCCCCAACATTAAACATTACTTCAATATTCATTTGTACCATTTCTTCAGTAGCAGTGTAATACTTACTTGTTATGATGCTGTATATTGCAGGATTGTTCAATGCCTTAGGATTTAAAATCCCCATCGAATTAACAGACTTGCATTGTTTTAATACAGAAGTGGTCATAGATTTTATGCCTTTTAAATCATCTGTTTTCGCATATCCATCAAGCGCTTGAACAAAATTTGAAAAATCATGTTTAAAACATCTGATTCTATCATACATTATAGATAAAGTTTTATTGTATGCCTCCAAATTTTCTATCACGGTATCTTGTTCCTCTAGTCTGGCTGCCTTGAGTATAAATTTAATACTATAATAAAAATATGTTGCCAAAAAGAATATATCCAAAACAAGTATACTATATGGAAAATCACTTATATAAATCGCCATTTCAACAAAATTAAAAAATATCAACAATATTTCTATTGAAGATACTAATATTATAGAGTCTTTAATCTTTCTGCTTAAATGTTCACTAATCTTTATGATAATTTCATTTTTCCTTACCAGGGCATAAATAACTAATTTTACGGCTAATATTCCAATAGCCATCGACGTTTTATAAACAAAGTCATACATGCCCTCTATATATGAAGATATATCAGTATATAAATACTCGAAAACTTTCAAAAATAAAATTTCTAAGCAGATTATCGTAATAAAATTAGTAGCCTCACCGACTATACATTTAGCTGTATTCCCTCCTATGACTACCTTCAATAATATAACAGAAAGTATCATATTCAATAACCTGTAGTACGGTGCAGGCACAAAAATAGTGCATATGGATTTAATAATAGAATCAATTGCAATAAAAATCGCCAATCTCTTTTTGGTGCAATTAACATCAAATAAATACTTAAATGTGAAAATATTTATGAATGAATAAAATATAGAAAAAACAATACTACTAATAATCCACATGCACAGTTCATCTTCCCCAACAAACTTCTGTAAATCCGAAATACTTATCATTTTCATAGCCTCTTTTCCGAATGGGTATCATCTTATATTTATACCAAAATGTGCCAATTTACAAGGAAAATCGCTCGACAAATTTCGACACATTTATGCAAAACCACATTTTAAGGCTCCTCTATCCCCTGTATACCAAGTATTTAACTGATAAAATACATCAATCTGTCACACAATATAATAATAATTGTTGACAAGCCGAAAAAAATAAGTTACAATATAACTTGCAATTGGAAAGACGGTGGATGTAGCTCAGTTGGTTAGAGCGCCAGGTTGTGGCCCTGGAGGCCGTGGGTTCGAGTCCCATCTTTCACCCCATAAAATTAATATATTGGGCTGTAGCCAAGTGGTAAGGCACCAGACTTTGACTCTGGCATTTCGGCGGTTCGAATCCTCCCAGCCCAGCCAATAAAAAAAGCTAATTTGAGATTAATCTTCAAATTAGCTTTTTTATTGTCACAAATTCCTATATGTTTTTCTACTCCTTACCAATAGTCACAGCTTGTCACCAAATCTAAAATTAGAACTTCAACACTTTATATCAACTTGCGTTCCTCTTTCATCAGGAGGAACACAAGTAACAAACGCGTCAACGGTAACGATTGCAGAAGATCATACGTTGTATGCACATTGGG
>CAKPEV010000010.1 GCA_934149405.1 uncultured Clostridia bacterium | reverse complement strand
CAGTTTTTAATGTCATAACATATCAAACTTTCGCTTGGTTTCTCTTATTTCTCATTGTTTACTTTTCAATGTGCTTTTGAATTTTGTCTTTTTTCAGAAGCCTTGTTTAGTATACCATCTCGCCTGAGGTTTGTCAACCTCTTTTTTATTTATTTTTTATCTTGATTTATTAGATAATTTTCTTACTCGACGGTAGTTATAATCTTAACATCTTATTTGACAAAAGTCAATCATTTTTTCAAGATTTTTTTATTTTTTTAAAATCTTGCTTTTGCTACGGACGTTTGCCGTAGCGGTTCGTCGTTTTTTTGTTTTCGACATGTCCTATATTAACATCTCTTTGAGAGATTGTCAACAAGTTTTTTCGATTTTTTCCCATCTTTTTTCTCATTCATCTCAAGATGAAAAATCGATAAATCGTCACCAAAAAATGACTCATTTTTTGTCGCATTTTTATCAGCGACATGCTCTATATTAACATCATTATTTAATACTGTCAACACTTTTTTAATGGTAATTTTTTCTTGAAATTTATGTGAACTTTTTATGCAATTTTTGTGTATTTTATTCAAGTTCACTATCACTACTTTTAGTAAATGCCAACATCATTTAAACCTACAATTTTGATTTGGTTGAGGCTCAAAAAATAATATTGGCATTCTACATCGCTTTATTCTCTATTATCTTATTTAACTATATTTCTTCTTAATTATATTATTTACTCTATACCTATTAGTTCTTTCATTATTATGTATCTTATATTCTTGCATATTATTTTATGGTTTTGCGTTCTTTACTTCTTCAAGCATATACTTTGCACCATGATTTAATAAAACTTGCACCAAATCAAATCCTGGTCTTCTATTTGCTTCAATTAGTAATGGGCCATCTTTTGCTATTGCAACATCCCATCCAACTACTCTTACTTCTTTGTTTATTTCTGCTGCCTCGCAAACCATTTTCTTTATTTCATCCCAATAAGGTATTTTATATCCATCGAATTTAATTCCTGTTGCGCCATGCACTTCCATTTCTTCTAGATCTTTTGACACGGCGTTTCCTACTAATGTTCCTTTTTCCATGTCTATGCTAACGCCAACTCCACCTTGATGGAAATTGTCCATTATAACTTTACCATTACCAATTCTAGCAGCAGCATAGAATAACTCTGCTTTTCCATTCATTATACGAGTCATTGCTCTAATCGTGTTTACACTCTTAGGGCAGATTTTTCCCCATTCTTCGTTTTGTACTACTATTTCTTCTAGAAATGTTCTATTAGTTTCTATCCTATTATATAGTTCATCTATTGAAGCATATTCATCAATTGACGCTTTTCTGACACCACTTCCGCCAAGACCATCAACCGGTTTTACTATGAATTCATGGTGCTTTTCTACGAATTCTTTTAGTTTTTCTATTCCATGTTCGTGGATAAAATAGTCTCTTCTTGTGTATTTTCCATAATGTTCATGAAATTTCGGTTTTATTCTAAGATTGGTTGCTGCTTCTTTTGGTGAGTACTCTGCATAGAATTTAGATGCATATTTTATTGTTACATACTTTCTTCTTTCTTTTGCTGTTCTTTCGTAAAATTTATAATTTAGATAGTCTGATAATCCGAGAGCCATATAATATAGAAGAAAATGCTGCATCGACAAACATTAAACTTGGATTTTTTCCGTTCTTTTTGCTTATTTCTTTCAAGCTTTGGTAAAACTTTTTATAATTTCCTTTTAACATAAAATCTAAAAATTCCAATTATATCCCTCCAATTTATTTCGATTTTGTTTATTATATGAACAAATATGCTTAAGCCACATTTGCTAGTTTGTTTTTCCACAAATTAATCTATACTACTTTTTTCATTGAATACGCCATGGTTTAGCTGCTTTATTTGAATAGTTTGCTTATAATATTTAGCAAAACACATTTGTACTTCTTTGTAGAATATGCTTAAGTCATTTATTGCATTTTTTCTCATAGCACTACTTATTTTATCATTTCTAAAAATTCTGCCTCTGTTATTATTGGTATGCCAAGTTCTTCGGCTTTTGTTAATTTGCTTCCTGCTTCTTCTCCTGCAAGTACAAAACTTGTTTTCTTTGAAACGCTACCAGATGTTTTTCCGCCAAACTTTTCTATTATTTCACTTGCTTCGTTTCTTGAAAGTGTTGGAAGAGTGCCAGTAAGTACGAATATTTTTCCAGCAAATCTTTCATCTTGAGATTTTTCTATTTTACTTTCCATGTTTACACCATTTTGTTTAAGCCTTTCTATTAAATCCTTTGTTTGTTTGCTTTCAAAAAACTTAACTATACTTTCTGCCATTATTTCTCCAATTTCGTTTATACCGCATAGTTCTTCATAACTTGCGTTCATTATTTCTTCTATATTATTATATTTTTTTGCAAGTATCTTGGCTGATTTTAATCCTATATGTCTTATTCCAAATGAGTTAAGTAATTTTTCTAAAGAGTTTTCTTTGCTCTTTTCTATGGCATTTAGCAAGTTTTTAGCCGACTTGTCGCCCATTCTTTCAAGTGATACTAAATCTTCATATTTTAAAGAATAAATATCTGCAATATTTTCTACTAATTTCTTATCTAATAATTGTTCTATTATAGCTGGTCCCATGCCATCTATATCCATTGCATCTCTTGATACAAAATGTATTAAGCTTCTAAATAACATTGCTGGACATTCTATTCCTGTACATCTTGTGACAGCCTCGCCGTCTTCTCTTACAGCTTCAGCGCCACAGACTGGACATGTTTTTGGCATTTGAAATTCTTTTTCTGTACCATTTCTCTTTTCTTTTAATACTTCAACTACTTCTGGAATAACATCGCCTGCTTTTTGGATTAGGACTTTATCGCCAATTCTTATGTCTTTTTCTTTCACAAAGTCTTCGTTGTGAAGCGTTGTTTTTGATATTACAGAGCCTGCAACTCTAACTGGCTCTAATATCGCCATAGGGGTTATTGCTCCTGTTCTTCCAACTTGTACTACTATATCTAACACCTTAGTTTCCTTTTTCTCTGGTGGATACTTATATGCTACTGCCCACTTTGGAGTCTTAGTTGTAACACCAATTTCTTCTCTTTGCGCTAAATTATCTACCTTTACAACAGCACCATCTATATCAAATGTAAGCTCGCCTCTTTTATTTCCTATTTCATCTATTGCGGATAAAACTTCTTTTATATTGTTACACTTTTTCACATATGGATTCACATTGAAACCTAGTTCTTTCATATAATTTAACGATTCATAATGTGATGTGAATTTTATATCATCTGATTTTTGAACATTAAAAATGTATATATCTAAATTTCTTTCAGCTGTAATTTTAGGGTCTAATTGTCTAAGCGACCCTGCTGCTGCATTCCTTGGATTTGCAAATAGTTTTTCTCCAAGCACTTCTCTTTCTTCATTTAACTTTTCAAAATCCTTTTTAGGCATAAATACTTCGCCACGAACTATTATATCGACATCTTTTGTTAGTCTATGAGGAATGTTTTTTATTGTTTTTAGGTTCACTGTCACATCCTCTCCAACTAGTCCATCTCCACGCGTTGCTCCTCTTACGAAAATTCCTTTTTCATATTCTAGTGAAACTGAAAGTCCATCTATTTTTGTTTCTACTACATAACTAGGTGATGTCACTGTTTTATTTATTCTTTCTTCAAATGCTATTACATCTGCCGTGCTAAAAACATCTTGCAAACTTTGAAGTGGAACCTTATGCGTGACTGCAGCAAAGTGTGAATCTGTTTTTCCACCAACATGCTGTGTTGGAGAATCTTTGGTTATAAATTCAGGATGCTCCTTTTCTATATTTTTAAGTTCTAACATAAGCATATCATATTCAAAGTCTGATATTTCTGGGTCGTCTTGATTGTAATATCTATCTGAATGATATTCGATTTGCTTTTTTAGCTCTTCGTATCTTAACTTTATTTTATCCATAGTTCCTCCCAATATTAAATACGGCACGATAAAACGTGCCGCCATAAATTATTTTGATCTTAATACGATATCTTTTGATTTCATAAAATAGTCTACTCCAGACAGTATTGTCGTTAAAACAGCAACTATCATCGCAAGCGACATAAGTATATTTAAAATAAGTGCTCCTGTGCCCATTTCTACACTTGTAAATTGCATAAATGTATTTGTGCTTAAGAATGCCAAACTTATTGCAATCATTTGCGATACCGTCTTTATTTTTCCATACCAACTAGCTGCAATTACCTTGCCATCACCAGCAGCCAACATTCTTATTCCTGATACTATAAACTCTCTCGCCGCTATTATTATTGGAATCCAACCAGGAATTATTCCTTGTTCTACAAGCATTATTAGTGCTGATAGCACTAATAGTTTATCCGCTATAGGATCTAAAAATTTACCAAATGTTGTTACTAAATTGTTCTTTCTTGCTAAGTATCCATCTAAAAAGTCTGTGAATGAAGCTATTAAAAAGATGATTAGCGTTATAAAACTTCCTATTGTAACGCTTCCAAATAAAATGTTATTAAGTCCTAAATATGGAACTATTATCATTATTGGAATTAAAAGCATTCTTGCAACTGTAATTTTGTTTGGTAAATTCATTATTACTCCTCCTTAGATTTATTTTAATTCTTTTGCTGTCAAATCGTATTCGTATGCTTCTTTTACGATGCATTCTATAAAGTCGCCTACTTTATGTTCTTTTTCTTTATTCACAAATACAAATCCATCTGTATCCGGCACATCTCTATATGAACGTGTCACATACATTTCACCATCGTCTGTTAGTCCATCTATTATACATTCTAATTTTTGACCTATTATTTTTTGATTGTTTTCAGCTGACACTTCTTGTTGCAAAGACATTATTTGATCGTATCTTTCTTCTTTTCTTTCTTCTGGTATTTGTTCTTTTAATTTAACAGCTGGCGTTCCCTCTTCTTTTGAGTATTTAAATACACCCAATCTTTCGAATTTAGTTTCTTTTACAAAGCTATAAAGCTCATCAAAGTCACTTTCTTTCTCGCCTGGGAAACCTACTATTAGTGATGTTCTAATTACTACATTTGGTATTTTGTTTCTTATCTTTTTGATTACTTCTCTTATTGATGCTCCGTTACTTTTTCTACCCATTCTTTTTAAAACTGTGTCTGATATGTGTTGTATTGGAATATCAAAGTAATTGCAAATCTTCTCGTTATTTGCCACTACATCTATTAACTCATCTGTAATCATTTCAGGATATGCATATAAAAATCTAATCCATTTGAAATCTAGTTTACAAAGTTCTTTTAAAAGCTCAACAAGTTTGCTTTCGCCATATATGTCCATACCATATCTTGCAGTGTCTTGTGCAACTAAAATTATCTCTTTGTATCCTTCTTTTGATAATCTTTTTGCCTCTTCTAGCACATCTTCTAATGTTCTACTTTTTAATGGACCTCTTATATACGGAATAGCACAATATGTACAATAGTTGCTACAGCCATCCGCAATTCTTAAGTACGCATAATTTTTGCCTGTTGTTATTGTTCTCTTCATATAATCTAGTTTATCAAATATTTTATCATATTCTTTTATAGGTATAAATAAATCCACTTCTGGCAAGGCTTTTTCTAATTCTTCTTTGTATCTTTCTACTAGACACCCTGTCACTATTAACTTTTTGCAGTTTTTAGATTTATAATCTGCCATTTCAAGAATCGTATCAATTGCTTCTTTCTTGGCCGATTCTATAAATCCACATGTGTTAATGACTAATATTTCTGCCTCTTCTGGATTATTTACAATCTCATATCCTTTTTCTTTGTAATATCCTATCATCATTTCAGTATCTACTAGATTTTTGCTACACCCGAAGTGATATAAAACCTATTTTTTGCAATCTAATTACCCCCGATTTTAGTCTAATATTGCTTTTATGAAGTCTTCTGAACTAAATTTTTGTAGGTCATCTATTTTTTCACCAACACCAATATATTTTACTGGAATTTTTAGTTCATTGCATATTCCTATAACAACTCCACCTTTTGCTGTTCCATCTAACTTTGTAAGAACTATTCCTGTTATTTTTGTAACTTCTGAAAATTCTTTTGCTTGAATCAAAGCATTTTGTCCTGTTGTACCATCTAGTACTATTAAAATTTCTTGTGAACAATCTGCCAATTCTTTATCTATTATTCTTTGAATTTTATTCAATTCATCCATTAGGTTTTTCTTTGTATGTAAACGTCCTGCTGTATCTACTATTAAGATGTCGTAGTTTTCTTCTTTTGCTTTTTTAGATGCATCAAAAACTACAGAGGCAGGGTCTGAACCCTCTGGTCTCTTTAATATATCAACTCCTGCTCTATCTACCCAAACTTCTAACTGCTCTATTGCCGCAGCTCTAAATGTATCAGCAGCAGCTACTAAAACTTTCTTACCTTCTTTTTTGAAATTCGCAGCCATCTTTCCTATTGATGTTGTTTTTCCTGCGCCATTAACACCAACAACTAGTATAACTGATGGTTTCGTTTCTAGTTTCAATTCATTATCGTTGCTATTTAATATTGCTTCTATTTTCTTTTTTAATTCTTCTTTAACTAATTCTGCATCTTCTATTTTGTTTCTTTTTATTGTTAATCTTAAATCATCTATTATATCTGAAGCTGTAGTAGGACCAACATCTGATAATATTAGTGCCTCCTCTAGCTCATCCATTAGTTCTTCATCTACTTTTCTGAAATTTGCAAATACATTGTTTATTTTTTCATCAAAACTTCCTTTTGTTTTAGCAAGTCCTTCTTTTAGTTTGTTAAAAAATGACATTTAAATCTTCCTCTCTCTTTTGTTGCTAGTTATTACCTTAACTGCTTTTTCATTATATACTAATAATATTAAAAAAGAAATATATTTTTTCGAAAGTTGATACAATTAAAACTTATATATGCTATTGTAAAAAATTTTCTTTTTGTTCAAATAAAATATATAAGTTTTAATTTGAAATATTTACTTTTTTAAAACAAATGTATAAAGCACATCGATTAGCATTACTATAACTAATGATATTGATATAATGTTTATCTTCTTTGCTCCGAAGCTTTTGCATTAGTTTTTCAAATACTGGTTGCAATATGTATAAAAATACTGTTCCGCCAAGACCAAACCTTATGCTTGGACTTAGTGCGATTCTTCCTTGAAAATGTATTTTATAGTCTCTTGCATATGTTTGCCACGGCCATGAACCCATCGTTAATTCGCACAAATATGATGTAAGCAATTCTAAAAGAGTGGCTATTGCCATGCAACCGATAAATACTAATGGTATGTACAAAAGTCTCTTTTTTATTGTTTTATCTTTTATGATTGGATACACTGTAAATAGGAATATGAGCACTCCAAATCCGTATACTGGGCAATATGGACCAAATAGTACTCCTCTGTTTGAAAAGCCCCATTTATAAATGACTGTTTCTAAAAATACTTCATATGTCCAGCCTATTATTGAATACATGATAAAATACATAAATAGTTTTTCAATTTTTTCTAAATTTATTTTATTCATTTATTTTCCTCGCTTTATGTATATTTGCATGGCATTTGAATACCATGCATTTTATTTATCTATCTCTTTCTGCTGTTCTAGCAAATAATCCAAAAGAGCAAATTGCAGATGCACCAACTACTATATATACAAGTCTTGTGATCCAAGTAGCGCTTCCAAATAGGGCATCAACTAAATTGTAGTTAAATAATCCTATAAGTCCCCAATTTATTCCTCCGATTATTAAAAGTGTAAGAGCTGTGTTATATAATCCTCTCATATTTTTACCTCCCTTCGCTCTCACACATAGTATTAACTGTTTTTTTATTTGTAATTCTGGAAAGGTTTGGTTTATATAAATTCTTCCCACACAATGTTTGCTAGGTCTAAGCCTTTATCTGTAAAATATATATTTTCATCTATTTTTATTAGGCCAAGTTTTTGCAATTTTTCTAAACTTTTTTCGTATTTTTTTACTATATCTGTTTTAAATTTTTCGTTTGCTTCTTTTATATTTACACCTTTTATGAGCCTTAATTTTAGTATCATATATTCATTTAACTTATCTTCCAAATTTTGTTTTTCTTCTGTTATATTTACACTTTCGTCTCTATTTATTCGTTTTATATATTCTTCTATGCTAGCTACATTTGTATATCTTTCGCCATTTAAATACGAGCTCGCACCTGCGCCAACACCTATATATTCTTCTTGATTCCAATAAACTAGATTGTGCTTTGATTCTTTTCCACTTTTTGCAAAATTAGATATTTCATAATGAATATATCCACTCTCCCTTAATTTTTCTTTTGCATAATAATACATTTTTCGCTCATCTTCTTCCGTTGGCAAGTTTTTGAAAATATCATTATGCAATATAAGAGAATAACACGATATATGCTCCGGTCCTAATTTTACTAAATAATCTACACTATCTTTAAAATCTTGCACTGACTGATTTGGCAAGCCATGCATTAAGTCCACATTTATGTTGTCAAGACCGACACTTCTTGCTAATTTAAATGCTTCTTCAAAATCATTTAGAGTGTGTATTCTGCCTATTTCTTTTAAAATATTGTTTTGAATTGCTTGAAGTCCTATGCTTAATCTATTTATTCCAATGCTTTTGTATTCTGCAAATTTTTCTTTATTCACTGTTCCTGGATTTAGTTCTAGTGTCACTTCGTTTGCTTTTGGAAGAATTGACATTATCTCTCTTATGTACTTGCTATCTACAAATGATGGCGTACCTCCTCCAAAATATATTGTGTTTAATTCTTTTATATTATACGATTTTATCTCTTTTATCAGCGCGTCAAAATACTTGTCTATTGTGTTTTCTTTATTCGAATATGAGTTAAAGTCGCAATACAAGCATTTTTGTTTACAATATGGAATATGTATGTATATTGATTTCATGGTTATTCTCCCTTAATGTTCTAGGTTGTGTCTATTCATTACGCAATTCATCTGCTATTTGTTTTATCTTTTTAAATCTGTGACTTACTCCAGCTTTGCTAAGTCTTGACTCTAGCATTTCTCCTATTTTCTCTAAACTTGCTTCTGGATTTTTTTCTCTTAGTAAAGCAACATCTTGAAGCTCTTTTGAAAGTTCCATAAATCTGTTTTTACTTTTTATCAGCATTATATCATTTAATTGATTTGAAGCCGCTGTTGCAACTTTATCCATATTTGCAACTTCACAATTTATTTTTCTGTTCATATCATTTCTGTATTCTTTCATTACTCTTGTTTGCTCATAAGATAAAACACTTATACTTGAACCTACTATTATTAAAAACTTTGAAATTTCCTCGGAATCTTTTAAATATAGGACTGTTGATTTTTTTCTCTTTATTATCTTGGCATTCACTCCAAGTTCATGCAATATACTATTTATGAAATTTGCATTTTCAACATTATTTAATACTATTTCTAAGTGATTCGCATTTTCAGGTGTTGCGATTGAGCCTGTGCCTAAGAATACCCCCCTTAAAAATGCTTTCATACAACATTCTTTTTCTTTTATTTTTCCTTTATCATCTATCACGATTTGCAAATTTGCATCTATATTTATAAGTGAGTTTTCAAATATTTTTTGCAAGTCCCTTTTATCTGATACATAAAGTTCAAACAACATTCCATTATCAGTTGTTTCTCTTGTAACATTTGTTATTGGCTCTATTCCATATATTTTCTTAAATGCATTATACACTCTTTTTATTGCTGAAGAATTCTCTGTTGTCATTTTTAATATGAATTCTCCGTTTTCTTTTACAACATTACAATTCGTTATTAAATAGCCTGCAAGCTCCGCCATTTTGCAACATTCGTTATTATGATTGCTTATTTTACTTAGTTCTTCTTTTAGTTCAGATGAAAAAGACACTTTCTATCTCCCCTTTTATTTTTGAGCTTTTACAACTCTATCATTTTTAGATAAATCTTTTATTATTTCTATATTTTTATAATTATATTTTTTCAATAACTCTGATACTTCTTTTGCTTGGTCAAAACCTATTTCAAATATTAAGTATCCCTCTTCATTTAAATATTTTTTTGCTTCTTTTATTATTTTTTTATAAAAATATAAGCCATCTTCTCCACCATCTAACGCCTTTTCCGGTTCTCTTGTTACTTCTTTTTGCAAGTTCTCCATGTCTTTTTTTCTTATATATGGTGGGTTTGAAACTATCACATCATATGTACTAGTCACTTCTTCAAACAAATTCGAATTTATAAAATTTACGACTACATTATTTTGTTTTGCATTTAGCTTCGCTATTGTAAGTGCCCTTTTGCTAATATCTACACCTTCAACCTCAGCGTTATCTATGTATTTTGCAAGACTTATTGCTATGCAACCACTTCCAGTGCACATGTCTAGTATTTTCTTTTTGTTTAGTTTTATTGTTTCTTCTACTAAGATTTCTGTATCTTCTCTAGGAATCAAAACATTTTTATTTACGATAAAATCTAATTTCATAAATTCTTTATGCCCCGTTATATACGCATAAGGCATGCCCTCGACTCTTTTTTTTATTATTTTTATATATTTGTTATATTCGATTCCTGTTATATCCTTTTTTATAAACAATTTTTCTATTGTCGTTTCTAAAGAAAAAGCAAGTAATAACCTTGCTTCTCTTTCATCTATTTCATTTGCTTTTAAGATACTTTTCGCTTCTCTTAATACTTCATTTATATCTTTTACCATATATCATCGTCCTTGTTTTCTGGTATAACAGCTTTTAATGCTGCTATTGCAACTTCAATTTGCTTTTCATCTGGTTCTCTTGTTGTTAATCTTTGAAGCCACTTGCCTGGTGCATTAAGCCATGTTATGTACTTACTTGTGCTTCTGCCGGCAAATTTTATTATTTCATATGATATGCCTGCAACTAAAGGTAGTAGTAGCAATCTTAAACCTAAATTTATAAATGGATTTTCGTACACACCCACTAATGAAAAAACTATTATGCTTATTATGACTACAAATAATAAAAAGCTAGTTCCACATCTCGGATGAAATCTGCTGTATTTTTTCACATTCTCTGGTATTAGCTCTTCTCCATTTTCGTAACAAAAAATAGTTTTATGCTCTGCGCCATGATATTCAAATGTTCTTTGAATATCTTTCATTAGCGAAACTGCAAATAAATATCCTAAGAAAATTGCTATTTTTACAATGCTTTCGACTAAATTATATATCACTGGATTCGCTTCTTTATTTGGAACGAATATGTTTGAAATAACATTAGGCAATACAATAAACAAACCAACACTCATGCAAATAGCCAAAATAACTGAACCATATATCATCCAGTCTGACATACTTTCTTTTGTTTCTTTTTTTTTCTCTTTTTTATTTTCATCTTCTACATCATAAAATTTAGCTGAAAACATCAAAGATTTAACACCTATAACCATTGAGCTTATAAATGCAATAACTCCTCTTATTATAGGAACCTTTGCTATTTTGCCTAAGCTCTTGTTCTCTTTTTCATCTATTATTATTTCTCCATCTGGTTTTCTGACAGCGGTCGCTATCTTATGAGGTCCTCTCATCATAACTCCCTCTATAACTGCTTGTCCACCAATCGAAGTCATTTTCTTTTCACTCATTTATTTTACCTCCGACTTTTAAATCTTCTTTTGCAAGTTTTCTAATAGCTCCATATATTCTTCTTTTATTTTTGTATATATTTTTCTCGATGTACTTTCATCATACATATGCGATAAATTATTTCTCGCTAGCATCATTTCTATCCATTTTTCCTCATTGTCTATCAGCTTATGCTCAAATGCAAGTTTGAGTATTATTCTTGGGCTTCCTATGTTATAGGCTATTTTATTTTCTTCAAGAAAATCCTTCATGCATTTCCAAGAAAGTTCAAAAGCAATTCTAAATCTTCTTAAAATGCCATCCACCCTCAATTCATCCTGCTCTTCTAATAATCCCTCTTTCAATTTTTTTATTGCATTATCTAAATCTTTTTTTCTTTCTTCAAGTCTTTTCATTTTATTAAAACACCTTCTTTCTCTATATTTTTAATTAACTCTCTATTTGTTAAATCTTCAACAAACACTACATCTAGCATATACTCCATATCTATACTATCAAAATCTATTTGTATTTTCATTTTTTCATCATCTTGAACATTTCCAACTACGGCAATATCTATATCTGAATTTCTTTTATAATCACCTCTTGCTCTAGAACCAAAAACATAAAAATCATAATCATATTTTTGGGCTATGCGTTTTAATTCTTCTACAATTTCATTTCTTAAACCAAATAGCATTTATTCTCACCTCTGTATCAAACAAATTATACAATAATATCAAGCAATTAACAAGCTTTTGCTGTAAGTTGTTCATGCATAAAAATATTTCACAGTCAAGAGAGTTTGCATTCCTACCACTTTACTATTTTATTTTATAATGATATACTAGTGTACATCAATTACTTGAAGGAGGATTTTTTATGAAAAAATTATTACCGTTTTTCATTGCATTTTTGTTGATATTTTACGTGTTACCACTAATTATAAAGACTTCTGTAATACTACTTACTGCATTTCCAATATTAATTCTTGTAGTTTCATTAATATATGGTGCATTTTATGGTTTTAACATTATACTTTCTATTATCTGCGCCGTATTGTTTATACCAGCTGTACTTTTAACGTATGGTTTCCTTGGTTTCGTATATGTTGCAGTTTTCTTTGTTGTATCACTTGTCGGAAATCTATTAGGATTAATATTCAAGAAGAAAATGTAATTTACCCCGTAAAAATGCATTTAGCCACTCTTATTTGAGAGTGGCTTTTCTTTTTCTATATTTTCTATCTTCATATGCTAGGTTCATCCCTATACACTAAGACAGATATGCTACAGTAACACATCATTTTATGCTTTACTGCTAATTCAAACATATCAATCCTTCTTCAAGTTAGCTAATTTTTTCTTATTTATTATTTCTTGCTTATTTGGTTATTATTTTTTAACCTTTGTCGCTATCTATCATGCACATCACTTGTTTTTAGTTTTTACCATTACAAGAATCTACCGATAATAACAATCTCATAAACAATAAATTTTTATTTTCGAAAAACATATTTGGCTAATTGATTATTGATAAACATATTCAAATCACTATCTTGCTTTGTAAATTTACTTTTCATATCTCGAACTAAAAATTATTTTACTCGTTTTATATTTATGATTTGACAAAATTTCTTTTGCCACAATTATTTTATCATTAACGATTTTTCTATGCAATATTTTGAATAAAAAAATTTCATAAGAATTTAATCTTATGAAATTTTTGGTTAATTAATAAAACTTTCTTGTAATCACTAACATAAAGTTTGTGACTGCACTTGTTACCGTAACACCAATGTTGCCACAATAAATATGATTGGAAATATCGGTGAAATAGCTTGTAGTATTTCATCAATACTAAGATAATACCATGAACCAGTCAGTGAAACTAGCGATACCATTAGTATCAGCAAGCAAATTGCTATTATCGTTATTTCCATTATTCCACTTGGTAAAGCGACATATAAAAATGCTACGCTTATGCCAATTGATGCTATATATGCTGTTCTTGTTATGTTTTCGCATGCAAAAAATAAACAACTAAACATGCATATTATGCTATAGGCAAATAAGACCTGTACAATTATATTGCCATCATATATCTCATTCGCAATATAAAGGAATATCGAAAGAATAGAAAACGATACTGCCGAAGCATCTTTTAATATTAGCACTGGTGCCAAGATAAAGAACACTGCCTTGTCATATTCTGTAACAATTGTACGTTTTGCTCTCCATAGATAAATAAAAAATGCAACTATAAGGTAAAATAGTAACCCAAGCCAAAACGTCCGTATTAGCATAATAGTTCCTCCTTAATTATATTGATAAACCACTTGAAAATATATGAATTATACAAGAATTATATATGCATAATTTTTTAATGTCAATACATCATTATAATACTATCTTAAATACAAATTTCAACACTAAAAGTACTATTACTCCTGGAATACCAAATATTCCGACAATTGCGGCTGATAACCATGTTATTGCAATTCCTAGTCCAAATATATTAAGTACCCATAGAATAACTGCACCTACTAGCGCGTTGATTAAAAATCCAACTATTACTTTTGTACTTTTATGTAATAGCTTAAAGAATAGTACCAATATAAAAAGTGCTATTATAAAACTTACCATTGAAATTAGTTCCATATTTTATCCTCCTCCTTTTCATAAAGATTATATCATATAATTTTTATTTTTTTAAATATTCTTCTACAAGTTCTTTTATACTTTTTGTCGTTCTTAATCTATTTCTGTCTATTCTTGTTGGCTGAATTTCTAAGCCATAATCCTCTAATGTTGTGAATAGTTCTATCATAGCCAATGAATCTAACAATCCATTTTCTATCAAATCAAATTCTGGATTATATACATTCTCATCTTCACATATTTCGTATAATATTTTTTCTATATCTATCATAATTCTTTTAACTTCTTTCTATCGTATTTTCCATTATTATTTATTGGAATTTTCTCTAGTATTTCTATTGTCTTAGGCATCATGTACACCGGCAACATTTCTTTTAATTTTTGTTTTACATATGGTATATAAATATTTTTATCTACTACAATATATGCTTTTATAAGTTTTACTGTTATTTTGTCTTCTTTTAATTTTGCTACTACAACTGCTTCTTTTACGCCATCTATTTTTAATAAATTATTTTCTATATCTCCAAGCTCAATTCTATATCCTTTATATTTTATCTGATTGTCTTTTCTTCCTTTGCAATATAACAAATCATTTTCAATATATCCTAAGTCTCCTGTTTTGTAGCAATTTACACCATTTTCTTTATAATATCCACCCTCAATTGCTCCTAAATAACCGCCAAATACACTTGTGCCCTTTAATATGATTTCGCTATTTTCTATTTCTATCTTTGTAGCTGCTGTACTTAATCTTCCGTACAGGCAAATATTCTTTTTCTAGCATTTTATCATCTACTACAACTGCACTTACTGCTGATGTTGCTTCTGTTGGTCCATATGCATTTATAATTTTTATATTTTCAAATCTCTCTCTTATTTTCTTCACAGTTTGCACTTCTAAAGTTTCACCACAAAAATATATGCACTTTAAACTAGCCAAATCTTTAGAATTAAAACTATTATCTAATAATAAAAGTTTTATAAATGTTGGCGTTACTACCATTAAGTTTATGTTTTCGTTTTTTATTATTTCTAGTATTTTTTCATAATTATCTGTATTTTTTAATCCAACTAAAGTGTGACCATTAAATAAAGTATAGTATATATCTGCTACGCTTAAATCAAAACTAAAATTGGCTTGATTTAATACTGTTATATTTTTATATTCTTTTAAACCATCTAAATTACTTATCCATCTTATGAAATTTTCTAAATTCGAATATGATATTGGCACACCCTTTGGTGCACCAGTGCTACCAGATGTAAAAATTATGTATGCTATCTCATTTTTATTTTCAGTCTTCTCTGTAATACCATTATACTTTTTGTTGATTTCTTCAATACTTAGACATTCAATTGCATTTATGTCTATCGCTTCATTTTTTATTATTAAATTTGCATTTGATAATTTTATAATCTCGTAAATTCTTTCTTTTGGCATATATGTATCTACTGGTACATATGCTCTTTTTGCAATTAAGCATGCCACTATTGAAACAAGCATACTTATTTGTTTATGCCCATATATTATAACTGGTGATATTCCTTGATTTTCTAGTGATTTTGCCAATTCTTCAGCTTTTTTTAATAGTTCTCCATATGTTATTTCATCACTTTCTATTTTGTATACTATTTTTTCTTTATTCTTCTTCGCTATTTGTAGTAATTTCTCTATCATTATCATCATTCCTTATTTGTTCTTTCGGTATCAAGCTATAATCATACAATACTGCTGAATGATTGTTTAATATCAATTCTTTATAAAGTTCCTCATTTGTTAATCTATCTGTGACTATTCTATAAACTTCCGATATCCTGTAATATTTATCTCCCTCTTTTTTAAAATGATGATTTTCTTCAACTAGTTTATATCTACAAGGAAATGCTCTTTCGCTTCTAAGTTCCCCACAAAGTTCTCCATTTTCTACCCATAACAAAAGTTGCACATCTTGATCCGTAGTATTTTTAAATCTATAGTCTGCATTGTTATACCATACTGATGTACCTGTTCCAAATGGCACTCTTCTTCTTTCATCAGGAAATAGAGCATCTGAATGATGATGTAGCTCTGTAACTTCTAACGGACTATTTAATACGAGGTAATGTACCATGTTTGCTAGCTGACAAATTCCTCCGCCATAGCCTTTACCTAAACCACTTCGTGAAATGATTAAGCCTTCTTTATATCCATATTTCTTTTTTGATGGACCCATAAGCTTCCAAAATGAAAAAGTCTCACCCGGATGAATTATTAAACCATTTAACTTTGTGCATCCTATCATTATATTTGTGACTTTATTTTCTTGAAGCTTTATATCTACTCCATGAAGCTTTCTTATTAAGATAGATGTATGACTTTTTACTATGTTTGGCAATTCTTCTTTACTTTTATCTCTTGCAAATTTTTCTTTACTAAAAAAGTCCTTAATATTTCTCAAAAGTATCTCTTTCTTCTCTGATATTTTATAACAAGTTGGACTTATATCACAAAACAATTTTCTAGGCATTTTGCTTCTTCTCCCTTACTTTTTCTATTATTTTATTATACACATTTTCAACCATCCATTTTTCTTCTGACATATTGGGTACATCTTCAAATTTCACCCATTTAACTCCACTATTTTCATCTTCTTTTATTTTTAGCACTTCGGTTTCATCTACTTCTAGCAAGTATGTAAGGTTTAAATGCAGATGCGATGAAACATATATACCTCTTTTTATATGCCCATTCACAGTCAGTACTTCAAGTGAAAATATATCTTCTGTAACTGGTTTTACATTTTTAACTCCAGTCTCTTCTTTTACTTCTCTTATTGCTGTTTGCAATAAGTCTGTTTCACCATCAGCGTGTCCACCAGTCCAAGCCCATGATTTGTATATGTTATGATAAATCATTAATACCTTCGTTCTTTCTTTGTTTACAACCCATGCCGAAGCCGTGAAATGTCCGAATACATTTTCTCTAGTTAATGAGTTATCAAATGTTTCGATAAATTGAAGCATTGCTTCTTTGTCTCTTTCTTCTTGTTCATTATATGGAGTATATTTTTCTATTTGTTCTTTAAAATACATTTTTGTTTCCCCCTACAACTTATATTGATACGTTTTGAACAATCATCTCAAAATTTATATAAAATGAAATTAGTGTTACTAGCAAATATATTCCCCATATTGCAAAAAATATTTTTCTTTTATTTTTCATCCATATCGGTATTATAAGTGTAGGAACTATAGGAAGTGCAAGTATTGTTAAAAATACACTAGTATCACTTGTTGAACCAAGAAGCATTACGTATGCTAAATAAAAAAACGATATGAATGCTACTAATATTGTAAATATAATTTTTACTCCTATTCCTGATTTTATTTTTTCATTCTCCATAGATTTCCTCCTTACATTTTCTTTTTTTGCATATGATATGCTATTTTTTCTTTTATTGCATCTGGGCAAATTTCAGAAAAAGCTTTTGCAAGTTTTATTGTAATTCCAGGAAGTATTATAAGTTTGCCTTTTAGCATATTTTCAATTGCATAATTTGCCACATACTCACTCGACTTACCACGCAAATTAAATTTAACTCCTGCAACATTATTAAAATTTGTATCTACTGGACCTGGGCAAAGTATGCTTATTTTTACATTTGATTTTTCTTTTTTTAATTCTCTATTTATGGCTCTTGAAAGTGACACAACATAGTTTTTGGTTGCGTAGTATGTTGCCATAAGTGGCCCTGGCATAAAACCAGCAATCGAGGCTACGTTTAATATGTGTCCTGCATTCTTGGCAATCATATCTTTTAAATATAATTTTGTTAATACATGCACTGCTGTCACATTTGTGTTTATCATATTTACTTCTTTTTCTAAATCGGTTTCTGTAAATCTTCCAAATGTTCCAAAACCTGCATTGTTAATTAAGATATCCACATCTTTAACATCTTCATATAACTTATATAAATTTTCTTTTATAGCCAAATCTACTGAATATGTGTTTATTTTTATATTAACATTTTCTCTTTCTAGTTCAGCTTTTATTTTATCTAATCCTTCTTGATTTCTTGCAACTAAAGCTAAATCATACCCTTTACTTGCCAAAATGCGTGCCATGTCTCTTCCAATTCCTGAAGATGCACCTGTTATTAGTGCAAGCATTAAACATACCTCCTCATCTCATTTATGGAGCACACTTAAGTCACTTTCGAATTATTGATTTTCAAAAGTTAATTTATGCCACCATTTATTCTTTCGCTCATAAGCTTTGTATAGCAACTGCTACAAACAGGAATATACTCACTATCGCCTATTAAAATGTCTTCACTTTTTTCTGTCTTGCAAAAACTATATATGGCATTGTCTGAATGACAACATTCACAAATTGAAGTTAGCATTTGAACATTATCAGAGTTGCACAACAATTCACCCATTTTGCCAAATGGTTTTTTCTCCGCTGTCAAATTAAGTCCTGCCACAAAGAATTTTTTGCCCTCACTTGCTAGCTTTTGAATAACTCCTACATCGCCATTTAGAAATTGAAACTCATCTATCATGTAAACATCTGCATCATATTTCTCAATATCTTCGATATTTTCAATATTTATTGCAGGAAATTTGTTACCGTTCCTGTCCATAACATCTGTATCAGAAAATCTATCATCCATCAAAGGTTTAAAAAACTTGACATTTTTACCTGCAACTTTTTGTCTTGCCGCCTCTGTTATCAATCTTTGACTTTTTCCACATTTCATTGGTCCCGAAAAAACATTTATATTTCCCATACTTTTCCCTCACTTTTAATATATTCCATCTTCATTTGTTATTGCTTTCTCGTTTATTATATCGCAATTTATTTGAGTAATTCAAGTGTATATGCAAAAAGAGAAATTGTAGCTTAAAATGCCTAGTTCATAGGCACTTAAAGCTACAATCTCTCTTTATATTCTTATTGCAAGGCTTTTTTTAAGACATCTATATTTCTTTCCATAAGCGTTACCCAAGTTTCTCCATTTTCAAAGTCATCTTTTTCAACATTATGTAATGTTTGAATTTTCATTGCAGTACATCCGTTGCCAACTTCACTTGCTATTGTACTCGCTACTTTTCCAGTATTTAGTTCTATATAAAGTATTACTGGGATTTTTTCTTCTTTTGCAACACTTATAAGATATGCAATCGTTTTTCCACTTGGTTCCGCATCAGTGCTACAGCCACTAAAAGCTGCACTTACTTTCAATCCATAATAGTCTATAAAGTACTGCATCGGCATTTTGTCTCCAAAAAGCAATCTATCTCTCACTTTATTATCTACAATGTCTTTTATTTCATTATCTACTCTTTCAATTTCTTTTATGTATTTCTCTGCATTTAAAGTATAGATTTCTTTATTTTTGTTATCTATTTTTATCATTTCATTGCAAAGAGATTTCACCATTAGTTTTGCATTTTTAGGAGATGTCCATATATGTTCATCAAAAGCTCCCTCTTCATGTTCATGCTCTTCTTCGTGTTCTTCAACTCCGTCAATCTCTTTTTCCTCAGCTAACTCAACATCGTTTGCAATGCAAAAAGCATTAATTTGTTGACCTTCCATAGAATCAAGAACCTTATGCGACCACTCCTCCATCTTTCCTCCAATATAAACAAATAAATCTGCATTTTGTATATCTATTAAATCTTGAGCAGTCGGCTCATAACTATGCGAATCTTTACCTGGTCCAAGCAAAAACTTCAATTCAACATTTTTTGTATCTCCAACTATCGCTCTCAAAAAATCATAACTTGCAAAATTACTAACTACAATGTTAATTTTACTTTCATCACTCTCTTTAATATCCTTCTTATTATCTTTAAAAATAACAACACCACATACAACAATTATAATGGCAAGTAATAAAATCCACATTATCTTTTTTTTATTCATATTATCCTCCAATTGATTGATACATTACAAATTTCAGTTAACCATATACTTGATTTTTCCAAAAACTCTTATTATATTAATGTTTTAATTCGTCTAATAGCACGTTATAATTTTGATAGACTTTCGAGTTATACTTGATTTTTCCATCTTTCGCTAATCTATATGCCACAAAAGATTTAGGATATTCTTTTTCTTCCTCTATGTTATAATCTTGATTTTTACAAATAGTATCATAATATTTATTATCGACCATCCAATCATACGCCTGAGCATCTGCTTTTTCTTCTAATTCATCAATTCTTCCATCATATGAAACCATATTTGTTGCTTGTGCCCTATTAAAGTCAGTCTTACAATGTGCTAATTCATGTAACATTGCAAAATACACATCCGCAATCCTCTTATATTTATGTGTCAAATAAATAGCTGGTATATCTCTGTTGACTTTGAAGGCACCTCTTATTTTTGAGCCTGGTATATCATCTTGTATAACAAAATATACTCCATTTTCGTTAAACATATTAGTTATTGCCTTTTCATCAAATTTATCGTTTTTCGCCATTTCAATTACATATTGCACTAATATGTTTATATTTTCTTTTTTATATTCTTTAACATTTTGCTTTAAAGTTTCTCTATAGCATTTTTCAAGCCATAAAAGTAATAGTTCTGGTTTATCATTCTTACTCTTGTAATATGCAGTTTTATCTATATCATAAACTCTTTCTGGTGAACTTACACGCAAGAATTTAAGTATATCTTTAATAATTTCTAATTTGTCTGATGTATCGATAAAATCTATAAACTTTGATTTTATCAAATAATTATAATTAAACTTTTTCAAGTATTCTGTTTCGGTATATTCATTCATTTTCAAATAATTTTCTATCTCGTTTTCAAACATATAATTCAATTCAATGTCATATATATAATCTATTGGAATATCCGTAACTATTGAAATTTTGTTTACTATGTCTGCAGAAACGTTTACATTTCCAGCAAGAATATCACACAAATGCTTTGGTGTAATTCCTATTCTATTTGCAAAATCTTTATTAGTAATGTTATTATATTCTAAATAATCTTTTAAATAATCTTTAAATCTAACTCTTTTCATTCTATTCACTCTCACATTTTCTTAGCTGTACCAACTTATTTTTTTATGGAGCACACTGTGCTCCGCTACTTCTTTTCACTTAATGCTCCTTTCTTTCCCCTTCTTCATCAATTTGAATATATATTAACATATTGGTTAATATATGTCAATATATCGTTTTAAAAAAGCTGAAATTGTCATCATAACAATCACAGCTTTTAAGTATTACACTTTCAATTCACTCTATTTCGCCAACAATTCGCATATCCAATTGCTATATTCTGTTGGATTTTCTATTGTTAATCCTTCTATTAGTCTTGCTTGTGAGTATAGTATTTTTGTGAATTTTTTTAGTTCTTCTTTGTCGCTATTGAATAATTCTTTTAATTTGCTTACTATTACATGATCTTTATTTATTTCTAAGACTGTTTGGGCTTTTACTGCCTCGTTGGCTCCCATTTGATTATTTATTGTTTTTGCCATTTCAATTGATAAGCCACCTTCTGTTGTCAAGCATACTGGATGTTTTGTAAGTCTATCTGTGAATTTTATATCTTGAACATCGCCTTTTAGCGCTTCTTTCATTGTGTCTAACATTTCTTTGTTTTCATCATTTATTTTCTTTAATGCTGCTTTTTCTTCTTCTGTTCCCATATCTATGTTGTCTGCACATACATTTTTGAACTTTTTGCCTTCATATTCAACTAATATTTGCAAAACGAATTCATCCACATTTTCTGTTAAATATAATATTTCATATCCTTTATCACTTACTGACTCAACTTGCGGAAGTCCTTTTATTTTGTCTACTGTTTCTCCTGATGCATAATAAATTGTATCTTGACCTTCTTTTGCTCTTTCTACATATTCTTTAAGCGTTACTAATTTTTCTTCTTTTGATGATTTAAATAGTAGCAAATCTTTTAATTTGTCTTTGTTCATTCCATAATCTGCATATGTTCCGAATTTTAATTGCGTACCATATATTGCAAAGAATTTCTCATATTCTTCTCTATTCTCATTTAGCATTTTTTCTAATTCTGCTTTTATTTTGTTCTCAATATTTTTTGCCATAACTTTTAGTTGTCTATCATGTTGCAACATTTCTCTTGAGATGTTTAATGATAAATCTTGGCTATCTACTAGTCCCTTTACAAATCCATAATAGTCTGGCAATAAATCTGCACACTTATCCATTATTAGAACACCATTTGAATATAGTTGCAAACCTTTTTCATATTCTTTTGTATAGTAGTCATATGGCAAATGGTTAGGAATGAATAAAAGTGCATTGTAACTATATTGTCCCTCTACAGCTATGTGAATTATTTTTAAAGGTTTTTCCCAATCATTAAATTTTGAAGTGTAAAAATCTTCATATTCTTCTTCTGTTATTTCACTCTTTTTTCTCTTCCAAAGTGGTGTCATACTGTTTAGTGTTTCCATTTCTTTTACATCTTCATACTCGTCTTTTGTGCCTTCTTTTAACTTAGTATGTGTGGTCTCCATTTTGATTGGATATCTTATATAGTCTGAATATTTTTTAATCAATTCTTTTACTTTGTATTCATCCAAAAACTCACTATATTTTTCATCATCTGTATCATCTTTTAGATGTAATATTATTTCTGTACCTATATCATTTTTATCGCATTCATCAATTGTGTAACCATCTATGCCCTCAGAAACCCAAATGTGGGCTTTTTCATCATCTGGTGATTTTGTTTTTACTGTTACTTTGTCACTAACCATAAATGAAGAATAGAAGCCAACACCAAATTGTCCTATGATGTCTATATCTTCTTTTTTCTCGTTTTCTTCTTTAAATTTTAAAGAACCGCTTTTGGCGATTGTTCCTAAGTTTTCTTCAAGTTCTTTTTCTGTCATTCCACAGCCATTGTCTTTTATTATAATATTTTTATTTTCTTTATCTAGCTTTAAATCTATTTCTAAACTGCTTTGATTTAATGTAACATCTTTTTTAGTAAGTGATCTATAATATAGCTTGTCTATTGCATCACTTGCATTTGAAATCAATTCTCTTAAAAATATTTCTTTATTTGTATAAATTGAGTTTATCATTAAATCTAATACTCTTTTTGACTCTGCTTTAAATTCTTTTTTTGACATTATTATCAACTCCTTACGGTAGATATTTTATTACTTTAATATTTATTTGTCAAAATTTCAGTATCTAAAAAAAGCTAGTGGCACTTGAATTTCAACCAATTTTCAAAATTAAATTGATTTATATTCTTAAAAGTGCTAACTAGCTTTAGTTATCAGTTTTTTATGTAACTATATTATACACAAATTCTATCACGAACAAAATTGTGAATATGTATATCATTGGCGATACTTCTTTTGCTTTTTTATTTACAATACTAATTATTGCATAAAATATGAATCCAAATTCAATTCCTGTTGTTATCGAATATGAGAATGGCATCATTATTATTATAAAAAATGCTGGTATCGCTATTAAAATATCTTTCCAATCTATATTTGCAACATTTTGAATCATTGAAACGCCTATCAATATAAGTACTGGTGCAATTGCTGCCATTGGCACGCATGCTACAAGTGGCGATAGAAATAATGAAAGTGCAAATAAAAGTGCAACAAATACAGCTGTTAAGCCTGTTCTTCCGCCAGTTTCTATTCCTACACTGCTTTCTACAAATGTGCCTAAATTACTTGTTCCAAGTAGTGAACCTATCACTGTCGCAACCGAGTCTGTAATCATGGCTCTTTCTAAGTTTTTAGGCATATTTCCATCTTCATTTACTTTGAATATACCTGCCTTTTTTCCTGTTCCAATAAATGTTCCGATTGTATCAAATAAATCAGATAATACAAGCGAAAATATTGTCATAAATACTACCATAAATCCAGCTTTTGCTGTAAGCAATCCCGCAAAGTCTAATTTTAAAAATGTTGGTTCTATTGATGGAAGTATTGTGTAGTTTGAAAAGTCTGGCAACTTTGTAACTCCCATTGGAATTCCAATAAGTGTCGTTATTATTATTCCAAGTATGTATGCGCCTTTGTTTTTCTTACTTACTAATATGCTTGTTATAAATAATCCTATAAGAGAAAGAATTACTGATGCATTGTTAAATGTAGCAATCTGAGGAACTACATCCGATGCATTGGCAACTCCATCTGTGACTTTTGAAACCGCAAACTCTATAAGTCCTGCGTTTTTAACACCTATATATGTTATGAAAAGTCCAATACCTACAGTTATTGCTTCTTGCATAAATGTTGGCATAGCTTTTAATACTTTTTTTCTAACTGATGTAACAGTTATGAATATGTTTATTATTCCACAAATGCAAACCATCGCTAGTGACTGTTGCCATGTAAATCCCAGGCTTCCACAAAGCGTATATGTAAACAAGGCATTTAATCCAAGTCCCGTACTTTGTGCATATGGTACATTCGCATATAATCCTGTTATTAAAGTAGCTATAACTGAAGATAAAATCGTTGCTGTATAAACTGCACCATAATCCATTCCTGTTGATGATAAAATATTTGGATTAACAAATATTATATATGACATCGCCATGAATGTTGAAAGACCGGCTATAAATTCAATCCAAACAGTCGTGCCTTTTTCTTTTAATTTAAATAATTTTTCAAGCATCTAAAATCCCCCATTTTCTTTTGTTTTTATATAACATTTATATCATATATGTAAAAAAGATTCTAGTGGTATATAGGGAATTAAATTTATTATCATTAATTGTTTTAATAAAATTTCAGTACTTTCGTTTATTATTAACTAGCTACATTTTAAAACAACTTAGCATTCAAAAAATTTTTTATAGAATCATATGAACTTTTTCTAATTCTTTTTTTATTGTATAAATCATCAATCTCATCTATTGTAAACCAAATAACATCAGCCACTTCTTCTTTTTGCAATTTCATTTCCTCTTTTTTATAGTCTCCCTCAATATAATATATATCAAAAATAGCAATTCTATTTGCTAGTCTTCTCTCGACAAACATAATATCATCTTTCGAAATTACTATTCCCTGTTCTTCATAGATTTCTCTTACTATAGCCTCTCGGCTACTTTCACCATGTAATACATGGCCACTTGGTAAAGAATAGATATTTCCTTTCTCTTCCGAAGTCAATTGTAGCATGATTTTACCCGCATAATTTTTGATTATTAAAGCTGAAACCAATATATGCATATCTTCCGGCAATTCTTTTTCTTTTAATCTTGAAATGATTCTATCCGTTTTTTGCATATTTTTGTCATATAAATCTATATATTCTTCCATAAAGCATCATCTCCTTTTTTTATTTCTTTAATTTCAACTTTTATATTAAATCTTGATAATTTTAAAGTTTTATCCAAATTAAAATTCAAAAAACTTTCTTTCAATCTTAGATCATGTAATTTTATGTATAAATATTCATTTTTATTTATATTTAAATTTAACCTATTATTTCTATCGATTAAACTAATCCTCATTATCATATTATTACCATCAAAAGAAGTTTTTCGGATTGTAGCTTTAAAATTTTTTCCATCACATTCATACCCAACAATATTATTTGAATTTAAATTATATGCCTCTTCAAATAGATAAAACAGTTTATCTGAATTAGTAATAACTTTTAAAAATTCACTTTTAGCAAGTTCAAATATCGCATATATCTTAAAGATATCTTTAAATTTATCAACAATCGATTTATCTATGTTATAAATTTTGTCAATATCATTTTTCAATGAATTTATTGATGAAGAATATGTACATATTCCAATATCGAACTTAGCATTTATCGAATATGGTAATAATTCAGATGGCATTTCTCTATCAATTATACTTTTTTTATCAAATAATTTAATATATTCACTCTTGTCAGCAGGATGAGGTTTTAAATAAATTTCACAATCTGGAGCAAAAAAATCTGCTAATAAAGCGTATAACAATATACATTCGTTATCATCTAACATTTTATAAGTTGAAAATCTTTGAGTTAAAATTAAAGCTTTCTTTCTATTGGTATAAAAATGGTGTTTCTTGACATCAAAGATATTCAGAATTTTTTTCATCTTACTTTTAGGCAAACTACTAAGTAGTTTGTCCACCATAAAATCATAAAAATCGTTATTAGTATAGTTAACCCCTTGACTATCTAGTGCTATATATCTGTTTATTATAAATTCACTTCTACCATATGCATTTAAATATGCACATACCTTTTCAAGTCCAGGATTCTTTATTTTCAATAAATCATCTAATATTTTCCAATTCGAATAAATTCCTCTCCCGTCCTCGATATAATTGTATTTATATTGCTTAGCTAACACATATATTCCCAATGCCCCATGATCTGCATTCAAATATATTTCACTAAAATCTTTTATATTAAACGGTAATAATTTATCATATTGAGCAACAAAAATTGATATTCTGTTTTCTATTTCTTTTTGTGTTGATTTTTTATTTAACGAATTAAATGCACGATTTCTTATATCAGTATCTTCTAGATAATACACCTCTTTAAATATACCGTTTTTCTTTAACGCTGCCATTCTATTCTTTAGTATTCCTTGACTGGCCACAAAAATCGATTGTTCATTTTTTCCATAAATAATTTTATGCAAAATGCAGCACAACAAATGATAATTGGTTAATCCATAATACAACCTCATTTTTAATAATTCACCTCTCTAATGTGTATATATCTTTTTTATGATTTATATTTTTTATATCTTCACTTATGTGTTTATTTTCCAATGTTCTATCCATTGAAATTTTTGAAAGCTCGTACAAACATTCATTTTTTATTTCTTCTATATTTTTACTTCCATCTATGATACAAGTAGGCTCTCCTATTATCTTTGATAAACCTGCTCTTTCTTTTATGCAATCAGTTGTCGCCAAATGATTTTTTGCCTCATTAACATTAAGATGTTCTCTTTTCATCATTCTTTCAAGTCTTATATCATAATCTGTGCTCAATACTATATTGACTAAATTAATATTTTTACATTCTTTCATAAGCGAAAAACATTTATATGAAAATATGCCATCAACAATAGTCAATTTATCACTTGAAGAAGAAGCTTTTAATTCTTGTATATACTTCTTCAATAATTCCATTTCATAAACTTCAAATCCTTTTTCTTTGATCCAATCTTTAGCGTAATTATATCCATTTTCTTTTACGCATTCTCTATGTATCATCCCAAATCTTAAAATCTGACAATTATATATTTCCTCTAGTTGCTTTATAACTGTTGACTTTCCCGAACAGCTATATCCTGCTATTGTTATTACATTATTACTCATATTTTCTCCCCACTTTGCCACACAAATAATCAGCAATTTCAAAATCAAAAGCATTATTTATATCGATTGCTTCCACTTCTGACACTTCACAAAAATATGGCTTATTTCCTATTCTTCTATTTAGTTTTTTTATAACTTCATCTTTAAATATGTAAAATCCACATGTTTCCTTATATATGCATGGCAAATCTTGTGTTCTTGGTATATTTTCTAAATTATAATTTAATGCACTACCATCTTTCCATAAAAAATCCTGTACTCTCCTAACACTAAAAGCGGAATCATATTCATTATTTTTTATTTTTCTAATACACTCATCAAAATCTTTATAATTCAAAAAAGGTGATGTCACATGTGTTAGTACATATATATCGGCATCAATTTCATTAACAAATGAGTTTAATACATCATTCATTGTGGCCTCATTTCTATCTAACGATGTATCTCTTCTGAGAAATTTAATTTTTGCAGGCATATATTCTTTTATTTTTTCACTACTACAATACACATAAATTTCATCTATTTCATTTGTTTTCAGTAAAATATTAAAAATATATTTGCATAACGGAACTCCATTTGAAAATGTTTTTATATTTTTGTTTGGTAATCTTTCACTGTTCAATTTTATTGGTATAACTGCAACTGTTTTCATTACACTCCAACCTTTCTTTTATTATATTCATATTATAATTCTGTTTGAAATAATTTACATATTCTTGTACTACAAGTTCGTTTCTCATTTGACTATTTTGGTTAAATAGCTTAGAAATTTTATATTTAAAAGGATTGTGTTTCATTTTCATCTCTTCGAATACAATAGAACCTCCAAAAGAACAACCTGACAAAATTTGTAGCAACATGACCAATAGATTATCTGTTCTTGTAAGAAATTGATTCGATAATAGTTTTATATACCTAAAACATAACATATCCTCATCCAAACTTTTAGAAAAGAGCGCAATTATTGTAACATTTTTTGAAATTATATTCTTTATCTTTTCGAATTCTTCTTTGTTTCGTACAATCAAGGCATTTATATTTTTTGTGTTTTCTATATTAATACTTATTACAAATTTGTCTTCATCATATTTTTTCATTTTTTGATTATTAACTATTATTATTTTTTTATTTAAAATATATTTCTTTAACTTATTGTAAGATTCAGTATCATCTAGCCTAATTTCACATTCATTAACTATTTTTTCAGCCAATTTAATATCGAACTCGTCCTTCTTATTTTCTGGTATTATTCTTAACAAATTGTCCAACAATTCTAGGTTCATTTTTTTCATATTATCTCTAAAAAATTTTTCATAATTAGGGTGAATTTTGTGTTTTGCATTTAGCATATAAGAGGATGAGTATCCCCACATATATTTTTTTGATATATCAATTACACACTTGTCAAATAACTGTAATACTATCTTATAATTATAATTTTTATTGTAATTTTCATTCAAATATGTCAATGCTATCTCTGTTGGAAAATTACCTGCTCCTCTTCCCATTCCGCCCAAAGATGAATCTATAATTATATTTCTATCTTCTTTTGTACTGCTTATAAAGGTCATCGCATTAGCATATGCAAGCAATAAGTTATTGTGACAGTGTAAAGCTAAGTCTATATTATTGTTTAATTTTTCATCAAACAAATGTGTAATATTTCTCACATCACTTGAATTCAACACCCCTAGAGTGTCAACGATTGCAACTACATCTGGTTTTATAACTTCATTACATGTTTTTAATAATTTTTCAATTTCCTCTTTTGTATAGCTATTTATTGCTGTCGGTTGAAAAAACAATTTATATCCCTTTTCCTTTATATTTATAGCATAATCTATTGCTTTATCTATTTCACTTTTATGAAATGATAGTCTGATTCCATCGATTTTTCCATTCAACTTAGGCGGCAATTTATCTATGTCATAATCTTTAACCTGCATCATAACCAGAAAACGCGAGTTCTCATTGACAGGTATTATCTTTTCTAATTCATTAATATTATAATAAATTGTCCTATTTAAATCATGATTTTTTTTATTATCTTTTATAAAACCACATTCGATGTATTCAATTTTCGCTAATGCTAATTCTTTAATGATTGTTTTAGTATTACTAAATCCAAAATTCCAATCATTTACATAGCCCCCATCTCGTAAAGTACAATCAAGTACTTCAATTTTTCTCATTATACATTTTCAACTCCTTTTACATTTTTATTGCTTACAGAATATCAACATCCATCTCTGCATGCAAATTCATCTTTGTTTCCAATAGATATGTCTTTCCTCATATTTGTTTCTCTCTAGTTGACTTTTTAAGCTTTTAAGCATAAAATAACACTATCATTTGATAAAATTGTTTTTTTTAATAATTTTGTATATTTTGGATAAAATATTGGAGGAATCTGATTATGTATGTATTATCAATTGAGAATATAGGAAAAAAATTGAATTTTTACAGAAAACAACAGAATATATCTTTAGAAGCGATGGGAAATCGAATTTCTAAAAGCAAAGCAACTATTTCAAAATACGAAAAAGGAGATATATTGCCTGATATACTCACTTTGCTTGAAATTTGTAATGTATTAAATATCGATATAACACAAATATTAGAACAAGAGATGTCAAAAACTAATATAAAAAATCCTTTCAAATGTAATCAACTGTTTTTATATTATATTACTAACAAAAAAATAATTGCATCTGTCATAGAGTTAAACGAACTAGATGATACCATAGAAGCTAAATTTTATAATGATATAAAAAAAGATAAGTCTGACTGTGCATATTTTTACAACGGTCAACTAGATTATGACAGTTCAACAGTTTATATACACTTAAACAATAAATGCACAAATAATTCAAAATTGGAATACGTAGATATTGTCACCTCTATGCCATGGAGCAACAAATTTACAGTATGTAAATTTTTTCTATTAGGATTAACACCAAATGGCTTACCCGTGGTAAAAAAAGGTATAATTTCAAAGCAACAATTATCCATTGAAAAAATAAAAAATTATATGGATGTACTTACACTTTCGAAATCGGAGACAAAAGAAATTTTGAACGATAATATGTGGATATTAAAGAATAAAAATTATTATGAATTTTAACAGCATTACATTTTTAAATGGGGCATTTTCATGCCCCATTTTATTATTTTAAATTTCCACTATTCAAAGGTTTTAATTCATCTAATACAAACTCTCCATCCTTTCGTATCAATACATCATCAAAGAATATTTCACCTCCGCCATAATCAGATGTTTGAATGCACACAATATCCCAGTGTATACTAGAATGGTTTCCATTATCCGATTCTTCAAGACATTCACCTGGTGTAAAATGAAAACTCCCTTTTACTTTTTCATCAAATAGAACATCTCCTATTGGTTTTTCTATGTATGGATTCAATCCAAATGCAAATTCACCAATATATCTCGCACCTTCATCTATATCTAAAAGTTTATTTAATTTTTCTGTATCATTTGAAGTTGCTTTTACGATTTTTCCATCTTTAAATTCAAAATAAATATTTGCAAACTCTCCGCCATTAAATCTACTTTCAGTATTATATGTAATATAACCATTAACACTGTCTCTTACTGGTGCAGATGCAACCTCTCCATCTGGCAAATTTAATTTACCAACATATTTTTGAGCCCCAATTCCTTTTATGCTAAAAGACAAATCTGTACCTTTTCCTATTATATGTACCTTATCTGTTTTATTCATCAATTCAACTAATGCATCTGCTGCTTTAGAAAGCTTGTGATAATCTATATTACATGAACGATAATAAAACTCTTCAAACTCTTCTATAGACATTTTACTTGATTGTGCCAATGCACAATTTGGATATCTTAAAATACACCACCTCGTATTTTTTACACGCTCTTCTAAATGAACCGGTGTTAAATATTCTTTTGTATACAATTGCATTTTTTCTACTGGTATTTTCGATAATTCGTACCTATTTTCGCAAGCAGAAATTCCAACATAGCAATCGGCATCTTTCATTTTTAATAAATCATGTTCTTTCCACATTAAAACCTGTTCTTCATTTGCATTAAGCAACATTTCTCGCATTAATCTATAGTCCATTATATCATAATAAGGTTTTGCACCTTTTTCATATGCAAGCTTCATAAGTTCTAATGCTAGTGGCAAGCCATCTTCACCTTCAATACTTATAAACAGCTTTTCTCCTTTTCTCAATCCAATTGAATATTCAATAATATTTTTAGCCAACTTAATGTTTCTCTCATCTCTCATAAATTTCCTCCTTTACACTTATTGGTTGTGTTCAGCAATTTTATGGAGCACACTGTGCTCCGCTACATTTTTTTTGTAGCATATTCTATTTTACCCATAAATTAGTTTACTCTACCACCTTATTTCTAATTCAAAAATGTTACAAAATCCCCCATTTTCTTTTGTTTTTATATAACATTTATATCATATATGTAAAAAAGATTCTAGTAATATATTTGAAATAAGAAAACATCTTATAATTTTAAACATAAAACTATGTTTAAAACCTACAAGATGTTTTCTTTTTTTAGGTGAAGTCTATTATACGGTCATAGAGTTTCAATGTTTCTAAGGCTACTTCTAGCTCCGCATTTGTTGGCTCGAGCACAAAATATTTTTGAATAAAATTGCACTTTCCGTTTGCCCACAAATATAAAATCAAGATTGTAGCAATCGCAAAAGAAACTATTTTTAATGCCAGATATGGCACAAAAGCAAATACTAAAAATACCATTGTAACAAACAGCATTGCAACGTAAAGAAGTGTTGTTCCACATGATATATAGTATTTATCCATTTGCCGTAGTTCATCAATTGTTTGTGGAACTCTGCCATGTTTTTCTAGGTAGTTTAGCGCTTTATGCTCAGCAGCATGGTAACGATACATTTCTTCTTTGTCTTTTTGCTCTTTCATATATACAATATATAAAATTATAGCAAGCCAAAATATCGAAATAAGTTCTATACCAACCAAGCTAATATTTATATAGCTTTCTACCTTTGAAACTAATATCGCAATTGGGATAGCGCACATTGCCACAATGATACTTATTAAAGTTTTTCCTTTTGCTTTTTCTTTTTTAAATTTGTCATCTAACTCAACAAAAACCGTTCCATCTGTGTTCCGTTTTCCACGAATAACAACATTGCCATATCCGCACCGCACCAAAAATTCTATGCCTTGGCTATATGACCTGGCCTCTGAGATTCTCATAAATTTCTCCCCGTTTATAAAAATTTTGTTAAGCACAATATATAACAATTATCCTAAAAAGTCAATTTTTGAGTTAATATGCTTTTCAATAAATACCAATATAATGATATAAAAATTATGTCGTACAAATATTTACTAAAAAAGTCTGAAACATAGTTTTACTTTTAACTACATTTCAGACTTCTTAATTATCTTCTAAAAATTTTATCTTGCAACTCTTCATTCTCTTCAAAGTTTAATGTTTGATTTTCATTATCGTAATATATATATGCTTTTCCATCTACTTTAAATATGTATATTCCCACTTCATTTTCGTTTATATTGCCACTTTCTTCTCCGCCATCCGGTGTTTTCAAAACATATTCTTTAGTTTCTGAATTTATTTCAAGAGTCGTGCCATCATCTAATTTCCAAGTACCATTTATGGCCTCTATTATCTCCTCATTTGTTGTATATTGCATTCCTGTCACATCATTATCTTTGTAATAATCATATTCAGAAATATATTTAAAATCACCAAAATCATCTAAACTATATTCGCAAACCACATCTTCTACCGCATATGAATTTTTAAGACCTTTTTTCCACCAATTGTTATAGAATTCTTTTGCCTCCATATATTGTGTAACATTTCTTGCACCAACTACTTCAAATGCTTGCATTTCAGCGATGAAATCACTTGATATTTTTAGTGTGTATACAACATCAGATTCTGCTTCGAAATCTCCAGAAATCGCTGTAAATGAAATCGCATAGCCATTTTGACAAGGTAATACTTCTTTTATTTTAATCATTGTCATATTTGGTATTGGTGTTTCACTTAATTCGACATAGTTTCCACACGCTGTAAGACACACGCACACAACTAATAGACCTAAAAACAATAAAACTTTTTTAATATTCATATTCATTCCACCTTTTTTGTTTTTGATAGTGTTCAATCTTTATGAAGCATATTTATATTTAAAACATTTTTTATAACAATCAAATAATATTTTACTTTTTATAAGTTACATTACACTACCTTATATTGTTAATGATATTTTATACTCTAATTGTATTTTTTTCAATCATTTTTAGAAACAAAAGATTTGCAAATATATATTTCTTGGTACTTTTCTTTTAAAATCTTGTATGCTTTTTTAGCTTCTTCTTTTGATTTAAATATCCCATAAACGCATGAGCCGGAACCCGTCATCAAACTATTTATTGCTCCAACTTTTTTAATATCGTTTTTTATATTTTCTATTTTTGAATCATCAATAACATTTTCAAAAATATTATACATGCCTGACGCCACAAGATTTATATCATTCTTATGCATTCCATCTGTTATTTTTTCTGTAAAATCTTTTTGGATAACACCATCTTTTGAATCGATTTTTTGATACATATATTTGGTATCGCATGATATGTCTGGCTTTATAACAACCACATAATAATTCAAATTTGTATCAAGGCAAGTTATAATATCACCAATTCCTTTTGCTTTTACAGGCACATTATACAAACAAGGAACAACATCAGCACCGATTGTTCTTCCTATATTGCACATTTCTTCTTTAGTCATTTTTAAATCAAACAATTTATTCATTGCAATGATAAAGCTAGCAGCATCCGTGCTACCGCCAGCCATACCAGCTTGCATAGGAATTTTTTTATTTAACCTAACTTCAACTCCGAGACACTTTTGGATATATTTCTTTTAACTTTATGTATGTCTTAAAAAGAATGTTCTTCTCATTACTAATTTCGCTAACATTAGTCTTAAGAACCATCTTGTCGCTTTCAATCTTTTTAATAAAAAGTTCATCGTACAAATTAACCTTTTGAAAAACAGATTTTATATCGTGATAACCATCTGCTCTTTTGCCTGTAACTAACAAATTCAAATTAATTTTAGCTCTTGCTTTTGTAAATATTTCTTGCATAAATTCTCCTTTTGGTATAATTTTTGATTATCTCTTATTTTTGTTTATAAGCCCAGCTCTTCTTTAATCTCATCTACAGTATATATTTTGGGTTTTTTCTTATGCTCTTCTAAAGCTTTTTTATAACATTCTGAGTCATATTCATCTTCTATTTTTTCTATTACAGCAGTTCTTATTAAATCCGATAAAGAAATGTTATTCATTTCTGCATAAGCCTTAATCAATTTCGTATCTTTCTCACTTAACCTAATTGAAATTGTCATATTTATTAACCTCTTTTATTTAATTGTATTACTTGCTCCATATTATTATATCATTTTTTTCAATATATGTAATTTTATAATTAAATAAGCTGTTTAATTATAAAAGTTGAAAATCTATTTAAATAATGTTACAATACTTTTGTAAGATTTGATTAGAAGAACCGCAAACAAATTTGTCGAGGAGGGAGCATAGTATGGCAAAAATCACGTTTTTACGGGTTTTAAAAAGCAACTTAAAATGTGCTATTTGCAAAGAAAAAGAATGTTCGGTCAGATACTATCCAGAAAGAAAAAGATTTCAGTATTGTGATGGCACGCGGTATGTTATTGAGTGCCAAAAGGATTACCAAAAACGCATCGAAAAAGCCTTGAAAACGCCACTACCTTGAGTTGTTAGCCTACAAAGTGTATCACCATTTACAGATGATGCACTTTGTTTTTATTTTTAATTATTTAGATATATTTCTATTTTTTCCACTCTGGAAGTTCCGATGCCTTGAAATTATATACTGGTTTAATTATTTTTGTTACCTCAACAGTTGGCTTTATTTTTTCTAAGATTTCCTCTATTGGTTTGTATACAAATGGTGCTTCATCTTTTGTTTCTTCTCTTACTGAAGTTGTATAAATATTTTTCATTGCCTCTTTGTATTTTTCTAGATCAACTGTCTCTGCTGCTTGCTTTCTCGACATTATTCTTCCAGCTCCGTGTGGTGCAGAATTATTCCAATCTTCATTTCCTTTTCCTACTCCAATGATACAACCATCTCTCATATTTATAGGTATTATAACCCTTTGTCCCTTTTTAGCAGAAATAGCTCCTTTTCTTATAATATTATCTTCGAACGAAATATAATTGTGAATCGATTCAAAATAATTATCTAAATTCCACTCCATATAATCAGCTATTGTTTTTGCAATTGTATATCTATTTAGTACTGCAAACTCTTGGCAAAGCTTCATGTCGTGCAAATATTGGTCTCTATATTCACCCTCCAAATAGGCTAATTCGTATGGAATCACATTCTTGTTCTTATCATATTCTTTCTTTAATTCATTTAGCCTTGCTTGAATTTCACTTTGTCTACCTTGTTCTTTATATATTTTAATTGTCTCATTTCTAGTATTTAAATAATCGAGCAAACCATGATTAACTATTTGGTCTGCTAGTTCTTGATATAGCTCTGCAACTTGTGCTCCCAAATTTCTCGAACCCGAATGAATAACTAAATATTTTTCTTTATCATCTGCCTCATCAATTTCTATGAAGTGATTGCCTCCACCTAAAGAACCAACCGAATTTTCAATCCATTTATAGCTTTTTAGTTTGTCATAACAATATAATTGTTTCAAATCAAAATCCGCTCTTTTATTTTCATTTACATTCATTCCCGATGGTATATTTTCATTTATAAAATCATCTAATTTCTTGTAATCAATATCTACCTTACCTAAATTGGCACATAGCATTCCACAACCAATGTCTACGCCAACTATATTAGGAATAACCTTATCTCCAAAATCGCCTGTGAACCCTATTACGCAACCTTTTCCTGCATGCACATCTGGCATTATTCTTATCTTGCAATCTTTAAATGCATCTTGCGATAACAATAAATCGATTTGCTCGACTGCTTTATCATCTATGTTATCTGTAAATATTTTTAAATCTCTCACCTTTTTCACTCCTCGCCACTTAAATATTTTTTTACCATGTAAGCATACTGGTCCTGAGCATTCAAACATGTATCTATCAAGTATCCTTTTTCTTTATTGGTTTGGTATTGATTTAAGCCTCTATAATAGAATAATTTATCTCTGTCTAATATAATAAATGGAACTATGTTATGCTTTAAGCATTCTTTAAAAGCTATTAATCTTCCTACTCTTCCATTTCCATCTTGAAATGGATGAATTATTTCAAACCTTACATGAAATTCTATTATTTCTTTTATAGTCACTTCTTTCAAAGAATTGTACCATTCTAATAACTTTTGCATATCTTTTTCAACGTTTTTAGGACTAGAAGTTTTAAGTCCTCCAACTTCATTTGCAAGCTTCTTATAATCTCCCACAGCAAACCAATCTTTTTTGCTATCTGATGTTCCTTGCTTTAAAATCTTATGAAATTCTTTTATCATCTTCTCTGTAATCTTTTTATCTGCAACATCCAACATATAATCAAATAATTTAAAATGATTTGTTGTTTCTATAATGTCATCAATATCTGTTACAGTGTCTTTATCAGCAAGTAGTGTATTTGTTTCATAAATATACCTTGTCTGCTCCTCAGAAAGCCTACTTCCCTCTATATGATTTGTATTATATGTCATAGTTATCTGTGTATTATGATATAAATTCCCCTTCACTTTCATTTCTTTTTGCTCTCTTAGAACTGCCAATATGTCTATTTTAGAAATATCAAAAGCATCATCCTTTAGTAATTTGTCAATAGAAACCTCAAACAATTCAGAAAATTTTTTAATTGATTCAATATTGGGTTCTAATGTTCCTGCTTCATATTTTGATACAGTTGCAGGACTTACGCCAAGTAATTCTGCAATCTCTGCCTGAGTAAAGCCTTTTGTTTCACGATACTTCTTAATCTTTTCTCCTAACATAAAAATCACTTCCTTCTTCTTAATAATATTATATCATATTATTTCCAAAAGAGAAAGTGATTTATGCTAATACTTTTATTATTTCTTAAAAAGAAATGTTAATACTGAGTTAGTTACAAATATTTGTTAAATATCATCACATATTTCAACAAAATCATTATTTTAATTACATATACATTTCTCTTCAAATTTAGTGCCTTACATTTAAGAATTATATGTAAAAAAGTTTCAGTTAATTTTTAATAAATTTTACAAATTATTTCTTTTATTGCTTCTATTCCTATGGCAATTCCACCTTGATTTGTTGAAATCATTAGCACTTCCGGTGTTATTTGAAATGAAAACAAACGAGATTCGATATTTTTAAATTCGCTATTTAGAAAATCTTCTTTATTGTTCATTATATCTATTCCGATAAAAGTTGATATTATCTCTAGTGGTAATTCTTCTATATCCATTCCAAACCCTTTGTAAAGTTTTCTAACATCTTCTTTTATAGCCAAATATTGTTCTTCATTTATTGCTGTTGGAAACGCATCCACAATCTTTTCTTCTTGATTTAAGCATATGCAAATATTTTGATTATTCCACTTACCCAAATATATATTTAGTCCAAGCTTTTTCTTGTTTGAGTATGCCTCCTCAACTGCATTCATTGCCTTTTGCTCTGTATCTGCTCCAATATTTATCCATTCTTTTGCGATTTTATTTTTGTTAAACATCTTTATTCTCCTTTTTTGTTCTAAAAATCTTTTGTACTATAATAGTTCACGCGTATTTTTCTATTATCATTTTGTACTGTTCCACTAGTTTATCATAGCTTTCTTTTTAGATAAAAGATAAAGTGCCTTTTATCGGCACTTTATCTGCTCACATCTCCAATTGAATCATCTCTACTAACTAAATGCAATTGTTCTACTTGTCTTTCTGTAATATTTATAACTTTACCACAGCAAGGATTAAATGCTTTATTCCCATATACCAGCCATATGATATTTTCTCTTTTCAGATCTTCTTTTGGCATTGTACCAGGGCAAGGATAACCATCTGTAAATACTATTTTGTTAATTTCTTTCTTTTTAGTAAAACTTCTTACCGCTAAATCCCAATCTTCTGTCCAGGCAGAACTTCCTCTAGCCTCTCTGGGTATTGTAAAATTGTCTATATCTCTTTCATTCTTAATATCTACAAGCCCCCAAAACCTCTCATTAAAGCATCCTACTTTTAATTTTGATTGCTTTAATATCGGTTTTATTTGTCTTAAAAATGCTTTTACTAAATCCAAATTTACTGATCCAGAAACATCTATCATAATTTCAGTTTCCGCCTCATCTTCTATATCGTTTTCTTCTAACCTGTAAGCATAATTATTTTCCGCAATAGAACGTTTTTGACTCCAAATTGTTTCTGTCTTTTCTACTTCTCTTCGTAATAAGGTTTTCCAATCAATATTTTCTCTACTTTCACCTATACTTCCAAGTTTTATTGACTCCTCCTCTTGCATTCCTCTTATATCGTGTTTTGTTTTCTCACGCCTTGCTTTAAATCTCTCTCTTTTTTCCTGTCTATTATCTTCAAATTCGCCTCTTTCATCAATGGTCATTTGTGGTTGTCCATCAATTTCTTTTTGTTTTTCTGCTTCATTCTTTTCTTGTTTTTGATCAGCCTTTTGTCCTTGCTGTTGATTTTTAAATGCTTCTTCCCATAAACTATGGTCATCTCCTTGATGTGATGGTTGTTCATTTTCCTTTCCAGTCTTTTTGCCTTCTGAATTTCCATCACTTGGATTTTCATTCTGCTCTTGCTTTCCTTCTTGATTACCACCTTTGCCATTTTGATTACTTTCCTTATTTTCATTATCTTGGCTCTGTTCACCACTATCGCCTTGATTTTGTTCCTGGTTTTCTTGTGCTTTTTGTTGATTCTCTTTTTCTTTTAATAAAATCTCATAAAATTCTTCTGCCGAATAATTTAACGCTTCTGGCATATTTACATATCCTTCTTTAATTGTAAATCCATCTCTTTCTAAATTAGCATTTATGATAGCATCAGTTGCAATATTCCATAAATTTAGATTTCTTTTTTTGCCATCCTTATCTTTCAATCTGTACATATGCATAAATTTAATGTGCATTATTTCGTGTGCTATCGTAAACAACCTATCATCTTCACTTAAACTCTCAAAGTAATTAAGATCAACATATATGTTTTTTCCGTCTGTTGCTGCAGTATGAAATGGCAAATCATCTCTAAACTCTATATTTGCATTTGCAATTTCACTTCCAAATCGAGGATATTTGACCAGCATTTTTCTTGTTACATCATATATCATATCTGCATTAATACCCATCCGCTGCACTTCCTTTCTATCTAAAATGCAACTACACAAAGATTATAAAGGCCTGATGATATATTTTTTAATTTATCTTTATTCTCAACAGTTAAAACTATAACAACATCTTCCGGTAATAAAATTCCATTAAATTCTCTGTCTTTCACTATTTGATAAAATCTATCTTGTTTATCTAATTCTATCTCATCAATTTTTTCTATTACAAGAAATTCAAATCTTTCATCTGTTTTAGATATTTTTTCCTTAAAGATTTTAAGTAATTCATTATCTTCACAATTTGAACTAATCAAAACCTTTGAATCAAGTTTTTGCATATCTTCATTTTGTATTACAACACACGTTGCTTTACACCCTTTTTGCAATTCAATCAATTCTTTATTTATCATTTTACTTTTAACCCCTTTCATTTTTATTTGTAAATAAATTTAATATTCTATTTATAATTTTATTTAATATGTTTTCTTCTTTATATTTAATCATTGATTTTTCTTCTTCAACAACATTTTGAGTAACTACATTAGATTTTAGTTCTTTCTTATTTTTTAACATCTCATCTATACTATAATTTGCACTTTTTTCTGTTTTCGCTACTTTTGAATTACCAGAATGAATAATACTTTTAAATTTGTTTCTATCCTTTTCATTACACCACCAAGTAATATAAATAAAACCTAAAAGCTCTCTAGTCTGTTTTCTTAAATTCATTCCACTCATTGGTACATTGTGGTTAAAGTTCGCCTTATAATTTTTGTTTGCGATCTCTGTTAAAAAATTCATAAAACTTTGTGGTATCTTTTTCACATCTTCTTTGTCTGTGTAATTTAATATTTCTAATACCTCAACAGCTGCCTCACTGTATTTGGTTCCTATCATCGTCTTCACCCCTCACTTCTTTAGTATCTCTGCCTAAATAACCTCTATACATTTGTCCTATTCCTGCATAAGCACTTAAACCTTCTTGTGCATATTGTCCTGCTTCCATTCCACTATGTAAAGATAGCGCTTGTTCTTGCAATTCTGCAATTC
>CAKPEV010000009.1 GCA_934149405.1 uncultured Clostridia bacterium | reverse complement strand
GAAAAATTGGCTAAATTTTTAGGATAGTAGAGCTAATGTATATAAAAAGGTATTTCAATTGCAGTTATTTCTAAATTTGTGTGACATATGTTTGACAAACCTACATAACGCAAAGACGAATTTTTGCTTTATTTGTTTACAAATGTATTTTTTTGTTATATAATGAAACTCGTTAAAGGCATTGAACAAGAGGAGTAACTAAAATAAATTAGTAGAGATGAAAACTCAATTGGGCTGAAAAGTTTTCTTAAATATATTTTTAGTGAAGGTAGCTTGGGAGCTTTATAGCTGAAGATAGTAGGTTATAACGAGTAACATGCGTTAAATGTTTTGAGGTAGCATTGTTTTAAATAATGCTATAAATTAAGGTGGTAACACGAGTAGATTCGTCCTTTGGGATGTATCTACTCTTTTTGTTTTAGGAGGGATTTTTATGTGGCTTAAGATTATTGGGTCAATAATTGCACTTTGCCGGTCTTTGCATACTTTTTGATGGTAGAAGACTCGTGAAAAAGTATTTCGATTTTGGTGAAGAAAATGATGCAACTAAAGGCATGAAAATAATAGGTTTTGTCGTCGCCGTGATTGGCGGAATAATGATGGCAGTGTAGCCACAAAGAATTTGTAGGATACTGTAAATTGATTTATGAAAAACAAGGTACAGGATTAAGTTTAGATATGTTTTATAAATAAAAAATTAACAAACATGAAAGGAAGGAATAAAAAATGAATTTATTAGGAAAAACATATGAACCTAAAGAGTTCGAGGAAAAGATTTATAACAATTGGTTAGAAAAAAGATATTTTGAGGCTAATGCGGACAGCAAAAAAGCACCATTTACAATAATGATGCCACCTCCAAATATTACAGGTGTTCTTCACATGGGACATGGAATGGATAACACACTTCAAGATATTATTGTTAGATACAAGAGAATGCAAGGATTTGAAACTTTATGGGTTCCAGGTATCGACCACGCAAGTATCGCAACAGAAGCAAAAATAGTTGAACAAATGCGTAAAGAGGGCATCTCAAAAGAAGATATAGGAAGAGATGGATTCTTAGAGAGAGCTTGGGCTTGGAAAGAAAAATATGGTGGAACAATTTTAAATCAGCTTCGTAAGATGGGTGTTTCTTGTGATTGGTCTAGAGTTAGTTTCACAATGGACGAACATTTGACAAAAGCAGTAAAGAAAGTTTTCGTTGATTTATACAATAAAGGCTTAATTTATAAAGGCGAGAGAATGATAAACTGGTGTCCTAAATGTTTGACTTCTATCTCTGATGCAGAAGTTGAATATGAAGAAGAGGCTGGTCATTTATGGCACATAAGATACGATGCACCAGATAAGAGCTATTCTATAATTGTAGCTACAACAAGACCAGAAACAATGCTTGGAGATACAGCTATAGCAGTACATCCAGATGATGAAAGATATAAAGATATTGTTGGAAAAACAGTTGTACTTCCAATAATGAATAAAGAAATTCCAATAATTGCAGATACATATGTAGAGAAAGAATTCGGAACAGGTGCCGTTAAAATAACACCTGCACACGATCCAAATGACTTTGAAGTAGGCTTGCGTCATAACTTAGAGGTTATAAAAGTATTTACAGAAGATGCTCATATGAATGGATTGGTTGCTAAGTATGAAGGAATGGATAGATTAACAGCTAGAAAAGCAATTGTTGAAGATCTAGAAAAATTAGGCTGTCTTGTAAAAACAGAAAATTACACACATAATGTTGGAAAATGTTATAGATGTCATGAGACAGTTGAGCCAGCAGTTTCAAATCAATGGTTTGTAAGCATGAAAGAACTTGCAAAACCAGCAAATGAAGCTGTTAGAAATGGTGAGATGAAATTTATACCTGAGAGATTCGATAAAATCTATTTCTCATGGATGGATAATGTTAGAGATTGGTGCATATCTAGACAATTATGGTGGGGACACAGAATACCAGCATATTATTGTGATGTTTGCGGAGAAATGGTTGTATCTGAAACAGATGTTACAACATGTCCAAAATGTGGTGGAAAAATGAGACAAGATGAAGATACACTAGACACATGGTTTAGCTCTGCATTATGGCCATTTGCAACACTTGGCTGGCCAGAAAAAACAAAAGATTTTGAAAAGTTCTTCCCAACAGATGTATTAGTAACAGGTTACGATATAATATTCTTCTGGGTTGCTAGAATGTTATTCTCTAGTATCGAAAATACAGGAAAGCCACCATTTAAAGAGGTTTTAATTCACGGATTAGTAAGAGATGAGCAAGGTAGAAAGATGTCAAAATCATTAGGAAATGGTGTAAATCCACTAGATGTTATAGATAAATATGGTGCAGATTCATTTAGATATGCATTAGTACAAGGAACAACACCAGGTAATGATACAAGATATTTGCCAGACAAGGTAGAAGCGGGTAGAAACTTTGCAAATAAGCTTTGGAACGCATCAAGATTTGCAATGATGAATTTTGGAGAGGATAAACTAGTTCATGATGAAAGCAAAATGACAATTGAAGATAAATGGATAATATCTAAAGCCAATAGAACTGTAAAAGAAGTTACAGAGGCAATGGATAAATATGATTTTGGTATAGCAATTCAAAAAATAATGGACTTTACGAGAGATGAGCTTTGTGACTGGTATATAGAGATGATTAAGCCAAGACTTTACGACATGACGAACGAGACAAGAAGCGAGGCCTTATATACAATAAACGAGATATTAAAAATTTCGCTTAAATTATTACATCCATTTATGCCATTTATAACAGAAGAAATATATATGAAATTAGATCATAACGACGAAAGCATAATGATTTCAAAATGGCCAGAATATAAAGCAGAAAACGATTATAAGGTAGAAGAAAACGATGTTGAGCTAATAAAAGAAATCATCAAAAATATAAGAAATATCCGTGCTAATATGAATGTAGTACCATCAAGAAAAGCAAGTTTGATTTTTGTTACGGAGAATGAAAAGGTAATTGAAGAGGGAAGAGGGTTTATTGAAAAATTAGCATATGCAGATAAAATAACAATACAAAAAGATAAAACAGGAATCGCAGATAATGCAGTTTCAATAGCGGTTCCAGGAATAGAAATATATATTCCATTTAATGAATTAGTAGATATTAGCGCCGAAATAGAAAGACTTGAAAAAGAAAAGCTAACATATCAAAATGAAATAAACAGAGTAGAAAAAATGTTATCAAATGAAGGATTTGTTGCAAAGGCACCAGCAGCAAAAATAGAAGAAGAAAAGAATAAAAAAATAAAATATCAAGAATTACTTGTAAAAACAGAAGAAAGAATAAATGCTTTAAAGGCATAGACTACAATAATATAAGGTGAAATTATTTGTAATATCAGATAGGAAAGACATCAAATAAATGCTTGATAAGATATTACAAATATAAAAGTTAAGTGAAAATAAGTAGGAAATACATGTAATAAGTAGTTCCTACTTATTTTGATGATAAAAAATGGAGGATATTTATATTTAAATCGTTAGATAGAGGTAAAAATATCCAATTGCATTACATAATTAATTGACCATTCTTGAAAAATATGTTATAATATAACTACGCACATACTTAATAAAAGCTAGAGGTTTATTCTTCTAGTAAGAATTTTTAGGAGGGCATAGTTATGTGTAATCCATATGAGGTCAATCGGTTTAAAGGTGCAAGAAGTCGGAAGTTTGTGGTAAGCGGTTTGCCGTTCAAGTATCCCGACATCGTCGACCTTATCGAGAAGGCCCGATGTGAGTGTATCGAAGAGGGGAACACCAGTAAACGCGAGGAGCTGTACAAGTTCTTTTGCATTGATGGTGACTTTCCGAAGGCGGAGTTCGAAAGGCTTTGGCCGCAAGGCTAGGCTTATTAGATACGCCGGATGCACCTTCCCCCATTTATATGGGGGTTCTTTTTTTATGATAAAATAAATTTATAATAATAAAAAACCTTCCATGCGGAAGGCTTTTTAAATGATAGAAGTTGATTAAGCACAGAAAATATTCAGTTTATGCATAATCTCATTTTCTTTGTCAGATAAATCTACTTTTTCAAATGAATGATATTTTTCTTCAAAAAAATCATCCAAAAGAATACAAAAACTACAAAATTCGCCATTTCCCATTTTTTCATCGAAATCATCGATGATATTGTCGAATGAGAAAGAAATTATGCTAGTCCAAAACAGATTGAAGTACGCCATTCCATCGCTGTCAAAAGTGACGGAGTCAATTTTGTTTGTGTCCAGAATACTTTTTCCATAATATGTTTCAAGTTTATAAATTATTGATCTCTCAAAATTGTCGCTAGAAAAGATTGTATCAAACTGCTTTGTTTCATCAGTGTACTCAGAGATTTTGCCAACTATAAAGAAAGCCAAGTAGTCGGCAAGCATTTCTTCTAATGATGAGCCATACGTTAAATCGTTCCCTACAAAGCGTGTTACAGCAGAATAATTTGTGCTATCATCATGTGCTTTGCCTGAGAGAGAAAAAGCGTCGTATGGATTCAAAAAGAGAAAGTGTGCAAATTCGTGAGCAATTACATATGCTATGTACTTTGTTGAATCATTAGGATTTATAAATAGTTTAATCTCAATAGCGTTTGAACAAGCATCGTTTGTGCAAGAGCCAATAGACCTCGAAAATGCTATTGGAGAGATAGAGACTTTAAGCTCAGATAATTTGCTCTGAAAAACGAAAGCATTTTCAAGGGAGTTGATGTACTCAAGAATCACTTTATTTACGATATCTTTCGCAAACTTCACATTTTCTTTTTGAACTTCAAAGTTTTTAAACAAGGTATTAACCTTCCTTTCATTTTTTATTAAATAATATTCCAAGATAGTATTATATCAAAAAGTCAAGCAGAAGTCAATTATGTAAACGAAAAACTTTTAAAAATTAGTTTACTAAATTCTTTGACTTTTACCATTATTTGTGATATAATGTAAACGTGCCGTAAGGAAAGGAAAGATTTTCTTACAATAACATAATACGGAAGTTAGGGAGTGATACTGATGTTTAAAGTAGGAGACAAGATAGTATATCCAATGCATGGTGCAGGAACAATTGAGTCAATAGAAGAGCGTGAAATACTAGGAGAAAAACAAAAATATTACATAATGAAGATGCCTGTTGGAGACATAAAAGTTATGGTACCAACGAAAAATGCTGAATTAATCGGCGTAAGAGATGTAATCGGTGGAGATGTGGCAGAAAGTGTATTAGACGTTCTTAGTGCTATGCCAACGGATATGTCTTCTAATTGGAACAAAAGATATAGAGACAATCAGGACAAGATGAAGAGTGGCGATATATGTGAAGTTGCAGATGTTGTCAGAAACTTAACTTTCAGACAAAAAGACAAAGGGCTTGCTACTGGTGAAAAAAAGATGTTATCAAATGCAAAACAAATACTTATAAGTGAGCTAGTTTTGGCTGAAGCTATGACAAAAGAACAAGTTGAAACCTTGATTGATGAGAAAATAGAAGAAGCGTACAATTCTTCTAAAAACGTGTTAGTTTAAGAGCGGATTTTTTAAGAGTGTAACCTCAAGTTTGTATAATTTGAGGTTACATTCTTTTTTATTTATAAGTAAAGTTTTTTAAAAATAATTTTTATGTGGGAGTCTTTTTAGCAACTAGCCGTATTATTTCACCTAAAATTATATTTTTCTTGCTAAATAATTGTAATTGGTATATTTGTATAAAATAAAATGTATTTGCTATATTTAACCTTGTAAATTTTTTTATAAAATATATAATATATTTTATACACTAATATAAGGAGAGGATTACATGTCAGAGATAGTTTATGATGATAATGGTAAAATATTGGAAGGAACTTTGATAAAATATTATGAAGATGGCAAGATATTGTCTGAGACACCATATAAAAATGGAATGATTAACGGAACAGTTGTTGAATATTATTACGCTGGAGTTGTAAGTAGTAAGAGTGAATATGTAGATGATGTACTAAATGGAACGACATATGTATATTATAATTCTGGCGTTGTTTCGGAAGAAATACCATATAGAAATGGAAGAATTAATGGTATTAAAAAGAGATTTTTTGAAAGTGGAACGATTGCGGAAGAGGCTAGTTATTCAAGGGACATTTTGGATGGCGAGGTAAAAACATATGATTTAAACGGAAATGTAATAGATACAAAATATTTTAGAAAAGGGGAACCAATAGAAAAAGAAGACGTTGGAAAATTGAGAGTACAACTAGAGAAAGAAAAGGCAGAAAAGACGAAGATAGAATATTTAAACGATGAAGAGATGAAAAGATTGCTATAATAACTGTCTTTATGCATATTCGAGCTAACATATTAACTATTGACAATGTAGGCTTTTATAGATAAAATAGAATGGCAGTGAAATATATTATTCAAAAGATTGTTGTGATTTTGAGTATTGGATAGATACTTTAAATAATAATATATTGAACATTGAAAAGTAAATAAAGGGAGGTGGACGATATTTTTACTAGAGAAATGATTGTCCCTTCTATTATTGTCGCTATTGTTACAGCAGCGATTGTAATTTTTATTTTCTTTTTGCTAGAAAAAAATAAAACAAAGAAAGGGTTATCTAAAATCAAAAATGCTGAGGAAGAAGCTGAAAGATTAAAAAATGAGGCTAGAAATAAGGCATCAGAGATTGTTAGAATAGCTGAGGCAGAAAGAAAAGAAAAAGTTATTTTAGCTAAAGAAGAAATACAGAAAGAACGTGGAGATTTAGAAGGCGAAATAAGAGAGAGAAGGGCAGAAGTAGCAAAGCAAGAAAAAAGATTACTTCAAAAAGAAGAGACTTTAGATAAAAAAATCGAGAAATTAGAAGGAAAAGAAATTGAGTTATTGGATAAGGAAAGAAAACTAGAGGAAGAAAAAGATGAACTTGGAAAGTTTAAGGACAAGCAATTGGCTGAATTAGAAAGAATTTCTGGTTTATCACAAGAAGAAGCGAAAAAATATCTTCTAAGCACATTAAATGAATCTTTGACACATGATCAAGCTGTTATGATAAAAGAGTTTGAGAATAAGACAAAGGAAGAAGCAAACAAGAAAGCGAAAGAGTTAATTACTTATGCAGTTCAAAAGTGTGCAGCTGACCATACATCTGAAACTACAGTTTCTGTTGTACCTTTGCCAAGCGATGATATGAAAGGTAGAATTATCGGAAGGGAAGGTAGAAATATCAAAACTCTAGAAACTCTAACTGGAATTGATTTGATTATTGATGATACGCCAGAGGCTGTTATTCTATCAAGCTTCGATCCTATAAGACGTGAGGTTGCTAGAATAGCTCTTGAAAATCTAGTTACAGATGGTAGAATTCATCCTGCTAGAATAGAAGAGATGGTGGAAAAAGCAAAAGAAGAGCTTGAAACTATAATCAAAGAAGAAGGCGAAGAAGCATCTATGGAAACTGGCGTTATAGGTTTACATCCAGATGTGATTAAGCTAATCGGTAAGTTAAAATATAGGACAAGTTATGGACAAAATGTATTAAATCACTCTATAGAAGTTTCACAATTGGCTGGTATTATGGCAGAGGAATTAGGATTTGATCCTAAGCTTGCTAAAAGAGCAGGATTACTTCATGATATTGGTAAGGCAATAGACCATGAAATAGAAGGTACACATGTTGAAATTGGTGTTGACATCCTTAGAAAATATAAGGAAAGCAATGCTGTTATCAACGCAGTACAAGCTCACCATGGTGATGTTGAACCATTAACAATGGAGGCTGTCTTAGTTCAAGCAGCAGATGCAATTTCTGCTTCGAGACCGGGTGCTAGAAGAGAAACTTTAGAGAACTATATTAAGAGACTTGAAAAATTAGAAGAAATTGCTGATTCTTTTGAAGGCGTTGAAAAATCATTTGCAATTCAAGCAGGTCGTGAAGTTAGAATAATTGTAAAACCAGAAACTATTGATGAAGACAAGATGACAATTATGGCAAGAGACATTGCAAAGAGAATAGAAGAAGAAATGGATTATCCAGGACAAATAAAAGTAAATGTTATAAGAGAGACTAGAGCAATAGAATATGCAAAATAAAAAAGTAGGAGATGAACTTAAAAGGTTTGTCTCCTTTTCTTTTTGTATAAATTATGATATACTTTGAAAGGTATGAAAATACTCTATTAAGAGTTTAGTGTGAATGTTAAGGAGGCTAATTATGAATTTTTTAATTATTGGAGATATCGTTGGAAAAGTTGGCGTTGAAGCAGTTAAGAAAAACATATCAAAGCTAAAAGAAAAATATAATATAGATTTTACAATAGCTAATGGCGAAAATTCAGCAGATGGCATGGGTATTACTAAGAATATAGTAAATGATTTATATGCGTGTGGGGTTGATGCAATAACAATGGGAAATCACACATGGGGAAAGAAGGATATTTTCTCGTTTATAGATGAAGATGAGCGATTAGTTAGACCGGCAAATTATGCAGAAGGAGTGTGTGGAAAAGGCAGTATATTACTACACTCAAAAGGCAAAAAGATTGGTATTATAAATTTAATTGGTAGAGTAGATATGGGCGGAAGTTATGATAGCCCTTTTGTTGCTGCTGATAAAGAGATTGATAAGCTAAAGAAAAATGGTGCAGATGTAATTATAGTTGATTTTCATGCTGAAGCTACTGCAGAAAAAATTGCACTTGCATATTATTTGAAAGATAAAGTTAATATTTTGTTTGGAACACATACCCATGTACAAACAGCTGACGAGAAAATATATGATACAGGAATGGGATATATAACTGATGTTGGTATGACAGGACCTAAAAATTCAATTATAGGCATGAATATCGAAGCTGCAATGAAAAGATTTTTGACACAAATTCCGGAAAGATATTCTTGTGCAGAAGGACCGTTTATGTTAAATGGCGTTGTATTTAACTTTGATGAAATAAGTAAAAAGGTAACGGATATTACAAGAATAAGTCTATAAATGCCTAAATATAGCGATTTTTGTCAATCGATTCTCTAAGTTTTTATTGGAAAATACTGGCTTTTTATATAAAACTTTATATAATTTATAGTGTAGTAAGTAATCAAAATAAAAACAAGGAGGAATAACATGGATATTTTAAAAATTTCAACAAAATCAAATCCAAATTCAGTAGCAGGTGCTATAGCAGGATTAATTAAAGAGAAAGGAAGAGCAGAGATGCAAGCAATTGGAGCTGGTGCATTAAATCAAGCTATAAAAGCAATAGCAATAGCAAGAGGATTTGTTGCACCATCTGGTGTTGATTTAATTTGCATACCAGCTTTTACAGAGGTTAAAATCGAGGACGAGGAAAGAACAGGAATAAAGTTAGCAGTTGAGCCTAGATAAAAATAAATATATACATATGACCGCACCTAGTGCGGTTTTTTGTTGTTCATGTAAAAACTTTCTTGAAAAACATAGTTGGATATTATAGAATGATTTTGAAAAAAGAGGTGATTTCTTGGGTAAGAAGATTGTTTTGTTTTTTATATTTGTAGCTATAGTCTGGGGACTTACTGCAGGTATGAAAAGCGTAAAGGTAGAAGAAAAAGATGAAGTTGAAGTGCAATCATTAATGAAAGATGTTAATGAGATTTATAGAGATGAACTAAATATATCTATTTCAGAGCTAGATACATTTAATCCGCTAAAAACGAAAAATGCAGATGTTGTAGCATTGCTTAATTTAATTTATGAACCTTTAATTGCGTATAAAAGTGATGATGAGTTAGAGTATGTGCTTGCTGAAAGTTGTACAAGACTAGATGAATACAACTGGATTATCAAACTAAGGAATAATGTTAAATGGCATAGTGGAGTAACTTTTACAGCTAATGATGTTGTATTTACATTTAATATGTTAAGAAATAATGATTTAACATATAGTTCAAATGTGAAAAATATTAATAGTATAGAAGTTATAGGAGATGACGCAATAAAAATTAACCTTTCTTTAGCGGATGATTTTTTCGCTTCTAAGTTGAGTTTCCCGATTGTTCCTGAATACTATTTTAAAGGTGAAAATTTTAATAATGAAAATAGAATTTCTAAAATGGTTGGAACAGGTCCATACAAATACATCAATACATCAGACGATATTATAGAGTTATCATTTAATAAAAATTGGTGGAAAGAAGATGATGCTAAACTTCAAAAAATTTATGTATATAAATATGCGACGTATGGAGAAGCAATAAAAGCATTTAAGTCTGCTGATATTGATTTGATTGTAACAAACATGTCATCTTGGAAAGAGAAGTTTGGAACAATAGGTGTCAATTCATATAGTTTTGAAAATTCTGAGTATGAACTAATTGTACCGAATTGCAACAATGTTTTGCTTGCTGATAATTCTGTAAGAAGAGCAATCCTTCAAGCAATAAATAGAGAAAATATAATAAATAGCATATATAATGATAATGCAAGTGTTAGTGATATTCCAATTCATACAAACTCGAAAAACAGTGTTACTAATGCAGAATACGATATTGAAAAAGCAAAACAAATTTTAATAAATGCTGGATGGAGCCAAAGCCAAGATGGTTGGCAAAAAGATATCGAAGGTAAGAAATATTCTTTACATTTTACTTTGATGGTTAATGCAGACAATAAAGAAAAGATAGCCGTAGCTGAAAAGATAAAAGAAAATCTTAGTGAAATTGGAATACCAATAAATATAAATAAAACATCTATAGAAAATATAAAAAATAATATTAAGCAAGATAAATTTGAATTAGCATTATTATCTATTGATATAAAAAATGAGATGTTTACTTACAGTTTAGTTGAGAATGAGAGCGAAAATAATTATGCTAATTATTTTTCAGAAGCGATGAATTCTATAATCGAAAATTTAAAAGTTGATAATTTGAATTATGATGAAAATATTTATACATATTCATTATTATTTAAGAATGATGCGCCGTACATAGGATTGTATTTTAAAACAAGTACTATTTTAACTAATAAGAGTGTTAAAGGAAATATAGAACCAACATGGTCAAATTATTTTAGAAATATAACTACATTTTGTAAATGATGTGAAACGTGAAATAACTTATATATCATGCTTTATATTAAAAGTGTTGATAATAAATTTTGAAGTTTCAAAATAATTTTCAAAATAAACGAAAAATTATTCTTGACATTTTAGAACGAGTGTTCTATTATTTAGTTGTAGCCAAAAGAGAAGTAATAAAGGAGGTTTATCATGACTGATAATAATGAAAAGAAAAAAGCTTTAGAAGCGGCACTTGGACAGATAGAAAAGCAATTTGGAAAAGGTGCAGTAATGAAATTGGGCGAAAACGCACAAATGAACATAGATGTTATACCAACTGGTGCATTAAGTTTAGATATAGCACTTGGTATTGGTGGTGTTCCAAGAGGAAGAATTGTTGAAGTATTTGGTCCAGAATCTTCTGGTAAAACAACTGTTGCTTTACATATGATTGCAGAAGCACAAAAAATGGGCGGAGAGGCTGCTTTTATAGATGCTGAACATGCATTAGATCCAGTATATGCTAAACACTTAGGCGTTGATATAGATAATTTAATTGTTTCGCAACCAGATACAGGAGAGCAAGCTTTGGAAATTGCAGAAGCTTTAGTTAGAAGTGGTGCGATAGATATTTTGGTCGTTGACTCTGTTGCTGCATTAGTTCCTAAAGCAGAAATAGATGGAGATATGGGAGATTCTCATGTTGGTCTTCAAGCTAGACTTATGTCACAAGCTCTTAGAAAACTTGCTGGTGTGTTAAATAAATCTAATACAGTTGCAATATTTATAAATCAGTTACGTGAAAAAGTTGGAGTAATGTTTGGAAATCCAGAAGTAACTCCAGGTGGTAGAGCTCTTAAGTTTTATTCTTCAGTTAGATTAGATGTAAGAAGAGTAGAAGCTTTAAAGATAAATAATGAGGTTGTTGGTAATAGAACTAGAGTTAAAGTTGTAAAGAATAAAGTTGCTCCTCCATTTAGAGAAGCTGAATTTGATATAGTTTATGGAGAGGGTATTTCAAAAGAAGGAAATGTATTAGACATAGGTGTTAACTTAAACATCGTTGAAAAAGCAGGAGCTTGGTTTAGCTATAATGGTACAAGAATAGGACAAGGTAGAGAGAACGCAAAACAATATTTAAAAGACAATCCTACTGTTTGTGCAGAAATTGAAGCTAAGATTAGAGAAAATTATAACGATGCTTTTGATAAAAGTTTAAGTGAAAGTATAGAAAAAATATCAGAAGATGAATAAATAGAATATAAGACGGGCCATACCCGTCTTATGTTTTATGGGAGGTATACAAATGATTGTTGATGATAAAATTATGAAATATATTGTGTTCAAAAAAAGAACAGAAGAAGAACTGAAAAATAAATGTAAAATGCTAAAATACGACGATGAAACCATAGAGCAGATTGTGGAATATTTGAAAGAAAACGGATATATAAATGATGAGGTTTATGTAGAAAAGTATATAAAAAACGTAACGAGATTAAAGGCTTGCTCAATAAGAGAAATAAAAATTGATCTTATGAAAAGAGGGATAAATGAAGAGTTAATAGATAAATATATAACAGATGACTTGGAGAGTTTTGAGGAAAAGTCAGCTAAAGAATTGGCAATAAAAAAATCTAAAATTGGTGATATAGAAAAGGTAAAAAGATATCTTTTAAACAAGGGGTTTTCATATACCAATGTAGCTAAAGCAATTGACAATTTAGCTGATTTAGAAGATAATTAATACGTAGATAAAATATTTTTATAGGAGGAAATTTGAAGATGAATAACATATTACAAAAGGCTTCAGAGGCAGCTACATATATTAATTCTAAAATTGATTGTAGACCTAAAATTGCAATTATATTAGGCTCAGGACTTGGTTCATTGGCAGATGAAGTTTATGAAAACAGAGTAGAGATTCCTTATGGTGAGATTCCAAACTTTCCTTTATCAAAAGTTGAAGGACATAGCAATAAATTAATCATCGGAAAGATTTATGATAAAGACGTTATAGTAATGCAAGGAAGATTTCATTACTATGAAGGCTATGAGATGAATGAAGTGGCTTTTCCTATAAGAGTATTAGCGTTGCTTGGCATAGAAAGTTTAATAATATCTAATGCTGCAGGTGGAATAAATAAAAAATTCAAGGCACAAGATTTAATGATTATAAAAGACCACATAAACATATGTGGAGAATCACCACTTAGAGGAACAAATGAAGATGCGTTTGGAACAAGATTTCCTAGCATGACAAATGCTTATTCAAAGAGACTTATAAATCTTGCAAAAGATGTTGCATCGCTTAAAGCTTATGGAGATATGTTTGACAAGAAGGCGATGAGAATTGCAAAAGATAGCGATGATTTAGCAATTGATTTAAAAGAAGGCGTGTATGCCTTTATGCCTGGTCCACAGTATGAAACAACAGCAGAAATAAAAATGCTTGAAATTTTAGGAGCAGATGCTGTTGGAATGTCAACAGTGCCAGAAGTTATTGTAGCATCACATTCAGGAATAGAAGTGCTAGGAATTTCTTGCATTACTAACGTGGTTGGTGGCAATGCAGTTCCTTCACATGAAGAAGTTGTTGAAAATGCTACGCAAGTTGAAGAAAAATTCAAAACATTAATTATGCGAATCATAATGAAAATGTAGTGCTACGGGGGAAAAATGGAACAATACACGATAAAGATGGAAAATTTTGAAGGTCCGCTAGATTTACTTTGCCATTTGATTGATAAGAACAAAATGGATATATGTGATATAAAGATTTGTGAAATAACAGATCAATATTTAGAATATCTAAATGAGATGCATCAAATGAATTTAGATGTTACAAGTGAATTTATAGTGATGGCTTCAAGATTAATATATTTAAAATCAAAATCACTTCTTCCAACGGTTGTTGAAGATGATGAAGAAGAAATTGATTTGGTACAAATGCTTATAGAATATAAAAAATATAAAGAGTATACAAAAACATTAAAAGAACGAATTGAAGTATATGGTGGCAAATTTTATAAATTGCCGGACAAAATAGAATTGCCAAAAGGTAAATTAGAAGGCAGTTTTGATAGCAATTTAATTCCAAGCATATACAATGATTTTGTAACAAAGGAAGAGGCTAAGAGAAATTTAAGAGCGGATAACATAAATAGACTTGCTACAAGTGAAAAGTATACAATAAAGAATAAGATAAGAGAAATATTAAAAGAACTATGGAAAAAGCCAAGCTTCGTATTTAATAAGCTTTTTAATGTAAAAAAGAAACCTAAGGCAGAAGTTGTTACAGCTTTTTTAAGCCTATTAGAATTATCAAAAATGAGTAGAATAAAAATTACACAAGACTCTTTATTCGGAGATATCAATGTTATAAAAATAAAGAAAAATAGGGGTGAAGAATCTTGAAAAATGGAATAGCTTTTAGTGGTGGAGGATTGAAAATCTTTGCACATATAGGTGCATTAAAAGCATTAGAAGAGCTTGGAATTGAGTTTGATTATGTCTCTGGAACTAGTTCTGGAAGTGTGATTGCAGCTTTTTATGCATTAGGGATAAAGCCTGACGATATGCTTAAAATAATTTCTAGCAGATATAAAGATATAGCTAAAATTAATGTTAGAAATGTGTTTGGTTCAGCCATCAAATCAATCGCTAAAAACGAATTAAAATTAAGATCCTTGATAGACGGAAGCAAAATAGAAAATGCAATGCGAAATATGCTAATAGATGAAAAGATTTCAAAAACTAATATGAAAGATGTTGATAAAAAGCTAGCAATTGTTTCGTGTGATACAATAAGCACAAAAGAAGTGATATTTTTATCTGAGGATTTTAATATCAAAAATACAGAAAGAACTGATTACATAGTTGGTGCTGAAATTTCAAAAGCGATTAGAGCAAGTATGTCGTTTCCAGGAGTACTTACGCCTTGCGATTTTGAAAAATATAACTTAATTGATGGAGGAACAGTAAACAATTTACCAACAAAAATTTTAAGAGAAATGGGAGCAGAAAAAGTACTTGGTGTTTGTTTTGAATTGAATCCATATGAGCCGGAAGATGACATTCTAAGTGTTGCTTTGAGAGCTGCGGATATATTTTCTATTTTGAATATGTCAGTTGCAAAAGAATATTTAAATTTATTGCTGGAACTTTCAATCCCGGATACAGGCTTATTAGATATAAAAGATGTAAATCATGTTATTGATTTGGGGTATAACGAAACTATGGCTCAGAAAGAATTGATTTTAAAGGAATTTAAAAATTAGTAGAAAGGAGTTCATAAACTTTATATAGTTTATGTAATAGTGATATGAAGAAAATAATAAAATTGGTAATAGCGATTATATTCGCACTTGCAATAATTAGTGGAATAATGATTTTAGTTGATTGTAGCTCTATAAAAAGTGAAAAAGAGCCTATATTTGCTAAGATGTCATCAGCTTTAAATGATGGTGGTACAGTTATATATACAGGTTTTGGATATAAGATAATAGATTTTCATATGCTAAATGGATATGATGAAACAAAAGTTGGAACTTTGTTTACAAAACCAGAAGATTTTAGTGAAGAATACAAAAAATATGATGTAAATCTAATACCAAAAGATGATGATAAAAACCAAAATGATGATGATAATAAAATAAATAGTGGAGATACTGAAAAAGAAAGTGGAGACAAAAATCAAGTAAGTGGCGATGCGGTCGTAAGTAGTGGTGACTATGAAGTGAAGAGCGGAGATACCGTTACGGCAAGTGGAGAAAAAAATAACAATTTGGAGCAACCGACTCAAAGCGGAGATTTAGAAAAATCAGGTGATAAAGAAGAAGTTAAACCTTACTTTATAGGAAGTGTTATCGGAGTAAAAGGAGATATTATGCTTGTTACACCTCTAGAGGATCAAGAAATACTTAAATCTTCAGATATAATTAGTTTTTCAATAAAAAATGAAAAATCAAAAGATTATATAATTGGTCAAAAGGTAAAAGTAACATACACTGGAGATGTAAGAGAAACTTATCCTGCTGGAGTAGATGCTATCAGTGTTGAAATAGTAAATAATTAAAATAAATAGAATATTTTTATATGAAAAAGCCCATATTATTTTTAAAGCATAAATTAAGGAGGTAAAAATAATATGAGCGAGCATCCTATTGAAGGTCTTATGAATACTGCTATGAACAACTTAAGAGATATGATAGATGTGAATACTATTATAGGAGATTCTATCGAAACTGCAAATGGTACTGTTATAATACCAATATCAAAAGTTTCATTTGGGTTTGCGGCAGGTGGCAGTGAATTTAATATGAGTACATTAGAAGAAACAAAACGAAGTGGTTCGGATGAGGAGACAAAGCATGCACTTCCTTTTGGTGGAGGTAGTGGAGCTGGCGTGCATATCGAGCCAATCGGTTTTTTAGTAATAACAGAAGATTCAACAAAAATGATACCTGTTGATCATTGCAATGCAATTGATAAATTATTGGACTATGTGCCAGATGTCATAGATAAAATAACACAATTACTTGATAAAGACAGAACATATACGTATGAATTTTATGAGGATGAAGATGGTAACACTCATGAAGAATGTTCATGCGGATGTGAAGAAGATAATGAAGAAAATGAAACTGAAAATGAATAATAATATATTTTAAGTTGAAAAATACAACCATTTACTAAAACTACTCTTAAAATTGAGCAGGATGTAAATGGTTGTTTTTATATATGACTTTAATTTTCAAATAAAAAACTTCAGCCATCTACGTGGCTGAAGTTAAGATTAAATTATGGTTTATTTCTTTTGAAGAACAGCAACTATTGCAACAACAGCAACAACAATTACTATAGCGATTACTGCACCAACAGTGCTAGTTTTTTGTGTAGTAGGTGTTGTTGTGCTATCATCTTTTGATGTATTATCATCTGTTGTTGTAGGTGTTTTTGTATCTTCTGGAGTTTTTTCTTCACCAGAGGTTTCTCCTGATACTTCGCCTGAAGTTTCTCCAGAAGTCTCGTTAGATATTTCTCCTGAAACCTCACCAGAAGTTTCTCCTGAAACTAATTCTTCGCCAGATTTTTCAGTTGTATCTATAGTTTCTCCACTCTCTGTAGTTATTTGAGCAGGTGAAATTAAAAGCGTACTTCCATCTGTTTCTGCAAAAACTAATGATAAAGAAAAGATCATGACTAAAGATACTAATAAAGCTATTTTCTTTGCCATATTAAAATCATCCTCCTTATAAAATTTGATAATTATATTGATTAATCACCTAGGACATTATACAATAATAATGTCTGAATGTCTAGCAAAATAGAAAAAAATGGGATAATGAATCCAAAATAATGATTGTTAGACATTGAGTTTTACAGTAGTATTAAAATTAAAGAGGAGAAAAGGATGAGATTAAAAAAAGTAAAGGATGCAAAAGAAAGAGTTGAAGCTTCAGAATATTATGTGAACGCTCCGAGCGAATATAAAGGAAAATGGAATGAACTTTTTAAAAACAGCAATCCTATTCATATAGAAATTGGTATGGGTAAAGGAAACTTTATTATTGGTATGGCAAAAGCGCATAAAGATGTAAACTATATCGGAATAGAAATGTATGATAGCGTTATGGTTAAAGCAGTAGAAAAATTAAAACAAGAAGAAAAGCCTTTGAAAAATTTGAAACTTGTGCTAATTGATGCTATGAAGATTGATGAAATTTTTGAAAGTGAAATTTCACGTATATACCTTAATTTTTCGGACCCTTGGCCAAAAGCCAAACATGAAAAAAGAAGACTAACAAGCAAGATTTTTTTAGAAAAATATGATAGAATATTTAAAGGTCAAAAACAAATATTTCAAAAAACGGATAATAATGATTTATTTAATTTTTCTATGGTGTCGCTTGTTGAAAACGGCTATGAATTGAGAAATGTAACAAGAGATTTACACTCTGAAAATGTTAGTGATAATATAATGACTGAGTATGAGGAAAAGTTTTCAAATGCTGGAATAAAAATAAATAGATTGGAAGCGTACAAAGACTAAAGATAAAAGTGGAGGTAATTAATGAAAAAAAACGGATTGATTTTTTTGTTTATTATAATTTTGGCACTTTTAATAGGACTGATAGCATTTAGTTCTAAAAATAACGGAAATGTTATACAAAATCCAACTGGTAATCTTATTGATTTGACTAAAGAGAACAAATCAAAAGTTATATGGAATGGCAGCAATTCGCTAATATACGATGAATATATATATTATGTCGATAATGAGGTTGGATATAACGGTGAAATTGAAAACAAAATATGCAGAATTAAGTTGACCGGTGAAAGTAAGGTTGAAGTTTTGTATAAGACTTCGCAATACGACATCGAAAATAGGTTATATGTTTTTAATAACAATTTATTTTTTACGGTTTTGGGTCAAACTTTGTATATGAATCTTGACGATACTAGTTACATTAAAAAATTCTGTGTTGGTAAATTGTATAGCATTCAAGATGGAAATATAATATATTTATATCAAAATAAAATATGTAAAGCAGAATACTACAAAGAAACATTAGTTGTTAGAAACCCTACATCATTAGTAAGTGGAAATTCAAGCTTTATGATGGAAGATGATGTTAACTTATATTTTTCTTCTTCAAATAGCGATGGCAGTATTTCTATTTTTAAAGTTAATAAAGAAAAACAATATGCAAATGTGCTAGACCGAATTTATATGACAAATGAAAGCGAACAACATGTAATTGGCAGTGCTGTTACAGATAATTCATTGTACGTCTTGATAGAGAAAAACTTGCCAGCTACTGGATTCAAATATGTTATTAAGAAGGTAAAAAAAGACGGTTCAGAAACACAATTAATAGATTTGACTGGAACTGTTTATGAAATAAAATATGCAGATAGTTCAAATATATATTTTAGTTATTATGGCGAAACTGAATTGAAAAAATATAGTGAAAGATCTGCTCAGATTGAATCTGTAAAAGAAAGTGATATGCCACTTATATACTCTTTACAAAAAGAAGAAACAGCATTAAAACTATATAAGAATAATTCCTTAATTTGTGATATCTGCGAAGTGTATAGAGAAAATGCTCAAGATATTAATATAAGAGAAAAAGATAATTATATTTATATTGATTTCAATTTGGTTGACGGAATGTCAAGTGTTGAAGAATACATGATTTATAGGGTGAAAAATGACGGAACAGAATTAGAAAGATTGAACAAAAATATTTAAAGGAGGATTTATATGGATAAAAAAGAAAAGATTTTTATAGTAGCAATAACATTGGTTATATTGGTAGCAGTATTTTTAGCATTTTTAGTTTCTAATTCTAAAAAGCTTCCACCAGAGCTTACAGTACAAAATGCAGATAAAAAGGCTATAACATCAGTACTTGGTGGGTATTCTTGGAAGGTTTTTGGCAACATAACTTCTACTGATGCAATTAGTTTGAAGGACTTTGAGTACAATACTAATAATACATTAGTTTCTAAAACAAACGAGATGATAACGGCATCTACAACAGAAAAATTTACAATACAAGAAGTAAAGTATGTTAGCATTTATAATGGAGAAACTTTTGATGTTACTTCAAAGTTTGATGAAGCAGGAAATTATTTTACAATATATTCTCCAGAGCTAGAAGGAACATATATATGTTTAATAAAGTTGGATTTCTATTCTAAGGGCTCAGCAGAATATGGTTTTAAACTAGTTGTTACAGACGAGAACATATACGATGTTGATGAAATGCTAAAGTATAGAAATACTAAAGTTTCAGATTTAGTAAAAGTAAAGGAAATTCTAAATCAATTAGCATATTCAAAAAATATTTCTGGCATCGTAATTGATTCAGATACGAAAACTTTGTCTGTAAAATATGTAAATACTTCAATAGATGACAGAGACGATTTAAAAAATAATACAATTGCACTATTTGCATTAGTTCCTGAATTAAATACTATTCAGTATGAAGTTGCAAATGGTCCTGTAGCAAATTATTCATATTCTAGAGATGAAATTAATTATCAAATAGGTAGAGATGTTTTAGAATATGCTATAGATAGTGATTTATGGAAGAAGGAAGTTATATACGGCGAAAAAGAGGCTGCAAATGAAGATATTTCATTATATTCTTCTTTGATTTCAACTGCACTTTCAAAAGTTTCTGAAAAAGACATAGGTGAGTATATAGCTATTGATATAAATGAAAATAATACAAGTGGTGAAATAAGCTTAAGCCAATATGATTTTGAAAAAGTTTGCAAGGGTCTAATGAACGAGCAAACGGATTGGATAAAACTAGAGTCTGGTGATTCTAATCACAACAAAGGAACTTTGATTAAGATAAGTGTAAATAAAGCTGAAGAAGAAAATGAATTTATCTTGAATGTTACATTAATCACTTCAAAGAATAATAAAATTGATGCAGTTTATAGAGCTCTAAAACATGAAAGAGCAATCACGATAAGAGAAGGAATCGAACCTATTGCCAGTGTGAGTGGCGAAGAAATGGCTAGCGGTGAAGTAAATAAGGACTAAATATAAGAAACCTCAAATAGTGTGTCAAAGCATTGTTTGAGGTTTTTATATTGTGTAGAAAATTCAGAGTTGTATAGAAGAGAGATTTTGAATTTAACAACAAAGAATAATAAATTGATTATTTGGAAAAATATTCTTATGAAGATTTTATGTATAATTATTTTTATTGTTATTAGTATTTTAATTCTTAAGATTAAAATTAAAGTGAATATAGAGAATTATGGAATGAATACATTTGTGAAGTTAAAAATAGGAGCAGTGGAAATAAAGAGAAATGGTAGAGTTATTGGTAGAAGAAAAAAATGTAATAAATCAAAGAGTAGGAAGAAGAAAATCAGTGCAAATGAAATAAAACAAATTATGAAAAATGTTGAATTAACATCTTTTGATGCAAGTTTAAAAGTTGGCCTACTTTTTTTATTTCCGACGGTCTTCTCGATTCCTATACTATCTACTTTTTTAGAATGTTTAAAAAAGTTACCTTTTAAAAAGATAGGCTATTATAAGTACGTGATTTTGCCAGAGTATGACAAATTGATGTTTGATACAAATGTTAATATTGTGCTAAAGATAAGGGTGTTTGATTTATTAAAAGTAGTTATAAAGCATAAAATAAGCAATATGAATGATGTAAATAAATGTTGATTTTAGTCAGATTTTATTGTATTATGTATAGTAGTTCTTAAAAGGGAGATGAAATGGAATGAGTTTGGTTGAGGCAAAAAATGTACATTTTAGTTATCCTGCAAAAAAAGATGCTTTGAATGGAGTTAGTTTTAAAATAGAAGAGGGAGATTTTGTTTGTGTATTTGGTGAAAATGGTTCTGGTAAAAGTACACTTATGAAGTGCATTTTGGGGTTGTACAAGCCACAATCTGGAGAAATAATTGTTAACGACAGAATCCGGATATTTGCCACAAAAGACTGAAATACAGAGCAATTTTCCAGCATCAATTGAAGAGGTTGTTCTAAGTGGTACAATTGTTAATAATATAAATAAAATTTGGTATAGCAAAAGAGATATAGCAACAGCAAACAAGGTTATGAAGGAATTGGATTTGTTTGATATAAAAAATAAGTGCTTTAGAGATTTATCTGGTGGTCAACAACAAAGGGTTTTAATAGCTAGAGCGATATGTGCAACAGAAAAAGTTATCATTTTAGATGAGCCAACGAATGGCCTTGATCCTGCTATTTCCACTCAAATATATGAAATCTTAGAAAGATTAAATAAAAAAAGAGGTTTGACAGTTATAATGGTTTCACATGATATATCAAGAGCTATAAAATATTGTAGTCGAGTTATGGAGATTAAAGATGGAAAAGTTACATATTTAGGCGATGCGAAAAGCTACAAGGGTGGAGGTGTTGCTTAGATGATTACAACTATTACAGAAATGTTAAGTTTTGGTTTTATACAGAGAGCGGCATTAGTTGGAATTTTAGTAAGCTTATGTGCGGCTCTTTTAGGAGTAAGTTTAGTTTTGAAAAGGTATGCAATGATAGGTGATGGACTTTCACATGTTGGCTTTGGTATATTGACAATAGCTACTGCTCTTGGCATTACTACACCTTTATATGTTGCAATACCAGGGGTTATAATTGCAGCTGTTGTGCTATTAAAAATAGGTGATGATAGTAAGATTAAGGCGGACAGTGCAATAGCTCTTATATCAAGTACAGCTTTAGCATTAGGTGTAGCAGTCACATCTCTAACTACTGGCATGAATACAGATGTATGTAATTTTATGTTTGGTAGTATTCTTGCTATGAGTGCTTCAGATGTTTATTTAAGTGTGGCTGTTAGCATTATTGTTGTGATTTTATTCGTCATCTATTATAGAAAATTGTTTGCAATTACATTTGACGAAGAATTTTCTAAAGCAGTTGGTTTGAATGTGAAATGGTATACAAATTTGATTGCTATTCTAACGGCCGTTGTCATCGTGGTTGGAATGAGAATGATGGGAACTATGCTTATAAGTAGCATCATAATTTTTCCGGCACTTACATCAATGAGATTGTTTAGGTCTTTCAAAAAGGTTGTAATAAGTTCGTCAATTGATAGTGTGGTATCATTTTTAATTGGCTTATACATATCTTATGCGTATAACATTAGTACTGGTGCGACAATTGTTTTGGTGAATGTTGTTATGTTTATAATATTTAGTATACTTGATAAAATAGTACATGACTAAAAATTTAAGTAATCAATAATGGCATATAATGCTTTTCTTGAAGAGTATTATATGCCATTTTCGTATTTAAAAGATTTATTACAAAATTACATATATTAGCAAGAACATGATTTGAAGCTAGAATTTGATTGAAAAAAATCGCTATTTAATATAGAATATAAGAAAACTTGAGCTTTATGAGACTTTTTGAGGTTTGAATTGTCTAATTGGTGTAAGGCATTAAAAGGAGGGAAAATTTATGGATAACGGCGCAAGTAGCTACCGTCGTTTCCTAAATGGAGATGAAAGTGGTCTTGAAGATATAGTTAAAATGTATGGCGATAGTCTTATGTTTTTTATAAATGGTTTTGTAAATAATCTTTCTTTGGCTGAAGAATTAATGGAAGATGTTTTTATGGAATTGGTTGTAAAAAAGCATAATTTTAAAGAAGAATCTTCATTTAAAACTTATTTGTTTCAAATTGGAAGAAATAAAGCTTTCAATGTTCTAAAAAAGAATAAAAAATGTAGCTTTTTAGAAGATGAAATACTTGAGGATGAAGAAAGATTTGAAGAGAGTGTAATAAAAGATGAAGAACACAGAAATATACGCAGAATAATAAAGACTTTACCCAAAGATTATGAAACAGTGTTGTTTTTAATATACTTTGAAGATATGTCTTATGATGAAATATCGAAGGTTATGCATAAAAATAATAAACAGATAAAAAACCTTGCATATAGGGCAAGGCTTGCTCTTAAAGAAAATTTAAGAAAGGAGGGATTTTCTTATGAAGAGTAATGAAGAGAGAGTTAAAAGTATACTTAAGAAAGCGAGTGAGTATAAGATGAAAAAAAGAAGAGAAGGATATGCACTTATTACATGTATATGTGCTGTTGCAATAGCAGTACTTGTTGGAGTTGACGCAACTAGCATACATCATGTTGAGGATGTAGATTTAAGTGTGCTAAAAGTAAATCAAAAGGAAATTGAGTTCGAAAATCAAAAAGAATTAAAACTTACAACTTTTAAAACAAAAGATGAATTAGTAAAAAAACTAGAGGATAGCAGAGAGCGTATGAATAGAAAGGCTATATTTAATTCTTTTGGCGATTTGAAATATGCTGATTCTGTTTCAATTGATTTTGCAACGCAAGAATTATCAGCGACAGAAAATACAGCTGGTGATAGTGGAGCTCAAAAATCTTCAGATGAATATTCAGAAACCAACACACAAGTTCAAGGCGTTGATGAAGCAGATATAGTGAAGACTAATGGAGATTACATTTATTACTTATCAAATAATACTTTAAAGATAGTTAATAATAAAGGCGAAAAATTAGAGCTAGAGAAAGAAATTGATTTTAAGCTAAAAAATGACAATGACATATATCAAAGACCAAGAGAGTTATATTTGAGTGACGATTATATAATAGTAATAGCAACTAGTAGTATGAGTAGACCGATAACATTAGAAAATGATATGGTTACTACGTATGGCTTTTACAGGGGTTTCTATGATACAACATCAACAAAGGTTATGATTTATGATATAAATAGTTATGATTTGGTTAGAGAGATAGAGACAGAAGGAAGCTATTGTTCATCAAGAAAAGTTGATGATGATATATATGTAATAAGCAATAAGTATGTATATTTTTATAACGATATTAATCCAGAAGAAGTAGTACCACTTTTCAAAGATACTTGTGTCGAGAATGGAAAAGCAAAAGAAGTTGATATTGCGTCAATAAAATGTTTTCCAGACTTTGATGATGATGACGAATGTTCATATATGATGATTACATTATTTAGTTTGGATAATATATCTGAAAAAGCGAATGTAGAAACTTTTATAGGTACAGGTGAAGAAATATATTGTTCAAAAGAAAATCTATATGTAACAAAGTCAAGTTATCCAGGCTGGCTAAGATACGACAACGACAAAGGAAAAACTAAAATAAGAAAATTTGCTATATATAATGGAAAAATAAAATACGTTGCAGAAGGCGAAGTAAAAGGAGCGTTATTAAATCAATTTTCAATGGATGAATATGATGGAAACTTTAGAATAACAACTACAAAAGGAAGTTCATGGAACAGTGATACATCTGAAAACAATTTATATGTCTTAAACAAAGACTTGAAAGTTATTGGAAAGTTAGAAGGCTTGGCAAAAGGTGAGAGAATATATAGCACACGTTTCATGGGAGACAAATGCTATGTTGTAACATATAAAACTGTTGATCCACTTTTTGTAATAGATTTAAGTAAGCCAACTAATCCAGAAGTTTTAGGAGAATTAAAAATACCAGGATATAGCAGTTACTTGCATCCATTTGGCGAAAACTATTTAATTGGATTTGGAGAAGATTCAATAGAGAAGATTGTTAAAAACTATGATGGAACAGAAAGAGTAACAGCATATTCAACAGGATTAAAGCTTGCAATATTTGATGTTAGTGATTATAACAATCCAAAAGAATTAGACTCTGTAAAGATAGGGGGCAGAGGAAGTTATTCTGAATTATTGTACAATCATAAATCACTTCTATTTAAACAAGATGAAGGCTTATTCGCTTTTCCAGTTAGATTATATGATGAGAATGCGGGAACATATGAAAATGGAGTTCCAAGGCATGGTAAGTTAGAGTTTTCTGGAGCAGTTATATTTAATATAGATACAGAAAATGGTATAACATTGCTTGGAAAAGTTTCAAATGAAAATACTGAAAATCCTTATAGCAATATTGAAAGAATAATATATATAGGAGATAAGCTTTATACAATATCAAGTAATATGATAAAAGTACTAGATATGGATACAATGAAAGAAGTATCAAAAATAGAATTTTAATATGTAAAGGTGGAAAAATACTTCCACCTTTTTATTGTTTTATGATATAATGTGTGCATTAAAAAGAGGTTTATATAATTTAAATTGATTGTATAAATTACTTTAGAACTGTTGATACATAAAGAGGTGAATGAGGCATGAGAGTTATATTAGATAGATATGAAGGAGATTATGCTATTGTTGAACTTGAAAATGGAGAATTTGTGAATATGCCTAGAGTGCTTGCAATGAATGCTGAAGAGGGAGATATTATAGAAATAAGAATATTAGAAAAAGAAACGAATGAAAGAAAAGCATATATACAAAATTTAGCAGATCAACTTTTCGAAGATTAAAAATAAATGTTGGAATTATAAACGAAATATAGTATTATAATTATAGTGTATAAAGAGTATAGGAGGAAAAAATATGAAAAAACTTAGAGTAATCGGAATTGTTTTAATAATGGCTTTGTGTATTTTAGGAATGGTTGGTTGTAATAAACAAGAAGAGAATCCAGACACTGGATTAAATAATGATATTAGTGATAAGGTTAATACAAGCTCAAAAGATGATGAGAAAGACTTAGAAAATATTATAGGTGGTTCTAAAATAGAAGAAAATACTAGCGGAAATAATGAGAGCGGAGATTCAGGCGATGTTTCAGGAAAAATAGGCTTATCAACAACAGAGGATAGAGCAGTTTTTAATTTTGGAAATGCTTATTATATAATATTTGATTTTAGTGGAGACCAAGTAATAAATTATAGTTATTGTTATATGTATGATAATGAAGAAGCGGGAAAACAAGCATATGAGCAATATATGAATGAGTTAAAAGATGTTAATAATAGCGAGTTAACGGGTCTAGAAAATATAAAAGAAATTAAGAGAGATGGAAAGTATGTAACAATTACTATGAAAGAATCAGTAAGTCAAGATATGACAAGAGAAGAAGTAATGGAGACATACAAATATTTAGAAAAAATATCTCAAAAATAGTTTTAGATTAAAATTTGGATGCGAAAAAATTAAAAAATAGGATTTGAATCAAATCAACGATTCAAATCCCATTTTTTAGTCAACTTATAAATGAGAATTTTTTAAAGCCGTTTTTACATGATAAAGAAACATTAATTTTTTTGATTTAAGTTTGAAATATATTAAAATTACACTGTTTCGATTAATGGTTATAATTTTTTAAAATGATGTTACCAAGGCTTTTTATCGCAAGGGTCTTTTTGACAACTGTCACAGTGAGCTTTCTCACAATGATCTTTGTCACAGTGGTCCTTGTCATGTTTAAATTCACAATCAACAAATAAATCATCAACTTTAGTATCAGCAGTAAAGTCGATAGGAATCTCAACTTTCATCTTTTGAATAATAGTGTACTTACAGCAACCGTTCTTTTGCATTTCATCACAACAAATATCATGCTTTCTTGGAACAACGATTGGTGTGCCACAGCATTCTGTTTTAATCTTTCCAACCTTTGCGCAAGGCGTTGTTGTTACTGGTAAGCATATTGTTAAAAATTTTTCAATTATTGTTTTAAAATCGCAAAAATCAGGACGGTCAAATTTTTCATTTTCAAACATAGCATTTCCTCCTTTTCTAATTATAGAATATGAAGAAAATAAGAGAAGTGTGAATGATTAAGCGGTGTAATAAAAGAGATTTTTTGTAAAAATTCCATGCAAATAAAATTTTATAGTTTGTGTAATTATATTTGTAAATGTGCTTTCATACAATATGTATGGGGGTGTTTAATTTGAAAAATAAGTTTGTTGTCATAAATGCAAAGATGTTTTTATTTGCACTAATAAGCATATTCGTTTTAATATTAGCATGCGGTTGTGGAAATACAATAGTTGAGAAGATATTAGAAACGGCAGCAAATTACAGATTGCTTCCGATATACAGCGTAGAAACAGAAGATAAAGTTGTAGCATTAACATTTGATTGTGCATGGGGAGCTGATGACATACCAGATATCATAAACACATTGAATGAAAACGACGTAAAAGCAGTGTTTTTCATGGTTGGAGATTTTGTTAAGAAATATCCAGATGAAGTAAAATTAGTATATGATAGCGGAATGGAAATAGGAAATCATTCGGATTCCCATGCGCATGTAAATACATTATCTTTCGATACAAATGTCGATGATATGAAAAAGTGCAATGAGAAAATAAGCAGTATAACTGGTGAAGAAGTAAAATTATACAGAGGGCCTTATGGTGAATATAATAACACTGTGATAGAGGCGGCTAAAAGTTTAGAAATGCAAGTTATTCAATGGGATATAGACACACTGGATTATACAGGAAAAACACCAGATGAAATGTGCAAGAGAATAAAAGACAAAATAAGAAGTGGAAGTATAATTTTGATGCATAATGATACAAAGCATACAGCAGAGGGATTAAACCAAATAATAAACACAATAAAAGATTTAGGCTACGAAATAGTTCCAGTTTCGGAAATGATTTATCAAGATAATTATGAAATAAATCACGAAGGAAGGCAAATCTTAAAGGTGGTTGGGACTGATTGATAGTTTTGGTACTAAAAATAAAGAATAAAACTTATGGCATAAAAATAAACTTAAAGAGAGGAGAGTGATTTTTATGCCAGTTTTAAGATATGGTTCAAGTGGTGCTTATGTTGAATGGTTACAAAGTACCTTAAAAAAGTTAGGATACTATGCAGGAAATGTTGATGGAATATATGGAAATCAAACGATGGAGGCAGTAAAGAACTTTCAAAAAGAATTTGGGCTACAGCCAGATGGGATTGTTGGCACAGCGACTTGGAATGCACTTATGCCATATTTAAATGGTAAGCTTTTTGATATAGTTCCTACAGATATAATATATCCATATAGCATTATGATGAGAAATATAAATGCTCTAGTTACAAAGTATTCTTTTTTAGAATATAGTTATTATGGCAGAAGTGTAATGGGAAAGAATTTGCCAGTAATAAAAATAGGAAACGGAAGCAAAGAAGTTTTTTATAGTGCATCAATTCATGCTAACGAATGGATTAATTCGGTTGTGTTTATGAAATTTATTGAGGATTTTGCAAAGGCATATGAGAGTGGAGAAAATATATTTGGTTATGATGCCAAAAAAATATTTAATGAAACAACAATTTATATAGCACCTATGGCAAATCCGGATGGAGTAGATTTAGTGCTTTGGCAATTACCAGTGCGTTCATCGGCATATATGAATGCCAGAAATATAGCTAGTGGATATCCTAATATCCCTTTTCCAAATGGCTGGAAAGCTAATATTGTGCGGAGTAGATTTGAATTTGCAATTTCCTGCCGAATGGCAACTTGCACGTGAAAATAAGTTCAGCCAAGGTTTTGTAAGACCGGCTCCAAGAGATTTTGTTGGTTACCGGACCTTTAACCGAGCCAGAATCGTTAGCTCTGTATAATTATACACTTGCACATGATTTTAAATTGATTTTATCATATCATACACAAGGAGAAATAATATATTGGAGATATTTAGACTTTGAGCCAGCAGGTGCAGAAGAGTTAGGAAAAGAACTTGCAAGAATTAGTACATACACATTAGACGATGAGAAAGAAACAAATAGTTATGCAGGATATAGAGATTGGTACATATCAAAATATAATAGACCAGGATACACGTTCGAAACAGGCATGGGACAAAATCCACTACCAATTTCTCAATTTGAAAAGATATACAAAGATAATATAGGAGTTTTGGTTACGGCAGTTGTAAAAATATAGATAAATTATGTTGACCATACGCTAGAAATGTGCTATAATCTTTGTCGAAGTTTATTATTATAGGAGGAAAGCTGACAATTATAGGCAAGGAACATATGAATCTTGAAGGAGGCATAATTTTTGAAAACACTAGCACAGCGGTTAACTGACATTGAGGAAGTGTGGCTTGAAAATGAAGGAGATGTCGCATGTATTTCGAACAAATATGGTATAAGCCAAGGAATGGTGTATTATACGATGCGGAAGTTTTGCACCGAAAACGGAAAGGTATATCAAAGTTATCTTAGGTATCCACATAAGCAACATGAACGGCACATCTGCGAAATGCCTGCAAGAGCATTAGGAAAAATACACTGGAAAGAGCCTGTTATAGCCAAAACAAACGAAAAGGAGTCTGATATAAGTGAGTTACTAAATAGTTCCAATAACGACGACGTACTTGCTGGAATTGACTTACTCATTAAAAAGATTGAAAAGGAGATTTATAAAGAATGGGAGCAACATTGTACATTAACGGCTGTTTTAAAGAGTTAAGATCCATTAGAGAATACATCAAAGACGGATATACGAAGGCGCAACTTGCCGACATTTTTAACTGTTCGGAAGAAGCGTTGCTAGAAGCTTTAAAGGCACGGACTGGCATAAGATTTAAGGAGTACAGCCGTGATTTGGAGCGAAACGAAAGTCGCTATAAGAGAAAAACAGGTCTTGAGATAAAGAGAAAAGAGGTAAATAGTATGTCTGAAACAACTGAAATCATTGAGAGTGAGCCAAACATGAGTTATGAAAAAGAAGACGCTATGTCATTCCGGAGTCGCGAAAGTGAGCTAAATGAGCAAGCAGAAGCTAGTAAAGAAAAGCTTTCTGAAATGAAAGAAAAGCTAGAAAAAGCAAAAGCGAACCTCATAGAAACCCAAAACGAAAAAGATGATATTCAAAGCAAGGCTAACCATTGCAATGAAGAGTATTTGAGACTAAAAAAAGAGCTAGAAGCACTTCGAAAAAGCTTTGCAGAAGTTGTTGCACAAATTGAAGCACGTAAGGGCGATGTCGAATGTTTGGAACAAAACATAAGCGAAGAAGAAGAAAGGCTCGACAGAATAAATCAGGAGCTCGAAAGCTACAAGACAGTTGAAATCTATTGTGATGAGACTGGATTCCATATCTCAAATATGGAATATATGCCTGACGATGACACCATCGATGAAATTCTTTGCAAACTGCGTAAAGATCCTAGGATGGAGCAGTATATGTTCAAAACGGTCCAAAACGTTGCTAAAATAAAGGCAGCCATCGCACTTGTAGAGATTGTCGGATTGGAGTATTCCGTACAGCTCGAAAAGTGTAGTAAGGATGTTCAGGACGCATACTCTTGCGATTGAAAAATTGCACATAATTGTGCATAAGTTCTAATCGCTTCTAAAGTTTAAGTGCTAGAAAGTATTGAAATACTTTTCTAGCACTTTTTCTATGTTAGAAGAAAACGTGCTACTATTTTTTAGCAAAGTATGGAGTGTAATGAGCACACGAAAATCATTTAATTAAAAGATATATTAAGAATAGCTCAAAAATATATTTTACGAAAAAAAGAAGCTAATTTGTAGTAATGAGGTAGATAATAATAAGTAAAAATAATACTTTTACAAAAAAAGTAGACATTTTCATAAAATTATGTAGACAAGATTATAAAATTATGGTAAAATAAAACTTGTGTTCAGGAATAAAATTCCTATAATGGGAATAAGATTACATTAGAAAACATATTAAAATGCGAATGAGGGGGATAAAAAAGTGGTAAATTATAGTGATAACAACATAATTACACTTATTGGTACTATTGTTTCTGATAAACAATTTAGCCATGAAGTATACGGAGAGGGATTCTATACATTTGATTTAGAGGTTCCTAGATTAAGTGAAAATAGTGACATCATTCCAGTTACTGCATCAGAGAGAATTCTAGATAAAAATTTTAAAGTAGGTCAAAAAGTTATTATTGATGGCCAATTTAGATCTTACAATAATTATGAGAACGAGAAGAATAAACTTGTTTTAACAGTATTTGTTAAGGACATGAAAGAAGTAGAAGAAATTAGTGAAGATCAAAACCCTAATGAAATAATTTTAGATGGTTTCATATGTAAAAAACCTATTTATAGAACAACACCATTTGGTAGAGAAATTGCAGATATTTTACTTGCGGTTAATAGAGCATACAACAAGTCAGACTACATACCATGTATAGCATGGGGAAGAAATGCAAGATTTTGCCAAAACATGAGTGTTGGTGAAAGAATAAAGATTTGGGGAAGAATTCAAAGTAGATTGTACGAAAAGAAATTTGAAGACGGAACATCTGAAACAAGAAGAGCTTATGAAGTGTCTATTTCAAAACTAGAAGTTGAAAAAGAAGAAAATATAGAAAATAGTAATGTCGAGGAACAAAACGCGTAGAGTATTCATAATAATCATCCTCTTAACAAGGCTAGGTAAGTTAGTTGATTTACCTAGCCTTTAAAACTGCCTAAAAATTAATATTTTAAATACATTTGCGATTTTATGTAATATATGATACTATGTTTCGGGGTGAATGTACAAATGAAAGAAGAAGAAAAAGAAAGACTTATAGAGCTTAGTAAATTTGAAAAAGAAGCATACGAAAAAGGATATAAATGTATAGCTGGAATTGATGAAGCAGGAAGAGGGCCACTTGCAGGTCCAGTAGTAGCCGCTGCAGTAATTTTACCGAAAGATGCATTAATAGAAGGTGTAAATGATTCTAAAAAGCTTTCAGAGAAGAAGAGAGAGAAACTTTATGATGATATAATAAACAATGCATTGGCATGGGGAGTAGGAATAGTTGATCATACAGTAATAGATGAAATAAATATTCTTAATGCAACTAGAAAAGCGATGAAACTTGCAATTGAAGAGTTAAAGATTAAACCAGACTTTATTTTAATAGATGCTGAAAAGAAAGTAGATACAGATGGAATACCGTATTTGCCTATAATAAAGGGAGACGCACTTAGCATTTCAATAGGTGCGGCATCAATAATAGCAAAAGTTACAAGGGACAGAATGATGAGAGAATATGATAAAATTTTTCCTATGTATGGATTTGAAAAGCATAAAGGGTATGGAACTAAAGCACATGTGGAGGCATTAAAAGAATTTGGTCCATGCATGATACACAGACAAAGTTTTTTAAAGAAGATATTAAAATAGGCATGAACCATATTTTTACATTTATGTTACAATTGTGTTACAATGGTTGACATTTTTTGAAAATATATTAAAATATAGCATAGAGAGGTTGTATATGCGAGTAGTTTCAGGAAATTTAAGAGGTATGAAATTAAATACAATTGATGGTGATTCAACAAGACCAACACGAGAAGTAGTAAAAGAAGCATTATTTAGTATACTAAATAATGATGTTCCTGGTGCTACATTTTTAGACTTATTTGCTGGTAGTGGTGCAATAGGCATTGAGGCGATAAGCAGAGGTGCTGAAAGCGCAATACTAATTGATTTGAATCCAGCATGTGTAAAGGTCATAAAGGAAAACGTTAAAAAGGGAAGAATCGAAGATTGTACTCGTATTTACAATACAGATTATAAGATAGCCTTGAAAAAGTTGAAAGGCGAAAAGATAGATATTGCGTATATAGATCCTCCATATAATAAAGAGATGGGCGTAGACGCAATAAAAAAGATGTGGGAATACGAATTATTATCAGACAACGGTATAATTATAATGGAAACAGATACGAATGAAGACGCACCTGACGAGATTGAAGGTTTTACAAAGTATAACTACAAAAGATATGGAAGAAATATATTGAGTTTTTATAAACGAAAGGAGTAGGACGTTATGGAGGTTTTAACGTTATTAGAAACATTAGAAGAAATGTTAGATAGAAGTTCTAATATACCACTAACTAAAAAGTCTTTAGTTGATAAAGATGCCATTATCGATGTAGTTAATGAAATAAAAATGAAATTACCAGATGAATTAAAACAAGCAAAATGGGTAAAAGAAGAAAGACAAAAGATTTTAGTTGATGCTCAAAAAGAAGCTAATCAACTTATAAAAGAGGCAGAAAACAGAATAATTGCAATGATTGATGAACATGAGATAACTAAAAAAGCATATGAGCAAAAAGCAGAAATAATAGATAGTGCGAATGCTTTTTCAAAAGATTTGATAAATGGAACGAAGAAGTATGCAGATGAGATACTTGCTGAATTGGAACAAAACTTACAAGAAAAGATTGATGTAATAAAAGAAAACAGAAGTGAGCTAAAATAAACAAAAATAGAATTAACGTGAGCCTCGAATTGTTATGTGAAAAATTTAACAATTAAGGCTCACTTTTTATACTATAATATGGGAAACAATTAAATTCATTAAAATATTTCAAAAGTTTGGCGCAGAGCCTAATATTTTGCGTAGTATCAACAATTCTGATTGAATTATGCTAAATATTATGCTATACTATGAAGCGTGAAAAGAGGTGAGAAAATGTCTTATTATGATACACAGGATGAGAAAATTGTAGCTTTGCATCAAATCTATTCGGAAAAAACACCAGAGTTTATAAAGGAAATTGTTGACTTTCCGGAACTTGCTAGATTAAATGGAATTGATATAAACGCGGGAATAAATCTTAGTGGCTTTAATTTATATAAATATAAATACTCTGTATTAGACCATAGTGTTGGTTTAGCACTAATATTGAATAACTTTATTACGAATAAAAACAAGGTGCTATCAGCAATGCTTCATGATATTTCTGTGCCGGCATTTTCTTATGCTACAACATATATTGATGAGATTAATTTTGACAAGAATGACAATACACTAACGAATTATGATGTAATTGTTGGTTCGGACAAGCTTTTTGCATATTTATTTGATAATAATATAAATATAGATGAAATTTGTGATTATACGGATTTTCCACTTGGCTACAACATCAGACCAACACTTTGTGCACATACATTAGAATATTTTTTGCATACAGCATATTTATCAAATATTTGCACATTAGATGAAATTAAAGAGTTTTATGAGGATTTGGTTGTAGTACCAAATGATGATAATATGCCAGAATTTTGCTTTAATACTGTGCATTTGGCAAAGAAATTTTGCTTGATAAGTATTGAATGTGGAGAAAAATATAGGTCATATGAAGCTAAAATGGCAATGAAATTTATAACTGATACATTGGCACCAATGGTAAGAAGAGGCGTAATTAGAAGAAAAGATTTGTACACATCAACAGATAAAGTTATTATGGATATTGGACTAAACTGTAGTGACAAACGTATTAGCGATAGATGGCGCTATTTACCTAATTTGCGTAAAGTTTATACCAAATTTAATAAAGTTGAAAAAAAGTATTGCACAAAGATAGGAAGAGATTTAAGATATGTTGATCCACTTATAAAGGTAGGAAACAACTATATTAGAATTAGCAAGCTTGACGCGGATGTGGATAAGAAGATAAATGAGTTTTTAGACTCAGATACAGACTTATATATGTATATAGATTACGAGGATTAAAAAGAATTAGATGGAAATCATTTAATTCTTTTTTTAATAGTAAAAATAAGTAAAGAGGATGTAAAAAGATAGTGGTTACAAAAAATTCACACAGAAATTTTAAATTTCAAATCTTTAAAATATATGTGGCTCTAAGCTTATACCAAGTGATAGAAATTAGGGAAAAAGTCGATATAAATTTTTAGCACTTGGTATTGACAAGTGCTAAAAGAAGTGATATTTTTATTATGTCGTTAGCACTTAGATGTATCGAGTGCTAATATAAAGAAGGTGAAAAAATTGATTTTGGATGATAGAAAAAAGAAGATATTAGAGGCTGTCATAGAAGAATACAATGCGACAGCGGAGCCAGTTGGTTCTACGAAAATAGCAAATGAATATAATTTAGGTTTTAGTCCTGCTACTATAAGAAATGAAATGGCTAGCTTGGAGGAACTTGGATATTTGGAACAACCTCATACTTCGGCAGGAAGAATCCCATCAAGCAAAGGATACAGATTGTACGTCGATTTGATTATGAAAGAAAAGACATTAACAGCAAAAGAAAAAGAAATTATAGATAACACATTAAAGGAAGATGTAATAAAGCTTGATGAATTAATAAAAGAAGCATCCAATGTTTTATCTAGAATCACAAATTATGCATCAATTGCTGCTGGACCACAAATAGAATCATGTACGGTAGAAGAAATAAAATTAGTAAAAATTGGACATGATAGACTTATGATTGTGATTTTGGCAGACAATGGTATTATAAAAGAAAGCGTCGTAAGGTATGATGGCGATATTCCAAACGAGAACATTGAAATATTTAATAACTTTTTAAATTATAAATTTAAAGGAATGAACTTTAAAGAAGTATATGACAATATAAATACTCATATAGAAAACGAGCTTTATAATATTAGCAACACAGTAATACCTTTAGTTATGGAATTAAACAATTTGCTTACAGAAGAAAATTCTGAGATATACTTAGATGGAACTAGAAATATGCTTAACTTACCAGAATTGAAGAAAGAAAAAACACTTAAAAATTTCTTGAACATAATCGAAACTCAAGATGCAATAAAGGAACTTATAAAGTCTGGTTATGACGGAAATATTAATGTATATATCGGACAAGAAACAGCATTTGACGATTTGAAAGATTTTACAATAATAACGTATAAGCAATCAATAAACGAAAAAGAAGTTGGAACGATAGGAATAATAGGACCAAAGAGAATGGATTACAAAAAAGTGATTCCAGTAATTAAGTATATAGGAGATTCTATACAAGAAAAAATAAAACAAGGGGGAGAAGTTGATGGCAGAAAACGAGAAGATAAAGAATGAGGAACTAGAGGAAAAAGAAGAAATATCTATCAAGGATCTAAACAACGAAATAGAAAAACTAAAGAAGGAAAATGAAAAATATTATGAACATTTACAAAGAACAGCAGCAGAATTTGATAATTATAAGAAAAGAGTGATGAAAGAAAAAGAAAAGATATATTCACTTGCTGTTGGAGATGTTGTTACAAAGTATATAGCTGTTTTGGATAACTTAGATAAGGCAGTTGCAGCTGAAACAACAGATCCTAAGGCAAAAGAAGGTTTTGAACTTATACATAAGCAAATGCAAGATGTAATGAAAGAATTCAATGTCGAACTTATACCAACTGTTAAAGAAACATTTAATCCGGAATTTCATGATGCGGTAATGCATATTGAAAGTAAAGATTATGGAGAGCAAGAAATTGTTGAAGAACTTAGATCAGGGTATAAAATAGGCGATAGAGTATTAAGACATGCAATGGTTAAAGTAGCAAACTAAGTAAAAAATAAAATTTTAATATATATTGTGCCGTTAGAAAATGGCAGGAAAGAAAGGATGATTATTATGTCAAAAATTATTGGTATTGATTTAGGAACAACAAACTCATGTGTAGCAGTTATGGAAGGTGGAGAACCAGTTGTTATACCTAACGCAGAAGGAGATAGAACAACTCCATCAGTTGTAGCTTTTACAAAAACAGGAGAAAGATTAGTTGGTAAAATTGCTAAAAGACAAGCAGTAACAAACCACGACAGAACAATATCTTCTATTAAAAGAGATATGGGTACAGATAGAAAAGTAAAAATAGATTCTGCAACATATACACCACAAGAAATTTCAGCAATGATACTTCAAAAATTAAAATCAGATGCTGAAAACTATTTAGGACAAAAAGTAACTCAAGCTGTTATAACAGTTCCAGCTTACTTTAGTGATTCTCAAAGACAAGCAACAAAAGATGCTGGTAGAATTGCAGGACTTGAAGTTTTAAGAATTATAAACGAACCAACAGCAGCATCACTTGCTTATGGACTAGACAAAGGCGATGAGCAAAAGATAATGGTTTATGACTTAGGTGGTGGTACATTCGATGTATCTATCCTAGAAATTGGTGATGGTGTATTCGAAGTTTTATCAACAAGTGGTAACAACAGACTAGGTGGAGATGACTTCGATGAAAGAATAATGAAATACTTAATTGACGAATTTAAGAAAGATCAAGGAATAGATTTATCAACAGATCCAGCAGTTATGCAAAGATTAAAGGAAGCCAGTGAGAAGGCTAAGATAGAACTATCTAGCATGAGCCAAACAGATATTAACTTACCATATATCACAGCTGATAGCACAGGACCAAAACACATGAACATTACACTTACAAGAGCAAAATTTGAAGAATTAATTAGAGACCTAGTTGATTCAACAGTTGGCCCAATGAATCAAGCTTTGAAAGATGCTAACTTAACAGCAGACAAACTAGATAAAATAATTTTAGTAGGTGGTTCATCAAGAGTACCTCTAGTACAAGAGACAGTTAAGAGAGTTACAGGTAAAGAGCCACACAAAGGTATAAATCCAGATGAATGTGTTGCAATTGGTGCTGCTATTCAAGCAGGTGTATTATCTGGTGATGTTAAAGACCTAGTTTTACTAGATGTAACACCATTATCACTTGGTATTGAAACATTTGGTGGTGTATTTACTAAGTTGATTGAAAGAAATACAACAATCCCAACAAAGAAATCACAAATATTCTCAACAGCTGCAGATGGTCAAACAAGTGTAGAAGTTCATGTATTACAAGGTGAAAGAGAAATGGCAGCATATAACAAGACACTTGGTAGATTCCAATTAACAGGAATTCCAGCAGCTCCAAGAGGAGTACCACAAATCGAAGTTACATTCGATATAGATGCTAACGGTATTGTTCACGTATCAGCTAAAGATATGGGAACAGGTAATGAGCAAAAGATCGTTATCACAGCAAGCACAAACTTAACAGAAAATGAAATAGAGCAAGCTGTTAAAGAGGCTGAAGCACATGCTGAAGAAGATAGAAAGAATAAAGAAGCTATTGAAGTTAGAAACAATGCTGACTCACTTGTATACAATACAGAAAAAACATTAAATGATTTAGGAGATAAAGTAAGTGCAGAAGAGAAAGCTAAAGTTCAAGCTGAGCTAGATAATGTTAAGAAAACATTAGAAGGAACAGACGTTGAAGCTATTAAATCTGCAACAGAGAAATTAACTCAAGAATTCTATAAAATTTCTGAAAAGTTATATGCTAACGCTGGTGCAAATGCAGCGGGAGCAAATGTAGATCCTAACGCAGCAAACGGAAATAATGCAAACAGTAATCCAAACCAAGGTAATGATGGCACAGTATATGATGCAGATTACAAAGTTGAGTAATTAATTTAAAAAACGGGGCGGATAAAATCCGCCCTTGGTTTAGAAAAGACATTTATATATTTGGATAAGGCGACATTTTTGTCGTCTATTCGTGTAAATATATAATTTGTGAGATTAAGTGCTTTTAGGTACTAAGGGGGATTAATTAATGGCAGAACAAAAAAGAGATTATTATGAGGTTTTGGGTGTTTCAAAAACAGCAACGGATGAAGAATTAAAGAAAGCATATAGAAAATTGGCTAAAAAATATCATCCAGACGCAAATCCGGATAATAAAGAAGAAGCAGAAAAGAAATTCAAAGAAGTAAATGAGGCGTATGAAGTTTTATCAGATAAACAAAAACGTAATATGTATGACCAATTCGGACATAGTGGAGCTAATGGATATTCTAGTGATTTTAGTGGATTTAGTGGATTCGATGGTTTCTCTGGTGGTGCTGGTTTCTCTGGCGTAGACTTTGATTTGAATGATATATTCTCATCTTTTTTCGGCGGTGGCGGTTCAAGAGGTCGTAATTCTAGAAATGGTCCAGTAAGAGGAAGAGATTTAAAAGTAAGAATTGAAATAACTTTTGAAGAGGCAGCATTTGGTGTTAGCAAAGAAATAACAATAAATAGAGAAGAACAATGTGATACTTGTGGTGGAACAGGTGCTAAACCAGGCACAAAACCAGAAACTTGTAAGGTTTGTAATGGTACAGGACAAGTGAGAGTTACTCAAAATACTATACTTGGATCTTTTGCAAGTGTCAGAACTTGTGACAATTGTGGAGGAACAGGAAGTGTTATAAGCAATCCATGTGATACTTGCAAGGGTAGAGGTACTGTTAGAAAACAAAGGAAGATTAAAGTGTCAATACCAGCCGGAATAGATAATGGTCAAGTTATATCATTAAATGGAGAAGGCGAACCAGGACTTCGTGGTGGTCCAGCCGGAAATCTATATATAACTGTAGCTGTTAGAAATCATGCAATATTCACAAGAAAAGGCGATAGCATATTCTGTAATGTCCATGTTTCGTTTGCTGAGGCAGCATTAGGTGCGATAATAAAAGTGCCTACATTGACTGGTGAGGAGCAATATGATTTGGCAGAAGGAACACAAACAGGTTCGATATTTACTTTAAAGGGCAAAGGAATAAAGAATATAAATGGCAGAGGCGTAGGCGATTTGTATTTTACCGTAATAGTAGATGTACCTAAGAAATTAAATAATGAACAAAGAGAATTATTAAAGAAATTTGCAGAAATCAGTGGAGAAAACTTTGAAACTGGAAAAAGAAGAAGGTTCTTTTAAAAGGAGAAATTGATGTCTACTTTTTATATAAAAAATAATCAAATAGAAGAAAATAAAATACTTATACAAGGTGAAGATGTAAACCACATAAAAAATGTTTTAAGATATCAAAATGGAGATAAATTAGAAGTTTGTGATGAGGATGGCACTAGATTCTATACAAAAATAAGTGGTATGAATCAAAATGAAATAATATTAGATATCTTAGAAATATCAAATGATACAACGGAACCTAACGTGAATATCACACTTTTCCAAGGTTTGCCGAAGGCAGATAAGATGGAATTAATTGTGCAAAAGTGTACAGAATTAGGTGTAAGTGGCATTGTGCCAGTTATTATGGATAGAGTGATTGTTAAATTAGATGAGAAAAGTGAAGGCAAAAAAATCGAACGCTGGCAAAAAATAGCAAAAGAGGCTGCCACACAGAGTGGTAGGCAAAGGATTCCATATGTTGAAAAAGCAATTAATTTAAAAAATAGCATTGAAAAACTTTCAAAATATGATATAGTTATAGTGCCATATGAGTGTGAAAAAGAAAATTATATAAAAAATGTGTTGAGAAATATGGATGAAAATGTTAAAAATATAGCTATTGTCGTAGGTCCAGAGGGCGGTTTTTCAGATAATGATATAGAAATATTGTCGAAATTAACAAACATGAAGAAAGTTTCTTTAGGTCCTAGGATATTAAGAACTGAAACAGCTGGTTTCGTAACTCTTGCAATGGCTATATATGAATTAGATAAGCTTTAGTAATTAGTAAAAGGAGTAAGAAGAATGAATTATACGGATAAGAACAAATTAATAGATTCACTTTGCGGAGTTGGATTGATGTTACTTTTAGTAGAAGTGTTTTATGGAATAGTAGATAGTGCTTTTACTATATACAATTATAGCTATCCAACAGTAACTAAATGGATTAATGTGTTTGGCATAATATTTTTATTGGCTGCTATTATTACATTCATAAGAGCATACAAAAAAGATAGTATGTCAACTGGTGTATACGGAATCGAATTGACGGTGCTTGCTATATCAGCAGCATTGCTACCAGGAACATATTTAGAGTTTGCTTTTCCGTTTAATAAATTGAATGTTGTTTTTCCAATAGGATTTTTAGTATATTACATTATAAAATTAATTGTTGTTTTCGTAAAAGCGAAAGAGAAAGATAATAAATTGAAGGGAAAGAAAAAATAATTATGATAAAAAGTATGACAGGTTTTGGACTTGGAAAATACGAGAGCAATTCTAGAGAATATACTGTTGAAATAAAAGCAGTAAATCATAGATATAATGATATATCTATAAGAATGCCAAGATATCTTTCTTCAATTGAAGATAAAATAAGAAGCTATATTTCCAAGAACCTTTCAAGAGGAAAAATAGATGTTTCAATTTCTTTAGTGAATATGAGCAATGAGGAAAGAAATATAAGAGTAGACAGAGGTTTGGCAGAAATATACGTCAAAGAGATGAGAGAGTTAGTTAATACTTTAGGAATCACGGATGATATTACTGCAACGTCTATTATGAGAATGCCGGATATAGTTACTATTGATGTTGACTCGGACGAGGACCTATATTGGAACGAGCTTCAAAAAGCTTTGGAGATGGCTATAAATAGTATTTCTTTAGCTCGTGAAGTAGAAGGAAAAAGATTGGCGGATGATATAAAAGACAGGTTGACAAAGATAAATTGCTATGTGCAAAAAGCCGAAGAAAGGTCTTCAAGCTTATTAGAAGAGTATAGAGAAAAGCTATTAAATAGAGCAATGGAGCTTAAGGCAAATGAAATTATGGATGAAAATAGATTAGGACAGGAGATAGTTTTATTTGCAGATAAGTCAAGTATATGCGAAGAAGTAACAAGACTTAAAAGTCATATAAAATCATTAGAAAATATGCTAGATTCTGACGGACCAATAGGTAAAAAATTAGACTTTTTACTTCAAGAAATGAATCGAGAGACGAATACGATTGGTTCAAAAGCAAATTGTCTAGATATTACGCAATTGGTTGTTGAGATAAAAAATGAAATAGAAAATATAAGAGAGCAAATACAAAATATAGAGTAATAAGGAGTGATATAATGAAATTTATAAACATAGGTTTTGGAAACATAATTTCAGCAGATAGACTTATTGCTATAGTTTCACCGGAGTCAGCACCAATAAAAAGAATAATACAAGATGCAAGAGACAATGGAAAATTGGTAGATGCTACTTATGGAAGAAGAACAAGGGCAGTTATTATGATGGATAGTGATCATGTTGTTTTGTCTGCTGTTCAACCAGAAACAGTTGCAAATAGATTAGAAAAAGATACAGATGAGGATATTGAGGAAAGTATAAACAATGAAGATTAATTTTTAAAGGAGGAATAAAAATGATAGTTAGACCTACATTACAAAGTTTATTAAAGAAAAATCCAAGCAAGTATTCTTTAGTAATTGGAACAGCTAAAAGAGCAAGACAAATTTCACAAGGAAGTCCAAAATTAACAAATGTTAAGGCAGAATCAGACGTTACAACTGCTGCTTGTGAAATAGACGAAGGAAAAGTAATATTAGAAAAATAATTAAAAAAGGGGACTTCTTTAAATTTGTTAGATGGTAAAAAGAGGGTAAGATAATTCATCTAACAAGTTTTAAGTTGTCCTTATTTTTATATAAAAAACAATAAAAGCAAAAATGCAATTCATGTTGTTTTTGCTAGTATTTGATTGCTAGAGATTGTTCATCCTATAGAGAATCTAAGGCAATAAAGAGAAACATTCAGTTACAGGAGGATAAAGATGGGTTTTTTAAGTAAACTTTTTAAAAGTTATAGTGAGAAAGAAATTAATAAAATAAGGCATTACGTTGATGACATAAACAAATTAGAGCCAAAGATGGAGAAATTATCTGATGCAGAGCTAAGAGCAAAAACAGATGAATTCAAAAACAGACTTGCAAATGGACAAACACTAAATGATATTTTAGTTGAGGCATATGCGGTTGCAAGAGAAGGATCAAAGAGAGTATTTGGCAAAAGACCTTTTGACGTTCAATTAATGGGTGCAATAATTTTGCATCAAGGAAGAATAGCAGAAATGAAAACAGGTGAAGGAAAAACATTAACAGCTTCACTAGCATTGTATTTAAATGCGTTAGAGGGAAAAGGTGCACACTTAGTTACAGTAAATGATTACTTAGCTAGAACACAAGGAGAAGAAATGGGAAAACTATATAATTTCCTTGGTTTGAGCGTAGGACTTATATTACATGATTTATCTCCAGAAGATAGAAAAGCTGCATATGCTGCAGATATAACATATGGAACAAATAATGAATTTGGTTTCGATTATTTAAGAGACAATATGGTTATACAAAAAAATCAAATGGTTCAAAGAGAGTTAAATTATGCGATTGTCGATGAGATAGATAGTATTTTAATTGATGAAGCTCGTACACCGCTTATTATTTCAGGACCATCAGATAAAGCTAATGAATTATATAAAACAGCGGATAAATTTGTAAAGGGCTTGAAAGCTAAAGTAATAACTAAAGACGATAATAAAGAAGAAGAATCAGAAGAGGATATGCAATATGACTATATTGTAGATTTGAAAACAAGAAGAGCTACATTAACAAGTACTGGTACAAAGAAAGCTGAAAAATACTTTGGCGTTGAGAACTTATCAGATTTGGATAATATGACACTACTTCACCATATAAATAAAGCATTAGCTGCAAATGGTGTAATGAAGAGAGACGTAGATTATATCGTTAAAGATGGAGAAGTTTTAATAGTTGACGAGCATACAGGAAGAATAATGTATGGAAGAAGATATAGCGAAGGATTACACCAAGCTATAGAAGCTAAAGAAAACGTAAAAGTTGCAAATGAAAATAAAACACTTGCAACAATCACTTTCCAAAATTACTTCAAGCTATACAATAAGCTTTGTGGTATGACAGGTACAGCCATTACAGAAGAAGAGGAATTTAGAGAAATATATGGCCTAGATGTTGTAGAAATTCCAACTAACAGACCTATGATAAGAGATGATAAAAACGACTTAGTATATAGAACTAGAAGAGCAAAACTTCGTGAAGTTGTAAAGGATATTAGAGCTAGTAATGAAAAAGGACAACCAGTGCTAGTTGGTACTACAAATATAGAAAAATCTGAAGAACTAAGTGACATGCTAAAAAAAGAAGGAATAAAGCATGAAGTGTTGAATGCTAAATATCACGAGAAAGAAGCTGAAATTGTTGCACAAGCAGGTAAGTTTGGTGCTGTTACAATAGCTACAAACATGGCAGGTAGAGGTACAGATATAATGCTTGGTGGTAATACAGAAGCACTTGCAAAACATGAACTGAAAAAACGTGGATATACAGAAGATGTTATCATGAATGCCATAAGTTTAAATGAGACAGATGATGAAGATATTTTAGCAGTTAGAAAAGAGTATAAAGAAATATATGATAAGCTAGATAAAAACGTAAAAGAAGACAGAGAAAAAGTAATAAATGCAGGTGGTTTAAAAATCATAGGTACTGAAAGACACGATTCAAGAAGAATAGATAATCAGCTTAGAGGACGTAGTGGTCGTCAAGGTGATGTTGGTGAATCAAGATTTTATATTTCACTTGAAGATGATTTGATGAAATTATTTGGTGGTGAAAGAATACAAACACTTGCAAGTGCTATGAATATGCCGGAAGATATGCCACTTGAAATGGGAATGCTTACTAGTGCAATACAAAGAGCTCAAAAGAATATTGAATCTATACATTATCAAGCTAGAAAGAATGTCCTTCAATATGACAATATAATGAATGAACAAAGACATATAATCTATGATGAGAGAAGAAAAGTATTAGAAGGCGAAAACTTAAGAGACAACATAATGAATATGTTGAAGAGAACTGTTGAGGAAGTTGTTGACTCATACTTTAATGTTTATGATAGTTCAACAGTAAATACAGAAGCTTTTGAAAATTACTTAGAAACAACATTTACAGTAGAATACAAAGTTGGAGAAGAAAGAGATCCAGAAGTAATAAAAGAGAAAGTATTAGAATTAGCTAAAGAAAAATATGAAGAAAAAGAAAAAGAACTTGGCGATAGAGTAAGAGAATTAGAAAGAATTGTAGTTTTAAGAACTGTTGATGAAAAATGGATTGATTATCTAGATGCAATGGAACAATTAAAGGAAAGCGTAAGATTACAAGGATATGCACAAAAGGATCCAGTTGTAGAATTCCAAAGAGAGAGCTATGATTACTTTAATGAAATGACATCAAGTATAGACGAAACTGTTGTGAAAACAATGTTGCACTTAGTACCAAGAGAAAAAGTAGAAAGAGTAAACCTAATTAGAAACATGGTAATGAACATGCAAGCCGCACAACAAGCTGGTGGTCCAGAAAAACCACAACCAAAAACGAATAAATCAGAAAAAGTAGGAAGAAATGACCCTTGTCCTTGTGGTTCGGGGAAAAAATACAAACAATGCTGTGGTAAATAGCCCATAAAATAAGGAAATCTCTATGCAAACATTTTTGCAAATAATATAAAGTTGGCATTCGTGCCAACTTTTTTATTTACTCAATTGTAAATGGAGGAGAGATTATTATGGCTGATGTAACAGTTCAAAAAAGAGGAGAAGTATATCAACATAAATTTGAAATTGCTTCAATCGATAGGAAAAGAAAATTTAAAAATAAGTCAGGATTCGCAACAAAAAGCGAAGTAAAACAAGCAGGTATTATTGCATACAATGAGTATTTGAATACTGGACATAGTTTTAAATTCTTGCCTCAGTCGATTT
>CAKPEV010000008.1 GCA_934149405.1 uncultured Clostridia bacterium | reverse complement strand
TAAATTATATCATATTCTGGTATTTCCTTTTTTATTTTATTTTGTTACTGTGTGACATATCTATGTTAAACCAACATAAAGCAAAAATTCGTCTTTGCGTTAAAAAATCAATCACAAAGGCACCTGAAACTATACTTTCCAGGCGCCTTTTAAATATATATTATTTATTGTGTCCGACACAAATCAATGTAATTACATCTCCAGTTAAACTGTCAATAAGTATTTTTGTTTCAACTTTATTTGGTCTCTTATTCTCATTAGTTTTCGAGCTTCTTGTTAATCCATCAGAATATGAAGTCATAACATTATTGAATGTAACCACTAAAACAGGCCTTTGCTCTATTCCTGAATTTACATCAGTATATAATAAAAATTCCACCGTTGTTTTTGTTGCTCTCTCTTTTTCCAATACATCTGCTATATGTTTTGATGCAATTTCTACAGCTTTCTCATCCGAAATTTTTCTTTCCAAAAGTGCCTTTCCTTCAGAATTTACTTCTACTTTTTCAAAATATTTACCAGATTTTTTATAAATTTTATCTATTTCTTTATCCTCTAGTGATATTGCTGTAATCGGAATGTTTTTATATTTTTCTGTGTTATTAACAGCTAAAACAACACAACTTCCAATAAACATCACACTCATTATAACCACAAAATAAATATACCATTTTTTCATATAAATCACCTTCCTATTTTAATATCTACTATCCTACTCTCTAAGTGAATTAGCTTGCTTTTAAGTTAGATGCAACTAGTCCTGCACCATTTTCAAGGCATTTTTGTACTCTTCTTCCGTTAAGCTTGTCTCATCTTGTTCATACAGTATGGTAAGAAGATTGACAGCAACCTTATTTTTGTTATCAAGAGATAACACTCGACGTAAATGCCAAAGAGCAGTCTCTGCAGAACCTGAGAAAACATTGTATGCCGTAATCATTAATTCTGCTGCAAATATGTGATAAGTAATGCTTTCTTCTTTTGCTAAAATACTTGTCACATACGCGTACGATAACAAATTGTATGACAAAGCGTCTTTTTTCTCAAGCGGATCTGCTAGAGCATATAAACTTTCAGAAATTTCCGCTTTTGTCATTGTTTTTGAAAGCTCATATGCACTCTCAAAGTCAGATTTTAAAAGACACTTTATAAAGTCTTTGTTAGTCACTATTATTTCACTCCTTACTCTTTTATACCATTTAAACTAAGTAATTTCATACTTTCTTCTATATATTTTTTCTACAACTTTTTCAAACACTTGTCAACTATTTTATATCTATGCACATAATTAATAAAATACTAATTAAAGTCATGCTCCTCAATTCCTGTTGCTTTTATTCTTGGTTTATGTTAATCTTTTATTCGAATGAAAGAGAGGTTTAGCATATGCGTTTTAAAAGAGTTTACATTGAAATAACTAATGTCTGTAATCTAAAATGTAGTTTTTGCCTACCACATAGTCGAGAAAATAGATTTATGACTTTTGAAGAATTCAAAATTATTTTAGAAAAAATAAAACCATTTACGAATTATATCTATTTGCATATAAAAGGTGAGCCACTACTTCATCCTGATGTAGATAAATTTATAAAATATGCTTTTGATGAAGGATTTCAAATCAATCTTACAACAAACGCTACATTGCTTGATAAGCATTTGGCATCAACTAAGTATTTAAGGCAAATAAACATTTCACTTCACGCAACTAATAGCGTAGATATTATAAGAACTGCAAAGAAAATCACAGATACAATAATTTGTTTTAGAATATGGAATATTGACAAGAATACAGCGAATAAAGAATTGTTAGAAAAAGAATTTAATGTACAAATCCCACAAAAGGAAAATTTCACACTTGCACCAAACATCTTTCTGTCTCAAAAAAGTGAATTCACTTGGCCGAGCTTATTAAATGAAAATACTTGTAACACAAAATATTGTTACGGTCTTATAAATCAAGTGGGGATTTTAGTTGATGGTACAGTTGTACCTTGTTGCCTTGATAATAATGGTGATATAAATCTTGGCAACATTTTCAAAGAAGATTTTAACAACATTATAACATCTCAAAAAGCACAAAATATTATAAATGGCTTTCGAAATTCTCACGCTGTCGAAGAACTTTGTAAGAAATGTACTTTCTAATTAAATTATTCCATCTTTTGAAAAAACTCTTAGTAATATTATGTCGTATTTCTTTGATTTTTGTAATATTTTATGCTACGATATTGTTATGGAGGAAATCATGGAAAAAGCTAAGAAATTTATCAGAAATTTTATCGTTTTTTTACTGCTAATTGTATTAACATTTTATATTGCTCTAAAAGATCAAGATCTTTCAGAGCTTTATATTGTAATAAAAAATACCGTACCTAGTTTCGTAATTATGGGCATACTGAGTATGTGTTTCTATCTACTCTGTGAAGCTATAAATATTGACAGAATGCTAAAAGCACTTGGAGAAAAAAGTACTTTTAGCCAAAATATAAAATATGCACTTATTGGTTTTTTCTTTAGCGGAATAACACCTGCTGCAAGCGGAGGGCAGCCAATGCAAATATATTTTATGTACAAAGATAATATAAATGTAGCAAATTCAACATTAGCACTTTTGGTAAATTTGTTTTGCATGCAAATCGTTACAATATCAATGGCATTAATAAGTCTTTGTTTTAATTTATCTTATATGCCAAGAGGAATTATTGCACTTTTCGTTGTCGGAATACTTTTGAATTTAAGTGCACTTTCACTTTTAATCATAGCAATATTTAATAAAAAACTCTTGGATAAACTAGTTGGATTCATTATTAAAGTGATGAAATTTTTAAAATTAAAAAAATATGAAACTTTAAAAGAAAAATTAGAAAATGAAGTAGAAAAATACAAAGAAAATGCCAGCTATATAAAACAACACAAAAAAGTTATACTAAAAAACTTAATCACATCTTATGTACAATTCTTTGTGTTTTATAGCATTTCATATTGGGTATACCGTAGCTTCGGGTTAAATAAATTTAACTTACTAAAAATAACATCGCTTCAATCAATAGTATTTGCAACGGTTTCAGGAATACCTTCTCCTGGCTCTGTAGGCGTAAACGAAGGTGCATTTATAGCAATATTTAGAAGAATAATTCCAGAAAACCTTTTAAAAGGAGCAATGCTTTTAAGCAGAGTAATAAACTTTTATTTATTCATAATAATAAGTGGTATACTAGTTGCATTCCTATTTTTGAAAGGAAAAAAGCAATCACAAAATGACTCAAAATAGCAAACACATAAGTACTATTGCGTTTTCATAATATAAGCCTATAAATATAATTATAAAAAATAAATTTACATGAGAATAGAAATATTTAAAATATCCCACCTAATATTCCGTTAAAAATTTTCGTATGTCCAAAGGAGCTGTTAGAAAATTTAGGAATATTAGGCGGGATATTTTTTAAGATTTCTTCGATAATGTATCCTTTATTTTTTATAATTATATTTATAGGCTGAACGTGCTATTATTCATTAAAAATTACGTTTTACGCATTCATTATTTCCTTAACTTCTTCTTCAGTTAGGTATCTCCACTTTCCTTTTTCCACACCTTCGCATGTCAAATTTCCAACGCCTTCTCTTTTTAGTGCAATAACAGAAAGTCCAATAGCCTCACACATCTTTCTTACTTGCCTATTTCTGCCCTCATGAATCTGTATCCATATTCTCGCAATATCATTTGTATTATCTTTTAGTAACAATTCAACTTTTGCAGGTGAAGTCACATAATCCTCAATTTTCACACCATGTCTTAATTTTTCCAAATCGCCTTCGCTTGGCACACCTCTTGTCTTTACTATATATGTTTTTGTTGTTTCATGCTTTGGATGAGTCACTTTATATATAAAATCGCCATCATTTGAAAGAAGCAAAAGACCAGATGTAAACATATCCAATCTACCTACAGGAACGACTTTTTCATTAACACCATCTAATAAATCCATTACTGTTTTTCTTTCTCTATCATCTGTAACTGTTGTCACATACCCAACTGGTTTATTTAATAGTATGTATATTTTTTGCTCCTTGGTTATTTTTTTACCGTTCATTTCTACAGTATCTTTACCTGGCACTATTTTGGTTCCAAGCTCAGTAACTGTATTACCATTAACCTTTACTAGACCTTGAACGATATATTCCTCACATTTTCTTCTTGATGCAACTCCGCATTCTGCTAAATATTTTTGTAATCTTTCTTCTTCCATAATTTCAACTCCAACTTTTTTATTATTTTTTGCATTATATCCTTAATTTTTTCACATAATAACTATATGCTTCATAATATATCTTAGATTTCCTTTTTCCATACTCCTAGCTAGGTTTATGGTTTATATAGATTATCAAGCTTAAACGATGATGCTATCATTATTTAAGCTTGATGCTATTTTCAAGAAATTTTATTTACATATATCATCATATATCTTTGCATATTCTTTTGCTGATGACTTCCATGAAAAGTCTTCTCGCATAACTCTTTGAGCTAAACTTCTCCACTCTTCTTTGTTTTTATATACTTCTAATGCTTTTTTGGTTACTTCAACCAAGTCTTCTACTTTCTTGCCCCAAAATGTAAAGCCATTTCCTTTCTCTTTATTTCCAGCATAACCAACTATTGTGTCTTTCAAACCACCAGTACTTCTTGCAATAGGAATAGTTCCATATCTAAAACTTATAAGTTGAGATAAACCACATGGTTCAAACATTGAAGGCATCAAAAACATATCACTTCCTGCATAAATTCGTTTTGCAAGCTCGCTATCAAAAACATTATTAATAGAAACTTTTGTAGGGTACTTTTCCTTTAAATACTCAAGTCTGTTAATATAATGTTCCTCGCCCATTCCAAGCACAACAAATTGTATATCTTCTTTTGAAAGTAATATATTCATTCCTTCAATCAATATGTCAAAACCTTTGTGTTGCACAACTCTTGATATAACTGCTAAAAGTGGAACATCTTTTTCTGGCAAACCTAATTCTTTTTGAATTGCTATTTTATTTTCATGTTTCAAATCAATAGTATCGGCATTATAATTTTTATACAATGTTTTATCTGTTTCAGGATTAAATTCATTATAATCAATTCCATTAACTATCCCAATTAATTTTCCCTCCTCACATTTCTTCTTCAAAAGCCCTTCATATCCAAAACCATATTTCTCAGTTTGAATTTCTTCAGCATATGTTTTACTAACAGTAGTAACTAAATCGGAATAAACTATTCCCGCCTTCGTAAAGCTTATATCGCCATAAAATTCAAACTTATCCATTGTAAAATACGAATCATCTAAATCAAAATGATATAAATTACCATGATTAAAACGTCCGTTATATTCTAAATTATGAATTGTATATATTATTTTTATATTGCTGTTTTTCAACTTTTCTCTAACTAACAAAGCAATAGGTCCAGATTGCCAATCATTTAAATGAATTATATCTGGATTATATGTTTTTATAAACTCTGTAACTGCCTTATCAAAAAAAGCATATCTTTCTGCTTCATCAGGATGACAATACATTCCATCTCTATCAAAATATGTTATATTATCCACAAAAAATGTAGTTAATTGCTTATCTTCAACTTTCTGTATGTTTTTTCTTATTATGCAATTTTCTTTTTTACCTTGCATATAAATTGGATAGTCTGTAACGTATTCCATATCATATGTTATCTGCTTATATTTAGGCATCATCACAGAAATATCATATCCTAATTTTAGTAATTCCTTTGGTAACGAACCTGCAACATCTGCCAAGCCACCAGATTTAGCATATGGTGAAACCTCTGATGAAACAAAAAGTATTTTTTTCATTTGTAATCCTCCCATTAATGTTTTTACTTTATTTCCTTTAACTTACCAATTACTTCATTAAATTCTTTTGGTATAGGTGCTTCAAACTCCATATACTCATTTTTAGTTGGATGAACAAATCCTAGTGTTCTTGCATGAAGCATCTGACTCGTAACACCAAATGGATTTTTCCCATTAGAATAAACGTCATCGCCAACAACAGGATAACCTATATGTGACATGTGCACTCTTATTTGATGTGTTCTTCCCGTTTTCAATTCAATCTCTACTAAAGTATATCCCTCTTCAAACCTTTTAAGAACTTTAAAATTAGTATGTGCCTCTTTGCCATCTTTAACAACAGCCATTTTCTTTCTATCATTTGGATGCCTTCCTATTGGCAAATTTATAACTCCATTATCCTCTTTTATTATTCCCTTAACCAAAGCTACATATATCTTTTTTGTCTTTCTATCTTGTATTTGTTTGGCAATATTATTATGTGCAAAATTATTTTTTGCGATAACAAGTACTCCTGTTGTATTTTTGTCTAATCTATGAACAATGCCAGGTCTAAATTCTCCATTTATGCTAGACAATTCGCTTTTTCCAAGCATTGCATTTACTAATGTTCCTGTTCTATTTCCGACAGCAGGATGCACAACCATATTCTTAGGCTTATTCACAACGATAATATCCTCGTCCTCATATATAATATCTATTGGAATGTCCTCAGCAATTAGTTCTTCATTTTTATCTTTTTCAGTATCTTCAGGTATGTAAATCTCTTGTCCTTCTTGCACTTTACTTGATACTTTAACTGTTTTTCCATCAAGCAAAATTTTGCCCTCTTTTATAAGCTCCTGTGCTAAGCTTCTTGATATTTTATCATTTATTTGTGGCACAACTGCATCGATTCTCATACCATTATATTTCTCTTCTATCTTCATTTATTTCTCTTCCATTCTTTAATTCATATATATTGGCAATTAATAGCCAAACAACTCCAATCACGATTAAAAAGTCTGCCAAATTACAAACGCCAAAAAATTTTAGTTTAACGTAATCAATGACACACCCTCTATAAAATCTATCTATTAAATTTCCGATACCACCAGCAAGTATAAGCTGAAAAGCCCTGCGTTTTGAAGAATACTTTTCTGTTGTAAAAAAGATAAGTAAGCCAAGTGCAATTATTATCACAATTGCAACTATGCAAAGCATACTATTAGAACCTGGTGCCAAGCCAAAAACAGTTCCAGTATTTTCGCTATACACAATTTTTATTATGTCAGGAATTATAACCTTAACAGGCTTTTCTGCAACAATATATGCCTTTATAATTTGATCAATCAAAACAAAAAGTAAACAAAGCATCATTTTTAAATCTCCATTTCTTTTTCATCTTTTTCTTTGTGTTTATCATTATGAATATTGTCTCTATGAATAACATTTTTAACAGACTTATTAGCTTGATTCTCGATATCTTTCTTTTGAGAATCTATTCCATTTTCCTTTAAACACTCTTTTAGCATATTTGAAACTTCAGCTTGAAGTTCATTTGCCTTTTCAGATATTGGAATCAAGGCATATTCAGGTTTTTGTATATTTATAAAGTCACATTCTTCAAAAACCTGACGTAAAGCATCTTCTGTACTTTGAATGCTTAAACTAACTGGCTCAACAACAGGAAAACCATTTTCCTCTAACTTACTTTTTAAATCTCTTTTCTTTAAGTATTCTTTTATTTTTTCATCGTTAGAAAAGATTCCTTTTAACACTTCAAAAGGAGAAATATTTTCTTCTTTTGCTTCGTATTCCGCAATCGTAATCATATATGCTGTTATATTTCTTTCTAACGCAGGAATGTATTCATCATTTTCAATCATTCTTGCTCTATTTTCAAGAGCCACTCTAGAATCAGAATCATTTTCATAATTTTCTGCTTTTTTTATAACTAAATCCCTAGCTTCACTTTTTCCATGACTTTGATACCATTTATACTCTATAAGATATCCATCTAGATATTTTTTATATTCCTCATACTCTTCATTCGTTTTTATAGATTTTAAAGGTCTTATCTTTTTTTCCATTAAAAACACCCTTCCTATCATTTGTACCTTATTTCAATTATACTAATATTTCTTATCAAATACAAGAAAAACTATTGTCAAAAGATTGATTATCTAGCTATTGCCTATACGTTTATTCATCAATATGGCTAAAGTCTTAAGCGACAAATAGTAACAAATTATCTCTCTTTTCATAAGATATATTAAGGTATTTCTTAAATATCCTGAAAGGAGGGATTACCTTATGGAAGTTTTATATTTTATAATTGGCTTGTTGTTTGTAGTGTTATTTTCTATTGTCATCGAATTATTTATTAAATGTCCTAAAATAGTTGCCGGTATAATCGCTGCAATTTTGCTAATTACATTTGGAATAATATTCTTATTAGATATAGCTTCAACCACTTTAATAGCAATTGCAATATGGATTCTTATATATGTTGTGGCAGCATATATAACAGCTTATCTAACTTGTAGATTTTTTAGAAACAATGATTTTTAAAAATCTCAGCTAGTTGCAGTTTTGCCGATTTGGCATATCATCTTAAAACAAAAAAGATTGGATGGAAATTATCCATTCAATCTTTTTTATTTCACTACTTTATAATTTGATTACTTTTTCCCATGCTAAGTTCTCTTTTCCGAAATGTCCATAGTTAGTTGTTTGCTTATATATCGGTTTCTTTAGTTCAAGATAATTTATTATACCACTTGGTGTTAAATCAAACTTTTCCTCTATTATCTTTAAAATTTCGTCTTCTGGAATAGTATTGGTCCCAAATGTTTCAACATATATTGAAACAGGTTTTGCAACTCCAATAGCATAAGAAATCTGAATTTCACATTTTCTTGCGAGCTTATTAGCTACTATATTTTTAGCAATAAATCTTGCCATATATGTAGCGCTTCTGTCTACTTTCGTTGCATCTTTACCAGAAAATGCTCCTCCACCATTTCTTGCATATCCGCCATAAGTATCTACTATAATTTTTCTTCCTGTAAGACCACTATCACCATAAGGTCCACCTATTACAAATCTGCCTGTTGGATTCACAAGATATTTAGTATTTGAGTCTAATAATTCAGCTGGCACTACTGCTTTTATTACATTTTCTATTATCTCTTTTCTTAGCTCCTCTATATTTTTTTCTTGGACATGTTGAGCTGAAACAACAATAGTATCCACCCTGATTGGTTCATCACCTTCATATTCCACTGTAACTTGGACCTTTCCATCTGGTCTTAATCCTTCAATTATTTTTTCTTTTCTAACTATTTCTAACCTTTTCGCTAATTTATGTGCAAGCATAATTGCAAGTGGCATAAGCTCTTTTGTTTCGTCACATGCAAAACCAAACATCATACCTTGGTCTCCTGCACCTTCAGAAGCCTCAACATTTTTATTTCTTGTTTCTAAAGCATTATCCACTCCCATTGCAATGTCAGTAGATTGCTTTGAGATATTTATTCTTATATTGCATGTTTTATAATCTATTCCTGCCTCTTCGCTATCATAACCGATTTCTTTTATTGTATTTCTAACAATACTTTCTATATCGACATTAGCTTTTGAAGTAATCTCTCCTGTTAAATAAATTTCTCCTTTGCTTGCAATTGTTTCTAGTGCTACTCTTGAGTTTTCATCATTTTCTAGGTATGCATCTAAAACACTATCTGAAATATAATCACATAGCTTATCTGGATGTCCTTCTGTCACACTTTCTGATGTAAAAAATTTTTTCACTCTTATCAATCCTTTCAAATTTAAATTGAAGATTTATAAAAATTAATATCTTCTCGTCAAAGAAGGATCTGTTGTTTCCATGTCTTCGTCAATTTCTTCTTCGTCTCTATTTTCTGCCTTTTCTTTCATTTCATTACATGTTGAGCCAATATCTTCAACACTATTAATTCCTATCTTGTTTAGTGAATCTGCTAATTCTGGATTATCTGCGATAAAGCTTCCATTTTCGTCCCTTGAAATATAATTATTTCCAACACCAACACCAGTTTCTAATTGCGTTGTATTTCCATCCATATATGAAGTATCCATGCCATGCGAACACTCTGTATTAACCACTCTAACCACACTACCATTAATATTTATTGTTTGAGCCGAAATTCCACTAATCTTGTCCTTAGAAAGGATATCTGTATCATATGTTGTACTACATGCAAATCGATTTAAATTTTTTGTCATATCTATTTTTTCATTTTTTAAAATTCCGTCATCCGTATATTCTCTTATTTGTTTATAACTATTTCTAAAATCAGCTTTAACTTGTGTCATTACTTGCTTTTCAGCATTACTCATTTCTTTTTGTGCTTCAGCTACTTTATTTTGAAGTTCCGGCAAAACCAAATGAAATTCCTTGTCTAAATTTTCAATTTGATTATTTAAGTCTATAAGATTGTCTTGCAATCCTGCTAAGTTTGTTCCACCACGTCCTATCTCTTTGTTGACTTCCATTATGACTTGTTCTCTTTTAGCAACCAACATATTTTTTTGAACCATATATTTAGCTACAGTTAAATTCATTTCGTCTTGTGCCTTTTCCTTCTTCATCCTTGCATCTAGCAAAACACCTGTATCTACGTCTTTTAGCATTTCTTTACTTTTAAAAGCTGTTAACGACTCTTCACTTGAAATCAAAGCTTCTCCTAATTTTTCTATTTCGTCTGCTTTTTTCTCTAACTCACTTAACTGCTTCTCCGTATCACTTTCTCCTGTGTTATCATTATCGCTTCCAGAATCTGATGTCTGCATTTCTCTCTCATTTTCAATTTCTTCTACCGTAATTATTCCATCACCATTTTTGTCCAAATCTTCATGAAAAATAATTTTATTATCTTTTTTCTTATTATGCTCAATTTCCTTTTTTAAATTTTCAAATTCTTCAACAGAATTTAAAAACATCTTTTTTTGACCTTCTTTTTGATTAATAAGAACTGTTATAGTAGTTTTCTTATTTATATCTTGGCTCTTACTATATGCCTCTATAATTTCATCTTTATCTATATTTTTATAATAAGTAATTGGCTCAAATTGTTCTTCTATGTGATTAGTATTCTCCATAACAAATTCCTCCTTTTTTTATAATTATATATTATCAATATTTAATAAACAATATTAAAAGTGCATATTTACAGCATAAAAAAAACATCACATGAAGAGTTTCATGCGATGCCTTTATACTTTATATTTCTGTTGTTGGTACTACTTCCGAAGGAATCGTTTCCATAGCTTGGACTGGATTTTCTTCGACTTTCACATCAGTATTTTCCGCTTCACAAGTTTTTGTCTGATCAAATGAAAAAGCTTGTTTTGAAGTCTTTGCTTTAGCTTCAAACTTTCTATAATATTCTTCTCTAACACTATCTAAAGAGCCTTGAATTGCATTAAACATTTCGTCAACATCTGCTCTAGTAAAATCGTAACTGTTACTTCTTGCCATTGGTTCTAATATTGAAATATCATGCATTACATTATTAACTCTTTTGGCTGCATACTCCATAAATTTTTGTCTTTTTTCCTCGTTAACTTCCATAAATAAATCCTCCTCTTTTTATTACTTATAAAACTATATCATAAAAAGAATTTTTTGGTAACATTTTTTTAGAATTTGTATTATTTAATTTTAGGCTTAGATAGTTTCAAAATATTTTTTTAAAATTCCCCTATCTGAAATGAATTTATTATCTTTTATTTTTGAAATAAAACAAAATTTTTTTAATTTAAACTTTGTTATCAAATTCATTCAATTGCTCTAACATCGATTCAGCAAATATTGCATAACCTCTTGTCGGATCATTTACATATACGTGCGTTACAGCACCAATGAATTTTCCATTTTGCAAAATTGGACTTCCGCTCATTCCTTGAATTATACCACCTGTCTTTTGTAATAATTCTTCGTCTGTCACCTCGATTATCATTCCCTTACTCTTTATGCCAATTAAATCAGATTTTTTCACTACATTTATATTATATTCTTTCGGCACTCCGTCACCATCAATACTACAATATATCGTTGCAGGTCCTGTTTCTATTTCATTTTTAGATGCAACAAATACTTCCTTTCTATTATTTAATAAATCACATTCTTTATCATATTCACCATATATTCCACATTCATTATTTAATGTTATTTTTCCAATTTCAACTCTTTCGTTTAGCATGCCTCTAATTTCACCAGGCTCATTTTTCAATCCTTTTTTTACTGAAATTATATTAGCCAAATTTAAAAAGCCTTCGTCTACATCTATCAACTCTTTTAAATCCATATCTGATATTCCATGCCCTAATGCTCCTATTTTTCCTGTTTGTTTATCATAAAACGTTAACGTTCCAACTCCCATCGCCCCATCTCTTACCCATAAACCAAGCTTTTTTCTACCATCATCAAAACACGTTATTGGATTCATCTCTTCCTCATGTATTTGCCCACCTTGTTCATATTGAACAATAGCTTTTCTGTCGTCCTCTATGTTCGCAACAGCTTCAACTAATTCTAATATAGTTTCAACTTTCTCATTATTTATTTTTAAAATTTTTGCACCTTTCCTTATATTGCTATTTTTATATGGTTCATAATAAATTCCATCCATTCCTTGAACTGGAGATTCACCTATTACTAAAACGCCCTTAGAATATAATCTAATTCCTACAGTGTCTCCTCCAACAACTACCTTCCTCGTTGGTAAAACACTAACTTCTATATCTTTCTTAAAAAAACCTCCAAATGCCGAAAGTTTTAGCTTGGATATTCCAGTATCTTTACTATCTACCTTTGTTAAACTTCCCCATAATCTATCCGCAATCGAGGTTGCTTTTCCTTCTATATAAGTACCCTTCAAATGGCTTATTTCATAATCTTCATTTTGAAATAATACAATTTTTTCGGGAATTTTATCAAGACTCGTCATATAAATATATAAAACTGTAAATAATACTATTAACAAAAAAAATTTTTTTCGATTCATAACTTATGCTCCTTTCATTTTGCCTCAAAAATAACTTGTCCAAAAAAGCTAAAAGTTATGAGCTAAAAAAAAATTACCTACAAAGAGATTTTGTAGATAATCACTATTTTACAGACAAAAGTAAAACTCGTTTCCAACGAAAAAAATGTCAGAAGCGAGTTTTTATGAATTTTTAATACATTCTTATTTAATTCTACAAGGATTGCCATATGCAACCGAATTCGATGGTATGTCTTTTGTAACAACACTACCTGCGCCAATTGTAACATTATCACCAATCGTAACTCCTGGAAGAACAGTTACATTTCCACCAATCCACACATTATTTCCTATGTTTATTGGTTTTGCATATTCAAGTCCTGCATTTCTTTTTTCTACATCTAATGGATGTCCAGCAGTATAAAATCCACAATTTGGACCGATAAATACATTGTCCCCAAAGCTAACTTTTGCACAATCTAAAATTACGCAATTATGGTTCATATAAAAATTTTCTCCAACAGTTATATTATATCCATAGTCACACCAAAAATTAGGTTCTATTGTTATATTTCCTTTTACAGAACCTAAAATATCTTTTATTAAATCCATTCTTTCCATTAAATCAGAAAATTTTATACTATTATATTTAAGGCATAAATTTTTAATGTGTGTTCTTTCGGTTACAAGTTCTTCATCACCTGAATAATATAATTCGCCTTGTATCATCTTTTCTCTTTCTGTCATTTTAATCCTCCTCTAATTTATGACTTTAACTTATTTTTCTAAGTTCTCTTGCATGCTCCAATACAGCTTTTGTTATATCATTACCGGCAAGTATTCTTGCAATTTCTTTTACTGTTCCATCTTCATCTAGTCTTGTAACCTTTGTCTTCGTTCTTTCTTTCTCAACAATTTTTTCAATAAAGAAATTAACATCTCCAAAAGCCGCAATTGTAGGTAAGTGAGTAACACATATTACTTGATGTGTCTTTCCTATAAACTTCATTTTTTCTGCTACAGCTTTTCCTGCTTGTCCACTAATACCTGTATCAATTTCATCAAAAATCATTGTTGGAACACTGTCTACATCACATAAAACAGTTTTTATTGCGAGCATAACTCTTGAGATTTCACCACCAGAAGCAATTTTGCTAAGAGGTTTTAAACCTTCGCCAACATTGGTAGAAATAAGAATTTGAACAATATCCATTCCATTTTCTAAAAAGCTTTCTGATTCTTTAAACTCGAACTCTATAAAAGCTTTTTTCATTTCTAAATCTTGAAGTTCTTTATTTATTCTTTTTGCAATAACATCTGCTGCTTTATTTCTAACATCTCTTATTTTTATAGCAAGTTCTTTTAGCTTAATTTCTAGTGAATTTTGTTTCTCCTTTAACTTGTTTACAATATCTTCAGAGTTTTCTAAAAAGTTAATCTCTTTTTCTATCTCTTCGTTATATTTTAAAATTGATTCTATATCATTTCCATATTTGCGCTTAAGAGAAAAAATCAAATCCAATCTCTCTTCAATCTCATTCTGCTCATTTTCATTAAATTCAGCATCACTAATCGCACTAGAAAGCTCACTAGAAACATCCTTTAAAGAGTAATAAGCATCATTTAAAACACTCTCGATATTTTCATATCTTTTATCAAAACTAGAGATATTATTCATATTGTGAATACAATTACCAAGATTTTCGATTATCGAATTATCTAATGCATCATATGAGCTAGAAAGTGCTGAAAATATCTTTTCGGCATTCATTATAAAAGCCCTTCTTTGTTCTAATTCTTCATCTTCACCAATCTTTAAATTGCTGTTTACAATCTCTTCGTTTTGGTATTTAAGCAAATCTAACCTTCTCGCCCTTTCTACAGGATCTCCAAAACTCTTTTCTATTTCCTTCTTATTTTCTTTATACTCTTCTAAAACATTTTTATATTCATTTTTTATCTTAGCAATATCTTTTAAAGCAAAATTATCTAATAACTCTATATGCGTTTTCTCATTCATTAGCGACTGATTATCGTGTTGTCCATGAATATCTATGAGCGCCTCACCAACTTCTTTAAAAATCGCAAGTGTCACCATACTACCATTTATTTTGCATACATTTCTTCCATTTTGGTAAAATTCTCTCGTAAGGATAATATTCTCATCTGGCAAAACAAACTCGAATTTTGACTCTAAATTTTGCTTTAAAGCACTATCCTCAGATATAAAAAAGCAAGCCTCAACAAAAGCAGAATTCTCGCCTCTCTTTATTATATCTTTGCTCATCCTTGAACCAGAAATTGCACTAATAGAATCAATAATAAGACTCTTACCAGCACCAGTCTCACCAGTTAAAATATTAAGACCATCATCAAAATTTATAGTAATCTCATCTATAATACCTATATTTTTAATATGTAATTCACCAAGCATAAAAACACTCCTACTATTCTTCAAACTTCAATGACATTTTACCATAAAACTAAAAGAAAAAGATATCAAAATTTTTAAAATTAAGATATCTTTGAAAAATCTGAAATTATCCAATAGTATAACCTAAGTTTACTCTTAATAAAGAAGAACTCTTTGCCAAGAGTCCTTCTTTATTAGCTGCTCATAGTTAAAAACTATTCAACCCAGAAAATACATTCCGGAGTATACTGGCCAAATCTTAGATAAAAAGCATCGAGGGCACGTTCTTTCTGTACGTGTATCTAGTGAGGATTCTTGCTCGTCATACCATAGACAATCCACATTTGAAAAAGTCTTAGCAAATTCATCCTTAGTAATTTCAAAAAATGGAGTATCTTTCAACGAACTCACATTTTCAAAATTTCCATAAGTGAACATGTTCTTGATGCCAATCCTTGAAGGTGGAACATTAAAATACACCCTAAAGCTAACGCATTTCTCAAACAGAAAGATGCCGAGTGCAATGCGGAATTGCCTTTCATTAGAAGCAAGAGAAGAAAAATCTTCGTTCTTTGATTTTCTCCTTGCTTTGCAAATTGCCTCGCATACTTCATCAAACATGGTACTAAGTCGTACCCTTAGCAAGTTCTCTGGCCGTTCAAAATCACCTTTCAGAATCTCCTGAATTGTGGTTTCTCTCTTCATACTAGATGAACCTCCTTAATCAAATTCAATTGTTCATAGCCATTATTGCAATATGACTTAGAAAAATATTTCTAACAACAAACACAACATAATAATGTATATATGATAGCACTTTTTTATGTTATGTCAATACACAAAATTAAATTGGGCTTTATCCCTATTCAAATTATTATTTATCATAAAAAATAGACAACACAAAACTCCTTGTAAAAGCAAATGGGTCATGTGTCACGGGATGTTAAGAGCTCACATTCGTTCATTTTCATGAACCTCCTAATTTATTACTCACTATCACAGTACTCATTGTTGTAACACAATCACGTCAAAAGATTAACTGTAGCTAGAAAAGTTTTTCTAACAAGTGTTGTAAAGTAATAATGTAGCTATATGGTACCATATTTCAGAAATTTTGCCAATTTTATGTTAACTTCTATTTAACTTGTTTTTTTGCCATTTTATGATATAATAAGCATGAAAATTGTATTTGGGGTGATTGTATGAACGATGTTACAGAAGAAAATCAAAAAAAATTAGCCGAAAATAAATTAATCATATTATACCTATTAAAGAATGCAGATTGTATTTTATCAAACTTGCAAATATTGAAATTACTATATGATTTTGATGGATTTAACTATTATTATTTTCAACATATTCTATCAGATTTAGTTGAGAAAAATTACATACTTAGTTATAAAGAAGATGAAGAATGGTTATATCAAATAACACCTGAGGGAAAAGAAGTACTTGAACTTACTGAAAACATGCTTCCAGGAATTATAAAACACAATTTAGATTTGATTATCAGGGACTTACTTAGCGATGTAAAAACAGAACTTACTATCTCTGCTGAATATATACCAGATGACGGAGAACAATTCATAACAAAATGTAAAATAACAGAAGGGCATAAAAACATATTTGAAGTAAATGTTCTATGCGAAAATCAAGCACAAGCTAAAAAAATGGCAGAGAATTGGAAAAACTCTTCAAGCAAATATTATCAAGATATACTAAAGCTATTAACAGAATAATTTTAGATTAAAAGAGCTTTCTGCATTGTTCGAGCTTTTTCTATTAACTTAATTCTTAGCATAAAGTTCGTTCTAATTTTTTATTAAAAGCACAAATATCAAAATAATAACAAAACACCAATCTTATACTAATTAGGTTGGTGTTTATTTTTGTTCTCTATTCAATTTTTTATGCTCCTTTTTCTCTATAATATTCTGAAATATAGGTGTCCAACTCCCTGCTGACCTTATATATTTCTTCATAAGGAGCATTCGTTATCACTAATGCATCAAGCTTTTCTTTAAGTTTATTTATTTTATTTTCTATACTTTTCATCATTATCACCCTCTATTCTCTATCAATATAAAAAATTTACCATATTAAGACAATAAAAGTCAATACGTGTTAGGTATTTTTTCGTCGACATTTTTCGGCAAACATATACATAACTGATGTGAATATCGCTAAAAATAAGCTTAAAATCTGTGATACCCTAAACCCACATAGCATAAGTGAATCTGTTCTTAGTCCTTCAATAATCGCTCTTCCTATTCCATAGATAATAAAATATAAATATACAAGTTGTCCCTCAAATTTTCTATTTTTTCTTATTTTCATAAGAATTACAAATATTAAAAAATCAAGCAAAGATTCATATAGAAACGTTGGATGCACGTTAATAAATTCCAACGTGCTTTTATTATATATTCTCATCTTAAGAAAACTTTCTGTAAGAGAGCCATATGCTTCTTGATTCACAAAATTTCCCCATCTACCTATTGATTGTCCTAATGCTAAAAATGGTACTAAATAGTCTGCCATATTCAAAAATTTTATTTTTCTTTTTCTGCAAAAGAATATGCAAGTTAATACTCCACCTATTATTCCACCATAAATCGCCAAGCCACCATTCCATATTTTTATGATTTCACTTGGATGAGATATGTAATAATCTAATTTAAACAAAACATAATAACCTCTAGCAAACACAATTCCAACAAACATTGCAATTGTAAGAAAATCAATCACATCACTATACTTTACTCCATGCAGTCCATTATCTTTTTTTGCTAGGCACAACCCTACCAAAATCCCGATTGCTATAATTATCCCATACCAATAAATGTTTATACCAAATATCGATATGGCGATAGGGTTTATATTAAAAGTTAAATTTAAGTTTGGAAATGAAATTGGATACACTATATTTTCTCCTTTCGTATGCAAAATTGATACGATTCATATAAAAGAACCGTATCAACTTTAGTTTAAACTTATGCTGGTTCAATCACTGAAAGTGCCATTTTGTCAAAATCAAAATGCTTTCTTATAACTTCTTCTACATACGCTTTGTCTATTTGCTTATAGCTTTCTACATAATCAAATGAGTTTATTCCTTTGAAATAATCGCTAATTACCATTGTTGCAATTCTTGAAACATCGTTGAAGCCTTTTACAAAGTTTCCATATAACATTTTCTTAGCTCTTTCAAAATCTTCTTCATCTAAGCCGTTTTCTTTTAACTCTTTTATTCTTTCTGATACTCTTTTTATTACCTCATTATAATTTGAACTTTCATTATCAAATGAAGTATAAGCATAGTCCTCTTCATAAGTAAAACCAAGTCCAAATTCTCTTGTTACTAAGCCTTCGCTATATAAATCCTCAAACAATTTTGTGCTTTTTCCTGCGATTAGTTCAAGTGCTATTTGAAGAGCTACATCATATTTTACAATTTCTCTATTATCTTTTTCGTATCCACTTTCTAATCTTTCCTTATTAAAGTTATCTTTAAAACCAAACATAAATAATGGCATATTTACATCCATCTTTTTTATATTTTCTTTTTTATAGATTTCTTCTTTTTCTTCGCCATAAAAACGCTCTATTTTTGATTTTTCTTTATCTTCTTTAACATTTTCTTTTATTATATTTAAAGTTTCATCTACATCTACATCGCCAACTACACAAATAACCATGTTAGATGGCTTATAGAAATTATTGTAGCATTTATATAAAATTTCTGGTGTGATGTCCGCTATTGTTTCTACAGTGCCCGCTATATCTTTTGTTATAGCATGTGAACCATATAAACAATTAACAAATCCAAAAAACAATTGCCACTCTGGATCATCATCATACATTCCTATTTCTTGGCCAATTATGCCTTTTTCTTTTTCAACATTTTCTTTTGTTAAATATGGATTTTGAACAAAATGTATTAGAGCTTTAAATACATCATTAAAATTCTCTGTGCAATCGAATAAATAGGATGTATGATTAAAGCTTGTGTATGCATTAGGATTTGCTCCCATTTTTGTAAGTTTGTCTAATGCATTTTCTCCATCTTCTTGTTCAAACAATTTGTGTTCTAAAAAGTGTGCAACTCCATCTGGCACAGTTATTATATCGTTATCCTCTTTTGTTTTAAATTTATAATTTATAGATCCAAAATGAGTAGAATACATTGCATACTTTCTATTTGTATTTTTTATTGGTATGATTATAACATCTAAACCATTTTCTAATTTATAAACATGCATTTTTTCATTTAAACATTCTTTTATCATCTTTAATTCTCCTTTTATCTATAACTAATGTTTAGAATCATCTATATAAAGCTAAACATCTCAACTTTCAAAATTTAAATAAACTAGTTACCTAAAAAGTATTCAACTTTAAGACTCATTTTGTTTGCAACATCTACAATGTCTTCTTTTGTTACTTTGCCGATGTTTTCTATTATTTGATTTATGTCAAAATTCATATCCAATAAATATTGTCCCATGCTTAAATCAACAAGCGTTGTTGCGTCATCTGAATAAGATTTATATAAATTTATCAAAAATACTTTTGCATCTTCTATATCTGTTTCTGAAAAATTGCCTTTTCTCATATCTTCTTCTTGTGCTTTTATTCCGTTTAATGCCTCTTCTTTTTTATTCATTTCAACACCTGCTGTAATAAACATTACACTCTTATGTTTTATAAACATAGATCTAATTGTATAGCAAAGGCTCATTTTTTCTCTAACAATTTGGAATAGCTTAGATGGCACGCTTCCACCTAGAATTGCATTATACACCATAACTTTATAATAATCTTCTAAAGAAGGATTAACAAAAGCCTCATAGCCTAAAACAATTTTGCCTTGAGTTACATCTTGCTTATCATTTACAACTCTTACATCGTTCACTTTAAAATCGGCTGGTTTAAAGCTTTTCTTTGCTCTTTCTTCTATATTTCTATTTAAAGTAAATTTTTGTTTCATGTATTCTATTATTTCTTTTTCATCGAATTTGCCAACAGCATATAAATGAATCTCACTTGTATTTATAAGCTTTTGATATGCCTCATATAAATTCTGTGCATTTATTTTATCTAGGTCTTCTTCTCTACCATATTTATAAACACCATAAGCCTCATCTTTAAACATCTCTTCTGTGCATCTATAAAGTGCATAAGATGCTTTATCATTTATTTTGCTTTTAATAAGTTCTCTAAGCATTTCTTTTTCGCCATTTACATATTCTTCATCAAACTTGCCATCAATCGTTTTAGGATTAAAAATTAGCTCATGCATAAAATCTATGCTTTCAAATAAAAGCTTTTCATGATTTAGTGCATACTCATCATCAATTGCAGAAATATAAAATTGAAGAGCTTGGTTATCTCCTATTTTATCACTACTAGCATCAAATATCGCACCATACATATCATCCATTTTGTTAGATATTTCTTTTATTGTTTTATAATTCTTTGTGCCTCTTTTTAAAACAGATGGTATTAAAGCATTTGTAGTAACCTCATCTTTTACCAAATCAGTAAGTAAAAAAGCTGCTAATAAATTTGTTTTAAATTTGTTTGTATTTATAATATGAAGAAATATTCCTTTATCTAATTTTACTAATTTTTCATCCATAAATTTTCACATTCCTTTCAAGTTTTAGTTAAATTATCCATATACATTAGTATATCGCAAAATGAATAAAGTATACAAGGGGAAAACTTGCTTAAAACTTTTTTAACTTATAGTCTTTGGAAAAAGGTATAATTTCGTTTTCCTTTGTTTGCAAATATGCCTCCTCATTATGCATATATTCTATTATTTCTTTTGCACTCTTATTTTTGAATTTTTTCACTACCATTTCAATTATCTCTTCTAATTCTTTAGAAACCTTTGATAATTCAAATTTATCATTTAAAGATATTTTATACCCCATATTGCCATTAGAATAATATTCTTCTTGAATATTTATAGCAGAAAGATATAATAATTCATTATTACCAATTGGTAATGCCCCCATCTTTCGATGTTCATATACTAGTCCCGTTGCAGATTTTCCGCTTTTTTTCATAGTATATGTAATCTATATACCATAATGTTTTCATGAGCTGTACTTTATACATACAATTAACTTTTGACAACACTATACCAATAATATTATTCAATTTATTCACATCTAATATAGTATATCCATTTTCTTTTGTCGGCTCATTATACACTATATATTTGTTTTCCATTTTTTCTATTTCTGTTTCTTGTGCTAAATTTTGCTTTATAGAATTTCTTATATTTTCTTCCACAATTTTATATCTTTCTTCTGTAAAATTATTTTTATTTTTTTCTAGTATTTGCAATAACATAAAAGGATTTTTTTGAACCATTCGTAAAATCATATCATATGTGCTATCTTGAATTTGTTTCGTCTCATATCTTGTAATAGTTACTTCTCCAAAGCCTAGTGCTAATGAAAAATCTGCCTGTGATAAATTAAATCCTTTTCGTATCTGAGCAATTTGAGAAGATGTTAAAAGGTTATTCTTTTTTCTATATGCATCTCGTGCAGATAATAAATTAAGACTAGTTAGTTTACCATCTTCAAATTCTTCACCGCATGATTCACATTTATATATTTCTTCTTTATATTCAACCAGCTGTTCTTTTATTTTCACACTTGTCTTTTGCTTTACCAAATAGATTCTATCGTCTTTTCCACAAAACGGACAACTAATATTTACTCTCTCCATAATATACTCTCCCCCTATCTAATATGGCATTTTTCCATGCGAGTATTCTGAAAAATGAAACGAGATACATAATACATTATTTACATTTTGTATTCTTATTTTAATATATATTTCTCTCTCTAAAATAGAAACAAAAAAGACATGAAAATGTGGCATTTTACTATTTTTATCATCTGGAAACGACTGATAATAATCAAATATTGTAAGCTTTTTCAATACTCCTATGACATCTTCTTTTTCAAAATCAAGTTCTAATAATGTTTGCGTATTTTTCATTCTTTCATACTTTCCACCAAATAAAAAATCTTTCTCTATATTAAAATTTGGAGAATTCAATAATGATACTAATTTTTCTAAAAAGGTTTCCACCTCTTCTTTTGATGCTTTATATTGATTCAATTTTATATTCCTTTCTTTGGTATACTACTTATTATCCAGTATACCACTATCAATTGATAGTGTCAATGTTTATTTTAGGTTACTATACAATTCAAATAAAATTAAAATATTTTGGGAAATTTATAGATAATTAGGATTAAAGTAAGTCAGTGAATTTGTTTAAATCTTTTTTATAAAGATTTAGAAATATATCAGGATTCTGCCTACAGCAAATTATTTGTTTTATGTAAATTATTTGCTCTATTTCTGAAATATCATATATTATTCTGTAATTATTATATATTTTTTCTCTATAATGACTAATATTAAGTTCTGGAACTTTTCGTCCACTGTATGGAAATTTTTCTAAGGATTCGATTTTAGAATATATACTAGATATAAGTTTATTTGCGTATTGAAAAGAAATTTGAGAATTAAATTTAAAGATATCATTTAAGTTGTCAAAGGCTTTATTCGAGATTAAAATTTTCATGTATTGCTTTCATCCTTTCCTTTGATTCTTCTAATGTCATAACTTTTCCGTTCTTGATATCTTCTTCACTTTCTTTAAGTGACATATAAAAAAATAGATCATATAAAAAATCATATAAATTCGAAGATTGTTCTTTCATTTGTAATAAGCTTTCTTTTAAGATTTCCATTGCTATACCTCCTTATAATTTTTATTTTCTAGTAATTCTTTTAATATCTCACAATTCAAATGCTTGTTGGTGCCTGGAATAATTGTAGTTTCATCTTCGCCATATCTTTTTAAATATTCACTTGTGAGTTTTAAAATTATTTCTGCAGGTTTAAGATTATCAAAAAAGTTGTTTGGCACAGAAGCAATAATATCAAGCATTCGTTTTTTCACATCAACCATATAATAGCTCCTTTCTTTTTACATACTGCTAGTATATCACAACAAATGTAAAATTACAATTCAAACAAATTCCATTAATACTACTCGCTTCACGCTAAATATTTTTAGACAAAAAAAGAAACCCTTTTTGGGGTTTCTTTTAATTCTATAGCTTAAAAACTATGGAGTTGTTGTTGTATTATCATAAGTACCAAATGTTAAACCTTGAGCAACACCACTTGTTGCATCAGATATTGTTCTTGAATACCATACTGCTGTATCACCAGCTGCAACGTTTCCTCTTGTTACTGCTGTTGGTGTAACTGCTGCAGCACTGTTTGCTACTTTAACTAATTCATCTGTTTCTGGGAAGAACAATGTAACTGTAGCAGCTTCTGTAGCTGATGTTCCTGCAAATTCAGCAGCAGCTGTATAAGAAGCACTATCTGTTATTGTTCCATTTTTAGCTGTAACATTGTTTGTTACATAGCTCTTGTCATCATATGTGTATGGAGGCCAACAGAATACTTGTCCCTTTGGAGTTACATAGTAAGAAACTTCTTGGTTTGTACCGTAGAATGTTTCAACTTTTCTAACTGGTAACTTTGCACCTAATACATCAGCTGCATATTGTTTGTCGATTAATGTACATGGAATTGTAGCGGCATCTGATTGAACCAACCACATTTTGTCACCAGCTTCATCTGATGTTAAAACGTTAGATCCACCTCTTGCTACAAAGTTAGCAAGTTGTGCATTTGATCTAGAGTTACCTCTAATAGCTTCGTCTCCTTTAGCTGTTGTTATAGCTGTTTGTACAGATTCTTTTAATCCTCCCATTTCAGTAGCGAATCCAGAGAATTGAGCTTGTCCAGCTGTATCTGCTGCTCCTCCACCTAATGCGATAGCTGCTAAGATGATTACTACGATAATTGTGATAACCAAAGTAATCAATGAAACACCTTTTTGATTTTTCATAATAAAAATCCTCCCTTTTTATTTACATATTCCTAAGGTATACCCTTAAGTTTTGGCTATGCCTTTTTATTTGGGGCTTACCCTAGGCTAGCTCATTTTGATTTACTTTGTTAATTACCCTGGCACTCGCACCCTGACAAGGCAATGTAACACTTTAAATCGTTTACAAGTATAAGTATAAACAATTAAATTTAATAATGCAATATGTTTTTCGATTAAATTCTTGTTACAGAACTATTACAATATTGTAACAAGAATGGCATTACATTCCATATGCATCAAACAAGAATGAACCTGTATATAATTCCATGATAGGTTTTAATACTATTATGATAAAGAATATCATAACTATACCCATTATTGACATACTGACTTCTGGTAATACTTTTACTATCTTGCCCATTGTTATGTTTATATCATCATTTAAAAATTCTACTATTTTTATTACCATGTCGTTTATATCTGTTTCCATACCTATTTTAAGCATCTCGAGTGCCATTGGTGGCATGTTTGGTAATGATTCAAATGGTTCAACCCATGAACTACCTTGTTGTAAGTTTTCTTGTGCTGCCTCTATTACAGAAAGTATAACGTAATTCGATACAACGCCTTTACTTATTTCTAGAGCATCTTGCAATTTTGCATTGTTTGCCAAGTTTAACTGCATCGCTTTAAAGAATTTTTGAAGTGCTAATCTCGTTATAAGTTGTCCAAATATAGGAACTTTTAATTTGAACTTGTCCCATTGATAACGACCATTTACTGATGATCTCCACACATTAAATAATATTATAAATGCCACTAATCCACCTACTATTAAGTACCATCTCTCACCACAAGCATTAATAAATGCTGCGAATTTTTTTGTCGCTTCTGGAATTCTATCTCCTGCACCCATATCATCATATAATCCTTGAAGTATTGGAACACCGACAACAACTCCGACGATTGTTCCAAGCAACATACCAACTGTTTGTAGTAATGGTCCAGTTATAGCCTTTTTAACTGCTCTTGATGTTTGCGTTGATTCTCTTAAATAGTCTAATGCTTGGAACAAAGCATTGGTTAAGTTACCTGAAACTTCACCAACTTTTATTATTGATACGTAAATCGGTGGAAATATATCTGTATAATACTCAAGTGTAGAATATATATATTCACCGGCTTCAACACCATTTAATAAGTCCTCTATAATACTTTTCATTTGCGGATTTTCTGTATTTTCTAGAAGTGTAGTTAGTGCTCTAGTATTAGTAAAGTTTGCTCTTTTTAGCAAGAATAAACTCTGCGTAAAAGCAATAACATCCTCTTTTTTAATACGTTGCATAAATGACAAGTCTATACTTATTTCTTGGTTTAAACCTTTATTTTGTTGTTTCTTTTGTTGCTCGGCAATAAGTTTTTCTCTGGCAAGCTTTGTAACAGCCGCAGATGATACTTGGTTCTTTTTTTGTTTTCTTCCACCAGGCATCAACTTACTTAATATTCCGCAAGCCTCTTTGTTCATCAACGCTTATTGGCTGTAAGCCATTTGCTTTTAATTTTTCTGTAACCTTCTGTCTGCTTACATCATCACTTTTACCTGTAACAACTTTTCCAGCCTTTGTCAAAGCCCTATATGTATATACTGGCATTGTCTTACTCCTTTCATTTCAAGGTAAATATATTTTGATCTTCTATACACCGATTTTCTTCCTAACTTCGCTTACAACAGTATGTCCATCTATAACTTTTTGCAAAGCATCACATATTAGAGGTCTATATCCAGACTCAAATGCTGCTTTTCTAATATCTGTTATTGTTCCATCTTGTATTATTAAATCTTTTATATCATCTGTTACAGAAAGAATTTCGTTTGCTGCAATTCTTCCATAGAAACCTGTATGGTTGCAATGTTCACATCCTACTGGTTCAAATGTTGTTTTTCCTTCCAAATCGTATTCTACATTAAATCTCTTTGCATACGTTTTAAATACATCTAATTCTTGTTGTGTAAAATCTCTTTTTCTTGCGCATTTTGGACATATTCTTCTTACAAGTCTTTGTGCTATTGTTGTTGCTAAAACACTTCCGATGTCGTAACTTGAGATTCCAAGTTTTCTAAATCTTGTTACAACCTCTATTCCATCTACGGTGTGGATTGTTGATAACACGAAGTGACCTGTTTGTCCTGCTTGTATTGCTATCTCGGCTGTTTCTTTATCTCTTATCTCTCCGTAGTAGTATGATGTCAGGGTCTTGTCTCAAGATTGTTCTTAGAGAGTCTGCGAAAGTAACTCTCTTATTTACTTCGACCTGATTTAATCCTGGTATTCTTATTTCTACTGGGTCCTCAACTGTTGTAATGTTAACTTCAGTTTTATTTAAAAGTGCTAAGGCACTATATAGTGTTGTTGTTTTACCTTCACCAGTAGGAGCTGCTATAACTGCGATACAGTTCTTCTTATTGAAACATTTTTCCATAACTGTTTCATCATCTGGATAGCCAAGTTCATGTAGACCTTTGATTGATGCTTCTTTTTTCATAAGTCTTAGAACGAATTTTTCACCATATACATTCATCTGTGAAGATACACGGATGTTGTAGTCTGGATATGCTAAAATTCTACCATCCTGCGATAGCGTAACCTCTTGGTGCATGTTTGAAATCGATTTTAATCTACCTATTATCTGTTGTTGCTTTTCTTTTTCTATTCTAGCTATTTCTACTAACTCACCATCAATTCTAAACCTAACTCTTAATAAATTCTCCATCGGTTCAAAGTGAAGGTCACTCGCTCTTTTTGCCATTCCCGATCTTATAATGTTATCTACTAACTGAGAGACATCTCTTCCATATGTATCAAAAGCAGTATTATTGCTGGCTTCATCTGTTTTTATCTCTAGATTTTTTGTTATTGCATCTATGTATGAAGCAAATGTAACATAAGGTTCCATTGATAGACCACCTTTACTTAAAAGGATAAGTCTTATCATCTTTTGCAAATCTTTATTTTCCGGATCTGCAAATGCAACTTTTATTCTATTTTCATTTATTTCAAATGGTATTACTTTATGTTGTTTTACGATATCTATAGATATGTATTGAGTAAATGGAAAGTTTAAAACAGGATCAAGTTGTACTGGTTTGAATCCTGTTGCTTCTCCAATTGTATTTAATAATGCTTGGTCATCGCATACTTTTAATATGTGAAATATTTCTCCAAGTTTCACTCCTTTATGTGCTTTCTGATATTCAATCGCCTTATCGATATCAGATTCTTTTATAAGACCTTTTCTTATTAGCAAAACTCCAATTGGGGTTCTGTTTGAGCCACTATCAAATGCCATAATTCATTCTCCTCCTCATTAGTAACAAAAAACTCTACTTATCTAATATTTATTTTAAATATATTTAAAATACAAGTCAATATTTTTGACACAAGTTCATTTTTTACCTGTACTGCATTTTTATTCCAATGTTTCTACAATTTTATGTGCATTTTCAACATCTTTTGAATACACTTTTTGTATAGCCTCTATAGTTCTTGTTTGTCTTATATATGCACTTGCACTATTTCCATAAAACACAATACCATATATCGAAAAAATTAACATGGCTATCAATATTGCTATCGTAACAGAACCTTTTTCACTTTTCATATACTTCTCTCCCTCGCTTTAATATCCACGACCGACTTTAAAAAACTGCTCATCGTTTTTTATTATATCGTTATCATTATAGTATAGTCTCACTTTTATATACTTGTCCTCATTGTTATAATCAAAAAATACACCTGATATTTTATCTGTAATAAGTGCACTTCCTCTATTAATTTCGTACACATCATATTCTTGTTCTCCTACTGATTCTTTGTTTGAACGATACGTTACAGAATATTGTACTCCATTATCAAATTTTATATAGTTGTCTGAGTACTCTAAAACTTTACCAGCTGACTTTACATCTTCTACAAAAAATGAATAAAATTTCGTCATCTCATTTGTTATCTTACTTCTCTTCGTCAACTGCCCAAGCTCAGACATAAAATTTATATTTATAAAAGCTACTGTTCCTAAAAATATCGTTGCAACTATTATATATATTGTAAGTGTAGTTAAGGTTACACCTTTTTGTCCTCTCATAACTTTCCTCCTTACTTAGTCAACATTCAACGTTTTTAATGTTAATGTTTTCTCACCACCAGCAACATTGCTCTTTATATGATATGTCACGTTTGCAGTTACAATCTGAAGTTTTTTATTTCCATCTTTTGATAGGACATCTTCTAAATCAACTGTAACTTGCATATTGTTCTCGACTAATGCCTTCTTTTGAATGTCATCTATATTTATACCAACATCACTTAGTAATGATGCTTCGATTGCTTTCATTGCATATGATAATGCAATACTTCTTTGTTCTATCATCCTGTAATTTTCATTACTTGCTGAAAGCAATGTTATGCAAGACACTGTAAAAATTCCTGATAGGACAAGTGCAATTCCTATTTCTATAAGTGAAAAACCTTTTTGTGACTTCACTTAATAATCACCCCCAACATTCTCTATGCATTTGACTTAGTGCAACAAAAAGCATAATTATTTTTAATGGAAACAATAGCACAAATGCTATGCTTATGTAATAACCAAATGGAACTTTTTCTTTTTTGTGTATAAGTTTGCCAAATAATGATACTATTTCTGCAATTACTATTGTCACTAATTGCACATCGAATCCAACAAACAATCCAATTGAAGCAACATACTTTATTAAATCCATTCTTACAATATCTTTTCCTTTTTTCTTTTTATAAATGATATTCATAATCACAAGTATTAAAGGAATTAGAAGAAAGCCAATCATATTTGGCAATAAACTTCTGCCAACATATGCATTATATATTAATTTCATAATACCAATTACTATCGAATATAATATCATATTATCTGATATCGAATTGTTTTCTTTATCTATTCCACCTATAACAAATATCGCAACCATATATAAGTATATCAAAAATAATTTTATAAATTCTATTAGCGAGCTATAAACCCCAATGTTTAAAGCTAGTGCTACTAAAACAAATGTAATACCTGAAGTTAGTTCAAGTAGAACGTACCTACTTCTTATCTTTTCGCCACAGTATCTACATCTGCCTCTTAAAAAAACATAACTCCAAATTGGTATTAAATCTAATGGACCTAATTTGTGATTGCATTTTACGCAGTGAGATTGCACATACGTTATATTTTCTTTTCTTGGAATTCTATATACAGCTAATGAAAAAAAACTTCCAAATACTGTTCCTGCTATAAATATCATTATATAAATAAAAATGTTCATCTTACTATTTCCTTTCTAATACAAAAGGGATATACATCTTTTATGCATACCCCTCCAATTCCGCAAGAATATTAAAGTTATTATTGTTTTCCAATTACGTCTGTAGGTATATCTGATGTACCTGGCTGACTTGTTGAAAATGGTTCTGTCGTACCAGAAATATATCTTAATTCAGAGCCATATATATCTAAATCTCCTGTTGTAGATTCATATATTACTGTTGCGCTTTGAGCATTTTCAATACCATCATTTGCAACAAGATAATCATTTTTATCGATTTTATTGCAATCATTAGCCTCTGGTATTGCGACGTCTATTGGCACCTTTGCTCTAAGAAATACGACCAATCCTAAAGAGACTCCTGCAAATAAACCTACTCCAATACCAACTTCTTTTAAAATTTTTAAAGCCTTTTTCATTTACATTCCTCCATCCCAAATTAAGTTGTTGGAACATTAGTTGTTTTTACTGTAATGCCATCAACAGAAAAACTTGCTTTTGTTGTATCTGCTGATGAACTACTTGCTAATTCTATTCCATTTAAATTAAATTTTAAATTCTTGTCGTTTTCAATATCATAAATGAAGTTTATTATTGATATATAAGAACCTGTTATATCAAAGTTAATTCTTAAATTTACCTCATCAGTTGTCATCTTAAATCTTACGTTGTTATCATTTGCATAGTTACCTATTACAATCCACAAATAATCTAGCAAGTATTCTTGCTTTTTATTTGCTTCTGCAATTTCTTCCTCAGAAGCTTCAGCTTCCAATTTAGCATATGCATCTCTTTTTTCTTCAAAATTTGCTCTTTGTGTGTCTAATTCATTATTCTTAAGTGCTACTTCAGTCGTATTTAATGTATTTATTCTTGTTATTTTAGAATTAAGAGTTGTGCCGTTTGTCATGATTTGCTTATAAGGTAACACCTTTGTACTAAATGGTAAGTTTAAATTTATATCTATACCAAACATAAATGCCACATATGTTAAATAACCAAACAAAACAGATAATAATATAAGTACAATTTTCTTTATCATGGCAACACCCCTCCTACTTTTATCTTTATGTTTTGTTCCATTTCAAGCACTGTCATGTTTACGTTTAACAGTATTTTTTCAAGTTTTAATCTAGAAACAAAATATCCAAGTTGTGCGTATTGAGAAGAAACTGCATAGATTTCAACTTCACCCATATCATTTATAACTATGTTTGTTATTGAAACACCTTGAGGTATAACAAACATTACTTGGCTCATAAAATTAGGAATATCAAAACTGCTCTTTCTCTTTTCTGTTGCTATTACTTCCATTACTTCTTCGAGTTTAGCAATCTTGCTCGAGTACTCTGCTGTTTTATTCTTTATATAATCAGCATCTGCTTCAGCTCTTTTTATATTACTTTCAACTGTAGCTATTACTTTATCAGATTCCGCAAGTTTTGTTTCTAAAGCATGTGTTGTGTATGCTGCCAAAACAAAATAAATAAGAAAAACCGATAAGCACGCTACAAACAGCCTTACAAGCCATGTATCTATTGGTGAACTTTCTGTTACCTCACCAGAATCCATTCCGCTATAGTCGCCTTGCCCTCTAACATCTGCATCAAAAGCAACTCTAACTTTGCCTTTACCACCTTTTCCTAATAAACCTTTGATTTTATCTAAAGATTGTTGAATCGGTGATTGAGTACCTCTTCCACCTCTTGCTCTTTTCGGTGTCAAAGCTTTACTTTTTATATTTTCACCAAATTCTTTAAAAGATGCTTTTATATCAGTTATTTTTGCTTTTAAATTTACTTTTTCAAAGACATCTTTTAATGGGTTAACTCTCATAACTTTTTTAGCAGCTCCAGAAAAATCTATGTCTGGGTCAACCATTCCAAGTCCATTTAGTGCTATTGCTATTGCACTGTTTACCTCTATTACTTCATTTTGGGTTGCTTTGTCTTGTTGTGATAAAAAGAATGGTTTGACATTTTCAACTCTCATGCTTGGAAAGTTTTCTTGGAAATATAAATCCACATTGTTAATTGTTACTGCTGCACCTGATATATATACTGTTTTTATAAGTCTCTTGTAAGGAGCTATAATCTCATCAGCTCTTTGCCTTATATCATATAAAACTGGTAACACAACGTCTAGTATATCCCTGCTTTCTTCGTCAAGTGTTGTTACATCGTCTATATATACTGAAATTTTTTTGCAAGCCTCATATGCTTTTGCATACGAATTATATTTTTCAGCTAATTTGTCTAATATGTCTTCCATTCCAAGAGGTATTTCTATAACATCTTGAATTTCATTTCTAAGAAGTATTGTAACTGTAGTTTTATTTTCTATATTTATTATAGCCGCTTCCTCATCTATACCTTTGTTGTTAAATAGATTTCCAACACTAAGTCCAAGTGGAGCAATTGAAGAAATCTTAAAACCTTCAAAATTTGTGTTTGAATTTGCGAGTTCGCCTTTCGAAACATAACTGCAAAGAGCAACATACTTGTCAATATTTCCTGTATTGTGTACTAACTGATATCTAAGTTCCAGTGCTGTACTAACTAATCCTTTTTGTTCGCAAAATGCATCAAATTCACTTCTTACCAAATCATCTCTGTCTTTTGATTTCAATCCACTAAACACTTCGACTGCATGATACCCTTCATTCATCATTGTCAACGAAACAGTGCATTGTTCCATTCCAACTTCTTGTGCAATCTCATCTATTGTAGTAATTATATTATCATAGAACTTAACACCATAGGCTTCTAACATGTACATACCTGAAGTCTTGTCTCTATTAACTTTAGCATACTTTATCATGTTCTTATCTGTATAGAATCCTAAACAACTTGGCATACCACTTGCTCCTTTTCTTTAGATTATATTTGTAATTATTCTTCTGTTTCATTACTTTCTGATGGATTAAAATCAAATGCTTCAAATCTATATAGGAAAGTAAAAATCTCTGAATAAGTAATTTCTTTTTGTAGCATCAAATCGCTGTTGTACCCAATTAGCACTCCTGACTCATTATATTGTTGTAAAATATCTTCTTCAGGTATTTTTTGATCTGACAATAAGCTAAACATCAATATTAAAAATTCTTTTCTTGTTATATTTCCATAATACGGTTTTATTCCGTAGTCTAATATTTCTGCAAACTTAACATTGCTGTTTTTAGCAACCTCTTGTGTTCTATACGCTGTGTTGTCTATAAGCTTTGCTGCTTTATATCTAGCCAATGACATGTACAACTTGAAAGCCTTAATATCGTCTCTAGATATTAAATTTTGTTGTTTGTCAACAATTCCTTCCGCATGCTCCATATATGTCATTACTTGTCTGTACTCTAATGCTGTGAGAGAATCTTTAATTATATACTCATCAATTGTATTCATCATACCAAGCAAAGCGCTGTTCATTGATGAAACATCACCTACTGTTTGCATAACATTTCTACCAGGCTCAACACCTTTATATCTTAAATACTTTAAAACAATCGCATAAAAATCTGCTTGTGAAACCTTTTTTGTCATTTCCTTTTGTGTCATTATAGTAGTAATTCCTTTTGAAAAACACCATTCATATCCTGGTGTTCCCCACCACGCAGCAAAAGTAACTGTAGCTATATTTGCCAAAATTATTCCCAATATTAGAATTTGTTTTACCAATTTAGAAAAATTTTTCATAACTTCACACCTTTATATCTTAGTTTTTAAACATACTTTATCTGCTTATGCTTATTATTCCAATGTTTTTTCATTTGTATACTTTTCTTGGAAATAAATGCATTTTTTCTTATAGCCGTAATACTTCGAGTCTCTAAACATTTCATAAATATTTTATATAAATGTATATAAAAGCACAAGGTTTGTTATCGATTTGTAACGAAAACGTAATATTTTTGTAACAATGTTTTTACTTATTTCTAAGCCTTGTGACAACCTCTGTTAACGATTTTACAATATACTTCACGTCGTCAATCGTGTTTTCTTCTCCAAAAGTAACTCTAATTGAAGAAGTTGCAACGTCATCTGGTAATCCGATTGCTTTTAACACATGTGATGCTGACTTTTGACCTGTCGAACATGCAGAGCCACCCGAACAGTATATTCCTTTTTCAGCAAGCAAAAGCATCAAAGTATTATTATTTACACCTTCGATTGATATATTGACATTTCCAGGTAATCGTTTATATATGTGTCCATTTAATCTTACAAATGAAATATTTCTTTGAATTTCAAAAATAAAATAATCTCTCAAATACGCAAGTTTTTTGGAATATGCATCTATATTTTTACTTGCTACTTCTATCGCTTTTCCCATTCCGACAATTGCAGGTACATTTTCCGTTCCAGCTCTAATATTTCTTTCTTGATGTCCGCCTGCAATTAACGGTTCCACCAAAATTCCACTTTTTATATACAAAGCTCCAATTCCCTTTGGTCCATAAAATTTATGTGCCGACATTGATAGCAAGTCTATGTTCATTTTTTTAACGTCGATTTTCACACTTCCGAACTGCTTGAACTGCATCTACATGAAAAAGTATATTTTTGCTTTTGGCTATTTTGCCAATTTCGCCAATAGGCTGAATTGTTCCAATTTCATTATTTGCAAACATAACAGAAATCAATATCGTATCATCTCTTATAGCATTTTCTAATTCATTTAGTCTTATAATGCCATCAGAATCCACACCAATATAAGATACTTCATATCCTTCTTTCTCTAATTGCTTGCACGAATTTAAAATTGCCATATGTTCTATTTGTGTTGTTATGATATGTTTCCCCCTATTTTTTCTAGACTTTGCAATTCCTTTGATTGCTAAATTATCTGCCTCTGAGCCACCAGATGTAAAATAAATTTCATTTTCTTCATCTGCACCTATCGCTTTTGCAACTTGTTTTCTCGCTTCTTCAATTGCTCTTTTATTTTCTATTCCATATTTGTACATTGTAGATGGATTTCCAAACTTCTCAGTTAAATATGGCATCATACTTTCTAAAACTTCTCTTTTCATTTTGGTAGTAGCTGCATGGTCAACGTAAATTTCTTTCATATATCCACAACCTCTCTTTTTTATATTCATATTATAATATGCACAAAATCAAAAATTTGATTAAGCTTTTACGCAAAATTTTGGTAATTATGAATAAATTTTATTTACAATTCTTTTCAAACTTTACTTTCACTTTTTAATTTCATTGCACATTTTCTCCTAATATGATATAAATTTTTTGAGGTGATTTTAAAATGGCAAATTCAAAACTAATTATTGTCGAAGGTCCACAAGGTGCTGGTAAAACTACAGTTACTGATTTTATAAGGTTTTATCTTCCATATACCAATCTTTATAGATTAAGTGGCACATCTGATAAAACTGTAGCAGGCAAAGAAAAATCTAAGAAAATGTATTTTGCTTTACTAGATTATATAAAAAACTTAGAAAACGATTCTATAAACCTTTTATTTGATAGAACGTTTTTCACAGAAGAAGTTTACTGCAGACTTGGATTTAAGGATTATTCTTTTTCTGATGTGTATGAAGAGTTGTTAGAGAGGCTTAGCAAATTGGATTTTGATATTTACTTTATTGCATTATATTTAAGCGATGAAAATGAATTTGAAAAGAGATTAAATAGAGAAAATAAGGCTTCTATAAAGTATGCAAAATTTAATAAAGAAAGTAGCGTAAATCAACAAAACGCTTATTTAAAGCTAGCTGATGAAATCTCAGAGAAATATAAAAATATCCATGTTGTTAAATTTGATAATTTAATTCCTCTAGATGAAATGAAAGAGAAAATTCAAAATATATTGGCATAAAAAAGAAAGCTCATGTTTTTCGTGAGCTTTCTTTTTTATCCTTAAAACAAATTCAAAATTTTTAATAAATTGTACGTTGCAATTTTTTCAAATTTATTTATGCTGGATTCACATGCACAATTACATCATACACATTCTTTTGTTCTAATATTTCCGCTTTCAATTTTCCTACGATTTCGTGGCTTTCTTTTACCGTCATGTTTCCATCAACAGATACTTTTACGATTACTATAAATGAGTTACCGACTGCCTTTGATGTCACTTTATCTATGTGGTCTATTTTTTCATATGTTTTTATTATATCCTTTATCTTGCCTATTTCTTCTTCGCTCATTGATACATCTAGTAACACGTTATAACTTTGCATAAAAAATTCTATGGCCGTGTATAAAATTCTGATTGCAATAATTATTGCAACTACTCCATCTAGCCAGTATAAGTTTACTAAAGCAGCAAGTATACCGACTAAAACAGAAAGTGTTGTGTAAACATCGTTTATATGGTCTTCGGAATTAGCAAGGATTAGTATGTTATTCGATTTCTTTCCGATTTTCTTAGTATAACGATACAAGCTAAACTTTGTTACTATTGTCACAATGCACACAATAATAAGTGAAAGAGAAAAATCAAATTTTGCACCATCTATTAAAGAGTTTATACCATTCCATGCGATTTTTAGTGCTAAGTAACCCATTATTAAGCTTATGATTAGCGAGAATATGTATTCCGCTTTTCCATGACCGTAGTTGTGGTCTTCATCTGATGGCTCGCCTGCTATCTTTCCACCTATCAGAGTCATAAGTGAAGACAAGACATCTGTGCCACTGTTTATACTGTCTGCAAGCATAGCATTACTCTTACTAAGTATTGCTACAATTATTTTTATTACAAACAAAAATACATTTCCGATTATTCCAACAATTCCTACTTTTTTAGTTTCTTTACTTCGTTCTTCTAACTCTTGCACTCTCATTTTTAATCCCCCTTATTAGTGGTGGTTGTGTTCACTAATTTATATATAAAAGGCCACAAGTTTTAATCTTATAGCCTTTCTTCTCATATATTTTTTAATCTATTTTATACTATTAACGTAAGAAACCTTTTATTATTTCTTCTTCTGCCTCTTTTTCTGTTAGTCCAAGTGTCATAAGTTTTGTTAATTGTTCTCCAGCTATCTTGCCAATTGCCGCTTCATGAATTAAGTTTGCCTCGACACTATTAGCTGTTATCTCTGGTATAGCCCTAACAGATGCCTTATCTTTTATAATTGCATCGCACTCAACATGAGCAAAGCATTTTGTATTTCCATATACTTTTGACATGAACTTTTGCTTCGAATTTTCTGTTGCAACAGATCTAGAAGTTACATGTGTACTAGAATTTTCGCCGTTTAATTCAACATCAAACATTGTCTCTGCAATTTGACTGCCATGTGTCATTATTTTTTCTGAAACAACAAAATTTGTATCTTCTTCTAAGACACCTTTTGTTGTTCTGATTGTTGAATCAACACCTTTAATTTGAATACTTTCCATTTCCATGTTGCTTCCTTTTTTCATATGAACTTCTGTAACTGGATTCAATATTCTTTTACCATCGCCGTCTCCCTCGCCATAATGCTTTTCAATATACTTAACACTTGCTCCCTCTTCTAAAAAGAAACGGTGTATTCCATCATGTCTAGAATCTTTATGATGGTCATTATGAATTCCACAACCCGCTATTATATATACTTTTGCATTTTTGCCAATGTAGAAATCGTTATACACTACATCAGTCAAACCACTCTCTGTTATAATTACTGGGATATGTACAATTTCACCATTTGTATTTTCTTTAACATATATATCTATTCCTTTTCCCTCTTCTTTTGGAACAATATTTATATTCTCTGTTACTTTTCTTTCTATCCCTTTTCCATTTTTTCTTATGTTATATGCTCCTTCTGGTGTACCAGAAATATCTGATATTTCTTTCAACAAATCTTTATCTACACTATCCATTATTATTCCTTTCCGCTTTATAAAATGCATTATTCTAAAGTTTGCAACATGTTTTTTTAGTGTTTAATGCAGTGCCTAAAACATCATCTTTATCTCCGTATTTTTCAACTGTTCCATCATTCATCAAAATAACTTTATCGGCTATATTTAAAATCTTTTCTTGGTGTGAGATTATTAGTATTGTGCTATCTTCTATGGTGTTTCTAAGCTCCTCAAATACTTTTATAAGATTATTAAAGCTCCATAAGTCAATACCTGCTTCTGGCTCATCAAATATTGTTAACGCATTTTTTCTAACAGCCACTGTTGCAATTTCGATTCTTTTTAATTCTCCACCTGAAAGTGATGCATTAACTTCTCTATCTATATACTCTTTTGCACAAAGTCCAACTTTTGATAATATATCGCACGCATCAGCTTTTTTTACATCATGACCTGCTGATAATTTTATCAAATCATATACTGTTATTCCTTTAAACTTAACCGGTTGTTGGAAAGCAAAACCTATTCCCATTCTAGCTCTTTCATCTATTGTCATATTTGTTATATCAGTTCCATTAAAAATAATCTTTCCGCTATCTGGCTTTTCAATACCCATAATCATTTTAGCAAGGGTTGATTTACCAGAACCATTTGGCCCTGTAATCGCAATAAATTTGTTTGAATCTATATCTAAATTTACATGTTTTAATATGTTTTTATTATCTCTACTAAATGACACATCTTTTATTTCTAACATTTTTTGCCTCCTATTTGCCTTTGTGCAATTATTTTACCACATTTTGTAGAAAAATACACTATTATTTTATCTTTTTTCAGTTCAGCTCGATTTTCGCAAACGTATTTAAAGATTTTTAACTACCATTGTGCTATTAATATTTTTTATAAAAATAACCTAGGGTTAAAAGCTTTGTAATCTTACACTGCTTATTTTCCCTAGGTTTGAAACATTTTAGAAAATTGCTAAATTTTTAGTATTTTTCTTTTTGCTTTTAGTCTTCTGCTTCACTGTCCCAAACAAGACTAAAGCGGAAACCTTTTAGTTTGTTTTGTTTGACTGTTTGTACGAATTTGTCTGTAACAAATATACGAGAAGCTTTTTGCTCAATAATTCTAAATATGTTATGCCCTTTTATTCTATCTTCAAAAAAAGCATACTTTTCGATGTACATAATTTGATTAGTTCCTTCGAAAAAATCCATTTTAGAATTTTCATGATCAAGTGCCTCTAATACTGTAGTTACATTTATTAATGAAAATGTTCCATAGTCGCAGTCTAGTGCCAAAATTTCAATATCATCTTTCATTACATCGTATAACTTTTCAATTGCTTTCTCGCTAAAAACCAAAACACCCATGCAACTAGAACGGTCACCAAATTTTGGGTTCTTCTTCGGATTAACGTTGGGGACAACCTTTCTGCAAATCCAATCTTCTTTATGACTTCTACCATCAAAAGACATCATTTCTTCGTATGTGTAGTCATCTTTCGGTTTCAAGCCATCATATCTTTCTTCTATTGCACCAATCTCCCATATTTTCATACACTTTACTCCTTATACTTAAAAGTTCCATTTAGTAACATGTCTCGTATTTTTTTTAGAGTTTCTATTGCCTTTTCCCGACTTGTTGCATCTTTTAACATTTTATACACATTTTCATTATAAACTTTTGTATTCAAAGGTGGATGATACAATGCCTTAGTTGGTGCATTTTTTTCGTTTGGAAGATAAACACCATTCACCGCATCGTTTATATCGATATTGAACTTTTCTAGAATTTTCCTCGATTCCGCAGCATCTGGATCAGTGCCTGCGACAATGTGGTGTGTTGCAACTTTGTATTCTGTCGGTTTTTCGATGCCTGCTGCTTTGAGATTTTTAGCCAATCTTTTAGAACTCGGTTTGCTTACTTTTTTGGTTACAGTTTTGGTAGCATCTGCAACTTTGTCAGCCTTTTTGGTAGCATCATTAATCTTATCTACCTTTTTGGCTGTGGCAGCCACATCAGCTACTTTATCTGCTTTTTGAGCTGCATCATTATACTCATCAAGGTTTTTTAGAGCATAATCTGCAACATCTTCGAAACTGTCTGCTTTCTGAATAAACTTGTTGACATCATCGACATCATCAACATCAAGAACTTTTCCTGTCTTTTTTAATGAGTTTAGAAAATCTCCTGCTTTTTCTATATCCTTGAAGTCCGACACTACAGCCATAAGACTTCCTACAGTTTGCATATAATGAATTGCTGACTCATCTTCACTTTGCAAATCCGCTAAAAAGTCCCTTACGTCTGCAACAACGTTCATAACAGGCAACATTCCAACCACTATTTCAAGAGCTGTGCCTAAAATTGTGACCTCTCCATCATAGTAGTTACCTTGTAGTGCTTGCTTAGCAGCTGGAACAATTACAGCAAAAAATACCGTTTCTCTTTTTGGTATCATTGCAAGTAGATAATCATCTTTTGTTATCTTTACTATTCCATTTACTGTATCCAAGATATCTTCTGAAGCAACAACATCATAGTTTCCAAAAATATTGTTTATGGCAACTTTGTCTATTACTTCTTCCGTTTTCTTTATATGATACGATGTGCCATTTATATAGTAACTATAACCTGTACTATCCAATGCTCCTACGAGATCCACATACAAAATTTCGTTTTCTGAAGTTATACTATTTTGCAAATACTCAGTATAAACGACATTTCCATCGATAACCTCGTATGTATCGGAACCTTTGGTGTATCTCTTTTCAACTTTGCCATCGGTCATAATTGCGGTATTTGTTTTTGCATCCCATTTTACTTGCCAGCCCATAAGTTCTGCAAGCTGTCTTAACGGTACTCTAAGATTGCCGTCAGGATCCAGAATAGGCATGCCTTCCCAACTTACCACCTCGCCATCTACAGCAAATTTTTGCTCATCTGCTTTGATGTATATCCAGTCAACATCTTTAACATTCTGCGTATCTTGATTTGCTTTTGAATCAATACTTTGATTCTTACCTGTTTTGTTAGTTTGATTTGTTCCATTGTTTATTTGATTATTCTTAGAAGAACCATTTTCAAAGATACAAAATGCACATTTTTCATTTTGTATGCTATGTTTCTCTGTTTCTTCTATTTTATAATCGCCAAATAATTTGCCACATTCTTCACATTTGAGCTTACACTCTGACACCTTTATGTGCTGTTCTTCATTTAAAATTTCATAGTATTCTTTTTCTACTATTTCTTTTAAATCTTCATGTGCACAATTAGAATCTTTCGGAATTGCAATAACTGGTCCATGCTTTACATATGTAGAAAGTTTTTTATCGCATACACTACATACAACTTCATATTCTATGTAATATATGCCATTTCCTTCTTCAAGCCATTCTACCACACGATCTTCGGTTTCTTCATGCTTACAATTTTTTATTATGTAGCCACAGTCTTCACATTCACCATTTTTGAAATAGTGAATTTCCTTACCAGAAATTTTAATATCTGTCTTAAGCGTACTTTCACAATCTTTACATACCAAATCGTATAATTTTGTATATTTGTGCATCTCTTCATTATACTTTTCGTATGTGTAATCGTGATACCGCTTTTTGGTTTTATTGTGACTGCATGAATAATTAGAATCAAAAGACTCCATATCTGTAGGACCATTGTCGTCAGTTATGTTGCTATCCCATTCTTCGAATGTTTCCTCATCCTCCTGATTACTACTGCCTGCCGACATATCGCTAGATCCTTCATCAAAATCGTCGTCTTCTCGAATAGGATTGTTTCCAGGTGTCTCTCCAAAGTCACTGTCATCATCACGTTCAGAACTGTTGCCAGGTCCTTCGTTTCCAAAGTCGCAATCATCATAACGTTCGGAATTGTTACCAGGTTTTCCGCTTGCCATTACAGGCATTTGTATCATGCCGAAAAGCATTGATACCACCAAGATGATTGACAAAAGCCGTTTCATTTTTCTCTCTCCTTAAAATTATTTTAGAATTGCTGTTTGACTTTTGGTCGACACCATATTACCACTTTTTACTTTTTTTGTAAATACTTTTTGGAAATTTTGAGTCATCCATTCTTGCCATCAAATAAAGCCTCTGGTTAATCCATTAGAATATGAAGTCATAACATTGCTAAATGTAACTGCTAAAATGGGCCTTTGTTCTATTCCTGAATTTATATCCGTATATAGTAAAAATTGTAACTGAAATTTTCTAGTTATCTTTTTTTGAATTGACTTTGATGATGGTTTGTATTAGAATTTAGTTGATTTTAAGCTATTTTTATACATATGGAGGTGTTTTTATGGCTGATAATAAAGATAGAAATAACATTGCTACTAACTCTAAAGCTTTTCATGAGTATTTTATAGATTCTAAACTAGAATGTGGAATCGAGCTTGTTGGAACTGAAGTTAAATCTGTTAGAGCAGGCAAGGTTAATATGAAAGATAGCTACGCTGGCATTAAAAATGGCGAGCTTTGGGTTTATAATCTACATATTAGTCCTTTTGAACAAGGAAATATTTTTAACAAGGACCCTATGAGAACTAGAAAGCTTCTTGTTCATAAACAAGAAATCAGAAAACTGATTGGTATGGTTCAACAAAAAGGCGTTACTCTTGTTCCGCTTAGTATGTATTGGGACAGAAACAAAATAAAATTAGAGCTAGCTGTTGCTCGTGGCAAAAAGCTTTATGATAAACGTGAAGATATTGCTAAAAAAGACGCTTTAAGAAGGCTTCAACAAAGAGAGGATTACTAATATTGGCTTTTTATTCATTATGCATAAAAGCGTTTTTCAAGCATATAATATTATTGACAATGTATTTACAATGTGATAACATTATTATTGAAGAGAGGTGTTAAAAATGCAAAAAATAAGTAATATAAATATTCGTGTAAATGATGATTTAAAAAAACAAGCAAGTGATTTATTTGAATATTTTGGTATGTCTTTATCTCAAGCAATAACTTTGTTTTTAAAACAAGCTGTTAATACTTCAAGTATTCCATTTGAAATAAAAGCTCCACAGTTTAGTGATGAAATGATGGAAAGTATCAAAGAAGCTGATGAAATGAAAAAGCACCCTGAAAAATACAAAAGTTATACTAGTGTTGAAGAACTTATGGAGGACTTGCATAATGAAATATAATATTGAAAAAACTAATAAATTTGCTAAACAATATGCCAAGGTGCTAAAACAAAAAGAGTTTAAAGAAGAAGAATTTATAAAAGTTTTAAGTCTATTAGCTAATGATGAAATATTGCCACCTAAATACAAAAATCATTTATTAACTCCTAGTAGTAAGCGGCATATGGGAATGTCACATACAAAATGATATTCTTTTAGAATATGAAAAGTACGATAAAAAATTGATATTATTGTTAATCGGTATAGGTTCACATTCTGATTTATTTAAGTAAAATATATTAAAAAGAGGGACTCTAGAATGGTCCCTATTTTTTAGTTTATATACATTCCTTTGGAGGAAATTCTCCTTTTTTTATTATTTCTAATAAGGCATTTAACTTATTTAATGCTTCATCTTTTTGTTCTTTTGTTATTAAGCCTTCATTTAAAGCCTCATCTAGTTCTTCTTCGTCTAATATTTCATATCTTCCATCTGGGTAGACTTTTATATCAACCAACAAATCAACTAAGATATATTCTTCAGCTTTTATTTGTGCATCTATTATGTCACAATACCAATATAAAAAGTTTTTGTCTTTATCGTAGAATTTGCTTATTTTCCAGCCTTTTTTCAAATATGTATACGACATTCCAAATGCTACATCGTTTCTTGGATGAATCGGAAGCCAACTTGTTATTAGCAAATCTTCACTTACAGATTCTACTTTGTCTCCAGATATATCGATTATTTCGTTTGGTATGTATCTTTTTCTATATATTTTCACAGGTCTCTCTCCTTTAAATTATTGTTTCAAAATCGTTTATGTTATATCCCCATTTTTTTAATTCATCATAGATTTTGCTTATTGGTAAGCCAACTATTGATTTATAGTCTCCTTCTATTTTTGTTACAAATAGCGATGCTCTTGTCTCCATTGAATATCCTGCACAATCGTAAACATTTTTTTCGTTATCTATATACCAATTAACTTCTTCATCTGTCATGCTTTTAAAATATACAGCTGCTTTTTCATAAAATGTAACACTTTTATTTTTGTATTTGTCTATTAAAGTAACTCCAGTAACAGCGTAATTCACATTTCCAGATAATTTTTTTATATTTCTAAATGCTTCTTCTCTGCTTTTTGGCTTTTCGAACTTTTCGTTATTCATATAGCCTATTGTATCAGCAGATATTATTATTCCCTCTTCAACTTTTTCTGCAACTGCTTTTGCCTTTTGCTTTGATAATTCCATAACATATTCGTCTGGATTGTTGTTAAACTCTATATTTTCTTCTACATCGCTTCCGAATTGCTTCGCATTTTAGCCCTGCCATTTCTATTATTTCTTTTCTCCATTTTGATTTAGATGCTAATATTAATTTTACCATTTTTAATTCCTTTCTGTGCTTTTACAAATTATGCTTTTCGAGTTTCATTTTTCTTTCTATTCCTTCAACAGCACGAAGTGCACTTGCTATTGCCTTACTTACATTAGGATTCTTTTCTGTCAAATCTCCTCCTGCAAATACATTTTCTTTGCTTGTTTCTCCATACTCATCAATTGCGACTAAATCAGTATCTGTCAATTTTAAATCTTCCAATATGCTTAAATCTGGCATTGACCCAATGGCGATTACTACCGTATCACCTCTATATGTTGTGCCATCTGTACATTTTACTCCGCCTACCGCATCATTTCCTAAAATTTCATTTACCACACTGTTAGGAGTTATTTTTATTCCGCTTTCAATTGCTTTTATAATTTCGATTTGATTTGCTTTCATGTCAGCTCTTTCTCTTCTATAAAGAACATTTACACTTTTTGCCCCTTTGACTTTCGCCATTCTAGCAACATCCATCGCAACATTTCCGCCACCTACTACTATCACATTCTCGAATTTTATATGGTCTACTCTTCTTAAAAATTCATTTGCACTATATACGCCTTTTTTATCTTTTCCAGGAACGTTTAATTTCTTAGGAACGTCTAATCCTATTGCTAAGAACACCGCCTTATATCCTTTAGCAAATAAATCATCTATACTAAAATCCTTTCCAAGCGACATACCAACATCAACTTCCATTCTAGCAAGAGTTATTTCGTCAACTGTATCATATACAATATCTTTTGGAAGTCTATACTCTGGTATTCCATATTGCAATACACCACCAAGTTCCATTGTTTTTTCAAATAAAGTTACAGCATAACCAAGTCTTTCTAGTTTTATTGCACAAGTAAGACCCGCAACACCGCCACCAACAACTGCTATTCTTTCTTTATTTAGAACAGTCTTGTCTCTTTTTCCCATAGTGCTATTTTTCAAGCCCCAATCAGAAACAAAAGCCTCTAATTCTCCTATATCTACTGGTTTGTCTTTTGCACCTAATACACAGTTTCCTTTGCACTGAACATCATGCGAACAAACTCTACCGCAAATACTTCCAAAATAATTCTTCTCTAATATTATCTTATATGCTCCTTCTAAATCTTCCTCTTTTATGCATTTGATAAAGCCTGGTATATTAGTATGTATTGGACATCCCTCAACACATTTCGGATTTGCACATCCAAGACATCTACTTGCTTTTTGTTTAGCTTCATTTAAATCCATAAATAATCATTCCTTTCATTTGCAACCTTTACCTTAAGAAAATTATAAAACATGTATAAAAATAAAACAATAACAAAAATTACAAAATGTGTCGTTATTTACTCTCAATCTATCTTTTAGCTAATAGGATTTAATTTTAAAAGTGATTTTTTAAACTAATAATATTTGATGCGTTTTTTCAAAACAAAAAACGAACCCTCATTGTCAAACTTTTTTCTGACAAGAAGGGTTCATTTTACATTAATGATATCTTTTTTATTTCGTTAAAAATTTTACTCTTCAAAATATTTTCTTGCATGGTAGCTTGTGTGAAGTAGTTCATGTGCTTTATGGCTACCCGGTTTTTCTAAATATTCATCATATAGCTTTTTGATTACTGGATTTTCGTGTGATTTTCTTACTTTGTTTTCTTTATCTGCTTCGTATAATGCTTTCTTTCTAAGTCCATGTATATCAACTGTTGCCATTGTTTTTGCATCATGTATTGGTTGTCCTCCACCAGTTACGCAACCACCTGGGCATGCCATTATCTCTACAAAGTGATATGGTGCTTCGCCCTTTTCTATCATATCCATTATTTTTCCAGCATTCTTTAATCCATTTGCAACTGCTACTTTTAAATCTAAATCACCAATCTTAACTGTTGCTTCTTTGATTCCGTTTACTTCTCCTCTAACTTCTTCAAAGTCGATTTTTTCTAGTTCTTTTCCTGTTAATACTTCAGATACAGTTCTAAGTGCAGCCTCCATAACTCCGCCTGTTGTTCCAAAGATTACTCCTGCACCTGTTGCTTCTCCCATTGGATCATCAAATTGTTCATCGCTTAATATTGATAAATCTATACCAGCTTCTTTCATCATTCTAGCTGCTTCTCTTGTTGTTAATACTGCATCTACATCTCTAAGTCCATTTACCTTAAGCTCTTCTCTATCTGCTTCAGCTTTCTTACCAACGCAAGGCATTACTGATACTACAAATATTTTCTTTGGATCTATTCCCATTTTTTCTGCATAGTATGATTTGATTATTGCTCCAAACATTTGATGTGGAGATTTTGCTGTTGATAAATGGTCTGTAAGTTCTGGATAACTGTTTTCAACAAATCTAACCCAACCTGGGCTGCATGATGTTATCATTGGCAATACTCCACCATTTTTTATTCTTTCTATTAGCTCTGTTCCCTCTTCCATTATCGTAAGGTCGGCCCCAGTATCTGTATCAAATACTCTGTCGAATCCTAATTTTTTAAGTCCAGCTACCATTTTACCTGTTACTAATGTTCCGATTGGCATTCCAAATTCTTCGCCGATTGCAGCTCTAACTGCAGGTGCTGTTTGTGCCACAACGTACATTTCTTCATCTTGAAGTGCTCTCCATACTGCTTTTGTAGCATCTTTTTCACGAAGTGCACCTGTTGGACAAGCAACAACACATTGCCCACACATTGTACAAGGAACATCATTTAAAGATTTGTCTAAGGCTGTTCCTATTTTTGATTTAAAGCCTCTATTTAAAGTATCGATTGCTCCAACATTTTGTACTTTCTTACAAACTGCAACACATCTCTTACATAGAATACATTTTTTAGGATCTCTAACTATTGATGGTGATAGCTCGTCTACTTCACCTTCTGACATTGCACCCTCAAATTCTATATCTGTGATATTTAATTTTTTTGCTAATGCTTGTAACTCACAATTTTCACTTCTAACACATGTTAAACATTTTTTATCATGGTTTGAAAGTAATAACTCTAATGTTACTTTTCTTGCGTCTCTAACTGCTGGCGTATTTGTTCTAACAACCATGCCCTCGCTAACTGGCATTACACATGAAGTTGCAAAGCCTCTTGCTCCCTCTACTTCAACTATACACATTCTACATGCACCGATTTCATTTATACCTTTTAAATGACAAAGTGTTGGAATATCTATTCCATGCTCTCTAGCTGCATCTAAGATTGTATAAGACTTTGGCACTTCCATTTCTACGCCATCTATTGTTAATTTTACCTTATCTTCCATTTCTGTTCCTCCCTTTATCTATGATCTAGATATTGCTCTAAATGGACATTTAGCAATACATACACCACATTTTATACACTTGTTTGAGTCAATCTCAAATGGACTCTTAATCTCGCCATGAATTGCACTAACAGGACAATTTTTAGCACATAGTCCGCAACCTCTACATTTTTCTTTATCTATTTTAACCTGTGTCATTGCTTTACATTCACCGGCTGGACATTTTTTATCTTTTATATGTGCTTCGTATTCATCTCTAAAGTATTTTAATGTACTAAGTACTGGGTTTGGTGCTGTTTGACCAAGTCCACATAGTGAAGAACGTTTGATATTCATTGCTAATTTTTCTAGTTTTTCAATGTCTCCTTCTTGACCTTTGCCTTCAACTAGTCTTTCTAATATTTCTAACATTCTTCTAGTACCAATTCTGCAAGGAGGACACTTTCCGCAAGATTCATCAACTGTGAAATCTAAGAAGAATCTTGCTAAGTTTACCATACATGTTGTATCATCCATAACAATAAGTCCACCTGAACCCATCATTGAGCCTATCGCATTTAAGCTTTCATAATCAATTGGTGTATCTAAATATTGTGCAGGTATGCAACCACCTGATGGTCCACCAGTTTGTGCCGCTTTAAATTCTTTTCCATTTGGAACTCCGCCACCAATATCGTATACTATTTCACGAAGTGTTATTCCCATAGGAACTTCTACTAATCCAACGTTATTTATATTTCCACCTAATGCAAATACTTTTGTACCTTTTGATTTTTCTGTGCCTATACTTGCAAACCATTCTGCACCATTTAATATTATTTGTGTTATATTTGCATATGTCTCAACATTGTTTAATAATGTTGGCTTTCCAAACAAACCTTTAACTGCTGGGAATGGTGGTCTTGGTCTTGGTTCGCCACGTCTTCCTTCAACTGATTCCATAAGAGCTGTTTCTTCTCCGCATACAAATGCTCCTGCACCAAGTCTAATTTCTAGGTCAAACTTAAAACCTGTGCCCATTATATTATCACCAAGTAGTCCATATGCTCTTGCTTGATCTATTGCAACTTGCAATCTATGAACAGCAATTGGATACTCAGCTCTAACATATACATAACCTTTATTTGCACCTATTGCATATGCTGCTATTGCCATCGCTTCAACTACTGTATGTGGGTCGCCCTCAAGAACAGATCTATCCATAAATGCTCCTGGGTCACCTTCATCTGCGTTACACGCAACATATTTTTGGTCATCTACAGAATTTTTTGCGAACTGCCACTTTCTACCCGTTGGGAAACCAGCTCCACCTCTACCTCTAAGTCCAGAGTCTGAAACTTCTTTTATTACTTCGTCTGGTGTCATTTTTGTTAATACTTTTTCTAATGCTTTATAGCCATCAAAAGCAAGGTATTCATCGATATTTTCTGGGTCTATTAAACCACAATTTTTAAGAACGATTCTATGTTGTTTTTTATAAAAGTTTAGTTCATCTAATTTTTTTACAACTGTTCCATCTACATCTTTGCAAAGTAATCTTTCAACGATTTCGCCTTTTATAATGTGTTTATCTATTATTTCTTCTACATCATCTTCCGTTGCCATTGCATAAAATGTGTCTTCTGGTCTTATAACCATTATTGGACCTCTTGCACAAAGTCCAAAGCAACCTGTTCTAACTACTCTGACATTTTCTATATTTTTTTCTTTGATTTGTTCGTTTAATTTTTCAATTATTTTACCTGAATGAGATGATGTACAACCTGTACCTCCACACACAAGAATGTGTTTCTCATTACCAGGATAATTTATATCTTTTCTTAGAGAAATCTCTTTAAATGTTTTTTCTCTAATTTCATTTAATTCTTCTATAGATTTCATTATATCCCCTCTTTCTTTTTAGTTTGTGCCCGACTATGAGCTCAAAATCTAAAAACTACTTATTCGTATTTTTCAAGAATCTCTTTTACTTTTGATGGATCCATTTTTCCGTATACTTCATTATTTATTGTCATTACTGGTGCTAAACCGCATGCTCCTACGCATCTTGTTGCTTCTAATGAGAATTTTCCATCCGGTGTAACTCCACCAACATCTATTCCTAATATCTCTTTTATCTTATCTAGTACACCTTGCGAACCTTTAACATAACAAGCTGTTCCAAGGCATACACCTATATTATATTTTCCTTTTGGTTCTAATGAAAATCTACTATAGAATGTTATTACTCCATATATTTCTGCCATTGGTATTTTTAATTCTTCTGATATTTGTTTTTGTGCTGCTGTCGGGATATAGCCATAAATTTCTTGTGCTGCATTTAATACCTTCATTAGTTGGCTCTTGTCTCCATCACAAGATTTTATAACTTCCTCTAGTTTTTCTTTTCTTTCATCTTTGCCACCGCATCCGCAGCAACATTTTGATTCCTCATTTGACATAACCATTTTCCTCCTTCAAAATTACTAGAAGTTCAACTTCTTTCCCTCTATTTTTTGTGTACAATTGGATTTTACGAGGGAATATATCCACTTAAAATGTCCATCTTGCTTCATTATATCAAATTAAATTTTGGCATGCAACACACAAAAAATGGCGAAGCACAAATAATGCTTCGCCAAGTCTTACTACTTAGTTTCAATTATGAAAATTATTCTTCTAGCCATTTTTTAAAAGCTACAATTATTCTCTTTGCAACCTCTTCTTGAGATATGTTCGTTGTATCGATTACAAAGTCATAGTTACTTTTGTCTTCTTTATGTACGCCATATAGATTAAAATATCTCTCATTCTCAAGGCCAAATCTTCTTTTAATGTCTTCCTTTTGTTCTTCTAGTGTCGCAAAATTTTCGCTTTCTTTTCTGTTTGGATCATTAAAAGCTCTCTTAGCAGCCTCATCTAAATCCACTGTCAAATATACCTTAAAAGACTCTGGAACTGCAAACCATCCAAGCCTTGCATCTATTATTAGTTCATTATGCTTATCTGCCGCTTCTCTTGCACTCTTTTCAATTTGCTCATCAATTTCAGGATGATCTTTTACATACTCATTAAACTTAGTAACATCCATTCCGTTTGCAATTGCCAATTCTCTAAAAGCAGTTCCATTTCTGTGAACATCATATCCTAGAGTCTCTTGTAAGATTTTTGTAACAGTTGTTTTCCCTGCTCCAAGATCTCCTGCTAAGCTGATGATTCTCTTTTTCATAAAAATCCACCTTTCTTAATTTTAACCTCTTACTATAACGTATGATAGGTACGCCACATATATAGCTAAAAATGTTATTCCTTCAAATCTAGAAAACTCATATTTTTTCTTAGCTTTTATAAAGACAATGCATAATGCACTGGCAGCCAAGAATACCAAAGCATCGATTACCAAAGAATCCATTTCTAAGTAGATAGGATTGATTGTTGCCGCCAATCCAAGAATTAATAATATATTAAATATACTGCTACCTATAAGATTTCCGACTGCTATATCAACTTTTCCTTTCTTCATTGCTGAAATCGATGTAAAAATCTCTGGAAGTGATGTACCCACAGCAATTACTAATATAGAGATAAAAGTTTCAGATATATTTAATGCGATTGCAATCTTTTCTACCGAATTTACAACCCAGTTAGCTCCTAAAAACACTGCCGCAATGCTTGCAATCATTATAAGGATATTTTTAGTAAGCACATCTATATCTTTAAGTTTTAACTTTACTTCATTTTTTTCTTTATTCAGCTTTCTTTCACGCCAAATGTCTGTATATTCGTATAAAGTATAATACATAAATATACCGAAACATAACAAGCAAAACTAAACCATCTGCTCTTGATAATACATTTACACTGCCACCGCCAAGAAGCTTGTCCGCCATCAATAAAAATAACACAAATGCCGTTGCAACAGTCATATACATATCTTTTCTAACAGTAGACTTTTGAAACTTGATTGGTTTAATTATGCAAAGAACTCCAAGTATAACACACAAGTTAAACATATTTGTTCCTAATATATTTCCAAGAGCAATCTCATTGCTTCCCGCCTGTGCACCTGTAATAGCAACAATAAGTTCTGGTAAGCTTGTTCCCAAAGATACTATAGTAACTCCTAAAATTATTTCGCTAATTTTTAATGTTTTTCCGATTTTAGAGCCAGAATCAACAAAATAGTCTGCCCCCTTAATAAGAAAAATTATCCCTAGTGCTAGTAGTATAATTTCTTTGATTAACATTCAACTCTCTCCTTTTTCTTTTGTATATTCTTTACTTCACGACTTGATTTTATAACAAATTTTCGTTTTATTCAAGTATTGCTTTTTAATGTGTAAACAAAACCTCAAAATCATCAGTTAATTCTGAGATTTTGAGGTTTCTGTTTTATTCTTTTACTAATGTTGGCTTTGGTTGAGGTGGTATTTCTGCATCTGGTGTTGGTGTAGGTATCGCTATTATTTCTTTTGCACTTATAACTGTATCGCATAATATCTCGAATGTTTTTGTTTTATACCCATCTTTTGATACTGTCACTTCAACAATTATATATTTTCCCTCCATGTCATTTGATATCATATATCTTTTTGATGTTTGACCAGGTATTAGTGTTTTATCTAGTAATTTTCCTTTCTTACTATAGTACCACTTGTATGTTATTTTTGCATCACTTGGTTCTACATTAGCATCTACTGTCAAGTTTCCACCTATTACTGGTTCACCTGTTATTTTTACTGAACCAGATATTGTATTTTTTTCTATTGCTTCTTTTAAGTATATTTCACAAGTTGTTTCTGTATATCCAGTCTTATTTGCTGTTACTACAACACCTACATATCTTCCACTCATATCACTTGTTACTTCATATGTACTAGATGTTTCGCCTTTTATTGCAATTTTATTAGAAAAATCTGATTTTGTACTATAGTACCATTGATATGTTAATTTCGAATCACTTGGATCTACGCTTAAAACTGTCGTATTTATTGTTCCACCAATTTGTGCAACCCCAGATATTCTTACCGACATAGATATTGTTTTGGTTTCTTCCACAATCTTGCTTGATGTACTTATTTCGAAATCTGATGTTAGATAACCTGTCTTGCTTGCTGTTACTACAACTCCTACATATTTACCTGCAATATCACTTGTTATTTTTAATGTTTTTGATGTAGCTCCTGATATTGCCACTTTGTTTTTAAAGCTACTATCACTGCTATAGTACCATTGATATGTTAATTTTGCATCACTTGGATTCATTTTTGTAACATCTACAGTTAATGTTCCACCAACGGTTGGCGTACCTGAAATTTTAAGATAGCAGCTCATACCTTTTTCTATTATTTCTTCTAGTATAATTTTGCTTGTAATCACTTTTACAAACTCTGTTGTTACATAGTTTGTTTTTGATACAGTAACTATTACCCCAACATACTTACCAACTAAATCATTAGTTATTGTGTATTTTGAGGATGTTTGACCAGAAATTATCGTTTTATCTGTTAGATTTATGCTCGTACTATAAAACCATTGATATTTTATTGTAACACCGCTTTGTTCTATTTTTGATGTATCTACATAAAGTGTGCTACCAACTGTATTGTCACCTACTATATCTACACTACCTGTTATTTTTTGTCCAATGTTTTCTTCTGGCACTTTGCTATCTGTTGCAACTCTAAATTGTGTTGTTTCATAGCCACTCTTTGAAACTGTAACTACGACAAATATATATTTTCCTTCTACACTACTTGTTATTTTGTATTTTGATGATGTTTCTCCATATATCCTTTCTGCGCTAGTAAAGTTACTATTATCACAATAATACCACTCATATGTATATGTAGCACCTGTCGGAACTATTTTTGATGTATCAACAGTTAATGTGCTTCCAACTTTTGCAGTTCCTTTTATATACACATTTCCACTCATTTTTTGTACGATCTCTTCTGTAGAATTTGAATCATATTTGCATTTTTTACATATCCCATTTACTAGCTCGTGCTTTTCTGTTGTTAATTGATATGTATATAATTCTTCACACTCGCAATATAATCTTAGCTCATGTGTATTTTTGTCTTTTACTACATAATCGATATAATATCTTGTTCCACAAGAATGTGGTAAATCAATGTCCTTTTTATAATTTAAATATATTAGCCAATAATCAACTTCATTTATTTTTCCATCTAAGTTTACATCAGCCAAACGTTTTTGTCTGTTTGAAAAAGTTTCTTTATTGTTTAAATAATCTTCTAATAAATTCAAGTCATCATTATTTACTCTGCCGTTCTCTGTTACATCACCGTATACAAATTCATTCCAACGTAACATATTATATATTAATATTGCTGTGTTTCCTCTGTTTATCACTCTGTCTGGTTCCATATCATCTATGTTTTCAAGTAAGCCACCATCTTCTGCAAGTTCCATATATCTTGTATACCAATGCCCAGTAGCATTTTGACCTGGCTCATACCCTAAAGCTCTCAAGGCCATTGTTACAGCTTCTGCATATGATATATTCTTTTCTGGTTTAAATGTATCATCTTCATAACCTTGTACTATTTTTAATTTATTTGCTATTTTCACATAATTAAATGCCCAATGTCCATCAGATATGTCATTAAAATGTACTGATGCTGTTTTTTCATTTTCTTTGTCTATTGCTATTACTATCATCTTAGCAAATTGAGCTCTTGTCACATTCTCATATGGATGAAAATTTCCATCTGGGAATCCATTGATTATTTTCTTGCTTGTCAAATCTTCTACAGCATAATCATATCTTGTCTTTTGAGAGTCTGCATATGGGCTCTTCGCTAATATTTTGCCTGTTAATACTACGGCAAAACACATTAGTGCTGCTACTAATGTTACTACTAGTTTTTTGTTCATTATTATATCTCCCCCTTAAGCTTAAATTAAAAGCAACAAAAGACATTTAATTATGTGATACTTTAGTACACATATTTCAAACGTCTTTTTTTTGGTTTATCTTTTGTGTCTTTATGAAAATATCAACATAATTTTTTGTCGCTTATACTTTTACACAAAATATTTTATCCAATTTGTTTTTAATGGTCAATAAATTCTTAATAGATTTATAAATTTCATTTTACAACTATTTATTCTACATATTTTCTAATTCTTTTATCTTGTCCCTTATTTCTGCCGCTTGTTCAAATTCCATATTTTCTGCGTGTTTTAACATTTGCATTGTTAATTCTTCAATTACTTCTTCTATCGTTTTTCCTTCTTCTATGTTATATTTTTCTGTCGCTTCTTCAACTATTGTAGCTTTTATATCATCTCTTATTGCTTTATGAATAGTTTGTGGAATTATCCCATGCTCTTCGTTATAAGCCATTTGAATTTTTCTTCTTCTATTTGTTTCTTTTATTGCTTTTTCCATAGAATCTGTTAATTCATCCGCATACATTATAACTTTTCCCTCTGAATTTCTCGCTGCACGCCCTATTGTTTGGATTAGTGAGCGTTCGGATCTTAAAAAGCCCTCTTTGTCTGCATCTAATATTGCAACTAGTGAAACCTCTGGCAAATCTAGACCTTCTCTTAATAGATTGATTCCAACTAACACATCGTATTTACCCATTCTTAATTCTTTTAATATTTTTAATCTCTCTAGCGTATCAATATCTGAATGCATGTAAGTTACTTTTATATTTAGTTCTTTTAAGTATGCTGTTAAATCTTCTGCCATTTTCTTTGTAAGTGTGGTAACAAGTACTCTTTCTCCTTTTTCGACCGTTTCATTTATTCTTCCAATCAAATCATCAACTTGATTTTCAGATGGTCTAACTTCTATTTTAGGATCTAAAAGTCCTGTTGGTCTTATAATTTGCTCTACTGTATTTTGTGAGTGCGCCTTTTCATAATCTGCTGGCGTTGCACTAACAAAGATAACTTGATTTATTCTTTCTTCCCATTCTTCAAATTTTAGTGGTCTATTATCGAAAGCAGATGGCAATCTAAAACCATAATTAACTAGACTTTCTTTACGAGCTCTATCCCCATTATACATCGCTCTTACTTGAGGAATTGTAACATGCGATTCATCTATAAGTAAAAGAAAATCTTTTGGAAAATAATCCATAAGTGTGTATGGCGCACTTCCTGGCTTTCTTCCACTTATATGCCTTGAATAGTTTTCTATTCCTTGGCAAAAGCCTGTTTCACGCATCATCTCGATGTCAAAATTTGTTCGTTGTTCTATTCTTTGTGCCTCGATTAGCTTACCTTCTTCTTTAAATTCTTTGATTCTTTGCTCTAGCTCAATTTCAATTGTGCCAATTGCTTTTTCCATTTTTTCTTTAGATGTTGCATAATGCGAATTTGGAAAGATAAGCACATGATTTCTAACTCCTAATTTTTGGCCTGTAAGCGGTTGTATTTCAGAAATCTTTTCTATTTCATCTCCAAAAAACTCAATTCTTATTGCCTTTTCATTTTCATTAGATGGATATACTTCAACTGTATCACCTCTAACTCTAAACTTACCACGTTTAAATTCAATCTCATTTCTATCATATTGTCTATCTATAAGTGCTCTAAGCAAATCATCTCTTTCGATTTGCATGCCTGGTCTTAAAGAAAGAGTAAGACCACTATAATCTTCTGGGTCACCTAAACCATAAATACAAGAAACACTGGCAACAATGATAACATCTTTTCTCTCAAAAAGTGCAGCTGTTGCAGAGTGACGAAGCTTGTCTATCTCATCATTTACTGCTGAGTCTTTTTCTATATATGTATCAGTTTGCGGCATATAAGCTTCTGGTTGATAGTAATCGTAATAAGATACGAAATATTCAACAGCGTTTTCTGGAAAGAATTCTTTAAACTCGCTATATAACTGTCCGGCTAGTGTCTTATTATGTGCCAATATAAGTGTTGGCCTTTGAACTTTTTGAATAATATTCGCCATGGTAAATGTTTTACCTGAACCTGTAACACCTAAAAGTGTTTGATATTTGTCGCCCTTATTTATTCCTTCAACTAATTTATCAATAGCCTGTGGCTGGTCGCCTGTCGGCTCAAAACTTGAATGTAACTTAAACATTTTTTCACTTCCTTTTTACTATGATTACATATGAATAGCAATCTTTTTACTCAACGTATTTTAACACTTTTTAAGCCTAAAAACAATAGAAGCTACAATGCTGTCCAATTTTATGTAAATTTATGCTTGACACATTATGTAACCTTGTGCTATAATTAAAAGCGTACCAAAAATTCATTACACATTAAGAAGGAGTTATTATGAAGAAGAACAACAAGATAAATCACATTCACAAGCAGGCAGGTCAGAAAAAGGACGCTTTCCGTGCATTAAATGCCGAAAGTATTCCTGCTTTCCTTCGGGAGACCGTAACCTTCGATGGTAACGAGTTCACTCTCATTTGTGTCGAGGGCACAGAACGAGTACCAATCGGAAGTGTTATCGGCTACGAAGAGAGTAGCCAAACTGCAACAGGCTGGAATACATGGTGCATCGGTAATGCAGCTACCAACCTCGTGGAAATTGATGGCGTTTTCTACAAGAAGGCGACCATTCTCGAGGCCGAGGCTGTATCCGATGAATTCCCTGAATTCCTCCGTGGTGCGGAGATTCGTCACAATGAAGATGGCTCTTGGACAATCAAGACCTCTTGGGGCGAATCCACTGGTTTCCCTGGCAAAGCCTACTGGGTGCTTTACGGACGCGACGGCGACAAGGTCGATGCAAATATTCTCACTAAAAGTGAGAAGTCCTATAAGGACTACATCGTCTGCGATGCCGATGGCAAGGATATCGGTTTCCTCTATGAGATCGATCCTGCGTAAAGCACGCTCCTTTCCTGGCAAGATTCCATTAGTCTTCGTTAGGAAAAAAAGCAGCCCCGTTTCCAAACACGGGGCTCTTTTTTTGTAACAAACAGGGACAGTCCTTTTTGTTACACTCAAACAATCAGAAACTGTCCTTTTACATCAACACCATTAACCAATTTACCATATGCTAGCTATTGCTTTTCTAAGTGTACTTTCATTTAATCCCCAAATCAAAGTGGCATCGCTAAAAGCCATTAACCCATCAAATGGTGTTTTTACTTGCTTTCCATTTTCAAACAACTCATCACATGATATATCTATGTCGTCATTCCAAATAATTCCGTATCCTCGACATTTTTATAGCACATATTTACATTTGATATATACTTTTATTTTGAAAATTGAATAGTAACTCAAAATCCTCATCGCTTTCATTTACTACAAAAATATCAAGTGTAAATTCTTTTTCGGCATCATTTATCATTATTTTTCCCGTTATGCTTGTTTCGCCATCAGATACTGCAATTATTTGATCTCCATCGACTTTTGCAATTGAATCATCATTTGATGTTGCTTTTATTTCATATGGCAGATCCCATGGTAGTCTTGCAACTAATTTTTCTGTAGTACCTACTTCGTAGATTGTTCCATTTTCACTTTCTACCGAAACTATTGAAATAGGTTCATCAAATGTTGTTTCATCGTCTGTTAATTCTTCGCCATTTTCCATATTTTCGCTAGCTCCATCATCTTCAAAATCCGAATATGAATATGTTTGAGCCGCCATCATGTTTTTGGCTGAACCATATATTAGCTTCGGCTCACCATTCACATTATAAACCGAGCTCATATCTTTTGCTATTATAAAGCTTGAAACAACTGAATCGCCATTTGTAACATTTACTGGATAAAACCAATCTCCCACTAAACTTTCCGGTGGATTTATTACATATCCCTCTTCTATTTTTGTTACTTCTTTAGGTAAATAGTTTAAAATCGTTACTGCAGATTCATCTGAAACTTCTATTCCATCTTCTATAAAGCTGTACTTTCCATCAGGTGAAATTTCAAATTCTCCATCATGTGTAATTTGAACAAATTTTAAATCATCCGATATTTCAAAATTAACACTTGAACCATTTTGATATGTAATTATTCCTAAATTATTATCTGTAGTTATAATTCCTGAAATCACTGTTTGAATTGCATTTTCTTCTGACTCGCTACCTTCCATAAGTTTTATCTCGGCCATGACAGCATTATCGCCTAAATACTTCATATTTAGAACGCCATTGCTATATTCTGAATTTTCTTCTCTTGAATAAGACCCCAAAACATCTTTCCATGCATCGTTTAATTCTTGTGGATTATTTGAACATCCTACACAACCAATGATAATTAGCAAAGATAACATTAAAACTTTTAATATTTTTTTCATATTTTATTCTCCTTATATGTTAAGATAATAATTTTTTTGAATTGGCGCTGCTCCATCACACGAAATTTTTACAGTATAGTTACCTGATTCGCATTTAAGTCCACCTTTGCTCGGATAAAAATTCCACTTGAACCAACCTGTTTCTTTATTTGTATTTCTAGCAGGTCCTGTATGTTTATATACTAATTCCGAATATTCATTATATATCTCAATTGTTCCCTTTTTACCTTTTAAATTTGAATAATCTACATTAAAGACAATAGCTTTATTTCCATTTGTATCATACTTGTAATTTGTCGAACCAAATGATAACTTGCTTGCATTATGATTTACTGTGTACTTCCATGTAAATTTTCTATAAGGTCCTGCATATTCAGCCGTATAACCGCTTATTAAATTAAGCACGAATGTATATTTTCCACTAGGAAGCTTCGAGTACTTTGCTAAATAATTTTTGTTTAATACATCATTTTTATTTAATTTAGTACCTTTCCAAGTAAAAACTTTTTTTCCAGAAGAGTTAATAACATATGGCTCAACATAGTATTCATTATTTGAGCTATTATTTGTCATTTTAAAACTCATCGCATATTTTCCATCTTTAGTATAACTATCATTTCTTTTTACATATAGTCCAACTTCGCTAGACTTTATTGCATAAGCATTCGTGCAAAGCAGACAGCCACAAATAATAAAAAGCGATACAAATATTTTTTTCATATAATTCCTCCCTATTTTTTAATACTAAAAATATTAATGTAATATTTTTGAAAAATCTCTGTACCTAATATTTATTGCTTTTGCATTTTCCATTTTACAACCTTTTCCAATCTAGTATATGCTTTTGCACAGTTATTAGTCAATTATTTTTAATACATAAATTGTAATCATTAGCCAACTATTTTTACACTACTACTTTTAATATATATCAATCATTTTCTTCCATTTTAACATTGCTTTGATTTGTACTCATATAATCTATCCAATCATACTCCGCTTCATTTGATACTTTTTCTCCGCCTTTTATTATTATGCCACCAAGCCTCTCTTCCGCCCTGTTTTCTTCTATATCTTCTACATTTCTCATTATTAGTGTTCTAGTGCTGTTTTCTTCTATTCCGCTTCCATCATCTACTATTACATATACATCTCCGTTTGTCCATAATTCCACTTTGTGTAGTGATGAACCTGCAAAACCAAATGGTGAAAGTGTTTTTTGTACTTCTAGTTTTTTCACATTTGTTAAATCTAGTTTTACATCATCCTCTGTAACGGTATCAAAAGAGTAGTTATATAGTGTTATTTGGTCTAAAATTTCTTTTACAACTTTGGCGTTATTATAAAAGCTTATTTTAGCTTCTTTTTCGACACGCCTTGATGGTAGTAAAGTTTCGGCATCTATCCAAAACTCATTTTCTTTAGCTTTGTCTTGTGCATCTGTAAAAACATAATATTTGCCCCATCCATTTTCTATTACATCAATATTCATCGTAAGTGCAAGCTCAAACTTTGAGGTTAAAAGCGCATCATATAAATCTAGATAAATTGTTTTTGATGTTGTTTCATCAAATTTCTTATTTTCTTCAATTTCATATGTGTTCGTATAATTAGTTATTTTTACAGTGTTTTTCTTATCTAAGTCGCTATAATTTGTCATAAAAACAAATTCTCCACTATCACTATAAAATGTTGTTACATCTTTAATTTTTCTATCTTTATAGTATTTTTCAAAGACAGATGTCTTTCCATCGCCCATTAGTGATATTTGCTCACTATATATGTTATTTCTGCTATATAGTTCTTCGATTTTTCTTTGTATCTTAGATATTATTAAAACTTTTCTTAGATACATTCCTAATATAATCAATATAAAGATTCCAATTATAATAAAAAATGTCCTTAATATATTTTTTCTTCTAAACTTTTTAAAATACTTTAAAGCCTTTACTTCATCATCCGTACTTTTATTTTCTTTTTTGATTTCTGCTAATCTTTTCTTGCACTCATCGCACATTTTTAAATGCTCTTCTACCATCTTTTTAGATTCGGCATTTAGCGTTTCATCGCTATATCCAAGTAACAAATCTCCTATAATTTCACATTCTTTCTTCATCTCTATTTCCCTCCTTTAATTTCTCTTTTCCTCTAAAATATTTAACTCTTGCCCAATTTGCAGTTTTTCCTGTAATTTTAGCAATTTCTTCAAAAGTGAAGTTACCTATTACTCGCATGTATATAATGTTTTTCGTGTCTTTATCTAAAGTTTCTATATCTTTAAATACCTTTCTTTTATCTTCTAACTCAATTAAATTATCTTCAAAATTTTCGCTTTGACATATTTCATTTATATCCTCAAATTTAATTTTGTTGTTTCTTTTTACCTCTTTATAATATATGTTTCAACAAACAAACAGGGACAACAAACAGGGACAGTCCTTTTTGTTACACTCAAACAATCAGAAACTGCCCTTTTAATAATGTTTTTATTTATTTTCTATTGCCCATAATCCATGTTTATTACAATAAGCATAAATTGTTGCACCTTTTATGTTTTTTAATTTCACTTCTGGTTTTTCATTTGGTCTTAACCTAATTCTAGTAGTTTCATTTTCGGTTACTTGTGCAATCCAAGAAATATAGTGTTCTTCTTCCATTGGATGCTCAACTTCGCCAACTCTAACAATCAAATCATCTCCATTGTCTATTAGGTAAGGCAAATGTTTTTCTTTCGATGCCTCTACACTATTTGGTATAATTAATTGCATTGGTTTTCCACAACAAGTAATTCTATCTGGGTTGCCATCTATAAAACCAATTACATTTCCACATGTCTCACATATATAAAAACGAGTATTTTTCATATTTTCACCTCATTATATTAATAATTTTCTGCTTTTATTTCAAAATATGCTTTTGGATGTGCACATACTGGACAAATCTCTGGTGCAGACTTTCCAATTACGATATGACCACAATTTCTGCATTTCCAAATCTTTTCTCCATCTTTACTGAATACTAAACCATTTTCTACGTTTTCTAATAATTTTAGATACCTTGCCTCATGCTCTTTTTCAATTTTTGCAACCTCTTCAAATAAAAATGCTATTCTTTCAAAGCCTTCTTCTTTGGCCTCTTTAGCCATTCTCTCATACATATTAGTCCATTCAAAATTTTCACCAGAAGCAGCATCTTTTAAATTTTCTATTGTTGATGGAACGTCATTATCATGTAAAAGCTTAAACCAAAGTTTTGCGTGCTCTTTCTCATTATCTGCTGTTTCTAAAAACAAATCTGCAATTTGTTCATATCCTTCTTTTTTAGCCTTGCTTGCATAATAAGTATATTTATTTCTTGCCTGAGACTCGCCCGCAAAAGCCTCCATTAAATTTTTTTCTGTCTTTGAACCTTTTAATTCCATAATTTAATACCTCCTATTTTTTTCTTTGCATTTTCCACAAATTCCATATACAATCACACCATCTAATAAAGGATCCATCTCCGTTTGTTTAATTACTGATAGTTTTACATTTTTCAAATCGAAATCATACTCAAAATCCTTAACCATTCCACAATATTTACAAATAATATGATTATGCTTTTTGTGAATGTAATCATATCGGTCTGCTCCACCCGCCATAGAAATTTTTATAATGTATCCCTCATCCACTAAATCTTTTAAATTTCTATATACTGTTCCTCTACTAACACTTGGAATTTTTTCCTTTATACTATTATAGAGTTCTTCAGCAGTTGGGTGTGATTTGGAATTTTTTAAAATGCTTAACAAATCTTCTCTTTGTCTTGAATAGTTTTTCATAAACTCCTTCTTTCAAAAATAAGAATAATTCCTACTTTTCGTTTCTATTTTATATCTAATAAAAGTAATTGTCAAGAATAAAAGAAGCAACAAACAGGGAGGGAAACAAACAGGGACACTCCTTTTTGTTACTTTTTGCTCTCTTTAATATCTCATTTTAAGGTTTTTATAGTACCTATAAAATATTTATTAAAATCTAAAATCACCACTTGGTGGAGTTGAGACTTTTTCAAAACTGTCTAAAGTAGCTTTTGTGTGTGCGTAATATGAATGAACAAATGCCAGTGCAACACTTTCGGGATTTAATAAATCTTGTTCTTCACCGCTGTCACATATATCTTGTTGTTTTGTATATGTTTGCATTGCTGAGAATGGTTTATTATCTGGAAAAACAGGATATATATATCCATATTTATCGGCATCATAAACCCTTTCAACACACCAAATTCCTCCGGCACCTTTTTTGACAGGTTGAGATAACATCAATGTGAAGTATATATCTTTATCCTCATCCGTTTCTATTTCACCGTATGCACGGTATGGATAATATTTAAAATAAACATGATCGCCGCTATATGTTTCTGAACTCTCCCAAAATTGATCATCATCGTATTTGTTAAAATCGTTCATTTGAATAATTGTTTCTATTGCACTTTTGCGACAAATATTTGACACGTTATTATATTGTTCTACATCTTCTATATTTAAAACCTGTAAATCTGGAGGGACAGTCATTATGTAATAGTGCTTTCCGTCAAATGCAAAAGCATACTCATTTATCGAATCACCACCAGTGAGATATTGCTCATAATCTGCTCTATCCAATTGTAAAACTGTGAATAAACGTCCAAAAATATAACCGTTTCTTTTTCCCTCTTCATAAGCTACTTTGTAATAAACATCAAATAGTGACTTTTCAAAATAAGGCTCTGCATTTTCAGGATTGACTATTATTTCATTTTCATACTCTACCGGCAAAGACATGAAACATCCGTTTTTTTCAAAACTTAATGTTTTGCTTTCTCTTCTATCTTTTCTCTCCCACTTAAAAAAAGTTTTTTTACTACCATCAGTAAATATATATGTATCTACAAATATCCCTTTATGATTTTGATACAAATTTCCACCGTTATAATCTTCGACTATTTTAATAATTGGTACACTATTAAATAATTTAGCTTGTACCGTATCAATCATAACGATTCCAAATAAGACGATTAAAGCTATAAAAGCACACTTTAAACTTTTCTTCATTTTTTCCTCCCTTCAAATTTAAGATTTTTCACAATATACTTTTCGCATAACAAAGACATTTTTTATTAAAAATACAACATATAATATTAGCCAAATTAAATCAGTTATCGCCGAAAATAATTTCGTATAATTATTAAATACAGAAATAAACAAAATAATCGTTTCTATCAAAATAAACACTGCTGGCAAGACACAAAACACTTTGCTATATATTTTATTTTTTCGTCCACTCCATAATATAGCTCCTAAAAATCCACACACAAGTGCAGGTATGATACTATAAAATAGCCATCCATCAATACTACTAATTGACAACTCCATCTCCGAGTCAAATGGTGTATAGAAATTAAAATACATTTTATATGATTGATATATAGTTGTAATTAAAAAAACTATAAATACATACATAAAAGCATTTATGATGGCTGTTTTCCTTTTTTCACTTAATAAAACTATAAGTGATGTACTAAACATCCAAAAGCCAAACGTTTCCGCACTCCAGTACGAAAATGCCCACAAATCATTGCTTGGAAGTGCAAAACATATCACTACTGATAAACCAGCAAGTATGCTCATTAAAAACACTAACAAATATGATTTTATATTATCTTTAAAGAGTATCTTCATAGTTTGTTTTTGCATTTTCAATCCCCCTTTCAAAAATATTTAATTTTACATTCAAAGCATTTCTCCCCTTAAATTATACCCTATACTTTGCATACAATTCAAGACACAAACAGCAACACACAGCAGCAACAAACAGGGACACTCCTTTTCGTTACACTCAAACAAACCACTCTCTATTTATACCCTTTCTTCCTAAGTCTTCTATACAGTGTGATTCGTGATATTTCCATTAAATTTGCAATT
>CAKPEV010000007.1 GCA_934149405.1 uncultured Clostridia bacterium | reverse complement strand
AGAGCTAATGTATATAAAAAGGTATTTCAATTGCAGTTATTTCTAAATTGGTGTGACATATGTTTGACAAACCTACACACATCAAAAACTTGTTTATGAAAAATATGTTGCATCGCACGATTTTTTGATATAATGTTCATATATTATTCGAAAGGAGTTTATATGAAGTTATTTGCATCTGTAAACAAGAAGATTAAATTTAGAGAAAAAGATTATGTAGAAAGAAATTACATAAGAGAAGATGGTAAAGCGGTTATTCCAATTTCATTAGATTCTATAGACAATCTTTATATGAAACATGATTATAAAAAGCTTGTCCTTTCAGATGATGTTGCAGACTATATAGAAGAAATCGCATCTATAATACCTTTTAAGTATGACATTGTATTACAATTTCATTGCCATCAAATTTCAGAGGAAGAACAAGATAGAATAAGAAAAATCGTTAAAAATAATTTTGGTATGGAAATCGATGATATTGACTATGAAAATAGAATGAGCGGATATATTTCGGCAATATTATTTATTGTAGGAATAGTAATCTTTATAATTGCATATGCACTTGAGGGCAAAATATTAAAGCTTATTGATGAATTTTTATTTATATTAGGTTGGGTTATTATTTGGGACATGCTAGAATCTATTATTTTTACCAATAATGAGAGAAATATTAAGCGATTGAATAAGTTACAATTATATGATAGTAAGGTTGAATTTATATTTGATAAATAATAAAATATTTGTGCTGCATTGGTAGTGTTAATTGACTTAAAATATAAAGGAGGAAAATAATATGGAAAATCAAGTTAAAGTTGAAAAAAGTTGTGGATGCATAATAATTGACAATGAAAAAATTCTTTTGGTTAAACAAACAAAAGGATTTTGGAGCTTTCCAAAAGGTCATATGGAAAGTGGCGAGACAGAGCTCCAAACAGCTATAAGAGAAGTAAAAGAAGAAACTAATATCGATGTTATTCCGGATGAAAATAAAAGATATGTTGAGGAATACATGATGGAAAATGGCAATAAAAAACAAGTTGTATATTTTGTGGCTAGAAAAACGTCAGCTGATGTGAAAGCTCAAGAAAGTGAAATCGCGGATATTAAATGGTTAAATTTTAAAGATGCATATGAGACTATTTCGTATGATAACATGAAAGAGCTAATACTAAAAGTACTAAGTGATAATGGATATAAGATGTAAAAATAACTTTAAAGGAGAGCATAATGTTAGATTTTTTAAAAGGCATTGTAAAAGAGATTTGCGATGAGGAGAATATAAAGTATACTTTACTTTCAAGAGACTGGATAATTAGATTGGAGAAAAATGATAAAATTGCTTACATAGTTGGAACTAGATTTTCAATAAATTCTATAACATCCGTAAACATTGCATCAGACAAATACGCAACATATGAAGTGTTAAAAAGAGCCAATATACCAATAATTGAGCACAATATGATTTTTAATCCTAAGTTTAGAAAAGGTTTTGTCTCTGATTTTGAATCAAAAAATGAAATAAAAAAATATATCAAAAATCAATCAAATGGTAAAGTTGTACTAAAAGCAAATGAGGGCTCATGTGGTAATGATGTATATTTGTGCAAAAGTTATTTTGATTTTTCAAATAAGCTTAGAAAGATATTTAAAAATAAAGAGTCGGCAAGCTTATGTCCATTTTATGAAATTGATACGGAATATAGAGTAATTTGCCTAGATGATGAGATAAAATTGATTTATGGTAAAAGACCTAAAAGCGGAGAATGGAGAAATAATTTAAGCCAAGGGGCGGAAGTTATAGAAGATGTACCAGATGATTTAAAAGAAGAGCTTACAAACCTTGCTAGAAAAGTTGTGAAAGAATTAAATATAAGATTTGCAAGCGTTGATATAATAAAATTGAAAACTGGTGAACTAATGGTAATAGAGGTAAACTCTGGCGTTACAATAAATAAATATACAAAGTTTGTTGCTAATGGTAGAGAAATTGCAAAGTCGATCTATAAGGAAGCAATTGAAAAAATGTTAGAATAAGAGGAGAAAAGAATGTTAAGAGTACCACAAAAGTTAAAAAATGGTGACTGTATAGGAGTTACAGCTACATCAGCTGGGTTAGAGGATAATGCGGGGTTAAATAAATTAGAAAATGCAATAAAAAATATTAAGTCAATGGGCTTTGATATTATAGAAACTAAGAATGTTAGAGAATGTGAAAAACTAGTAAGTTCAAGCGGAGAAGAAAGAGCAAAAGAAATTTTAGATTTATGGAAAAATGAAAAAGTAAAGTTAATTATAACAGCACGTGGCGGAGAATTTTTAATGGAAATGCTTCCATTTGTTGACAGAGAAACTATAAAAAAATATGAGCCTAAGTGGGTTCAAGGCTTTTCTGATACAAGTTTATTGCTTTTTTATCTAACAACTAATTTTAACATTCCAACAATTCATGCAAATAATTTTTCATCATATGGAATGAGAGATTTACATGAATCGCTAACAAGAACAATAAAAATGCTGGAGGAATGTGATAAGCCTAGTGTTCAAAGCAATTTTGAGATGTACGAAAGTTATTCTATAAATAGAGAGGACGGAAAAGAATTAGAACCATACAACTTAACTGAAAAAGTACAGTATAAGAATTTATATAACAAAGACACTGAAACATTAAGAGGAAGGCTAATAGGAGGTTGTATAGATGTTTTGAAAATTATAGCAGGAACACCTTTTGATAATACAAAAAGTTTTTGCGAGCAGTTTGATGAAGGTATGATTTGGTACTTAGAAAATTGCGAGATGACAGTCTGTGAACTTTATAGGTCATTGTGGCAAATGAAGATGGCAGGTTGGTTTAAGAATGCAAAAGGGTTTTTGATAGGAAGAACGAGAGCAAATTCAGCAATAGGAGACTTTACATATGAAGATGTTTTGCATAGTGTTTTTGATGATATGAATGTTCCAGTTATATATGATGTTGATTTTGGACATGTTATGCCACAGCTAACATTTGTAAATGGTGGAAAAGCAGAGTTTTTATATGAAAAAGGTAGTGGGAAAATTAGTATTGAAATAAAATAATAGTTATAATGCAATAAATAATGAAAAATCATACGAAACGGAAAATAATTTGCCACGAAAAGCGTAAAATAAAAGCTAGTCAAATACTTGATTCGACTAGCTTTTGTCTTTATTTCAATATGGAGCTTCCAACGGGAGTCGAACCCGTGACCTCGTCCTTACCAAGGACGCACTCTGCCAGCTGAGCTATGGAAGCACACGCTACATGAAGTATTATAGCATACATCTTTATTGATTGTTAAGTGTTTTTTATATAATATAAAAAATATCCATTTTAGAAATTAATTCTATGATGGATATTTTTATAACTTTATCTTTCTATTGGTGTATTTGCATTTATAGAGGTTCTTATTTGGCATATAGAGTTGATTAAAAGTTCTACAACATCCATATAACCTCCATTTAGTGCTAAACTTAATGCGCAATAATCGTTTGCTAGAGGGTTGGCACCAGCATTCAAAAGTAATTTTACTATCGCGGTATAACCATGAAATGCGGCAATTCTGAGGCAGTAATCTTTATCATGGCTTGTGCTAGGCTTTGCGCCTGCCTCGATTAACATTCTAACTATTTCTGTGTGACCATTTTTACAAGATAACTCTAAGGGGTAGTTTGAATTTTCGTTGATGTTTGCGCCAAGGTTGATGAGTGATTTTGCAATTTCAGTATAACCGTTTTCTGCTGCCCAAGAGATTGCATTTGGCCTTATGACGCCAAGCTGAATGTCGTGTAACACTTCATTTGTATTAAAGGCATTCCTAGAAATAGAGATTGTTACATTGCTTGTTTTTTTCATAATGTAAACTCCTTTTAATTGTAAAAGTGATTAAAAAAATATTTTGCATGAAGAAAGTATATAACATGTTTACATAAAAGTCAAGTGCATGTTATTTAAGGTAAAAAATTGTAAGAATATTTTTATAATTTTAGCATAGTTATATATATAAAACAGGTGCGATTCTAATACATACAATGATAAATTTATGTATGTAAAGGATGTGAAATGATGTTAGATATAAAGAAAGTCAATTTAAAGTGGAATGGCAAACTTAAGAAGCTAAATATGGCGAAAATAAAGTATATAATGGTTCATCATACTGCACATCCTAGCTGGGATGTATATAGCGTGCATAATTTTCATAAAAATACAAATGGCTGGATTGGGATAGGATATAACTTTTTTATAAATCGAGATGGAACGATTTTTGAGGGAAGAGGTTTAAATGTTGGAGCAGGTGCAACAGGGTATAACTATAATTCTATACACGTTTGTTTTGCTGGAAATTTTGAAAATACAAATCCGACACAAAAACAAATAGAGAGTGGCAAAAAGCTGATAGAATATTTGCTGGCACTTGTGTCACCTGATGTTGAAATTATTGGGCACAAAGATATTGGCAAGACAGCTTGTCCTGGCAAAAATTTTCCGTTAAATAGTTTTAAAAATATAAAATGGAAAATGGGGGATGAAAAAATGTTAAAAGAATTATCAGATAAATACGGAGAGGAGAAAGTAAAAACAGCATTAACAAAATTGATAGAAGCCATGAATGATGATGATACTCCAGCGGAATGGGCAAAAGATGAATTAACAAAAGCTATTGATAAAAAGATTACAGACGGAACAAAACCTAAAATGTTTGCGACAAGGCAAGAAGTTGCTATAATGATAAATAGAAGTTTAGAAGAGAAGAAGTAAAAATAATATTTTAAAATAAACATTAAATAAAAGCTAGTCAACTGAGAATGTTTGGCTAGCTTTTATTTTTCATCATCTAATATGTATTTTTCAAATTTTTTCTTTATTCTTTGTACAGCATTATCAACAGCTTTTGGGTGTGAATCTAATTTGCGTGCTATATCAACATAAGATTCTCCATTTATGTATTCGCTGAAAACTTTTTGCTCAAAATCGCTTAAAACTTCTGTCATCTTTGTACCTATTTTTTGGTATTTCTCCTTGGTTGTAACGGTTTCAAGAGGATCCGGAACGGTGTCTGTATCTATCATTTCTATAATAGCCCTATCATCATCTTCATCGAAAGCGGTTTTATTTAATGAGACATATGAATTTAAAGGAATATGTTTTTGTCTTGTCGAAGTTTTAATGGCAGTCATTATTTGTCTTTTTATGCATAAATCGGCAAAAGATTTAAATGATACATCTTTATCACAATCATAACCTTTTATAGCCTTAAAAAGGCCTATCATTCCTTCTTGGATGATGTCTTCTTTTTCAGCACCAACCATAAAGAAAGGCTTTGCTTTTAAATACACATATGTTTTGTATTTTTCCATAATCTTGTTTAATGCGTCGACATTTCCTTTTTTTATTTCATGTATGTAGTTATTATCTAATTCATTTTGCATTTTATTGGTGTCTAAATCATCAACTAAGTTCTTTTCCAATGCTGTAACCTCCTAAAAGTAATTACAATCTGTATTATATAAGCTTTTTGCTTTAAAAGTCAAGTAAATACATAAAAGATATACTCAAAATTCACTATATAAAAAAAGAATAACTTATTTTTCGTAAGTTACTCTTTTTATATCAAATAAGAAATAGTTATTTTATTTAACTTTCTACTAATGGATTGCTATTCCTTAATATATGCTTATTTACCAGACATTTGGCTTTCAGCTTGATGAATCATCTTCTTAACCATGTTACCACCGATTGTTCCAGCTTGTTTAGAAGTTAAATCACCGTTGTAACCTTGCTTTAAGTTAACACCAACTTCGCTAGCTACTTCTTGTTTAAATTTGTTCATAGCTTCTTTAGCTCCAGGTACTTCATAAGAGTTTGATTTTGCCATTATATTCACCTCCGAATAATGATTAATCATTTGAAAAGATGTTTTCTCTTTTCAATATATATGATGTACCTAAATTAAAATTTTAGTCATGGAAGTTTATGGTGTTTTTATTTATATAAATTTTTTAAAAGTGCGATTTCTTTTGCATAACCATCTAATTCGTTTGGCGTTTCAAGATAGAAAGGTAAGTTACGCAATTTAGGATGATTTATTATTTTTTCAAATGCTTCTATTCCTATTGAACCTTCACCAATTTTCTCGTGTCTATCTTTGTGACTACCAAAAGGATTTTTATCATCATTTAAATGTATGGCTTTTAGTTTATCAAGTCCAATTACAGTATCGAATTTATTTAAAACTCCATCTAAATCGTTAACGATATCGTATCCAGCATCATAAATATGACATGTATCAAGGCATACGCCTAATTTATCTTTTAAATTAACACCATCAATAATTTGTTTTAATTGTTCAAAAGTTTTACCTACTTCTGTGCCTTTTCCAGCCATAGTTTCTAATAATACGGTAGTTTGTTGATTTTCATTTAAAACATCATTTAAAGCTTCAATAATCAACTTTATTCCGACTTCTTCACCTTGTCCTACATGACTTCCAGGATGAAAATTATACATATTTCCTGGAACGAACTCTAAATTCTTTAAATCATCTTTCATAGTATCGATTCCAAATTTACGTATATTTTCATCAGCAGAGCAAACATTAATTGTATATGGTGCGTGAGCTAAAATTTTGCAAAAATCATTTTCATTTGCAAGATTTAAAAACTTTTCAACATCTTTTATATCAACTTCTTTTGCTTTTCCGCCTCTTGGGTTTCTAGTAAAAAATTGGAATGTATTTGCACCAATTGAAACTGCTTCTTTTCCCATATTATAATAACCTTTTGAAGCAGATAAGTGACAACCTATATTTAACATATTAAAAAACTCCTTTATATATTTATTCTAACAACATTCTAGCATATTATTAATAAAAAATCATTATAGACGTATCAATAAATTTATAATATACTTTTATTATTAGATAATACAAAGGAGAGATATGTATGAAAAATAGAGGATTTGAGATATGTAAAGGATTTGAAGATAAAGATATTAATTTACCAGTTAGAAAGACTAAAAATTCTGTTGGTTATGACATAGAGGCTGCTGAAGATACAGTTATTCCAAGCATTTGGAGAACAGTCTTTTCAAATGTCGGAAAATTTTTAAAAGGCAATAACGAGTATGAGACATTCAAGCCAACCCTGATAAAAACAGGGATAAAGTCATATTTTAATGAGGATGAGGGCTTGTTTTTAGCCAATCGTAGTTCACATCCAGGTAAAAAAGGACTTGTACTTGCAAATAGTATAGGAGTAGTTGAAAGTGATTATTATGAAAATCCTGATAATGATGGTCACATAATGTTTGCATATTATAATTTTTTCCCTGTTGATGTAACTATAAAAAAGCATGAAGTTGCTGGACAAGGGTTCTTCCAAAAGTTTTTAATAACAGATGATGATAATGCCGATGGAAAAAGAATGGGCGGTTTTGGTAGTACAGATAAGAAGGCATAATAATAGTGTAGTGATTAAAACATAAAAATAAAGTTGGTAAAGTATAATTGAATTATATTACCAACTTTTTATTTATAGTTTTTTAATATTATAAAAATGAATGCCTCAAACATATTGTATTGGATCTTTTGAATCAGAATAATTTTTGTGAGGTTTAAAAGCCTGTCTATTAGTTGTATAAACAAGATTATTGATGTGAAAAGAATTTATATCTATTCCGACTTGCATTGCTTGCCCCTCCAAATTACGTTTGAAAGCCTTTTCTACTAGCATCATTGAGATGAATTTTGAATTTAATGTAAGCATTGCAAAATACATACAAGATTTAATGATATCATCAATACTTCTTCTGACTTTTTCTAAATTATATAGTGTATCCTCTATGTTTCTTACATGATATGTCACGTCAAATGATACATTGAGAAAGGCACCATCTTCAGTTTCAAAAGTGTCAAAATATCTCATAGTTATTGGAACAGTAGATATCTTGGTAGTTATTTTGTCTGTTGAAGGATTAAATAGAAAGAACCCTTTTTGAACTGTTTTTAAGTAGTGCGTATTTCTATCGACTATATAAACAGTGTTTGCTGGTACTCGCTTAAAAAATTTTCCTAAAATTATAAAGAGAAAAAAACATATAAATAATAATGGATAAGATAAATCAAATATAAAGTCAGACATAGAAAATCTCCCCCTTTTTTCTTTTGTACTAGCTTAATTATAACATAATGGCTTTATAAAACAAATAGAATTGCAGATTTTCTTTGTATCGTATAAAATTAGTGTAAGGAGGAATATAAATGGAAATAATAGTAGGTGAAAGTGCGGGATTTTGTTATGGAGTAAAAAGAGCTGTTGAAGGAGCTTTTGAAACTTTGAAAAACGCCAATGAAGAAAAAATTTTTTGCTTTGGCGAATTAGTACATAACAAGGCTGTGACGAATAAATTAAAAGAAGATGGGGCAACTTTTATAAATGATATAAATGACGCAAAAAGTGTTTCAATAATAAGAGCACACGGTATTAGAAAAAATGATTATGAATATTTAGAAAAGAAAAATATAAAATTTATAGATTATACATGCCCAAATGTTTTAAAAATACATAAAATTGCAGAAGAATACGCCCAAAACGATTATTATATATTTTTACTAGGAGATAAAACTCATCCGGAAAATATAGGGACTATAAGCTTTTGCGGTCAAAACTCGTGTATACTTGATTCTTTAGAGGAAGTACTTGTTGCATTAGAAAATATAAGGAGTGAAGGCGTAAAAAAATTATTAGTTATTGCACAAACAACATATAGTGTAGAAAAATTCAATAATATTATAAATTTAATTAATTCTACGGTTAAGAACGAAATGGAAGTAATAGTAAAAAATACTATTTGTAACGCTACGAATGTAAGGCAAAATGAGACGGAGAAAATATCTAAAGAGGTTGATTGCATGATAATAATTCGGTGGAAAAAATAGTTCAAACACTAAAAAGTTATATGATATAGCAAAAAATAATTGTCAAACGGCGATACTTGTTGAAGATGCTGATGAGCTTGATACAACTAGCATGGAGAATTGCAATAAGGTGGGAGTTATGGCGGGAGCGTCTACTCCGCGTAGTTCTATAGAGGAAGTTATAAGAAAATTAGAGGATTATGAAAAATAATGTAAAATATGGATATTGACATGAATTAAAATAGGTGGTATATTTGTACTAGTTCAAGTAGAACAATCAAAGTAAAACATATTGCTTTTATGGTAAACTTATGATAGAATTATGTTACTTTTGAGATAAATTTATTTTTATAAAAAGGAAGGAAAGAAAATGGCTAAATTACTAGAAGTTTTATTGATTTTGCAAGTTATGCTTTCACTTATATTTGCTATTTTTGGCATATATCAGTTGGTTGTTTGCATAATAGGACTTACAAAAAAGAAAATAAGTAATGAATACAAATATAAGAATCATAAATTCATGGCGGTTATTCCAGCACATAATGAGGAAAAGGTTATAGCTAATATCATAGAAAGCTTGAAAAATCAAAATTATAAGCAAGGATATGTAGATATATATGTTATTGCTGATAACTGTACTGACAAGACCGCACAAATAGCTAGAGATGAGGGCGTTTATGTGTATGAAAGATTCGATAGCGAAAAGAAAACAAAAGGTTTCGCATTAGAATGGTTCTTCAATCAAATATTAGAGACTAAACCAGATGATTATGATGCATTTTGTGTATTTGATGCAGATAATATCGTTTCAAAAGACTTTTTTAAGGAAATGAATAAGAAATTATGTGGTGGGGAAAAGATTGTACAAGGATATCGTGATATTAAAAATGCGGGTGACACATGGGTTACAGCAAATTATGCTTTGTTTTATTGGGTCATGAATCGTTGTTATCATTATTCAAGATATAAGCTTGGATTATCTCCACTTATAAACGGTACTGGTTTTATGGTTTCAATGTCGGTTTTAAAAGAAATGAATGGTTGGCATTCTAAAACAATAACAGAAGATATAGAAATGTCACTTTTATCAATAGCTAGAGGATACAAAATAGGTTGGGCGAAGGATGCTATTGTTTATGATGAACAACCTCTTGGTTTTAAACAATCTTGGACACAAAGACTAAGATGGTCAGTTGGCCATATACAGTGTTTTAAAGAGTACTTTTCGGAATTGGCTAAACAAAAAGACGTAACCCCAACAATGATAGATGCTGGTATTTATATATTTGGAATGCCTATGTTATTATTAAGCATAATAAACTTTATTTTAACAGTTATAATATATGCAATGATTCCGTATAAATTCTTGATGTTAAATGAGGTTTTAAAAATAATTAGTGTATTAACACTATGTGTGATGCTTTTGCTTAGTGTTCTTACATTGATACATGACAAGAAGAGTTTAAAGAAGATTTGGAAAGGAATCATTACAGCACCATTATTTTTCTTTTCATGGACGCTTATAAACTTGATGGCATTTACCAAAAAGAAAATTGAATGGAAGCCTATAGAACATGTAAAGAGTGTAAATATCAATGAAATTCAATAACTTAGGAAAGGTGGAAATTATTATGAAGAATTTTATAAAAGTTTTGATAGTAATAGTTCTAGCGATTTTGATAGTTTTATGTATTGATTATAATTATGTAGGAGAAGATTATTCGGATAGAATAAAAGCAGGAGTAATAGAAAAAAGTCAGAGCGTGAGTGGCGAAGTAATTGAGGATGATTTGTATTCTGATATTTATGGAACTGAATTAGATGAGATAATGAAGGAGTTCGAAGGAACTAAGTTTGGGGCTGATGTAATAACCGATAAAAAGACATTTGTAACAATAATCCCTTATTCAGATTTCTTAGACAATCAATCATATTATTACAAAAATGGAAAGTTTGTTGCTTATGTTAGAGACTTTATAGGAGTCGGAGGAAGCTTCAGGTATTACTTTAAGAATGGCAAACTTATAAATATTGAGAAGAATATTGAAGAAGATCCAAATTTGTTTCAAGAAGAGGATACAGAAAAAATATTAAAAGCAGCAGAATTTGTAAAAGAAAAATATATTAAATAGGAAAAACAAAAATGTGAGGATGTAATGTCTTCACATTTTTGTTTGTGAAAAAAGTGTGTTTTTTCTTGACTTTGAAGAATAAAAATCGTAATATGGATAGCGTGCTATATATCTTACTATGAATTGGGGGCGAAAGAATGCAAGAAAGTAATTTGGATATTGCACGAATGCTTAAAATACTTCATACTGCAATGAAAACGAAGGCAAACCAGAATTTTATGAAGAAAAATATAACAGGTTCACAGATGGATATTTTGGTTTTTATTGCAAGTGAGGAAGCAGAAGGTAAAGAAATAAACCAAGTAGACATTCAAAAACGATTTAGTTTAACTAACCCAACGGTTACAGGAATTTTGAATAGGCTTCAAGAAAAGAAACTTATAAAAAGAGTTCCTAGTAAAAAAGATGCAAGGTTTAATAAAATTATTCTTACTAAAAGCGGACATGAATTTATGACAAACTGCAAAGAAGAAATTGAAAAGTATGAGAGTAGAATAGTTAAAAATCTTACAGACGAAGAGAAAAAAGAGTTAATTAGGTTGTTGGGAGAAGTTTTAAAAAATGTTAATGAGGAGTGTGAGTAGAAAAAATGATAAAAAAGTTATTGAAAGTTGTTAGAGAATACAAAAAAGAAACATTATTAACTCCATTTTTTGTAATGTTAGAAGTTGTTATGGAAGTTTGTATTCCTCTTGTTATGGGAATGTTAATAGATTATGGATTCCCAGAAGGTCAAAATATTGTAAATGTTAATGCAATTTATAAATATGGCGGAATATTAATTGCTTGTGCTATTTTAGCACTTATATTCGGTATACTTTCAGGAAAGTTTGCGGCTAAAGCAGGTGCAGGTTTTGGAAAGAATTTAAGACATGATTTATATTATAAGGTACAAGAGTTTTCTTTTAAAAATGTTGATAAATTTAGTAGTGCAAGTTTAGTAACTAGGCTAACAACTGATGTTACCAATGTTCAACAAATATTTCAAGCGGTAATTCGTGTAGCAATTAGAACACCACTTATGTTTATATTCTCATTTGTTATGGGATTTAGAATAAGTTCAAGGTTATCTATAATATTTTTAGTGTTAATACCTGTAATAGCTATAGCACTATATTTCCTTATGAACAAAATACATCCAATAATGACAAGTGTATTTAACAGATATGATGATCTAAACAATGTAGTAGAGGAAAATGTTAGAGGAATAAGAGTTGTAAAATCATTTGCAAACGAAGAATATGAAAAGAAAAAATTTGAAACAGTTTCAAATGATATTTATGAAAAATTCAGTAAAGCAGAGAGATACATGGCACTTAATATGCCAGTAATGCAAATTGGTATTTATTCATGCATATTGTTAGTTTCATGGTTTGGAGCAAAAGTTATTGTAAGTTCAGGTGCGACAGAACTTACAACAGGTGGGCTTCAAAGCTTAATCACATATGGAATTCAGTTATTAAGTAGTTTAATGATGCTCTCATTTATGTTTGTTATGGCAGTAGTATCAAAAACATCAGTTGAAAGAGTTATAGAAGTTCTAGATGAGGAACCAGATTTGAAAAATCCTAAAAAACCTATTTTCAAAGTTAAAGATGGAAGTGTTGAATTCAAAAATGTTGGTTTCAGCTATGTAAATGATGAGAATAAAGAGTGTTTAAAAAACATTAACTTAAGGATAAAATCAGGTGAAACAATAGGAATTATAGGCGGAACAGGAACTGGTAAGTCATCACTTGTAAACTTGATACCAAGATTATATGATGCAACATCAGGAGAAGTTAAAGTTGGTGGTGTAAATGTAAAAGATTATGATATAGAAACACTTAGAAACGAAGTGGCAGTGGTACTTCAAAAGAACGTTTTATTCTCAGGTACAATTGCTGAAAATATTAGATGGGGAAATAAAGATGCATCTGATGAAGAGGTAGAGAGAGTTTGTAAATTAGCACAAGCAGATGAGTTTGTTAAGAGTTTTCCCGAAAAATATAATACATATATAGAACAAGGTGGAACCAATGTATCAGGCGGACAAAAACAAAGATTATGTATTGCAAGAGCATTACTTAAAAAGCCTAAAATATTGATACTAGATGATTCAACTAGTGCAGTTGATACAAAAACAGATAGCCTTATAAGAAAAGCCTTTAAAGAAGAAATTCCAAATACAACTAAATTTATAATTGCGCAAAGAATCTCTTCGGTAGAAGATGCAGATAAGATTATAGTAATGGAAAATGGTATGGTTAATGGCTTTGGCACACATGAAGAGTTATTAAAGAATAACAAAATATATAAAGAAGTGTATGAATCTCAAACGAAAGGAGCTGATACAGATGAAAAATGAAAAAATGCCTAAAAATTTCGGAAAGAAAATAAGCAAAGGAACAATAAAAAGATTATTTGGATATATAAAAAGAAAATATCTAAAACAATTTATAGCTGTTTTCATTTGTATCATAATTAGTGCATTAGCAAATGTATATGGTTCGATGTTTTTAAAAACGTTGATAGATGATTACATTTCACCATTATTACTAGAAGAAAATCCAGTGTTTACAGGACTTTTAAAAGCAATTACAACAATGGGAATGATTTATGCAATTGGAATATTAGCCTCATATCTATATAACAGAATAATGGCTGTTGTATCTCAAGGTGTTTTGAAAGATGTAAGAGATGAAATGTTTTCAAAGATGGAAACGTTTCCAATAGAATACTTTGACACTAACACACATGGCGATATAATGAGCCATTACACAAACGATGCCGATACATTAAGAGAAATGTTTGGTAGAAGTTTGCCACAAATGATTCAATCACTTACCACGATAATTGGTGCATTTGTTGCGATGTTAATTGTTAATGTGCCACTTACAATATTTATAGTAGTATTTTTAACTTTAATGCTACGAGTTACGAAAAGCGTTGCGGGAAAAAGTAGTAAGTTCTTCATAAAACAACAAGAATCGCTGGGTGAAGTAAATGGATACGTAGAGGAAATGATAAATGGTCAAAAAGTAATCAAAGTATTTTGTCATGAAGAAGAAAGTGAAAAAGATTTTGATAAAATAAATGATGAATTATTTGAGCATATGTATACTGCAAATAAGTATGCAAATATTCTAATGCCAATAATGAACAATATGGGAAATATTGAATACGTATTAGTAGCAATAGTAGGTGGTTTACTTGCTGCAAATGGGCTTACATCATTAACGGCTGGCTCAATGGTAACATTCTTAAGCCTTACAAAGACATTTACTCAACCGATGATGAGACTTGCGCAACAAGTAAATACAATAGCAATGGGTCTTGCAGGAGCTGATAGAATATTTAAGTTATTAGACACTCCATCAGAAGAGAATGAAGGAAAAGTTACTCTTGTAAGAGTTGAAGAGTCAGATGATTATATAGTTGAAACTAAGCAAAATACAGGAAAATGGGCATGGAAAGTGCCAGACGAGTTACATGGTTACAAGTATGTTGACTTAAGAGGATATATTCAATTAAACAATGTTACGTTTAGTTATGACGGAAAAAACGATGTTTTGCATGATATAACACTTTATGCAAAGCCTGGTCAGAAGATAGCATTCGTTGGTGCCACTGGAGCAGGAAAAACAACAATTACGAATTTGATAAATCGTTTTTATGATATCAAAGAAGGCGAAATTTTGTATGATGGAATAAATATCAAGGATATAAATAAATACGATTTAAGATTGTCTCTTGGAATGGTTCTACAAGACACAAACTTGTTCACAGGAACAATAAAGGACAATATAAAATATGCTAAACAAGATGCAACTGATGAAGAAGTTATAAATGCTGCAAAGATAGCGAATGCGGATGAATTTATAAATTTATTGCCAGATGGATATGACACAATGCTTACTAATAATGGAGCTAATTTGTCTCAAGGACAAAGACAGCTTTTATCAATAGCAAGAGCTGCACTTGCTGATCCACCAGTAATGATATTAGATGAAGCAACATCAAGCATAGACACAAGAACAGAAAGAATAGTTCAGGATGGTATGGATAATCTAATGAATGGTAGAACCGTCTTTGTAATAGCTCACAGATTGTCAACGGTAAGAAATTCTAAAGCAATTATAGTGCTAGAACATGGAAGAATAATTGAAAGGGGAGAACATGATGCATTAATTGCCGAAAAAGGTCAGTATTATCAACTCTATACAGGAGCATTTGAACTTGAATAAAATGTATTGCACAAATTTAGGCTTAATGTTATAATCAAGCTAAAGATGCTAACAAAAGCAGATTTATGCGAGAAAAAGGAGGTAGTAAATATGCCTGATATCAAGTTTGAAATAGTTGAGGAGATTGCTGTGTTATCTGAATCCAATTCTGGATGGAAGAGAGAACTTAACTTAGTAAGTTGGAACGGCAGGGAGCCAAAGTATGATTTAAGAGATTGGGATGAAAATCATACAAGAATGGGAAAAGGGATAACTTTGACTAAAGAAGAAGTTGAAAAATTAAAAGAAATACTAGAAAAAATAGATTAGAAAATTAAATTTAATTGTTAAAGTGCATGAAAAACTTGAATATATACGAGTTTTCATGCACTTTTTGTGTGTGGAACAATCTTGTATCTTAATAAAACTTTAAATTAATTATATAATATTTATGGGATTTTCGCACATGCAATTAAAAGTCGAATACTGTAGATTATAAATAAACTTTTTTAACGAATACGATTGATTTTAGACTAAAAATAGGATATACTATCATTGTATTTGGAAAAGCAAGAAAAGGTAAAAATAATTTTAGACCTAATGGAGGAAATATTATGTGGGATAATTTATTTCTGCTTTGGTATATTCTTCGGAATGATGATAAAAACAGCGGCGATGATGGTAGCGGCGGTGGCGGATGTGGCTGTTTGATTCTTATCATCATATTGCTTCTCATTTTTAGAGGTACGCGGTGATGAGTGTTATGGAAGAAAATGATGTAGAAAAAACGAAAAAATAAATAAACTCAAGCATAAGAGGCACTTGAGTTTATTTATTACGTTAGGATGTGTTAAAAAAGTAACCATATATGAATTATTCCTTCATTAAGTTAATGCAATATTCACATGCACTAATTACAAATCCATTAAAACTATATTCCTTTCTTGCTTTTCCTTTATTAGCCTTTTTTACAATCTCATTTATAGAATCGTTCAATTCTTCACTAAATCTAATTGTTTTTGCTACGTTACTGTCTCGCGATTTTTTCATCGAGAATTTTTCCATAAATACCTCCTTATAATTATGACCTCAAAGTTTATATAACATAATATAGGTTGCAAAGATATAACCTAAAATATAACCGTAAAATGCAACCGAATTTGTTGAATATATGAAAAATCTATATTATAATCAAATGAAAAAAGGATGAATATACTATGAAAAAAATGAATGATAAATGCCGATTTGAAAGTTTAATCGAAAAAGCATGTGAAAATTATATAGATGATGTCAAAAAAGTAAAAAAAGCCCCAATAAAGAAAAAAGAAAAACGGTAAAAATACCAAGAAGTGACGTTTTACAAGATTTTTACAAATATAACAAACTTTTCACAAACCTTTTACTAAAATTGCTTGTTTGAGACTATATGTGATGTTAAAATGATGTCGTACAAACGAGAAAGAAGAGGTGATAAGCATGAAAGAAGCTAGAAATAATATGTTATACTTGGATGAAATCAGAGAAAAATTAGGAATAGCACCAAAGAAATGCTTGTACGAAAAAATAAAAGGTGAAGTTATTATTTTTAAAGTACAAGAAGAAAAAGCTTGCATGGCGTAATTTTTATGGAGTAGAGGTGTGAAATTTGAGTAAGTTAAAATGGAAAGCAGGAACAATGGTATATCCACTTCCAGCTGTTATGGTTTCTTGTGGGGATTTTGAAAATGCCAACATAATAACTGTAGCTTGGACTGGAACAATTTGTACTAACCCAGCAATGACATATATATCAATAAGACCTGAAAGATATTCATATGATATTATAAAGAATACTGGTGAATTTGTTATTAATTTGACAACGAAGAAACTTGCGAGAAGCACGGATTTTGCAGGTGTTAGAAGTGGAAGAGATATTAATAAATTCGAAGCGCTAAAATTGACTAAAGAAAAAGCGAATGAGGTAAATGTTCCTTTAATAAAAGAAAGCCCAATAAACATAGAGTGTAAGGTTACAGAGATAAAAGAATTAGGTTCTCATCATATGTTTATTGCAAAAGTTCTTTGCGTTGATGTAGATGAGAAATATCTAGATAAAACGGGCAGATTCAATATGGAAAAGTGTGGGTTGATAGCATATTCCCACGGACAATATTTTGAACTTGGAGAAAACTTAGGTAGATTTGGTTTCTCAGTAAAAAAATAGAACATAATCGTAAAATGGTGATTATGTTCTATTTTTTTATTTTTATGAATTTTAAATAAAGTAGTTTTGGTATAATTTAAAGAAGAATGATTTTTTTATGCTTGTACATCTTCATTTACTTTTGTTTGTTCTTCAAACAATTCATAATATCTTCCTTTTCTTTCAATTAGTTCTTTTAGAGTGCCACTTTCAACTACTTGTTTGTTATCTAATAGTATTATATTATCAGCTTCTTTTAAAATGTTTTTATCATGGCTTATTAAGAGTATTGTATGATTATGTTTTAATTCTTGCAGAACATCCAAAACTTTATTTTGAGATGTTTCATCTAATATTCCAAGAGCTTCGTCGAATACTAAAATTCTCGAATCTTTTAACAAAATTCTTGCTATAGCTAAAATTTGTTTAGCAGATGTAGAAAGCGTACAATTTCCGTCCATTATTGTGTCATATCCATTAGGTAATGTAGAAATTTCATCATGTATACCTAACTTTTTGCAAATGCTTACAATGTCATCAAAATCTTGATTTATTAGCATTAAGTTGTTTTTTATAGTATCTTGGAAGAATACACCTTGTTCACGAACAAGAGAAATTATTTTAAAATAATCTTCATCAGGAATATCATTTATATTGACATTATCAATTAAAATGTTTCCTTCATGTTGCCTATTAAATTTAAGCAGAAGATTTGCTATTCCGTCCTTTCCGCTAGATGCTTTTCCTGTGATTACAGTAATAGCATTAGGCATTATTTTTAACGACACATTGTTTAATATTGGGTCACGTCTAAAACCATAAAGTATATTTTCAAATGTAATTTTTCCGCTGAATACGCTTTCGTCAATTGTATAGTGCAAGTATTTTTTCGGTTTGCTAAATTCTATTAAATGGTTAAATCTTTCAAGCGAAACTTTAAAGTTAGTAAAATCAACATTTATAGCAAGTATAGTTGAAAAGTTATCTATTATCTTTTGATAATAATTGTACAATATTAAAATGGCATCTATTTCAAAGTGACCTTGTGAAACTAGATATATTGAATATGCAACTGATAGCAATCTGAAGATTTCGATAGACAATAAAAATGAGTGATTATTATAATCGTATCTTCTTATATATGCTGAATTTGCAAGTAGGTATTCTTTTGTGCTGTTTTTTGGCCTTTTGGAAATTGTATCAAACAAATTGAAACTTTTTATTTCTTTTGTTGTTAAAAAGTATTCGTGAATTAATCCTATTTGCGTATCTTGAGTACTTTTTCTTTTGTTGTTTAGCTTTTCCAATGTTTTGTTTGTTTTTGGAATCAAAAACAAAATTGTAGCAGATAGTGCAATTACCGATAAGAAAAGATAAACATTCAATGAAAAGATATATAAGTATATAACTAAACATTCTAATACTTGTACAAATCTTAAAACATTATTTGAGAAGAATGTAGTCATGATATCTACATCGGTTGTAAGCATATTTGTATATTGTCCAAGTGAAAATCTTGATAAACTAAAAATTGAATTTTCGTTAGTTTTATTTATTCCTAATGAATTGTAGTATGAATATATTTTGTTGTACAAAGCATGGTACGCATGGCTTCCCCAACATTCACATAAACGGTAAAATACAGTGACAATAGCTGACGCCAATACGAGTAAAAGTGCTGAACTTATTTCACCTTTTGAAACATCTTTTATTGCTAAGCTTATAAGAACTGGTAAAACTAATAATAGACCACGAATAATAATTGCATTTACAAGTCTTATAATGTATTCTTTTTTGGCTATTTTAAAAGTCTTTTTAAATTCTTTCCAAACACTAATTGTCATATAATTAACCTCCCTATAAAAATAATTTAGCATTAAATTATAATGAAGTCAAACATCTTGATATATATGTAAAAATAATGTAATATGAATATATGACATGAAGACAAAAGAGGAGGAATTTTTGTGGATATAGAAAGAATACTGGATGAAGGTATAAATAGAGGAGCGTCAGACATTCATTTAATAAAAGGCAACTTACCAATGCTTAGAATAAATAAAGAATTGGTACCTGTTGAAAACGCAGATGCGTTATCGCAATTTGATATTGAATATGCATTTAGATATTTTACAGGAGAAGATGAGAGATTAATTGAAAATTATAAAAGAGAAAGAAAATTAGATATAAATTTTGAGTACAATGGAAACAGATTGAGAGTAAATATCTCTAGTTCATTAGATTCATATATATTTACGATAAGAATAATAAAAAATACATTGCCGGAATTTGATGAGCTAAAACTCCCAAGCATACTTAAGAGAATCGCAACATTACCACAAGGATTAATCTTAGTTACAGGAAAATCAAATAGTGGAAAGTCAACAACTTTAAATGCTTTAGTTAATGAGATAAATAAAACAGAAAATAAAAAAATATTGATATTGGAGAGTCCAATTGAGTATATGCATACTTCTAAAAAATCTTTGGTGGTCCAAAAAGAAGTTGGTGTTGGAAAGGATTGTTTGAAGTTTAGTGATGGCGTTACGAATGCTTTAAGAGAAGACTGTGATATATTAGTTGTAGGAGAGATAAGAGACAAGGATACGATGGAAGCGACAATAGAAATGGCAGAGTCTGGACATTTGGTAATTGGAACAATGCATACACGTTCATGTGCAGAAACAATAGATAGAATACTTAGTTTTTATGATGTTCCAGATCAACTATCTATTAAATATATATTGTCTTCAATTTTGAAAGCTGTTGTTGCGCAACGTTTAATAAAAGGTATGTCAGATGAATTGGTAATGATACCTGAAATAATGATAGTTGATGAAGTAATTGGATCATTGATAAGAAAAGAAAAATTCAGTACAACTGAAATCGAGGATGCAATGCAAAGTAGGATGGATAGAGGAAATTTAAGCTTGATGAATTCGTTGGCAAATGCAGTTATAAAAGGAAAAATAACTTTGATTCAAGCAGAAAAACAAATTGATGAAACGAAATATCCTTTGCTTACAAGGACAATAAGACAATTAGAAAAATAGATGAATGAGATTCATCTATTAATATCTATTGTTTTTATAAACAGCGTATGCAAGAGCACCTGCTACTATAAAAGGCCAGCTTTTGCCTTGAGTTACAACTCCTAATAAAAATACTACAGCTATAGAACCTATGACTATCATGATTTTTTTCTCCAAAAAAGTCACCTCACTTAATTAATATAACTTAGAATATCATAATCATAAAAATCTGTAAATAAACTTTGAAAAAATCTCCTTGTTTGGTATACTGTTATTTGTATACTGAAACAAGGAGATAAATTTTATGAAAAAATTATTAGACATATTAAAAGATAAAGAGAAATTAAGAGAGCTAGTTGTGTATGGTATTTTCGGAGTATTAACAACGATAGTATCTTTTGGAAGTTTTTACATATTAAGAAAAGTTTTTTTTAATGTGAATGAAAGCATTTTAAATACGATATCTATAATACTAGCAATATTATTTGCATACTTAACTAATAGGAAATTTGTCTTTAAGAGCAAGGAAAAAAATATATTTGCAGAATTTGCAAAGTTTGTTGGAAGTAGAATCGCATCTGCATTATTTGAAATAGTTTCATTTTGGATATTAAATGAATTAGTAAAAATGGATGGAATGTTGGCAAAAGCTATAGTATCAGTGTTTGTTATCATTATTAATTATGTATTAAGTAAAATTTTTGTGTTTAAAAGCAAGAGATGATGTGATTTTAATGTATTTCTTTGCGTATTTTTACTGATACACATCACAAAAATATATGTTTTTCATAACGGTTCTATATTTTAGTTTTGGTGTACAACAAGGCTGAAATATAGAACCTAAATTTTCAAGTTAACATTAGATATACTAAAAAGCGACTATTTTAAGATGTTTTTTAGGTGCAATTTGGAAAGTGCAAAAAAGCTGGTGCAGAGCAATTTTCAGGTTACTCACTCCACCCAAACCATTGACAAAGAGCCATAAAACAAAAGACCAGCTAAAAACTGGTCTTTTTGGAGGCGCCAATCAGATTTGAACTGATGATCAGGCTTTTGCAGAGCCGTGCCTTACCACTTGGCTATGGCGCCGATACTATAATATATGCAATATTAAAAAATAAATGACCTTAAATTGGTCATTTGTATAAAAAAATTGGAGCGGGAAACGGGGCTCAAACCCGCGACCTTCGCCTTGGCAAGGCGACGCTCTATCAACTGAGCTACTCCCGCATGACGCTTTCTTTAAGCAATTATTATATTACAATAGATTTTATAATAAGTCAACACTTTTTTGAAAAAATATCAATGATAATTGAATAGAGTGAAAGTTATATGTATAATAAAAATAGAGAGGTGAAAAATATGAGAAAAGTGTTAAAAATATTAACTTTGGTTATAGCGATAATTGGTATGATTACTTTAACTGGTTGTACAACGGAAACTACGGAAGAAGAAACAAATGTATTATCGTTAGCAGCTTGTATGCAGGATGCTGGTCTTGAAAAGAGCGAATTTGGAAAAAACTTAACATATTATTACATGGGACCAGATGATATCTCGCTATATTATGTGAAGAACTGGAAAACGGGAAAAGTAGTACTAAAAAGATATTTTGCTACCGAAGAACAGTATAATGTTCAAAAGGGATTATACCCAGATGCTAAAGCAAATGACAAAAAATTATTACTAACGATTGATGATTTTATGACGGTTGAAAACATGGATACATACTGGAACGAAATAGAAAACTCTACGACATATCTAATTGTAAAATAATATGCGTGCTTGACATAACTATATAAAAGTTGTAGTATTGCCTTGAGGTTTTAAAATTTATAAATCTTTTTTTTATTAAAAGGAGAAATGCTATGAAGGAAAGTACAAAAACTTTACAGATGCCGCAGTTTTTTAGACCAAGTTGTATGGCTTATAAGAAAAAGCAGATTACTAGCGAACGAGAACGGTATGTATATGTTGAGGACAAATATATTAAAGGAGATATTGTAAGATTACTTTCAAAGGTAAAGAATACATTTGGCTTGAAGAAGAAGATACCATTACCGAGAGTGGCAGCGTTTGAAAAATGCACAGTACAAAAGAAACTTCCATATGCCGCATATGATACAGAGACACATACTGTTATAGCCAATTTAACTATTGATATGAGCGATGATGAAGAGTTTTTGTTCATTCATGAGTTGTGCCATCATGTCGTTTTAATGATGAAAGATGGCAAAGGAAGAGGATTCACTTATATTCAAAGTAATTATTTATTTGGAAGAATGATGGATGAAGGATTTACAAATTTTTTGGCAGAGCAAGTATATGGAAAACGAGTTGAAATTGCATATGTTTTCCCAACTCATGTTGCAAGACAAATTTCGAATATACTTGGAAAAAAATTTGTGAATAACATGTATCTTTCTTCTGACATTAATGCTTTTAAGAAAGATTTTAATAAAAAGCTTGAAAATTATTATTCTTCTCAAAAGTATCGATTGAAGGATGAATGGAATGATGCTGTATCAATGACTCCATTTGATGTTTTTTGCTCTTGTGTTGAGTATGTTGGAGTGCATTGGGGCAATAGAAGCCCAAAAGTCGAAAATGAACTTATCAGTGCAATGAGAAGTACCATTGAGATGTTGGACTATTATGCTATTTTAAGTAACACTACAAACATGAAAAGTTACTTAAATGAGCAGCGGTATTTTTTGAATCGTCACAAACGAAATTAGACAAAAATAGAGCCCTATAAAGGCTCTATTTTTCTTATATAATAAAAAATGTATTCACATTTTATGATTAATGTGATACTATAGAAAAGCAGACGAAACTAAATATTTACTGTAAAGGAGCTTTTTAGTATGACACGAGTTGAATTCTCAGAGCTTAGGCGTGAAAGACCAACGAAGGCGTATGAAAATGGTAAAAAGCACTTGTATGCTAATGCATACCAAACAATTCCAGAGCGAATAGAACGAGATACGTTATATCTAGTGGTATCAGATGTCTATGGGCTTTCTTATGCTTTTGATGTGACAAAGGTTGTGAAAAAATACACATCAGGCAAAGTTTGGACACCAAGATTGTTAGATAGCTTAAGGACTTCTCTTGAAACAAAAGAATTCTATTTGGATGATTTAGGAGAGGTCGATAACTTAAGTGGAATTATGAAAAAAGTAGCCGCTGAATGTGGCATTTAGAAGAAATGCGTGGAAAAATTTCCACGCATTTTTGGGAGTTTTGTAATATATGTATATAAAAAATTTTTAAATAGTGTTAAAATTTATCTTATGGAGGGGTGTGTATTATGAAAAAAACTATTATATTGACAATTTTTGTTATATGTGCTACAATGTTTTTTGTTGGTTGCAAGAACGGAATCAAAACTATTGATGAAATAAATCCTATAGAAAGTGGAGAACATGCTGATAATCCAATACTTTCTGGTGAATCAATAGAAAATATTATTTCTGGTGAAGTTGCAGAGGAATCAAAAGAACCAGAAATTTATGAATATAACGAATCGGGAAAAATTATAATAGCGATGTATCATAAGTTCGGAAAAGAAGAGAAAGATGAATGGACAAGATCTTATGAAAATTTTTATAAAGATTTAGAATATCTTTATGAGCACGGTTATCGTTCAATATCACTTAATGATTATTTAAACAATAATATTAAAGTGCCTGTTGGAACTACACCAATTGTATTTACTTTTGATGATGGTTCTGCTGGTCAGTTTAATTTCATTAAAAACGATAGCGGAGATTTAGTTGTAAATCCAAACTCTGCGGTTGGAGTTATGGAAAAATTTTATTCAGAGCATCCTGATTTTGGGTTGAACGGAACATTTTTTATTAACGGAACGGGATTTTTTGGTTCATTAGGAACTAATAAAGAAAAACTTTCTTATTTAATAAATAAAGGTTTTGAAATTGGTAATCATACTAATACACATGTTAATTTCAGCAAAGCCTCAGTTGAAACGATTCAAAAAGAGGTTGGAACTGTTAATAATTTAGTAAGTAGTGTTTTAGATGGCTATGAAATAACGTCTCTTGCATTACCTTTTGGAATAAGCTCAAAAGAGCATAAAGAATACATAGCAAAAGGTTCATATGATGGAAAGACATATGAAAACAAAATAATTTTATTGGTAGGTGCAAATCCAGCACCAAGTCCTAATAGTGAAAAACTAAATCTACTTAGTCTTCCAAGGGTACGTGCTCGCGGTGGCAATAAGGCAGTAGATTGTGATTTATATTATTGGCTTGAAAAGATGGAAAAGAATCCTAGCATGAAATATGAAAGACTAAAATAATAGAAAGGAGAATTTTTTTGACAGAAGATATAAAAACAAACGAAAATATTAAAAAGAAGAGAAATTATTATAGGGGTAGAAAAACAAACGGAAAACAAAATAACAAAAACGAAAATACAAAGTTAGAAACAAAACCAAAGGAAGTTATAAAACAAAATATAGAGGTTGAAAATGAACCTAAAAAAGATGCAGAAGTTAAGAGAAAAAACATAAGAAGAAACTATGTAAGAAAAAATGTTAAAGCTGAAATTAGGAAAAATGATGAACGTGCAGTTGTTAGTATACCAAAGCCAGTTAATGAAAAGAAAAATATCAAAGTCGCAAGAGATAGACTTAAAATAATTCCACTAGGAGGACTTGAAGAAGTAGGAAAGAACATGACAGTGTTCGAATATGGTAATGAAATGATTATAGTCGATTGCGGTGTCGCTTTTCCAGAAGATGATATGTTAGGCGTAGATCTAGTTATACCAGACTTTTCATATCTTACAAAGAATAGAGAAAAATTTAAAGCTATGGTAATAACGCATGGTCACGAGGACCATATTGGTGCAATACCATATGTATTAAAAGAGCTTAATGTTCCTGTTTATGGAACAAGATTAACACTTGGCTTAATAAAAAATAAATTAGAAGAACATAAACTAGTAAGAAGCACATCTTTAAAATGCGTAAAAGCAGGCGATGTTATTACAATAGGTTGCTTCAAAATAGAATTTATACGTTCAACACACAGTATTGCAGATTCAGTTGCACTTGCAATAACAACACCAGTCGGAGTAATATTCCATACAGGTGACTTTAAAATAGACTACACACCAATCGATGGCAAACCAATAGATTTATCAAGAATTGCCGAGATTGGAAATCAAGGTGTTCTAGCTCTTATGTCAGATAGTACAAATGCTGAAAGAGAAGGATACACAATGTCTGAAAAAACAGTTGGTAAAGTATTTGATAATATATTTACAGGTTGCACAAAGAGAATAATAGTTGCTACATTTGCTTCAAATGTACACAGAGTGCAACAGATTGTTAATTCGGCAGTAAAGACAAATAGAAAAGTAGCTATTTGTGGAAGAAGCATGGAGAATGTAATGAATGTAGCAATCGAACTTGGATATTTAAATATACCAGATGGAGTTTTGATAGACATAGATGATATAGATGACTACATTCCAGAAAGACTAGTCTTAATAACAACTGGTAGCCAAGGCGAGACAATGTCAGGACTTTCTAGAATGGCTTCTGGTACACATAGAAAAGTAGTTATAACTCGTGATGATTTAGTTATAATTTCTGCAACACCAATACCAGGAAATGAAAAACTAGTATCAAATGTAATTGATGATTTGTTCAAAATTGGTGCAGATGTAATTTATCACTCTCTTGCAGATGTCCATGTTTCTGGACATGCGTGCCAAGAAGAGCAAAAATTGATGCTTTCATTGGTAAAACCAAAATATTTTATACCAGTTCATGGAGAATATAGACATTTAAAAGCACATGCAGAAACAGCTATGAAGATTGGCATACCTGAAGAAAACATAATGATGCTTACAAATGGTAGAGTTTTAGAATTAGATAAAAACATGTGCAAACTTGGTTCAACAGTTCCAGCTGGTCAACTATTAGTAGATGGACTTGGTGTTGGAGATGTTGGAAATATAGTTTTAAAAGATAGACAACACTTGTCTCAAGATGGTTTAATAATTGTAGTTATAGCAATGGATGGCAAAACAGGCCAAATACTTGCGGGACCAGATATAATTTCAAGAGGATTTGTTTATGTTAGAGAATCAGAAGACTTGATGGATTCAATAAAGAGACAAATATGTAAGGACATTTCTAACATGGAGAGCGAAGGAATAAAAGACTGGACAACAATAAAAACAAGAGTGAAAGATACATTACATGATTTTGTATATTCAAAAACAAAGAGAAATCCGATGATAATTCCGATAATTTCAGAGATCTAAATGTATGAAAACACTTTAGAAGTGAGGTGCGTAAACAATTGAGAGTAAATGTATCTTTTGATTATGGAGTTAATGTCATAGAATTTGAGCCATTTATGGGTGAAGATATTGAAAAATATCAAAGAGCGATTGAAGATTACTATTACGAAGAGTCTAAAGATGAAGACGGAGAATTGGTTATACAATTAAAAAAGTGTTTTGACTATTCATATTTTGGCTTGGAACATATCATAATGTGGTTTGAAAAAGTGGCGCCAAACTGTGGGATAAATATTGTAGAAGAAAACATTCCACACGGAAGAGAGGATAAGTCTTTACCTTATATATGTTTTTGATGGCATATTTCGTTATACAAAAGAGGACACGCATGTGTTCTCTTTTGATATTTTAAAATGATTTGTGATTTCATAAAACAAGTAGAATTTACTTAATGTAAAGGAGAGAATGTTATGAAAGTAAATGTACTTTTTGATAATGGTGTAGATGTGATTGAGTTTGAACCTTTTCTTGGTGATGATATCGAGGTGTATCGTGAAGCTATAGAAAAATATTTTTACGATGAAATAATAGATGAAGATGGATGTATAGAACTACGCTTTAAAAAAAGTTTGGGTTATCCTTATTTTGGACTTGAACAACTTATTGACTGGATGAAAAAAGTGGCACCAAATTGTAATGTAAGAATAATTTCAAGGGGAATAAAGGAAGGCAAAGAAGATGAAAGGCTTCCGTATCTTTGTTTTTAATGTAGTATAAAAAATAAGCATAAAATCTCTTTTATTTGCAATCTATATAGTGTAAAATATTTTGTGAAGCGAAAAATTTAAAAGGAGAGAAGAGAAGATGCTAAATTATTTAAAAGAGATTTTAAGAGGAGTGTTTATAGGTATTGCAAATATTATTCCAGGAGTTAGTGGTGGAACAATAGCTCTTTCGATGGGAGTTTATGAAAAAATAATTTCTGCAGTTAATAATGTAAGAAAAGATTTTAAGAACAGTGTAAAGACTTTGCTTCCATATGTTATTGGCGTTGCTATTGGGATTGTTATTTTGTCTTTTGTTATAGAGTATTCACTTAAGAATTATGAACTTCCAACCTTGATGGCTTTTGTTGGCCTAATTTTAGGAGGACTTCCACCAATAGTTAAACGTGTTGAAAATGAAAAGTTCAAATTCACACATTTAATTTCTTTTATATTATTTGCATTAGTGATTATTGTGCCGACTCTTATTGCAAGTAATGGCGAAGCTGTAAGAGAAGTTAGTTTTAGTTTTGGCTCTTGCATTTTGATGTTTGTTTTGGGAGTGGTTGGTGCTGCTTCTATGGTGGTTCCAGGTGTTAGTGGTTCTATGATTTTGATGATGCTTGGATATTATAGTGTTATTTTGGCAAATATAACAGCATTTATCAAAGCTTTAACAGCATTTAATATTCCTGGTATGCTTACTTGTTGTGGTATTTTAATACCTTTTGGAATAGGTGTGCTAGTTGGCATTGTTATTACATCTAAACTTATCGAAAAATTATTAAACAAGTATCCAAATGCAACAATGTGGGGAATTATAGCTTTAGTTGTAACATCTCCTTTTGCTATACTTTGGGGAGTTGAGTTAAATATCCCTGTACTTATGCTTTTAGCAAGTGTTGTAACTTTTGTGATTGGATTTATTGTTGCAAGAAAACTTTCAAAGTAAAAATTACATATGTTTTTTAATAATCAAAATATTTAAAGAGGCGAGTACATATTTTATTAAAATTTCTGTGCGTTCATGTGAAGGAAATTTAAAAAATATGTACTCGCCTTTTTAGTTTTTGCAAGCTGAGTTGTACTCTATTAAATATATAGTGTTTACTTAAATTTTGTGTTATAAAAATATGCAAAAAAATGTTTCCTTTTTAACTTTTTTGTTGTATTATAGATATATATTTTTGTGTGAGGATGGTTTATGGAGCGTCAAATTTTACATGTTGATGTTAATAATGCGTTTTTGTCTTGGACTGCTGTGAATATGCTTAAGAATGGTTACAAGATAGATATAAGAAATATTCCTGCAGTTATTGGTGGAGATGAAGAGACGAGAAGAGGAATAGTACTTGCTAAAAGCAATATTGCAAAAGCAGTTGGTGTAAAGACTGGCGAGACTTTGTACAGTGCTAGAAAAAAGTGTGCCAATTTGCAAGTCTTTCCCTCTAATCATAAAATGTATGCTGAGTATTCAGAAAAGATGTACAAGTTGTTACTAGAGTATACCGATGAAATTGAACGTTTTTCTGTTGATGAATGTTTTCTTGATTTGACACATTTTATAAGAGATGGTGAAACTCTTTTAGGAAAGGCAAGTGAGATTTCTAAAAGAATCAAAGAAGAACTTGGATTTACTGTTAATGTAGGAGTTTCTACAAATAAGCTACTTGCAAAGATGGCTTCTGATTTTGAAAAGCCTGACAAGATTCATACACTTTATCCAAATGAGATTGAAAAAAAGATGTGGCCTCTTGATATTGGTGATTTATTTATGGTTGGTAGAAAATCTGTTCCAAAGTTTAATGCTATGGGAATTTTTACGATTGGCGATTTGGCAAGAGCAGATAAATTTTTTATAAGTAAACGATTTGGTAAGTTTGGCAAAATGGTTTGGGAATACGCTAACGGAATTGATGATTCAGAGGTTCATTTTGAGCATGAAAAACCAAAGGGTATTGGTAATTCTATAACACTTCCATATGATATTTCTAATATAGAAAAACTCGATGAGGTTTTACTTGCACTTTGTGAGCAAGTATGCTATAGATTAAGAAAAGTGAATATGTTTGCTGAAACAGTGAGCGTACAGATTAAAACTAAAAACTTCGAAGTTTTTTCAAAACAAAAGAAATTAGATTTTGAAACAGATAGCACAATTGAAATTTATAAAGTTGCTAAGGTATTGCTTGCAGAACTTAAGATGAATTATTTTATTAGATTAGTTGGAGTTAGAGTTGATAATTTAGTTGAAAAGGAGAATATGCAAACATCGCTTTTTATGCAAAATATAGAAACAAAACAAAATAAACTAGATAAAGTTGTAGATATGTTAAAAGAAAAGTATGGATACAACCTTGTTACAAGAGCATCTAAAATAAATGTAGATGATATATTAAATTGTAGAACTAATAAAGATGAATAAAGGAGAAATATAAATGGTTAATATAGGCAATAAATGGGATGATATTTTAAAAGATGAATTTGAAAAGGATTATTATAAAAAAATTAGAGAATTTTTGAAGTATGAATATTCACACTATACTGTGTATCCAAAAATGGAAAATATATTTTCGGCACTTAAACTATGTGATTATGATGATATAAAGGTAGTTATAATTGGTCAAGACCCTTATCACGAAGAAGGTCAGGCTCATGGACTTTCTTTTTCTGTTCAGCCAGGAATTGAAATTCCGCCATCACTTCTTAATATATATAAAGAATTGCAATCAGATTTAGGCTGTTATATTCCCAATAATGGCTTTTTAGAAAAATGGGCAAAACAAGGTGTATTACTACTAAACAATGTATTAACTGTTAGAGCACATATGGCTAATTCACATAAAGATTGTGGTTGGGAGACTTTTACTGATAGGATAATTGAAGAACTAAATAAAAGAGAAACACCTGTAGTATTTTTAATGTGGGGGTCTTGCGCTAAAAAGAAAGAGCTTTTAATAACAAACCCTATACATAAAATATTAAAAGCTCCTCATCCAAGTCCACTTTCTGCTTATCGTGGCTTCTTTGGTTGCAAACACTTTTCAACTACTAATAACATTTTAATGGAAAATGGTGAATTGCCAATAGATTGGCAGATAGAGAACATATAAATTGACTTGATTTACATAAAGTGGTATAATATACGTATGTATAAAACTTGTGAAAGGAGAGCCTATAAAATGGTAGGACTCGATTATTCTATTGATTTCGTTGGAAAAGCTATTTCTACGATTATCATCGGTGGTTTTATCTTTGGAATGGGAATACCTTTTTTGATAACGTTAGTAAAGTTAATTGTCATGATATTTCGTAGCTTATTCAAGCGGAAAAAATAAGATTTTTACAACATCTTTAATTTGAAATAAATTAAAGGTGTTGTTTTTTATTAGATGTAAAAAAGTTATGAAAAATTATTTTAAATATAAATGTGTAAAAATTTGTAATTTGTTTTACCTTGTGGTAATATGTAAATGGTATAAAATGTAGAATTATTATAGTTATTGGGAGAAAAATACTTGAAATCAAATATAATAAATGAATTATATATAGAATATAGAAATTTACTTTTTAAAATTGCATTTGAAATAGTTAAAAATAAAGAGAATGCAGAAGATATTGTGCACCAAACATTTTTGAAACTTGTAGAAGGTGACTTGAAAATCGAGGGTGTGAAAGATATAAAAACAAAAAGTCTACTGGTGATTATAACCAAAAATTTGGCCATAAATTTTTATAAAAAAATGAAAAGGGTTGACTTATGCTGTGAAAAAATTGATATAGAAGATAACATTCAAATTGAAAAAATCATTATTAGTAAACAAACTGTTGAAAACATATGTGAAATTTTAGGCGAGTTACCTGCTATTTATAGAGATGTATTGATTTTAGAAAAAGTTCATGGGTACAATAAATATGATATAGCTAAAATATTAGAAATTACGATTGAAAATGTTAATAAAAGAAGCCAAAGGGCAAGACAAAAATTTAAAAATATACTAAAAAAAAGGGGGATAATTAGTGAAAATGAAAAAAAAGAGGGAAACAGGAATAATGAAAAATATAAAATATGAATTAAATTTAATGAATGTATTTTTTTGTATATTAGTTGTTTTTATTCATATTGCGTCAGAGGCCATATCGACGCTGAAAGTTGATTCATGGCAGTTTTTAATTATATACATACCACATAAACTTTCTTCATTTGTTGTTTATGGATTTATATTTATAAGTGCTATGAAACTTTTTATAAAGGACATAAATAAGATTAATTTGTTAGAGTACTATAAAAATAGACTAAAAAAAATAGTTTTTCCATACTGTATTTCTGTTTGTATATATTATGTATATTTTGTGCTAAATAATTATTTTAAATTCGATTTGATAGAATTATTTAAATATATAATAAACGGTAATTTAGTAGCGCATTTTTATTTCATAATTATAATTGTCCAATTTTATTTGCTTTTGCCTGTTTGGAAATTGATCTTGAAAAAAATAAAACCATCTATTATGATTATAGCATCATTTATAATTACTATTATAATGAGTGAAAAATTGCCAGTACTGATTAAGTGTTTGCTTAATGAATCCGACTTTATATATAACGACAGAATATTTACTACATACCTATTCTACTGGATATTTGGAATGTATGCCGGTACATATTATAATAAATTTTGCGCGTTACTAAGAAAATATAAAAAAATATTAATATTTAGTTTTAGCATTTTGGCGTTTCTTTACATTTACATTAATTACAATTTTGTAATTAACGGTATGTTTGCAAAATACCTAAATGTTTTGCAAAATATTTATGTGACAATTTCTATATTATTTTTCTATAGTTTATTTTTGAAAATATCACAAATGACCAATATGGCAGAAAAGGTAAAAACTTTAAATGATGCTTCATATGATATTTATTTGTATCATGTTATAGCAATATTTATAATTACAGATTTATTAAATAAACATTGTATTTATAGAGTGAGTGAACGTTTTGCTTTCAAAATGTTTTTGGTGTATGCAATTATTTTAATATATAGTTTTTTGAAAAATTTTTTAAAAAATTTGTCCAAAAAGTGAAAGATAATTGTTTTTATTTATGTAATGACATGTTAAATGTGTCATGAAGAAGGGAGAGATAATATGAAAAAATTTTTGTTGGTATTTTTCTGTACTTTTTTAGTGATTTCTTTTCAAAATGTATGCTACATGAAAACAGATTATTTAAGCGAAAATTATCGAATACTAGAAAGAGCAGAACTTGATGAGAGTGATCCGGACTATTGGATTAAAATTTATGATCCAGGAAAGAGAACTTTGAAAATGAGTGAAAATTATGAGCCTATTTCTAAGTATGAAAGCGGAAAAGTCACAAATTATACTACGCGCACGACAGAAAATACGAAATATAACGTGTATTCTGCTAATGGCACATTAAAATATTCTAATTTGAAGAGCGTATTTGATGCAATTAATAAGGCTAATAATGTAAATGATTACGTTAAAGAAAGCGATACAGGAATAATAATTTTTACCAAAAATAACTCGACTGGAACATATTATAAGTTTCAGTTTACTAAGTATTATGGTACAACAACTAGTACAAGTGAAATAGAAAATTGGATTAATAATTTTGCGTTTACACATGTCTTTGATGGTACGGGTGAATTAATAAAAAATAGTTACTATTCGATAAGAGGGACCCCAGACCTTTATACTTTGGAACCGCATGGAGGTGGATATTTTGCAAAATTTAGTTATGGGTATGAGAATTTCCGAGCAGTAAAAACAAACATTAATCTCACTTCTGCACAAATGAAATTTTCAACCACAAGCGATAATAATGCATATATATTTCAAGCAGCCGTAACTCCAACTCAAACAATTGAAGTTGGTATAATGACAGGAAAGGGCTTTGATGGGAAATGGGTGGTTTACAAAAATGATCCACAAGACGGTTTTGTTGTGGTTTATCCGAATAGAATTGCAGCTTTGTCAAGTAAGTCATCAAATGGTGTATACACTTTTTCAAGTGATGTTGAATTGAAATTGAAGCTAACTAATGGCGGAGCAATTGGAATCATAAATAGCGATATTTTAAGTAGCTATGAAGTGAATGCCACTGGAACAAGTTTTAGTACTACATCTAGCCCCATAGCATTTTTTCACATGGTATCATATGTTCCTGTAGATTGCGATGACATGAGAAATGGTGCATACTTAAAAAATGTAGCCTTAAATAATAGCAAGTTGTATAAAAATACAACTTTTTCTGGAACTGCGTATAATTTCTATGCTGATAGCAGTACAACAGTAAACTTTTCATATATTTATAATGATGATGTAATAAGTTATACGAAAAATAGTTCAACTAAAGAGACCATCGATATTGATTATAGCGTTGAGTACATGGAATAGAAAAAATAATTTATATTAAGAATGTAACCATTGAGGAAGTACATAGAAATGTGTACTTTCTCTTTTTGAATTAGTGAAAAATTATAGGGAGTATATAGTTATTTCCATTTAATTTATAAGAATGATAAATGTATGAGTTTTTAAAAAATATAATGTAAAAAGATTTTGTATATATCAAGTGTTACAAGAAAAATATATTAAATTCAGTATTTGTACATTAATTATCTACTATAGTAAGTAAGCTTTTTTCTTGATATAGACGAGTTTTTATGATAAACTTTTAAAGTGTAATAACGTAAAAGTTAATATTTTGAAAAGAGGAAGAAAGATGCAATATATAAATGTTATAGGTGGTGGTTTGGCAGGCTCAGAGGCAGCTTATCAAATTGCCAAAAGAGGTATTAAAGTTAAATTATATGAAATGAAACCAATCAAATTTTCACCTGCACATTCTAGTGAGAATTTGGCCGAGATTGTGTGCAGTAATTCACTAAAATCAAACTTGCTTACAAATGCTTGTGGGTTATTAAAAGAAGAGCTAAGAAGACTTGATTCACTTTTGATAAAATGTGCTGATGAAACAGCTGTGCCAGCAGGTCAAGCGCTTGCGGTTGATAGAGAAGAGTTTTCTAGATTAGTAACTAAGAAGATAGAAGAAAACGAAAATATAGAAATAATAAAAGAAGAGGTAACAACTATTCCTGATGGAATTACTATCATAGCAACTGGCCCGCTTACATCTGATGCCTTATCAAGCGAGATTGCAAAATTGACAGGTGAAGAAAAGTTATTTTTCTATGATGCGGCAGCACCAATTGTCACGAAAGAATCAATTGATATGAATAATGCATTTACTGCAGACAGGTACGGAAAAGGAGATAGTGATTATATAAATTGTCCTATGACAAAAGAAGAGTATGAGCTTTTCTATAATGAACTTATAAATGCTGAGGTTACAAATAAGCATGAGTTTGAAAAGGGCAATTTGTTTGAGGGATGCATGCCTATTGAAGAGATGGCAAGAAGAGGTTCGCAAACATTAACATATGGACCGCTTAAACCTGTTGGTTTTGACAAAAAATATTATGCTGTTGTACAATTAAGACAAGACAACAAAGAAGGAACACTTTATAACTTAGTTGGCTTTCAAACAAACTTGAAGTTTGGAGAGCAAAAGAGAGTGTTTAGTATGATTCCAGCACTTAAAAATGCTGAATTTGTAAGATATGGTGTGATGCATAGAAACACATACATAAATGCTCCTAAACTTTTAGATAATACTTTCAATTTAAAAGGAACAAAAATATTTTTTGCAGGACAAATATCTGGTGTTGAGGGATATGTTGAATCTATTGCATCTGGAATGGTGGCTGCAATAAATGCTGTGCAAATGATTGAAGGAAAAGAAAAAATTGTGTTTTCTGAAGAAACAATGATTGGTGCACTTTCTGCATATATATCTACAGAAAATAAAAATTTTCAACCGATGAATGCTAATTTTGGAATACTAAATTGTGATAAAAAAATCAAAGATAAGGTTCAAAAATACACATATTTAGCAGAGCGTAGTTTAGCACATTTTGATGCTAACAATAAATAATTTTTAGTGATTATTAAGGAGGTAACAAATGAAAAAAGTTATTTTTGTATGTGTTTTACTTTTGACGATGTCAACAGTAGTTTTTGCGACAGATGTTAAGGTTAAAATTAATGATAGCAATGTTGATTTTACAGATGCAAATGGAAATGTTGTTAATGCACAAATTGTTAATTCTAGAACAATGGTACCAATGAGAAAAATTTTTGAATTGCTTGGACTAAGTGTTGAATGGGATGGAGAAAACAAAATTGTGACAGGCAAAAAAGATAATTTGTTAATTCAATTACAGATTGATAATAATATTGCGACTAAAGAATTAAAGGACACAAAAACACAGATAGAATTAGATACTCCACCTATGATTATAGAGAATAGAACAATGGTGCCACTTAGATTTATAGCAGAAAGTTTAGATAAGCAAGTTGGTTGGGATAAGAATGCTAGAACTGCTGTAATAATTGATTATTCATACTTTTTGAATACACTAAAAACTAAAGCAAAACCTGTTTATAATTTTTTGATTAATGATTTAGTCAAAGATGCAAAAAGTGAATATACATACTATGATGATAAATATACTCATAAATATTTTGATTTAAAAGATGCAAATCAAAATACTGAATTTACGGTAAATACAAAACTTAGCGTAAAAGATGATTATCAAAAGGTGACACTTAATATATCGGGAACATCGGAGTTAGGCAAAGAAATATTTTCAGAAGGCTGGAATAGCTCGATGTTTGAATTAAATTATGACAAGGATAAAGTTAAACTTTCGGCTGATAATGTGAAACTTATAGAAATGTTTACACTTAAGAAAAATCAAAAAAATTATTCATATGAAGAATTAGGACTTGAAGGAGATGCAGATATAAGTTTAGAAAATAGTTTTAGATTATGGGCGAATGTTAATGAAAACGAATTGGATGTAAATACATTTTCAAAATTGAAAAATGATTTTGATTTGTTATGTGGTTTCCTTGAAAATCCAGTAACTACGGCAAATGATACAACTTATAATTTTTCTTTGAGATATTCAAATTATAAATTAAAATATTTTGATCTTGCCAGATTGGATAATTTTATTTTTGACAATGAACACATAAAAATTTACAACTTAATAAATAAGTTATTCTTTAAAACAGACATAAATGCTGATGAGATGATATATGACAATTCAAATATTAAAGTTAAATTAACAATTAAAAATAATGCAGATGAAGCTAATTTAGTTATAGAAACAGAAAATAATTTTAGCGAAAAAAATGAGTACATACTTAATATGAAAAAAATAATTAGTAAATAATGACAAAATATAGTTGAATTAAAATTTCACAAAATATATAATAAAAATAAAGAGAAAATAGGAGGAGAGAGAATGAAAAGATTATTTAAAATATTAATTTTGACAATTTGTATTATGATTGTTTCAGTCCCAGTGTTTGCAAGCAATGCTGATGTACTTACAAGTGACTATGGTTTTGGCTTATATGATCCAACAATTGCAAATGGGATTGATACAGATGCAATTCAAGTTCAATTAAACGGAGAGTTCATTGACTTCACGGATGAGAATGGACAAAGAGTAGATCCACAAATAATTAATAACAGAACAATGGTGCCAATGAGAAAAATATTTGAGGCATTTGGAGCAAATGTAGAATGGATTAACGAAACTAGAAGTATAAAAGCTACAACAGATGCATTAGAAATTGGTTTGCAAATAGGAAATGATAAAGCTACACTTAAAAATTTGAGTGGAGATGAAACAGAGATAACATTAGATTCAGTGCCTACTGTAGTTAACGGAAGAACTTTAGTGCCAGTTAGATTTATTGCAGAGAGTTTAGATAAAAAAGTAGATTGGGATAAAGAAAATAGAACAGTAGTTGTAATTGATCCAACTATCGTAAGAAAGAAAATAGAGGAAAGAGCTTCAAATCTTTTTGAATATTTGACTACTACAATAGAGAATATTACATCATCAGAATCAACAATAAAGATAAGTGGAAAAGTTAATTATCAAGATAAAGACGACAGATCAAACAACACTTCTTTGAATATTACAGGAAACGCAGATATCAAAACAAATGAAGATATGATATCAGTTGATATGAAATTAGCAGCAACAGGAAAAGGCTTATTAAAAGATAAAATTAATGAAGTTGGATTAAACAAACTAAATTTAGAATTTGTAATTGATTTAAAGAACTTTGTTGTTTATGCTAATTTGCCAGAAGAACTAGTTGGAAAAATATATGCTAATAAGTGGATAAAATATGAATTGACTGAAGAAAATATTCAATCTTTAAAAGAAACATTAGCATTAAGGGGCAACAAAAATGGAGTAGATACATTAGAAAGTGCAATAATTCCAGAAACATTAAATGTAGCATCATATGATTTAATAGATACAACATCAGATATGATTTGTGCAATGTTTTCAAACGATTATTTCACGGTATCAGGTAGAAGAATTAAAAAATATGAATATGATATAAGTTTGGAGGATATTCTACCTATCATAGGAAATACAGAAAAAATAGATGACAGCTATAGTTTTAGAATAAAATCAAGTGTTAGTGTTTCTGATGGAATAGCAAAAGAATCTTCATTCAATATAACTTTGGGAGTAGAGCAAGGTGATGAAGTTTTAGACATCGAAATAGATGCAGAAGCTACATTAGATAGATATAACAGAGAAGTGAAAATCGAAATACCAGTAGTTGATTAAGAATTAAAAAAGGGGTGGATAAAAAATCCACTCCTTTTTGTATATCAAAAATAAAATTGGCAATAATTAGTTTAAAAGGAGGAATCAAGATGAAAAAAATATTTTTTCTTTTAACACTAATATTAACAATTGTGATTGGAAGTAATGCTTTTGCAATAACAGATTATGAAAAATTAGATTTCGTAACTGGAATAGTAACAGCAAGTGCATTAAATGTTAGAACTGGTCCTAGTACAAATTATAAGGTTTCAGGATTGGTTTATAAAAACGAATATGTAAGGGTATTTGCAAAGGTTGGCAGTTGGTATGTAATACAAACAGAAGGAGATTTAATAGGTTGTGTAAGTACAAAATATGTAAGAGCTATTAACTCTAAAACATATGGAAACTCAGAAAATAATACAAACACTTCAAGTGGTAGTAATACAGGAACAAAACAAGATGTATCATCTACTCCAAGCGAGATTGAAAAAGAATTACTTACGCTCATAAATAAACAAAGAGCGGCATATGGACTTTCTAATTTATCATTTGACACTGCACTTCAAAAAACAGCCAGAGCAAAAGCAGAGGATTTAGTAGCAAACAATTATTTTGCACATAACTCTCCAACATATGGAACACCGTTTGAAATGATGAAATCATTCGGAGTAACATATAAAACAGCAGGCGAAAACATTGCTGGTAATTCAACATTAGAAGGGGCAGTTAATGCTTGGATGAATTCACAAGGTCATAGAGCAAACATATTAAATAATGCATATAACCTAACTGGAATAGGAGTTGTAAAATCAAACACATATGGATATGTTATGGTTCAAATGTTTGTAGGAAGATAGAAAATAAAAACGCCAGTATCGTTTTGATACTGGCATTTTCGTGTTATAAGATTTTAAATCCTAAAATTTATTTTATTAAACTACACGTTTTAAATTATGCGTTCTTATATGTTCTGCTGACATTAGATATTTGAAGAATGCAAAACAACCTTTTGAAACTTCTCTATATGTTCTTTCAAAATCATTTGTTTCAGCAGGGTCCACAATATCCATTGGTGTATCTGAGTAGTCAAGCAATTTATGAAGTTTACTTTTCACTTCTTCACCACCAATCGAAATAGCTAGATTTCCAATTGCATCATCCATGCAAATAATGTAATCTGCTTCATCGCACAACTCCTTTGTTAATCTTCTTGATACACGATTTGTATAAGGGATGTTGTGCTTTTTTAATTCTTTTTGAGTGCCATCACAAACTGGCTTTCCGACATTTTCATCTAGCACAGCTGCTGATGAAATATTAAATAAATTATCGATTTTCGCTTTTTTAACCATATCTTTAAGCAAAAATTCTGCCATAGGCGACCTACAAATGTTTCCCATACAAATAAAAATAATGTTTAAACTATGACTGGGACAGTCACTATCCATAAAAAATCTCTCCGTTTCTTTTATATATTTGGGTAGAAAACTACCAAGAACAATTATACAATAGAAATAGAATTAAAGCAAGTAGACAATGTAAAATATATCCATATTATTTCTATAAAAAATGCAAAAAGTTGCTTTTTTTATGAAAATATGATAAAATAATACTTGCGTTGGAAGAAACGCTAAAAGTAAATAATCGCTGAATCTCCTGAAAAGGAGAGCCGAGGAACCAAATTTTAGGGGTGCATCATTAAAGTGAAGGAAACCTTTTATTCCTAACCCGTCAGCTAACTTGGTAAGCAAATAAAGGGGAGAATCTTAGAAAGTCGTAGGGGTTCCCTATGATTTTTTTGCTTTTCCTTTAAGAAATTGAAAGGAGGAATGGCAACATGTCTGGAACTGTGGTTAATAAATTTTTAAGAGAAAGGATTAATTTTAAGAACAGGCAAAGATTAAAAAACAGAGAAGTTTCTTTAATAGCAAATAATTGTAATGGTGGTTTTATGTGCCATGATTTACATATGCAGTTTCGTTCACCATTCGTTAATTTATGGTTAAAACCAAAAGATTTTTTAAAGTATCTAAAAAATATTGAGCATTACATGAATGCAGAATTAACTTTTATAAAAGAAGAAGGAATCAATTATCCGGTTGGCCTTTTAGATGATGTTAAGATATATTTTATGCATTACGAAAACGAAGAAATAGCAAGAGAAAAATGGGATGAAAGAACTAAAAGAATTGATTTTAATAATTTATTCGTTTTGTTCAATGATGGTGCTGGATGTACAGATGAAGATTTAAAAGAGTTCGATGAATTGCCATACAAAAATAAAATAGCTTTTGTGCATAAAGAAAAGCCAGAGATTGCTTCAACATATTATATAAAAGGATTTGAAAACGAAGAGTCTGTTGGTATTTTGAGTAGATACTTAAACAATCATACAGGAAAAAGATATTATGATGATTTTGACTATGTAAAATGGTTTAATAATGGTAAGTAAATATTAAGAATAAAAGAAGAGTTTGTACATAAAATGTACAAGCGTATAGAGGGAGGTTACTTTTATGGAAAAAGGAAAAATAAGTATAGTAGTTCCAATGTATAATGTTGAAAAATATTTGCCAGAATGTGTGGATAAACTTTTAAATCAAACATATAAAAATTTAGAGATAATTTTAGTTGATGATGGTTCGCCAGATAATTGCGGTAAAATAGCTGATGATTATGCTAAAAAAGATGAAAGAGTAAAGGTAATACATAAGCCAAATGGCGGTCTATCAGATGCGAGAAATGTTGGAATGGATGCTGCAACAGGTGAATATTTGATGTTTGCAGATTCAGATGACTTCTTATTCCAAAATGCATGTGAAGTTCTAGTAAATAAAATAGAAAAAGAAAATGCTGACTATGTAATAGGAAATTATATAAATTGCTATGAAGATAGTACAATATGGCCAAATCCAGTATTTAATAAAGAAAAATATGGTACATTTAAACTAGAAATAGATGACTACAAAGATTCATTCTTTATAATGAATTCTGGTGTATGGAACAAAATATTTAGACATGAATTCGTAAAAAACTTAAACTTAAAATTTGAAATAGGTCTTCCTGCAGAAGATGCAATATTCACAACATATTGTTTTATGAAGTCTAGTAAAGTTTACTACATTCCTGATATTGTTTATTGTTACAGACAAAGAGGTGCAGGAACATCAATATCAATGAATTGTACAACAAAATATTTTGATGGAATAAGCAAGGCTTATAAGATTATTTATGAGAATTTTAAAGAAAATAATAAACTAGGATTTTATAGATTTTTCTATGCGAAGAGCATGACATATATGCTTTATAAATTTATTGACTCACAACTATTAACAGAAGAAGAGAAAATAGATGTACTTTCAAATATGAGATGGTTCTACAAATTAAGTAGAGAGTTAAAAGTTCCTGCATGTCAAGAATCACTAGGACTAATAATTGATAAAATAATAAATGGTGACTATAAAGATGTAATAGATATATGCAAGGTAATTGCAGAAGTTAGGACATTTATGCCACAAGAAATAAAAGAGAAAATGTCAAAACCACAACCAGAGATGTATTTAAGAATGATGAATGATGATTACGAAAATGCATAACTAAGGAGGTATTTTATGAAAAAGATATGTTTAGTATGTGATATTCCTAATTGGGCATTTGATATTATAGCTCAAAAGGTAAAGAAAAATTTAGATGACAAATTCGACATAACAGTAGATTACTATGACATGAGAGAGAAGCCAGATGAGTTTTATGAATTCTTAGAAAAACATAATGATTGTGATTTAATACATTTCTTCTGGAGAAAGGCACTAATCTTAATGGATTCAGATGCGTTTAAGCAAAAAGTAATTGCTTCTGGTAGAAATCTTGAGGAATATATTGATGAAAAAAGTAAAAAAATATCTACAGGCTGTTACGATTTCTTGTTTTTAGATGAAGAAGGAATTGAGACATATAAAGATATTTTCAATAAATTCGCATCACATTACTATGTTTCATCAAAAAAATTATTTAGAGCATATGAAAGTATTGATAAGATAAAGAAACCAACAGCAGTTGTTCATGATATATGTGATAGAGAAAAATTAAAACCAATGAATTTAGAAAGATTTGAAAATGAAAATAGAGAATTAGTCGTTGGTTGGGTTGGTAACAGTGCTACTAAAATTGGTGGAGTTGATTTAAAAGGATTCCATACAATTATAAAGCCAGTAGTAGAAGAGCTTAAAAACGAAGGATACAACATTAAAGAACATTATGCAGATAGAAATATAAAATGGAGGACATCAGATGAGATGCCACAGTATTATAGTGAAATAGATGTATGCATATGTACATCAATTCACGAGGGTACTCCAATGCCAATAATAGAATCTATGTCTTGCGGAGTTCCAGTTATAACAACAGATGTAGGAATCGTAAGAGAAGCACTTGGAACAAAACAAGAAGAATATATAATAGGCGATAGAGAAAATGGAAAGAACGATGAACAAATAAAACAAATTTTGAAAGAGAAACTTATCAAACTATATAAGAATAGAGAAATATTAAAAGAACTTTCGAAAGAAAATTTAGAGAGCATAGAAGAATACGATGGCGGAAAAATAATAAAAGAATTTGAAAATTATTTTAATGAATGTTTGAAATAATATAGCAAAAAAGCAAGGGGAAATGTAAATCACCTTGCTTTTTTATCATATAAAAAGTTACAATATTTTATGACTATGGAATGCAAAATACTATTTTACATTTTCAGCAAATGTATTGTTTACAACTTTTTCAAAAGGTGCTCTATTTGTTAATTCGCCTGCTTCTGTGATTACATCTTGTAGCAAGTTGAAAGATGCCTCACTCATATAAGGTGTGGAATTCCAAACATCTATTTCTTTGTAATTTTTAATTGCAGAAGTTAGAAGTTCTTTATCTGAATCAGGGAAAGAAGCAACCACTGCATCTGCTATTTCTTCGGCAGAATGTGTATTTACCCAAACTTGACCTTTGTAAATAGCATTTGTGAATTTTTGAATTATATCTTTATGGTTTTCAATGTAATTTTTCTTTGCAAAGTATGCAGTGTAAGGAATTTCATCTGTTGCTGCTCCGACAGATGCTACAATATATCCGGCTCCTTCTTTTTGAAGATTACTTGCAGCCGGTTCAAATGATGTAACGTAATCAGCAGTTCCGCCAACAAATGAACTATTCATTGCATCAAAACTAATTGATGTGTCTAGATTTAAATCTTTAGTTACATCCAATCCATTTTTCTTTAGTACATATTCAAGTGTCATATAAGGTACTCCACCTTTTCTTCCTGGTAGTACATGTTTGCCTTTTAAATCAGTCCAAGAAAAATTGTCTGTTTTTTCTCTAGCTACTAAAAATGAACCATCTCTTTTTGTTACTTGTGCAAAAACTTCGGCGTAATCTTCTTTGCCCTCATTATAAATATATACTGCTGCTTCTGGCCCTGCAAAGCCTATGTCGACTTGATTTGACAAAACAGCTGTCATAACTTTATCCGCTCCACCACCATTTATAAGTTCTACGTCCAATCCTTCTTCTTTAAAGAAACCTAGGTTGATTGCTACATATTGAGGAGCATAAAAAACAGAATGAGTAACTTCGCTTACTACCAATTTTTCTGATTTAACATTGTCTCCGCTTTCTAAAGCGGTGTTTGTTTTTTTTACCTCGACTGTATTTTTTGCAGTAATTGCAACGATTACAACCAAGATTATCGCAAATACAGATGCTAAAGTATAAAATAATCTTCTCATAAAAACCTCCTAAATTATATGTAAGTGCCACCTAAGGTAGCACTTTTAATATATAAGTATGCAATTTATTTAGTTTTGTGCAAAATGAATCTCAAAATTCCTTTTTCAATTAAAACGACAAATCCATACATTAAAACAGCCATAAGAGCTAGAATTATAACTGATGTCATAACTAAATCGAATTTAAAAACTTGACCACCATAAACAATTAAATATCCAAGACCTGCTTTAGAGACTAAAAATTCACCAGAAATTACACCAACTAGAGAAAGCCCAATGTTAACTTTTAATGCACTAATAAGTGTTGATATGTTAGATGGAAATACTATTTTAGAGAATATTTGCCATTTAGAAGCATTAAAAGTTTCTGCCATCTTAATCATATTTTTATCTGTTCTCATAAATCCATTTAACATTTCTAAAATTGTGACAATTAAAGAAATTGCAAGTGCCATAGTTATTATAGCTGGCATTCCTGCACCAACCCACACAATTATAATTGGACCTAACGCAACTTTTGGAAGACTGTTTAAAACAACTAAAAATGGCTCGGCAACTTTAGAAGCAAAATTAGACCACCACAAAAGTGATGCAATTATTGTGCCACATATTGTACCAAGCAAAAAGCCTACAATTGTTTCAAGGCAGGTAACACCAAGATGCATAAGTAAATTGTTAGAAGACAAATTTAAAATTGTATTTAAAACTCTAGATGGTTGGCTTGTTAAAAAACCATCGATAATATTCAAATTTGCAAGCACTTCCCAAATAATAATAAAGCCGACAAGTATAGATATTTGAGTGGCTAAAATTGCAATTTTTCTTTTTCTTTTATTAGCTAAATATTTTTTTCGCTCTTCTGAAATACATTCTTTACTCATTATCGTTCAACTCCCTCCAAATAGTATCAAAATATTTGCTAAATTTACTATCTTCACGACAGTTAAGAGGAGTACGGTTTGGTATATCAAAAGTAATATCATGTACATTTTTAAGAATAGCAGGACGCTTGCTAAGAACCACTATTTTATCTGACATACTTATACTTTCAGGGATGTCATGAGTTACCATTATAGCAGTTTTGCCTTCTTGTTTTATAATCTTATACACATCGTTTGTAACAGAAAGTCTTGTTTGATAGTCAAGAGCAGAAAAAGCTTCATCTAAAAGCAGAATGTCTGGCCTAGTTGCAAGAGTTCTAATAAGTGCTACTCTTTGTTTCATTCCACCAGAAAGTTGGGCAGGATATTTGTTTATAAAGTCGGCAAGACCATAGGTATTTAATAAATTTAAAGCATAGCTTTTTGTCTCACTATTAAGCATATTTTTTATTTCAAGTCCGAAACAAACATTATCTAAAATGCTACGCCATTCCAGCAAATAATCTTTTTGAAGCATATATCCAATGTTTGCTTTTTTGCCAGTTATATCTTCTTTATCTAAAAATATTTTTCCGAGCAGATGGAGTATCTAACCCTGCTATAATAGAAAGTAGAGTGGACTTTCCACAACCACTTGGACCAACAATACTTACAAAATCGCCCTTATTAAAATCATAACTAAAATCTTTTATTGCTAAAACCTCACCGTTATCATCCTGATAAACTTTGCTAACATTTTGTATTGATAACACAGATTTCATTTAATCACCTCGTTTAATAAGTGTTTTCTATATATAATATACAAGTTTAATAAAATTGGTGTAATGTATGTACAACAAAATACATAAGATAAAATAGAAAAATGCTAAATGTCTTGGAGGTAGAAGAATGAAGAAATTTGTTGGTTTTGTTTTAATAATAGGAATTCTTTTTTCGAGTGTATATGCTTTTTATGATGATACTGTAGAAGAAAATGATGTGGAATTGCTCGAAACTGTTTCTAGCAATAATATGGTGCTAAACTCGAAGAATGCTATATTGTACGACAAGACATATGGTGAGATTTTATATGAAAAAGACTCATATGCTAAAGTGCCTAACGCTTCAACAACAAAAATATTGACAGCGATAGTAGCTTATGAAAATGGAAATTTAGATGATATTGTCACTGTTAGCAAGATTGCGGCAAGTATTGGGGGCTCAGGAATAAATTTGCGCTCGGGAGACAAAGTGACACTTGGAGATTTAATAAAAGGACTCCTTATACATTCTGGAAATGATGCTGCAATAGCTATAGCAGAACATGTTGGGCGGAAGTGTTCAAAATTTTTGTGATATGATGAATGAAAAAACAAAAGAAATTGGGCTTGAAAACACACATTTTACAACACCGCATGGCTTAGATGCCGAAAATCATTATTCTAGTGCATATGATTTGGCAAAATTAGCGGAATACTTGCTAAATATAGAATACTTGGCCAATATCGTAAAAGAAAGAAGTGTAAATATAAAAGTTAATGAAAATACGAAAATATTAGGTACAACAAATGAAATACTATCTTCTTATGAGGGTGCAAATGGTGTGAAAACAGGTTTTACAGGAAATGCAGGCAGATGCTTAGTTGCATCAGCAACGAGAAATGGAAGAACACTGATTTCAGTTGCTCTTGGATGTGGAAATAAGAAGCAAAGAACAGAAGATAGTGTAAAATTATTAAATTATGGCTTTGAAAAATTTGAGGTAGTTGATATTTGCGAAAATATGCGAAAAGAATTTAATATTTCTGTTGAAAAAGGAAGATTTAAAAATTATAAAATGGTTATTACAGGCAGTGAGAAAGCTGTAGTTAATAAAAATGAGACTAAAAATGTTACTTATAAGTATAATTTAGAAGACAAACTTGTGGCTCCGGTAAAAAAAGGAGAAATGGTTGGAAACATTGAGATATATGTAGGAGATAGGAGAATAAGAAATTTTATGATATGTATGCCGGAAAATATAGAGAAGAAGGGAATTGCAGACTATTTGAGTGACTTTATCCATATAAATGTAAAAAATTATGAAATTCGACTATAAAGGCTGATTTTTTCTTGATATTTTATCTAATGTGTAGTATTATATTTATGGGTAATTGTCTGAAAAAACATTAGGCAAATAAGGAGGAATTATGAGAAAAATAATAATATTAATGCTTACATTAGTTTCTTTAATGGGAATACCATATGGCTCAATTTGTGCAGCTAGCGATGTGGTAGATGATACTAATTTTGAAGAAAATGTTATAACAAATGATGATAACAATAATGATAGTGAAGAAATGAGCCCCGCAGGAGATGAGATTGTCGGTGCTGTATCAAAAAAGGATAGAAGAATAGCAGAATTATCTGACAAATATAATGATAAAAACCTTGGAAAAGTGGCATATTATCTAGAGGTTGTTAGATTTTATAGCACACCAATTTTCTTTATATTCTTAACAATAGGTGCTTTTAACTTCTTTATAATTGGTAATAAAAAATTGGATAAAAAGGAACAAGGTTTTGGTTGGATAACAGCTTGTATCATAGGATGGGTATTTTTCCAATGCATTCCATTGGCTTTTGCCCTTTTCACATTATAAGTTAGTTATTTTATGCAAGTTACAAATGTCTTTTTAGACATGAGAAAGTAAAAGATATTTAGGTTGTAAGGATTGTTTAATAATTTAACAGGAAGGTGATATAATGAAAGTGCTTTTTGCAGTAGGTAACGATCAATGGGCTAAAACGACTAGCGAGAGGTATTATGAAAAATATGGAGAAACACTGGAGTATAAGAATGTTTTTTACTTCAAAGCACTTATAGAAGAAGTTAGGCGTGATAAGACGTATGACAGAATCGTTATACATGAGGATTTAGAACAATATAGAGCAAAAGATATAGAACAATTGGATAGAAAATTATATTCTTGCATCGATACAATAACAGATGAGATTCAGGATTCTGAAATAATATATATATGTTCGGATAGAAGAACGAAAGATGATAAATTTATAATGAGATTATATAATTTGGGAATATACAATTTGCTAATTGGTGATGATAGAAACATTAATCCATTATGTGACATTATAAAGAAACCGAAGACAAAACGTGAAGCAAAAGAGTATTTAAACATAAATTCAAGTTCAATAGGCGAGACTGGTAGTATAATGCGTGATGATGAAGTTGATGAAACTCAAATGATGAATATATTGAACTATTATGAGAAGATAAAGAATCAACCAGAAAAGTATGTTGCAACGTTTGAACAGATTTCTGAGCAGTACAGTAGAGCGCAATTAAAAGTAATAGCTTCTTTATTGCCTAATGATGTTAAGGAAAAAATATATGCAGAACCTAAGTTTAGATTTTTACTTGGAGATATGCAGACAAGCACTAAAAAAGAAGAGAATAATCAGGCAGAAAAAAATACATCACAAAAAAATGAAAAGAAGTATACAAAAGGAATAATGGATATCTTTAGAGGAAAATTTAAGACTAAAGATGGAAACGAAATGAAGAAAGCAAAACAGCAGGTTGAAAATCAAAGAGAATCTGAAAATAAGACAAATGAACAACAAGAATTAGCGAAAAAAGGAAAAAGAGAGGCAGAAGCTAGAGAACAACAAGAACTAGCAGAAAAAGCAAGAAGAGAGGCAGAAGCTAGAGAACAACAAGAACTAGCAGAAAAAGCAAGAAGAGAGGCAGAAGCTAGAGAACAACAAGAGCTAGCAGAAAAAGCAAGACGAGAAGCAGAGGCTAGAGAACAACAAGAGCTAGCAGAAAGATCAAGAAGAGAGGCAGAGGCTAGAGAACAACAAGAGTTAGCAGAAAAGTCAAGAAGAGAGGCAGAGGCTAGAGAACAACAAGAGTTAGCGGAAAAAGCGAGACGAGAGGCCGAAAACAGAAAGAATAATCAACAAACATCTGATGATGTAGATATAATTGTTGATAATGCATTATCTATGGCAAACGGGCAAAAAGCAGAGCAAGAGATGGCGGAACAAAAGGCAAGAGAAGAAGCCTTAGCAAGACAGCAAAAGGCTGAACAAGAAATAGCAGAGCAAAGGGCGAGAGAAGAAGCTTTGGCAAGACAACAAAAGGCAGAGCGAGAGATGGCAGAGCAAAGAGCTAGAGAAGAAGCTTTAAAGAGACAACAAGCAGAACAGAAAGAAAATGTTAATAGGATAGATGCTAATGTTATTTCAGCAAATCAAGAAAGCGAAGAAGAAAAGAGAGTCAGAGAAGAAAGAGAAAAGCTTGCAAGAGAGCAAGAAAGAATAAGAAAAGAACAAGCAGAATTAGAGGAAGAAAGAAGAAAGTTAAGAGAAGCACAAGCAAAGATTGCACAAGAAAAAAATCAGATTGAAAGTGTGGAAGTACCTAAGCAAGTGCAAACCTATGAAGCAGTACCAGTTGTTGCACGTGACTATAAAAAGATGGTTGTTTTTGTTGGTGCAAATAAGGCAGGAACAACATTTATGGTAAATGCAGTGGCTAATCAATTGTCAAATAGCAAAATACCAACAGCTATATTAGATATGACAAAAGATAAAGGAATGTATTATATTTATAATCAGGGCGACAAAACACTTAGAAAAATAGCGAGTGAATGTATGCAAAATTTATCGGCTGGTGAAGATACGTATATGCCAGTTTCAAGATATTTAAAAGTATATACTACTGTACCAGGTTCTGTTGCTGACGCAAGAAGAGGATATAAGCATAAATCGGTAATAGATGTAGTCAAAAACAACAGTAATATAACGATTGTTGATGCAGATTTCACAACGCCGATAGACTATTTTGAACAAGCGAGTGAAATATATGTCGTTCAAGATATGGATATATTAAAAATGCAAGAAACAACATCTTTCTTGAGAGAGATGAAAAATAGAAATATGGATATGAAAAAAGTTAAAATTATAATTAACAAATACGTTAAGTCGATTTTAACACCTCGAAAGATTATTGAAGGAATTTCATATTACAAAGACCCAGAGATGACATTCACAGATGTTTTATTAAATAATAAAGTTTCATATTCAATTGTTCCATATAACGTTAATAATTATATTAAATATATAGAGGCTTTATGTAGGGAGAATATGAACTTCAAGGGATATACGGCAGATTTCTTGCAAATAGTTGATGAAATTGCTGAACAAGTATATCCAAGAAATGGACTAGCTAAGAAAAAAGGCGGATTCTTTAGGTAAGAGTTTTAAGGAGGAATAAAAATGGATTCTGAAAATACAATTTTTTTTAAAGTTGAAAAAGAGAAAAAAAGTAATTCAAAGCAAATATTAAAGCAAGTATATGAGGCGTTGGTAGAAAAGGGATATAACCCTATAAATCAAATAGTTGGTTATATATTGTCTGGTGATCCAACATATATCACAAGTTACAAAGATTCAAGAAGTTTAATTAGACAGCTAGAAAGAGATGAGCTACTAGAAGAATTAGTAAAAGAATATATCGGAGTAAATGAATGAGAATATTAGGTTTAGATTATGGAGAGGCAAGGACAGGAGTTGCTATATCGGATGCTCTTGGAATAACGGCACAAGGCGTTGAATCTATAGAGCATGGCGAAAATATGAAAAAGCTAATTGAGAGACTAGGCGAGCTTATAAGAGAATATAAAGTAGAAAAGATTGTTATTGGGTATCCATTAAACATGAATGCAACAAAAGGGCCACGAGCCGAAAAAACAGATAAGTTTATAGCTAGACTTGAAAAAGAATTCGGACTAGAAGTAATTAAGATAGACGAGAGGCTTACAACTGTTGCGGCACATAAAACAATGACAACATTAGGCGTTGACAAAAATAAAAAGAAAAAAATAGTAGATACTATATCTGCACAATATATATTGCAGATGTATCTAGATAGATCGTAGATATGTGATTTCAAATAGTATGAAACATAGCTACATAAATGAAAGGAGAATTAATATGAACGAGGAAAACAAAAATTTAGAAGAGGATTTTGAATTCGATGAATTAGACAATAAAATAATATTAAACGATGAAGAAGGCAACGAAATAGAATTTGAATTCCTTGATGTTGTTGAGGTAGAAGGTAAGGAATATGTAGTATTACTTCCAGTTGAAGAGGCAGAAAAGGGCGAAGTTGTAATATTTAGAATCGAAGGCTCTGAAGAAGACGAAAGCTATGTTAGCTTAGATGATGAAGCAGAGGCAGAGAAAGTATTCCAAGCATTTAAAGAAAAAGCAAAAGACGAATTTGATTTTGCTGACTAATTAGATAATTATCCCCCAGTTCTTTAAGTATACTGGGGGATAATTGTATTTTGAATAAAAAATTTTATTGTATTGGAAAAGTCAATGACAGTAAATAATATTTACAAAATCAGTTGACAAAATTCGAACGAGTGATGTATAATTGTAGTGTTGTAAAAAACAAATAAAGTTGAAACAATATTTTGTTCAACAAATTCTGGAGGTTTTGTATGATGTTAAATTATAATAGAGATGATAACATTGTAACATTGAGAAACAAGAATGGCGCAAGATTAGATTGTGAGTGTCTAGATAATTTTGAATACAATGACACAGAGTATTATATTTTGTCCACTTGTGATGAAAACGAATTTATTCCGATGAAGTACAATGAAGATAAAAAAGCATTGGTTGTGGAAACTAATGAAACAGTCATAAAAGATGTTTATGAGATCTTCAGAAAGAGAAATATGGGTATATACCTTTTATCTTGAAAAGGAGTAGGCTATGCGTGTAAAATGTTTGAGAAGATACGTAGCTATTAAGCCTGACAATGTAGATAGTAAGCAAGCACGAGAGGCTTATTACAAAGCTATTGCTTGGCAGAAAGAATTGGAAGAACAAGAACTAGATTCAATGATAGAAACATTGAAAAATATTACAATAAAAGACAAAGACTCCTAAAACAATTATTAAAGATGGTGGGTTCATTTTAATTAATGAATTCACCATTTTTATTAGAAATGGCAGTTATTTATTGTTGACAAATTATGTAAAAACATATATAATGAAAAACGAGAATTTTGTCGAATTTTATATATCGAAATAATTAAAATATTAGGCAAAATTAATAAAAATTATGATTTAAGATTTAGTATAATGGAAAGTTTAAGTTATGCAATTGAAAAGGAGAATAAAATGGAAGAACTAATTAAAAAAGTTGAAAAAGAAATAAGACCACAATTTGAAGAAAATGAAGAAATAGAAAGAATAAATTCTGAAAAGGTATTAAATGCATTTAAGAAAGAGAAGATAAGTGAAGCCCATTTACATGGAACAACAGGTTATGGCTATGGAGATATAGGTAGAGAGGCTGCTGAGAAAATATATGCAGATGTATTTAAGGCAGAAGATGCAATCGTTAGAATGCAGTTTATATCTGGTACGCATACAATATCTACTACTTTATTTGGCATTTTAAGACCTGGAGATACCGTTTTAAGCATAAATGGCAAGCCATATGACACATTAGATGAAGTACTTGGAATAAGAGAAAATAGCAGCTCTTTAAAGGCTTTTGGAGTTAAGTATGAACAAATCGATTTAATAGATGGAAACAAGTTTGATTTAAAGAAAATTAGAGAACGTGTTTCAAAGAAAGATTTAAAATTAGTAATAATGCAACGTTCAAGAGGTTATGCTTATAGAAATGCATTCTTGATTTCTGAAATGGAAGAAGCTATAAAAGTTGTAAAAGAAGCAGATAGCAATGTAATAGTTATGGTAGATAACTGCTATGGAGAATTTACAGATACAAAAGAGCCAATAGAAATTGGCGCAGATGTATGTGTTGGTTCACTTATTAAAAACATAGGTGCTGGAATTGCAAGAACTGGTGGATACATTGTAGGAAAGAAAGATTTAATAGAACTAATAAGCGATAGATATAGTGCTCCAGGACTTGGTAAAGAGGGCGGAGCAACATTTGATTTTAATATAAGCGTATTGCAAGGAATATACATGGCACCACATACAGTTTGTGAGGCTAAAAAAGTAGGAATATTTGCATCAAGACTAATGGGAGAGTTAGGTTATGAGGTATCACCTAAATACAATCAAAAGCGTTCTGATATAGTTCAAATGATTAAATTTAATGATGAGCATAAGCTAATAAAATTCTGCCAAGCAATCCAAATGAACTCACCAGTTGATTCAAATGTAGTTCCAGAACCATCACCAATGCCAGGATACGATAGTAAAGTAATAATGGCATCAGGTGCATTTACATCAGGTTCATCTATAGAGTTAAGTTGTGATGGTCCAGTTAGACCGCCTTATGTAGCATATTTACAAGGCGGACTTACATATACATATGGTCGTTTGGCAGTTATTGAAGCTGTGAAATATATGAATAAATAAAGAGAGGAAATAACAATGAATGTTATTGTGATTGGTGGTGGGCCTGCTGGAATGATGGCAGCCATTACAGCAAGTAAGAATGGAAGTAATGTAATATTGCTTGAAAAAATGCGTAGTGTTGGTAGAAAGTTATCAATAACAGGCAAAGGTAGATGCAATATAACAAATGCAACCGATATAGACAATTTTATAAAAAATGTTCCTGGAAACGGAAAATTCTTGTATAGTGTATTCAATAGTTTCACGAATATTGATGCAATAAATTTTTTCCATTCTATTGGAGTTGAGACAAAAGTAGAAAGAGGAGAAAGGGTATTTCCAGTTACCGATGATGCTCTTTTTATAGTGGATAAGCTAAAAAAAGAAATGGATAAAAGAAAAGTAAAAGTAATTGTGAATTCAGCAGTGGAAGCTATTTTAATAAGCGATGGAAAAGTGAAAGGAGTAAAAACAGCAGATAAAAAATATGAATGTGATAGTGTGATTTTGGCCACAGGTGGTAAAAGCTATCCGATGACAGGTAGTGATGGAAGTGGATATGCACTTGCTAAAAAGTTAGGACATACAATAGTTGAACCAAAGGCATCGTTAGTACCATTAGAGCTATATAAAGTTCCTAGTTTGCAAGGACTTTCGTTAAAGAATGTAGCGATAAAAATAAAAGATGGCACTAAATGCGTATATGATGACTTTGGCGAAATGGTATTTACACACTTCGGAGTCTCTGGACCAGTTATACTAAGCGGAAGTGCACATTTATTAAGAGTAAAAAATGTAAATTCAAAATTGCAAAATAGAGAAATCACTTTAAGTATAGACCTAAAACCAGCACTTCAAATAGAAAAATTAGAAGCTAGAATACAAAGAGACTTAGAAAAATACACCAAAAAACAATTTAAAAATTCGCTTGGTGACTTACTTCCAAGCAAAATGATAGATTATATATTATCAATAGCTAATATAGATGTTGAAAAACAAACAGATCAAATAACAAAAGAAGAAAGACATCATTTAGCATATTTATTAAAGAACTTGGAGTTTGAAATAAAAGACTTTAGACCAATAGAAGAAGCAATTGTAACTGCTGGAGGAGTGAGTACAAAAGAAATAAATTCTTCAACTATGGAGTCGAAAATAATAAAAGGTCTATATTTCGCAGGTGAAATAATAGATGTGGATGCATACACAGGAGGATTCAATTTGCAAATAGCATACAGCACGGGATATGTGGCAGGAAAAAGTGCAACAAACTGTATATAATGCGAAAAATGCCTATTAATGTATAAAAATATAAAATATTAGATAAAACTATACATTCGTGAAATGCTAGAGAGACAATGACTAAATAACGCAAATGTCGAAAAATGTCGTATGCGGAGGACGTAAAAAGCTTGTAACATTTTGTAAAAAATGAGTATAATATGATTGCAGAGGAAAGGGGAAACATCAGTGGTAGATAACTTTTTTACTATTGAGGGAGAAGAAACTAAGGAAAAAGAAATTGTAGAGAAAAAGTCTAGGTTTATTGCTCAAATAATAAAAATAACATCAGAAGAAGAGGCAAATAAAAAGATATTAGAAATAAAGAAAAAACATAGAGATGCAAAGCATAATGTTTTTGCATATAGGATAGTAAATGGAATAGAGAAATTTAGTGATGATGGAGAACCAAGTGGAACAGCGGGTGTTCCGATTTTAGATATTTTGCGAGGGGAAAAGTTAGAAAACATTTTATTGGTTGTTACTAGGTATTTTGGGGGGATACTGCTTGGCACTGGTGGGCTTGTTAGAGCTTATAGCAGTGCGGCAAAAGAAGCAATTTTAGCAATAAAAAAAGTGGAAATGAAATTATGTAGCGAATATGAACTATTTGTAGAATATAATTATTATGATATATTGAACCATTATTTGAGAAAAAATGATGTAGTAATAAAAAACGTATCATATGGTGAAAAAATATGTATAAATATAATTGTAGAAAAACGCAGAGAGACCGGCGTTATTAGTGAAATAAGTGACATTACAAATAGGACAGTAATTTCAAAAAATATAGACACGTATTATTATGCATAAATTGTAAAAATATTACAATTTATTATTGCTTTTTCCATAATTTGGTAGTATACTTTGAGTGTAGTAACAAGAAAAAATGTTAGGAGGAGTAAAAATGCCAAATAAAATTAGTGTCGCAATAGCAGATGACAATGTGGAATTTGCAGAAATATTAAAAAATTTCTTAAACTCAAAGGAAGATATCGAAGTTGTAGGACTTGCATCTGATGGAGAGGAAGCTTTAAAATTAATTACGGACAAGACTCCAGATGTACTTTTGCTAGATATAATAATGCCACATCTAGATGGTATTGGTGTATTAGAAAGAATGAAAAAAATCGAAGGTGCAAAGAATGTATCAGTCATAGTGTTATCAGCAATTGGACAAGATGTAATTACTCAAAGAAGTATAATGTTAGGAGCAGAATATTATATGGTAAAGCCATTTGAACTAGAATTACTATATAATAGAATAAAAGAAGTAAGGCATGGAATGGTTGAACCATTAAAAACAAATGTAAAAAAATTTGCATTACAAAATTCATTTGAAAGCGTAAGCAAAGACACACTTGAAGCTTCAATAACAGAAATAATACATGAAGTTGGCGTTCCAGCTCACATAAAAGGCTACCAATACATAAGAGAAGCAATCGTACTTGCAGTTAATAATATGGATGTAATAAATTCAGTAACAAAGCAACTATATCCAACACTTGCAAGAAAATTTAAAACAACACCATCACGTGTTGAAAGAGCAATACGTCATGCAATAGAAGTTGCATGGGAAAGAGGACAAATAGATGTAAATAATCAAATGTTCGGAAACACAATATCAGCAACCAAAGGCAAGCCAACAAATTCAGAATTCATAGCAATGATAGCAGATAAGCTAAGACTTGAAATGAAATCGGCATAGAAATAAAAATATAAGATGACTTTTATAATAATTCGAAATTATAAAAGTCATCTTTTTTTATTCTTGTATATTTTCAAGACCGTATTCGATAATTTGATTTACAACGCTATTGAAACTTAAACCATTTTTTTCGGCAAGTTCTGTAATCTTATCGAAGGTATCCCCACTTATACGAATAGTTCTAGTTATTGTGTCATTCGCTTTTGTATGTTTTTTTATCTCTAATTTTTTCATACTCCACCTCTTAAAACATAGTGTACACAAAATGAGAAATAAAATAAGTACACAAATATGTGTACAAAAATAAAAAATAGTGATAAAATAAAATTAAGGAAAAAGGGGGAGGTAAGTGTTATAGATTAAATAAAATGTTGTTTTAGTGTATAACATATAAAATATATCAGTGCCAGTGAGGAGATGATGTTATGAATGAAAATGAAAAAGATGTATTATATAGTGAAGAAAAAAAGGAACGTTTGAGGAGATTATGCATAACATACTTTTTAGGGATGTTTGGAGTACATAAATTTATGGATGGAGATAGCAAAAATGGTATGCTTTATTTATGTACATTTGGATTGTTTTTTTTCGGATGGATTTATGACTTACTAATAGCAGTTTTTGATGTTATTGAAGTATACATCAATTCGAAATCAGGTATTGAAAAATTTGAAATTAACAATTATAAAACTATGAAAAAATCGGTGTCTAAATTTTTAACTATTATTATAGGTTGTATGGTAATATTTAATATTGTGAACTCATTTAAAACATCTAACAGTCAGATTAGAAAAGAGAAAGATGAAGTTCTTAGTGTTTCTAGTATGACAAGTGACATCGAAGAAACAGCAACTATGATGTATTCTAATGCATATAAATTTTATACAGACAATAATTATAGTCAAGCTATGAGGTTATGCAACGAGTTGGTAAATAACTATTCTTCTAATTATGAAGTTTGTAACGATGCTTTGAATTTAAAACGCATTATGTTAGGAAAAGTTGTAACAATTTCAGCTAGTGAACTATTCAAAGTATATGATGAAAACATAGTGAAGGCAGATGAATATTATACGGGAAAATATTTGAAGGTTACAGGAGAGATTGCTTCAATACATTATTCTGATTATTCTGGATATTGGATTGAACTTCAAGCTAATGGAATATTTTCCTCAATTAGTTGCTATTTTATTGACCAACCAGAAACAAAGAAATTGATTGATTATAATGAAGGAACATATATAGAAATATACGGAAAATGTTCTGGAATAAATGGATTATTTGATACTTTAAGTATGAACAATTGTATCTTGATGGAGAATTAAAATAGTTTTAGTATATATGAGTCATTTATACATGTTTTGATTTTATGGGCTGCATTTTACTGACGACAAAAATTAAACCAATATTTCATATATGCTGAGAGATGTGTAAAAATTAAGTGGAAAAAATATAAAATCACCTAAATGAAAATAATAAAATGTTGCTAATATAATATTAACAGTAAAAGAAAGGAAACAGCGAGTTTATTGATGTGCTAAAGTATAAGAACGGAAATTGAATTACATAATTGTAAAACATGATTTTGAAGCATCACAAAGTCGCTTTTTATTTCTGTGAACTTCAAAAAATTTTTTAATATAGGTTTAAAATAGATATGTCACAAAAATAAATATTGAAAGAGAGTACCAAAAATGTTAAGGTTTAAATAACGACAAATAAACCGAAAAGGAGGTACTCTCTTATGAGCAATAGTATAACAAAAAAATGAAATATAAACAGAGTGTAATAAAATTTTCTGAAAAATATGATTGACTAACCTACATGAAATATGTATACGCAATACAACTATTGTTGACAATGATGAACAAATGTTGTACACTACTAATGATGAGGTTGTTTGGATATGATGTGATTTGCCCTTTTTATTTTTACGAATGAAGAGGGAGGTGATGCCAATGGTAGAAAACGATTACATATTATTTGCAATTGAAGTTCTATTGATAGCATCCTTCTTAAAGATACTAATCAATAAGAAGAAATAACATAAAAAAATCACTCTATCCATTGGCTACGGTTGAGTGATTTTTTACTATAACCTGGGCAAGTCACATTGTGACCAAAACCTCATCTTTAATTTAATTATACTATAGTAACATAAAAAGTCAATACATCAATAGTGACTTTTATCGTAATTTTTTCTTGTTTTGCAAGTGTGAGATAACCAAAAACCAGCTAGCATCTTATTTGATACTAGCTGGTTTTATGCATTCTAATTATTTTCTTCTTCTTCCTGTTAAGCTCAATATTTTTAAGAATATATTGATAAAATCTAAATATAAGTTCAACGCTCCTATTGTAACAACTTGAGTCATTCTTTCTTCATCATTATCATCTACTAATGTATAAAGTTCTTTTATTTTTTGAATATCATATGCAGTTATTCCAATGAAAAGCAATATTCCAATGACTGAAATTACGAAGTCGAGAGTGCTATTCATAATGAACAAGTTTACTATTCCTGCTATAATTATTCCAAGCAATGCCATAAAGAAAAAGCTTCCGAATTTTGTTAAATCTTTATTTGTTTTATGTCCATACAAGGCGGCGCCTCCAAACATTGCTGCTGTAATAAAGAATGTGCTCGCTATTGAGGTTCCGGCATACACTAAGAAGATTGGCGATAATGTAAGTCCATTTAGTATGGCATATAGATAGAATGTTATTCTACATGTTGCAGTTCCCATATTCTTTAAATTTAGGCTAAGAATTATTACAAGTATAAGTTCTGCAAAAGCTAATATTTGCCAGCAATTAGCAACGAATAATCGTATTTGTGGTGTGTAAATTGTTAATAGTGATGTAATACCAGTAACAGCGAGACCAGCGGTCATCATATAAAATACTTTTTGTAAAACAGTTGAAAAGTTTGCTTCTTTATGTTCTTCAGATATTGGCGAATAAAAATCTTCCATAATAAAACCTCCTTAAATTTATTATAAAACACTATAAGAACATTATACTATAATAGACGACTTTATGTCAATCTAAATGGATTTTTTTAGTAAATAAAAGTGCTTAAATATCGCAACGAACCGTATAGCTATTTTTGTATACGATTGATGAAATGCTTAAGCACTTATTTCTTAGGCGGAACTGGATCGTATCCTCCTTTTGAAAATGGATTGCAACGAAGTATTCGCCACAACGTTAATGCAGAGCCTTTAAAAAAACCATGTGTTTCAAGTGCTTCTATAGCATAATTTGAACAAGTGGGATGAAATCTACAGGCACTGTGCCAGGGACCAGGAATTTTTTGATACAACTTTATTAGTTTTATCAAAAGTGTTTTCATAAGAGTTCCCCTTTCAATAAAATTTCGTATACGTGAATAATACCATAGATTTACATAAAAATCAATATAATATAAAACTAATAGCTATCTATAGAAATAGCTTCTAATGCTAGTTTCACTAACAATAGAAGCCATTTTGTTTAATGTTATTCGCCTTTATATTCTCCAAGTGTTACTTTCATTGTTTTAGTCTTGTTATCTCTAATTATTCCTATTTCGATTTCGTCACCCACATTGCAATTTGTTACTTCTGATGTTACTTCTGCTGCAGTTGATACGACGTTACCATTTACAGAAACTATGATGTCTCCTGATTTAATTCCGCCTTTTTCTGCAGGTGAATCTTCAACTACAGATTCAACATATGCACCATATTGCATTTGAGAGTAGAACATATTAAATAAACTTCCGTATCCTCCATATGGTGAATTTGTTGAATAAGTAGTGTCTTTCATCATTACACCTAGAAAAGCTCTATTAGTTGCATATCCATGTTCTACTAAATCATCAACAACTGATTTGATATCATTTATTGGAATTGCAAATCCTAAATTTTCAACGTCTATACCAGATGATTTTGCAGTAACAATTCCCACTAATTCTCCGTTAGCATTAAATAATCCACCACCTGAATTGCCAGGGTTTACGCCGGCATCTGTTTGAATTAGGTTCATTTTTTTGCCACTGATATTTATTTCTCTCTCAAGTGCACTTATTATACCACTTGTAACCGTTCCTCCAAGTTCTCCAAGAGGGTTACCAATAACAACTGCTAAGTCGCCAACCTCTAAGCTTGAACTATCGCCTAAAACTGCAAATTTTAATCCTGTTGCCTCTATTTTTATAACTGCTGTATCTGTTTTTGAATCTTTTCCTATTAATTTAGCTTCATATTCAGTCCCGTTTTTTAATCTTACTAATATTTTATTTGCACCATCGATAACATGGTTGTTAGTAAGTATATAACCATTTTCAGAAATTATAACACCACTACCATTTCCTTCTGCGGTATACTTATAAGAATATATACTTTGTGTAGTTTCAATAGTGATCTCAACCACAGAGTCTGCACAAGATTTTACAATTCCTTTTATAGAATGTGATGACATTGTATCTGCAAGTATGTTTGTGTTTTGCGTATTGCCAGCAGACGTTGTAAGTATTGAGTTTGTTGATTGTGAGCTTTGCATATTATTCTGATTTTCTGTCGCTTTAGGTGCTGTTATTGTTGAATAAATGCTACCACTGGCAAAACCAAGTGATAAAAGCAAAACAGAAGCAGTTATCTTTGAAGCAATGCCACTACCATTGTGTCCTCTCGATTTTCCCTCCATTTCTTCATAGATTGAATCACCGTCATATTTATTCATAAATGACATATAGACCATTCCTTTCCAAATTTATTTATAGTTATTGAATATTTTTTTCATATGCTATATACTTTACTTTGATAGTACTACTAGTATATGAGACTAATATGTATTATATATGAATTTTTCATGAAAAACAATTATTCTACTTGTTTATATATTTGATGGAAAGGAATTATTATATGATAAATTCAATTGAGGATATTATGGAGCTACACGAGAGTAGAGGAAATATAGAGGATTCTATTATAGAAATGCATTTTGATGAATTAATACTAAAATTGAATGTTTTCACGTTGAGATTTAGCACTGTTAATGGAGAACGCAATGAAACAAAAAGATGGAACAAGAGAATAGAATTTGAGATAAGAAAAGATAGAAAATTATATAAAGAAATTAGGGAATTTAGAACATTGATGAATGCGTTAAATAGACTAAAAATAAGAAAAGGATACTTAGAAAAGAGAGAATGTCCGGATTTTGTTTTAGAACATGATGGTAAAAAGATAGGTATTGAAATCACGAGAATATACTCTGGAAACGATTGGGCTGCTGAAAAGTTGAATGATGAAATAAAGACTTATGGAATTGAACCCAAAGAGGTTCAGGGATACATCGAATATAGAAAGTTAAATAATAAGATAAAAACTTATCAACTAAAAGATAATTTAGTAATAGAGCCGTTCAACAAGAAAGAAGAGAATGGTTTGCTAAATATAAAAATTAAGAATAAGATATTTGAAAAAATAAGAAAGTTATTTGATGAATATAGCAAGTATGATGAAAATATAATTCTTGCTGATATCGTTAGTCCAGAATACTTTGGCACGGTTGATGATATTATCAAGTTCAATGATGAGATAACATTTTATATAAATCATTTAGAAGAAAATTTTGATGAGAAAGATTATATTCTTATTTTGAAGATTGGTGAAAAAATAGGAAAGATTGATTTAAAAAAGCATACATGTGAGGTATTGTAATGGAGGAAACAAATGAGAAAACTAAAAAAGATAGATGTCTTAGGTATTAATAAAATAAGCAAGCAAGATTTATCTGAAGAGATAAGATGTGAAATAGACGTATTAGGTGGATTAGATATATTCACAGATGCCCATGTTCAGGGAGTTGTTAAGACCACAACAGGAATTTGTGAAGAGATGAATTTAAAATATGAGGATTTGAAAAAATGCGTGCTATGTGCTTATCTTCATGATGTTGGAAAAATTAAAGTTCCTTCTGCAATCTTACAAAAGCCTGGAAAACTTACAGACGAAGAGTTTGAAGAAATGAAAAGACATACTATTTATGGATATGAAATATGTATGGAATATAATAATTTTAGAGAACTAGCTCCAATAGTTCGTGCACATCATGAAAGCTTTGATGGAAGCGGATATCCAGATAAATTAGTTGGTGACCAAATTCCTTTTGAGGCATCGATAATAAAAGTTGCCGATGTCTATGATGCGTTAACTCAAAGACGTCAATATAAAGAGGGATATAAGCAAACAAAGGCATTAGATATAATGTTAGGAGATGCTAGAAAAGGCAAGATGAGTGCAAAAATAATGGTTTATTTAATGAGACATTTATTAAAAGAGGTTGAATCTAGAATAATAACTCATGAGAATAATGTGTTAGAATTAAAAGAAAATTTAGAGATTTTACATGAGCTAGAAAAAATATATAAAAGTATATATGATAGAGGTTATACTACAAAGTCGGCAAAATTGCTTGCAAGGTTTGATTTGCCTGCTGGATATGACATGAGCACAAATGCTAATCTTTTAATCGTAAAACAAAAAGCTTTAGAAAGAGAAAAGGGATGGCTAGATTTTTGTAAAGATGAGTATAAGTTAATGAAAAAGCAAGAAGATGAAATTAAATCAATAGCAAAAAAAGAAAAATTTTATAAACCAGAAGTTTATGAAAGATGGTTTAATAAATAAAAAAATAGCGAGCGTTAAGCTCGCTTATTTTTTAAATGCCGCTTAAATCAAAATGTGGAACATATTCTTCCTCATGCTTTGAAAGTTCTTGAATGTATCCATTTTCAAATTCTGATATTAAGCTTTTTACAATATTAAATTCTCGTTTTGAGACTTTACGATTTATTAATTCATCGTTTTTGGCAAGATATGTAGGAAAATATTGTAGCATTATACTTATATAAGTTTCTTCAGGCAAGTTTTCTTTTATCCAGTTTAGAATATGTTTTGTTTCGTTTATGTGTGAAGGTAAAACTAGATGTCTTATGATTACTCCTTTTTGTATGATTCCATTTTCATCAAATGTTGGTGTTCCAACTTGCCTAATCATTTCTTTTATATTGTTAGTTGCAACATCGAAATAATTTGGTGCACTAGAATATTTTATTGAGACTTCGTTGCTGAAATATTTTAGATCTGGAAGATAGACATCAATGTATCCGTCTAGCATTTTAATTGTTTCTATATTTTCAAAGTTTCCAGTGTTATATATTATCGGAATTGCAAGACCATTTTCTTTTGCTGTTTTTATTGCCTCAATAATTTGTGGCACATATGGTGTTGGTGAGACCAAATTTATATTATTTACGTTTTTCTTTTGCAATTCTATGAAAATTTCTGCCAGTCTTTTTATAGAAATTTCTTTGCCATAATTATCTTTAGAGATGTCATGATTTTGACAAAATATACAGTTCAAATTACAACCTGAAAAAAACACAGTGCCAGAACCATTTTTATAGCTGATACATGGTTCTTCCCACATATGAATAGATGCAAGTGCACATTTTGGCATAATTCCGCATTTGCAATAACCTAATTTTTCATTTCTATTAACATTACAATTATGAGCACAAAGATTACAATTTTCTAACATAAAAATCCCCTTAAATCGTACTATTTAGTTTATATATTTATCTCTCTAAAAAGTTTTGATTTTCATTTGAGAAAACGTATTAACAAATAGTAACTATAATTTTTGATTATTATAACATATTTTTTGACTTTTTTATATTAAATAGTATAAAATATATCATATAGAAAGGACTGATGCAAATGAATTATGAAGAAGCAAAAAAGGTGCTTCAAAAATATGGACAAGAGCATATATTGAATTCTTATGAAAGATTAAATGAAGAGAAAAAAGAAAAGTTATTGAAGCAAATAGCTACTATAGATTTTGAACAAATGTTGAATTTATATGAAAATACTAAAAAGGAAATAGAGTTTAAAGATTCAAAGATTGAACCTATTCCAGCTGTCAATGCTGAAACTCTTTCAGTAGAAGAAAAAGAAAAGTATAGAAAAATAGGAGAAGAAATAATAAAGAGTGGAAAACTTGCTGCTGTTACAATGGCTGGTGGACAAGGTACAAGACTTGGACATAATGGTCCGAAAGGAACATATGATTTAGGACTTCCATCACATAAGAGTTTATTTGAAATTTTATGCGATGGATTAAAAGAGACTATGCAAAAATATGGAGTTGTTGTTCCTTGGTATATAATGACGAGTAGAGAAAACAACGATGAAACAGTCGCATTTTTTGAAAAAAATAATTACTTTGGATATCCTAAAGTTGGGGTAGGAATGTTCTTTAAACAAGGAGAACTTCCTATGATAGATGAAAATGGAAAGTTAATAATTGATGAACAAGGTCTGATAAAAGAAGCTGCCGATGGACATGGTGGAGTGTTTGAATCACTATACAAAAGTGGTGCTTTAGAGGATATGAAAAAAAGAGGAATCGAATGGATTTTTGTTGGCGGAGTTGATAATGTTTTAGTAAGAATGACGGATCCGATGTTTGTTGGATTTGCAGCTTGCAATAATTACATGGTCGCATCTAAAACAATAATAAAAGCATATCCTGAAGAAAAAGTTGGTGTATTCTGCAAAAAAGATGGCAAGCCATATGTAATAGAATATACTGAAATATCAGATGAGATGGCACATGAAAAAAATCCAAATGGCGACCTAACTTATGGTGAAGCACACATGTTATTAAATTTGTTTAATATAAAGATTTTAGATCAAATAGCAAATTCGAAACTTCCATATCATAGTGCACACAAGAAGTGCAATTTTATGAATGAAAATGGTGAAGTTGTTGTAGCTGAAAAACCAAATGCGTATAAGTTTGAGGCGTTTATATTTGATGCATTTTCATTAATGCCAGAGATAGGTTTATACAGAGGAAAAAGAGAAGAAGATTTTTCACCTGTAAAAAATGCCGAAGGTGTAGATTCACCGGAAACAGCGAGAAGAGATTATATGAAATATCATAATTTATAAGGGGGATGAAAGAATTGTATATAGTTAGTGGTATAATTATAGCTTTTATTGCAATAAATTATTTTTTAGAATATAAATTATACAGCGTTCCTAAAAACGAAGGATATTTTAATAATGTTACAGAATTTAATATTGAAAGAGAAAAATATATATCACCTCAGCCACTATATGTTACAATGATTTCAATCTTTACAGGAATTATGCTTGGGTTATATATATCACTTTGTGAATATTTTCATGTTAATAAAATACTTATGATGATTGTAAGTATTGCGATTTTTGTATGTTATTTTATTGAAATTACAAGAAACATATCTTTAGTAGATGGAAATCTTATATTGTCAAAAGCGTTTTCAAAAAAGATTGTAATAAATGCAACAAGTATTAAAGGAATGTATTTATATAGTTGGAATAAGAAGTTCCTTAAGAAACATGCACTTACAACAAAACTTGTTATTACAACTAATTCTGATAAGAAGTACAAATTTGTAATATCTAGTTTAGATAATAAAGCTGTTTTGAATTTGCTAAAAGAAAATTTCGGTGTGATAAACAATAAAATGTATATAGGAAAAAAGACTAATAAAGCATAAATGTAAAATGGATGCACAGATAAAAATGTGCATCCATTTTTGTATATAAAGCCCATTCTTTGGTAAAAATTATATTAAATTAATTAAGCGGAGGTTTTATATTATGAATGAACATACAAACAAGAAGGTGATATGCGTTAGAGATATACCATCTAATTTAATTGAAGAGGCTATATTTATATTGAAATCAGACGATGAAATTGAAAATAAAAAAACAAAGGAAAGTAGAAAGCAAATAATTTTAAGGGAGACAGAAGATTTTGTTAAAAAATATACTGATGAATTTAGTAGATTAAAAAATGATGAGAAAGATATTATAGATTACAAAAAAGATTTAAAATTAAAAATAATACTTTGTGGCGTACTAGTTGTAGTGACGTGTTATTTAGTATCATTATTTATATAGAGTGAAAAAGAATAAAACTTTCTTGACAAGCATATAGCTTTGTTAAGAGGTGATTGCTTAATGGAAAATACTATTGATAGAAAAGAATATAGAAGAAATTCATATAGCACATATGAAAAAAATAAAGTTCCTGTTTGCAATAAAAAAAGGGGCATTGTATGGAACCAAGTGATTAATACGTTAATGATACTACTTTCAGTATTGCTATTAAAATTATTTCGGATTTGAAACGGAGTTTGAATTTATAAAAACAAATATTGAAGAAGGAATTCCGTACGAAACAGTGAGTGCTTTTGTTGTAGATAATGTAAGGGCGTTTTACGAGAAATTTGAAGATGGAAGTGAAAGTAATCTAGAAAATAATATTATAAATATAGACATAACAAGTGGTGAGAAAAGCAGTGGTGATAAAGTTGATGATGAACTAGAACAAAAGCCGGAAACAGAAAATGAAATAACTAAAATAAGCACGGATGCAGAGTGTGTTAAAGATATTTATAAGATAGTATCTCCAATGCAAGGAATAATAACATCAAGGTTTGGAAATCGAGTTAGTGATAATCCTATTGTTAGCTCCTATCACACTGGTTTAGATATAGGAGCTAACACCGGTACTTTGATAAAAGCTGCACACGATGGTGTAGTTACTCAAGCAGGCGATAATGGTACATATGGAAAAAGCGTTACGATAGAAAGCGGAGATTTAAAAACTATTTATGCTCATTGCTCATCAGTGTTAGTTAAAAAAGGAAAGCAAATAAAAACTGGTGAGAACATTGCTAAAGTTGGAATGACCGGAAACGCAACGGGGCCACATTTACATTTTGAAATAAGGTACCAAGGCAGATTCGTAAATCCAGAGGATGTAATTTGATTTAGGAGAAAACATGTCTATAAAAATACATTTTTATTTGTTTTTATTCATGGCATACATGTTTATGAGTGGAAAGATAGAGATTTTTCTGATTTTTTATTTTTCAGTGTTAATTCATGAAATGGCTCATATTGTTATTGCTTTGATTTTAAACGTGGATGTCGAGGAGTTATGGCTAATGCCAGTAGGAGTTTGTGCGGTATATAAAGAAAATATCATGCCAATAAAAGAAGTTATAATAAGTCTTGCAGGGCCTATTATGAGTTTAATACTTGCTATATTTTCAAAAGATAATTTCATAAGTAATGTAAATATAATAATAATGATTTTGAATTTGATTCCGATCTACCCTCTCGACGGTGGGCGACTTCAAAAGAATTTTTTTGTGTACAAGTTTGGTTATGGTAAGGGCGTAAAAATAAGTCAATTTGTTAGTGATTTTTTCATAGTAATATTGTTTGCAATTTCAATTGTGTTTGCAATTTATTTCAAAAATTTCAATATGCTTTTTGTAACTTCATACGTATTGTTTTTATCAAGAGAAGAGGTGAAAAAAGAAAGAATATTAAGGATAATAAACTATTTACAAACAGAAGAATAATGTATAAACTAAATATGAGGTGAAACAAATGATAAAGAATAAAAAGGGATATTCACTAGGAATATTAGTAATTACGATTGCTGTAATGCTTATATTAACGACAACTGCACTACTTTCATTTAAAAGTACAACTGCAGATAAAGAGATAACAAATTTTATGAACGATATTACAGAGGTAGAGGAATATGTAAAAGAATATTATTCAGAAAAGCACATATTACCGCTGATGTATGATAATACAACAAAACAACCAATTGCTATAAATAGCTTAGAGTATGAGGAAATCAGAGCTCAAGCTTCAAACAAGGATTTTGGTAATTATTATTTTGTTGATTTAACTAAATTAGAAAGAATACACTTAAAAGATAATCAGAGAGGGTATATAGTAAATGAAAATTCTCTTAGAGTGTATGTAACAAATCCAATTGAATATCAAGGAGTTTTCTATTATACAGTTACAGATGATATGAGAGGATATGACAGAACGTATAATGATAATGCAAATTTTGAAGTGATAATATCAGGAAATCCTATAGTATGGACGGATAAAGCAAAATTGATATTGTCTATCCCTAATTACGAAAACATAGAGGCATCTGATTGGCAATTCAAGTATTACTATCCAGGGCCAATTAGTTCAGAAGAATTTAAGACAAAAGGCAATATGTTTTTATATGGTGAAACTGTAGATATAACAGAGAATGGAATAGTAACTTTTTATGCTGAAAATTTGACAGCAACAGCCAGTGGAGATGTCGGCTATGCAAAAACTGTAAATGTTGTTGTAACGAAAATAGACGATATAAAACCTATAATAAAAATTAGTGGAGATAGAAGTAAAGATGGAGAAGTTATAATAACTGACAATGAAACTGGCATAAATTCGGACCGATTGAGATATAAAATAATAGGCGACGATATAAATAATCCTGAAGACGGAATACCGCTATTAACGTACGGTATAAAATATGCAAAATATATAGAAGAGTATAACAAATTAAGAAGTAATGAAGAAGATTTGACAGCTGAAATCAGTGATTTGAAAGCACTGGGTTCTGGTGATGATGAACTTCAAGAGTTATATACAAACTTAAATAATATAACTTTAGAAATTCAAAAGTTGAATAATGAAAATAGATCGTTTAACGATGGTAATATTCCATACGATGACTATGAAAATAACATTGCATTATATGTAGAAGATTATGCGGGAAATGTTGAAGAAGATACATTAGGTGTTTCAAGAAAAGTATTATTGAATAGCAATTTGATAAATTTTGAATCAAAATTATTAGACAATTCAATGTTTAGCATTGTTAAAACAACACCATATACAAGTGGAGATAAAGTTAAACTTAGAATTCGTTCGCAAGGTGCCACAAAGATGATAATTACAATGGATGACAAGATTTCACCAGAAGACATTGCTAATTATGATTTAAAATATCAAGCGTCAAATGGAGATTACGAATTTGATATTAGTGGAGTAGGAAAGACAGAGGTTGTGATATATGCATATTATACTGCTGGCGAATATGATGAAAATGGCAAACTAATATATAAAGCATTAAATGATAAAGTTTTAGTGGACAAGATTAATCCTACAACAGATGCACCGAAAGTAGAAGTTTCTAATAAGCTTAAACTAAAAATAGAAGTAAAGCAAAAAGATTTAGAAAGTGGAATATTTAAAATAGAATATGGATACCAAGAAACAGATGGAAATGAAGATTTAACGAAGTACACTTGGTGTCATACAGTATCAGAAATAGAAAACAGATTAAAAGAAGGTAAGATTTATTATATAAGGACAAGAGTTACTGATTTAGCAGGTAACGGACCGGTAGTTTCAGCGTATACAAAAATACAATGTCCTACTCAAAAAATACTTGCAATGCCTAATAGACCAGTGCTTGAAAACATGAAGGCAATCACGTGGAAGAATAATTTAGAAGAAGTTGAAATCGATCCTTATACGTTAAAAGATTCAACAGGAGTTACAAGAGTCTGGTATGATTACAAAATGGGAGACGGAATAAATGATGATGGCGAATCTATGTGGGCAAATGCAAAATCAACAGACGGAAGCTATTGGGTTTGGATTCCAAGATATGCGTATAGAATAATATACTACACTGATGCAAATAAGACAGAAATAAAAGGTTATTATCAAAACTCTGCTTATTCTAATTCAATTGGATATTATATGCCAGATGGAAAAACTGCTTCAAATGAAGCGGATATAAAAACTAAATTTGGAGACATAGATATCGTATTCTTATATGGTTCTGAGGACTATAAATATTATGATACAGAAACAAAATTGGTAAAAAGCTTAATAGATGGTGGAGAAAAACTGTATAGCGAATATATAGTTCACCCAGCCTTTAAATCATATGCTTCTGGAACAAGTGTAAATATTTTAGGAAAATGGAACAGAGATTTATCTGGAATCTGGGTTGCAAAATTTGAAGCTAGTAGAGAGGATGCAACATTTACATCACAAGGAACTGCAAATAATGTAAGGAGTGTTCCAAATGTTAGAGCAATGACAAATATAAAGATAAATGATGCCTTTAATATGGCATTACAATTAGATGCAAGTAAAGATTCACATTTGATGAAAAATAGTGAATGGGGTGCGGTAACATATTTGGCATATAGTGCATATGGAAGAGGCGGAAACAAAGTAAGACAAAATCTTTCTAGCAATATGATTACAGGTGCCGGTACATCAAGTAATGGTGCAACATATGCAACTACATCAGAGTCATTGTTTGAAGGTAGATATAGTTACAAGACATCAGCGGGAATGCAAGCAAGCACAACTAAAAACATATATGGTGTATATGATATGGTCGGTGGGGCTTTAGAATATGTTTCAGCCTATGTGAACAATGAAAACTCAGCTGTATCAACAAATGGAAGTTTACTTCAAAACTCTTCGACATTATATTTATCACAATCATATAACAAGGGCGGAACAGACAGCGAAACAGGAAACTATAGAGCAAACGCTGGAGTTTATGGAGATGCGATATATGAAATTTCATTAGATACTTCGAATGTATGGAAAGACAATGTGATGAGTTATCCTAATACAGGAGAACCATTCTTTGCAAGAGGCGGAAGTTATTCTTCAAATACGAGTACAGCTGGAATATTTGAAACCGATAAGAAAGATGGTGCAGCATATGAAAATGTTGGCTTTAGAATTGTATTAGTGCCATAGTTTTATTATAATATAGAAAATATTAAAGTTTCCTCACTTAAAAAGTTGAGGAAATTTTTTATTTGTAATCAAAAGAGAGGTTTTATGCACGCGTGAACTATAAACATCAGCATATGCATAAAAACGCTATTTAGATAAAGTTTATAATTAGTGCTTCAGTAGATGACGAAAAGTTGACATAAAAAGCTAAAAATGGTATAATATAACTGTTGGAATTGACGCGATGAAGTATATTAAGAAGGGGGATTTAGCATATGGGATTAAATGAAATATCTTCAAAGATAAAAAGGACAATACGAGGTATTAACATAAAGGATACTTTAGGAATGCACTATTATAAATTGGGTGCAGTAGGAATGGCTTATTGGGAAATAAGATTAAAGGAAGCTAAAGATTTGGATGAAGCGTCGTATTGTAGAGCACAATTGGAAAAGTGTAAGATAGATAGAGATAGAAAGAATATAGAACAAGACCCTGAAATAATAGCTTTAAAGGAAGAAAAACAAAAGTTATTGAAAGAATTAGAAGAACTGTATAAATCTTTTGATATTTCGGAAAGTGAAATGAATGATAATGCACGCGCTATACATAAAGCTATGAGTGATATAGATAACAAGATACAAGCAAAAATTACTGCAATTACAAACGATTTGAATGCTAGATGGGAAAATTTGAATTTTTACTATGAATCGTCAGATACAAGCGGACCTTCTGTTAAAAGTACAATATCTTGGAACGAAATAAAAAAGAAAGCAAAAGAGGAAAACATGCTAGAGAGTGGTACATCGAATGTACTTAAAAATGTTCCAGTTTCTAGGGCACTTAGCGAAGAAAAAGAGAAGATTTTTGGTTCACAAGAAAATGGTGAAGAAAATCAAAATGAGGAAAATTTGGATAACAAACAAAAACAATTAGAAGAGGAAATTGAACAATTAAAACAGATAAAGATAGCTACACAAAAGTCACGTGAAGGCTTAAGAAGAGTTATTGCTAGTAAAAAAGAGTACAATGACAAAACTAATAAAATAGCAAAACAGGAAAAAGCTTTAAAAGAACTTAATGAAATTTCAGGTAATGTTGAAAGACTTTTAAAAAATATCGGGAATATAAGAGAACATGCAGGAAAAATAGATGTTATAGGGCGAGAACTAAAAGAATTAGCAAGTCTTGAACAAGAATTAGAAAAAAACAAGAACGACAATAATCTAAATGAAGAAGAAAAGAAAGTCAAATTAGAAGAGTTAGACAAAAAAATTCAAGAAGCTAAAGAAAAACTCGCAAAGAGCATAGGTAAGGATAAAAATAAATTAAAAAGTGTTGACGAAGAAAGAAAATTTTTGAAAAATCAAACAGATGTGTTATTTAGTCAAATTGAAATTGCGTTCGATTCAAAAGGAAATGTAAAAAAAATAACTTCACAAGATAGAAAATTAATTGATAAAGACAAATATTTAAATATTTTAAATATATTAGAAAAGAACAAGGATGGTATTGTTAAGTCTTTAAGTGGTAAGAAAGAAAAACTAGAGAAAGACATAGAAACTAATAAGAAAAGTATGGAAACGATTTCTGTACCAAGCGATGAAGAATATGCTAGTGCGGATGAATCACTAAAGATGTTAACAAAACAAGAACAATTTTATGATGAACAGATAGCTTTTAAGGAAAAAGAAAGAGAAAAGATATTACAAAAAGTTGGAAATGATGTGCCAACACAAAGCGTAGACGCGGCTTTTGAAAAATTAAAATCAACGCTTCAAAAGCAAGTTGAAAGCGGTGCTATTACTATAGAGGATCTTCAAAAAATAGTTAATGGACTAGAAAAAACAAAAAATAAGAATAAAAATAATTCAAAAGATGATGACCGTTCATCTATATAAAAGGAGAAAAGTATGAACGAAAATGAAAAAAGAATGTATTCAGAGGTATATGGAATATTAAAATTGCTAGGAGAAAAATATATAAAACTTCTACCCATTGAGCTATATAAGCTTATATGTGATAATAGAGATAGAAAATATGAGCCTATTTACGATATTTCGTGCGATTTAGAAAAACAAAATATAAGTAAAGATGCAATGTCTTTTTTAACTATTATAAGCCTAAAATATTGGATAAAAGACGAAAAAGAAAAGAATGAATTTTGGAAGCAACTTAGCAAAAAAGCTTAATCTATAGGGATTGGAATAATATAATTATTTTAAAGACAAACAGATTTTGATTCTTAAATCTGTTTGTTAATTTTTGGATATACAAAAAAGATTTGACAAATTATCGGATTGATTGTATAATGTCATACGTGTAATCCGCTTAATTATGGTTATAAATGCTAGTAATAGCTACCTAAGATGAGAGATTAGCGAGTTTTATATGAAGGAGGTGCTTTAGATGTACGCGATAATCGAAGCATGTGGAAAACAATACAAAGTAGCTGAAGGAGATGAAGTTTTCGTTGAAAAACTTGATTTAAACGAAGGCGATAAAGTAACTTTTGATAAAGTATTATTACTTTCAGACGGTGAAAAAGTTAAAATAGGAACACCAACTGTTAAGAGTGCAAAAGTTGAAGCTACTGTTATTGAAAACGGAAAAGCTAAAAAAGTGGTTGTATTCAAATACAAAGCTAAGAAAAACGAGAGAAAGAAACAAGGACACAGACAACCATATACAAAGATTAAAATTGATAAGATTAGCCAAAGAGCTACTACAAAGAAGGCTGCTACTGCTACAACAGAAGAAGCTGCTGAATAATTAGGATTTTATAAAAATGCTAATAGAAGATTTTTAACTGAAAGGGGAGAGATACATGGCACATAAAAAAGGTATGGGTAGTACCAAAAATGGTAGAGATAGTGAGTCAAAGAGACTTGGTGCCAAAAGAGCTGATGGCCAATTTGTTCTAGCTGGAAATATATTAGTTAGACAAAGAGGAACAAAAATCCATCCAGGTACAAATGTTGGAATCGGTAGCGATGATACTCTATATGCAAAAGCAGACGGCGTAGTTAAATTCGAGAGAAAAGGTAGAGATAAGAAACAAGTAAGCATCGTTACAGAGGAAAATAAGTAATTAATTCGAGGGACCATTTTTGATGGTCCCTCGTTTTTTATGTAATTTATTAATTGAGGATTTTGGAAGTTGAATAAATCGCGTAAAAACAATTTGCTAAATCATACTGAAATAAAATTAAAAATGTGTTTTGAAAGATTTAAGGTTTACAAAACATTGATAAATATGAGAAAATGTGGTAAAATATTACTTATAAGAATGTAAAAAAGGAGAAAAATATATGTTCATAGATTATGCTAAGATAATAATTGGCTCTGGTAAAGGTGGAAATGGAGCAATTACATTTAGAAGAGAAAAATATGTAGCAAATGGTGGACCAGACGGTGGAGACGGTGGTCGAGGCGGTAGTGTTTATTTTAGAGTGGATTTAGGTCTAAATACACTAGTTGATTTTAAGTATAAAAAGAAATACTTAGCACAAGATGGTGAAGCTGGTAGTGGAGCAAGAAAAGCTGGTAAAAGTGGAGAAGATTTATATATAGATGTACCTCAAGGAACGATAGTAAGAGATGAGGAAACAGGAAAAGTAATAGCGGATTTGTCTGAAGAAGGACAAGTTGAATGTATTTTAAAAGGTGGAAAAGGTGGAAAAGGAAACGTTCATTATGCAACTGCAACAAGACAGATTCCAAATTTTGCTGAAACTGGCGAACCAGGTGTGGAAAAAACAGTTATTCTTGAATTAAAGTTAATAGCAGATGTAGGTCTTTTAGGTTATCCTAATGTTGGCAAATCAACATTATTATCTAGAATGACTACAGCTAAACCTAAAATAGCAGATTATCATTTTACGACTATAGAACCTAATTTGGGTGTTGTAAAGTTGGCTAATGGTGCTAGTTTCGTAATGGCTGACATACCAGGTCTTATTGAGGGTGCGAGCGAAGGCGTTGGACTAGGTTTGAAATTTTTAAGACATGTTGAAAGAACTAGATTACTAATTCATGTTATAGATGTTGCTGGAACAGAAGGTAGAGACCCAGTTCAAGACTTTTATAAAATAAATGCGGAACTTTCAAATTATAGCGAGAAGCTGTCTAATAAATTGCAAGTGGTTGCAGCTAACAAAATTGATGTTATGCAGGATGAAGAAAATTACAGAAGACTTGAAAAAGTTGCAAAGCAAAAGGAATATGAAATATTTAAAATATCAGCAGTTACAGGCGAAGGATTAAATGAACTTTTTAACAGAGTGGCCGAACTTTTAAAAGAAATACCAAAACAAGAATTAGAAGAAGTTGATAAGACAGTTTATTATAATTATGAAGACGAAAATGAGGGTTGGAGAATTACAAGAGAAAATAATACTTTTGTAATTGATGGAAAAGAAATTGAAAATGTTATGAGAAGAGTTAATTTCTCAGACTATGAATCTCTTGCATATTTTCATAATACTCTTAAGAAAATGGGAATTGAAGCAGAACTAAAAAGAAGAGGAATTAAAGAAGGCGATATCGTAAAAATATTTGATCTTGAATTCCAATATGAGGAATAAAACTTGTACTTTTTAATAAAATGTAATAGGAAAGGAGGAGTATAAGATGGGTGTTTTAGAAATAGCTTCTTACATTGTTACTGCGTCTATTGGTGGATTTGCACTTCTTAGAATTTTGAATGATTCAAGAAAAAATCTTTGCTCCGTGATATTAAATGCAATGTTGGGAGGAACATTATTCACAATCCTTAACATTATGGGGCTAAAAATTGCATTAAATCTTATTACAGGTGGAATAATATTACTATTGGGTGTACCGGGAGTAGTATTAATACTAATATTAAAAGGCATTTTTAGAATATTTTAAAAACGGGTGCTACCTTGCAAATTTAATTATTGGAGGTAGCATTTTTTTACCTTGTATATTTTTATGAATTTGTATATAATAATAAAATAAATATAAAGAAAGATTGGAAAACTATGGAGAAATTGATAAAAGAGAGTAATATATATAAAATTTTAATATGTTGTATGAATTGGCTTGAAAATCAAGTAAAAAACAGTTTTTTTGTCAATGTTTTATTAAAGAATAAGCCTTATAGTGAAGATATGCAAGAAACAGTTGGGTATAGAATCATCAATGCTATACTGAATTTTTTTAGAAAGTTATCAAAAAGAATAAAGTTAGAAAAATTGTTGGAAAATAGCATATTTACCAAACCTATTATTTGGATTGGTGCGGTCGTAATTTTTACGCCATTTTTGCCAACAATGGCTGTGCTGTTATTAGTTTTATTATCGCTTGGCTCTTTGTTTTTAAAAGCTATTACCGATGATAGCTTTAAATTTGAACATTCTAGAGTGAATTTATGGGTGCTGCTATTTATAATAGTGTACTTTTTTTCGGCAATAACATCTTTGTCTACTGCTGAAAATAAGAATATATTTATGCTAACAGTAGCATTTGTATTGTTTTATTTTGTGGTTATAAATACAGTTAAGGATGAAAAAAGTCTTAATACACTTTTACACATTTTTGTATTTAGTGCTACAATAGCATCAATATATGGATTATATCAATATGTTTATGGGGACTTGTATTCTCAGGCTTGGCTTGATAAAAACATGTTTGAAAGTATTAAAATGAGAGTTTACTCAACATTTGAAAATCCTAATGTATTTGGCGAATACTTATTGCTAGTTGTTCCTATCAATTTTGCTTTATTGTTTGAAGAGAAAAAATTTTTAAAGAAATTAATAGCATTTGGAATGCTTGGCGTAAATACATTAGCTTTAATTCTTACTTTTTCAAGGGGTTGCTGGTTGGGAATACTATTTGCAATAGCAATATTATTAATTGTAATAGATAGAAGATTTATTCTATTAGGAATTTTAGCGTTATTTATTGCACCGTTTGTACTTCCTGAGACAATAATAAGCAGATTTACGAGTATTGGAAATATGGGCGATACCTCAACGTCATATAGAGTTGCAATTTGGATGGGAACTATCGCAATGTTAAAAGATTATTGGTTTTCTGGAATAGGATTAGGGATAACTAGCTTTAATAAAGTATATCCGATATATGCATATGCTGGTACTACAGCCCAACATTCACATAATTTGTATTTGCAATTAATGGTTGAAAATGGAGTTATGGGGTTAATTGTATTTTTAGGAATAGTATATAACTTCTTTAAAGAAACAATTATAAGCCTCGTTAAAAAGAAGAAAATATTATTAGTGGGTATAGTATCCGGAATGGTTGGTTTTTTGGTTCAAAGCATGACAGATCATACTTGGTATAATTATAGAGTTGTGCTTATTTTTTGGATGGTAATGGCTTTTGGTGTTTCATACGCCAAGATAATACAAGAGGAGAAATAGTAATATGATAAAAGTAATAAATGTTATAAATACAGCTAAGATTTCAAAAGAAGACTTTGAAAAATTGGTTAAATTTTATCAAAATTATGATGATGAAAAGTTTGAAATAATTTTAGTGATTCCTAAGAATAGTGGGCAATTAGATGTGATGGAGTTATCAAAAATAAGAGTGATTGAAATTGAAGAACTTGAGAAAAACATATGGAATATCGATGTTTTAGGAGAGCTTATAAGGATATTCAAAAAAGAAAAACCTTACATCGTGCATTCATATGAGAGCAGGATGGCTGAATTAGCAGCTAAATTTATAAAGGATTGTAAAGTGGTTTTTACAGGTAAGCAAGAATTAATTAACGTGGATAAGAAAACCAAAATATTGAAATTGAAATTCTGGAATGAGCTTATACCTGATAATATTACAGTTATAGACAAAACATTAGGAAAAGAAATCGATTCAGTGAATAAAAAAGAAAACAAAGAAGCAGATGATATGGGATACATAAAAGAAATCCAAAACATGTATGAAATAATGGAGTGTGAACCGAAAATGAAGAAGATAAACTTATTAGATGTTTTTATAATACTTGTTGTATTAGTTGCTTGTGCGGTGGGATATAAGTTTATAAAGAAAACAGATAATGTAATAACTGATGATCCTACAACTAAAGTTGTATACCAAGTTCGTACAAATGAGACTATTGAGAATGTTTATGATATGATAGAAGTTGGAACTCCTGTTTATGAAAGTAGAAAAAACTATTGCATAGGAAAGATAATAGATAAGACGAGTGAGCCATCAGTAAGATATGCTGCTAATATGGATAATGCGGAATATGTGGCTACCGAAATGGACGGATACAAAGATATAATACTAACGATTGAAGCAAGTGCTGATAAAGGAAGTCAAAACATAATGATACAAGATTACAAATTGAAGGTCGGCGGAGAAGCGTACATTAAGGGAAAAGGTTATGCTGTCTTAGGATATGTAATTTCTATAGAAAGATAGGTGATAATTTTGAAAAAGTGTAAATTTAATATAATTGATATATCCGTTATCATTTTAGTGTTGATTTTGGTTTTAGCTGCTACTGTCAAATTCGGAAATTATAACAAAACAAATGATGAAACGGCTAAGATAGATACAATAGATTATAAAATAAAAATTAGTAATGTTAGAAATTATACAGTGGACGCTTTCGTCATTGGTGATACTGTTTATGATAATCAAACCAATGTTGAAATTGGTAAGATAATTGAAAAAGAAGTGACAGATGCAAAAGGATATGAAGTTATAAAAAGTGGCAAAATAGTTGAAACTAAAGTGCCAAATAAATACGACTTGGTCTTGGTAATAGAAACACAAGGAACTATAGATAATAGTGGATATTTTGCAAACAGAAGTGTAGAGTTGAAAGTGGGTAGTGAAAAAATAATTGAGACTTTGTATGCAAAAAGCACAGGAATAATAACTGAAATTGCACATGAAAACGAAGGTTAAAAGAGATGTATTGATTACAGCTACAAAAACGGAGGATAATGATGAATATACTTTTAGTTACGATGAGTATGGATATAGGTGGGGCAGAGACACATATTTTGGAATTGGCAAAAGCTTTAAAGAAAAGAGAAAATAATGTTTATGTCGTTTCAGCGGGAGGAAAACTAGTAAATGAGTTGGTTGATAATGGCGTTGAACATATATATGCACCATTGAAAGATAAGAAAATAAGTCACATAACAGAATCATATAAAACGATAAAGAAAGTGATAAAAGAAAAGAATATAGAAGTTGTGCATGCGCATGCAAGAATACCAGGAGCTATATGTGGTGCTGTTTGCAAAAGAATGAAAGTGCCATTCGTAACGACGGTACATGGAATTTATAAAGTTAATTTCATGTATAAAATCCTTACTAATTGGGGCGAAAAAACACTTGCGGTAAGTGATGATATAAAAAGTCAAGTTATAAGAGATTACAAATTGAAACCAGAGAATGTCGAAGTAACAATAAACGGAATTGACACAGAAAAGTTTAAGAAAGATTTGAAAATAAAAGAAGGAATGTTACAAGAACTTGGATTGCAGGCTGATAAAAAGACAGTTATACATATAAGTAGACTGGATAAAGATTCTTCAAATGTTGCGGAGACACTGATGAAAATCTCGCCATTGCTAGCAAAAGAAAATGTGCAAGTGCTAATTGTTGGCGGTGGAGATAATTTTGAAGAATTAAAGAAAAAGGCAACAGGTATGTCGAATGTAATAATGACTGGAGCTAGAACGGATATAAATAAAGTCTTGAATGTGGCAGATGTGTTTGTTGGTGTTAGCCGTGCAGCGCTTGAAGCAATGGCTTCTGAAATAGTAGTTATATTAGCTGGAAACAAAGCATATAACCAAGGATATCAAGGAATTTTTACAAAAGAAAAATTAGAAGATGCCTTAAGGACAAATTTTTGTTGCAGAGAAATGGAAGAGTTAGAGCAAGAAAAATTGCTAGACGACATAAAAGAAGTATTAAACATGAATAACACTCAAGAAATTGAAAAATACAACAGAAGTGTTGTAGAAAAATATTATTCGGTTGACAAAATGACAGATGATGCAGTTTGTATGTATCAGAAAGCAATAAAATAATGAGAATGTTAGTTAAATATCTATCTACCGTGTGGTAAATGCATTTAAATATGAGCGCAAAATTCCAAAAACTAGGAAAACAAAGAACTTTATAGTGTGGGTAAACGTCAAAATTTAACAAAAATATTGACAAATGTGCAAGTCCATGATAAAATGAGCTAGCAAACCACGTAAAGGTTCTTTTTTTTTGAAGAATTATAGTGAGGAGAGCACTTTGGAGGTGTAAGAAATGAGAGATAAAATAACATTAGCATGTACTGAATGCAAACAAAGAAATTACGATACAAAAAAGAACAAGAAAAATGATCCAGACAGAATCGAAATGAAAAAATATTGTAAGTTCTGCAAAAAACATACAGAGCATAAAGAAACAAAATAAAGTGTAAAGGTGTGAATATTATGCAAGAAGAGAACAAAAATAAAAAAAGTTTTCATCAAGGTATGAAAGCTGAATTGAAAAAGGTTATCTGGCCTACTGGAAACCAAGTAGTAAAAAGCACATTTGCAACAATAGGTTTTGTTTTGTTGATTTCAGTAATATTAATAGTATTTAATTATGCTTTTAGCTTTTTGAATACAAAATGGTTTGATTTGGTGCTAAAAAGAAATACTAATAATACACAAAACGAGCAAGTAATAAACAAATCAGGTGACACTTCACTTAGTGGAGATGTATTAACATCTGGAGAAAATGATGGAATTAATACTAATGTTGAGAGTGGCGAATAAATAGTAACTTACATTAATAAATGAAGGAGGAGTAAGATGCCTCAAGATGAAAATAACAATTCAGAAGTAGCTAAATGGTATGTTGTACATACTTATTCTGGCTATGAAAATAAGGTAAAAGATACTTTAGAAAAAGCCGTTGAAAATAGAGAAATGCAACATTTAGTTCAAGAGGTTATTGTTCCGATGGAGGAGCAAATTGAAATTAAAGATGATAAAAGAAAAACAACCTTGAGAAAAGTATTTCCAGGTTATGTCCTAATCAAGATGATTCTTACAGAAGAGTCTTGGCACATTGTTAGAAATGTAAGGGGTGTGACAGGGTTTGTTGGAGCAGGGGGAAAACCAGTTCCACTAACTGATGAAGAGATAAGAGAAATGGGATTTGAAAAAATGCCAGTCAATATCGATTATGCAGTTGGCGATACAGTAAAAATTATATCTGGACCATTAGAAAGTTTTATTGGCGTAGTTCAAGAAATCAGTATGGAAAAAGAGAAAGTAAGAGTTTTAGTATCTATGTTTGGAAGAGAAACTCCAGTAGAGCTAGAATTTTCACAAATACAGAAAATGTAGTAGGAGGTGTTTAAAGTGGCAGAAAAGAAAGTAACTAATATAGTAAAATTGCAAATTCCAGCTGGAAAAGCAACTCCAGCACCACCAGTAGGACCAGCACTAGGTTCAACAGGTGTTAACATTATGCAATTCGTAAAAGCTTTCAATGATAAAACAGCAGATCAAGCTGGAATGACAATCCCAGTTGTTATTACTGTATATCAAGACAAGTCTTTTACATTCATTACTAAGGTTCCACCAGTAGCAGACTTATTGTTAAAAGCAACTAAAGTTGAAAAAGGTTCAGCAAAACCAAATAAGACAAAGGTTGCTAACGTAACAATGGCTCAAGTTGAAGAAATTGCTAAACAAAAAATGCAAGATCTTAATGCTGGTAGCTTAGAAGCAGCTATGAGTATGGTTAAAGGTACAGCAAGAAGTATGGGTATCACAGTTAGCGAATAATTTGATATTTCGTATAAATGCGATTTTTAATAGTATTGTAATAGCAAGATTAAATATGGGAGAAGTTCAAGTAGAACTTCGTTAATACCAAAGGAGGTAAAAATGAAAAGAGGAAAAAGATATTTAGAGAGCGAAAAGCTTATCGAAAAAGGCGTTTCTTATGATTCTAAATCAGCTTTAGAATTAATGGACAAAATGCCAAAAGCTAAGTTTGATGAGACTGTTGAAGCACACTTTAAACTAGGTGTTGATTCTAAACATGCTGATCAACAAGTTAGAGGAGTTATAGTTCTTCCACACGGAACAGGTAAAACTCAAAGAGTTTTAGTATTTGCAAAGGGAGATAAAGCTAAAGAAGCTGAAGCTGCTGGTGCAGATTTTGTTGGTGCTGAAGATTTAGTTCCAAGAATAGAAAAAGAAAACTGGTTTGACTACGATGTAATCGTTGCAACACCAGACATGATGGGTATAATTGGTAGACTTGGTAAAGTATTAGGACCAAAAGGTTTAATGCCAAACCCAAAATCAGGAACAGTTACTATGGATGTAGCTAAAGCCGTTTCTGAAATTAAATCAGGTAAAATCGAATATAGATTAGATAAAAACAATATTATTCACTGCCCAATTGGTAAAGTTTCATTTGGACCAGAAAAACTAAATGATAACTTTGTAGCTTTATATGATGCAATCGTTAAAGCTAAACCAGCTGCTTCAAAGGGACAATACATAAAGAGTGTATCTGTTTCTAGCACAATGGGACCTGGTATCTCAATCAAAGCTTAGTTTTATATATTAATATAACCTAAGACAGTAGGTGTGCTTTAATGCACATAAATTCCTACCGAGGTAAATGGATCGGATTAAAGTCTGGTGTTTATTTGCCGAGGGTGGGTAAACATCAGACTTTTTGTATTCTAAAGTATTGAGATTTTAATTGTTTAGTAATAGGCAATATCATGAACTCTCAAATTAACTTAGAACGTTGAAGGTTTGATGTATAGATAAAATTTCTTATAACAAAATTTAAGACTTGTAAAAGTTATTAAATAATAAAGATAGGGGAGGTGTAATAATGCCAAACGCAAAAGTACTTGCTAAAAAGCAAAGTAATGCAGAGGAACTAAAGAGCAAATTTGAGAAATCAAAATTAGTTATATTAGCAGATTACAGAGGAATTAATGTTGAGGATATTACAAAGATTAGAGCTGATTTAAGAAAAACAGATAGCGAATATCTAGTTGCTAAAAATTCAACATTAAGATTTGCTGTTAAAGGAACAGAGGTTGAAGGTGTTTCTGAATATTTAGAAGGACCAACAGCTGTTGTATTTAGCTATGATGATTATGTTGCTCCAGCTAAAGTTTTATATGATTATGCAAAGGATTCAGAATTCTATAAAATTAAAGCCGGAATAATGGATGGAAAAGTAATTTCTAAAGAAGAAGTTATCAAACTTGCTAAGTTACCATCAAAAGAAATGCTTCTTACACAACTTGCTACAGTATTGCTTGCTAATATTAGAAATCTTGCAGTTGTACTTGATCAAGTTGCAAAGAAAGAAGAAACTGCTGAATAGTTGTCAGCAAACGATTCTACATATGTGTAGAAAAGACATTGTCACAATGGCGATGTGAAAATTTAATGGCGATAGCCAGAATTTAAATGAAAAGGAGAAATTTATAATGGAAAAAATCGAAAATTTAATAGCTGAAATCGAAAAACTTACAGTTTTAGAATTAGCTGATTTAGTAAAAGCAATTGAGGAAAAATTTGGAGTATCAGCAGCTGCTGCAGCTGTTGTAGCTGCTCCTGGTGCTGCTGCTGGTGCAGCTGCAGCTGAAGAGAAAACAGAATTCAACGTTGTATTAAAAGACGCTGGAGCTAACAAAATAGCTGTTATCAAAGTTGTTAGAGAAGTTACAGGATTAGGATTAAAAGAAGCTAAAGACTTAGTTGATGGAGCTCCTAAGACAGTTAAAGAGAACGTAGCTAAAGAAGAAGCTGAAGCAATGAAAGCTAAATTTGCTGAAGCTGGTGCTACAGTTGAATTAGCATAGTTTTGCTATATTAAAAGAGGAAACTTAATTTGAAAGTTTCCTCTTTTGCTTTATTTGAGATTAAACTGCTAGGAAGTCTGTAGGGATAATTATTCTACCGAAATCATGGAAAATATTGACTTTTAAGCATATTTTTAATAAAATAAAAAGAGAAGGCGTTGTTTTATTGGCCTAATTGGTCGATTTAATGACGATATTTATAAGTTTTTGAAAAATATAAGGGGGAGATTTGTATGGGAATAGGTGAAGTTTTAAAAGTATCTGCACGAAGATTAAAAGACAATTATAAGAACGTAATACTAACTTTCTTAGCTTTTTTAGTAATTAACATTGGATTAGGTGTTGTATTAGCATTGCTTTCATTATTATTTGGAGCAGTACCAGTAATTCGCTTTTTGGTGCCAATAATTTATGTGGCATTTACAATTATTGAATTACCAATGACAAATGCTTATTTAAAACAAATTATTAAAGCAAGCGATGGCGAAGATGTAAATGCTTTTGGTTTTACACAAGATATAAAAGGGCTTTTCATAGTATCGTGGAAGGTTGCGTTCTATACACTTCTTAAATATTTGGTACCGATTTGCATTGGACTTGTAAGTCTTATTTTGATTGCTACTAATATTTCTTCACTTGCATTAATAGGCAGTATTGGATATGTTGTCGCTGCAGTATTAAATATAATAATTATGCTTGATTATGCATTCGTAAATAATGAGTTAATTTATGATAATGGAAATAGTACTCCAAAGCAAATCGTAGAAAATACAGCTATGTATATGAAAGGAAATAAAGGCAATTTGTTTTCAATATACCTAATAGTATTTGCTATTTCTTTAATATTAAGTGCTTTGATTAGTGTGCCTGTACTTGGTATTGTTTCAATTTTAGCTATGTATTTTATTTTTCTCCCATATGCATTAGTTTTAGCTGTAACATTCTATGAAAGCATCAGAGGTATATTAAAAGATAATGATAATTCTATGGAAGAAAGAATAAATCAAGTAATTGAAAACGAGTCTAATAATCAAGATGGACCAATAACAGAAGCGAAAATGGACGAGAATATTGATTCATCACCAATTCAATAGTAGTATTATTAAAAGACTTTCCTTACTGCATCATAAGGAAAGTCTTTTACATTATGGTATTAATTTTTTGACAATATTTTAACTCAAAATAGAGATAAAATTAAATTTTTCTATATTTCGCAAATTTCTAGTGATAGTTGTTTTATTTTATCTGAAATTAGAAATCGAATTATGGATATTTTTCTTTTTTATGGTATTGACAGAGAACTTACTAAAATATACAATAAAAGTACTAGACTTCTATGCGATTTAAGTATGAGCGAAATACTAATGATAGGGGGAAATATTTTGGATATGACGAGTATGCCACTTGGCGAGTATGATAAAGCTATTGAATATTCGGAATCTTTAACTATATATGAAGGTTCTAAATTGTTGAGATATATAAAAGAAAAATTGGCTGGTTTTAGGTATGGTACAAAATCAAATCCTAGAACTAAAGGAAATGTGGTTAGCTATATAGACTCAATGGGAAGACTTATTACACAAGAGAGAGGTAGTAAGGAAGATGATTCTTTGACAGAGTATGCAATAAGAAAGATTAGCACTAGTGCTAAAACAGAGGCAATTATTTCTATTGAAGTTGTTGAGAAGAAGAAAAATGAAAAAGGCGAAACAGTTGAACAAATTAGAATGTTTTATCCAAATGAAGAGGAATATAAGCAAGCCGCTGATGCACCTAGAATAAAGGAAATAACTTACTTTAAGGATAATAAATCATATTTAAGAAAAACTATTGAGCGTTCTTTAAACGAAGAGGAAATGAAGAAGAGATTTGATGCTGGAACGATTAAGCTTAATTGCTTTGCACCTGATACAGTAAAGAATGAAATTTTAAATAGCAAGATGATTTATACGGTTGATAAATTAAAGACAGAAGATACAATTTCAGATGATTTGAAACCTTTTGGAACTCATTTGCAAATAAATGAAACAGAAAGAACTTATATTGTTTCACCAGATTTTAATCCGGAAACTGAGGAGATAAAGGAGTATGTTGGACCTACAGAATCTGAAAAAGATGTGGTATTATATAAGTCAAACGAGCCTAAAGCAAGAATAGAAGAAGCAGAGAAAATAACTTTTTCTCTAGGCAAGATACATAATATAAGCTCGTTAATTACAAATTATCCAGATTCAGATGGCAATTATGGCGGTGTTGGTAGAGGAACATGTGCATTATATGATGACAAAGTTCTGCATGCCACAGGTAATAAGTCGCTAATAATTTATCAAAACGAAGACAAGAAAATGAAATATACAATTGAAGGCAGCGAACAAAAGATTGAAGATGGATATGGTAAAATAGCGACAGCTGAAATTAGAGGCAGTATAATTAATTTAAAGCTTGATGAATGTGAAGATTTCGAAGAAACAGCAAAGAATATAGTAGAAGAATTTAAAAATAGTTGGAATGTAAATTTGAAAACTATTGTTGAGTATAAAACTCCAAATGCTGAAAATAAAAGATTGAATATAAAGGAAATTTTAGCTCAAAAAGAGGCTAAATAATAGAGGAAAAAGCATGTTTGAATGACATGCTTTTTCTTGCATTTAAGCCCATAAAATGATAAAATTTGCTTTGAAGGATGTGAAATAAATGGAAGAACAAATGACACCTATGATGAAGCAATATATGGATGTAAAGAATGAATACAAGGATTCATTATTATTTTATAGAATAGGCGATTTTTACGAAATGTTTTTTGATGATGCTCTTACAGCATCGAAAGAATTAGAGATTACATTAACAGGTAAAGATTGTGGAATGAAAGAAAGAGCACCTATGTGTGGGGTACCATATCATAGTGTTACAGGATATATAGCAAAGTTAATTGGAAAAGGATATAAAGTAGCAATTTGTGAACAACTAGAAGATCCATCGCTTGCAAAAGGCTTAGTAAAAAGAAATGTAACAAGAGTAATAACACCAGGAACAGTTATAGAGTCTAATATGCTAGATGACAAGAAAAATAATTATATCGCTGCAATTTATAGAGTTGGTGTATATTATGGCTTTGCATATTCAGATGTTTCAACAGGAGAGTTTTGCACAACAGAAGCAATTATAGGAAACAATTTTTCAAAGATCTTAGATGAAATAGCAAGAGTTATGCCAGCAGAAATTGTTGTAAATCAAGAAATGGCATCAGATGCATTAGGAATAAAAACTATACAAGACAAATTTAATTCATATATAACAATTAGAGAACCTAGTGAAGTAGAAATAGATATTCAGGGGTTTAGTGAATTAGATAAATTAGTTTATGCTAAAGATGCAACAAGATTATTATTATTATACATAAAAGAAACTCAAAAAATAGATTTAAAACATATAAATCTTATCCAAAATTATGAAATAAATGATTTTATGGTATTGGATAGCATTGCCAGAAAAAACTTAGAACTTACAGAAACATTGAGAGATAAAAACAAAAAGGGAAGTCTAATTTGGGTATTAGATAAAACATCAACATCAATGGGTGGCAGACTTCTTAGAAGATGGATAGAAAAACCTTTAATAAATGTAGAGGAAATAAACTATAGACATGTTGGAGTAAAAGAGCTAAAAGAAAACATTATAAAAAGAGACGATATATTAAGTACATTAAAAAATGTTTATGATATAGAAAGACTAACAGGAAAGGTTGCATATGGAAGTATAAGCGCAAGAGATTTAGTATCTTTAAAAAATTCACTTTTAAAGCTTCCTGCTGTTAAAGATTTGATAAAGGATTGCACATCACCAATAATAAATGAGATATATAATCAAATGGATACCCTAGATGACATAGCAAAGCTTATTGATGATGCTATAATTGATGATCCGCCTCTTACTTTAAAAGATGGTGGAATCATAAAAAGTACATTTAATGATGAAGTAAATAAGCTTAGAACAGCATCGACAGAGGGCAAAAATTGGGTAATAGGTGTTGAGGCAAGAGAGAGAGAAGCAACAGGAATAAAGAATTTGAAAGTTGGATATAACAAAGTTTTTGGATATTATATTGAAGTTTCAAAATCAAATGTTGGAATGGTGCCAGATAGATACATAAGAAAGCAAACATTAACAACAGGTGAAAGATATATAACAGAAGAGCTAAAAGAGATTGAAAATACAATACTTGGTGCTCAAGATAAAGTTGTAAATCTAGAAACAGAAATATTTAATAAAGTAAGAGAGGATGTTGCAAAAGAAATAAAAAGATTACAACAAAGTAGTAATGCAGTTGCAAAACTTGATGTGCTTTGCGCATTTGCAGAAATAGCAGACAAAAACAACTATATAATGCCTGAGGTTGATGAGTCAGATGAGATAATAATAAAAGATGGCAGACACCCAGTAGTTGAAGAATTGATACCAGCAGGTTGCTTTGTACCAAATGATACGACATTAAATGAAGCTGATGATAGAGTAAATATTATAACTGGTCCTAACATGGCTGGTAAGTCAACTTACATGAGACAAGTTGCACTTATTGTGCTTTTGGCGCAAATAGGTAGCTTTGTCCCAGCTTCATACGCAAAGATAGGAATAGTAGATAGAATATTTACAAGAGTTGGTGCATCAGATGACTTATCTACAGGTCAATCAACATTTATGGTAGAAATGAATGAAGTGGCAAATATAGTTTCAAATGCAACCAGAAAGAGTCTTTTAATACTAGATGAAATAGGTAGAGGAACTTCAACATTTGATGGACTTTCAATTGCTTGGTCTGTTATTGAGTACATCGCTAATAATGAGAAAATAGGTGCAAGAACATTATTTGCAACACATTATCATGAGTTAACCGAATTAGAGGGAAAAGTACCAGGAGTAAAAAATTATTGTATAGCAGTAAAAGAAAAAGGCGAAGATGTTATTTTCTTAAGAAAAATAATAAGAGGTGGAGCAGATGAAAGTTATGGCGTACATGTTGCTAAGCTTGCAGGTGTTCCAAATGTAATAACATCGAGAGCAAATGAAATATTAAAAACATTAAAAGAAAACAACTATATAAGCAGACATGAGAAAGAACTTAAAAAGGCAAGTTTTGCACTTCCACAAGTGGATTTGTTCAATTATAAAGTTGGTGAAATAGCTAATGAATTAGATAAAATAAATGTAAATGAGCTTACACCAATCGAGGCATTGAATGTACTTGTGAAATTAAAAAGCAAACTATAAAAGGAGTGAAAGATGAAACTTTGTGTTAATTATTTAGAAGAAGTGAAAGAACTAGTTGAAGAAGGAAAAATAGGTTTTATAGACTATATAAAATTGTTTAGTATAAATGGAGATTTATCACCATTAGACTGGTGTGCAAGTAAAAAAGATGTGATGTTTCATGGTTTAGTTGGTGAAAAGGCATCAAATGTTGCAGACATTGATTTCTTCAAAGATAGAGATATTAAACTTCAAAAAAGATATTTTGAAATTAGTAGAACTCCATATATGTCAATGCATATAAATGCATTATCAGATATTCCACAAAACGAAGAAGATGCTTTAAAAGTAATAAAAGAAAATGTTAGTAGACTAACAAAAGAATTTGACAAAAAAATACTTTTAGAGAATATACCAGGAATATGGGGAAGAGGCGATTTGAATTTTTATTCATCACCAGAATTTATTTCAAAAGTTATATCTGAAACAAACGCAGGTTTCTTATTCGATATAGGTCATGCAAGAGTAGCTTCGGAGGTTTTAAATATTCCATTCGACGAGTACGTACAAAGACTTCCAATGAATAAAATCGAAGAAATTCATTTATCTGGTTGTATGAAAAATTCTGCAGGTAAATTAATCGCAAATCATTCAAAAATGAACGAAGAAGATTTTGAATTTTTAAGCAAATTGCTAGAAAAATCAAAAACATTAAAAGTAGTTACATTAGAATATGGTACAATAAAAGTTGGAACAGTAGTAGGCAATCCACCAGTTGTAGCATATGGAATTGTAAATGAAAGAGCAAAAGAAGAAGTGTATACGCAACTACTTAGATTAAAAGAAATGCTAAAAAAATAAGCAGAGCATGTATAAAAAATAAAAATACAAAGGAGGACACCAAGATGGGAAATATAGTATTATTAGATGATTTAACAATAAATCAGATTGCAGCAGGAGAAGTTATTGAGAGACCAGCAAATGTTGTAAAAGAACTTGTTGAAAATTCAATTGATGCTGGTGCAACAAAGATTTCTGTTGAAATAGAAAACGGAGGAATAACATCAATAAGAATTACAGATGATGGAAAGGGTATAGCACCAGATGATGTTGCTCTTGCGTTTGAAAGACATGCTACAAGTAAAATACGTTCGGCTGAAGATTTGACAAAAGTAATGACGATGGGCTTTAGAGGTGAGGCATTAGCAAGTATTGCGGCAATCGCTAAAGTTGAACTAATAACAAGAACTAGAGACCAAGAGATAGGAACTAAAGTAATAGTTGAGGGTGGAGATATTGTTTCTAAAGAAGAGTGCGGAGCTCCATATGGTACAACAATTATAGTTAGAGAACTATTTTATAATACACCAGTTAGATATAAATTCTTAAAAAAAGATTTTACAGAAGGTGGATACATAGAATCGGCTGTTGAAAAGATAGCTTTAATAAATCCTAGCATATCATTTAGATTAGTTAATAATAGAAAAACTATTTTGCAAACAAGCGGTAACGGCGATATAACAACAGTTGTATACAATATTTTTGGAAAAGATGTTTCGCAAAATTTAGTTAATGTAGATAATGAATATGAAGGAGTAAAGGTAAGAGGTGTTGCTGGAAAGCCAGAGATAGCACGCTCTAACAGAACTAACCAATTATTCTATGTAAATGGAAGAAATATAAAGGACAAAATTTTATCTGCAGCTGTTGAAGAAGCATATAGAACACTAATACCACATGGTAAATTTGGATTTTGCATTATAGATATAAGGCTAAATCCTGAACTTGTTGATGTAAATGTTCATCCTGCTAAATTAGAAGTTAGATTTGCAGATGAAAGTAAAGTTTTTAAAGCGGTACATTATGGAATAAAAAATGCACTTCTAGGTGAAGACATAACAAGAGATGAAGAAAAAGAAAAAGTAGAAGCACCTAAAATTATAGAAAAAAATGTAGAGGAGACAGCGCCACAAAGAAGAGGACTTTTTGATATTTTTAGAAATAAGGGTACAGAACAGACACTTGAAAATCCAGATGAAAAATATGCTACAATAGAAGTAAAAGTGAACAAGGATAATCAAGCTAAAAACTCAGTGATAGATAAAATAGAATTTGATGAGGAAAGGCAATATCTGAAACCAATTGCAGAAGAAACACAATTAGAAGAATTGGAAGAGCCATTACAAAATATTACTTATTTGCCAAAAGAAGAATCAAACGAAGTTGAAGAACAAGAATTTGAAAAGATAGTTGAAAAAAATTATAAGCCAGAGGAAGATAATATTGAATACAAGGTTGAAGAGGACATAAGACCTATATATGATCAAGATATTGAAGAAAAATCCCCTGTGCCAGAGTACAAAATTTTAGGTGTAGCGTTTAATACATATATTATTTTGGAGTTGGATGAAGATATATACATATTAGATCAACATGCTGCACACGAGAGAGTTCTTTATGAAAAAGTAAAAGAAAATTTCTATAGAGCTGGTGGCAAAGAAGCTCAAATGCTTTTATTACCAGATGTTTTAGAATTGTCAAAAAGAGATATGCATATAGTTAAAGACCACATGGACTTGTTTGAGCAAGCAGGTTTCACTCTAGAAGAATTTGGTGAGAACACAATAAAAATAACAGGTGTACCAGTTATTTGCTTCGAAATGAATACAAAAGATTTATTTATGGATATTTTAGATGGCATAGATATAACAAACAGGACTAATAAACAAGATATAGAAGAAAAATTTATAGCAACAGTTGCTTGTAAAGCAGCAGTAAAGGCTAATATGGTGCTAGATGAAAGAGAAATAAGAGGTCTATTAGATGAATTATTATTACTAGACAATCCTTTTACATGCCCACATGGAAGACCTACTGCAATAAGAATCACAAAGACTGAAATAGAAAAGAAATTTGGAAGAAGATAAGAGTAATTTAATTGCTCGAAATGAGGCGAAGATGATAAAAGAAAATAAAAAACCAAAGGTTATCGTAATTGTTGGACCAACGGCATCGGGGAAAACAGCTACATCAATAAAAGTTGCAAAAGAGTTAAATGGAGAGATAGTTTCAGCTGACTCAATGCAAATATATAAAGATATGAATATAGGAACTGCTAAACCAACAAAAGAAGAAATGGATGGGATAAAGCATTACATGATAGATATTGTATCTCCTGATGAAATATTTAACGTTGCTAAATATAAAGAAATGGCAGAAAAAGCAATAGAAGATATTTTGAGTGAAAATAAAATCCCTATAGTAGTTGGTGGAACAGGTTTATACATAGATACATTGATTAACGGAGTAGAATTCGCCTCTGTAAAAGAAGATTTAGAATATAGAAATGCAATGCTTGAGAGAGCGCAAAAAGAAGGAAACAAAGTGCTTCACGATGAGCTTGCAAAGATAGATAAAGAAGCGGCAGAAAAGATAGACATGAATAATGTAAGACGCGTAATAAGAGCTTTGGAAATATATAAAATTACAGGAAAAACAAAAACTAAATTAGATGAAGAATCAAGAAAAGAAACTAAATACGATTATAGAGTATATGGCATCGAATGGGATAGAGAGGAGCTTTATAGAAGAATAGAAAAGCGTATAGACATAATGCTTGAAGAGGGACTAGTAGAAGAAGTAAAGAATGTAATGAGCAAATACACCATATCAAAGACAGCGCTTCAAGGACTAGGCTACAAAGAAGTAATCGAGTTTTTGAATAATGATATTTCATATGATGAAATGGTAGATAAGCTAAAAATGGAGACAAGAAGATATGCTAAAAGGCAACTTACATGGTTTAGAAGAAACAAAGAAATAAAATGGTATGACATAAACAATATAGCGGACAAAATAATATCAGAAAATAAATAAAGCATGTTATTTGGGAGGATATTGGATGAAAAAACAAAAGAAAAATCAAAACCTAATATTTGTATTATTATCTATTTTAATTATTATATTGATATATTTTGTTATATGCATAGTTAGGTTTTTTAGGCAACCTGCAGATACCGTGCTTATAAAAAATGGCGAGGTAATAAAGTATGAAGAAGTTGTTGGATATATAATAAGAAATGAAAAAGTTTTGGACACTTCATCATATGAAGGTACACCTAAGGCTAATGTAGATGATGCAACAAAAGTCTCGAAAGGAACAGAGATTGTTACATATATGTCAAGAGAAAAAGAGCAATTGACGGAGAAAATAGCTAAATTAGATGATAAGATTCAAGAGGCAATGGAAAGCAAACAAACAATACTTCCAAATGACGTAAAGGTGCTTGATTCAGAAATTGAAATATATTTATATACAAATGTAAAAGAAAGTAACAACGTGTATTCAATTTATGAAAGTAAAAATTTGATTAATGAAAAAATTGAGAAGAAGGCAAAAATAGCAGGTGATTTGAGTCCTGTCGGTTCACAATTAAAAAGCTTAATAGAAGAAAGAACGTCATATGAAAAACAGATAAATGATTCGGAAAAAATTCTAAAAACACCAGAAGCAGGCTTAGTTTCATTTAGAGTAGACAACTATGAAAATGTATTGTCACCATCTGTAATATCAAAATTGACACTTGCAGAATTAGAGAAAATAAAGATAAACAATAATCAAATTATTCCGATAAGTACTTCGAAGGTTAAGATTGTTAATAATTTTGAATGCTATATAGCAATACCTATGGAATCAGAAGAAAGCAAAGAAGCAAATTTAAATGATAACGTTTATTTGAGATTTGACAATACAGGAGATGAACTTATTAATGCAACTATTGAGTACATATCAGAAGAGGACAATAAAAGAATTATAGTTCTTAAAATAAAGTCAAATGTTGAGGAATTAACAAAGTATAGAAAGATAAATTTGGATGTTGTTTGGTGGAGTGATAAAGGTTTAAAAATAAATAAGGAAGCAATAAGATATAGTGAAATAACTGGTGTTAGTGGAGACACAGTGATTGTTCCAACAGTGACGATAAAGAAATCTAGCTATACACAAGATGTATTTGTTAAGATTGTCAGAGAAGCAGGAGACTTTGCGATAATAACTAATTATGAGGACAAAGAACTGTTGAATTTGGGAGTTCCTGAAGAGTTGATAGAGGATAGACAAACTTTAAAAATGTATGATGAGGCAGTTTTAATAAAAAATAAAATGTAATTTGTATATAAAAGTCATAATATGTAAATATATAAACAAAATGTTACAAAAATATTACAGCTTTGTTAAATTATAGTTACAAATACCCAAATTGTTTGACAATGCAAGGTGGTATAAATAAAATATAGTTATACAAATGATGAAAACTATGATTTTGGGAGGTTTTTTTAGTGGGAAACAAATTCATGAATAAAATGTGGAATTTATTAGGTGTTGATAATGAAGAAGATTTCGATTATGATGCAGATTACGAAAATGCATCAGTTCCTTATACAGAAGAGAAAGAAAACACAACTAATGTAGCGCCAGTTACAACAAAAAAGAATAAAGTTGTTGGTATGCCTGGAATGCAACAAGTTAGAGTTATAATTTCTCAACCAAGTACTTTTGAACAATCAGAGGAAATATGTGAGCATCTAAAGGAGAAAAAATCTATAATTGTTAATTTAGAATATGTAAATAAAGACGTAGCAAGAAGAATTGTTGATTTCATAAGTGGAGCAGTTTATGGATTAGATGGAAATATCCAAAAGATATCTAATTCAATATTCTTAGTAGCACCATTTAATTATGAAATAACAAATGAAGTTATGAAAGAAGATATAAAAAACAAATTATCTGTTTCATGGATAAAATAGAGTGAGTTTTAAGGAGGATGTGCTATGATAACTCCGCTAGACATTGAAAACAAAACTTTTAGTAAACAGGTGGTTAGTGGATACAACGTTGATGAAGTTAAGCAATTTATGGCGACGTTACTTACTGATTACGAAAAATTGTATAAAGAAAATATTGAGTACAAAGATAAAATAGAAGTGTTGAATCAAGGAATACAACATTATAAGTCGATTGAAGATACTCTTCAAAATGCTTTGATAGTTGCACAAGGAACTGCTGAAACTGTTAAGAAAAACGCAAAGGCAGAAGCTGAAAATATTTTGAAAGAGGCTGAACTTACAGCTATAAAATCAGCTGATGAAATAAGTAAACAAACGATAGAAAAGAAACTTCAATTAGATGATGCAAAGAAGCAATTTGATGTGTACAAAGCAAAAATGGAAGCACTTCTTATATCTCAATTAGAATTATTGAAAGAAATAAACAAAAGCGATGAATAAATAATGTTTCATCGCTTTATTTGTATTTAAAAAGTTCATAAATTTATTGCAAATAACTATGTCCATGAATGGATTTTTATTTGAAAAACTCATGATAAAAATGTGAATTGGATTGACTAAAGCTATAAAAAGGGCTAAACTAATAGCGTACTTGATTTTAATTTATTGATTAGCAATAATCAGAAAGGATGAATAGATGAAAAAGAAGAGTATTATTTTAATAGCATTAATGATTGTTATGTCGTGTGTATTAGCAGGATGCAATACAGAGATTAAGAATGATGATTTGATAAAAGGAAATGACGATGTGATTGAGCAAACTAGTGGAGATATTGAAAATGTATCAGGAGAGTCTAATATAATGAAACCTGATAGAGATCTTAATAGATACGCAAACGTAGAACAAAATCCAGTAGCAACAATAGAAATGAATGATGGAAAAATCATAAAAATAGAATTATATCCTAAGATTGCACCGGAGTCTGTTGAAAACTTTATAGAACTTGCAAACAGTGGTTTCTACAATGGTCTTACATTCCATAGAACAATTCCGGGCTTTATGGCACAAGGTGGCGATCCACTTGGAAATGGTACTGGTGGACCTGATTATTCTATATATGGTGAATTTTCAGAAAATGGATTCGAAAACTCATTGAAACATGTTAGAGGTGTTTTATCAATGGCAAGAAGTAGTGAAAATAATAGTGCTGGTTCACAATTCTTCATAATGGTTGAAGATACCCCTTCTTTAGACGGATTGTACGCTGCTTTTGGCAAAGTAACTGAGGGAATGGATGTCGTTGATGAAATTGTAAATACAGAAGTTATTAGAAGAGAAGTTGATTCTGATGTATCTACATTAGAAGATTACTATAAACAATACATGGAGATTGATAGACCTGTAAATCCACCAACAATAAAGACTATAACAGTTGATACATTTGGTGTTGAATATGAAGCTCCAACAAAATTTAATAAAGAATAAAAGGATAAAAAGAGTGTCATTTTAATGGCACTCTTTTTGTGTTATTAGTAGTTTTAAAACATAAAATTTATTTTAAAATGATTGACTAATTAAACGAACTAATGTACACTAGAAGTGCTTGAAATAATAAAGGAGATGTTAAGATGTTTGCGTATATTAAAGGTACATTAGAGATAAAAGGAAATGATTATGTAGTTATAGATGTAAATGGGGTTGGATACAAAATATTTGCTCCATTATCAACAATAGAAAGATTAGGAGAAATAGGCAGTACAGTAAAAGTTCATACACATTATTATGTAAGAGAAGATAATATAAGTCTATATGGTTTTTATAGTTTAGAAGAACTTAGAATGTTTGAACTTTTGATAGGTGTAAGTGGTGTTGGTGCAAAATCTGCAAATGCAATACTTGCTAATATTACACCATCTCGATTTGCACTTGCAGTTATAACAAATGATATAAAAGAACTTACAAAACTTCCTGGAATAGGTGCAAAATCTGCACAAAGAATAATACTTGAATTAAAAGATAAACTAAAATCAGAAGAAGCTATTGCAGAAAGTGATTTTGAACTTCAAATTGCAAGCAGTAAAGATTCAAACTCAAGCGAGGCTGTTGCCGCATTACAAGTATTAGGATATCCAGTTAAAGAGGCAACAAAAGCTGTATCTTCTGTTAATGCAGAGGGCTTATCTGTAGAGGATATTATTAAAAAAGCATTATTGTATTTTACAAAGTAATTTCATGTTCAATAGTAATTAAAACAGTTTTTTAGTAATAAGAAAGGACAAATTAAATGGAAGATAAAAAATTGCCACTAGCATACAGAATGTGCCCTAAAACGATAGATGAGTATGTTGGTCAAGAACATATACTGGCAAAAGATAAAATGCTATATAGGCTAATTAAAGCGGATAGATTATCAAGTATAATTTTATATGGACCACCAGGATGTGGAAAGACATCACTTGCTAGAGTTATAGCAAATTCAACAAAAAATAAGTTTATAAAATTGAATGCAGTTGCTGCAGGAGTACAAGATATAAAGACCGCAGTTGAAGATGCAAAAAATTTGCTTTTAAATCCATCTGGAAGAGTTGTTTTGTTTATAGACGAGATACATAGATTTAATAAATTACAACAAGATGCACTGCTTCCATATGTTGAAGATGGAACAGTAATACTAATTGGTGCAACAACCGAAAATCCTTACTTTTCTGTAAACAAGGCGCTAATTTCAAGATCAACAGTTTTTAAACTTGAACCACTAAAAAAAGAAGATGTGATGAAGGTTATAAAAAACGCACTTACTGATAAAGAAAAAGGCTTAGGTTTATATGATTTAAAAATATCAGATGAAACGATTGAGTACTTAGCAGATATTGCTGCAGGAGATGTAAGAGTTGCCCTTAATGCATTAGAAATAGCAACATTAACAACAGATATGAATGCAGATGGAGAAATAGAAATAACAAAAGATATTATTATAGAATGTGTTCAAAAGAAAAAGGCACAGTTTGATAAAAATGGCGACAGCCATTATGATAATATTAGCGCATTCATAAAATCTATGCGAGGCGGAGATGCTGATGCGGTATTGTTCTATTTGGCGAGAGCATTATATGGAGGAGAAGATCCAATGTTTCTTGCAAGAAGAATAGTAATATGTGCATCAGAAGATGTAGGAATGGCAAATTCGAATGCGCTAGTAGTTGCAAATGCAGCGATGCAAGCAGTACATCAAATTGGAATGCCAGAAGCAAGAATAATACTTGCACATGCGGCAACATATGTAGCAAGAAGTCCAAAATCAAATGCGGCATATTTAGGAATAAATAAAGCATTAGAAGATGTTCAAAATATGGATACAGGAACAATACCAATGCATATAAGAAATGCACCTGTAGAGGGAATGAGCGACTTAGGATATGGTGTTGGATATAAGTATCCACATGATTATCCAAATCATGAAGTTGAGCAACAATATCTGCCAGACAAAATGCTTGGCACAGTTTACTATAAGCCAGATGAAACCGAAGAAAAATTGAAATAAATATTGTCTAAATTTTGATGAGATTAAAATTTATGATTATTTAAAACTTCGTTTAAATAATTAAAAGTTGATAATAGAATAAAAAATAATAAAAGACTCATAATAATAAAAATGGGTCTTTTATTTTTTATAAAATTTTAAAGATGAGTTAGGTGAATTTATAAAACAAATAAGTAGAAAGCTATGGTGAAATATGGTTTATGCAATTGGAATATTAGGGGGATTTGTAAGTGGATTTTTTGGCGCTGGTGGTGGACTTATAATTCTCCCTGCACTAGTGAGAATTATTAATATAGATGAATACAAGGCAAGAGGAACAACACTTGCCACAATATTAATTGCGATACTTGTAGCCTCAATCTTTTATAGTAAATTTAATTATTTTGATTTTGAAATGTCATTTAAAATAGCAATTGGTGGTATTATAGGAGGCTTTATAGGAGCAAAGATTGTTGAAAAAATTTCGAGATTTTGGCTTTCTATAATTTTCGATATATTTTTGTTGTATGTATCCTTGAAAATGATTTTTAATTTTTAGAAAAATAAAATCTCAAAAGCAATAAAACTAAAAATAAGGGGCAAAATAAAATATGAAATTAATTTTAATTGGGATAATTTCAGGAATTGTTACTGGTATGGGAATGGGTGGCGGAAGCATACTGATTTTAATACTTACAGCATTTATGGGGGTGAATCAACATACCGCTCAAGCAACCAATTTAATATTTTTTATTCCTACATCTATTTCAGCAATATATGTATACTTTAAAAACAAAAATGTAGACACTCGGGGCAGGAGTGAAATTATTATACACTGTAATATTAGGAGCAGGCATCGGAGCATATTTGACAAAGTATATAGATTCTTCGAATTTGAAAAAATATTTTGGATTATTTTTATCAATTGTAGCAATAATAGATGTTATCCAAACAATTAAAAATAAAATAAATGAAAAGTCAAAGAAAGGTGGAGAAAGTGTATGAAAAATCTAGTTACAGGTATGGTTATTGGTGCAATGATAGGTGGCATATTTGGAACAATGGCGAGCGATGAAATAAATGATTTTGGAAAAATGTGCATGAAAAAAGGCAAAAAAATAATAAAAAAATTTAATTAAGTATAGAAAATTTAAGGCGAAAAATATTAGGAGAATATCTTAAATGACATTCAATATATTTTTCACCTTTTTTATTTAAAAGACTAGTTAAAGTTTACTATAAAGAAAATGATTTTTAATATATTTTCTTTTAAATATGAGACATTGATTTTGAAATGTTATATGATATAATTTATATAATGAATATGTTTAGGAGGAAAATATGAAGAATCAAAAATTGATAGTTGTTTTACTAATTGTTATTGTAGCACTGTTATGTGGAAATCTTTATTTTCTATTTAACAACAGAAGTCATGAGATAGAAAATCCTATTTCAAAAGATAACTCTGGCGATGTATTAGATAATAAAAATTCTGGTGATACAAGCAGTGGAGACGTTGAACCATCTGTTATTGTAAAGGATGAAATAAAAAAAGAACCAGAAGAAGAGGAAAAACCAGTTCGTGCTGAATATGATGTTATTGTATTTGGTGCAGAACCGGAGGGAATTATAACAGCTATTTCTGCAGCAAGAAATAACATGAAGGTGCTATTAGCTGAGAAAAGAGATGGACCTGGAGGACTGCTTACATATGCTATGTTAAATACAATTGATATGAATTTTAATGATGACGGAGTTTTGCTAAGTCAAGGTATTTTTGAAGAGTTTTATGCAAAATTGAACAATAGAAATTCATTTGATGTAGAAGTGGCAAAAAATGCATTTAAAGAAATGCTAGCAGCAGAGAAAAATATAAAAGTTATGTATAATGTTGATAGTTATACTGTTGGCTCAAATGGAACAGAAATAGAGTATGCAATTATTGATGATGAAAAATACGTGGCTAAGACGTATATTGATTGCACGCAAGATGCTGATATAACAGTTGCGGCTGGTGCTGAATATGTAATTGGTTGGGAAGATGTAAATGAAAAAAACAGAAGTATGTCAGCGACACTTGTAATACATATGGATAATGTCGATTGGGACAAGGCGTGCGAAACGATAAAAAATGAAAATAGACCTAATACAGGGTACTCTGATCGTGGTATATGGGCTTTTGGAAATATAACACAAAATTATATTCCAGCGCAAACAAATATGAGATTAAAAGCTTTAAATATAGGAAGACAAAATGATGGTAGTGTTTTAATAAATTCACTTCAAATAATAAATGCAGACATGCTTGATCCTAATTCAAAAGAGAGAGCATACGAAAAATGTAAGGAAGAGGCAAATTATCTTGCAAAATTTATTAAAGAAAACGTGCCTGGTTTCGAAAATGCAAAACTTGTTGGTGTTGCACCAGAATTGTATGTTAGAGAAACAAGACATATAATTGGTGAGTATAGAATGACGGTTAAAGATATGCTTGAATCAACATATTATAATACAGCAATAGGATTAGCTTCATATCCAATAGATGTACAGACGACTAGTATATATGATTATGGCTACATAATTGGTGATCCAAATCAATATTATATTCCTATGGGAACTATAGTGCCAAAAGGCTTTAAGAACTTACTTACAATAGGACGTAGTGGTTCGTACACTTCAATTGCAGCTGGCTCTGCAAGAGTAATACCTACAGGAATGACTTTAGGAGAATCAGCAGGAATAATGGCTGCAATAGCTAAAGAAAAAAATATAGATTTTCAGGAAATGCTAAATAATTATTCTGTAATAAAAGATGTGCAAAATAGGATGAAACTTCAAGGAATGTATTTGCCAAAAGAGTCTAAACCGGTAGTTGATGTAAACGGAAGATATTATAACTATATAATAGAAATGTGCGAAAAAGGTATATTAAGCTTAGGATATAGTAATACTTTTAATCCTGATGAAACAATGTCAGAAAGAGAATTTATAGTATTTTTAGAAACATATTTAAAGAGAAGTTTCGTAGATGAACAATTTTGGAATGCAGATCATATAAATTTGTTAGATGCTAGTGAAAAGCCAATAACTCCAAATAGAGCAAAAGAAATAATGGCGGATATAACTACATATAGTGTGAAGGATAATGAAATAAAAGGCAAGATAGAAGATTATATAAATCTTGTAATGCCAGTAGGAAAAGAAGATTTAACTTTAGTTAGAATTTATGAAATAGTAACGTTGCTTAAAAACGAGATAACAAAAATAAGTGAATAAAAATAAAAATGTGTCTTTGCTTTTGCAACTGACACATTTTTTTGATAAATTATGAAAAGAAAATTATTAGTGTGGTTTATTGATAATAGGTAGCTTGAAAAAATTTTTGTTGGTTTAACATAGATATGTCACACAGTAACAAAATAAAATAAAAAAGGAAATACCAGAATATGATATAATTT
>CAKPEV010000006.1 GCA_934149405.1 uncultured Clostridia bacterium | reverse complement strand
AGCTAATGTATATAAAAAGGTATTTCAATTGCAGTTATTTCTAAATTGGTGTGACATATGTTTGACAAACCTACAATAATAGGTAGCTTGAAAAAATTTTTTCCTTGACACAAATATAAAACCATGGTATCTTTTAATTGTATTAGGAGTGCATTTAATACTTTAAAGTAGAGCAATGCAGGGTGCTGATAGCGCCTACACTAGAAGCGAATTAAACCTCGTGAAGGAGTCTTAATTATAAGATTTCTTTACGAGTTTTTTTATGCGAATAGTTGTAAATTAAGTTAAGAAAGGAGAAGTTAAACATGAGATATTACAAAAAATTATTAGGAGAAAATATTTATTTATCACCGATGAGTGAAGATGATGCAGAAATTTTCACAAAATGGATGAATGATTTTGGTGTCACAGATTATATTGGTAGAAGCGATGCGATATTGACATTATCCAGCGAGAAAGAATGGTTAACTTCTGCAATGTGTGATAAAAAATATATATTTTCAATAGTAAAAAATGAAGGAGATGAGTTAATCGGTAATATAGAATTAAATAGCGTTAAACATGTCGATAGAACCGCAACATTAGGAATAATGATTGGCGAAAACAAAGAAAGAAGCAAAGGATACGGCTTAGAAGCTATTAACTTATTACTAGATTTTGCATTTAATTATTTAAATATAAATAGTATAAACTTAGAAGTTTTAGAAGTAAATGAAAGAGCCAAAAGATGCTACGAGAAGGCAGGCTTTAAAACATTTGGAATCCAAAGAGAAAATAAATACATAGATGGAAAATATTACAATACTATTCATATGGATATATTAAAAGAAGAATTTAAAGGAAGTTATATAAAAAATAAAAATCTTTAGATTTAAAACTTTTTCTTCTTATTGCAAAGGATAGATTGATTTTTAAAGCGAAATATTATATAATTTCTACATATTGTAAAAGTGGAGGAATAAAGATGAAAGCAATAGAACTTAGAAGAAAATATATAGAATATTTTAAAAGAAACGGACACAAAGAAATACCAAGTGCACCAGTTGTTCCCGAAAATGACCCAACAGTATTGTTTACAACAGCTGGAATGCATCCATTAGTTCCATATTTATTAGGTGAGCCACATCCACAAGGAAAAAGACTTACAGATTATCAAAAATGTATTAGAACAGGAGATATTGATTCAGTTGGGGACCCTTGTCATTTAACATATTTTGAAATGATGGGAAATTGGTCATTAGGAGATTATTTCAAAGATGAATCAATAAAAATGAGTTATAATTTCTTAAAAGATGAACTTGGCTTTGATATGGACAAGATATCTGTAACAGTATTTGCAGGTGAAGATGGAATACCAAGAGATGAAGAAGCAGCTAATGCATGGGCAAAAATGGGAATACCAAGAGATAGAATCTTTTATTTAGGAAGAGAAGATAACTGGTGGGGACCAGCTGGTGAAACGGGTCCATGTGGTCCAGACACAGAAATTTTCTTTGACACAGGAAAGCCAAAGTGTTCTGAGAACTGTAATCCATCATGTAGCTGTGGAAAGTATCTTGAAATATGGAATAACGTATTTATGCAATACAATAAAACTAAAGATGGCAGATATGAGCCATTAAAGCAAAAAAATGTTGATACAGGTCTTGGACTTGAAAGAGTTATAAGCTTATTACAAGGAAAGAATAATGTATATGAAACAGAGCTTTTTGCAGATGTAATAGCTAAAATACAAGAGCTTGCTAAAAACTTTAATATAAACAGTGCAAGAATAATAGCTGACCATTTAAGAGCATCTATATTTATGATAATAGATGGTGTTAGACCAAGCAATGTAGAGCAAGGATATGTTTTAAGAAGATTACTTCGTAGAGTTATTAGACATATGAGAAAAGTAGAAATAGATCCTAATGAGATAAGCACATTAGTAGAAAAGTTTGTAGAAATTATGGCTGAAATGTATCCAGAAGTTCCTGCAAATAAAGATACAATAATAGAAGTAATAAAAGAAGAAAAAGATAAATTTGTAAAGACACTAGAACATGGTGAAAAAGAATTTATCAAAAATGCAGAAAAAACAAAAGCAGAAGGTAAAGAAAAACTAGATGGAGAAGTAGTGTTTAGATTGTATGATACATTTGGCTTTCCACCAGAAATGACTGCAGAATTAGCAGAAGAGAAAGACTTAAAAATAGATATGAAAGAGTTTGAAGAATTATTCAAAAAGCATCAAGAAATATCAAGAGCTGGTTCTGAAGCTAAATTTAAAGGTGGACTTGCAGATCATAGTGAAAAAACTACAGCATATCACACGGCAACTCACTTGTTACATAAAGCGTTACAAATTGTTTTGGGTGAGCATGCAACACAAAAGGGATCAAATATAACAGCAGAAAGACTAAGATTTGACTTTATGAATCCTCAAAAACTTACACCAGAAGAATTAAAAAGAGTTGAGGATATAGTAAACGAACAAATTCAAAGAGATTTACCAGTAACATGCGAAGAAATGTCATTAGAAGATGCACAAAAATCTGGTGCTACAGGACTATTTGCAAACAAATATGGTGATAAAGTAAAAGTTTATACAATAGGAGACTTTAGTAAAGAGATTTGTGGTGGACCTCACGTTGATAGAACAGGAAAACTAGGACATTTTAAAATAATAAAAGAAGAAGCTGTATCAGCAGGTGTACGTAGAATAAAAGCAATATTAGAATAGAACTTTCGTGTTGCTTATAAAGCAAAATATAAAAATAGGCGACTTACAAAAAGTCGTCTATTTTTAAATAATGAAAGATAATTAGAAGTGAAAATTTGTTGCAGTAAAGAATTAGTAATAGTTAATATTGTTATCGTTCAGTCTTTAAAAATGAAAAGAGGATATTGAATGTAATTATATTCTATAAAATTTAAGAAAGGAGAGGCACTATACTTAATATAAATTATTATAGATGCCAAATAAAAATATGGAGTGTATATTTTGTAAAATAGCAAATCATGAAATACCATCAAACATAGTGTTTGAAAATGAGTATGTAGTAGCATTTGAAGACCTAAATCCAGTTGCAAAGGTACATGTTTTGGTTGTTCCTAAAAAGCACATAGATTCTTTAATGAAAGTTGAATTAGATGATTTAAAATACATTGCTGAAATACACAAGGCGATAAAAGAAGTGGCAAAAATAAAAAATATTGATGAAAGTGGATTTAGAGTAATAACAAACATAGGAGAAGATGGAGGACAAAGCGTAAAACATCTTCATTATCACGTAATAGGAGGAGAAAAACTGCCTGAAAAACTAGCATAAATTGGTAGTTTAGCATGACTTAAAAACTACAAAAATAAAAATGAAAAAAATCCAAAAAAATGTTGACAAGTATGGGTAATTCGAGTATACTTTTATTTGTCAGCTGATGGATCTTTAGCTCAGTTGGTTAGAGCAACCGGCTCATAACCGGTCGGTCCGGGGTTCGAGTCCCTGAAGATCCACCAATGATTTATTTTAATATAGATGGGTAGGTGGCCGAGTGGCTAAAGGCGGCAGACTGTAAATCTGTTCTCACTGAGTACGGTGGTTCGAATCCACCCCTGCCCACCAGAAAGCGAGTATCTTAAAAGGTACTCGCTTTTTTTCCATTTGCTTTTATTCAGCCAGTAAAACTTGCAATTTTATGTTAAATGATGTACAATATATAGTGGTACGGTAAATGTTCTATATTACTTACCCAGTTTTCACTAATTAGTGAGGGGGATTTCTTCTAACTTTTGGGTTTAAAATATATAATAATTAAACAACAATAAAAGAATTTAAGGAGGACTTAATTATGGATGAAAAGAAACGGAGTATTTGTAATATTTGCAGTATTGTAGGAAATGTCTCACTTTTAGTGTACCTTATCTTAGCGGTTGCAGGAAGCAACCCCTACTTATTAGCAATTAGGTTAATATTTGCTGGTATAGCAGCAGTAGCCTATGCTATTAAGTTGGGCGTAGAGATTTCAAGAGAAGAAACTTGGGGAAACTCAGCATTCATGATTACGCTCTGCTTATTTGATATTGTACTTACTGCAATGCAATTAGGATAGCTTTCATCAAAAAAGAAAATATTTTCTTTCCCTCTTTCAAGAGGGTTCTTTTTTGTCATAGTTGCGAATAGTAAAATTGTAAAACATATTTTAAATTTTGCTATTGCAATTTATTAAGGCTCTATGTCAATAGTTGGGGGCGAGGTGACATGAAAATTCATTCGCATTGCTGTATAAAGCATAAGATTATTTGACATGTTATAATTATCTGTGTATAATAAATATAGGAAATGAATAACCGCAGTGAATGCGGTTACCACTACAATGGTAATAACAACACATTCGCATTATTGTTGTATAGAGGAATGTGTTGTTATTTTTTATTCCTTATTTATTGTTGAATTTACATATTTTATGTATAAAATCGCTAATAAGGCTACGTTTATTGTTGTTGATACCTTTTTGTGTATGCTAGTACATGTGTCATTGACAAAAAATACAAGTTGTTATACAATGCTCACTAGCAGATCCAAATTATTGCATATCCCCAAATGATTATTTAAGGAGAAAAAAACATGGAAAGAACTTGGAATGCTCCTTTACTTGGAGTGGGCATGTATCCGGTAAATTTCATAGGCCAAGCAGCTATAAGTGAGCAGAATACTGGTTGGGAAAGAACAACGGTAAATAAGTGGGATTATAACTACGAAGATGAAAAAGAATTAGGCGAAAAAGGAAAAAGAAAATGGGCAAATGCAGAAACGGAAGATGGAAGTCTTTATGTTTGGATTCCAAGATATACTTATAGACGGGAGGAGAAATCACATTTAAAATTTAGCGACTACGAGGTCAATAGATATTCAATTAAATTTAGTAACGGCACAGTAGATGATACCTCTGATGGCTTTAAATCGCATCCAGCATTTACTTTTGGCAAAGAGGAACTCACTGGATTTTGGGTTTCGAAATTCAAGGCAGGTAAAGAAAATGAAAGTGTTGATTACAAATATTTCAAACCTGTTTCAAAGCCGTTTAAGCAAAAGCTATTCTATTCGAATGATGAACCATATGAGTTTATAAGAGCATATAACCTAAATAGAACACTCGATTCTCATATGATGAAAACGATTGAGTATTCGGCTATGAGAATTATTTCTATTAGCATAGGATTTTATGATGTGATACATGGTCTCAATTCATACGAGACTGGTGTATATGGAGTTGACGAAGGACATTTTGAAACACCATTAAAGTATGGATACTTAGCAGCACCTGTAAATACTACACGTAACATATATGGAATATATGACTTCGATACAAGAGATCATGCATATAAAGAAACATTTGTGGATGGTGTAGAAGATGCTCCAGAACTTATGAAAGTAGAGAGAAAATACAGAGGTGTTCCTAAGTATTCGTACCCTATATCATATTATATAGTTTTGGCAATTCCTCCAGTAGACTAACTTACTAAGAGTGCTAAGTGTAAAATCTTAGCACTTTTTTATGCTTTAGCTACTGTTAAAACTTGAAATAATTTAATATAAATGGCTAGGTGGCCGAGTGGCTAAAGGCGGCAGACTGTAAATCTGTTCTCACTGAGTACGGTGGTTCGAATCCACCCTTGCCCACCAAGAAGTAGACATCCTATAAGGGTGTCTATTTTGTTATACTTGACTTTTTTTAGAAATGATGATATTATGTCGATTAGTGTAAGAGGTTTTAAATACAAGGTTTATAATTATAACTTGAAGGAGAGTATTATGATTGAACGGACTACGGAAAAGGAAGAGTTAAACTCTAAAGCGAAAAGACAACTGAGTGAGGAGGCGGTACAGAAGGCACAAGAAGGAGTTGAAGGCATCAATAGTAAGTTTGAAACTTTATTGAGGAAAGAATTGAAGTGCGCAAAAGAAACGAAAATCGTTGACGCCAGTATTATTGTCGAGAATGGGGAAGTAAAGAAAATCGTTTTCGATAATATGGTTTCGATGGTGAAATTTGACAAACAGTTTAGAGGCTTCTTCGAGAATTTCGTTGTAGCGTTGCCAAATGAAAAATTGAGGCGCTTGTACGAAATTCTGGATGACGGAGATGAAAGAAGTTTTTGCAAGCAATGCATACTTGACAGGAAATTGTTTGCTTATAAACTTTTGCAGGTTTTTGATGGAATAGAATAGGATTTTAGAAGAATAGGAGAATGTCTTTATGAAACTTAATGAGTATCAACGGGAGTTAGTAGAACAAAACTTTGGACTTGTTCTCCGAGCAGCCAAGAGACTTTCTATTACAAGTGAAGATTATGAGGAGTTGGTCTCAGTGGGCGCTATCGGACTTTGCGATGCAGCAAAAGCTTACGAAGAAGTGCATGAAGAGCGAGAAATCAAGTTTTCGACGTATGCTTTAAGATGTATAAAGTGCGAAATGCGTAAGTATCTTCATGAAAACAGTCAGAAAATGGAGCATATTAAATTGTTTGACAAAGACGATGAAGAAATGCGGACAATACTTAAAAGTGTCCAAGCTGCGAATGAGGAACTTGAAAAAGTTGAGGACACGCAGGTACTTGCGTCAATTTTTTCAAAGTTATTGAATCGCTTACGAGGAAGAGAGCTAGCAATGTTTCTTTGCGATTTGGCATTGAAGACACATAAAGAAACAGCAGAACTATTTGGCGTGACACCTTCTACGGTTAAATACTGGCTAGACAATGCAAAAAAGACAGTAAAAAAATTGGATAGCGTTTCGAACAACAAAGTGAGAAAGTGCTATGTGACTATTAGCGATGCCTATTACGAGGTTGAAATTTTCGGAAACGATGAAAGGAGAATGGAAATTGCATTTTCAAAATTTTTTTCTAAAGTAGAAAAGATTGGCTGTGCTTCCATTGATTATGCAGTAAGACATAATAAAAAGAGGATAACACTTCTTTTGCCACGTGAAAGTGAAGCTTTGATACCTTTGGCGATGGTCTTGCTTTACATCGATGAATAACGTAAAAGCTATGTTGGATTTTATTTATCTAACATAGCTTTTGTCATTTTTTATTTAGCAAGATAGTATACTTCTTAAGGAGGTGCTTTTATGAAATTAGGAATGTGTTTGAGTCGGTGGTGGTATAAAGGGAGCGGCACATATAGGTGTATTAAAAGCCTTTGAAGAGGAGAATGTGAAAATCGATATGATTTCAGGTGCTTCTTCACGGTAGTATTGTTGCGACACTATTTGCTGAAGGATATAGTGTGAATGAGATTTATAGTATTTTTAATAATTATGCTAACAAAATAAAGTATTTTGAATATAAAAATATTGTGAGGCTAATAGGTGGAATCATTTTCAAAGGCGAAATCTCTATAATGGGTCTCTCGTCAGGAAACAAAATAGAAAAGTATATAAGAAATTTTAGTAACAAGAAAAATTTTTATAAGATAACAGATATTAAATTTCCACTTTTTATAAGTAGCGTTAATTTAACAAATGGAGACACATATATTTTTACTTCACAAAAATTAATAAAGGATGATAAAGTGAAGTACTCTAATAAAATTGATATTGCCAAGGCTGTTAGAGCCAGTTGTAGTTATCCGGGAATTTTTGAGCCGTGTGATATAAATGGTATTGAATTTGTTGATGGTGGCATAAGAGAAAATATACCATGGAGAGTTTTGAAATATTATGGTGCAGACAAAATAATTTCTGTCTCATTTGAAAATAACGGACTAAAAGAATGTTGTAAGAATATGTTGAATGTTATAGATTGTTCTTTTGACTATATGATGCAGGAATTAAAAGAATATGAACTTTATGGAAAGACAGATATCATAGAAGTCAGTACAGAAAAAATCAATTTACTTGATGCTAGCAAGGTTGATGAACTATATGAAATTGGCTATAAAGCAGGAAAAGAATATATAAGAAGTAATTTTAAAATTTAGTTGAATGTGAATTAAGACTAGTATATAATGTTTGTAGTGACTTATGATAAGTGAAGTCGGATGTTTTATTGGAGGATTGTTCAATGAATGAAAATATGATATCTAAGGACTTTGAAAGAATTAAACAAATAAAAAAATACAAAAAAGGCAGTGTTTTACAAGGAACTATAAAAAGTATACAACCATATGGTGCGTTTGTAGAAGTATCTCCTAATTGTGTCGGATTGCTTCATATAGAAGATATTTCTACTTCTAGAATAAATAATCCGGGCGACAGATTTAAGGTTGGAAATCAGGTAAAAGTAATGGTAAAACACTATGATATTGACACAGGGAGATTAACACTTTCGACCAAAGAGTTGTTTGGAACGTGGAAAGAAAATATAAAGGACATAAATGAAAAAACAATAGTTAAAGGTATTGTTAGAAATAAGGATAGATACGGTGTATTTGTAGAGCTTAAGCCAAACCTTGTAGGGTTGGCAAAATATAAAGGCTATGTTTCGTATGGAGACGAAGTTAATGTTTTCGTTAAGAAAATCTCTGAGGAAACAAAAAAGGTTAAACTAGTTATTGTAGATTAACTTTTAATTAAAAGGAGGAAAAACAATGATAGAAGATAATGCTATTAAAGCTCCAAAGTCGCCATTTGCGATGAGGGAAAATGAAATCAAGGTTTTTGATGGAAAGGATGGATATGCTTCTATTGATCAAGTTGTGTTCAAGATTAATATGGGCTATATCGATGAATTACATTTTCAAATAATGGAAATTATCAATGAATTTGAATTTATTACTTCTAGACAAATTTATCAAATGCTTACAATAAAAGGAATAGAGATAAAATCTCAAGACAAGCTAAATAAGAAACTAGAAGATATGATAAAGAGTAAAATAATCACTAGATATTATTTTAGAAGTGATGAAGGTCAAGGTATTTATCGTACATATTGTTTAGATAAAGTTGCAAAATACTTGTTAAACTCAAGAGGAATAAAGACAAACTGGCAACCAACAGATAATACAAAACCAGTTTACATGCTAAAAAGAAGACTTGCAGGAAACCAAGTTATAATTGCGTATATGCAAAAAGTTGCAGCATTTAAAAGTTTCAATGTAAATCCAGTTATGTTTGCAAAGAGACAAAATATAAAATTTCAACCATCAGGTGGAGCTGTAACTCTTGTTAAAAATGATATAAAAGTTGACTTTGTTTTCGAAGTTGTTAGAAGAAATCCAGGTTGGGAAGAAAAGTTTATGGAAAAGATAAAGCTATATGAGGAATTCTACGCAAACTTCCAAGCTAAGGATTGTGGCTTTGATAAAAAACCTCAACTTGTAATAATTGGAGAAGATGATGAACATTTAATAGAAATATTTAAGGCGGTAAAAAAAGTAAAAGCTGAAATAAATGGTATTGAAGTGTACTATTCAACAGATTTAAGACAACTAGAAAATGACATAGATAAGACATTGATAGCTTTTAGACAAGATCCAGAGACAGGAAGATATAAAATGGAAATGCAACAAGTTCCATTGCTTTCAAAGGAATAATTTAATAGTAGTTACGGTTTTTAAGAGCAGATTATAATTATTGATTTGCTCTTATTTTAAAGGAGGTTTTTATATGAAAATTTTATTAGCTGGTGGTGCTGGTTATATAGGTTCACATACAGCAGTAGAACTTTTAAATGCGGGATATGACGTTGTTATAGGCGATAACTTTGCAAATAGTAAGCCTGATGTTTTAGAAAAAATAAAAGAGATAACAAAAAAGGAATTTAAATTTTATGAAACTGACTTTACTAATAAAGAACAAGTTGAAAAAATTTTTGCTAACGAGGATATAGATGTTGTTGTGCATTTTGCCGGTTTAAAGGCTGTTGGTGAATCTTGCAGTATTCCAGTTAGTTATTATAGAAATAATATTGATAGCACACTTACTTTATTAGAAGTAATGAAAAAATATGATGTTAAGGATTTAGTTTTTAGTTCTTCTGCAACAGTATATGGTATTCCCAAACAAGTTCCATTAAAAGAGAATATGCCTACATCATGCACAAATCCATATGGATGGACAAAACTTATGAATGAGCAGATATTAACTGATGTCTCAAAAGCAAATCCGGATTTATCAATTGTATTGCTTAGATATTTTAATCCAATAGGAGCACATGAGAGTGGACTTATTGGAGAAGATCCTAATGGTATTCCTAATAATCTTATGCCATACATTACAAGGGTTGCCAAAGGAATTTTGCCTAATCTGAATGTTTTTGGAAATGACTATCCAACAAAGGATGGAACAGGCGTAAGAGATTATATTCATGTCGTAGACTTGGCAAAAGGACATTTAAAAGCAATTGATTATAGTGTAACACACAGAGGAATAGAGACATTTAACTTAGGAACAGGAAAAGGTTATAGCGTACTAGACATTGTTAATGCATTTGAAAAAGTAAATGGTGTAAAAGTTCCATATGAGATTGTTGAGAGAAGACCAGGAGATATTGCAGAATGTTATGCAGATGTTTCAAAGGCTGAAAAAATGCTAGGTTGGAAGGCAGAGAAGGGCTTAGAAGAGATGTGTAGAGATGCTTGGAATTTTGTAAAATAATAAATATTACAGAGAAATCAAAAATTAGTATTGTTTTAAAGTGCCTACTTTTGAAGACTTCAAAATGCATACTTTAAAATATAATTTTGATTTCTCTGTTTTTTAGTGTTGCTTAGATAAAAGAAAAAATATATAATAACTTTATTAAAGCATGAGGAGATGAAGGTTATTGCAAAAGAACGTGTTAGAATATTTAGATATATCAGCAAAAAAATTTCCCGATAAGATAGCGTACACAGATGAACAAAAGGAGATTACTTTTAAACAATTAGAAGATTATTCTAAAAATATAGGAATGCAAATAATACAGAAAACAGAAAAAATCAATACACCAGTGGTCGTTTTTGTTGATAGAAATGTTGATAGCTTAATAGCTTTTTTTGGAATTTTATATAGTGGAAATTTTTATGTGCCAATAGATAACAAAATGCCAGTAGAAAGAATTAAAAAGGTCTTAGAAAAAGTAAAACCAAGTCTTATTTTATATACTAATAACGATAAAGAACTTTTCGAGATTGTAAAAGACGGTTATGAAGGATTAGAAATTAATTATATAGATGAAATAAAAATAGATGATGAAAAAATAAATGATAGACGAAAAAAGGTATTAGACATTGATCCTGTTTATGTGATATTTACATCAGGTTCAACGGGTACTCCTAAAGGAATTGTTATTGCACATAAGAATGTTATAGATTTTACTGACTGGATGGTTAATGCAATTGGATTTGATGAAAATGATGTCATGGCAAATCAGGCACCATTTTATTTTGATTTATCGGTTAAAGATATATATGTCACATTGAAGGTTGGAGCAACAATGCACATATTAACAAGAAAGCAATTAATGTTTCCAATTTTACTTGTTAAATATTTGGATGAAAAGAATGTCACCTCATTAATATGGGCAACGTCAGCTTTTAATTTAATAGCTAATTCAAAAGTACTTGACAGTGTTGTGCCAAAGCACATTAATAAAATAGTTCTTGGTGGAGAGGCATTGATGGCTAGAAATCTAAACATTTGGAAGAGTAAGTTACCGGATGTGAAATTCGTGAATTTGTATGGACCAACAGAGGTTACAGTGGATTGTACGTACTACATTATAGATAAGGAATATAGCGATGAGGAAGAAATTCCAATAGGCATTGCGTGCGAAAATAAAGAGGTGCTACTATTAGATGAAAATTTGGAAGAAGTACCACAAGGAACCATTGGCGAAATCTGCGTTAGAGGTACAGGTGTTGCAAAAGGCTATTTTAATGATAATGAAAAAACAGATAAAGTATTCATTCAAAACCCTTTGAATAATTGTTATAGAGATATCATTTATAGAACAGGAGATATGGGTGTAAAAGATGAGAAAGGGTTAATATATTTCAAATCACGTATGGATGGACAGATAAAACATATGGGATACAGAATAGAGCTAGGTGAGATTGAAAGAGCGATAAATAGTATCGATAGCATTCACTCGGTTGCGTGTTTGTATGATGCACATAAAGATAAGATAGTTTGCGCATACGAGGGTGAGACAACTAATCAAGAAATTATTGCACATATACAAAAACTTATACCTAAGTATATGTTTCCAAATATAATTTATAATGTGGATAAAATGCCTTATAATGCTAATGGAAAGATTGATAGAGTTAAATTAAAGGAGTGTTACATACTTGAAGATAATAAATAGTTATGATGAATATTCAAAGATTATATCTCCTAAAATGAAAAAGATTTTTTATACTAATAATTTTTTATCTGAAAATGAAGTAAAGACCGAAATACAAGCAAAAAGTCTATACTACACAGATTTAAAAGAAGATGTATATATTTTTAGGAAAAGGAAAAATCACTTTATAATGAATTACTATACAACATTAAATGGCGAAATGGACAAGCTAAATGAAAATATAGTGACTGAAATTGCATATAAAACTTATCCTAAAGATGTTATATATTTTTTCGAAAAAGAAGGTATGAAAAAATATATTGAAAGAGTAAGACTTTCTAGAAGTGAAGAGGGAATTTTTGAAGATTGTAAAAATGTTTTATTATGTGAAAAAGAAGACGCAAAAGAAGTGTTTGAAATCTTAAACAAATATTTTGATGAGTTTTCTGGCTGTATTCCAACGTATGAAGGTATAGAAAAAGATATAGAAAATAAAAATGTGTATGTGTATAAAAAAGATAGGATATTAGGAATCTTACATTCTAGTGATGGAAAATTTAGTTCAGAAATAAAACATTTGGTTGTTTTACCAGAGTACAGAAACATGGGAATAGCACGAAGCTTAATTTCAAACTATTTAAATAATTCTGCTTCCAAAAATAAACGTGTATGGACTCGGTATGGAAAATAAAACAGCAATAAATTTGTATAATAAAATGGGATATAAAGAGGATGGATATAAATCGATAGTTTTATTAAAAGAAAGGGAGATTTAAAATGGAAAAATTAGAAGAAATACTTAGAGAATTGAGACCAGATATAGATTTAGAAGGAAAGGCTTTTGTCGATGATGGAGTTTTAGATTCATTTGATATAGTAACTCTTGTTGGCGAAATTGTTGATGCGTTTGGAGTTGAAATTGCAGTTGAAGATATTATTCCAGAAAACTTTAATTCTGTTGATGCAATAATGGAATTAATAAATAGAAAAAAGTAGGAGGAATAAATGTCTTTTGTATCAATTAAGTTTATTGGTTTTGTATTAATTAGTTTATTTTTGTACTATATAATGCCAATGAAAAAAAGATGGATATCATTATTACTAATGAGCACTGTCTTTTATTTGATTGGTGGAGGAAAAACAATAATTTGTTTGATTTTTACAACAATAAGTACATACTTTGCAGGAATATTGCTTGGCAAATATAACAGTTGTGAGAAATCAAATGAGGCAATGATAAAAAAGAAAAAGAAGATCGTTGTAGCAATAACTCTAATTGCAAACTTTGGAATGTTATTTTTGTTTAAATATTTATCACCTGTTATGGGGATTTTTAATAGTATTTTTAACGTAGATGAACCAGCAACATTAAATTTGATTTTGCCACTTGGAATATCTTTTTACATGTTTCAATCTATAGGGTATGTGATAGATGTTTATAGAAACAAATACAAACCAGAAAGAAATATTTTTAAGTTTGCATTATTTACTTCATTTTTTCCTCAGGTAGTTCAGGGCCCAATAAGTAGATTTGATTCTTTGTCAAAAGAATTATTTGAGCCACATCATTTTTCATATGATAATATCAAGGATGGCATTATACTTATGATGTGGGGATATTTCAAAAAGTTTATCATAGCTGATAGAGCTGCAGTTGTTGTTAATGCAGTATTGGGCGATTATACAAATCAAAGTGGCACAATTATACTTATTGCTATGATTTTGTATTGTATTCAATTATATACTGATTTTTCTGGAGGAATTGATATAACAAGAGGTGTATCAAAACTTTTTGGTATTAATTTAATAGATAATTTTGAGAGACCTATATTTTCTACATCACTTACTTCATTTTGGCGTAGATGGCACATTAGCTTAGGAGCTTGGATGAAAGACTATTTATTTTATCCACTTTCATTATCGAAAACTTTTGTTAAGTTCGGAAAGTTTGTGAGAAAGCATATTAAAGGAAAAGTAGGAAAAATCTTGCCTATTTCGCTGGTTACATTTATTGTTTACTTTACAATCGGAATATGGCATGGTGGAAGTATTAAATATATAGTTTTTGGTATTTGGAATGGAGTTTTAATAACTGTGTCGCTTTTATTAGAACCCTGGTTTATTAAAATAAAACAAAAAATGAAAATAACAGATTCTAATAAAGCGTTTTATATTTTCCAATTGATTAGAACATCGATTATTGTTCTAATTGGAAGATATATAACGAGAGCACCAAGATTTTTAGCATCACTATATATGTTAAAGAAGACTTTTACAGATGTTAAAATAGGTGAAATCTTTGATGGCACTTTATTAAATTTTGGCATAAGTGGTTTTGATTATTTAGTAATAACTGTAGCTACAATAATTTTATTGGTTGTAGAAGGAATTGATGAATATAGCATAGGTACGAAGAAAATTATAGAAAAGCAAAAGCCAGTTGTACAATGGCTTATTTTGATGCTGGGTTTATTTAGTTTACTTATTTTCGGAATTTTTAGAGGAAATTATATATCATCAGAATTTATATATAAACAATTTTAGGAGGATAGTAATGTCTGCAAAAAAATGGTGTTGGATGTTTGTGTTTTCACTATTACTTACAGTGACTGCATACGCATTGTTTAATATAGTTGTTGATCCATTTGGAGTTTTTGGAGATGCATTTTTTGATTGGTACTCATATGACATGACGAATAATCCAAGGGTTGCTAAAACAACATATTTAGATAAAAATCATGATAAGTATGATTCTTATGTAATTGGTTGTTCATCTACGAGTTCCTTTCCAGTCGAGGATTTGAATAAATATTTTAATGCAAAATTTTATAATTTAATAATGTATGGTGCAGATATGTTAGATGTTGAAAAAACATCGAAATATATTATGGATAATTATGAAGTTAAAAATCTTGTTTTAAATGTTTATATCACAAATGGCTCAAAATATGATGAGGAAGAGGACAATATAACAAAAAATTTACATGCAAAAGTTGGTGGAGAATCTAAAATTTCGTTTTATACTAGATATATGTTTTTAAACTATCAATACGCTTTGGCAAAAATAAAAGCAAAAAAAGAGGATACATATCTTACAAAGACATTTGATGTCTTTAACGTTGAAACACGGTGCGTATGATAAGAAGATAAGAGATGTAGAACCGATTAACGATATTAATGATTACTATGAAAAATATCCAGTGTTTGCAAATTATCCAGCAGGCAGTGAGGATATGACGAAAATAGATGAAACTGTTGGGAGTATTGCAAAGATAAAAGAAATTTGTGAAGAGAATGATGTGAATTTAGTTGTTATACTTTCTCCAGTATATAAGGATTATTTGGAGTATTTTCCAAAAGAGAAGGTAAAAGAATTCCACAGGAAAATAGCTACAGTAACTCCATATTGGGATTTTACAACAAGTATTGTAAGCGAAGAACCAAGATATTTTTATGATGAAACACATTTTAGAAATTCGGTTGGAACAATGATGCTAGCTAGGATTTTCAATGATGAGAATGTATATGTTCCGAATGGTTTTGGAGAATACATAACTGCAGAAAATGTTAATGAATATGTAGAAAAATTATGGAGCATACCAAAAAGTCAAGAATATACAAAAGAAGTACCAATACTTATGTATCATAGTATTGTGGAAGAGGCAACAAAGGACACTGAAGTGTCAAAGAAAAATTTTGAAGAACAGATAAAAGAAATAAAGAATAATGGATATGAAACTATTTTAGTGGAAGATTTGATTGAGTATGTTTATAAAGGAAAAGAACTGCCAGAAAAAGCGATTTGCATAACTTTTGATGATGGATATTTAAACAATTATGAGATAGCATATCCGATACTAAAAAAATACAATATGAAAGCAACGATATTTGTAATAGGTTCAAGTATCGGAGCAACAAAGAACTATAAAAATACTGATTATCCTATAACACCACATTTTAACGAGGAACAAGCAATAGAAATGGAGAAGTCAGGAGTTATATCTATCCAAAGTCATACTTATGATATGCACCAATGGAAACCGTTTGAGAGCGGAGAGGCAATAAGAGAAAACATATTAAAATTAGATAATGAGACTGAAAGCGATTATATAGTTGCTTTGAAAGAGGATATAGAAAAGGAAAATAATGCACTAAAGAATATTAGCAATATAGAGGCTTTAGCATATCCTTCTGGAAAATATGATACTTTAACCAATGTGGTATTAAATCAAAATGGAATAAAACTAACATTATCGGTGGAAATGGGAATAAACACAATAATAAAAGGATTGCCACAAAGTTTGTATGCATTAAAAAGATTTAATGTTGCTAATAGTTTGAGTGGAGAAGATATAATTGAATTAATAAAATAGCAATATATAAAAAAGAGACTAGTGCGTTTGCCACTAGTCTCTTTGGGTTGTAATAAATATTATTTTTTTAAATCAATTATAGTTGAATCGCCTGAATTTTTTATTGAATTTATATCAAGTTCTTTCTTTGGTGTTAAAGGTTCAACAACAAAATCATTAACGCCATCATTATCAACATCTATAAATATGTCAGGATGTTTAACACTTCTGTTTGTATTAGAAATAACTGTATCAACATCTATAAGATTTTCACTATTGTTGCTAAGCATTTTTGTATCTCTATAAGCTTCTCCACTAAAATAACCTGAACCAGTAGAAGCAACTGCTGATGAAGAAGTTGTATGTCCAAATGCTGCAAAGTTGTAATTAGCAGATGTATGCTTATCGTAATATTTTTTGTTAATAAAGTCTGTTTTACCTCTACCTACAATTGTTTTACCATTCTCATTTTTTGTTTTATATACGCAAGTCTTAAATGGAAGAGTAGTAAGTTTTCCAGGCTTATAGAATGGAACGTAAGCTATTTCGGCAGACATCAAATTGCCAGTGATTTTATCTGCACCTTCTTGAGTTTTTGAGTCAGCCATAATTCGTTTATATTTCCATTTTTTCTTATTGCCAAGTTCTGCTGACCAGTATTCTGATTCTTGTGCAGTCATATCACCAAATAAAATTTGAGTCTTTGTATTTGTTATAATTACGTCTTTAAAGTATGCAAGTGATTTGTTTTTCGTTAATTGAGACAAGTTCTGTATAGTTATCAATGTTCCACAACGATATTTTCTAAATAGAGTAAAGAATGCCTCTGTATCTTTATTAACATATAGAGGAAACTCATCTATATATATAAAATGAGGAGTTCTAGTATCTTCAGTGCCAGGTCTTCTAAGCACTGCATCTTTGAAAGACAAGATTGCAAACATACCAAAAGCTTTTTGGTGGATTTCTCCTAAATCTCCTTGACGAGTGCAAACTGTTGTAATATGTCCTTCTTGCAAAGCTGCGTCTAAATCAACGTTATTCGTTCTACTACATAAAACTCTCTTTATTCCTGGATTCCTTAAGAAGTTATCAAGCTGAGTAATAGCTCCATAAACAAATTTTTCAGTATCCTTTCTTCCACTACCAAATGTTGATGCAATTTCGTAACCATGAATATTAACTGGTGGTTTATAGAAATTCTTTTCGAAGTAACCAATTAATGATTTGTAATCTTCAGCAAGCTCTGGATCTTTCTTTAATATTTCACACATTTCTTCAGCTAAATCAAAGTTATTTAAAATAGATAACATATCTTCAAGAGTAGGGACTTCACCATTATGCATTCTAGGATAAACTAACTTTAATAGTATAGCCAAGTTTTCAAAAGCTTGTTGTGTAACGTTAGCAAAGAACACGTTGTCGCCACTAGAATTTTCTGCTTCATACATACCTTTTAATACGGTAGATATAATAGCAGCAACCTTTGCTGGATCCTTACCAACGAATGGGTTTATACCTTGTGTTTCTGGATTCATTGGATCAATAATATTAACAGGAATATTGTATGATGCAGCTACTTTTTGCACACGCTCTATACAAGCATTATCTGGTGCTACAAGCGTAAAACCAATACCTCTATAATACATTTCGTTTGTTGAAGGGTCTGTATACTTTAGCATATCTCCAACATAATTTTTATATTCATTAACTCTACCTGCACGTGGCTTTAAAAAAGATAGAGTAAAGTTATTATTCAAATATTCGTTACTGTATGGAACTTCTAATGTGGCAAGCCCAGCTTGAAGAGCGTTGAAACCTAGTTTCTTACTGACTTCTCTAAAGAAGTATTTTCTTTCTAAGTCCATTGCACACATAGGCTCAACAATCATAGATGTTTTACCTGTACCTGTTGCACCTTGTACAAATGTTGCTTCAAATCTTTTCTTTTCTGGTATAATTGCTGGTTGTCCTGTTTGATCATCCATACATATCGTCGCATTACACATAAATGTTGAAGGTATCTTTTTCATGCTTTTTGCTGTTTGTAATTTAAAACCTTTAAAATCTTCGAAAGAGTCAATCCAATCTTGGTCGGCATCCATAACATCGTTTATGTAGTAGCCTACAGCTCCTCTAATAGATAACAAAGGCAATAACAACGATAACGCCCTAATAGCTGATATTGCGACTTCTGGTAAGTTTATTGCGATGTATTTGAAACTCGCGACTTGCATAAGTACCATCCAAAGAACCATATTTACCCATTGGGCTGCCATAACAGTTGCTACTATTCTAAACAATATAGAGTACTTAACGTAAGCCTTCATTGGTGAAGTTATTGTTGTACACATCGTTGATGAACAGTAAAAGCAGTACGCAGCTACAATGACTGCTAATACACAAGTGTATTCGACTGGAGACCAATATGAAACACATTGACCTTTAAACATCATTATTAATAATTCGATAACTCTATCGACTGTAAAATAAACAGCCAAGATAGAAAATACATACGTAAAAAAATCATTTAATGTTATTTTAAATGGTTTTAAGAATATGTCATATATTGGGTCCATGATTTTTGCTATAATTTTTTTAAACATGCGTTTATTACCTCCAAACATTCATTTTATTGACAAAAGACACCATATATATTATGCTATATTTTGAGTGAAATTTCAAGTATATTGACGTATTTTTAGTTAAAATTATGTTAATATATCATAATAATGGAGGAAGTATATGGTAATAATAGTTGGCCTTGGAAATCCTGGAAGCAGATATGATGATACGAGGCATAATGCAGGTTTTATGGTTATGGATGATTTGGCTAAAAAACTTGATATTAAACTGGATAAAAATGCCTTTCAGGGAATAATTGGAATGGGAAAAATAGATGATGAAAAGGTTATGCTTGTTAAACCACAAACATATATGAATTTGAGCGGAGAGTGTGTTAGTGAGATTCTTAAATTTTATAAAGTGCCACCAGAAAATCTAGTCGTTGTATATGACGATATAGATATAAAGCTTGGAAAAATAAAAATTAGACCTTCTGGAAGTGCAGGTACTCATAATGGAATGAGAAATATTATTAGTTTAATCAACACTGAAAACTTTGTGAGGGTAAGAGTTGGCACAGATAAACCACAACAAGGAATTGATTTAGCAGACTATGTTTTAATGAAACTAAAAACAGAAGAAAAAACAGTTATGGACGAAGCAATCGAAAATGCATCAAAGGCAATTATAGAGATTGTGAAAAATGGCTGCCAAAAAGCGATGAATCTATATAATTAGTGTGGGAGAGTAATATGAGTGAGTTAATAATAAACAAAGAGAAGAGTGAAAAAGCAGTAAAAATAGCGATTATAGAGAATGGAAAGATTTCAGAGATGTGCGTTCAAAATGGTGAAAATGATAGCACAATTGGAAATGTATATGTTGGAATAGTTGAAAACGTAGTTGATGGAATGCAAGCTGCTTTTGTAAATATCGGAATTGAGAAAAACGCATTTTTATCAGTGAAGGATGCATTGCCTAAGGTTGATGTTGCTAAAGAAGAATTAAACATAGATAAAAAGATGTCTGAGATATTAAAAGTGGGCGATAAATTGCTAGTGCAAGTTAGGAAAGAGCCTTCTGATAAAAAAGGCGCAAGAGTATCGACGCATATAACTTTGCCAGGAAACTATATAGTACTTATGCCGGAAACGAAAATTATAACAGTATCTCAAAAAATAGAGCCTGCACAAGAGATTGAAAGATTAAAGAAGATAGCGAAAGAGATATTGCCAGAAAATTTTGGTGTTATAATACGAACAGATGCGGAAAATGTCGACGAAGAAACGATAAAAAATGATATAAATGAAGTTTTAGAAAAGTGGTATGCTATAAAAAAAGAAAGTGAAGCAAAAGAAAGAGAAGGTATCGTTTATAATGACCACGATATAGTACAAAAAGTTTTAAGGGATATGGTGAATAAACATACGGAAAAAATTTTTGTTAACGATGTTGAAATATATGAAAATTTAAAGAGTGTTCCTACGAAAAAGGTTGATTCGATAGAATTTGTTGATGCAAGTAGCATATTTGAAAAATTTGGCTTAGTTACAGAGTTGGAAAACGTGGAAAATAGAAAGTCTTGGTTAAAGTGTGGAGGTTATATCGTGATAGATAAAACAGAGGCTTTAACAGCGATAGATGTTAATTCTGGAAAATATACTGGATCTAATAATCTTGAGCAAACAGCTCTTAGTGTGAATATTGAGGCAGCAATAGAAATAATGAGACAATTGAGATTAAAAGATATTGGTGGAATTATAATAATTGATTATATAGATTTAGAAAATAAAAATGACCAAGGAAAAGTCATTGAAACGATGAAAAAAGAGGCTTTGAAAGATAGAAGTAGAATTGATATAAAGGGATATACTAAACTTAATTTGGTAGAATTAACTAGAAAAAAATTATATGTTTAAAAGAGAGGCAAATATGAAAAAAAATAATATAGCAAGAACTTTTAGCACAGTGTTTATTATTACTTTTGTTGTAAAAATATTAGGATTGCTCAGAGATATAGTTTTTGCAAAATTTTATGGGACTGGCTATGTTGCAACGGCTTTCTTCACTAGTATAAGAATTCCAACACAATTAGTAGATATCGTACTTAGCTCTGCAATTGTTTCAATATTTGTCCCGGTATTTAACCAAATACTGAAAAAAGACGGAAAAGAAAAAGCAAATACATTTGCTGGAAATTTTATAAACATAATAGCAGTGATATCAACAGGAATGGCAATACTAGGCATATTGTTTGCGCCTCAAATAGTGAAAATACTTGCGGGTGGATTTGATGAAAAAACCTATGCGCTAACTGTTGAGCTTGTGAAGATTACATTTCCAATGATAATATTTACTTCAGTTGCTTTTTCATTTGTTGGTTTTCTACAGTCATATGGAGAATTCAATGTGCCTGCAATGATAAGCGGAATTTCAAATTTGACGATAATATCATTTTTGATATTTTTTGAAGAAAAATTCGGAATAAAAGGTGTTACTTATTGCATGACATTTGCTTGGTTTTTGCAAGTATTAATCCAAATTCCTTTTGCGAAAAAGTATGGATATAAATTCAAGATGAAACTTGATTTTAAGGATGAAAATGTAAAAAACGTTTTCAAACTTGCTATACCAGTAATAATAAGCACTGCGGTTTTGCCAATAAATAGTCTAGTATCAACTAGGCTTGCTTCAGGAATGGGCGAAAGTGCATGTGCTGCATTAGAGTATGCATATAAATTGTATTTAGTTATTTCTGGGGTATTTACGTATGCAATAGGAAACATAATCTTTCCTGAATTATCGAGAGCTAGTATGGAAGAAGAGAAATTCGTTGCTATCATTCATAAAGCTGTAAAAATGTTATCTTTTTTACTTATTCCATTAACGCTAGGAATAATAATTTATAGAACCGATATTATAGCGACGATATACCAAAGAGGAGAATTCAATCAAAATTCAACAATTATAACAGCGAGTGCATTATTGTTTTATTCTATAGGAATAATTGGAAGTGGAATTGTAGAAATAATGAATAAAGCGTTTTATGCTAAACAAGATACAAAATCTCCTTTGAAAATAGGAATAGTGGTTATTTTTATAAATTTATTCCTAAGCGTTTTGCTTGGAAAGTTCATGAGTTTTAACGGATTGGCACTAGCTACATCTATAAGCGCAATAACAAATGCTATAATTCTTATTATTGTTGCTTCTAAAACTCAAAAAATGCTAATAAACAAGGAACTTATAACAAATGTTTTAAAAATGTTTGCAAGTGCGATTATAATGGGAATTGTTGTATATTTTACAGATGCAATATTAAAAAATATTTTAACAGGCAGTTTTATTAAAAATATAATAAGAATGGTAATCGGTGCAGGCGTGGGGTTTGTGTTCTATTATATTTTAACTATGAAATTAAATGTAAATGAATTGAAAATATTTAAATTTAAAAAAGGAGAAGCTAGTGAAGAAGATTAAGGTTCTAAATATAATAAGTGATACAAATATTGGTGGCGCCGGAAAATGTATTATTACGTATTGCAATAATTATAATAGCGAAAAATATGAAATTTTTGTTGTTATGCCAAAAGGAAGCTTGTTAAAAGCTGAATTACAGAAAACTGGTGTAAAGATAATAGAAATAGATGGATTAAAAGATAAATCTTTTGATATATCGGCAATTAAGAAAATCGAAAAAATAATAAAAGACGTCAAGCCAGATATAGTTCATACACATGCAAGTCTATCTGCAAGAATTGCAGCAAGAAGATGTGGGATAAATAAAATCGTGTATACAAGACACTGCGATTTTCCAATTAGTAAAGCTTATAGATTCAAAGCTATAAGGTTCTTAAATGGCTATTTAAATAAAAAATTAGCAGATAAAATAATAGCAACATCAGAATTAGCAAAAGAAAATTTGATAAAGCAAGGTATAAGTGAAGAAAAAATAGTAGTCATACTTAATGGAGTTGGTAAACTAGAAGAAGCAAGTAAAGAAACGAAAGAGAATTTAAGAAATAAATATGGAATCGCAGAAGGCCAAAAAGTTGTTGGCTATTTGGCAAGAATTGAAGAGCTTAAAGGTCATAAATATTTTATTGAATCAGCTAAGTTAATTAACGATAAGTATGAAGGAAAATATAAATTTCTTATTATGGGAAGCGGAACTTATGAGGAAACCGCTAAAAATAAGGTCAGAGAGCTCGGGTTAGAAAATGTTGTTATATTTACAGGCTTTATAAAGGATGTGGCCAGCATGTTAAGTATAGTAGACCTACAAATAAATGCTTCATACCTATCTGAAACAACCAATTTGGCACTTCTAGAAGGAATGAGTATGCGGGATACCGACTGTTGCTACGAAATGTGGAGGAACCACTAAAATGATTGAAGATGGAGAAAATGGTTATTTAGTTGAAAAAGCAGATAGTGTAAGTTTGGCAAATGGTATAGAAAAGGCCTTTGAAAGCCCAGAAAAATATTCATATATGAGAAAACAAAGTGTAAAAATCTATGAAGAAAGATATACTTCAGCTGTTTATGCACGAAATATAGAAAAGGTTTATGAAACTTTATAAATTTTTTCTTGAAAAATGGAAAAATATGTGCTATTATATATACGCAGTAAAACTGCCTTGCTCTATACGAATAGTTATAGGGCCATAAGTCCAAAAGGAGGTGTAAAAATATGCAAAACAATTATGAAACAATTATGATTGTTAACTCAAACCTAGAAGAAGCTGCTATAAAAGATACTATAGCAAAGATTAGTGCTTTAATTAGCGAACACGGTAAAGTTGAATCAACAGAAGAATGGGGAAAGAAAAGATTAGCATATCCTATCAAAAAACAAAATGAAGGTTATTATGTTTTAATCAACTTTAGTAGCAACCCAGAATTTATTGACGAACTTGATAGAGTTTATAACATTACTGATGAAGTTATCAAACATATCGTAGTTAAGAAATAAGGAGGAGCTTATATGAACAAAGTAATCCTAATGGGAAGATTAACAAGAGATCCAGAAGTTAGATACACAAGTACTAACAATACGCTTGTAGCTTCATTCTCACTTGCAGTTAATAGAAGATTTGCAAGACAAGGCGAAGAAAGACAAGCAGATTTTATCAACATAACAGCTTGGGACAAGACAGGAGAATTTTGTAGTAAATACTTCAAAAAAGGTCAACAAGTTGCAGTTATTGGTAGAATACAAACAAGAAATTATGATGATAAAGATGGGAAAAAAGTATATGTTACTGAAGTTGTTGCAGAAGAAGCATATTTTGCAGATAGTAAGCGTGAAGGTGAGGCTATGGGAAATCCATTCGGTGGAAATCAAATGGCAGACGCTCCTTTCAATGCAAATAATGCTCCAAGCGAGTTTAATCAAGTAACAGATGATGATTTACCATTCTAGTACATAATTTAATTCTTTTAAGGTAGGAGGAAAATAAAATGTCTGAGAAAAAAGGAACAAAGAAATATAATAACAGAAATAACAATAACGATGATGATTCAATGCCAAGACAAAGAAAAATGAAGAAAAAGGTTTGTATGTTTTGCGCAGATAAAGCATTAGTTATCGATTATAAAGAAGCTGATAAATTAAAGAAATTTGTTAGTGAAAAAGGTAAAATATTACCAAGAAGAGTAACAGGTCTTTGTGCTAAACATCAAAGAGAAGTTACACTTGCTGTTAAGAGAGCTAGACATATCGGATTATTACCATATACAGCTGAATAGTATTTGGAAAATAATCTTTGAAATAAAGTTTGTGTACAAAGAGAGATTTTATTTAGAATCTCTCTTTTTTCTTGTCTTTTTTTAATGAAATGTTATACTTAAATTATACTATTAATTTGCGGAGGGAATTATGAATAAGGAAAATGGTATAACTTTAGTAACTGTGATAATAATGGTAATAGTAATAGGAATAATTTCAACGACATCAATATTAACTACAAGAAAAATCTTGCAAGACTCTAAGGAAGAGGCAAAAAAACAGAATTTGGCGACGGTTGAGACTGCGGTTTCTAGATATGCAGCACAAGTTGCAACTAGTGGAGTATTTTCGCCCGCTAATATAACTTTGCCAGGAACCAAAGATCCAATACTTGAACATGTATATATGAATGATGAAGGAATACAGGTTACAGAAAATAAGAATGTTGGAGAAGATTGGTACTTGCTATTAGAAACAGATTTGGAAAAGATTGGTGTGACATATGCGGAAGAAAACTATTTAGTAAATTATAAGAAAAACGTTGTGATACCATTATCTAGTTCGGATGATGTTTTCGATTTAGTAAATTATTATGAGAATAATCAAAAATAAGTTGAAGTTTAATTGCAAAATAATAAACCCAAGCTATTTAAGGTTTACCTAATAGTTTGGGTTCGTTTTATAAGAATGGATTGAAAATATTTGAACTTAGCAATTTATGATGTTTTTGTGATATATGCCGTGAAGTATACACTGCTGCCAGGGATAGCAGGTTAGGCTATTTTATTTCTAGAACTTGATACTTTATTAATTGATTTTCTTTTTTTAATTCAAGTCTAACGGTTATATTGTCCTTTGAAATTTTTTCACCGTCTTCTGATTTTTCAGCTGAACAATTTACGGTGTAAGTGTGCCCGTTTCTTTTTATACTATTTATTTTTGAAATTTTGTAATAAGCAGGTGAAAAACCAATCCAGTAGTAGTATTCGTTCTCACTGTCATATAAATAGTAAAAGTCTTCTATTTCTATTGGTGCAACGACTTTAAGACCTGTTAGTTCAAAAATCAGATTGTGTAATTCATCTTTTGCAATGTATTGAAGATAAGTATCGTCTACACTAGCTTCATTTAACAGATTAAGTTTTGCGGCGTATTGCATTGCTACATCTAAAAGTTTTTCTTCTGAATAATTTTCTTTTGAAAAATTATCTAGGTTTATAATGGTATCTAAATTCGCTTCTTCTTTAATCAAATCTATTTCATTTTGATTAGTTATTTGCTTTTCATTAGAAGTTAAAAGGCAGGTCGCAAGTAGTATTATCAAGATTAAAGCAAGACCTGGTATAATTAGTTTTTTCATATGTATCCTCCTTACTTTTCTATAAGATTTTTGAATTTTCAAAGTAAATAGAAAAGTTTAGATAAGTAAATATAGTATAACATTTTTCCATAAAATCTCAATGAAATAAATTTTAAATTTATATTAAATTTATATTACATGACTGTGAGAGGAAATGTGTAATCTATAAAAAAGTTTGCATATAAAGAAAGTTCTACTTAGCTAATTAATGGATTTTAGATTTAGAGTTAAAAGATTTACAAAATATAGGTACAAATTATTGCTTTTTATATGGATTGGTGGTATTCTAACAATAGATGATTGAAAAATCAATAAAATAAAAAGGAAGTGTCTTTTTGTTAATTGTATAATATTACAAGAGCTTAAAATGAATAAAAATTTCTTTAAAAGTCTAACTTTTAAGGTTTATTTTTTGTGTGTAATATTATAGATTTAATATAAGTTTATATGAAACTGATTGGAATCTATGGATTATTTTGCGTGTCCATAGTTTTTTTATTTAGGAGGAAAAATAAAATGGAAAAGACATTTCAAACATTAGAATTTGATAAAATATTAAATAAATTAGAAGAATTAGCATTAACTGAAAATGCGAAGGAAAGAATTAGAAATTTGCAAATTTATCTATCTGAAGATGAATTAAAAGCGAGAATGAATGAAACAACAGAGGCAAAAAGAGTGTTAGAAGAAGTAGGAACACCAGCACTTGTTTCGATGAAGGATATAGATAGGATATTAGAAATAGCAAGCAAAGGTGGAATGTTAACTGCCGAAGAATTAGAGTATATTGCTATAACGTTAAAATCAATAAATAGATTAAAAGACTTTTTAAATCGTGCTAAAAAGATAGAGGTTTCAATAGCATATTTTGCAGATGAAATAATTGATTTAGAAGATGTAAGAGAAGAAATAGAACGTTGCATAAGAGATGGAAAAATTTTAGATAATGCAACAAGCGATTTGAAAGATATAAGAAGAAATATTATAAACTTAGAGGAAAAGATAAAGCAAAAAGCCGATTCAATATTGCTTGCTAACAAAAAGTATTGTTCAGAAGATTATACTACAATAAAGGGTGGACATGTTTGTATTCCTGTAAAAAAAGAGTATAAAAGCAAAATAGAAGGAAGTGTAATAGAAAAATCTAGAACAGGTGGAACTTTATTTATAGAACCAGTGCAAGTTGAAAAAATAAGCACAGAGCTTTCGAGTTTAAAATTAGAAGAAGAGAATGAAGAAATAAAGATACTTTATATGCTTACTTCTAATTTGTCTGAATGTTTTGATATATTTACTAAAAATAAAAGAATAATAGAAGAGTTAGATTTTATATTTGCCAAAGCTAAACTAAGTGTCGATTTAAATGGTATTGAACCAAAAATAAATACCAAAAGATATATAAAAATAGAAAAAGCGAGACACCCACTTATAGATAAAACAGCATGCGTGCCACTCGATTTCGAGATGGGCGAAAATGCAAATGGTATAATAATAACAGGGCCAAATACAGGTGGAAAAACTGTATGCATAAAAACTGTAGGGTTATTTTGCTTGATGGCTCAATGTGGACTTCATGTGCCGGCAAGGAATGCAGACATTTGTATGAATAATGATATCTTTTGCGATATAGGAGATGGACAAGACATAAATCAAAATCTGTCTACATTTTCAGCACATATATCAAATATATTACAAATATTAGGCAAGGTAACCAATGAATCTTTAGTAATACTAGATGAGCTTGGAAGTGGAACAGATCCACTTGAAGGTATGGGAATAGCAATCGCTATATTAGAAGAATTAAGAAAAAAGAATTGTTTGTTTTTAGTAACCACTCATTATGCAGAAGTAAAAGAATATGGAGAAAAAGCGGATGGAGTAATAAACAGCAGAATGGCATTTGATAGAGCAACATTAAAACCACTTTACAAATTGGAGATAGGAAAATCTGGCGAAAGTCAAGCACTTTATATAGCTAAAAAATTAGGAATGCCAAGAAGTATAATAGAAAATGCATATAAATATTCATATAAAGAAAAGGAAATGGACAAAGAATTATTAGAAGGGGCAGAGAAAGAAATTCCTGATACAAATTCTAAAAAAAAAATAAAAGAAAGCAAAGAACATAAAGAAGCTTCAAAAAGAGCTGAAAGTTTTAATATTGGTGATAGCGTAGTGGTGCATCCTGAAAATAAGATAGGAATAGTATGCAAAAAGGCGGATGAAGAGGGAAAAATTCTTGTGCAGATGCAATATGAAAAGGTGTTAGTAAATCACAAAAGGTTGGAATTAAAAGTACCAGCAAGTATGTTATATCCAGAAGATTATGATTTTTCAATAATATTTGATACTGTAGAAAATAGAAAAAAGAGACATCAGATGAGTAAAAAGCATTGTGAGGGAATGACCATAGAAATAGAGAATGAAAAAAAGCTGTGAAAAAAATCACAGCTTTTTAAATGTTAGGTATTCATATGAGCTTTGTCATATTTTGCGAATTCGTACAAAACAACGGTAATAATGGACCAGAAGATGATAAGGACAAAGCTAACTGCATAGCAGTTGCCTAAAATTACGTCCGTAATCATGGTTCCTACGTTGGCAACCACACACACTGCACCAAAGATAGATTGTAGCATGAGTTTTTTGTACTCATCCTTCAGGAAGTAAGGAAGACAAAAAACGATTCCAGCAAGTGCGGCAATCCAAGAAAAAACATTGTTGAAAATCACTAACATAACACCAACCTCCTAAAAAATAGTTCGGTCATCGGTTGAGGTACTTCGTACAGTGAAGAATCATAACATGGAAAAATACAAAAGTCAAGAAAAAAATAAAAATTGCATAAAAAAGCCAATATCAATTGATATTGGTTAGAAAATGGTGGAGATGAGGAGAATCGAACTCCTGTCCAAAAGCCCTTTCATATAAACTTCTCCGAGTGCAGTTTATCTTTTAAAATTCCCTAGAATAAACGAGGAAAAACACCCTTTTATTTTTGGTAACTTTATAAATACCCACTATCTCAAAGTTTTGATAGCTTTGGTTCTACTTTAATCGACGCCTGATTCAAGCCAAGTAGACAAGCCTGGTCAAACGTAGCCACAACTAGGCAGCTAAAGCAACTTTATTGTTGTTAATTATTTATATTTCTCGTTTTTTTAGATGGCCGACGAGAATCCATCACTCGCTATTTATACTGCTAGGCATCTGTCGAAACCATTGCATCCCCATGAATACAAAGATATTATAACAAATTAATTATTGTTATTCAAGTGCATAGAATTAAAATGAAAAAATTTTGCAAATGTAAAATTATATAAAAATGAAATAGTAACGCTAATGGTGGAAAATTATAAAAGCATTTGTATGAATTAAAAGAAGCATATATTAAAAAATATTTTATGTGAAAAATATAAAATATTGTACAAATTTCAAAAGTGTTGTGATATAATTTAGAAGAATTTAAAATGCGTGTATGCGTAAGGAATTTGTGATTGTTGGAGGGATAAAATTGGGACAAGCTGATAGGATATCTCAAATTAAAGCAGTATATAATTTTAGAAAATCAATTCTTAAACATAGAAGAATTGGTAAAGCTCTAATCTGCTCGTTACTAATTGTTTCTGCAGGAGCGTTTTATGTGTTGGTATATGCAAAAGATACTGTGAAAGTGTATAATGAAAAAACAGAAGGTTTAGTTGTTGGAATACAAAATTTAGAAAACGAAAAAAGTTATATAGAAAATCAAAAAGAAGAGATTGAGAAAAAGCAAGAAGAAATAAAGTCAGAACAAGAAAGGTTGTATACAGAGGCGGAGCAACTAGCTAAAAATAATCAAAGTTTAATTGAAGAAAATATGAGACTTCAAGATTCCTTGAAACTCGCTGCTTCCGTAGGAATTGAACCACAAAATTTTGGTACTGCAGATAAGGCTGATACAGCAGTTGATTATGAAAAATTAGAATATGTGGGAGAATTTGAAGGGACAGCATACACACCTAGCCCAGATGAATGTAGTAATAACTTGGGATATACAGCATCAGGAAAACCAATTGTTGCGGGAGTTTCGATAGCCGTTGATACAAAGTATTGGAAACTCGGAACAGAGTTCTATATTGAAGGACTTGGATATGTAGTTGCTATGGATACTGGTAGTGCAGTAAAAGGAAAGTATAGATTTGATTATGCTGTGTTTGATAAATCTTTTGCATATAAACTTGGAAGAAGAAATTGGAAAGTATATCTAGTTAAGGATGGAGATTAAAATTTAAGAAGAAATTGTTTTGTAAGGTTTAAGCAAGACAATTTTTTCTTTTGCAAACAAGGGGGAATTTATTATGATGAAAATATATAGAACAGTAGACGAGCAAGGATTTTTTAGAGAACAAACTAAACTTGAAAAGGGTTGTTGGATAAATCTTATTAATCCTACTGCTCAAGAGATAAATACACTTTGCAATTCTATTGGTGTGCGAGAAGAATTTATAAGATATCCTCTAGATCAGGAAGAAAAAGCGAGAATAGATGTTGAGGATGATCAAACACTTATAGTAATCGATTTGCCAACTGTTGAAAAAAACGATGGCGAGATAGAAGGGTTTACAACTATTCCGATTGGTATGATTGTGGTTAGAGATGATTATTTCATAACCGTTTGTACGGCAGAATCACCTATATTAAAGGAGTTTATTGATTGTAGAGTAAAAGGATTTTTTACATTTAAGAAAACACGTTTTATATTGCAAATTCTTTATAAAACGGCAGTGTATTATTTGAATTATCTTAAGTTTATAAATAGAGAAACTGATAAAGCAGAGAATAGACTTCAAAAGTCAATGAGAAATCAAGAATTGATTAGGCTTTTAGAATTAGAAAAGAGTTTAGTATATTTTACAACGTCGCTTAAATCGAACGAAATAGTTATGGAAAAATTAATGCGTTCAAAATTTATAAAAATGTATGAAGAAGACGAAGACATACTTGAAGATGCAATTATAGAGAATAGACAAGCTATTGAAATGGGAACAATATATAGAGATATTTTGAGTGGAACGATGGACGCATATGCTTCTGTTATATCAAATAATTTAAATATTGTGATGAAGTTTTTAGCATCGGTTACAATAGTAATTTCAATTCCTACAATAGTATCAAGCATATGGGGAATGAATGTCGCTGGATTGCCATTTGCAAATGATGCATTCGGCTTTATTAAGGTAATGGGAATTGCATTTTTGACATCTTTAATAGCATGGATTTGGCTAAAGAAAAAGGATATGTTTTAAAACAACATTAACAAAAGTTGAGACCTAGTTAAAATGAAAAGAAAATTATAAAAATTTGTTTGCGTCAAATGTTGACAAGAACGAATTTTTGTGATAGCCTATAAGCAACTTAGTTGAGAAGAAAAGGAGAGATATAAATGAAAGATTCTGCTAAAGCAACCGATAAACAACAAAGAGTATTAGACTATGTTAGACAACAAATTAAGGAGGAAGGTTATGCACCTTCTGTTAGAGAAATTTGTAAAGCATTAGATTTAAAATCTACTTCAACAGTACACGGATATCTAGCTAGACTAAAGAAAAAAGGATTAATTGAAAAAGTTGATATGAAATCAAGAACAATAAGATTGGTTGATGAAGATGGCAGAAGCCAAAAGCCTTTTTTTACATCGAAAGAAATGGTAGATGTTCCAATAGTTGGTAAGGTAACTGCAGGAATGCCAATACTTGCTGTTGAAAACGTGGAAGACTCATTTCCTTTGCCAATAGATTTCACTGGAACAGGCGAAACGTTCATGCTACGTGTTAGAGGAGAAAGCATGATAGATGCTGGAATATTAGACGGTGATTTTATATTAGTTAAAAAGCAAGATAGTGCTCAAAATGGGGATATTGTTGTAGCTCTTATAGAAGACGAAGCAACAGTTAAAAAGTTTTATAAAGAAAAAGGTCATATAAGATTACAACCACAAAATCAGTTTATGCAACCTATAATAGTGCCTACTTGCTCAATTTTAGGAAAGGTAGTTGGAGTATTTAGAAAAATATAATAGATAGAATAAAAATGCTTAATCATCTCATACTATCAAGTATGGGGTGATTTTTTATGAAAGATAAAAGAAATAAAATCGGTTTAGATGCTTTAAAAACGAAAGGAAAAGGCATAATAGAGGATGCAACAGAGTATGGCGAATTTATAGCTTCATTCGATGCTTGGCTTACACCAGAAGAGCAAAAAAGAAGAGCTAGGTATTTAGAAAATAGCACAGAGAAAGACAAATAACTGGTGTTGAAATAATAAATTAAATACGATATAATGTTACTGATATAATTTTAGAAATGATGAGGGGATATATGATAAACTTACTTTTATGTGGAAATAAGAAGGTTTTTGACGGTGCATTAACGCAACTTATATCAATAACAAATAGGACTAATGAAGTAATTAATTGTTATATTTTTACGATGGATGTTTCAAGATTAAATGAGAATTTTGTTCCAATAACTGACGAACAAGAAAAGTTTCTTGATGATTTTGCAAAATCGCGAAATCAAAAGAATAGTGTAAAAAAAATAGATGTAACAGAATTATATGAAAAAGAATTTGCAAATTGCAAAAACGAAACAGCATACTGCACACCATACACCTTGCTAAGATTGCTTGCCGATTTGGTGCCAGAGATGCCAGAAAAACTATTGTATTTGGATATTGATATAATGGTTGGTGATGATTTAAAGAAGTTGTATGAAATAGATATTAATGAATATGAATATGCGGCTGTAAAAGAAAAATATGGTTGTTGGATAATTAGACCAGACTATATAAATGCTGGCATGTTACTTTTAAATATGAAAAAAATAAAAGAAACAGGTCTTCTTAAAAAGGCAAGAAATTTAATCAGAAATAAAAAAATGTTATTTGCAGATCAAGACGCTATATTTTGGTCTACTACAAAGAAAAAAATATTGCCTAGAAAATATAATGAACAATCAAAATTTAATAGAAAGGATACGGTAATTTGTCATTTTTGCAAAAGACTAATGTTTTTACCGTATCCTCATACGGAAAACTTTAAGCAGTGGAATGTAGAAGAAGTTCATAAAGTATTAAAGTGTTACTACTATGACAACGATTTAGAAGAATATTTAAGATTAAAAAATGAATTCGAAAAGGAGAAAAAATAGATGGAAAATAAAAATGTAATACCAATTTTTTTCGCTGTTGATGATGGATATATACCTTTTTTAGCAGTTTCACTTCAATCTTTGATAGAAAATTCAAAGAAAGAAAATTTTTATTTAATAAAAATATTATACACAAATATTTCGGAAGAGAATCAAAAGAAAATACAAAAGTTTGAGCAAGAAAATGTTAGTATAGAATTTGTAGATTTGAATTATTACATAGAAAAGATAAAAGATAAATTATACACGAGAGACTATTATTCTAAAACAACTTATTTTAGACTATTTATACCTAATTTGTATCCACAATACACTAAGGCACTTTACTTAGACAGTGATATTGTTGTACTGGAAGATGTTGCAGATTTATATAATACAAATATGGAAAACGATTTGGTTGCAGCAGCGCCAGATGATGTAATTCAGACAATTGAAGTATTCCAAGAATATGCAGAAAAAGTTGTTGGAGTGGCTGATTATAGAAACTATTTTAATGCTGGAGTCTTGTTAATGAATTTGGACGAGCTTAGAAAATTTGATTTTCAAGAAAAATTTATATATTCGTTAGATAAAATAAAATTTTCAGTTGCTCAAGACCAAGACTATCTAAATAGATTGTGTAAAGGTAGAGTTAAGATAGTAGATTCAAATTGGAATAGAATGCCTATAGCTAGAGAAAAAGAAAATCAAGGAGATATAAAATTGATACACTATAATCTAGCATACAAGCCTTGGCATTTCGAAGATATATTATATAAAGACTATTTTTGGAATTATGCTAAAAAGACTGAATTTTTTGGCACAATACAAAAAATAAAGGATAATTATTCAGACGAAGAACGCTTTGAAGATATGGAAAAAGATAAAGCTTTAAGAATGCTAGCACAAAAAGAAGCTGACTGTGTTGGAGATGATAGAATAAACAGGAGATAAAGTATGAGAGAAGAAATTATAGAAAAAGCTAAAGACAGATTGGAAATCTTGGATGAAATTGATAGACTTGAAAGAGAAGGAAAATTTGATGTTGATCCAGAAAAAGATCCACCCACAATAGTGTTAAAACCAGATAAAGTTGATTATTTAAAGAAAAAAAGAAAAAGTCAGATAAAAAGAACAGTAGCTAATGAAATAGGTAGAAAATTTTTAGAAGAGCTTTTAAGAAATAATAAACTTATAATAAAAGATGTTATAGGAATGGAAAATCTAGAAGTGGTAAGTAATGGAGCAATAATAACATGCAATCATTTCAATCCTTTCGATTGCTTTACTGTCGAAAAAGTATTTAGAGATACAAAACATTTTAAAAATAAAAAAATATTATACAAAGTAATAAGAGAAGGAAACTATACTAATTTCCCAGGCTTTTATGGATTTTTGTTCAGAAATTGTGATACGTTACCACTTAGCTCGAATACAAAAACAATGATAGAGTTTATGAAGGCTGTTGATACAATACTTCAAAATGGTGATTTTATACTTATATATCCAGAGCAGAGTTTATGGTGGAATTATAGGAAACCTAAGCCACTAAAAGATGGTGCTTTTAAATTGGCGGTTAGAAACAATGTGCCGGTTGTACCGATATTTATCACAATGAATGATAGTGAAAATATTGGTGGTGACGGTTTTCCGATTCAGGAGTATACAGTAAATATAAAGGTTCCAATATATCCGGATAAAGAAATATCTGAAAGAGAAAATATAAGAATAATGAAAGAAAAGAACTTTAATCTATGGAAAGAAACTTATGAAAATTTCTATGGAAAACCTTTAGAATATATAACGGAAAATAAGGAAATGGTAGATGAAGAATAATAAAAAAATCATATATTATCAAGATGAATTAAATGATGAGTTTTCAGAAGCGCAAATTAAGCCAAGGATAATTGATGAAAATTATAAATATATTCATAAAAATCCATTTTGGAATATTGCATCTTTTATAACGCAAAATATATTACTTGTTCCAATAAGAATTTTGTATGCAAAAATAAAATTTAAAATTAAATATATTGGAAAAGAAAAGTTCAAGAGCTATAAGAAAACAGGGTATTTTGTATATGTAAATCATACACAACCTTTTGGAGATACATTAATTCCAAGTATACCAATCTATCCAAAAAGGAATTTTTTTATTGTGAATCCGGAAAATGTATCAATGAAGGTACTTGGTAACTTTGTTCAAATGATGGGAGCAATACCAATCCCAAGTAATTTAAATGCTATGAAAAATTTTAAAAATGCAATAGAAAAAACAATACGTGATAATCATGTAATAACTATTTATCCAGAAGCACATATATGGCCATATTATACAAAAATAAGACCATTTAAAAGTACATCTTTCACATATCCTGTCGAATTAGATGTTCCAACATTTAGTATAACTAACACATATCAAGCTTATGGAAAAAATAAAGTAAAAATAGCTTCATATATTGACGGCCCTTTTTTTGCAAATAAAGAATTGCCAAAGGCACTGCAAAAAAAGGACTTGAGAGACAAAGTGTATAACCAAATGGTTGAAAGAAGTAAAAATAGTAATATTGAAGTTATAAAATATTGTAAGCAAGAAAGTGTAGATGGCGATAGCTAAAAATTATACCAAAAGCATGCAAAACTCAATGTTTTGGATATGTCTTTTGGTACTTTTTTTGAAAAAGTACTACACAATGCTTAAAAAATATGATAATATAGCATACATAAAAAAGGAGGAGATATAAATGTCAGGACATAGCAAATGGAATAACATTAAAAACAAAAAAGGTAAATCAGATGCTGAAAGAGGTAAAGTTTTCACAAAATTAGGAAGAGAACTTCTGGTTGCTGTAAAAGAAGGTGGACCTGACCCCGCATCAAACTCTAAATTAAGAGACGTTATAGCAAAATGTAAAGCAAATAACATGCCAAATGATAATATAGATAGAAGCATAAAGAAAGCTGCTGGAGATGGAAACACAGCTAATTATGAAGATATAACATATGAAGGATATGGACCAAATGGTGTTGCAATTATAATTGAAGCAATGACAGATAATAGAAATAGAACAGCTGGAGATGTTAGACATATACTTGATAAATTTGGTGGAAATCTAGGAACAACAGGCTCTGTTAGTTGGATGTTCGATAAAAAGGGCGTTCTTATAGTTGAAAAATCAGTTAATATGGGCGAAGACGAGTTGATGATGGAGGCAATAGAAGCTGGCGCTGAAAACTTTGAGGCTGATGAAGATGTTTATGAAATAACAACAACCACAGAAGATTTTTCAAAAGTCAGAGAAGCATTGGAAGCAAAAGGAATAGAGTTCCTTGATGCAGATATAAAGATGGTTCCACAAAATTACATGAGTCTTGATGAAGCTGGCACCAAGAAAATGAATTTAATCATAGAAAATATGGAAGATTTAGATGATGTTCAAGAGATTTGGCATAACTGGGACGAAGAGGAATAGGTGATAAATTAAGTGTTATATAGTTTTGAAAATTATTATATCTTAATATTTTGTGCATTAGTTCTCATAATAATGAATATACTTGGATATATAAGGAAAAAAGCTTCGTATAATATGATATCTTTAATATGCTTTATGGCAAGTTTGATAGTACATATACTAAGAAGAGAGATTTTAGGAAATTCGTTTGAATTTAATGTTTACATTGACTTGTTATTTATCGGAATTTCAGTAACTAACTTGCTTATAATAGATGAGATAGAAACAAGAAGAGCTTTTATAAAAGTGGTATTCGAAAATAGATACAAAGGAAAAAAATAATTTATACCGATGCATGAGCTTGCATCGGTTTTTTATACAATAGAAACGCTAAATGTTTTTAAGTTATGAAACGTGCAATTATTTGTATTAGAAAACTTTTTATATAATTTGGAAACAATTATATATAAATAATTATTTCAAGAGAAAGGTGATTGTATGCAAAAGCACATATTTTTTGATTTGGATGACACATTGATTAAGTGTTCAGGATATTTTTATGATGTAGAAGATGTTGTCGCCAAAAAGATATTAGAGTACAATAAAAAATATACATATAACGAGATAAGGCAAAAATTTAATGAAAAACAGTATGAAAATTTAGAACAACATGGATATGGACCACAAAATTTTGAATGTTCATTAATGCAAGTTGCATATGACATCATTGGATATGACTTTTTCAAAGATGATATTCAAGGTTTTATAAAGAAGAGTGCGTCAATATTATATAACAGTGATATCGAATTAATAGATGGGGCGAAAGAGGCAGTAGAATATTTATATGACAAAGGATATGAACTTTCAATAATAACTAAAGGAATGGAAGATGTTCAAAAAAGAAGAGTTGAAGCATTAAGTATAAAAAAATATTTCGCCGATTACACAATTGTAAAGCATAAAACAAAAAGTGATTACGAAGAAATTTTGAAAAAGTACAATTTAAAGCCAGAAGATTGCTACATGATAGGAAACAGTCCGAAAGGAGATATAAACGAGGCGAAAAAGGCGGGATTTAACACAGTATATATACCTAACGAGCATACGTGGAGTTATGAAGACGAGAAAGTGGACGATGCTTTGCCAAAAACAAATGTGTTAAAAAATATAAAAGAAATAAAAAATATATTTTAAAAATCAATTAATAATAGGAGAATAAAAATGAAAGCACTAATACAGAGGGTATTGTCATCAAGATTGGAGATAGATAAAAAGGAATATTCAAAAATAGAAAGAGGTTTTTTAGTATTGTTGGGAATAACCCACGATGACACTGAAGAAGATATGAAGGCACTAGCAGAAAAGATTGTAAAATTAAGAATTTTCGAAGATGAAAATGAAAAAATGAACTTATCGATAAAAGATGTAGGAGGTTCTTTACATATAGTTTCGCAATTCACACTATATGCAGACTGCCACCATGGAAATAGACCAAGCTTTATAAATGCAGCTAAACCTGAATATGCAAACGAACTATACGAAAAATTTATAAAATATTGCAGAGAAGAATTAGACATGAATGTGAAAACAGGAAGCTTTGGAGCAGACATGCAAATAACATTAACAAATGATGGTCCAGTAACAATAATGTTAGAGTGTAAGGATGGAAAAATATTATAATTGAAATTTTAGAATAAATATTCAAACGAAAAACATATTTTACCAAATATATAGCTAAATAACTAGCATGAAAACAAAAAAACTTGAATTTTTCAGGATAATAGCATATAATACTATTGAAAATAAAATTTGTTGGAGGTTTGTTATGAGCTTTTATCTACATTCGAGTGGGCTTTTCTATTACAGTAACTCAGTTGTAAAAGTTTCAAAAAAACCCGAGGGTGTTGTTCGGTATACGATGTACACTGAAATAGAGCCACCTAAAATTATTGTTCCATGGGATCAATATGATATGCGCAAAGGAGGTCTTCTAGAGGTTTTAACGGATGATTTGGAAAGGCATTTTTTCGAGTATCAAAGAGGAATGTTTGTACAAAGATTCTTTAAGAAAATTGATATTTTAGAAGGAGAACACGAATTACTTAAGCAACTGGGCTTGAATGGTTTGGAACGTGCAACACATTGTGATGAATATCCAATTTTATAACGCAAAAAATAAAGAAACATGAATAAGAGGTTAGATATTCATGTTTCTTTTATTTGTGTGAGTAAAAATATTCATTTTTTATTTGCAATATCTGGTACAAACAAAAATTCCTCAAAATCTTTTCTATTGCATAAAATAAGCAGTTTCTATATAATTGAAGATGAGATAACAAATAAGGCATATGAAAGGAAATAGTCATGTTCAAAGAAATAATGAAAATTGGAGAAGCAGAACTTACATATGAATATAGGAAAAGTCTGTCGCAGAAACCAATGTTAAAAAACTTGTTTTGGGAAACAACATTAAGATGTAATGCTAGGTGCAAACATTGTGGAAGTAGGGCTGGTGAACAAACAAAATTAACAGACGAATTAAGAACAGAAGAGATTAAAAATGCATTTAAATCAATATCCGAGAAGTACGATGCATCTAAAATACTTATAAATGTTACAGGTGGTGAGCCACTAGTTAGAGATGATCTTTTTGAGGTAATGAAATATGCAAGTGATTTAGGATATAAATGGGGAATGACAACGAATGGAATTTTAATAAACGATGAGATTATATCAAAAATGAAAGAAACTAAAATGGGTACAGTTTCAATAAGTATAGATGGACTTGAGAAAACACATGATGAATTTAGAGGCGTGCCTGGTTCTTATAAAAAAATAATGCAAAATATAAAAAAATTAAGAGAAGCGAAATTTTTATATTGTTTGCAAGTTACAACAGTTGTAAGCAAATCATCAATAAATGAATTAGATGAATTATATAAAGTTATGAAAGATTTAGGAGTCGATTCTTGGCGAATTGTAAATATGGATCCAATAGGCAGAGCAAACGATAATGCAACCATTGCTTTAGATACAAACGATTATAGAAGACTAATAGATTTTATAAAAGACAAAAGAAGACATTCAAAATTTGATATTACATATGGTTGTTCACATTTTTTAGGAATGAAAGATGAAAAAGAAGTAAGAAGTCAAAGTTTTTTCTGCCATACAGGTTATTTAACAGGAAGTATACTCTATAATGGAGATATTTTTGTGTGTCCGAATGTGCCAAGAAGAAAAGATCTAATACAAGGCAATATAAGAAAAGATGATTTCGTAAACACATGGGAAAATGGTTTTAAATGGTTTAGAAATGAAGATAGGCAAAAATGCACAGAATGCGAAAAATGCAAGGATTATAAATATTGCAAAGGAGATTCACTTCATACGTGGAATTTTGAAGAGAATAAACCAAATTTATGCTTAAACAAATTGTTAAAGGAGGCGGTAAAATGAAAAACAAGTTAGGAAAAATATTAGTGGCTGTAGGAGCGTTTTTTATAGGTTTAAAGCAAAAAGTATTATATGGAATGCCAGCAATACAAACTGCATACGGAATAGAACCACCAATGCTTTTGTATGGTCCACCAACATACAATCCTGCACCACTTGGATTATTAGCCGCTAAAATAGGCGGACTTTTGTTAGCTATAGTAGCATTTGTAGTAGGTATTGTGACTATAGTTAAAAAGAAGACATCTAAAAAAGGCAGGATAATAGCCACTATAATAATATTGACATTGGCAGTAGCACTAATAATATTTAAGGAACAAGTAATAAATACAATATATGATTTGGCATATTATATAGGACTTAATTAGCAAGATGTTAGAGAGGAGTTATATAATGAATTTAATAGAAACAAAAATTGCAGAGGAATTGAATTTAAAGCCTTTTCAAGTTGAAAACGCTGTTAAGTTAATAGATGAAGGAAACACAATTCCATTCATAGCTAGATATAGAAAAGAGCAAACAGGAGAACTTTCTGATGTAAAGCTTCGTGAACTATTTGATAAACTTACATATTTGAGAAACCTTGAAAAAAGAAAAGAAGAAGTTATAAGACTTATTGACGAGCAAGGAAAGTTAGATGATGAACTAAAAAACAAAATCGAAACTGCCGTTACAATGACAGAAGTAGAAGATTTATATAGACCATATAAACAAAAAAAGAGAACAAGAGCAACTATCGCAAAAGAAAAAGGTTTAGAGCCACTTGCTACTATATTGTTTGAACAAAAAGAAAAGAAAGATTTAAAAGAAATAGCAAACGATTTTATAGATGCCGAAAAAGGTGTTGAAACAGTAGATGATGCAATAGCCGGTGCTATGGATATTGTTTCAGAAATGATATCAGATGTTGCAGAATATAGAAAAGATATAAGAAAAATCATATATAGAGATGGAATTATAGTGACAAAAGCAGCAAAGGATGAAAAAAGTGTTTATGAGATGTATTACGATTACGAAGAGGCTGTAAAAAGAATTCCTAGTCATAGAATTTTGGCAATAAACAGAGGCGAAAAAGAAGAATTTTTAAAAGTGAAAATTGATGGAACAGATGATAAAATAATTGAATACCTAGAAAAAAGAATTTTAATAAAAGATGCTAGCTTTAGAGATACAATGGAGCTTGTTATAGCAGATTCATATAAAAGACTTATAAAGCCATCAGTTGAAAATGAAGTAAGAAATGAGCTTTCAGATGTAGCAGAAGAAAAAGCAATAAAAGTATTCGGACAAAATGCTAAAAAACTTCTTCTTCAAGCACCACTTAAAAACTTAACGGTAATGGGCTTTGACCCAGCCTATAGAACAGGTTGTAAAATTGCAGTAATAGATGACACAGGAAAACTTTTAGACACAACAACAGTATATCCAACAGAACCACAAAATGATGTGGAGGGTGCAAAAAAGAAATTATTAGAACTAATAAATAAATACAATATAAACATGATAGCAATTGGAAATGGAACAGCTTCAAGAGAATCAGAAATGTTTGTAGCAGATATGATAAAAGATGTAAAGCACGATATTCATTATGCAATAGTTAGTGAAGCTGGAGCTTCTGTATATTCTGCTTCAAAGCTCGCAACAGAAGAATATCCAGACATAAATGTATCACTAAGAGGAGCAATTTCAATTGCAAGAAGACTACAAGATCCACTTGCAGAACTTGTAAAGATAGACCCTAAGAGTATTGGTGTTGGTCAATATCAGCACGATGTAAATCAAAATAAATTAGATGAGAGCTTAACAGGTGTAGTAGAAGATGCAGTAAACAGTGTCGGAGTGGATTTAAACACAGCAACACCATCACTTTTAAAATATGTTTCTGGAATAAGCAAAACAGTGGCAAATAATATAGTTAAATACAGAGATGAAAAAGGAAAATTAAAAAATAGAAAAGAACTTTTAAAAGTATCTAAGTTAGGACCGGCAGCGTACACACAATGTGCAGGCTTCTTAAGAATAACAGATGGAGAAAATCCGTTAGATAATACATCTGTGCATCCAGAAAGTTATGAAACAGCAGAAAAGATTTTAGAACAAATCGGATTTAAAGTACAAGACTTAAAAGATAAATCAGCAGAGATTAGAGTAAATTTGAATACAGTAAATGCAGAAAAGTTAGCAACAGAATTAAATATAGGTGTTCCTACTATTAAAGACATAATAAAAGAGCTTCAAAAACCGGGTAGAGACCCGAGAGATGAAATGCCGAAACCTGTTTTAAGAAGCGATGTATTAAAAATAGAAGACCTAAAAGAAGGTATGATATTAACAGGCACAGTTAGAAATGTAATTGATTTTGGAGCATTTGTAGATATAGGTGTAAAAAACGATGGGCTAGTTCACATATCTGAAATGAGCGATAAATACATAAAAAATCCAATGGATGTAGTATCAGTTGGCGATATAGTAAAAGTAAGAGTTATAAAAATAGATTTAGAAAAGAAAAAAGTTGGGTTATCAATGAAAGATTGCAATTAGTATAAATCGTTATCATATAATAAAGTATAATATAAAATAAATGCGTTTTGGAGGGACATAATGCTTAGTAGAAATACATATATGGAAGTTTATTTGGATAATATAAAAAACAATATCCAAAAGATAATAAAAAAGCATAATGAATATGAGTACTATTTTGGTGTTGTTAAAGCAGATTGTTATGGACATGAAAATGGAGTAATACCTAAAATGATAGAAGCAGGCGTGAATTATTTGGCAGTTGCGACATTTGAAGAAGCTCTTGCAATAAGAAATGAAAATGCAGACATACCAATTCTTTGTTTAGGAATAGTTCCAAAAGAGTATATAAAAGAGGCAATTGAAAACAAAATAACATTAACAATAAATAGTATCGAATATTTAGAAGAAATAGAAGATGTACTAAATGAAAAATGTAAAGTACATATAAAGCTAAATACAGGAATGAATAGATTAGGAATAAAAAATGAAAAAGAATTAGAAAAAGTATATTGCAAATTAAAAGATGCGAATGTGGACATAGAAGGAATATACTCGCACATATACGAGGCATCTAATGAAGAATTATATAATAAGCAATTGAAAAAATATAAAAAGATGCTAGATTTAATTGAAGGTGAAAAAATAAAAATAAAACATATATCGGCAAGCGAGGCAATGGAAAAATATAAAAAGCCAGAGTATATAAATGGTTGTAGGCTTGGCATTATAATGTATGGATTTACTGATGAGAAAGATTTAGAATTAAAACCAACATTCAAATTAAAAAGTGAAGTTATACAAATAAATACATTAGAAGAGGGAGAAACACTTGGGTATAATGCAACGTATACAGCGAAAGAAAAAACAAAAATAGCTGTAGTGCCGATTGGATATGCAGATGGTGTAATCAGAAAAAATAAAGGAAGAAATGTATATATAAATAATAAGCCTTGTGAAATAATGGGAAACATATGCATGGATATGCTATTTGTTAAAATTGATGATAGTGTAAAAGTCCATGACTCAGTAGAAGTATTAAGAGATATAGAGCATGTAAATGAAGTTGCAAAACATCTAGACACAATAAGTTACGAAGTAATATGTAACATAGGAAAAAGAGTGCCAAGAATATATGTATAACAAAATAAATATTAGTGCAGAAATGTAGCTTAAGCACTGTGTGCTCCATAAAAAACAATTGAAGGTGCTACACTAAAATAAAATCGAAAAAACATTATAACTAGTGAACAAACTTAAAACGGGAGAGAAAAATGAAACTGCCAGAAGAATTAAAAACTAATTTAGAAGAAATATCAAATAAATATAAACAAACAGAATTAAAAAATGCATATTCAAATATTAGTGAAAGATATATGAACCAAGAAAGAACAGGAACCACCCTATTATCAAGTGAAATAGATGTTGTTTCGTATGCAAATGCAAGAATGCCTGCGACATATACAGCTGTACATTCTGCAATAGAAAATTCGTACAAATATATAAAAGACATAGAAATAAAATCACTTTTAGATGTTGGATCCGGTACAGGAGCGGCAACATGGGCAGCTAATGAAATATTTGATTTTAAGGAAATCACCTGTGTAGAGCGAGAAGAAAACATGCTTAAATTTGGAAAAAGACTTATGCAAAATACAAATCTGGAAAAGGCTGAATGGACTTTAAAAGATATAACAGCAGGAGAGTTTATAGAAAAAGCAGATTTTGTTGTATCCTCATATATGCTAAATGAAATAAAAGAAGAACAAAAAGAAACTGTACTAAAAAAGCTATGGGAGTCAACAAATAAATTTCTATTTATAATAGAACCAGGCACGCCAGAAAACTACAAAAGTATAATGAAATACAAAAAAGCTTTAATAGAGCAAGGAGCAACAATAATTGCACCATGCCCGCAAGACACAGAGTGCAAGCTTCCAGAAGATGATTGGTGTCACTTTACATGCAGAGTGGAAAGAACTAAAATACATAAAAACCTAAAAGATGCAGAATCACCATTTGAAGATGAAAAATACATCTATCTATTAGCAAGCAAAGAAGAGATATCTGGTACACAAAACAGAGTACTAAGACATCCGAAAATATCCAAAGGTTATGTTGAATTAAAAATATGCACACCAAATGGCATAAAAGAAGAGAAAATAACCAAAAAAGATGGCGAAAAATATAAAAAAGCCAGAAAAATAGGAGCAGGAGAAGAACTTTAAAACAAAAATTGCAAATTGCTAAAATTTTTGGTATTCTAAAAGAAAATGGAAAGGAGAATATGATATTAAACATCATATAAAATAATAATGTTAGAAAATAAATTAGGTATAACAAATTCGATAGAGCTAGCAAAGGAAGAAGAAAGAATAACAAAAATAAAGGCAATCGAATTGTTCGAAAATAAAATATTAGATAAAATAGAAGTAGGTACATACAAAGGTTTAGCAGAAATACATAAATACTTGTTTGAAGATATATATGAATTTGCTGGTAAAATGAGAAAAGAAAATATATCAAAAAACAATTTTAGATTTGCATCTGCAATGTATTTAGAAGAAGCTTTAAATAAAATTGACCAAATGCCTCAAAGCAATTTTGATGAAATTGTAGAAAAGTATATAGAAATGAATGTCGCTCACCCATTTAGAGAAGGAAACGGAAGAAGTACTAGAATATGGCTAGATATGATACTAAAAAAAGAATTAAAAATGGTGGTTGATTGGAGTAAAATAAACAAAGAAGATTACTTATTGGCGATGGAGAGAAGTCCAATAAAAAATCTAGAAATTAAATATTTATTAAAAAATGCACTAACAGACAAAATAGATGATAGAGAAGTCTACATGAAAGGCATAGATACAAGTTATAACTATGAGGGATATAACTTATTTAATGTGAAGGATTTGAAAAAATAACGCTGAAAATCAACCTGATTTATAATTGCAAAAATTAGCAAAAACAAATTTACATAAAGCAAGAAAAAATTTCAAAAAAAGCTTGCTTTTTCCTCTAGTAGGCTTTATAATAATACTTGCTGTGATAATGCGTTGATGTGAAATGTGGCTGCCCCTAGTTGGCAGGGAACTTTCACGGAGTATGTCCGGTTTAAAATCGGGCGGCAAGGGTTAGAAAGCACTTTTCCCAAGGATTTTCTGCCTTGGGTTTAATAATGGGAGTTTTTGAAACACCCGGGTGCGTTGAAGCTTTGCTGGCACGCAAATTTTTAAGGAGGGAAAAACGATGCCAAAAGCAAACAAAGTAGCAGAAGTAGGAAAGGAAAAAATTAGAATTAGACTTAAAGCTTTCGATCATGCAATTTTAGATCAGTCTGCTGAAAAAATAGTAGAAACGGCTAAGAGAACAGGCGCTAGCGTATCTGGTCCAATTCCACTACCTACAAAGAAAGAAGTTGTAACAATCTTGAGATCACCTCACAAATACAAAGATTCAAGAGAACAATTCGAAATGAGAACACACAAGAGAGTTATTGATATTCTTTACCCAACTTCAAAAACAACTGAAGCTCTTATGAAAATCGAGTTACCAGCTGGTGTAGAAGTTGAAATGAAAATAGATAAATAATTATCTATTATATAGTAAGTTCGGAAACAAAGGTCATGTTCACAAAAAAGTGTGAACCAATAGCCAAGGAGGTTAATTAACAATGAAAAAAGGTATTTACGGAAAAAAATTAGGAATGACTCAAATATTCGATAATGACGGATTAGTTATTCCAGTAACAGTTGTAGAAGTTGAACCAAGCTTAGTTTTAAGAAAGAAAACTGTTGAAACAGATGGTTACAACGCAATAGTTCTTGCAACTGGAGAAGTTAAAGAAAAACAAATGAACAAACCTGAAAAAGGTCAATTTGATAAAGTTAAACTTGCATATAAGAAATATGTGAAAGAATTAAGACTAGACGATATCGAATCTTATAATGTTGGAGATGAACTTAAAGCTGATATCTTCGAAGCTGGAGAATTAGTTGATGTTCAAGGTGTTTCTAAAGGAAAAGGATTCCAAGGTGTTATTAAGAGACATGGACAACACATTGGACCAAAAGGACATGGTTCTATGTATCACAGAAGACCAGGTTCTATGGGACCTACATCTTCACCAGGTAGAGTATTCCCAGGTAAGAAGTTACCAGGACATACAGGAAAAGATACTGTAACAGTACAAAACTTACAAATTGTTAAGGTTGATATGGATAAGAACGTTATCTTAATTAAAGGTTCAATTCCAGGATATAAAAATTCATTAGTAAGAATTAAAGAAACAGCTAGAACAGCAGTTTCTAAGAGCGCTAAATAAGAGGAAGGAGGAAATATAAATGCCAAAGGTTGATTTATTAAATAAAGAAGGCAAAAAGGTTGGCGATATAGAGCTTGCAGACAGCATTTTCGCAGTAGAAGTTAATGAAGATGTTATGCATGAAGTAGTTCTTAATTATTTAGCTAATCAAAGACAAGGTACACAATCTACAAAAACACGTACAGAAGTAACTGGTGGTGGAAAGAAACCTTGGAAACAAAAAGGTACAGGTAGAGCTAGACAAGGTAGTATCAGAGCTCCACAATGGATTAAAGGTGGTATTGCACTTGGACCAAAACCAAGATCATATAGATACACTTTAAATAAAAAAGTTAGAAGACTTGCATTAAAATCTGCTTTAACAACAAAAGTTCAAGAAAACAAACTTGTTGTATTAGATAGCTTAGATTTTGATGAAATTAAAACAAAGAATATGGCAAAAGTATTAGAGAATTTGAATGTAAATAAAGCATTAGTAGTTTTAGCTGATAAAAACTTAAATGTACAAGCTTCAGCTAGAAACATTCCTAATATTAAAACAGCTTTAGTAAGCACAATCAATACATATGATATCTTAAAGTATGATATGTTTGTTGTTACTAAAGATGCAGTAGCCAAAATAGAGGAGGTGTACGCATAATGGTAGCAGAAGATATAATCATTAGACCAATAATCACAGAGAAAAGCAGTTTTGCTATGAATGAAGGAAAGTACACATTTGAAGTTAATAAAAAGGCAACTAAAATAGATATTAGAAATGCCGTTGAAAAATTATTCGAAGTAAAAGTACTTGACGTTAAAACAATAAACGTTAAAGGTAAGCCAAAGAGACAAGGTGCTAACCAAGGTAAAACATCTGATTGGAAGAAAGCAATTGTTACAATAGCAAAAGATGCTAAAGAAATGACTTACTTAGAAAAAGGCGGAAAAGTTAAAAAGATAGATAAAAAATATAAAACATCTATCGAAGCTTTTGGAGCTTAATTAAAATACAGATTTGCTAATAGTTAAAGACATGGAGTTTATAACCCAATAGACTTTAGCCTGCAAAATTAGCAAACAAAAAAGAAATTGTAAATTTCTAAACGTTAGAAAGGGAGAGAAAAAATGGGTATTAAACAATTTAGACCAACAACTCCATCTAGAAGAGGTATGACAGTTTCTACATTTGAAGAAATAACAAAAACAAAACCAGAGAAATCTTTAACAACAAGCTTAAAGAAAAATGCTGGTAGAAATTCTTATGGTAGAATCACTGTTAGACATCAAGGTGGCGGTTCAAGAAGAAAATATAGAATTATAGATTTTAAGAGAAGAAAAGTAGATGTTCCAGCTACTGTTGTTTCAATAGAATATGATCCAAACAGAACAGCTAACATCGCATTATTACAATATGAAGATGGCGAAAAAGCATACATACTTGCTCCAATCGGTTTAACAGTTGGAAGCAAAGTAATGGCTGGTAAGAATGCAGATATTAAACCAGGTAATAGCTTACCAATTTCAAGTATTCCAGTTGGTACAATGATTCATTGTATAGAGTTAAAACCAGGTAAGGGTGCTCAAATGGTAAGAAGTGCAGGTAACGCAGCACAACTTATGGCTAAAGAAGGAAAATATGCTCACGTTAGATTGCCATCAGGTGAAATGAGATTAGTAAGTGTAGATTGTATAGCTACAATCGGTCAAATCGGTAATACTGAGCATGAAAATATCAAACTTGGTAAAGCTGGTAAGAGCAGATGGCTAGGTAAGAGACCTGAAGTTAGAGGTTCTGTAATGAACCCTAATGATCACCCTCATGGTGGTGGTGAAGGTAAGTCACCAGTTGGTAGACCAGGACCTGTTACTCCTTGGGGCAAACCAGCTCTTGGATACAAGACACGTAACACTAAGAAAGCAAGCAGCAAGTTTATAACTAAGAGAAGAAATGCTAAATAAGGAGGTAAGTTAAATGTCAAGATCTATTAAAAAAGGACCTTTCGTTGATCCAAAGCTTTTAGCTAGAATCGAAAAAATGAACGAAGAAAACAAAAAAGAAGTTTTAAAAACTTGGTCAAGAGCATCAACAATCTTCCCTCAAATGGTTGGCCATACAATAGCTGTACATGATGGAAGAAAACATGTTCCAGTTTATATTTCAGATGAAATGATCGGTCACAAACTAGGTGAGTTTGTTCCAACAAGAACTTTCAAAGGCCATGCTGGAGATAAAACTACTAAAGTTAGTAAATAGTATAAAATCGTAATGATAGGAGGAAATAAAAGTGGAAAGTAGAGCTAGTTTAAAACATGCTAGAATATCTGCCAGAAAAGTTAAAATCGTTATCGATTTAATTAGAGGAAAAGATGTTAATGAAGCATTAGCAATTTTAAAATTCACACCAAAAGCTGCATCTCCATTAGTTGAAAAGTTATTAAAATCAGCTATTGCAAATGCAGAAAATAATCACAATATGGATGCTAGCAAATTATATGTTGCTGAAATCTATGCTAATCAAGGTGCTACAATGAAGAGAATAAGAGCTGCTACACAAGGTAGAGCTAATAGAATAAGAAAAAGAACTTCTCACATTGAAGTTGTACTAAAAGAAAGAGATTAGTAGAAAGGAGGATATTTTAAATGGGACAAAAAATGAACCCACATGGTTTAAGAGTGGGAGTAATTAAAGATTGGGATTCAAAATGGTATGCAAGCAAAAAAGATTTTGCTGACAACCTAGTTGAAGACGTTGCAATTCGTAAATATATTAAAAAGAATTTATTTGCTGCTGGAGTTTCAAGAATTGAAATCGAAAGAACAGCAAAAAGTATAAAAGCAAATGTTTATACTGCAAAACCAGGTATTGTTCTTGGTAAAAATGGTGAAAGTGTTAACAAGTTAAGAGCAGATATCGCTAAATTATTTAAAAAGGATATCAACATTAACGTAATCGAAGTTAAAAATGTTGATACAGACGCACAATTAGTTGCAGAAAATATTGCTGGACAATTAGAAAGAAGAATATCATACAGAAAAGCTTTGAAACAAAGCATGGCAAAAGCTACAAAAGCAGGAGCAAAAGGTATTAAAACTGCAGTTTCTGGTAGACTTGGCGGTGCTGAAATCGCAAGATCAGAGTTTTATAAAGAGGGTACAGTGCCACTACAAACATTAAGAGCTGATATCGATTATGGATTTGCTGAAGCAAATACAACATACGGAAAAATCGGTGTTAAAGTTTGGATATATAAAGGCGAAGTACTTCCTACAAAAAAAGAAGCAGAAGGAGGTAGAGCATAATGCCACTAATGCCAAAAAGAACAAAATATAGAAAAATGCAAAAAGGTAGAAATAGAGGTAGAGCTACTAGAGGTGCTGAAATAACATATGGAGAGTATGGTCTACAAGCACTAGAAGCTGGAAGAATTACTTCTAATCAAATAGAAGCTGCCAGAGTTGCTATGACACGTTTCATTAAAAGAGGTGGTAACGTTTGGATTAAAATATTCCCAGACAAACCAATTACTAAGAAACCAGCAGAAACTCGTATGGGTAGTGGAAAGGGTGCAGTTGAATACTATGTAGCTGTTGTAAAGCCAGGAAGAGTATTATTTGAGATGGCTGGAATCCCTGAGGAAGTTGCTAGAGAAGCATTTAGACTTGCTGCTCACAAACTTCCAGTAAAAACAAAAATCATTACTGCAAGTAAAGTAGAAGGTGGTGAAGACGATGAAGGCTAATGAGATTAGAAAAATGGCTTCATCGGATTTAGAAAAAGAGCTAGTTGAATTAAAATCTGAATTATTCAAATTAAGATTTCAATCAGCAGCAAACGGACTAGATAATCCGATGAAAATAAGAAATACAAAGAGAGATATAGCAAAAATTAAGACTATATTAAAAGAAAGAGAGCTACAAGATAGCGCTGAATAATAAAAAAAGAAATCCATAAGAAAGGAGAAGAACTTAAGTTATGGAAGAGAGAGCTTTAAGAAAAACTAGAGTAGGAAAAGTTATAAGCGATAAAATGGATAAAACAATCGTTGTAGCTGTTGAAACTGGTTATAAGCACCCATTATACGGAAAAATCATGAAGAGAACATTCAAACTAAAAGCTCATGATGAAAATAATGAATGCGGAATTGGCGATACAGTTAAAGTAATGGAAACAAGACCTTTATCTAAGGATAAGAGATGGAGATTAGTCGAGATTGTTGAAAAAGCTAAATAAGCTAATGTTTTAAAATTGGTGTAAGTCCTTGAAAGAAAGGACAGATGCATCTGAAAGGAGAAATAAAAATGATACAACAACAAACAATATTAAAAGTTGCTGATAATACAGGTGCTAAAGAGTTAATGTGCATTAGATGTATGGGCGGTTCTTATAGAAAATTCGCTAACATCGGTGATGTTATAGTAGCTTCTGTAAAAAGTGCTGCACCAGGTGGAATGGTTAAAAAAGGAGATGTTGTTAAAGCTGTTATAGTTAGAAGCAAGAAAGGTCTTCAAAGACCAGATGGTTCTTATATCAGATTTGACGAGAATGCAGCAGTTATAATAAAAGATGATAAGACTCCAAGAGGAACACGTATATTTGGACCAGTAGCAAGAGAATTAAGAGATAATGATTATATGAAAATTCTTTCACTTGCTCCTGAAGTATTATAATATTGGGGTTCAAAGTAGAAGCAAAACTTAAAAATAAACGTTTAAAGGTAGGTGTAAAAATAAATGAATAATCTACACATTAAAAAAGGCGATACAGTAGTTATTAACTCTGGAGCTGATAAAGGTAAAAAAGGTAAAGTTCTTGCAGCAAACCCAAAAGATAATACAGTAGTTGTTGAGGGAGTTAACGTTAGAACAAAACATACAAAACCTAAAAAAGCAGGAGAAACAGGTGGAATTATAAAAGCTGAAGTTGCAATTAATGCTTCTAAAGCAAACCCATTCTGCTCAAAGTGTGGAAAAGGTGTTAGAGTAAAAGTTGACACAAAGAAAGACGGCACAAAAGTTAGAGTATGTGCTAAATGTGGAGAAGAAATTAAATAGGAAAGGAGGTAATCGTGATGTCAGGATTAAAAGATGTATATAAAAATGAAGTTGTACCAGAATTAATGAAAAAATTTAACTACAAATCAGTAATGCAAGTTCCAAAGCTTGAGAAAGTTGTTATAAACATGGGCGTAAGCGATGTTAGAGAAAACGCAAAAGCTTTAGAGAATGCAGTTAGAGATTTAGAAATTATTACTGGACAAAAGGCTGTTACGACAAAAGCTAAAAAGTCAATAGCTGGTTTTAAGATTAGAGAAGGAATGGAAATTGGATGCAAAGTAACACTTAGAAATCAAAAAATGTATGATTTCGTAGAAAAATTATTTGCAGTTGCACTTCCAAGAGTAAGAGATTTTAAAGGATTATCTCCAAACTCTTTCGATGGAAGAGGAAACTACTCAATGGGTGTTAAAGAGCAATTAATATTCCCAGAAATCGAATACGATAAAATCGATAAAATCAGAGGTATGGACGTTATTTTCGTAACAACAGCTAACACAGATGAAGAGGCAAAAGAGATGTTAAAACTTCTTGGTATGCCATTTTCAAAGTAAAGGAGGGTAAACCGTGGCAAAAAAATCAATGATTGCTAAACAAAAACTAGCTCCTAAATTCAGCACAAGATACTATAACAGATGTAAAATATGTGGAAGACCACATGGATATATTCGTAAATATGGTATTTGCAGAATTTGCTTTAGAGAGTTAGCTCATAAGGGACAAATACCTGGTGTTAAAAAGGCAAGCTGGTAATAATAGAAAGTTTTTAGAAATAGATGCTTGAAATATAAAAAACAACTAGAGAAAATAGAAATAAGAGTGAGTAAACTCTATTTCTAGTCTCTAAATCATAACGAAAGGAGCAAAGTTTATATGAACATTACTGATCCAATAGCAGATATGCTAACAAGAATTAGAAATGCAAATGCACAAAAACATGAAACTGTAGATATACCTGCTTCTAAATTAAAGAAGTCAATAGCTGAAATATTATTAGAAGAAGGATATATTAAAGCATTTGAAGAAATCGATGATAATGCACAAGGCATTATTAGAATAACTTTAAAATATGTTAATAAACAAAAAGTTATTTCAGGATTAAAGAGAATAAGCAAACCAGGATTAAGAGTTTATGCTACAAAGGATGAACTTCCAAAAGTACTTGGTGGACTTGGTATAGCTTTAATATCAACATCAAAAGGTGTTATGACAGATAAGAAAGCAAGACAAGAAGGCGTAGGCGGCGAGGTTTTAGCTTTCGTATGGTAATAAAAGGTTAATTCGTATTAGTACAAAAAGTACATATTGAATTAGACATACATAATTTGTAATCGTTTGACTACAAGAAAGGAGTAATATAATGTCAAGAATAGGAAAGAAACCTATAACTGTACCTGCTGGTGTAGAAGTTAAGATAGAAGCTGATAACACTGTAACTGTTAAAGGACCAAAAGGAACTTTAGTTAAAAAATTACATCCAGATATGATTTTAAAACAAGAAGCTGGTGTAGTTACAGTTGAGTTAAAAAATCCTGAACAAGATAATATCCAAGGATTAACAAGAACTCTTCTAAACAATATGGTTATTGGCGTAACAGAAGGATTCAAAAAAGAACTAGAAGTTAACGGTGTTGGTTATAGAGTACAAAAACAAGGAAATAAATTAATAATGAATATGGGATTTTCTCATACAGTTGAATTTGAAGATAGAGGAGATATTAAAATCGAAGCTCCAAATCCAAACAGTATAATCGTTGTAGGACCAGATAAAGAAGCAGTTGGACAATTAGCTGCTGAAATTAGAATGGTAAGACCTCCAGAACCATATAAAGGTAAAGGTATTAAATACATAGACGAGAGAATCATTAGAAAAGAAGGAAAGATGGGTAAAAAATAAAACCTAGCTAAATAAAATCCTATGTGAAAGGAGAGAAATTAAGTGATTAACAAGAAAAGTAGAGCTGTGTCAAGAGAAATCAGACATGAAAGAGTTCGTGAAAAAATAGTTGGTACTCCTGAGCGTCCAAGACTTGCTGTTTTCAGAAGCAATAAAGGTATATATGCTCAAATTATCGATGATACAAATGGAAGAACTTTAGCTTGTGCTTCTACACTTGATAAAGAAGTAAAAACAAAAGCAAGTAATATAGAAGCAGCAAAAGAAGTTGGAACATTAATCGCTGCAAGAGCTACAAAGGCAAATATTAAAAATGTGGTTTTTGATAGAGGCGGATATATATATCATGGAAAAGTAAAAGCATTAGCTGAAGCTGCAAGAGAAGCAGGTTTAGAGTTCTAAAATTTAATTGAAAGGAGAAACTATTATGATAGATGCAGAAAAATTAGACTTGACAGAAAAAGTTATAACAATCAACAGAGTTGCTAAAGTTGTTAAAGGTGGTAGAACTTTTAGATTTAGTGCACTAGTTGTTGTTGGTGATGGTCAAGGACATGTTGGTGTTGGTAATGGAAAATCAGCAGAAGTTCCAGATGCTATTAGAAAGGCTATTGAAGATGCTAAGAAGAACATAATCGAAGTTCCAATAGTAAATACAACAATACCTCATGAATTAGTAGGAAGCTTTGGTAGCGGAAAGGTTTTATTAAAACCAGCTGCTGAAGGTACTGGACTTATCGCTGGTGGTGCTGCAAGACTTGTATTAGATATCGCAGGATATAAGAATATAAGAACTAAAAACTTAGGTTCAAACAACCCAAGAAACGCAGCATATGCTACACTTAAAGCATTAAGCGAAATGAAGACAGCTGAAATGGTTGCTACACTTCGTGGTAAAAAAGTTTCAGAGATTTTATAATATTTGTTTATAAAATAAGTATATAGAGATTTGAATATTTAGATGAAAAGAGGTGCAAAACATGAAACTTGACGAATTAACAAGCACACCAGGAGCAAGAGAAACAAGAAAGAGAATTGGTAGAGGTATCGGTTCTGGTCTTGGTAAGACTGCTGGTAAAGGTCATAAAGGACAAAAAGCAAGAAGCGGTGGCGGAGTTAGACCTGGATTTGAAGGAGGTCAAATGCCATTATTCAGAAGAATTCCAAAGAGAGGATTCAAAAATAGAAGTGCAAGAACATATACAGAAGTTACACTTTCAATGCTAGAAACACTTGAAAACAACACGGAAGTTACAGCAGAAAGCTTATTAGAAGCTGGAATTATTAGAAAAGCAAATGATGGTATCGTCGTATTAGGAAATGGAGAATTAACTAAGAAACTTACTGTTAAAGCTGCTAGAGTTACAAAAACAGCTGAAGAGAAAATAACTGCTGCAGGCGGAAAGGTAGAGGTGGTGTAAAGTGTTTAAAACACTAGCTAACGCATGGAAGATTCCTGAATTAAGGAAAAAACTTCTATACACACTATTATTATTAGCAATATTTAGATTTGGAGCATTTGTTACAGCTCCTGGAGTTGATGCAGAGTTATTATCTGAGGTTAACAAGAGGTCATCAAACACAATTGTCGGAACTGTTAACATAATAACCGGTGGCGCGTTTTCAAACCTTTCAGTATTTGCAATGTCAATAAGCCCATACATTACTGCATCAATTGTAGTGCAATTATTAACATTCGCTATACCAGCTTTGGAAAACTTGTCTAAAGATGGTGGAGAAGAAGGCAGAAAAAAGATTAACCAATATATGAGATATGCAGCAGTTATTCTTGCAGCTATCGAAGCATTTGGTATTTACGCTACTTATAAGAACCAAGGTGTATTTATAGGAAACGGTATATTAACACCATTACTATTTATACTAACACTTACAGCTGGTTCTACACTTTTGATGTGGCTTGCAGAGCAAATCACATCAAGAGGAGTTGGAAATGGTACTTCATTATTAATTTTTGCTGGTATCGTTTCTGGGATTCCATCAGCAATAGAGTATTTAGTTCATGATTTATGTATTGTTGAGGGTGCATTGAATATTAAGGGATTAATAATTTCAATCGCAGTAATAATTGCAGCAATTATACTTGTTGCAGGTGTTGTTTGGGTAACAGAGGCTGAAAGAAGAGTTCCTGTTCAATACGCAAAGAGAGTAGTAGGAAGAAAAATGTATGGTGGACAAAATACTCATATACCTATGAAGCTTGCAATGGCAGGAGTAATGCCAATAATCTTTGCTATGTCATTTATGCAATTACCAGCAATGATTATGCAACTTGTTAACCATGATATAGCAACAAGCACAGGTTTCTGGGCTACAATGTATAAAGTATTTGCATTTACATCATTAAATGCAAGCTTAACAGATGCAACAACAGGTGCTTTCAATTGGGATATTTTATGGTGCGGAATAGCACACATTGTTATATACCTATTGTTAATAGTTGGATTCACATTCTTCTATACAATGGCTATGGCATTTAATCCAGTTGAAGTATCAAATAATTTAAAGAAAAATGGTGGATTTATACCAGGTATTAGAGCAGGAAAACCTACATCAGATTATCTTGCAACAATACTTAAGTATATAACAACATTTGGAGCATTCTTCTTAGCAATAATCGCAATTTTACCAATATTGGTACAATTTGCTGGTCTTAGATTGTCATTCGGAGGAACAGCTATACTAATCGTAGTTGGTGTTGCTCTAGAATCAATCAGACAACTAGAAGCTCAAATGTTAACACGTCATTATAAAGGATTTTTAGATTAATAGAAAAAGGGATACTCCTATGGGAGTGTCCTTTTTTTGCAATTGACAACCAACCTTTTTGAGTATATTATAGACATATAAAAATAATAGGAGGTCAAATATATGATAAGATTAATTATACTTGGTGCACCTGGTAGCGGAAAAGGTTCACAATGCAAATGGATAACTAAAGATTACAATGTTCCACACATCTCAACAGGTGATATTTTAAGAAAAAATATAGCAGACGGAACAGAACTTGGTAAAGAAGCAAAAGGATACATGGATAAAGGAGCTTTAGTTCCAGATGAATTAGTAATTAATTTATTAAAAAATAGATTAGAAGAGTCAGATTGTAAAGAAAGAGGATTCTTATTAGATGGATTCCCAAGAACAATTGACCAAGCTAAGGCATTAGATGAATATTTAACAGAAAACGGAATAAAAGTGGATAAAGTAATAAACCTACATGTTCCAGATGAAGAAATCATGGGTAGAGCATTAAACAGAAGAACTTGTGAGAACCCAGACTGTAAAGAAATCTATAACATGAGAGATAACCCACCAAAAGTTGAAGGTATTTGTGACAAATGCGGAAGCAAACTATTTATCAGAGATGACGACAATGAGGCAACAGTTTCAAAGAGACTTGAAACATATCACAAACAAACAGAGCCTTTAATAGCTTATTACACAGAAAAAGGAATATTAGCTACAGTTGTTGGACAAGAAAGATTAGAAGATACTATAGCACTTGTTAAAGAGCAATTAAAGTAATTTAATATTACATAGAGTAACTTAGTCTAAAATGCAGAAATGCATTGTAGGCTAAGTTATTTTTTATGCCTTTTACTCTGGATATATTATAATAAACATTTTTAGCAAAATAGACTATATTTTAAACTGACTTATGAAAAAGCAAAATATTTTGAAAAAATGTAGCTTAAGTATACTGAAGCTCTGTAAAAATAATAGATGGCAGTACACAAAAATAAAGTTGGAAAATATTAAAATTAGTGAGTACAATCCGAAAGAGTTAATACGTATTTATAAAGAAAGTCAATAATGAATATAAATTCATTATTGACTTTCTGAAAAATCGGTATATAATATATCAATAGTGAATATAAATTCATTGTTGGAGGTGGATGTTTTGCAGAAATTAAAAGATGATATTAAACAAAAGATAATAGAAGTTGGTAAGAAAAGATTTAAAAAAGAGGGATATGAAAATACTTCAATGAAGGATATTGCTTTAGATGTAGGTATTAGTACAGGAAATATTTACAGATATTTTTTGACTAAAAAACATTTATTGAATGAAATCCTAAAAGAAGTAGAAGAAAAGGTGAGCAAGTTTGTAAGTGATATACCTTCTAATTATCAAGATATTGACTCGAACTTAATTTTTGAAGGACTTATAGAGCTAACATTAAAGCTAGCAAAAGAAAATAAAGACACACTTAAAGTAATGTTAAATTCAGAAACTGAAAAGCAATTTACAGATTTTAAAGAGCAAATATTAGATATGTTTACAAACAAGCTTGCAAGCATTATAAAAAGCATAACAGGCAAAGAAAAAATTGACATTACACTATGTAATGCGATATCTAGGGCACAGTTTGAAGGCTTCACATACATTGTAAAAAACAATGTAGATAATATAGAAGATTTGAAAAGAAATCTAGAAATATATAAGAAATTGATGCTTAGTGGACTAAGCGAGAAAGTAATGGAAGTGATAAAAGATGAATGATAAAATAGCAGAATTTATAGTAAAAAACAGAAATAAGATAGGAATTATATTTATATTAGCAACTGTAATAAGTATATTGTTAATTCCTAGTGTAAAGATCAATTATAACCTATCTGAGTATATTTCAGATACTGAAAGAGCTAAGAGAGGAATGAATATAGTTGAAGAAGAATTTGCCATGCAAGGATTTGCAAGGGTAATGATAAACGATGTAAGTTTGATAGAAGCAAAAGAGTATAAAAATCAAATTGAAAAAGTAGACGGCGTAGACATGGTTGTTTGGCTTGATGATAGCATAGACATATATAGACCGCTTGATTTTATATCAGAAGATGAACTTAGAGATTATTATAACGATGGAAGCGCCATCTTTGAAATAATGTTTGATGAAGATGATTATTCAAGCAAAACTAGTAAAGCAATTGATGAAATAAATGAAATAGTCCCAGAAGGAAGCAATATAATCGGTTCGGCTGTGGATACAAAATCAGCTGCCGATACAGTTCAAAGCGAAGTTAGTAAAGTAATGTGCATATTGATCCCAGTAGTTATCATAATTCTTATATTAACTACAGATTCATATTTTTCGCCAATTCTATTTATGATAGTAATTGGAACATCAATATTTTTAAATATTGGAAGCAACGTTATATTTAAGCACGTTTCTTTCCTTACATATAGCATAGTTGCAGCACTTCAACTTGCTGTTTCTATGGATTATTCGGTATTTATGTTACATGAATTTGAATCACATAAGGGCGAAGATTTAGAAAAGGCAATGATGGAGACTGTTAAAAAGTCTTGTTTATCAATATTTTCAAGTGCACTTACAACTATTGCAGGCTTTTTAGCACTTTGTTTTATGGGATTTACAATAGGTGCGGATATGGGACTTGTATTCGCTAAAGGTATAGTTTTAACATTATTTACAGTTATATTGTTTATGCCATGCTTAATTTTGAAGTTTTATCCATTAATAGAAAAAACACGTCATAAATCGTTTATGCCTGATTTCGAAAAATTCGCAAAATATACTGCAAAAATATCGTATCTGCTAATTGCAATTGTACTTATAATAACAATTCCGTCATATGTGGCACAAAAGCAAAACATATTCTTGTATGGTTCATCATCATTTGGTGGTGGAGAAGGTACAAAAGTATATGAAGATGAAAAGAAGATAAATAGCAAATTTGATAGAAGCAACCCAATGATAGTGTTAGTGCCAACAGGTGATTATGTCAGTGAAAAAGCATTAGTTAAAGAAATCGAAGATATGGAAAGCGTTAAGAAGGTACAAAGCCTAGCCAACCTAGTAAGTGAAGGAATTCCAGATAGTTTTGTGCCAATAGATAAATATCAAAAATTTAGAACTGATAAGTATTCAAGATTAGTAATATATACAAAAACATCATCAGAAAGTGATTTGGCATTTGAAACATCAAGAAAGATAGAGGAACTTACAAAGAAATATTATGGTGACAATTATGAAATAACAGGAACAGTCCCAATAACTCTTAATATAAAAGACGTGGTAAATGCGGATTATACAAGAGTAAATATATTTTCTATTTTAGCAGTTATGGTAATTTTATTATTTACATTTAAATCATTTATACTTCCAATATTACTTACACTTGTAATAGAAAGCGGAATATTTATAAACATGGCAATACCATACTATACAGGTAAAGAAATGATGTTTTTAGGTTATTTGATAGTTAGTACAATAGAATTAGGAGCAACAATCGATTACGCAATACTTATGACAAATAATTATTTGAATGCAAGAAAAGAAAATGACAAGAAAACAGCTTCTCGTATTGCGGTTAACAAAAGTATACCGTCAATATTAACATCAGGTGGAATCTTAGTATGTGCAGCATTTTTACTAAAATGGTGTTCAAGTATAAAAGCGGTATCTGAAATGGGAGGCTTGATTGGCAGAGGAGCACTTATAAGTATGTTCTTAGTAATCTTCTTCTTGCCACATATACTATCATTATTTGATAAAGCAATAGAAGAAACGAAATTTAGAAGTGTAAAAAAGAATAAAACAAAAGAAAAATAACTGAAGAAGTAACGAAATAGTAAGAAAAGAGGTAATTAAATTGAAACGTGTAATTAGTTTGATATTAGCATTTATGATAGTTATGAATAGTTTTTGCTTTGCAATGCCTAGCATAAATAAAAGTGAGACAGTATACGTAAATTTGGGAGAAGAGGGAAATGTCTCAGAAATAAACATATATAGCATATTAACGAACAACACAGCTGAAAACTATGAAGATTATACAAAATATACAAAGGTTGAAAACTTAACAAATAGAAAGAATATAGAAAGTGGAGAAAAAACAATTTTTAATGTTAGTGGCGAAAGAAGAGTAGCATACACAGGAAAAGTTGGAGAAGAATATTATGATAAATTGCCTTGGACATTTAAAATAACATATAAATTAAACGGAGTTGAATGTGCCCAAAAAGATTTGTTAGGTGCAAAAGGACTAGTTGAGATAGTTCTAGAGATAAACGCAAATGAGAATGCAAAAGAGTATTACAAAAACAATTACATGCTAGAAGTAACAGGTAGTTATGATATGGATGATTACTTAAGTTTAGAATCGGATGAGGCTATTATAGCAAATACAGGTAATACCAAAACACTTATGTTCATAGTATTACCTGGTCAAAGTACAACATTACATATAAAATTAGGAACAGAAAACTTTAGCATGGATGGTATAACAATGGCGATGGTTCCAATAGCAGGTAACATATTAGATGAATTATCAGATTTAGTAGATGAAAAAGAAAATATAGAAAATGCCAAAGATGCAATAAATGCAAGCACAGATGTAGTTTTAAATTCATTAAAAGGAATGAATAGTGGCTTAAATGGCATAAATAATGGCGTAACTGAAATAAAAAATGGAACAAAAGAAATACATGGATTAAGTGGTTTAAGAGATGAAGATATTGCGAAATTAAAGGCAGTATTAGAAGAACTTGAACCTATCATAGAAAATACAAACAAAGACTTAGATAGCATGAAAACAAATTACGAGATATTTGTAGAAATGTCAGAAAAACTAAGTGAAAAAACTAAAGTTTTAGAAGAAGATGTGGACAATTTGAATGATAGCTTAAGTGATTTAGAAGATGTTGTAGATGACTTACCACAAGAAGTAAAGATTATAAAAAATACAGTAAAAACAGTTACAGATTTAACTGGAGATTTAGTTGGCTTATTAGGAAGCTTAGATACAAGCGATGAAACAGAAGAATTGGAAGATTGCTTATATAATATAGGTGTTGGTGCTAAAACAATAGAAGGTACGGTCGAAAAGGTTAGCCCAAGCATTTCTGGTGATGCCAAAATGGAAGCTGTATTTGGCAAAATCTCAACATCAGCTGAAGATATATATGATAATTTAGGTGAAGTACAAAAAATACTAAAAGAAATGTCTGGTAGTAGTGCCTCTGGAACAAAAACATTAGCAAAAGATTTAAAGACGTTAAAAAGCGATTTAAATAAAATTTACAAGATGATAGACAAAGATGATGCAGAAGTAATAGAAGATGTTACATCAGGACTAGTAAGCACAACATCAACATTAGGAGAAATGTTGAAAACAGCAAATGAATATAGTGATAAATTGCTTGCAAATAGTGGTGACTTTGAAGCATCAATAGAAAATATGAAAAAATTAGTGCAAGAATTAAAAGAGATGGATTCATTGTCTGTAAGTATGATTGGCAACTTGCAAAAAACATTAAAAATAATAAGTAGTACGATATATGAAGGAACAGATAAAACAGCAGATGCAATACTATCTGTAAATAAACAATTGATGCAAATTACAAAACAAACAGATACATTAATAAATTCAAAAAACACAATACAAAACATAACAGATGATAAATGGGATGAAATAGAAGAAAAAACAAATATATTTAATATAGATAAGGATGCCAAAGTAGAATCATTTGGTTCAGAAAAAAATGAAAACGTAACAGAAGTGCAATTTATACTAAAAACACCTGATATAAAAGAGATAAAGCCAAAAACAGGAGACTTAGAGCAAAAAGAAAATAACCAAACATTCTGGGATAGACTAATGGTAGTGCTAGATAAGATGTTTGGATGGATAGGAAGATTATTTGCCTGAAATAACTGAATTTCATTGAAAAATATGTGAAAATGTGGTAAAATATAAACGATTTTGAAAACAAAAATGACTGGAGATGTTTATATAATGATTTCAATAAAATCTGAAAAAGAAATAGCAAAAATGAGAGAAATCTGTAAAATAGTAGCATTAGCACATGAAGAGATAAAAAAGCATGTAAAAGTAGGAGTAACAACAAAAGAATTAGATGAAGTTACAGAAAAGTTCTTTTTATCACATGGATGCAATTGCTCGTGTAAAGGATATCCACATGGTGATCCTAATCCTTTCCCAGCAACTGCATGTATTTCTGTAAATGATGAAGTTATTCATGGAATACCATCAAACAGAAAATTGAAAGATGGAGATTTGGTATGTATAGATATTGTTGCAGACAAGGATGGCTATTTTGGAGATGCAACAAGAAGTTATGTTGTAGGAGAAGGTAGCGAAGAAGCCAAAAGACTAGTAAAAGTGACAGAAGAAAGCTTTTGGGAAGGAATAAAATACGCAAAACCAGGCAATAGAGTTTCGGATATTTCTCATGCAATTCAAATGTATGTTGAAGACAACGGTTACTCTGTAGTAAGAGAATTCCAAGGACATGGAATTGGCACAAGTATGCATGAAGATCCGGGTGTACCTAATTACGGAAAAGCTGGAAGAGGACCAAGGCTTGAAGCTGGCATGACACTAGCAGTTGAACCCATGGTAAATGAAGGCAGAGCCGATATAATAGAAGATGAAGATGGCTGGACAGTACTTACAGAAGATGGAAAACTATCTGCACACTACGAAAACACTATTTTGATAACAAAAAATGGTGCTGAAGTGTTGACAATAGTGTAAAAAAAATGTATAATGTACAAGTTAGAAAATGGCTTTTTAGCAGTTTTTGTATACAGAAAGGTTGGTATAAATTTTGAATATAGAGATTGGAAATATAGTAATATCAACAATGGGACGCGATAAAGGATTATATTTTATTGTTGTTGATGTTGATGAGAATTACGTGTATTTGGTAAATGGTTCTGTTCGAAAAATAGATAAACCTAAAAAGAAGAAAATAAAGCACATTGAAGCAACAGATCTTTATGACGAGAATATAGCAACAAGAATTAAGAACAAGCATAAAGTTACAAATCAAGATATAAAAAGAGCCCTAAAAGAGGTACTAAGGGACAAGTAGGAGGTACTTATATGTCAAAGGAAGATATAATTGAGGTTGAGGGAACTGTCGTAGAGGCATTACCTAATGCAGAATTCATTGTTGAGTTAGAAAATGGACATAAATTACATGCACATATTTCTGGAAAATTGAGAATGAATTTTATTAAAATCTTACCTGGTGATAAAGTTAAATTAGAACTTTCACCATATGATTTAAACAGAGGACGTATCACTTGGAGGGCGAAATAGTATTTGCGCGGCACTTCGCTTTTGCGAAGATTTATATATAAACTGGTAATTTTAAGGAGGGGAAGAAATGAAAGTAAGACCATCAGCAAAGAAAATTTGCGACAAATGCAAAGTAATCAAAAGAAAAGGCGTTGTTAGAGTTATATGCGAAAACCCAAAGCATAAACAACGTCAAGGCTAATTGAAGTATAGACAACATATGACATAAAGATGTCAAAAAAAACGCTTTAAATATTGATTTGGGCGGCTGTCTTAGAAATAAGATCTAAATCAATGTTTATATATAGTTGCAACTTACGTCACTAGGTAGCAACACACAAAGTAACAAAAAGTTTTTATGGAGGTGTATTTTTTAAATGGCTCGTATCGCAGGAGTTGACTTACCAAGAGAAAAAAGAGTTGAAATAGGCTTAACTTATATCTATGGTATAGGAAGAACAAGATCAAACAAAATCTTAGCTGAAACTGGAGTTAATCCAGACACAAGAGTTAAAGATTTGACAGAAGAAGAAGTTATCAAACTAAGAGAAAATATTGATAAAAATTACAAAGTTGAAGGTGACTTAAGAAGAGATATAGCACTTGATATTAAGAGATTAATGGAAATTGGCTGCTATAGAGGAATCAGACATAAAAAGAATTTACCAGTTAGAGGACAAAGAACAAAAACTAATGCAAGAACAAGAAAAGGTCCTAGAAAAATGGTAGCAAATAAGAAGAAATAAAGGAGGGTGAATTATAGTGGCAGGTAAAGTACAAGCTAAAAAAGCTACAACTAGAAAGAGAAAAGAGCGTAAAAACGTTGAAAAAGGTCAAGCTCATATTCACTCTAGTTTTAACAATACAATAGTTACAATTACAGATGTTCAAGGTAACACATTATCTTGGGCAAGTTCAGGAGGATTAGGATTTAAAGGTTCTAGAAAGAGCACACCATTTGCATCTCAAATGGCAGCTGAAACTGCAGCAAAAGCAGCTATGGAACACGGATTAAAATCTGTAGAAGTATTTGTTAAAGGACCAGGAGCTGGTAGAGAAGCTGCAATTCGTGCACTTCAAACTGCAGGTCTTGAAATCAGTATGATCAAAGATGTAACTCCAATTCCTCACAATGGATGCAGACCTCCAAAGAGAAGAAGAGTTTAATCTTAAGTTTAAATTGAAAATAGAAAGGAATGAATATATAAATGGCAAGATATATAGGTGAGTCATGCCGTGTTTGCCGTAGAGAAGGCGAAAAATTGTTTCTTAAAGGTTCAAGATGTTATACTGATAAATGTGCTTTAACAAGAAGAGCATATGCTCCAGGTCAACATGGACAAAAAAGAAAGAAACAATCAGATTATGGTATGCAATTAAGAGAAAAACAAAAGGCTAAAGCATTCTATGGTGTTTTAGAATCTCAATTTAGAAAATACTTTGAAGAGGCTTCAAGATCTAAAGAAGTTACAGGTTTAAAATTACTTCAAATTCTTGAAAGCAGATTAGATAATGTTGTATATAGATTAGGATTAGCAACATCAAGAGCTCAAGCAAGACAATTAGTTAGACATGGTCATTTCGAAGTAAATGGAGTAAAAGTAAATATTCCTTCTTACTTAACAAAAGTAAATGATGTAATAAAAGTTAGAGAATCAAGTCAAAATGATCCTATATTCAAACAAATAGCAGAAGAAAACGGTAGACCAATTCCAAGTTGGTTAGAAGCTGATGTTGATAACAAATCAGGTAAAATCGTTGCTGTTCCTGCTAGAGAAGAAATCGATTTACCAGTTAAGGAGCATTTGATTGTCGAGTTGTATTCTAAATAGAAATAAATTGAGTTGTCCATTTTATAGATGGCTTATATTTAGAAAATGTTTATTTATACGATGGACAATGCTTAATTTTAAGACATGCTTAGATTAAGAAAGAGTAATAAAATTTATATTATTTAGGAGGTTAAAGAATGATAGAATTCGAAAAGCCAAGAATCGAATGTTTAAAACTAGACAATGATAATATGTATGCAAAATTTGTATGTGAACCTTTAGAGAGAGGTTACGGAATTACACTTGGTAATTCACTTCGTAGAATTTTGCTTTCATCACTTCCAGGAGCTGCAATTACAAGTATCAAAGTTGACGGAGTTCAACATGAGTTTACTACAATACCTGGCATTGTCGAAGATGTTGTAGAAATAATTCTAAACTTAAAGAACGTAAGATTAAAGATTCATGATAACGAAGAAAAAAATCTTAAAATTGATGTTGATGGCGAAGGAGAAGTTACAGCAGGAGACATCGTTGGAGATGCAAATGTTGAAATATTAAATCCAGATTTACATATTTGTACAATTGCCGAGGGTGGCAAATTACATATGGAATTAACAGCAAATCGTGGTAGAGGATATAATCCATCTAGCAAGAACAAAAACGCAAATCAACCTATCGGAGTTATCGCTATTGATTCTATTTATACTCCAGTAAAGAAAGTAAATTTCTATGTTGAGAATACAAGAGTAGGTCAAATAACAGATTATGATAAATTAACAATAGAACTTTGGACAGACGGAAGCCTTGCACCAGATGAAGCTTTGAGCTTAGCTGCAAAGGTTATGAATGAGCATTTAGCATTATTTATAGATTTGTCTGAAGCTACAAAGAACACAGAAATCATGGTTGAGAAAGAAGAATCTAAGAAAGAGAAAGTATTAGAAACAACAATCGAAGAACTTGATTTATCTGTAAGATCATATAATTGTTTGAAGAGAGCTGGAATCATCAATGTAGAAGACTTAACAAACAAGACAGAAGAAGATATGATGAAAGTTAGAAACTTAGGTAGAAAATCATTAGAAGAAGTAACAAACAAGTTACATTCTTTAGGGTTAGATTTTATGCCTAGCGAAGATTAAGAAATTATTTAGGAAGGGTGAAATAAAAGTGGCAGAAAATAGAAAGTTAGGAAGAACTGCTGACCATAGAGTTGCTATGCTTAAGAATATGGCAACAAGTCTTATTTGGCATGGACAAATCGAAACAACTGAAGCTAAAGCAAAAGAAGTTAAAAGTATAGTAGATAGCTTGATTTCTCTTGCAATCAAAGAAAAAGACAACTTTGAAGAAGTTGAAGTTAAAGTTTCTAGAGCTAAATTAGATGCTAATGGATGTAAAGTAACAGAAAAAGCAACAAGTAAAAATGGAAAAGAATTTTACAAAGTTGTTAAAGAAGAAGTTACAGAAAAAGCTAAAAAAGATATGCCTTCAAGACTTGCAGCTAGAAGAAAAATGATTGCAAATCTTAACAAGGTTAAAGATGAAAATGGAAATAGTGTAGATTTACCTGGAAAATTATTTGGAGAAATTGCAGAAAAGTATGCAGATAAAAAAGGTGGATATACAAGAATATTAAAATTAGGTCAAAGAAGAGGAGACGCTGCAGAAGCAGTTATACTTCAATTGGTTTAATTTATTAAAAATGGACTTTCGTGTGTAGATGCGAAAGTCTTTTTTTATTATTTATTAAGAAGTTTAGCGAATAAATGAAGTTTGTTTCAATGTTACTGTTTAGCCTTCAAAGCTAAAAGTATGTTTTATAAAAGATGTGGAGAAGCTTAAGTGCGGTACATGAAAATATTTTAGAATGTATTATAACATTAAATACAATTAGTAATGTCTCAAACATTACTATTCAGTCTTCAAAATAAAAGTATATATCAAATATAAATGTGTGCTATAAAAATGTAGAGGAGCTTAGGTGTGCTCCATAAAAATACTACTGTTTAGCATCTGCTATAAATTAAGTTTGAATAGTAACTCTCAAACTAAAATTATTTAATTTTAGTTAATATATTTATTTTTCATTGTTTATCATTTAAAATAGTCTTGTAGATAAAGTATAAAAATTAGCGTAAACTAATTTCTGAAAAAATATAAAGTGGTTGTAAAAATGTAGAGGAGCACATTGTGTTCCATAAAAACTAACTGCTAGCAGTACAATAAAATAAAAATGAAAAAATATCATAATTATTAAACAAACCTAAAAGAAAAACGGAGGATACAAATGAAAACAAAATTTATGAATAAATTATCGCCAATGCAGATAATTGCACTTGGCTTTTTAATAACAATATTTATAGGTAGCCTAATATTGAAATTGCCTATATCCCACAAAGGAGAATTATCATACATGGATGCGCTTTTCACAGCTACATCTTGTACATGTGTTACGGGTCATTCTACCGTTGATGTTGAGGCTACTTTCACTGTTTTTGGAAAAGTTATAATGATGATACTTATACAAATAGGTGGACTTCGGTCTTATGCTAGTCATTGCACTTATAATGATGTGGTTACGGTAAAAAGATAAGCTTACGAAATCGAATTTTAATTAGTCAATCTGTTAATAAAACCGACTTTGCAGGTGTAGTTAAATTACTTAGAAAAATAATTAAATATACATTAACATTTGAACTATTTGGAGCACTTATTTTAGCAACTAGATTTGTGCCAGAAACAAATTTTGCAGATGGCTTATTTAAAGGTCTATTTCACTCAGTATCAGCATTTTGTAATGCGGGATTTGATATTTTGAAAGGCAATAGCTTAGAGCCATATTCATTAGATAAAGTAGTAAATGTTACAATTATGATACTGATTCAATTGGGTGGTCTTGGCTTTTTGGTATGGGAAGATATATCTAAATGTTTTGAAGAAGCGATAAAAAATAAAACAAGTATTTCTAAGGCTATAAAAAAACTTGCATTACATACTAAATTAGTTTTGATATCACAGGTAGTATTAGTGATTTTGGGGACGGTTTTCTTCTTAGGATTTGAAAACACTAATAGCAGTACAATAGGAAATCTAGAGTTTAGTGACAAGATTTTAGTTTCATCATTCCAATCAGTTTCAGCGAGAACTGCAGGTATGTCGACAGTAAATATGGCAGAGCTCAGAGATGCCACAAAACTTTTAATGATATTTTTGATGCTTATAGGAGGAGCACCAGGAAGCATGGCAGGCGGAATAAAAACAGTAACGATTGTAGTTATATTATATGGAATGCTTGCTATGATTAAAGGAAAGAAAAACATAACTATATTCAAGAAAACAATTCCACACGAAACATATGAGAAAGCTATGACAGTATTTATTTTTATGACGGTAGTTACATTCATTTCCGTATTAATTGTTACATGCAATATGACAGAAAATGTGTCAGTTTTAGATACTACTTTTGATTTGTCGTCTTCAATAGCTACTGTTGGACTTTCGGCTGGTGCAATAGAACGCATGAATAATATAGGCTTGTTTGTAAACATACTTTTAATGTATATTGGAAGAGTGGGAACAATTACAACCGCAGTTGCATTTATACTTGGAAAACCAAAAGAAAATGATGATATAGTTTACGCAAAAGAAGATGTAATTGTAGGATAAATTGTTGTTATACAGTGTTCAAAAAACTGAAAACATATTTAAAAGAAATTATAAGAAGGGAATTGATAATTCATGAGAAAAGAACAAATTTTAATAGTAGGACTTGGAAAGTTTGGAATGAGCGTAGCAAAAGCACTTTCAACATATGATTGTGAAGTGTTAGCAATTGATGAATCACCTGAGTTAGTAGATGATGTGGCACCATATGTTACCCATGCAGCAAGAGTAGATGCAGGTGATATGGAAAGTTTGAAAAAACTTGGTGTTTCGAACTTTGATACTGCAGTAATAGGGATAGGAGATAATCTAGAGGCAAGTATAATGATTGCACTTACACTTAAAGAATTAAAGTTGCCATACATTATTGCAAAGTCAAGAGATGACATGCATACAAGACTTCTTACAATGATAGGTGTAGACAAAGTAGTTCAACCAGAACAAGATGTAGGAACAAGAATTGCAAAATCTATAATGCATAAAAGCATAATAGAAAGAGTAGAATTCGGAAAAGAATACAGTATTTTAGAAATTGAAACACCAAAAGAATGGGTAGGAATAAGTTTAAATAAGCTAGATATTAGACCAAAATACAACATAGTTATTGTATGTATAGAAAAGGAAGATGGTAGAGTGATTATACCAATGGCAGACTATGTTATAGAAGAAAAAGATAATCTAATGATAATATCTCCAAATAAAGAATTAGAATCAGATGGATATCTAGGAAAAATATTATAAATAGGAGTAAAAAAAATGATAGACTTACATATGCATACGTATTTTTCAGATGGTACAGATACTGAAATAGAAATATTAAAAAATGCTAAGGCGAGGAATTTAAGTATAATATCGATAACGGATCATAATACAGCAAAAGTATATGAAGCATTAGAAAATGTAGAGATAAATAATTATTATAATGGGCATATAATTCCAGGAATAGAGCTAAATACAAAGGCTTTGAATGTTCCAATAGAGATATTAGGGTATGGTATAGACTATAAAAAGATGAATGAGCTGGTAAAAAAACTATATATACCAGCAGAAGAAATAAACAAAATAGAATGCGAAAGATTGTATAAAAAGTGCATTGATATAGGAATAAAATTAGAAAAAGATTGCTTATCAAGATACGATGGAAAAATGTTTACATCAAAGTTTATACAAGAAGAAATTAAAAAGTTTAGTGAAAATGAGGGCATAATACCAAGTAAGTTTTTAAATGATACTAAAACCTTTTATAGAATGTATATGTCAAATCCGGAAGGTCCTCTATATGTTGAAATGGATGATTTTGTTCCAAATTTTGATGAAGCTGCAAATTTGGTAAGAGAATGTGGTGGATTGGTATTTATACCACATATATTTGAATATAGAGAAAATTCGGAAAAGATATTAGATTATATACTAAAAACATACAAGATAGATGGTATAGAATGTTTTTACACAACGTTTACAAAAGAACAAAGCGAAAGATTAGTAGAGCTATGTAAAGATAGAAATTTATATATGTCTGGTGGAAGCGATTATCACGGAAAAGCTAAGCCAAATGTGGATTTAGGAGTAGGTTTTGGTGAAATGAGAATAGAAGAAAGCATTATAGATGAATGGAAAAATAAGGTTACATATTACAAATAAAACTTTACATAATATCAAACTTATGGTAAAATAATAATGTACTAAATTTTAATATTTTTGGAGGTATTTTGTATGAAAGATACAAAATGGATTGTTGCGACAGGTTTGGATGGCTCTGGTAAAACCACCCTTGTTGAAGCGCTTGAAGGGTACTATACTTCGCTCGGAAAGACTGTAAAACGTTCACGATTACCCTTCGACAGGTATATTGTCAAGGAACTTTTGGACAAGTCCACAAGCAAGTACACGGACCGGATGTTGTTTGCTCTAGACAACCGCTTATTTGCTGAGGAATACGAGGAATGGTTCACTTCTGATGATTATGACGTAATCATCACACAACGCGGATTCTTGGATAGTTTCGTTCATGGAGCGGTGCAGGGGTTTGGTTATGATTTCATAGCTGACCTTAATCGCATAGATGAACTGCCGAAATGTGATGTTATGATTCACATGGTCGCAGAGGCTGAAACAGCTTATGCACGAATCAAAGATGACCCTGACGCTGACAAATTCGAATATCTTTCGTATATTCGTAGGCAAGAGCAAGAAACCAGAAGAGCATATCGCGAGTTGGTAAACAAGGAACCATCGCTGGAGCACTTCCATTCTGCTCAAAATATCTATGTCGATACGACACAGATGACAACCGAAGAAACTTTTGAGTATGTACTCAAAAAGCTGAAGGAACTCGGATTTTAATTAAAAAATAGCTATCATTCTTTTGGAATGGTAGCTATTTTACTATTTATAAAAAAGCCCAACCATTACAAGCACCTGACATGCCGTATTTGAATATATATTAGTGTATTTAAAGAAGGCATGGGAGGTGTTTTTTTGCTTGGTATGTTTACAATTTTAGAAACAATGAAAGACTTCGTTTTTTTGCTTGGATATGTGAGTAGTTACAATCTATTTCCTGAACCGCTAACGGCAGAGGAAGAAGCAAAATATTTAGAACTATATGAGAATGGTGATGAAAATGCAAAAAAAATATTGATAGAGAGAAACTTAAGATTAGTAGCACATGTGGCGAAGAAATATGCAAATTCAGGAGTAGAACAAGAAGATATAATATCTATAGGCACAATAGGACTTATTAAGGCTATAAATAGCTATAAAGGTAGTAAAGGGGTAAGACTTGCTACATATGCCGCAAGGTGCATAGAAAACGCTATTGTAACATAATGGTTACAGATAATGAGATTAAAGAATTACTTATTAAAGTCAAAGAAAATGCTAAAATTAAGCTGACTAAATTTAAAGTTGATGAAGTAATATTAAAGAATAAAACATTAGGTGGACAGATTCAATATTATAGAAAATTAAATAATATGACTCAAGAAGATTTAGCAAGTAGAGTTAATTTAAGTAGAGATGCAATTATAAAATATGAAAATAATAAAGAAAATAAGCAGTTAAATATGCAGACAATGAAGAATTATTATTCAATATTTAAAGCACTTAAAATGGAAAACTCAATTGAATTAACAGGATATGAAAAGTTTATATTACAAGGTCAAAGTTGTGCATTAAAAAATATAATAGCTATACTTGGAATAACGCAAAAGTCTTTTGCAGAATTCGTGGACAAGCCATATACAACCGTAAAAGAATGGATGCAAAATAGAGTTAATATGTCTAAAAATACTTTTGAACATATTGAAAATATATTAAATGAAAATGGTTACAGTCTGGTAAATTTAAAATAGAATAAAATTTTTTTAATAGGATGATGAAAAGAAATTAATTGTGATGGATTTCTTTTTATCATTCTATTATTTTTGCAATTAATAATTATAAAAGACTTAAAAAATAGCTAGAAAATGTAATTATTACTGGGTGTCAAAAAGTCACCCAGTAAAATGAATTGTAACCCAGCTAAAAGCCACGCTTTTAGGCTGTTTGTGGGAGGCTAAGTAGACTCCCTGTTCCTGCAAAATTGCTATTAGAGCAATTTTGAACTATAAATTTTTGAGAGGAGGTGAAAATTTATGGAGCAAAGAAATAAAGAAGAAAGCATTAAAATAGTTGTTAGAGTTCCAAAAACATTTAAAGAACAAATATACAAAGCAGTAGCAAAATCATCATATAGTAGTGCTTCAGAATTGATAAGAGCAGGTATAGAAAAGGAATTAAAAATACAAAGTCTGAAAGATAATCTTGACTTTGTATCTAAAGAATTAAGTAAATTAATTGATATAAAGTTAGACGGATTTATCAATTCTCAAAGAAAACTATATGCTAACAATGTAAGAATAAGTGCAATAAATACTTATGCTGTTGGTGAAATGTTAAAACGAATTTTGGGTGATGAATTTCATGAAGATTTTCTTGCAATATTAAAAAGTGCAAGAGAAAAAGCTAATTACTATGTGAGTAGAAAACCTGAAGATATTTCAAAAGAAGAACTATCTGATTTCTTCAGTATTGGTAAAGATTATAGAAATGAATAATTAAATATTTTGGAATAAAAAAACATCTATAAATTGAATAGGTGTTTTTTTATTTCCAATAACGAGAGATGCCATAAACTCGTTATAAAACAATAAAGTGAAAAGTTTAGTCAGCTGATGCAGTAGAATGACTTGCAGTATTTTAAGAGGTCTAATTAAAATATATGTGTAGGTGAGATTTCGTAACGCAGACTCACAATAAACAAAGAGTTCTAGGGGGCAAAACTTGTATGATGGATATACTGGTGTAAAAAGTGTGGGCAAGTATGCACAAAGACTTATAAAGTCAGCAACAGTAGTAGATTTTAAATCTACATACTAGACTGCCATAAGCGATGCGACGGATGAGGGGTTTCGTTTATGGTGTATTATTTTTTTATGAACATAAGGGGATAATACACCATTTTGCTCTGCTCTAAAATTTCAGGGTTTCAGGTGTTGAAAATCAAAACAAGCAAAAAGCCTAAAACTTAATAATAGCAAGACTTTGAGGAAAAAAAGTTTTAAAAATAATGCATATTTCATTGACATTCTTTTGCTTTTTAATATAAAATAATATTGGATAATTTTAAGTATAAATAGAAGCATCTAATAGTGTAATTTACTAAGGAAAATTTAAATTAAGGGGAAAGCCTATGAAATATAAAAGAAGTGGTAATAAAAAAACAAATAGAGAGCTTACCATAGAGGCATTAGAAATATTGCAATCAGAGGGAATAGATGTAAGTCAAATTGCTCCAATGAGAAAAGTTAATGGAGAAAAAATAGCAATAAAGTTAAAAGATGTTAGAGATGACAGAATTGGAGAAATATTAGATAAATATAAAGATATATTAGATCCAAATTTGTTAATAGGAAATCAAATAAAAATAATGAGACAACATATTGATTCTTTTGATGAAGTAGAACAAAAAAGAATTTTAAAATTAGGAATAAAAAAGCATGAAATTCCATTAGACCAAAAATCTAGACCATTTAGAAATCAAATAGAAGAAGCATTATATATTTTGGAAGAATTAAAGGAAGAAGGAATAGATATTCCTATGATTCCTCAAACAGTAGACCGTAAATTATCTCATTTAAGTGATATTGAATCACCAAGAACAATGAGTATTATAAAAAAGTTAGGACTAAAACCAGATTATTTAATAGGCTCAAAAATGAGAACTATTAGCTGGGAGTATAGTGGACGAAAACATGAGTATCATTTTGGAGAAAAAGAAAGAAAAAGAGTTGAAGAATTAGGATTTTTAAATGATACGAAAACAAATATTGAACATACTTTATCAGTTTTAGAACAATTAGCAGAATTAGGAATTGATATTTCGACAGCAGGTAGTGAAATAACCTTGGAAGATGGCACTACTAGAAAAAGATATATATATGAGATAGAAGATGAAAATATTGAAAAGGCAATAGAACAATTAAAACTTCCTAAATATATGTTAATTGGAAAAAGAATAGATCAGGTACAATATGATATATATAGAGGTGTAAGTGAACAAGAGTTTAGAGATTCATCAAGAGAGAGATTAAAAAAATTAGGAATTATGCAAAATAGAGAAGAAGTTGATATAAGCAAAACATTAGAAGTATTAAGAGCGTTAGAAGAACTTGGAGTAAATACTGCATCAATTCCAGCCTCAATAGGTCAAGAGCAAACAAAAACAACAATAGGAGATATAGAAATAGAAAATATTGAGGAATTCGTAGAACAACATGGAATACAAGAAAATTTCCCTTTGGGAAAAGGAATAACTAAAATATCAGAATTATATAGAAAAGGTACATATACAGAAAAAGCAAATTTAACTGATGAAGAAAAGAAACAAATACAAGTATATGGTCTAGCAAGGCAAAAAGAAAAAGAAAAGACAGCAGTAAAAGATACTATTAGACTAGTAAAAAGATTAGAAATGTATGGAATAGATATTAATACATTATCTTTACGTCCTTCAAAAAATGGACGACAAACATCACTCTTATTAAGCGAGCTAGATTTGACACAAGATCAACTTCAAGATATTATGGAAGAATTTGAGATAAGTGAAAATTTTGCTTTAGGAAATAGAATTATAAATGTACAGAATGCTTATAAAGAAATAGGACGAGTAAAGATAAGTGAAGAAGACAAAAGAGAATTAGAAAAAATTGGTATTGTTGGTAGCAAAAGAACTAAAAGAAAAAGGGATATAAACCCAAAAAGAATTGATTTTTTCCAATTATTGCAAGATGCTGGTATTGATGTTGCAGAATTAAGTGCTACTTATACTGAAAATAATAAAACAAAAAGTATAACTTTAGGAATGTTAGGATTGCCAACAGATTTGCTTGAAGAAATAGCAGAAAAATTTGAGATTGATGAAAGCTTTCGTATTGGTGGCTGGAAAACTAATTTAAGAAAAGCATATAAAGAAGGAGTACTTACAGCAGAACAAAAAGAAAAGGTTGAAGGTTTAGGAATTATTAGTGAGCTTGATAAATTAGATATGGAACAAAAAGCATTAGAGGCAAAAATAAAAGAAATTGAAAAATTCAAAGCACAAGTAAAAGCACAAGCAAAAGAAAAAAATCAAAGTAGCATAGGAGGTTTAGATGAATAATAAGGGATTAATAGAATATAAAGAAAATTTTTTTACTAAAATAAGAAATTTCTTTTTTAAACTATTTAAGAAAAGCAAGGCTATTCAAGAGCCACCTCAAATACAAAACAATATAAATATACAAGACAATAAATCAAATTTTGTTGAAACTATTGTTGTTAAGAAAGATGAAAAAGAAGAAAAATTAATACAGCTGCAAAGAGATTACAAAGATGGTAATATTTTAGAAGATGATATACCACATAATGAAAAGCAAAAATTAGTTGAATTATATAAGAAGCAAAATCAAGAAATGAAAAATAAAATTGAACAAGAACAAAAAGAAATTAGAAAATTATTAGATTGTTTAAAAGTTTCATAATAAAGGGAGGATATAATGGAAAATAGAAAATTTATGAGTTTAAATGATTATATTGAGGAATTTAATAAATCAGGAGAAAAAGATTTCTATGCTTTCCTTGATAAAAATAAAAAACAGGCGTTAGAAAATGGTGATGAAGAATTAGCAGATTATATTGAGGCAATATCTAGTCAAGCATATGAAGAACAAAAAGAATATGATGAGTATATGCAAGAGGAGTATGAAAGAGAGGAAAAAAGAAAACAAAAAGAGGCAGAATATCAAGATTATGATGGAGAAGAATTATTAGATTCAGAAAGTAAGGAACTAGAAAATAATAACAATGAGGAAGAGTCAATCGAAAAAACAGAGGAAGATATAAGAAATTCAATTATAAAAAAAGTACAAAATCTTATTGAACATTTTGAGGAACAATCAATGAGCGAAGTTAAGTTGTCTGAAGAAGAACATTCTATGTTTATCAAAATGATAGCTAATAATCCACAGTTAAATGGTAAGTATATAATGGATACTTATAGAAGAGAATATGGTGATGAAAGTTATTATCATGATGCCACAGCAGAAGAACAGGAAGAAATGGATAAAACTAACGGAAATGACTATTTATCAATAAAAATAGGAGAAAATTTATATTTAAATGAAGATTTTAATAGATATAGAAGAATATCAAGTATAAAAATAGAAAATGATCGCTTACATGGAGATACAGAAAAAAAATACGGAGAGGAAGAATTTTACATAGATGAAATAATTACTCCAGAAGATTTAATTGAAGGAATGCATGATAAAGCTAAAGAATTATCTTCATTATCAGTAGAAGAATTGCAAGAAATAGTTAATGGAAATGATGAACAGATATCATTAAATGATGAAGAAATTAAACAAGCACTAATACAAAGAATATTAGAACAACAACAAACAATAGCTAAACAAAAAGAAGAGATTAATAGATTAAATAGTCAAAAGGAGCTAGAATAAATGGAGAATAAACAACTTGTAGAATATAAAGAAGGTTTTATATCTAAAGTAAGAAAATTCTTTAAAAATTTATTTAGGAAAAATAAACATGATTATAGCTATACTCAAGAAGTAAATAGTGTTAATAATCAAGCTATTAATAAAACAAATGAAGATAGATTTTTAAATGATATTAAAGTAGATAATAATATTGTTAGTAAAGAAATAAATTTAAAAAAATTTTTACAAGAAATTGATGGAAATAAAGAAGCTCTTAATAAGTTATCAATTGATAGGTTAAAAAAATTGGAGAAATATTATGATAATGTCATAAAAGAAAATGAAAAAAAGATAATAAAAGCAAATGGATAATAATACAAAAATTAAGCATGGCACCTTATTTTGCTATGCTTAATTTATTATAGGAGATACTATGGAAGATAATAGATTAATGCAATACATTAGAAGTGTAAAGCAAAATCCAGAAAATATAAAAAAAATAGATAAAGAAACTTTAATTGAATATCCACAAATTTGTTTTGAATTAATTAAAGCATTTCCAAATGGTATAAAATATATTCCAATGGAGGTAAGAGAAGATATACCGCAGGTATGTATAGACGCTGTAGAAGTAAATCCAAAGAACATAAAATATGTTCCAGAGCAAGTCCAAATAGAAAATTATCAAATGTGTTTAGATGCTATAAAAAAAACAAATGGATTACTTTATTATTTATCGATTGATTTACTAGAAGAACACCCAGAAATATGTCTAGAGGCGTTATTAAGAGATGAGGAATGTATAGAGGATATACCAGAAGAAATTATAGAAAGCAATCCACAGGTACAAGCTATGCTTGAGATTATGAAAGATTGGAAAAAGATAGAAGACTTGCCGATAGAAATGGTAAGAAGTAATCCTCAACTTTGTATTGAAGCATCTATATTATCGAAAAAAAATGAATATTTACCACCACAATACAAATTATCAGAAGAATTATTGCTTAATAATTCAGAATTAGTGGATAAATATATAAAAGAATGGAGAGAATTAGTTAAATTTGTAGAGATAAAGTATATTGTTGCAACTAAAGATCCTGAATATATAAAAAAATGTATAAAAGATAAAGAACAATATATTACTGTTTCAAAATCTTATGACCTTGCTATATATGAACTAGTTAAAGCAATAGGTGGTAATGAACAAGAAACAATAATGGAACTTTTAGAGAAAAAAGATGAATATAATTTAACTTATGATGAAATTATTTCAGTAATTTCACTAACAAAAGATGATAGTTTTATAAAAAGTATTATAGAAAAAAGAGAAGAATATGAACTTTCCACAGATAATGTAATTCGTTTAATTAGCAGTACTGGAGATACAAAATTTATAGAACAATGTATTATTCAGCCAGAAATCTATGGATTAGGAAAAAAAGAGGCTAAAGAATTATTATTTTATACTAATGACGTTCCATTTATAATAAATTATGTAAAAGAAAATCCAAGTACAGATTCTGCAATAAAAAGAATAAAATTGCCAAAGGGTATGACAATAGGAATAGAAATTGAATCTGAAGGTAATGCATCAGTTCAATTATTACAGAAAGTTGAAGTTCTAGATGGATGGGAAACAAAAAAAGATAAGAGCCTAGAAGATGGTGTAGAAGTTGTTTCGCCAGTATTAAAAAGTGAAGATAATAGAGAACAAGAGATTTATGATATATGTTCAATTTTAAGATTATGTCATAATTATGAATCTGAAAGATGTGGTGGGCATGTACATATTGGTGCTGATTATTTAAAAAGTGTAGATGCATGGAAAAATCTAATTGAACTGTGGTCAAATACTGAAAATATAATGTATCTTATTTGTAATAAAGAAGGACAAAGACCAAGAAGGGAAATTGGGGAATTTGCAGCACCAATTTCACATAATATTGCTAATGCAATCGAAAATGGTGAGGTTGATTTTGAAGATGAAGATGACATTGAGTTATTTTGTTTTGAACTTCAAGATATACAGGGAAGAGGAAGTTCTGGATCAAGATATTCTGGAATAAATTTTAAAAACTTTGGAAATGATGAAAAAAATACAATTGAATTTAGAATTTCAAATGGAACAATTGAACCAGATACGTGGATTGAAAATATAAATCTATATGGGGAATAATTGCTATTTCTCAAGAATTAGCTGAAATTCAACAGAAATTAGAAAATGGAATTGAAATAACAGATGATGAACAAAAAAAATTAGATGCATTTGAAACAATTAAAAAAACAGATTATGAAGAACAAAAGTTAGAATGTTTATTATATTTAGCTATAGATGAAAAAGAAAGACAAATTTACATTAATAGATATGATGCAAATAAGACTGAAATGTTAGGATTTGATATAGTAAAAGATGCAGGACATATAATAATTAATAGAAAAAAATAGGAAAGATAGCTTTTACTGGGAATGAACGAGTTACAGGAGAAGATTACCAGCAAGGTTCTGCTATAATTCAAAGTGAATTAGATAGAGAAAATAAGGATACTATAAATCATGATATAAGTGAATAGGAGATTTAAGATTATGCTAAAAAATTTAATAGTTATAGAAGATGGGAAAAATTATCAATTTGAAAATGAACAAGAATTAGTGAAAAAACTCATAGACGAAGACTACTATGATTTACCACGAGATAAGAAATTAGAAAAAATCAAATTAAAACTGATAGCAAATTCATTGAATTTAAAAAAAGATATACCAGAAAATATAGATAATGAAAAAGATTTTATATTATCATTATTAGTAGATAACGATAGATTTGTTTTATTAGAGAAAAGAGATTCTAATATTTTTACAGAAAAATTAGATAAAAGCCAATTTTCGAAAAACTATATATTGGTTAATAAATTTGCAAAACAATTATTAAATAAATAAGAAAGGTTATAGAAACATGGTAGAAACGAGAAATTTTCCTAGAGCTTATGTGGAAGTAGATGAAATACTCAAAAAATTGCCACAGGAAGAATTTGAAAAAATAGAAAGCAATTTTATAAATATGATTAGGAATAATAAGGATAAAAACTATACTTTTGAACTTGACTATTCAAAAGACATAGAAGAGCAAAAAATTCTAAAAGAAACAAAAACAATATTAGCTTATGTTTTTTTGAATTATTTAGGGACTGAGGAAGAAAATAGAATAATTAAACAAAAATTCAAAGAAGATATTATACAGGTTGAAGAGGAAAAAAAGAAAAAGTACTCAAATGAAATTTTTAAAGATAAAAACGAAGTGACAAATAATATTAGTCAAGAACTAATTGTATATAAAGAAGAAAATCCTATAAAAAAATTTATAAAACGAATATTAAATTTATTAAAAAAGGGGAATAGTAGTGGAAATTGAAGAATTAAAAAAAGAAATAGAAAATATTAAGCAAAGAAATAAAAGAGTTGAACTTGATAAAAAATGGGAAACAAGTTGGACAAGAAAAATATGCATAATGATATTAACTTACATTGTTGTAATTATATATTCTTATGTAATAAGAAATATTGACAATATCTTCTTAAGTTCATTAGTTCCAGTAATAGGTTTTACATTATCTACATTGTCTTTACGATTAATAAGGAAAATGTGGGAAAAACAAATAAAACAATAAAAAGGCGTTAGTTAGAATTACAAATTATTAAAATTATGAATTTTAATTTATAATTTTGGAATAATATAATTATCAAGATATTAACAAACATATACAAAATGCTAACAAATGTATACAAAATATTGACAAATGTACTTAAAAAGCATATAATATATATAAATGAATAAGGAGGGATTTGTATGTCTACTGTTAGAATAAATGATGATATAAAAAAAGAAATAACACCAATACTAGATAATTTAGGTATTTCATTAAGTGAAGCAATAAATATTTTTTTGCATCAAATAAAATTAAACAATGGGTTACCATTTAACCTAAGAATAAATGGAATGGTTGAATTAAAGGATGGATATGGTTCTTATATATGTGAATACGGACATTTACATGATTATAGTAAATTTAATGTTGAAGAAGTTGAAAAAGATAGAACTGGTAAAACATATAATAATGTTGAAGAACTAATGAAAGACTTAGAAGAGGAATGAGATTATGTATAAAATTGAAATGACTAATAAATTTAAAAAGAGCATTAAACTTATAAAAAAGAGACGGCTTGGATTTAAAGCCATTATATAATGTAATAGACTTGCTATCTAAAGGTAAAAATTTACCAGAAATATATAAAAATCATCCATTGCATGGACAATTGAAAGGATATTATGATTGTCATGTATTAAATGATTTAGTCTTAGTTTATAAAATTGAAAAAGAAAGATTAGTTTTATTGTTATTTGATATTGAAACTCATTCAAATTTATTTAAATAGAATAAATCGGAACTTGTTGAAAAAAGGTTGATATTTTTGTCAATCTTTTTAATTTTGTAAGAAAATAAAAAAATTTTTCAAAAAATGCAACATTTGTTAATTTTTTTGGACTTCTATTTATAGAAGCTATAAAAGGCAGACTATAATATTGGCGTAAAAATTTTTTAAAAATTACATATTTACGCTAAAGACTCTTCATGCTCAAAAGTCTTTAGTAAAAAGTTGCAGTTTAAAGCAAAAGTCAAAAGTCAAAAGTACAAGCCTTTTAGCATACTTTAAATAGAGGTGATTTAAAGAAATGAATGTAAAAATAAATTACCCAGAAGATAAGGATATGCTAGAAACCGTGGTAGCATATATAAAAGCTAAATTAATGGAAAAATATATTGGTGATTTAAATGTTCCTAAAGCTAGTAAACTTCAAATAAAAGAGAAATTAATAAAAGAACTTTCAAAGACTTGAAATCTTATTATAACAGAGTTAACATGTCTAAAATAAACTATGAAAGGAATTTTCAATTTATGAAAGTAGCTATTTATTCAAGAAAATCAAAATCTACAGATAAGGGCGAATCTATTGAAACACAAATAAATCTCTGCAAAGATTATATAAATAAAATTTCTAATGGAAAGAATATAGAAATTGTTCAATATGATGAAGGCGAAGGCTTTTCAGGTGGAGATAGAGCTAGAAGAAAATTTAATCAGCTAATTAGAGATGCAAAATCACACAAATATGATGTTTTAATTTGTTATAGATTAGACAGGGTTGCAAGAAGTGTAGCAGACTTTTCTGATCTAATTGAGGAATTAAATGATAATGGAATTAGTTTTATATCTGTAAAAGAACAATTTGATACAAGTACACCAATGGGAAGGGCTATGATGTATATTGCATCAGTATTTGCTCAATTAGAGCGAGAAATTGGTGCAGAAAGAATAAGAGATAATTTACACGAACTTGCAAAATCAGGTAGATGGCTTGGACGGAACAACTCCGACTGGTTATGAATCAGAAGGTTATGAACTTTTACATATTAAAGAAATAAATGATGAAAATGAAGTTGAAAAAAAGGTTAAAAAAGCATTTAAATTAAAACAAATTCCAGAAGAAGTTATTATAGTAAAACTAATCTACCAAAAGTTTTTAGAATTGAAATCACAAACTGCACTTGAAACATTTTTAATGAATAATGATATAAAAACCAAAAATGGAAAATATTTTAGTAGATTTGCAATTAAAGGAATTCTTGAAAATCCTGTATATGCCAAAAATGATGAAGAAATGTATGATTACTTTATTCAAAACAATGTAGAGTTGTATTCTAAAAAAGAAGAGTTTGATGGGCAGTTTGGAATTATGGCTTATAATAAAACAAGACAGGTTAAACATAAAGCAACTAAAAAAACAAATTTGCAAGATTGGATTGTTTCAGTTCGGAAAACATAAAGGGGTTATTTGCGGAAAAGATTGGATTCAAGTTCAAAATTTATTAAAAAACAATGAAAATAAAAGATATAGAAAACCAATAAAAAATGATGCATTGCTTTCTGGAATATTAAGATGTAGCAAGTGTGGTTCATATATGAGACCCAAAATTCATACTGGTAGAATATATGAAGAAACAGGAAAAATTAGATTTAGTTATATGTGTGAATTAAAAGAAAAAAGTAGACTTAATAAATGTGATTGTGAAAATATAAATGGCAATAAATTAGATAAAATTCTAATGGAAAAAATATCAGAATTGATTGCTCCAAATAGTAAAATATGTGAAGAACTAAAAAAGATTTCATTTGCTGAAACTATTGCAAACGAAAATGATGAACTTGCTCAATTAAAAGAAGTATATAATAAAAATCAAAAATCGCTAGAAAATCTAATTAAGAAAATTCAGTATGTTGATATTGAATTAATTGATGATATTAACAAAGAAGTAAAACTTATAAAACAAAAGAATTTAAAAATAAAGGAAAAAATGGATGCTCTAACAAATAATACTTCAAATAAGGGAGTAGTAACTTTTTCAGAAAAAGAAATAGCTAAAATAGTATTAGAAATAATTCAAAATCATTTTAAAAAATTTGATGAGCTAGATATTTTAGAGAAGCGAAATCTTTTAAAGTTATTAATAAATAAAGCCACAGGAAGTGGAAATGATGTAGAAATCGATTTATTAAACACCGATAATACATCTTTTTTAAGAACGGAGTTGTTACCAACAAGTGAGAATAGCAAATGAGATTTTGATGTATTTTAGAGGAAGCAAAAAAACATCACAAGAAATATCATTAAACGATGCGCTACGGTCAAGATAAAGAAGGAAACGAAATAACATTCATGGATGTGATAGAAAGTAAAGAAAAGAATGTTGAAGACGCACTAGATTTAAAATTCAAAGTAAAAAAATTATATCAAAAGATAAGTGAAGTTCTACAAGATAGAGAAAAACTAATATTAGAACTTCGATTTGGTTTAAATGGAAGAGACGTAAAAACGCAAAATGAAATTGCAAAAATGCTTGGAATATCACGCTCTTACGTCTCAAGAATAGAGACTAAAGCAATAAATAAGCTAAGTAAAGAGATAGAGGATTAAAAATTTCCTATTGGTGAATTTTAACTCCTAGAAGGAAAGCAAGGTCATTAAGTTGATACGAATCAATTATAGCACCTTTTATATCTTCTAGTGAAATTGAAATGCCTTCAATCGTAGAGTTAGATAAATCAATATCTTTAAAGCTTGTTTTAAAAATTTGGGCTAAAGATAAATCAGCTTCATCAAAATAAATATTTTTAATTGAAGTCTCACTAAAATAACTATTTCTAAGAGATGTCTTTTTAAATAAAACTTTGTCTAAAGAGGCATCAGTAAGGTTTATAAAATTAGCATTTGTTTCAATAAAACCAATATTAGAAAGTCTGTTAGATGTAAAACTACTGCCTGCTAGTTTACAACAATTAAACTCACATCTAGCAAAGTAGCAATCAACAAATTTACAATTAGAGAAGTTGCAATTAGAAAAGATAACATCATTAAAAGCAACCTTTTCAAAAATTGCATTTTGTAGGTTTATGCTTATAAATTTGCAATACTCAAAATTAAGAGCATATGCATTAAAATTAAGCATTTCTCCGCTTTCAAATAAAGCCTTTTTTATAATAGTATCTTCTTCAAAAGTATTCAAAATATCAATGTTTTTATTTTCTAAATTATTCAAAAAAATTTCTTGTGGTTTTAAAATATTCAAAATAACATCCCCTTCAAAATTGCATAAAATAATTATATCATAAAGGTATGAATTGCAATAGAATAAAGTTGCTAAATGTGATATAATCGCAATAAGTCTTAAAATACAGACTAAAAGTCGATATATAAATTAAGCTAAGATAGGATGATGAATATGGTTACACAGTTTTCAAGAACAGAGTTGGTGCTTGGAAAAGAAAACGTAGAAAAATTAAAAAAAGCAAAAGTCGCAATCTTTGGAATAGGTGGTGTAGGTTCTTTTGTGGCAGAGGGACTAGCAAGAGCTGGTATAGGAAACTTTATCCTAGTAGATAATGACACAGTATCGCTTACAAACATAAATAGACAGCTAATAGCTACACATAAAACAATAGGTCAAAACAAAGTTGATATCATGAAAGAAAGAATATTAGATATAAATCCAGAGGCAAAAGTAGAAACATACAAAACATTTTATATGCCAGATTCAGAGGAAAAGATATTAGATAAAAGCATAGATTATGTGGTTGATGCCATAGATACGGTAACTGCAAAAATTGCATTGGTTGAAAATTGCAAAAAGCTTGAAATACCAATAATTTCTTCAATGGGAACTGGCAACAAACTAGATCCGACAAAGCTAGAAATATCTGATATAAGCAAGACAAGTGTATGTCCACTAGCAAAAATTATGCGAAAAGAACTAAAAGAAAGAGGCATAAAAAAACTAAAGGTATTGTACACAAAAGAGGAGCCAGTAAGAATTGAAAAATCAGTTATGGAAGAATATATAAAAGATGAAAATGTCTCGAAAAAACAAATCCCGGGAAGTGTTTCTTTTGTGCCATCTTGTGCAGGACTAATAATAGCAGGCGAAGTGATAAAAGATATAATTAAGAAGTGACAGATGGTAAGACTCGTATTTTCTAGTGATTTTTCGTATATATTCTTATATGACTAATTTATAGAACTACAGCCGAATAAAATGTAAAAATGAGTATTTTTTAATAAGAGTTGACATAACACATAGAATGTGCTATTATAATAGGGCATTCAAAAATTTTATTGTTGGAGGGACTCGATATGAAAAACTCTGATAAGATTCTGGACGCTACTATTGTTAAGCTTGCGGTGTTTGCAGGTGCGATAGTAATCTTCCCGACCAATCTTTTCTCGCTTCCGGTGACGTGTGCTGCCATAGCAGGTCTGTCTGTTTCAGGTGTACTTGTTGGGTTGCATGGTGAAAAACGTGTGATGAAAGCAAGAGAAGAAGAGAGAAAAAAAGAAGAAGAAAAGGCAAAGGAAGAAAATAAAAACAAGTAAGTTAAAAATATAAAGAGAGCAATTTTTTTGCTCTCTTTTTGCGTATAAATAGTTATTTTGCATAAAAAGATAAAGATTTGAAAAAATAGCTATTAAAAGGATGGTGAGAAAATGGTAGAAGATGATACTATAGAACTTTTGAAAGAGTGTAATTCTGGTGTAAAAATGGGGATAGCCTCTATAAAAGAAGTAATAAATCAAGTTGAAAATAATGAATTTAGAAATTTGTTAGAAATGTCTATAAATAGACATCAAAAACTAGGAGATGAAACAAGAACTGTATTAAATAGATATGACGATGCTGGTGAACAGCCAAATGCAATGGCAAAAGGCATGTCATGGATGAAAACTAACATAAAATTGGCTATATCTCCAACAGATGAAACGATTAGTGATTTAATAACTGATGGCTGTAATATGGGGGTAAAATCTTTAAATAAGTATTTAAATGAATACGAAGCGGCATCAGAAGAGGCCAAAGATATAGCAAAAAAGCTAATAAGTGAAGAAGAAAATTTGGCAAGAGACATAAGAAGATATTTGTAAGGTAAATAAAAATGCTCCAGCTCATTTAGAACTGGAGTATTTTTTAATATCTTTCTTTTCTAGAACCGTTTTTGTTGTTCTCACTATTATAGTACCATATTAAAGCTACGATAGCTACAACTGCTACTATTACAACAATCCAAGTCCAAGTGGCATCAGTTGCTGAATTTGTTGCAGCAGCTGTTCTTGTTGCTGCATAACCAGTAGTTGTATTACCAGTACCGTTATTAGTTCTCATACCACTATTAGTGCTTCCGTTTGTCATATTATTAACACCGTTTCCTATAGATGTACCAGCATTGCCTACGCCTCTACCAACATCGTTTCCGATATTTTTAACGGCATTTCCAACACTATTAACAGCATTACCTGCACCATTTATAACACCGCCAACGCCTTGACCAACATCATTTACAACATTACCGGCAGTATTACCAACGTCACGGCCTAAGTTTGTTGCTGTATTATTAGTAGTTGTTGCAAATACTGTTGAAAATCCCATTATAGCAATAGCAAGTGTAAAAGCAAATATTAATTTTTTACTCATAATTTTAACCTCCTAAGAATTCGTAAAAAGTTTTACTTATATGAATTCAAGATTATTATTCTAAAAATTTAATTATAATATTCAAGAAAAAATTTTAAAATTATTGTATAATTCATAAATTTTGGTAAAATAAACTTGTAGTTTTTTGTGTACAAAGACACATAAATTTGAAAGGATGTGACATAATGAAATTAAGAGAATTGATTGAATTTTCAAATGGAAGGCTTATAGGTGAGGCGGATTTAGAAAAAGAAATTTCAAAATTTTCAATAGATAGTAGAATAGTAGATGATAGCACATTTTTTATTCCGCTAAAAGGAGAAAATAGCGATGGACACGACTACATAAACTCAGCTTTTGAAAAAGGTGCAATTGGAACATTTACAAGTAAAGAAATAGATGCTATTCCGGAAAAAGTAATAATAAAAGTTGACGATACATTAGTCGCAATGCAAAATGTTGCTAAAAAGCTAAGAGAAAAAATTAAAAATATACCGCTTATTGCAATTACTGGAAGCGTTGGAAAAACGACAACAAAAGATATGGTTTATGCAGTTTTAAATTCTAAATATAGAACATTAAAAACAAGGGGCAATTTTAATAATAATATAGGCATGCCACTAACACTTATAAATTATGCAAATGAAGAGGCAATTGTGTTAGAAATGGGAATGAACCATTTTGGCGAAATATCTTTTTTAAGTGGTATCGCTAAACCGGATACAGCAATAATTATAAATGTTGGACATTCACACATAGGAAATTTGGGCAGTAGAGAAAATATTTTAAAAGCAAAAATGGAAATTGTAGATGGAATGACTAATGATGGAACACTTGTGATAAATGGCGACAATGATATGTTAAAGACAGTTAAAAATACAAAACAAAAACTAATTAAGTTTGGATTTAAAGATGCAAATGATGTTACGGCTTATAATATAAGAGTAAGCGATAATGCTACAGAATTTATGGTAAAAGAAGATGAGAAAGAGTATAAAGTAAAGCTAAATTTAGTTGGTGAAAATTTCATATATAACGCTCTTGCAGCATGGGTTATCGGAAAAATATATGGCATTACTCCTGAAGATAGAGTAAAGGCTTTAGCAAATTGTGAATTTACAAAAATGCGAATGAGCATAGAAACTAAAAATGATATAATACTTATAAACGATTGCTATAATGCAAGTCCGGAATCAATGAAAGTTGCATTAGAAGCATTATCGAAACAAGATTCTAAAAGAAAGATTGCAATTCTTGGAGATATGCTAGAACTTGGAGAGTATTCAGACAAACTTCATGAAGAAGTCGGAGAGAATGTGGCAAAAAACAAAATAGATAAGTTATATACAGTTGGCAAGCTTGCTAAAAATATAAAGCAAGGTGCAATAAATGAAGGAATGGATGAGCAAAATATAAAAAATTTTAACACATTAGAAGAGCTTCTAAACGACTTGAAAAAATTAATACAAAAAGGAGACGCTGTATTAGTAAAAGCTTCAAGAGCGATGAGTTTTGAAAAAATAATAAATGAATTGGAGGAATTAAAATGAAATCAAAAGTGTATTTTAGCAAAAACATAACTGCAGATGAAATCGTAAAAATGTATGAAAAATTAGGAATGACTTTGCCAGGCAATGTAGCTGTAAAGGTACATTCAGGAGAGGCAGGTAATCAAAACTTTTTAGGACCAGACTTGTACAAAGAAGTAATAAATAAAGTAAATGGTACAGTAGTTGAATGCAACACAGCTTATGCAGGCAAGAGAAATACAACTGAAGAGCACTTACAAACAATGAAAGAACATGGATGGACAGAAAACTTTAAGGTGGATATAATGGACGCAGATGGAGAAATAGAGCTTCCAATACCAAATGGTGTACAAATAAAAGTAAATTATGTTGGAAAGAATATAAAAAAATACGATTCAATGTTAGTATTATCACATTTTAAAGGACATCCAATGGGAGGATTCGGTGGAGCTTTAAAGAATATTTCAATCGGAATAGCTTCAAGTCATGGAAAAGCATATATCCATGGAGCCGGAGATGTTGAAAAAATATGGACAGCTGATGGCAACGCATTTAAAGAAGCAATGGCAGATGCGGATAAATCTATAATGGATTACTTCAAAGAAAACATAGCTTTTATAAATGTAATGGCAAACATGTCTGTTGACTGTGATTGTTGTGCTGTTGCAGAAGATCCATGTATGAAAGATATAGGTGTTTTAGCATCGTTAGATCCAGTTGCACTAGATAAAGCTTGCCTTGATTTAGTGTATACTTCAAAAGATCCAGGAAGAGACCATTTAATAGAAAGAATCGAATCAAGAAATGGAGCTCATATAATAGAAGCAGCTGAAAAATTAGGAGTAGGTAGTACAGAATACGAACTAATAGAGATATAGTACAAAATTGGAGGGACAAAAATGAGACAAATGGTATTTAAAATGGAAAGACCAGACTTAGTAAAAGAGGGAGATATAGTACAAATAACAGAAGGCGATTTGCCATCAAGTTGGTATTACACAATAGAGCCAGCTGTAGCAATGTCTGGTAACATACCATTATTTGAAAGATTAAAATCAAAGAGTGGAAAGGTAATAAAAGTTGAACCATTACTAGTAGGATTTAATGTTACAGTAGAGTTCGATGAGGAAGATGTAAAATAAGAAGAATCATTTATCACTGATGATACTTGCATTTTATAAATAAAAAGTATTATAACTTTCTTGTTATATAATAATAAAAAATAAACACCGAATTTTTAAAGGTTTCGGTGTTTATTTTTTAAGTTAATAAATTATAGATAGTATCTATAACTATATCTTTCATTACTTTATAGTTCATTTTCTTATGTTTGTGATAAACAATCTCATGACACAAATTATCCATTAGTCCAATAGAAATATGAACCTTTTCTTTTAAATTTTCATCGTTAAAACCATTTTCAATTAGTAGATTTGTAATTGTTTGTGTCATTTCAAACTCTCTCTCGTGAAAAAATTCTGCTATCTCCGGGTCAGAGTGAGTCATCGCCATTATTTCTTCATGAGCAGTTTCAGAGAGTTTATGATCTTCTATAAAATGTTTTATCATCTTGTTTAATATTAGTTTTAAATCTTTTTTGGCAAGTTCTTTTTTGGACATGTTAAGCATAGGATAAAATATGGAAGCACCAAATTGTTTAATGCCTTCGATTAAAATATCGTGTTTATCATTAAAGTAGTTATAAACAATACCAGTTGAAACACCTGCAGCCTTAGCGATTTCAGCAGTATTTGTATTGTAGTAACCCTTTTTACATATTAAATTAAAACCAGCTTCTATAATCTTATTTTTCTTTTCGATTGAACGCTTTTGAATTGGATTACGCACTTCGTTTTCATACATATAAATCACATCCTTATATTTAAGATTATAGGGCCAAAACTGCTTTAAGTCAATATATGAAAAATGTTTCAGATTTTATTGACAAGATATTTGTCGAAGTTTATACTTTAATTGTAAATATGAAATAAATTTCATATAAAGGAGGATGCATATGAAAAAAATTGGCGAAGTTTGTGAATTGTCAGAATTAAAAATAGGACAAACAGCAATTGTTAAAAAGCTTAAAATTCAAGACAAACAAATAAGAAGACACCTACTTGATATGGGAATAACAAGAGGAGTGAAAGTCAAAATAAAAAAGATAGCACCAATGGGAGACCCAATAGACATAGAGCTTAGAGGCTATCAGTTAGCAATAAGAAAAGCAGATTTAAAACTTATAGAAGTCGAGGTGACAAAAGAATGAAAATAGGATTAGTTGGAAATCAAAACAGTGGTAAAACAACTCTTTTTAATGATTTGACTGGTATGAATGCTAAAATAGGTAACTGGCCAGGTGTTACAATAGAAAAAAAGAGTGGTATCATAAAAGGTACAAAGCATGAAATAACAGACTTGCCAGGAATATATTCGCTTAGTCCATACAGCATGGAAGAAGAAATATCAAGAAAATTTATTTTTGATGAAAAGCCAGATGTAATAATAAATATAGTAGATGCAACAGCAATCGAAAGAAGTTTATATTTAACAACTCAGCTACTTGAACTTGATTCAAAAGTAATTGTTGCACTTAACATGGCAGATATATTAGAAGAAAAAGGCGTAACAATTGATGTAAAAAAATTAGAAGAAATGCTTGGTACAAAAGTATGCAAGATATCGGCTCTAAAAGAAACAGGAATAGAAGAATTAAAAAAGGCAATAGACCAAGTTGAGCAAATAAAAAAAGTAAAAGTCTTTGATGATAATATAGAGCAAATGGCAAATGAAATTATAAATTCATTAGACAAAAACGTTCTTCACAAAAAGTTTATTGCAATAAATTTAATAGAAAGCGATGAACGTTTTGCAAAATATATTACTGAAAATGTATTTGCAATAAGAAAAGATTTAGAAAAATTATATGATACTGATTTGGAAGAAGTAATTGCAACAGAGCGTTATGAATTTATAGAAAGAGTCGAAAAAGAAACTGTAATAAAAAAGAAAATGCCAGAAAGTGTATCAGATAAATTAGACAAGGTCTTTTTAAATAAATGGCTTGCGTTTCCTATATTTATAATAATAATGTTTTTAGTGTACTATCTATCAGTTGGTGTAGTTGGCTCATACACAGTAGACTTTATAGGAGAATGTGTAGATAACCTAAAAGAAGTGGTAGAAAATTCATTGAGTGGAATCGGAGTTTCAGACTGGCTTACAAGTTTAGTTGTCGATGGAGTGATAAGTGGTGTAGGAGCTGTGCTTGGATTCGTTCCACAGCTTATAATCTTATTCCTTTGTATATCTATACTAGAAACAACTGGCTATATGTCAAGAATAGCACTTCTACTAGATAAAGTGTTTAGAAAAATAGGATTAAGTGGAAAGAGTTTGATACCATTTATAGTTGGTTCTGGTTGTAGCGTGCCTGGTATAATGGGCTCTAGAATTATTGAAAATGATGATGAAAGAACGATGACAACAATACTTACACCATTTATTCCATGTAGTGCTAAATTGCCAATAATAGCTTTATTTGCGGGCTATTTTTTTCCGGAGAATAGTGGACTTGTATCGGCATCACTTTACTTTTTTGCAATAGTAGTAATCATACTTGGAGCACTTTTGATGAAGAAATTTATATTTAAACATACATCAAGTACATATATATCAGAATTACCAGATTATAAAGTACCGAGCGTTAGATATGTATTAAAAGATGTTTTTGATAAAGTAATGGCATTTATAAAAAGAGCAGGAACAACAATTTTACTTTGCTCAATAGTAATATGGTTCTTATTATCATTCTCATTCAATTTACAATATGGTGTTGAAGTTGAAGATAGTATACTTGCAGATGTAGGAAATAAAATTTCATGGGTATTTTATCCTATGCTTGGTGAAAGAAGTTGGGGAGCAACTGTTTCAGCAATACAAGGATTAGTGGCAAAAGAGCAAGTTGTTTCCTCAATGGCAGTAATAAATGGATTAGCAGAAGATACTGAAGAGGGAAGCAAAATATTTAATAGCACAGGAGTTTTCGGTTTCTTCACAGCTGCATCAGCATATGCATTTATGGTGTTTAACTTATTCTCAGCACCTTGCTTTGGAGCAATTGGAGCAATGAGAAGAGAACTTGGAAGTAGAAAGAAATTATTTAAAGCAGTAGCTTTCCAGACATTGTTAGCTTGGGTTTTAGCAACGATAGTATATCAAATAGGTAGTAGAATAGAAAATGGCACATTAAACATTGGCGATATACTTGTAATCGTTGGACTACTCGGAATAGTAATAATTGCACTTAGTACAAAGTTTAAAGATAAAAACAAAGAATGCTCGGGTTGTCCATATTGCGATTCGTGTAAGAAGTAAGATGAAATGACTTTGGAATGTCATCAGCGTGAAGATATATTATTTTATAAAACAAGAACTCAATTCAAAGAAATATTAAAAAAAGCAAGGACATATTCCTTAAATTTCCTAAACAGCTCCTTTGGACATACGGAAATTTTAGCGGAATATTTGCCCTTGCTTTCTTAAATATTTCTAATTCATTTCGATTGTTTTATAAAAAATATATCTTCACGCTGATTGCGTATAAAACGAATCTTATTGTATTTTATATGTAAACGTGATATTATGTACTCATATTTTAGATGAATAGTCTAATAAAGGGGGAAATAGTGTGAATAAAACTTTGATAGTAGTATTGATTATTGTCTTTCTATTTGTTTTTGCTTGGTGTGAGGAAAAAAGTAGAAATTTAGTTACAGAAAGCCGGAATAGTAAAAAACGATAAATCGGATGATGAAAAACAAGATTTGAAAAATGAAACAAATCATCTTAGAGAAAAAATAGAAAATTTAATTGAAAAATCTATTAAAGATTTACCAAATGATAGTGATATTTATGCATTTTCATTATATATGTTTGCAATTGATGATGAGCCTTCGCAACAAACAGTTACATTTGGTTATAATACAGAGGAACAATTTGAGAAAAGTTTAGAAAAAGCTTCCGGCCCAATAGAAGCAAGATGGAATTATGCATTTTGGCTACAAAATTCAGAATTCATCTTTGGCGAAGATGATGGTACTGAAAAAGATATTCAAGAATGGCTAAAAGAAAACAACTTGATTAACTTACCTTGGGATGATGAAGAGTGGATAATTGAAGAGGCGTTTGCAAAAGAAATGGTGGCCATAGTCAAGGATATACATGAAAAAGGCATAATAAAAGATAAGTTTGGAAAAGAATTGCCTATTTTGGTTCACAAATTGGAATATTATGATGAAGTCGCAAAAATAAATAAAGAAGCAAATGGAGAATATTTACCAGAAGATTTTTTGAAATTGTGTCGAGGAGAGTATTAAAAGAGTAACGTTCACAAAATTCAACCGAAAAATGTGAAAATAATCACAAAATTCGGTTGAATTTTTGTCATTAAGATTATTGATAGAGAAAAAACGCACATTGAGTATGTTTTAAAATTTGATTTACTCACAAAGTGGTTGAAATATATTGAATGTGTCGTTTAATGCATATAAAGGTAAGGGAGTAGTTAGCATATGCTTTATATGCAATATAATCAACATAATGATGCAGTAGCATCTGGTTATATTTAAAAAAATGAGACTTATCCACAAAATAAATTTTGTGTGGGTAAGTCTTTTTTGTTGCCTTTTGAAATAACATATAATGTGGGAGGATTTGAATATGGGAGCATTAGAAATATTACTAATAAGTGTTGGATTGGCGATGGATGCCTTTGCTGTTTCTGTTTGCAAGGGTTTGGCAATGAAAAAGATGGAGTTTAAAAAAGCAGTTATAATAGGTGTATGGTTTGGTGGTTTTCAGACTTTAATGCCAACGATAGGATTTTTCCTAGGCAAAACATTTGAAAGCTTTATAACATGCATAGACCATTGGATAGCATTTGTCTTGCTTGGAATTATAGGCGGAAATATGATAAAAGAGGCATTGTCAAAAGATGAAGAAAGTCAAAGCGACAAAACAGATTTTAAGACAATGCTAGTACTTGCAATAGCAACAAGCATAGATGCGTTAGCAATAGGAATCGCATATGTATGTGCATATGGTAGCAAAAATGCGGCAGTAACATTCGGAGCGATAGGAATAATAACCTTTATACTTTCAGTATTAGGAGTAAAAATAGGTAATAGATTTGGTACTAAATATGAGAAAAAAGCAGAGTTGTTAGGCGGACTTATATTAGTATTACTTGGAATAAAAATATTATTAGAACACTTAGAAATAATAGGATTTTAGTGGTAAAAACGATAGAAATGTGGTACAATATAGCTATGTAGGAGGTTGTGTATGCCAGAATTAAGTAGATTTCAAGGAATGATTATAAAATTATTGTATTTAGATGATGAAAAACATCATAAGCCACATATTCATGTTTACTATGGGGAATATGAGGCTTCAATTGGGATTGATGGCGAACTTTTAAGTGGTTCATTGCCATTAAAGAAATTAAGATTAATTCAAGCATGGTTAATATTGCACGAAGATGAATTGTATATGGCGTGGAATAATGCTGTAAAAGGACAAGAGTTTAATAGCATAGAACCACTAAAATAAGGGGGGAGAGTAATGTTTGTTAAAGATGGAATTGCATATGCTAATAATGTAAGCAACAATTTAAAAATAACTGAAGTAAAAGTTGTAGGAGAATTATCTTTACTAGTTATTTTTTCATCAGGTGAAGAAAGGATATTTGATATGACATACTTGATGAAATATCCTGTTTACAAGCGATTAGAAGATTATGAGTATTTTAAAACAGTTCATATAGAAAATGGTGTATTGGTATGGAAAAATGGAGAAATAGACATTGCACCAGAAGAAGTATATAAAGAGAGCTACGAATATGAAAAAGCAATAGTACAATAAATTTTCGTAGTAGTAAGGGTTATGTCAAATAAAAAAACAGTTGAAATGTAAAATTGGTTAATATATAATATTAAATAAGAACAAAAGAAGAAAGGAAATAAAAAAGATGAACGCTAAAACCCTTGGGGCTGTAACACACACACACACACACACGAGATATTTGGTTAATAATAAATAAAAATACTTGTAATAGAATAAGAGATGGCTAGTGTTATGTAAAAAACATAATGCTAGTCTTTTGTGCGTTAAAATAAATATAATAAGAAACTTAAAATGGAGGTAGATAGATATGAATAAAGATAGACAAGAATTGATGTTTAATATCATTGGTGAGTATTGTAAAGAAAATAATCAGTTAGGTCCTTTGCTTGGAAGTCATGGGTGTACAGAATTGGCCGAAACAGTTGCTTATACATTATCAGATTATAAAATAGGTAAAGATTCTCCTTTAATAGGACAATTAACTCAAGCAGGTTTTAAGGTTATATATCCTGCAGAAGCACCAATAAAATATGTGGAAAGTATGACGGAAGAACAAAGGTCTGATTATAATTATAATCAAGCTAAAGGCTTGATTGTAGATGCTCGTGCCGATAAACATCCAATGGGATTAGCAAATATTATTGCTGGTCATTATTATGCGGATGTTGGAGGAATTTTAGGAGGATATGATGATAATAAAATAACATATCATAATGGTTTATATCCTGGAAAGGATGAGGAACAAAATAAAATAAATAAAAATTTTAGCAATATTTTGAATGAACTCGGATATGAAACAGAAATCAACGAACATGGTGAGGTTACAGCTAAGGGCGATATGCTATATCCGATGGTACAAAAATCAAAACTTCAACAAATATTTGACAATGCAAAATCAACCATACAAAATGTTTTCAATAAATTAAAGTCCACATTAGGTAAAAAACAAAACTCGAGAGATCAAATTGAAAATGAACGTGATGAATAATTGAAAGATATACTAATGAGAAGGTGATAAAATGAATGAGTGTAATAAACAGGCATTAGCTGAAGTTGTTGAAATTTTGAATCATACTGAAAATGATGTTATAAGCAAAATTCCTAAAAATTTTATATCATTTTTGTTTGAAAAGATGGACAAAAACTATAAAGTGAATATTGATTTTTCTAATGATAGTTGGGATAAAAATATACAAGAAGATACAAAAGCTATCCTAGCTATGATATATAGAGATTATGTTTTAACATCAGCTGAAAGGCAACAACTATTAGAAGAAGAAAAAAATGAAAGAACTAAACAAGAACAAATATTGAGAGAAAAGTATAATTTTAATAATGCATTTGAGAAAAATTCTAATGATGATGTTGTTGAGGAAAGGCTAGATAAGAAATATTTAGTAGAAGTTAAAGAAGCTTCTTGGTACACGAAATTAATTCATAAAATTTTAAATTTCTTTAAAAAAAAATAAATGTTTTAAATAAGTTTATGCAAAATATGGAAATAAAAATCTGTTTGACTTAAACTCAAAATATGATATAATAATGACATAATTTGACACAGAAATAGTAGCTTTTTATAGATGTAATCAGAGATTTTGCGGTTGGTGAGAGCAAAACAATGATAAAAAGTGAATTACCAGTTGAATCGGTTACGCGTTATAGTTTTTGAGAGCATAGTATAAGTATTATGAATTAAGGTGGTACCGCGAAGTATATTCGTCCTTAAATCATAATACTTATTTTGTTTTATACGCAAGAGTTTAATATGGTAGTGTAAATTAACTTATGAAGAAAATAGAATATGCTACAAAAATGTAGAGGAGCTTAGGTGTGCTCTATAAAAACTAATTGTTAGCAGTACACAAAAATAAAATTAGAAAAAATATTACAATTGGTGAACGCAACCAAAAAAGGAGGAAGAAAATGAAATTATATGATGAGTTAGTTTGGAGAGGACTTATTGAAAGCATTACAGATGAAGAGTTGATTGAAAAAATAAATAATGGAGGTCTTACATTTTATATTGGAACAGACCCAACGGGAGATAGTTTGCACATAGGACATTATTCAACATTTTCAATGGCATTTAGATTAAAACAAGGTGGTCATAATCCAATACTTTTAGTAGGTGGTGGTACAGGTGCAATCGGTGATCCAAAGCCATCAGCTGAAAGACCTATGATTACTATGGAGCAATTAGATTACAATTATAAAAAACTAAGAAAACAAGTTGAAGAGATTTTTGGTTTTGAAGTTGTAAATAATTATGATTGGATAAAAGACATAAATGTATTAGACTACTTAAGAGACTTTGGAAAATTCTTCAATATAAATTATATGTTAGACAAAGAAACTGTTAAACGTAGAATAGAATCTGGTATCACATATACTGAGTTTTCATATATGATATTGCAAGCACTAGACTTCTTGCACTTGTACGAAACAAAAGGATGTACACTACAAATTGGTGGTTCTGACCAATGGGGAAATATAACATCAGGTGTTGAGCTTATCAGAAAGAAAGTAAATGGAACAGCATACGGATTAACAATGCCACTTATAACAAAAGCTGATGGTACTAAGTTTGGTAAATCTGAAGGAAATGCAATATGGTTAGATAAGAGCAAAACATCAGCATACGAAATGTATCAATTCTTCTTAAATGCAGAAGATGAAAAAGTTATTGAATACTTAAAGAAATTAACATTCTTATCAAAAGAAGAAATTGAAGAGTTAGAAAAGAAACATGCTGAAAATCCACATCTAAGAGAAGCACACAAAGCTTTAGCAAAAGAGGTTATAACATTCTTACATGGAGAAGAAGAATATAACAAGGCAGTTAAAATTAGTGAATCATTATTTAGCGGAGATATTAAAGACTTAACACTTGAAGAAATAAACGATGCATTTAAAGATGTGCCTAATTTTGAGCTTAAAGAAGAATCGTTAATAGACATGCTTGTAAACAACCAAATAACAAGCAGTAAACGTGAAGCAAGAGAGTTTTTAAATGCAGGTTCAATTACTTTAAATGGTGAAAAAGTAACAGATGAAAACATGACGATAAATAAACAAATAGCAATAGGTGGCGAAGCAGTTATTGTAAGAAAAGGTAAGAAAAAATATTACTTTGGTAAATTTTAAAGTATGTAAAAATATCTAATTAAATATTTTTAATTGTATAGTAATTAGTTGAAATGAATCAAAAATTGTTAGATGAAAGTTTAACAATTTTGGTTCATTTTTTTTATAAATATTATCCAATAATAAAAGTTTGAACCAAAAATTCTTTTCACGTACTTCATAATATGGACTTTTAATTGTTGTTATGATACTATGTTTTTGAAAGTTATTTTTTTCGGGGAGTGAGAGTATGGTTGTGGAATTTGGTGTTTTTACATCGTTAGTTACACTAGCAGCGAGGCAGGAAGTTTTAAAGGCAATGCATGTAGAGCTAGATAATGAAACAAAAAATAAAATAATGACCGAAGGAATATATCATTTTACTACAAAGGCTTGTGCTGAAAGTATAGTAAAAACAGGTTTTTATATACCTAGTAAAGGTTTGCTTAATAATCATTTCGCAAAAGGAAAGAGTGGGAGATTTGCTAGTTTTGTGTATATGTTTGGAGGTAAACCAAATCCGTACCTGTTTGGAAAAAATCTTAATGATTCTATGGCAGAGAAGGATGGCACATTTTACGCAGTAAGACACTATCCAGACAAATATGATTTAAACAATTATATGCAAAGAATAGAAGATGGTGCAATAATGTATGAAGGAAGGCTTGATGTAAAGCATAATAAACCAGAAATTGCACGTTTTAAAATGGAGAAAGGAAAAATAGTAGAGATACCACTTGATGAAAAAGTAGAACTACCTAATGTAGCCGAAAAAACCAAAAAGGCTATAAAATCTTTTGTAAAAGCATTTGAGATTGTTGGTTCGGAAGTTAAAGATATAGTACTTTTTAAAGATAAAGAACACAAAGTTAAAAAGTGTAAAATCAAAAGAAAATTAGAAGAAAAAATATTAAAGCAGTATAATGAAGAAAAGAATGTTAAGATGTATGATATAACAAAGAATGATAAGAATTATACTGTTTATCTTTGTGATGATGTAGTTATAGATGGAAAAAGATTAGCAGAGGCATTTGTTTGTGGAAATAAGTTTGGCGAAGAGCCACTGAAGAAGGTATATGTTGAAGCTGGAAAAGAAAAAATATTAAAAGAGAAAAGTATGGCTAAATTTTTTGAAAAGGGAATTGACTTTTCTAGTAGTAAAGATGAATATATTGGTGAACCACAAATATCAAGTGAGGGTATTACTATAAAAAAAGACGAGGAATTTAGCAAGCATTTTATAGGAAAACAAATGGCGACGGAAATAGCAGACAAAAACCATACTGAGTATATAACTTCGAAAAATAAGAGAAAAATAGGAATAGATTTCTTTAAAAAGATATATGAAAAAGTTTCAGAAAGAAATAGAAATTATGCACGAAATATAATAAAGAGATTTAAAGAAAAAGATACATCTAAAGAAAGAAACACACAAACAAAAGAAATGGAAGAGAGATAAAGGATGATGAATAATGGAAAATTCGGAAGTTAAAGTATATTCAATGGCTTTCGCAGAGATAAGTAAAATTATTAGTTTACTAGATGATGAAATTTTACGCAAAATTCCTAGTGATTTTGTAGAATTTATAAATAGAAATATGGATAGAAATCACACAATATCAGAGCAAGACATATTAGAAGAAAAAATATTACCAGAAACGGCGGATATAATAGCTTTGATATATCGTGATTTCCTTTGTGATGACGAGGAAAGAGAAATGTTAAAAAAGCAAGATGAAATTGCTTCACAAAAGAGAAGAATGCAATACACAAATTTATTGGTTCAAAAAATGTCTATTAATGCTGAAAATGAAGTCACATATAATACGAAAATTGTTGAAAAAATAAATCCTTCAAATCAATTGGAAAAGGTGCAAAAAGTAAAATGGTACAACAAGTTTTGGAACAAAATAAAAAATATTTTTAAAAAGTAGGAGGCTTTAAAAATAATAATTTATGAAAAAAATATATATTAAAGTCCTAGGTATGATGTGTAATCATTGCTATCAAACGGTTACAAAAGCAGTTGAAAGTGAGCCTAATGTTAAAAGAGTTAGAATTCATAGAGATATTGTTACAGTTTGGTATGAAGATGAAATAGATATAGACAAGATAATAGCAAAGATTATTGAAAGAGGATATGTAACCAAAAAAGAATATGTTTCTGAAAATAAGAAAAAAATAGATAATAGCATTACTTTATTAGAATTTATAATTATTTTTGCGAGCATAATAATTATTGTTAGTATACTAAATAAAATATTTGGTTTTAATATTTTCAATATGATACCAACGATAGATAATAATATTCAACTTGGAATGTTATTTATAACAGGTTTGTTTACAAGTATTCATTGTATTTCAATGTGTGGTGCTATCAATTTGTACACTTCTGCGAGCACAGAAGATGGCATAAAGAGATTTAAAAATCCTATTTTATATAATGCAGGAAGACTTATCTCGTACACTGCACTCGGGCAGCATTATTGGTGCGATAGGAAATATTTTTAGTATAAATTATGTGGTACAAAATTTAATTATTTTAATAGCGGCTATACTAATGTTACTAATGAGTTTATCAATTAAAACAAATTTAAGGAGGAAAATAATATGAAAGAAATTAGTTTAAAAATAGAAGGAATGCATTGCACAGGATGTTCAAATAGATTAGAAAAGGTATTAAATAATACAGACGGAGTAGAAAAAGCAACAGTTAGTTTTGAAGATAAAAAAGCAATAATAACATTTGATGAAAGCAAAACAAATATCGAAAAAATAAAAGAAACAATAGAAGACAGCGGATTTAAAGGAGAGTAAAAATGAAAAAGGTATTACTAAAGATTGATGGTATGACTTGTAGTGCATGCTCTTCAGGACTAGAAAAGTACCTAAACAAACAAGATGGAATAAAAGAGGCAGTAGTAAATCTAGTAATGAACAATGCAAGCGTAGAATATGATGATACAAAATTAACACTAGATCAAGTTGAAAAATTTGTTGAGAAAGCAGGCTTTACAAGTCTAGGAATAGATAATTTTGAAAAAGATGAAAAGAAAAAATCAAATGAAAAGTATAAGCTAATTGGTATAACAATCATTTCGCTATTAGTTTTGTATATATCAATGTCGCACATGGTTGGTTTGCCAGTCATTCCATTTTTACACATGATAAATCATCCTGTAAATTTTGCAGTGGCTTTATTTATACTTACAACAATAGTACTAGTTATGGGAAGAGATATCTTAAAAAATGGATATAAAAATTTAATTCATAAAACACCAAATATGGATACACTAGTTACTATAGGTGTTTTAGCAAGTTATATATACAGTATTTATGGAACGATACAAATATTAAATGGTCAAAAAGAATATGTAGAAAACTTATATTATGAATCAGCTGCAATAGTAATTTTCTTTATCAAAATAGGCAAGTTTGTGGAAAATAAAAATAAAGACAAAACAAAAGAAGCATTAAAAAGTTTGATGAGTATAACACCAAACAATGCAACAATAATAAGAGATGAAAAAGAAGTTAAACTTACAATAGATGAAATTCAAAAGGGCGATATAGTAATTTGCAAACCTGGTGAAAAGATTGCAGTAGATGGCGAAATAGTAGACGGAGAGACTCATATAAACGAATCATTTATAACAGGCGAAAGTGTTCCAGTAAAAAGAGGTGTGGGCTCAAAAGTAATTGCAGGAAGCATAAATTATGAGGGTACGATAAAGTATAAGGCTGAGAAAATAGGTAGAGAATCGACTGTGTCAGAAATAGTAAGATTAGTTGCTGGAGCTACGGCAACTAAAGCGCCAATAGCTAAAATTGCAGATAAAATAAGCGGATATTTTGTGCCAGTAGTTTTGGTAATAGCAGTAATATCATTTGTTTTGTGGTTTGCCATTTCAAAAGATTTTGCACATGCAATCAATATATTTGTTAGTATATTAGTAGTTGCGTGTCCATGTAGCTTAGGCCTTGCAACACCGCTTGCAGTAGTTATTGCATCTGGTAATGCGAGCAAAAAAGGAATACTAGTAAAAACTAGTGAAGCACTAGAAAACACTCATAAAGTTAAGACAATATGTTTTGATAAAACGGGAACATTGACAAAGGGAACATTAAGCGTATCGAAAATATATAACTATGGCGGAATAGAAGAAAATGAGCTTATAAAAAAAGTAGCAAGCATAGAAAATAAATCAGAACATCCAATAGCAAGAGCGATAGTAAATTATGCAAAAGAAAAGAACATAGAGCTAGAAGAAGTAAAAGAATTCAAAGCGATTGCAGGTTTTGGAGTTAGTGCAGAAACAAACGAAGGAGATAAATATTTAATAGGAAATAGCAAACTAATGAACAACGAAAATATAGAAATACTAAATGATGAAGATGAGAAAACATTAGTAAATGAAGGCAACAGTATTTTGTTCGTTAGTAAGAATGGTAAGCTAGTAGCACTAATTGGAGTAAAAGATGTTTTAAAAGAAAATGTAGCAGAAGTAATAAAAGAATTAAAAGCAAAACATATAGAAATAGTAATGCTAACAGGAGATAATGAAAAGACAGCAGAAATAATAGCAAAACAAATAGGAATAGACAAAGTAATATCAAATGTTACACCAAAAGAAAAAGCAGAAAAAATAAAAGAACTAAAAAAAGATGGCTTAGTAATGATGTGCGGAGATGGAATAAATGATAGTGTAAGTTTGGTTACATCAGATATAGGAGTTTCAATATCTTCGGGAACAGATATAGCAATGGATTCAGCACAAGTAGTTATAATGAACGATGACCTAGAAAAAATAAATGAACTAAGAGAAATAAGTGAAAAAACAATAAAAAATATAAAACAAAATCTATTTTGGGCGTTTTTCTATAATGTATGTATGATACCAGTAGCATGCGGAATACTAGAACCATTTGGAGTGGAAATGAATCCAATGATAGCAGCATTTGCAATGACAATAAGCAGTTTAACAGTAGTATTAAACGCATTAAGACTCAGAACTAAATAAGGTAGTGTAAACTTCCCTTTTAAAATATGCATTTGGTAAATATTTTTTTGAAATAGTTATTCTTTGTAAATAAAATATAAAAAAAACATATAATTTTCAAAAAGTTAAGATATAATATTTAATGAAGGAGAGGATATTATGAATAAAACAAAAGTATTTCAAGTAGGAACAGGAAAAATGGCAAGATATACAATGAGGTATGTATTTGAAAAAGGCGGCGAAGTTGTTGGTGCTGCTGATATAAATCCAAATGTTATAGGAAAAGACATTGGAGAAATAATCGGAGCAGAAAACAAAGGTGTTAAAGTTACAGATGTTAAAAAACTAGAAAAAAACTTATTAGAGTTAAAACCTGATGTTTGTATAGTAGAGACAATGAGCTTATTAAATGATGTTGGCGATGTTTTATTAACATGTGCTAAATGTGGTGTAAATGCGATTACAACTTGTGAAGAAGCTTTTTATTCTTGGAACTCAAATCCAACTCTAACAGCCGAAATAGATAAATTAGCAAAAGAACATAATTGCACAATTACAGGAACAGGATACCAAGATATATTCTGGGGACAACTAATTACTTCACTTGCAGGAGCGACTCAAAAGATAACAAAAATAAAAGGAAGTTCAAGCTACAATGTAGAAGAATATGGAATAGCACTAGCAAAAGCTCATGGTGCAGGATTAACGAGCGAAGAATTCGAAAGAGATGTTGCATCAGCAGATGAAATAAGCGAAGAAGCAAGAAAAGAACTAATAGAAAGCAGAAAATTTGCACCATCATATATGTGGAATACAAATGGCTGGTTGTGCTCAAAACTTGGACTAACAGTTAAATCACAAACACAAAAATGTGTGCCACAATTTAATGATGAAGATATCGAATCAAGCACATTAAACATGACAGTAAAGAAAGGCATGGCAACAGGTATGAGTGCTGTTGTTACAACTGAAACAGAAGAAGGAATAACAATTGAATCTGAATGTATAGGTAAAGTTTATTCAAAAGACGATGTTGACACAAATGAGTGGACTGTATATGGAGAGCCAGATACAACGTTAAGAATAACATTACCAAAAACAGTTGAACTTACATGTGCAACTGTAGTAAATAGAATTCCAGATGTAATAAGAGCAAAAGCTGGATTCCTTCCAACAGACAGATTTGGTGAATTAACTTACAAATTTAAAATATAAGAAAATGAAAACATTAAAAGCAAAAAATCAATTTACTTAATCTTCAGTAAAAACTTGAAAAGTGTCCTTTTTCTTAAATAAGAAAGAATTTAAGCAAATTTTTAATTGCATAAAATTTAAAGAAGTGCTAATGAAGGTTATTATTTATTAGTGCTTCTTTTTGTTGTAAAATGGCAAAAAATGTGATAACTTACTTTATACAGAGTTAATAGTAAGCTTAATATCAAAAGGGGGAAAAATAATGTTAGAAACAAAGTTAGATAATATTCAAATCACGAAAGAAAGCAAAATATTAAAACAAAAACGAAATTTGAATTTAGATTTAATAAGATCTGCTGCAATATTTTTAGTTATTTCTGTACATTTCTTACTTAATACATCTTTTTATTCAACGACAGTATACAGCAAAAAAATGTATTTACTAATACTTTTTAGAGTTGTTGCAATGTCATGCGTATCACTTTTTATAATGTTAACAGGATATCTGATGAATAAAAAAGAACCAACAAAAGAATATTATAAAAAAATTAGCAAAGTTGTTACAACATATTTGCTATGTAGTTTAGCATGTATTTTATTTAGAATATTATATAATGGTGAAACTTATTCTATTGGAGATATGATAAAATCTATTTTAAACTTTTCAGCTTGTAAATATGCTTGGTATATAGAAATGTATTTGGGCTTGTACATAATAATTCCATTTTTAAATAAAGTCTACAATGGTTGTAGAGACAAAAAAGAAAAGAGAATATTGATAGGAGCATTTGCATTTTTAACAATAGTTCCGAGTGCAGTAAATCTTTACTTTAAAATAATCCCATCTTTTTGGAGTGTAATATATCCAATTACATATTATTTTGTTGGAGCTTATTTAAATGAATATAATCCAAAAGTAAATAAAAAGTGGTCAATACCTATACTTATATTACTTACAGTGATTTTTGGTACATTCAATTATTTTTATTTTTACAAAGCAAAATTTAATTTTTCACCATTTGTTGGTGAAGCTGGTATAGAAACTTTTATAGTTACAACGCTTATTTTTATTATATTAATGAATTTTGACTTAACCAAAATGCCAAAAAACGCAGTCTCAATAATAACAAAAATTTCAGAGCTTTCTCTTGGTATGTATTTGCTTTCTTATATTTTTGATACTATATTTTATAATTATGGCGATTTTAAAATAAAAGCCCCAACTATGATAGAACAGTTTAAATATTATTTTGTGATTGTGCCGGCGGTTTTTGTTTGTTCAGCATGTGCATCGCAAATATTAGAATGGGTGAAAAATGGGTTGCTATGGATGATTAAAAAATGCGTGAAAAAAGGTTAACTTAAAATTATTATATATTAGAAAAGTTGGAGACAATTTTCATTTGAAACAATTATAAAAATTTTTATGATATAATAAAATTTGAAAAATATAGAAAGGAAATGATGAAATGGATTATCATTATGCGCATGAATACCTTGTCGGTTATAGTGATGTAGACAAAAACAATAAAATGAAATTATCAAGAATAGTAGATTTGCTTCAAAATATTGCGACTTGGCATTCAAAAACAATTGGATATGGAACAGCTGAAATGAAAGAATTGAAGCTTGGTTGGCTTGTGTTAGCGTGGAGAATAAAAATCTTAAAATATCCAGAAGCTGATGAATACATAGAAATAAGAACATGGAGCAAAAAGCCAAAGGGGCTTCATGCATATAGAGATTTTGAAATAATAAATAAAAATGGAGAAAAACTTGTTTTAGTAGAATCTAGTTGGGTATTGTATGATTTAGTAAATAGAAAACCAATAAAAATGATACCAGAAATGTCTAACGGGTATGGAGTAATCGAAAGAGATGCGATAGAAGAGGGAATCTCTAAAATAAAACCAGAGAAAATAGAGGGCGAAACACTAGAAATATTAGTTTCAAAAAGAGATATAGATACAAACAATCATGTAAATAATGCAAGATATCTTGACTTCTTTGAGGAAATATTGCCTGAAGATAAAGAAGTGAAAGAGATAGAAGTACAATATAGAAATCAAACTATGCTTGGAGAAAAACTGCTTTTAACATTTGATGGCACAACATGTATAATGCAAAATGAAAATGGAGAAATAAATGTAACAATAAAAATGGTTGAAACAAATAGGGACATTCCTTTTTGTTAAAGGAACAAGCTTGAAACAAAAAGGAATGTCCCTATTTGTTTCAGAAAGGAGATTGATAATGGATCAGGCACAAGAAACAACAATCGCACTAGCTGTTTTTACCATTTGGATAACATTTTTATACATAAGAGTATTTGATAAAACAGTAAAAAAATACATATTAAGTATAGGCATATTGCTAATATTTTGGATGACTATAAAAATTATCAGATGTGATAGTAATGGATTAGTGAGCGATATTTTATGGTATTTATATTATTTACCGCTAATATTTATTCCTACATTATATTACGAATGTAGTAGACAGATAATGAACTTAAAGAGTAAGAAAAATCTTATAATAATATCAACAATATCAACACTACTTTTTTTATTAGTATTAACTAACAACATCCATAATTTAGTATTTAAAATACCAGTTCAGGAAAGTAAAAATTATACATATAATATTGGATATTATGCCATATACGCATGGATAATTTTATTACTTGTAGTAGCACTAAAAAATCTATTAAAATATAACAAAGAAAAAAGAACAAGAAATTTATTAATTATTTCTACAATTATACTTGGAGGAGTTTTATATACAATACTTTACAACATGGGTGTATTTGCAAATAGTGGAAGTAATATGCCTTTAATAATGGGAGTTTTATTTTGCATAGCATTGGAGTTGTTTTTCGATTTCGATTTGATTCCTAATAATTATAGATACAAAAAATATTTTAAAGACTCAAGTTTGCCACTTGAAATTATATCAAACGATGGTGAAAAAATAATAAAAACAAATTACTATATAGAAACAGAAAAAAGTATAATAGATGATATAAAATGCAAAAAATGCAAAGAAGAATACAAAAACGAAAATAGAATTCAAAGTGTAAAAAAAATATATGGAGGATATGCCGTAGAAGAAAAAGATTTGGCAAAAATAAAAAAACTCAAAGAAACATTGCAAAAAACTAACAAAGAGCTATTAAAACAAGAGCAAGTTTTAAAAGCTCAAAAAAAATTAAAGCAAAAAACCTATGAATTAAAAATAAAAAATGAAGTAGTAGAAACATTAGATAATGCAATATTTGAAAAGAAAAAACAAATAGATCAAATATTAGATGAAATGCAAACATTTGATAAAGAAAAAATGTATTATATAAAATTACTCATAGACTATTGTAAACGCATGAGTTGTTTAATAATATCAAATTACAACGGAGAAAAATACGACTCGAAACGATTAAAAATAATACTATCAGAACTATTAGAAGATGCTAAAGCACTAGAAGTAAACGGAAGTGTACAAAATAGCGAATTTGAATTAGAAAGTGAAACAACAATTAGAATATATAACGCAATATTTGAAACAATAACAAACATAAAAAAAACATATTTTGTATTAAATATAACAGAAAAAGAAGACTATATAGAATTAAAATATGTGTTTGATAAAAAGATAACAAACTTAAAAGAGAAAATAAAACAGGAATTAGAGGCAAAAGAAGAACTATTAGAAGATGAGACAATCTTAATAATAAACATAAATAAAAACTAATTTATGAAAAAATAAAATATACTGCCAACAATGTAGCTTAAGCTTAGGTGTGCTCTATAAAAATCAATTGATAGCAGTACACTAAAATAAAGTAAAAAATATTATAATTAGTGAACAAAATCAAACTAAAAGAAGGAGGATAAAAATGTCATTAGCTTTGTTAATACTATGTTTAGTGATAGTGATACAAATTTTAAAAATAATAATTAAGACAAACATAATTGACAAAAAGTTAATAGATTATAATTGTGAATACATAGTATTAACAATTGCTTTTTTTGCAACATTTTTTAGAAAAGAAATAGATGAACATCTTTTGATAACACTTTCAATAATTTGCGTAACATATGAAATTTTTTCTGTAATATATGCATATTATAACTACATAAAAAAAGAAAAGCTAAACAATCTTTCAATAAAAAACATAGTAGATTCATCAAATATAGGAATACTAGTACTAAGAAACAATAAAAAAGTGCTTACCAATAGTGCAATGAATAAAATATTAGAGAGAATCAATATAAAAGATAATTACATAAAAAACATAAATAAAAAAAACATTGAGAAAACAGGCGAAGATTATATACTAAAAGTGGATGAAAATTTTTATTTGTTTAATATAAATCAAAACGAAATAATTGCATTTGATGTGACAGAAGAATACGAGCTTCAATGTGAGCTAAATAAACAAAATGAAAAAATAATGCAAAATAATAAAGAACTTATAGATAGCATAGAAAATATAGAAAAATACGAAAAAGAAAAAAATTTACTAGAACTAAAAAACAAATATCACGATTTATTAGGTCAAAACCTTTCAATATTACAACAATACTTAAACAGACCAAACATAGCAAAAGATAATTTAGAAGAAATAAAATACATGATAAAAGAAATGTTCATAGACATAAAAGAGATAAAAAGCTCCAAAGATAGACTAAACGAATTGATAGAAATTCATAATAAAAGTGGAACGAAAATATTATTGGAAGGAAAATTACCCCAAAATGAAGAAAAAGCCATTGCTTTTTTTGAAATAATAAGAGAAGCAGTAACAAATGCAATAAGGCACGCCAATAGCACAGAAGTGTATATAAAAATCAAAGGCGACACAAAACATACAAAAATGACAATAAGAAACAATGGTAAAAAGCCAGAAACAGAAATAATAGAAAACGAAGGCATAAAAGGTATGAGAAGAAAAATAGCACAAATAGGTGGAAAAATAGAGATTATAACAAAACCAGAATTTTTAATAAATATAGAAATATAAAAAGCCCCTTAGCAAATTTTAGGGGGCTTTTTATATTTCTGGTTCATCGAGATTTGTAACAATAAGTCCATTAGAAATACAATAAACGGCAAGCTTTGTTAAATTATCATAGCCTGTTTTAGCATAAATAGATGATATATGTGTTTTTAATGTGCTAGTTGAAATTCCAAGAGAATTAGCAACATCTTTTCTGTCTAACAACTTGCAATATTTAGTTAAAACCAAAAGCTCTGTACTAGTTAAATCTTGAAGAATTGCAGTTTCGTAAGGTAAAGTTTTTTCGTTTGGGTATATAGAATAACCGTCTAAAGTATTTTTAATTGCGGTTATAAGAGTTTCTTTGGTAACACTCTTGTAAATAAAACTATCAATATTAAATTCCTTGGCCTCATTTACAAAATTTATATCCATAATTCCAGTCATAATAATTATTTTTATTTCAGGAAAAGTTTCTTTTAAAATTTTAGAATAAGCAATTCCATTTGAATTATTTTCGGTACAAATGTCCATTAAAACGAGGTCTGGCTTATATTCTTTACAAACCTCAAAAACATCTTTAGCGTCACTTAATGTAGCCACAACATTAAAGACTTCTTCATTTTCAAGAGAATCTTTAATCATATCCCTTAAAAGTTTATGATCTTCAACGATAACAATATTATACAAAACGCTTCCCCCTTTACAACTTTGACTAGTATTTTAACATAATATTTGAACAAATAAAAGTGGTTTTAAAAATATAGTAAATGTTTATGATAAAATTGACCTAATTGGTTAAAAAAAACAGATTTTTTGTCCTTTTGGGTGGATAGTCTTTTTTTTGTCAATATGTTATAAATTATATAGATGTCTGTATAATGAAGACTTTTACAAAACTAATAAGAGACTTCATTACCAAAATAATAAAAGGAGGGAATGATTTTGAAGAAAATCAAAAAAAGTATAGTAGTATTATTATTGTTGACAGTTTTAGCAGTGCCAGGAGTGGTTAATGCAGAAAGGGCTTATCCAAACGGAAAAGGGTCTTATATGTATCCTAGCACTGGTACAGTAACAACAATAGAAAACGTTGCTGTAACAATAACAGAACCAGTATATGGGGGAAAAGTAGACAGATCTCCAAATTTAGGAACAGATAAGTTAAAAGTAAATTACTTATATTGGTTTGATAAAAATGGTTCATCATACACAAAGGACACATTTGAAGAAGGCAGATATAATTTACGCATATTTTTACTTTCTACTGATAATAGTAAATACCAAATATCTGAAAACTTAAAAGCAACAATAAACGGAGAGAATGCTACAACATACACAAAATCAGGTGTGTACTACGTACAAAAAGAGTTTTTCATAGAAAAAACCGCAACAGAAATAAAAGAAGTAAAACTAAATGTTTCAAACATTGAATTAGGCAAAAAAGTTTCTGACTGTAAAGTAACAGTACCAGCAGATGCACCTTATACAGCTGAAGTAGAAATGTATGAAAATACACCAACGAGTGTTCCAAGGTTAGAAAACGACCATGTATTTGCAAGTGGTAAAAAGTATCGTGTTTTGGTTAATCTATTTGCAAAAGATGGATATGCATTTGCAAAGGACTTAAAAGGAACAATAAACGATATCGCAGAAACAAGATATAGCAAAATAGATGGTAAACACAGAATGGTAGTAGATATAGTTTTACCTGAAGTAGAAGAAGTAGAAGAAATAAAAGAAGTAAAAGTAAAAGTTTCAAATCTTGAAACAGGAAAAAAAGCTTCTGACTGTAAACTAACAATTCCATCAGGAGCTCCATATACAGCTGAAATGGAAATAGATATAAAAGATGACGTAAAAGCTACTTTGAAAATGATGGATCCAAATGATGAATTTGAAGCTGAGAAAAGCTACCGTGTAACAGTAGAATTATATGCAAAAGATGGATACACATTTGCCAAAGACCTTAAAGGAACAATTAATGGTATAAAAGAAACAAAATATGTAACAATGTCAAATAAAAATAGAATATATGTAGATGTAGTTATGCCAGAAATAGAAGAATCTGAAGAATACACATGGTCAAAAGCATCAGAATGGGCAGAGCCAGAACTAAAAGAAGCAAGCAAACAAAATCTAATTCCTGAAATATTTGATGAAGCAAATTTAACTAAAAACATAACAAGAAAAGAATTTGCACACACAGTAGTAAAAATGTATGAAAAAATTACAGGACAAAAAGCTGTTCCAATTGCTAAAAATCCATTTACTGACACTAAAGATAAAGAAGTATTAAAAGCATATAATATTGGAATAACAAATGGTACATCAGACACAACATTCTCACCAGATGCTCTAATCACAAGAGAGCAAATGGCAACAATGATGACAAGAGCATTAACAAAAGCAGGAAAAGACACATCAAGACCAGAATCAGCTAAATTATTTGCAGACGATTCAGAATTTAGTGAATATGCAAAAGATAGCATATATTACATGTCTTCTATAGAAATAATAAAAGGTGTAGGAGAAAACAAATTTAATGCAAAAGGAAACGCATCTAGAGAACAAGCATTGGCAATCTCAATCAGATGTGTAAAAAAATTAAATAAATAATAAAAAATCGATAACGAAGGAAAAAGTTTCAAAATCAGGGGGGCGGAACAAAACCAATAACTTTTGTCCGCCCCTTAACAAATAGGGACATTCCTTTTTAACAAATAGGGACATTCCTTTTTGTTAAGATGTTAAAACGAAAATGGTGCTAAGGAGGGAAATGGTATGAAGTGGTGGACGTTTGCAATAGTTGTTATATTAGTATTATTTGCTATATTCTATATTGTAAAGAATAAAAAAATAAAAATTGACGTACTTGATGGTGACGGAATGGTATATAAGGGACATTCGACAAGTGAATTAGAAGAAATGGCACTAATATATTACACA
>CAKPEV010000005.1 GCA_934149405.1 uncultured Clostridia bacterium | reverse complement strand
AATACGGTGAGTGGTAAAACATTTGAAGAAGAAGTAACAGAAAATGCAATAGATGTTGCAGGTTATACAAAAGTAGCCCCAACAACAAAGACAATAAAAATAAGTGCAGATGAAAGCGAAAATGTAATAAACTTCTATTATGCAAAGAGAACAGACTTAAGCTATACAGTAAATTACTATTTAGAAAATACAACGACAAAGGTAGCAAACTCAAATACGGTGAGTGGTAAAACATTTGAAGAAGAAGTAACAGAAAATGCAATAGATGTTGCAGGTTATACAAAAGTAGCTCCAACGACAAAGACATTAAAAATAAGTGCAGATGAAACTGCAAACGTAATAAACTTCTATTACACAAAGAGAACAGATTTAAGCTATACAGTAAATTACTATTTAGAAAATACAACAAAAGAGGTAGCAACATCAAAAACAGTAGATGGTAGAACATTTGAAGAAGAAGTAACAGAAAATGCAAAAGATGTTGCAGGTTATACAAAAGTAGCCCCAACAACAAAGACAATAAAAATAAGTGCAGATGAGAGCAAAAATGTAATAAACTTCTATTATAAAAAGAATGAAGGTAAATTAATTGCAAACATTAAGTGCAATTATCCAACAAAGGACGGTGTTAAGGCTGAACCTGGAGATACTTTGAAGTATAAAATAACTCTTGAAGAAGATGGAGAGGCTGTTAGCTATCCAAAGACAATTAGCATTAAATTAGATGCAGATGTTGAAAAACCAACAAATCTACCTTCAAATGCATCATATGACGAGACAACTCACACAATAACTTGGACCGTAAGCTCAAAAGATGATAAATTAACATATAACGTTAAAGTTAAAAAAGAGACTCCGGCAGGTTCGAAAGCAGAAACAATAATTACGGGTGCAACTGCTAATGGAGCAACAAGCGTTGATATAGAAGCAACAGTGGCTGTAAAAGTTGATAAGAACAAAAATATTGTTCTTGTGCTAGATGTTTCTGGTAGTATGGACGCGTGTGTAAAGCACGATAAATTTTTTGAAAGAAAATTCATGTCAAGTAAAATAGGTCATTATTATGGTCTTTCATTTGAGGAATGTTCTGAAAAATCAAGACTTGAAGTAATGCAAGAAGCAGCTAAAAACTTTACTAAATCTATAATTGCTGAAAGAAATACGGAAGATATAACAATTACAATTGTTACATTTGGAGATAGTGCTGTAAATAAAGGAACACAAAAAAATCCTACAGCAGCACAAGTGAATGCAGTAATTGACAAATTAAGTGCTAATGGTGGAACGAATATGAAAGGTGCAATTAATGCTGCTACTCAAGTATTAAATAGCTCAAAAATGCTTAAAAATGCTGTAGATTATGTGGTTGTTTTATCAGATGGTGACCCAGAAGCAAATCAATATTATTGTGATACAGCAACATTAAATGCATTCTATGCAACTAAAGCAAATGCTTATGCAATTGGCTTTGGAAATAATTACAAGAAGGATGAATTGTTAAAAATAGTTAACAACGATTCAAGTAAGCTATTTGACGCAGCAGATGCAGATAAACTAGAGGATGCATTTAGAAAAATTGGCTCAGAGATTAATAAAGCTCAAACAGCAGAAGGTAAAATTGATGTTAATGTAACAGGAATTGAATTATATCCAATAAAATTGGCATATAAGGATACGGCTTCAAAAACAGTAAATGTAACTGTTAATGATAGTAGCGAACTAACATCCAATAATCTTTCAATAGTAGATGGAAAATTAGTATGGAAGATTTCAGAATATCCAGGTTGTACAGGTTTCCAAGTTGAGGTTAATAGAACTAAGACAACAGCAACACTTATGTTGCTAGCAGAAGAGTACGGCTTAGAAGATGTTATTTTAGTATATGGAGATCCAACTATAACTGATAAACTTCCAGAAGAAAATGAAGACGTTTCAGGTGAAGATGAAGAAATTATTGATGATACAGTAATAGGGCCAAAACAACCAGTATCTGGTGATACAGAAACAAAGATATCAGAAGAAACTTCAGGTGATACAGAAATGAAACCAAGAAAAGAGCTATCTGGAGATGCAGAAATACAACCAACAGATGAAGCATCTGGTGATTCAGAGAAAACAGAAATTGATGACAAGACATCTGGCGATGTGGAACAAAAAACTGAAGAAGTAGTATCAGGGGATTCAGAAATACAACCAACAGATGAAGCATCTGGTGATGCAGAAAAAACAGAAATTGATGGCAAGACATCTGGAGATGCGGAAGAAAAAACTGAAGAAGTAGTATCTGGAGATGTAGAAACAAAGGCAACAGAAAAAGTATCAGGCGATTCAGAAAATAAAACTGAAGAAAAGTCTGATAATAAAGATGTAAAGCCAACTCAAGAAACTTCAGGGGATGTGGCAAAAGAGGAAACAAAGCAACAAGAAGAAAAGACAGAAGAACCTAAGGCAGAAGAAAACGAGCAACAAGAAGAAAAGACAGAAGAGCCTAAGGCAGAAGAAAACGAGCAACAAGAAGAAAAGACGGAAGAGCCTAAAACAGATGAAAATAAGCAACAAGAAGATGAAAAATCAGAAGAAATTATCGAGAAGGTAGAAGAGAAAACAAAGGCAACTGTAGAAGCTGTTGTTCTTGAAATAAAAGATCCTTTAGAAAAAGAAGAAAAAGATGAGAAAGCAGCTTAGGCAAACGACTAAATAAATAATTATGACTGCTATGAGTAACATTTTTAAAGTTGCTACTCATAGCAGTTTTTTCCATTTTTTAAAATAAAAAATTTTTATTTCGGCTTTATATAATGACATCGTTTGTGAAATATGATAACATATGCCTATAGGAGGGAGAAATATGGAAAAAACGCAAGTTGTCATCAAAGGTAGGAAAATCCCACTTGTAGTAAGAAGTTACAAAACGAGCAGAAGTATAAAGGCTTATTATAAAGGTGATGTTTTGTACATAAGCAAGCCTTGTAGAGTTCCTTTAAAAGAAGTCGATAAATTCATAAATAATTATGAAACGTTTCTTTATGCCGAATATATGAAGATAAAATCTGATAAAAACTTAGGTATTAAGAAATGGGTTAATGGCGAAAAGATTTCTTATAAAGGAAAAGAATATACAATAATTACCGATTTCGCAAAAGGTGAATCCGTTGAGATTAAAATGAATGATAGGGATAAATTTATCTACATAAATACTCCGCAAGGATTAGGCAAAGAAGAAAGAACAGAGGCTGTTTTAAAAGCCATAAAGAAGGAATTTAAAAAGAATACAGAGCAAATTATAGAAGATAAACTAAATTATTGGAGTTTTGTCACAGGAATAGAATATAACTCTTTTAAGGTACATGATGCTACAACTAGATATGGAAGTTGTGTAAAATCGAGAAAATCACTTAATTTTAGTTCGAGACTCGTAATGTTACCCAGTAGAATTATTGATGCAATTGTTGTGCATGAGTTATGTCATATAGAGCAGGCAAATCATGGCCCCAAATTTTATGGATTGGTAGAAAAATATATGCCTGACTATAAAGAAGCAGATAAATGGCTAAAAGAGAACAATAATTTGCTAAATTTATAAACAAAGGATGATAAATAAAATGAAAGATAAGATAGTATATGCACTCTCGATATTTTTTTCACTGCTTTATATTATCGTGGCTAACAAGCTTATTCTAAATGGAGAAAAGTTTTTTGACGAAAATGAGGCTTCTAGATTGTTTTTGTCTGAAGTTCAAGAGATAATTTCAGAGTCTAAGTCAGAGTACGGTGAGATAAATGTGGAATTTAAAGCTAAAATACTCGATGGCGAAGAAAAAGGTAATGTTGTAGAGGCACTGCAAATGTTGGACCAGACTAGTAGCATAAATAGTCCAGACTTAAAAATAGGAGATAAGATATATCTTTATAAGCATGAGTCGGAAGAAGGACTTATTTGGTATGCAGACCAATACGATAGAGCACATGGACTTATAATACTTGCAATTGCATTTGTTGGATTTGTAATAATATTTGGTAGAAAGAAAGGCGTAAATACAATAATAGCTTTGGTATTCACGTGCTTAGCTGTTTTTAACGTATATGTTCCTGCAATATTGAAAGGACACAATATTTATCTTTGGTCGATTATCACGTGTTTGTATATAGGAGTGAGTACACTATTAATAGTTCAAGGGACAACTAAAAAGAGTTTTGCATCAATGATAGGTTGTTTGTCTGGTACGGCTGTTGCGGGAATTTTAACATACATAATGTCAAAGGTACTGACATTAACTGGTGTGCTAAATGAAGAATCGCTATATTTGTACTACATGGATGGCAATAATCCAATAGATTTAAGAGCCATAATATTTGGTTCAATAATAGTTGGTGCAATTGGTGCGATAATGGATGTATCAATAGATATTTCCTCATCACTAAATGAAGTAGTAAATGCTTCTGAAAAACCTGATTTTAAAAGCGTTGTGAAGGCTGGTTTTGAAATAGGCAGAGACATAATAGGCACGATGGCAAATACCCTTGTACTTGCATATATAGGAAGCTCACTTTCATGTACGCTTTTAATTGCTTCATATAGTGGCTCAATTACATATTTGCTAAATCGTGAGGCAATAATTGTTGAAATACTGCAAGCTTTAGCTGGAAGCATAGGAATATTTTTCACAATACCACTTACAACATACATATGTGCTTTCTTATATTTGGATTATCACAAAAAGGATAGAAAAAGAAAATATTTGCCGATAAACAAAGAAGAAAAGAAGAAAAAAGAAAAGATAACGGCGGAATCATTTAAAGAAGATCCATGGAAAGTATAAAATGGGTTTAAATGCGATTTTAGTATCATAAAAGAAATAAAAGGGGGAAAACGAATGAAAAGATTTTACGGTGCGATATTATTTTTTATAGTATTTTTATCTTTTGGAAGTGTGCATGCTTCTAACAAGATAGATTCTCTTAGTATGGATATCTTTATAAACGCGAGTGGAGATGCACATGTAACAGAAGTATGGAATTGCTACGCCACAAAAGATACTGAATGGTATCATACATATAAAAATGTTGGAAGATCTGAAGCAAAAAATTTGGTAGTAAAAGATGAACACAACGATTTCTTTGAGACATTAACGAATTGGGATGTTAGTCAAGATTTTTATGGCAAGAAGAACAAATGTGGTATCAACTATATAAATAATGGCTTTGAGATTTGCTTTGGAATCAGTGAATATTCCGTAAAAAAGATATATCAAGTTGAATATGATATAACGAATTTTGTAGCAAGACTTAATGACTCGCAAATGGCATATTGGACATTAGTTGATTTTTCACAAAGCATAAAAGAGGTATATATAAAAATACATAGCGATTTTAGATATGAAGACACTCTTGATGTTTGGGGGTTTGGAAATTATGGTGGTACGTGCTATGTCTATGATGGTTATATAGAAATGCAACCAAATGGAAGTTTAGGTAGAGATGAATATATGACTATTTTAATTAAGTTTCCGCAAGATACTTTTGATGTTTCAAAAAACTCATATAGAAAAAATTTCGATGAGTATTTAGAAATGGCACAAGAAGGTAGCACACGCTATGTTGAAAGCGATTCTGATGATTTTTTTGATGCGGTCGTTGGAATGATTTTAGTTCCAGCCTCAATTATATTTTCTATTATTTTTGTTTGTAATGCTCCAAGTGGTAGGATAACATCGAGAAAAGAAAGAAAAGAAATAGCAAAATATAAAGAATATTACAGAGATATTCCTTGCGATAAAAATATTTTCAAAGCGTATTATGTATCATATCAGTACAGCATATTGAAAAAGAGTGAAGATTTTCTTGGTGCAGTTTTCATAAAATGGATTAAAGAAGGAAGAATGACTGTTCAAGATTCAAAAAATGGAAAAAGAAAAGATTTAGTATTAAATGAAATAGAAAAAGAGTTTGAAAATACATCAGAGAAAAAGCTATTTATAATGGTTCAAAAGGCAAGCAAGGATGGAATATTAGAACAAAATGAATTTGAAAGATGGGCTTCTAAAAATTATGATAGTCTTTTAAACTGGTTTGAACGTACAACAGATGTTGTGGAAGAAGAAATTTTTGGCGAAAATGTATCGAACAAAATGAAGAAAACATATGTTGATACAACCACAGTAAAAGAGGAAGCATTTAAATTAAAGGGGCTAAAAAATTACTTGACTGATTATACTAAAATTGATGATAGAGGTGCGATAGAAGTAGAGCTTTTTGAAGAGTATTTGATGTATGCTCAAATATTTGGAATAGCTAAAAAGGTGAGAAAAGAATTCGAAAGATTGTATCCAGATATGATTGCACAAACTTCAATTAGAAGTTATGACGACTTAGATTATATTTGGTACATGTCAAATAGAACATTATCAAGAGCTCATACTGCTAAAAGCGTAGCTGAGGCAAGAGCAAGTTCATATTCATCAGGTGGAGGAGGCTTCTCGTCTGGCGGCGGTGGCGGAGGCTCTTTCGGCGGTGGCCGGAGGAGGCTCAAGATAGTAGAATTAAAGAATGAATTAAAAAGTGTACAATAAAACTAATTTATGAAAAGACAAAATATATTGCAAAAGTGTAGTCGGAGCTTAAGTGTATTCCATAAGAAATTAGTTTGCACAACCTTTATTTTGGTAGTATAAACTAACTTGTAAAAAAATATTAAGCAGTAGAAAAAAGTAGCGGAGCTTAAGTGTGCTCCATAAAAGCAATTGATAGGTGTATACTAAATAAAGTTGGAAAAATATTATAATTACTGAACACAATTATTTTATTTTTGTAGGGGGAACAAATGAAAAAATTTTATGTGGCAAGTGTACTCTTTATTTTAATTTTATCGCTAGGAACAGTAAATGCATCAAATAAGATAAATGCTCTTAGTATGGACATTTATGTAGACAAAAGTGGTGATGCGCATGTAACTGAACTTTGGGAGTGCTATGCAACCGAAAAAACAGAATGGTATCACACATATAAAAATGTAGGAAAGTCAAAAATAGAAAATCTTTCTGTAAGCGATGAGAGTGGAAATGTATTTGAAACATTATCAAATTGGGATGCAAATAAAGATTTTTATGAAAAAAAGAATAAATGTGGTATCAATTATATAAATAATGGTTATGAATTATGTTTTGGAATTAGTGAATATTCTAGCGATAAAAAATATACCGTAAAATATGATATAACAAATTTTGTAGCACAGATAAATGATGCACAAATTGTATATTGGACTTTAGTAGATTTTTCACAAGATATAGGCAAAGCATATATAAAAATTTATAGTGATTTTGAATATGAAAATACTCTTGATGTATGGGGATTTGGAAACTATGGTGGCACTTGCTATGTACATGATGGATATATAGAAATGAAATCAAAAGGTAATTTGGGTAAAAAAGAATATATGACTATACTAGTTAAATATCCACAAGATACCTTTGATATTACAGACAATGAATATAATAAAAACTTTAAGGAATATTTGAACATGGCCCAAAAAGGCAGTACTAAATATCGTGGAGATATAATAAAGAGATTTTGGAATGGAATAAAATATATCTTTATATGGTTAATTAAGTTTCTTCAAGCAGCATTAGTTGTTGGGGCTTTTACATCAATGTGTAAAACTTGTTTGAATTTGCCTGGCAAAAGAATAGTTCCGATCATTGAAAGGATAAAAGTTGCTCAAAATAAAGAATATTATAGAGATATTCCTTGCAATGGTGACATTTTTAGGGCGTATTTCATATCGTATCAATTTGGAATATTAAAAGACAGAGGAGATCTGTTAGGTGCGGTTTTCTTAAAATGGATTAAAGAAGGAAGAATGACTGTTGAAGATACAAAGGACCGAAAAAAGAAGCGATTTATATTAAATGAGATAGATAAGAAGTTTATATGCTCTTCTGAAAGAAGTTTATTTTCAATATTAAAGGAAGCAAGCATAAAAGGCGTATTGATACAAGATTCGCTAGATATGTTAGCAAAAAGAAAATATGATTGCCTTTTAAATTGGTTTAATGATACTTTGAATAAAGAGAAATATAGATTGGCAAATGAAGGCGTTGTTCGATTATATACATCAAAGACAAATTTTAAAGTGTTAGATATGGAGTGTTTAAGGAATGAGGCTATACACCTTAAGGGCTTGAAAAAATATTTAAAAAATTATACGAAAATTGCGGATAGGGAAATATTAGAAGTAGAGCTCTTTGAAGAATATCTAATCTATGCTCAAATATTTGGAATAGCTAAAAAGGTAAGAAAAAATTTTGAAAAATTGTATCCGGATTTGGCAAGCAGAGCTTCGTTTAAAGATTACGACAGTATAAATTATATTAACCGCATATCATATAAAACGGTTAGAAAGGCCGACTCAGCCAGAACTACAGCAATATCAGTAACAAGCTCATATTCATCAGGAGGGGGAGGCTTCTCATCTGGTGGAGGTGGCGGAGGTTCTTTCGGCGGAGGCCGGAGGAGGCTCAAGATAAAAGTTTAATAAAGACAGTCCCAACTTTAAGCAGAGTAACACTTAAAGTGGGGCTGTTTGTTTAACAAGAAAATGAATCTTTTTTCTTACACTCGTAAATTGCCTTGAAATATTTTGGGGTATTACGGTATTCGGTGAACTCAAATTTCAATATTTGCAAATGAAATTGAATATCTAATGCAAGTAGTCCATCAACATTTTTTATTGTGCAAATTGTTTTTTCTGAACTATTCATGCATGTTAGCTTATTATTGTCTAAAACAACAATAAGTTTTTGGCCGCTGTGTCCCTTGGCAATAATAGGGTCGATAATTTGACAAAAACGATTATATTCATAAGTTTCGTCATAGGTAGAACTTGTTGAAACGGACATATATGAACCCTTTCTAATATACAAAATTTGGAGTAACCTATGCATTGTAGCATACCTAATAATCGAAATCAAGGAAATATATGGAACAAAATGCATATTTTAACTTGTTTGCAGATGAATAATATAGTAAAATAATGTATAGAAAAATGTGCGAAAAGTAGGTGAAACAATAAAAAAAGAAATGGATGTAGACACATTAAAAGATGAAATTCAAAAATATGATGTAAATGAAAATACTTGGAAAGATAATATGCTAATGGTGACAAAGCTACTAAAGTCACATGGTGTAAAATTAGGAGACTTGGATAATACAAGAAAAGATTTAGATGCTATTTATCCATATATAGCAGAAATATTATCAGAGATGGTTGAACCCAATATCACGGAATATTATGCTTATGAAACGCTAGAAAAGATGGTTTCTGCTACTAAAAATAGTGAAGCTATGAAAGAAATGATAAAAAATATGTTTAGTAGTAAAGAGTCTGTAGATAATAATCCAAGAAATACATCTAGCACTGCTTCAAAAATTTATTCAGAGCTTGCTATGCCAATAGTTATGGATATTTCACATACACAAAGGCTTGTTAAAAATTTCTCTACTTTTCTTATTTCAAAATATGGTGCTGGAGCATTAGCGCGATTAGATAGTATTAAGAGCCAAGGGACAACAGAAATAACACAAGATATTTATGATTTTTATATTGAACAACCTGAATATAATAAAGACTTAGAAGAAATTTTTAAATCTAATGCTACGGCGTATTATAAGGATATGTCGAAGTTTATAAAAAATGGTTTAATAAATAGAATAAGTACGATTGTTAATTTTTTTGATGAATGTGGTTATCTTGAAAAGATTGTTGATATTCATAATAAAAGTATGAAGAAAATTGGATTGGACTTTTTAGGAGTAACAACCAGTGATGATAAAGAAAAGTTCAATATGCTTAATTTGACATCTAGCGAGTATTTAGCCAAGCTTGATACCAGTGAATTATTTGTGCTTTCCGCATTTTATACAAATAGATTGGAAAAGGTGATTGAAAGATTATCTGATGGCGTATATTTGCAAATGAAACTAGGCACATTATATGAAACACTTGAAAGAGGAGAGATTCCTGGAGGAATTGATTCAAGAGATGTAAGAACAATACTAAAACAAAAGAAATTTTTAGATATGTTATCTAAACCAGAGTTTGAAAAATTTAAGAACAAAGTAAAAGATGGTGCTATGCCAAAAGAAGAAGATTTTACATATGTGCCAGAAGAGTATATTCAAATGTATTCAAAGGCGTATAAAGAATATTTTGATAGATATATTCCAAAAGAAGATAATGATTTTACGGCGGATTATCAATGCGCTTTTCTAAATAGAACGCATTCGTATATCATATATTTTTTAAAGGATTTTTCAATAGAATCGCTTTTGTATACCCTAAATAAGAATAATTCAAAGGTTAATTATGGACTTGTACCAGAAAGAAGCAAAAAAGTTAACGAGTACGGAGAAGAACAAGTTCTAATAGGTGTAGATATGAAAGAGTTTTGGACAATGATGGCTCACTTTCCAAATAGTTCGTTTAACAGTTTTTTAAATGAGTCTTTAGACAATAAAGATTTCAGAAAGTATATTGGTAATGAGGATTTTGACTTTAGAGATGAGCATATAAAAACATATGTGTTATTTAAATTAACTAAAACTCAAAAGCAAAAGGTGAAAAAGCTGTACGAAACGATGGATAAAGATGATCCAAGGTATGCGCTTATAAGCCATATATATTGTAACATTCACCCTGCACAAAATCCGTTAAATAGTAAAAAGAAAAACAAAGATGAAAATTCGAGGTAAAAAACATGTTTAACATTTCTGAAGAATTAAAAAAACTACCTGATAAACCAGGTGTTTATATAATGAAAGACAAAGATGATAATATAATATATGTTGGCAAAGCTGTAGTTTTAAAAAATAGAGTTAGGCAATATTTTCAAAAGAATAATAAATCAGCTAGAATAGAAAAGATGGTGTCTTTAATAGATCATTTTGAATACATTGTTGTTGATTCTGAGATGGAAGCACTTGTATTAGAATGTAATCTTATAAAGTTACATAGGCCTAAATATAATGTTTTATTAAAAGATGATAAAATGTATCCTTATATAAAAATAACAGTAAATGAGGACTTTCCAACTGTTAGAATAACACGTAAAAAGTTAAATGATTTGGCAAAGTACTACGGCCCTTATACAAATGCGTTTGCTGTAAAAGAAACAGTTGAGTTTTTAAATAAAACATTTAAATTAAAACAATGTAGAAAAATATTTACAAAGCTTGAAACACCTTGTTTAAATTATCATATAAAAAGATGTGTTGGCGTATGTAACGGCAATATAAGTAAAGAAGAATATGCAAATATAATAAAACAAGTTATGATGTTTTTAGATGGAAAAGTCGATACGATTTTAAAAATGATTGATGAAGAGATGAAAAAAGCATCAAAAGAGCTTAACTTTGAAAAAGCTGCAGAGCTTAGAGATGAGAAAATCAGTATAGAAAACTTAATGACAAGACAAAAAGTAGATAATTTTACAGAAAACGATATAGATGTAATTGGAATAGCTAAATCTCTTGATAAAGCTTCACTTGAAGTATTTCATATTAGAGGAAGCAAAATGATAGGTGGCGAAAACTTTATATTTAAAGATGTTGATGATTTATCAGATGAGACTTTAATAACAAACTTTATAAAACAGTATTATAATGAATCTAATGTGCCAAGCAAGATAATGTTTAAAAACGAACTTGAGGAGGGCGAGCTACTAAGAGAGTTCTTGATAAAAATTAGTGGTAAGCAAAATATTGAGTTTAAGATACCTAAAAAAGGCGAGAAGATGCGTTTTATAGAAATGGCAGAAAAGAATGCAATGATAGGCTTAAAAAATAAAACTGACACAATTGAAAATGAAGGATTGCTAGTAGATTTAATGAATCTACTAGAGCTTAAAGAATTGCCAAAGAGAATAGAAAGCTTTGATATATCTAATATATCTGGAACAGATATAGTTGCTGGTATGGTTGTATTTGAAAATGCAAAACCAAAAAGAAGTGACTATAGAAGAATAAAAATAAAAACAGTAGATGGTCAAAATGATGTTGCATGTATGAGAGAGACTTTAATGAGAAGACTTAAATATTTGCTTCCAAATCAAACAGAAGAAAAAAATCCGTATGGTCCAAGACCTAACTTAATACTAATGGATGGTGGTATGACGCAAGTAAGAGTTGCAAAGAATGTTGTTCGAGAATACGGCTTAGACATTCCAGTGTATGGACTTGTAAAAAACGATAAACATAGAACAAGAACGATAGTAGATGAAGAGGGAAAAGAATACGAGGTGAAAAGCAACGAGATATTTAATTTAATAACATATATACAAGATGAAGTGCACGAAACAGCGATAGAATATCATAGAAAGCTAAGGAACAAACGAATGAAAAAATCTGAGCTTGATGAAATTGAAGGAATAGGCGATGCAAGAAAACAAGCACTTTTAAAGAGATTTAAATCAATCGAAAACATAAAAAAAGCTTCTGTTGCAGAACTATGCCTTGTAGATGGAATAAATGAAAAAATAGCAGAAAAGATATTAGAAAAATTAAATTAAAAATTACTTTAAAAAGGCGATATGATAGAAAACTATTGTATCGCCTTTAAATAATAAAACTTTATATTTTCATTTTTCGTATTATTTGAATGCTTATTGCAATAGCCACTAAACTTAGTATGACTACGAAAAGATTAGAACTTTCTGAAACTATTTTTATGCCATTATTACTATAACTAAAACTTTCTACTATGTCTAAAGAAAAGAAGTTAGTAAACTTCATTAAGATAAATGTATAAATTGCGGCAAAAACTCCTTGAAGTAGTTTTCCAGCCAGATATGGCTTCATAGAAAGTTTTGCATCGGCTATTATACTAGCAACTTGCATATGTACAGAAAACCCACCAAAACCTAATATAAGTGCTACTATCGGCAAGCTTTCGCTATATTTCAAACCATTCAATTTGGATATTTTGTTTATTCCATTTGTTATTTCTAATATTCCAGTAAAAATTCCGTCAGACATATCTGGTGAAACATGCACTAACTTTAACATCTCTTCTATGCCAGTAGTGAAAAATGATGCCACTCCCGTATTTGCTAAAATATTTGACAGCACGGCAAAAAATACAATATAGCCTGCAATAAGTAGAAGTGTTGCAATGCTTTTTTGGATGGCATCGCCCATTACTTTTCCTAGATTTTTTATGGTTAGTGCCTCATAAGTCTTTGATTTTATGGAAACTTGTGGTATAATACCACTTGATGCGTTGTTTCTTTTATAAAATCTAAATAAAATTCCGACAGTTATACTCGCTAAAAAATGTGTCAAGAACAGTAATAATCCTACTTTAGAATCAAAAAACATACCAGTTCCGACGGCTCCAATAATAAATAAAGGACCTGATGAATTAGTAAAAGCAATGAGCCTTTCGGCCTCTGTTTTTGTGCATAGATTTTCTATGTAAAGGTCCGAGGCAACTTTAGCGCCAACAGGATAACCAGAGGTTATTCCCATGGCAAGAGCGAAAGCACCGTGAACCGGGAACATTAAAGATAGGGTACATTATAGGGTTAAGTGCTTTTCCAACTACTTTTAAAAAGTTTGTGTTTTTTAAAACTTCAATACAAATAAAAAACGGAAGTAGAGATGGAATTACATTATTAACCCAAAGCATAAAACTTTCTTTAGCAGCAGTTAAAGAAGATGAAGAAAAGCAGACAATCAGTATTAAAAGTAAAACAATAATGCAAGGCAAAATGTAGTTTTTTAAGCGTATTACAAACATAGAATTTTGCTTTTTAAAGATATAAAATAACAAATACAAAATAACAAATATAAAAAAATAAACCATGTATATCACCTAATAAAATATATGGAAGAAAGGACGAATATATGATTATATCAAAAGATTGGAAAGATTATGAAATACTAGATATGGCAAATGGCGAAAAATTAGAAAGATGGGGAAATATCATTTTAATTAGACCAGATCCACAAATAATATGGAAAAATAAATCAAAGCCGGAATTGTGGAAAAAAGCTAATGCTCATTATCACAGAAGTAAAAGTGGTGGTGGCGAATGGGAGTATATAAAAAATGTTCCTAAGTCATGGCAAATCAAATATAAGAATTTAACATTTAACTTAAAGCCAATGGGCTTCAAACATACAGGATTATTCCCTGAACAAGCTGTTAATTGGGATTTCATGATAAACAAAATACAAAATGCAAAAAGACCTATAAAAGTACTTAATCTTTTTGCTTATACAGGTGGAGCTACGGTGGCTTGCAGCTACGCAGGAGCCTCTGTTTGTCATGTCGACTCTTCAAAAGGAATGACAGCTTGGGCAAAAGAAAATGTAGCAGATTCAGGACTTGCCGATAGACCAGTCAGATTTATAATAGATGATGTTATAAAATTTGTTCAAAGAGAAATAAGAAGAGGAAACAAATACGATGCAATAGTAATGGACCCACCATCTTATGGAAGAGGTGCAAACGGAGAAGTTTGGAATATAGAAGAAAGCTTATATCCGTTGGTCGAACTATGCACACAAATATTATCAGATAGACCATTGTTCTTTCTTATAAATTCATATACAACAGGGCTTTCGCCAACTATACTTGCTAATATATTATCAATGACAATAAAGCAAAAAGGAAAAATATCATGCGGAGAAGTAGGACTACCAATGAAAGATAGTAGACTAACACTTCCGTGTGGAATATATGGTAGATGGGAAGAATAACGAAAGGAACCATGTTATGAATAAATTAAATGTAATATACGAAGATAATCATATAATTGTTGTGGAGAAACCTTGCAATGTACCTTCACAAGCAGATAACACGGGCGATGAAGATATGATAACTCTTGTTAAAAAATATATAAAAGAAAAATATAACAAACCAGGTGAAGTATATTTAGGTTTAGTACATAGACTTGATAGACCAGTTGGCGGAATAATGGTTTTTGCACGAACATCAAAAGCGGCAAGCAGACTTTCAGAGAGTATTAGAACTAAAGACTTTTCTAAAACATATTTAGCAGTTGTAAAAGGAAAGTTTGAAGAAAAAAACGGCAGACTTGAAAATTATTTATATAAAGACGAAGCTTTAAATAAAAGTAAAGTTGTATCAAAAGATAAACATGGGGCAAAATTCGCAAGTCTTTCATATGAGGTATTAGAAGAGAAAGATGACTTGTCTTTAGTAAAAATAAATTTGGAAACAGGCAGACACCACCAAATAAGAGTGCAATTTTCAAACATAAATCACCCATTATATGGTGATCAAAAATATGGCAAAGGTGACATGAATATGCAGATTGCTCTTTGGGCATATAGACTTGAATTTAAGCATCCTACAAAAGATGAGATAATGAAATTCGAATGCAAGCCAAAGAAAATTGGCGTGTGGGGAAAGTTTGATTTATAATAAAAAACTCCTAGAAGTTTATGCTTCTGGGAGTTTTACTGTTTTTCCTTTCAAATACTCTAATTCACCAATTGCATCATTAAAAATAATCTTGTATGCAGTTAGCTCTTGTCTTGTTAACTTGAATTTTTTATTTACTTCATTTTTTCCATATTTGCCATCACCAAGGATAGGGTAGCCGATAAATGCAAGATGTGCACGAATCTGATGAGTTCTGCCAGTTACAAGCTCAACTTCTAATGTAGATGTACCATCATTATTATAAGCAATTACCTCATATTTTGTAACAATTTCAACATAACCTTTTTTCTTTTCATTTGAAATAATTACTTGACTAGTTTTACTATCTTTAAATAAATATGCTGTTAAAGTAGCCTTTTTATTTTTCGGATGGCCAATAACTCTGCATCTATAAACTTTTCTAATCATGTGTTGTTTTAGCATTTCAGATATTGTTTCTTCAGCTATTTCATTTTTAGCAAATATTATAAGACCAGATGTGTTTCTGTCTAGTCTATGGCAAGGCACAATATTTTGCGTACCAAAGTAGTCATTTACCATTTTGTCTAGTCCAATATTTATTCCATCACCTTGTACTAAAACATCTTGAGGTTTGTTAACTATGACAATATTTTCGTCATCGTAAATTATTTTAGATTTGTCAAGCGCTGTTATACCAAATAAAAACTCATCTTTTATATAAAGAGTTATTTCATCTCCGGCATTTACAGGGACATTCTCAGATATTTTCACTCCATTTATTCTAATATCCTTATTACGAAGAGCTTTGAAAATAGTGCCATTAGTTAGATTTTTAAATTTGTTTTTTAGATAGTCTACTATCTTTTTTTGATCTTTTTCAACTTTAAATTTTATCATAATAATAGTATTATACCGTATTTATGTTAATATATCAATATTTTTCCAAAATTATAGACAAATTTAGAGGTTTTAGTGTAAAATAGCTCTATAAGATGGTAGCTTTGGATGTACTTATATAAACGAAAGGAGACATAATATTGAATATTTGGCATGATATAAATAAAGATAGAATAACACCAGAAAAATTCACTGCTGTGATAGAAATACCAAAGGGATGTAAAAACAAATATGAATTAGATAAGGAAACAGGACTTTTAAGGCTTGACAGAGTATTATATACTTCTACGCATTATCCTGCTAATTATGGATTTATTCCTAGAACATATGCAGAAGATAATGACCCTCTAGATGTTTTGGTATTATGTCAAGAAAGCATATCGTCTCTTACATTAGTTGATTGTTACCCAATCGGAATGCTAAAAATGGTTGATGATAATGAAAGAGACGAAAAAATAATAGCAATACCATTTAAAGATCCTTCAATGTGCATGTATGAGGATATATTAGATATTCCAGCACACATATTTGCAGAAATATCGCACTTCTTTGAAGTATATAAAATCCTAGAAAATAAGAAAACTGCAATAAAGGAGATTGATGGAAGAGAGGCAGCAATTGAATGTATTGAAAAATGTATGAAAGCATATGATGAAAAATTTATTAATAAGTAATTTTTATATGCTTAAATAAAAGTTGTAAGTAAGTAGTAGGAAGGATGCAAGGAAATGTTTTTAGAAAGATTTGTTTATAGTATTTTATGTTTTGTATTTGCTATGTATGTGGCAAGAAAAGTTTTAAAAACCAAAAGTAACTGGTTGATTGGACTTTTAGGTTTTCAGACAATAGGTTTAGTTGTTGAGATTTTAACTTTTTTTAATGGAATTTATCCAGATGTAAAAATGCGTATATACATATTTTTAATAAACATATTAATTCCTAGTGCGTTGATTTTTTTAGACTACAAGAAGATAGATGCATCAGAACTTTTCTTGGAAGAGATTGGCGATTATTACATGCATAAAGGAAAGTATCAAAAGGCAATTGCTAAATATTTGAAGGCTACAGAAAAGAAAAAGAACAGTAATAAGCTATTTGTTAAATTAGGAACTGCATATAATGCCATAGGCGAAAGAAGAACTGCATTTGATAAATTTGCAAAAGCAGTAGAACTTGATAGAAACGATTATAAATCATATTACGAAATCGGAATAATTTTTAATGAACTTGGTAAGAAGAATGATGCTCAGATAGTTTTAGATAATGCTCTTAGAATAAAGCCTGATTATACACCTGCATCTGAGCTTTTAGCAGTAGTATTATGTTCGCAAAACAAATATGACGAAGCTATAAATGTTTATAAAAATGCTATAAAATATGATCAAGACAATTATCAATTGTATTATAGTTTAGGTATTGTAAGAACTGAACTTAGAGATTTTGATGAGGCGTCAAGTTGTTATAAAAAAGTTATAGAATTAAAACCTGACTTTTGTGAAGCATATTTTAGCTTGGGACAAATAAACTTATTAAGAGGAGAATTAAAACTTGCTGAAGAAAACTTCAAAAAATCTGCTTTAGATCCAGAGCTTGCAAGCAAGTCATATTATCAACTTGCAAAGACATATATATTGGATGGAGATGAGATAAAAGCAGTTAATTATGTTCAATACGCAATCGAAATTGACCCAGGTTATAGATACAAAGCTGAGTCAGAGCCACTATTTAAAAATATAAAAGACTATTTAACTGGTGTTCATATGGTATCAGAAGCTCAAATGAAACTAGAACAAGAGATAGATGAAAAAGTAAAAGAAAAATATCAAAAAGATTACGACAATATCAAAATTAACAAAGATGTAAAAGAGGATGATGTGGAATTTAATTTTATGGATAAATACAAGGATTAAGTTCTAAATAAAATAATTTATTAGGAGGCAAATATGAGTGTTTTACAAGCAATTATATTGGGAGTAGTGCAAGGTTTAACGGAATTATTACCAATTTCAAGTTCGGCGCATTTAACTATTTTACCTTGGCTTTTTAATTGGAATGATATTCCGGCATCTTTTGATGTTGCACTTCATGCTGGAACGTTACTTGCAATCGGAATCTTTTTCTTTAAAGATTGGATAAACTTACTTGTAGGCGCATATAAACAAACAATCAAAAAAGAAAAGAATCGTGATGGCACGATGTTTTGGTATATTGTACTTGCAACAATACCAGGTGGTGCAATTGGTTTTATACTAGATAAGTTTTGCTCAGATATACTTACAAAACCTTTAATCATAGCTATAGCGTTAATTGTAATGGGTATAGTGCTATATTGGGTAGATAAGTACAAAGAATCTACAGTTGATTATGAGCATCTATCATTAAAACAAACATTTATAATTGGTGTGTCACAAGCATTAGCATTTATACCAGGTGTTTCACGTTCTGGTATAACAATGACAACAGCCAGAGCACTAGGTGTTAATAGAGAAGCGGCGGCAAAATATTCGTTTATGCTATCTGCTCCAATAGTTCTTGCGGCTACCATTTTTAAGCTATCAGAATTCGAATTTACACTTGCATTCTTTATGGGAGTTCTTGCAAGTTTTATAGTTGGTTTAATAGTAATTAAATTTTTACTTAAATATTTACAAAAAAGTGATTTTAAAATATTTGCTATATATAGAGTGATCTTTGGAATAATTATAATTATTAGCCTACTAGTGAAATAAGGAAAGGATGAAAATTAATGACATTAATTGATGGAAAAAAAGTTGCTGAAAAATGCAAGAAAAACATAGAAGAAAGAATAAAAAGATTGAATAGAACACCGGGTTTTGCAGTTATAAGGATAGGAGAAGATGAAGCATCTAAGATATATGTAAGATTAAAGCATAAAATGAGTGAGGAACTTGGAATTAACTTTACAGAATATCATTTGGAAGAGAATATAACACAAGAAGATTTGATTTCTCTTATAAGAAAATTAAATGCCGATGACGAGGTTGATGGAATTTTGCTTCAAAGTCCAATACCATATCACTTAAATATATTAGAGGCTTTTCAAACAATTGCACCAGAAAAAGATGTCGATGGTTTTAGTCCTATAAATGTTGGTAAATTGGTACAAAGACAAGAATGTTTTGCAGCATGTACGCCAACTGGTGTAATGACAATGTTGAAAGAATATAATATACCAATTGAAGGGAAACATGCTGTCGTAGTGGGTAGAAGCAATATAGTTGGTAGACCAATGGCTGAACTTTTGCTAAATGCAAATGCTACAGTAACAATATGTCATTCAAAAACACAAAACTTAGCTGATATCGTAAAAACTGCAGATATATTGGTAGTTGCAATAGGAAAACCTAAATTTATAACAGCTGATATGATAAAAGAGGGGGCAGTTGTTGTAGATGTTGGAATAAACAGAATACCAGACTCTAAAAAGATAGTTGGAGATGTTGATTTTGAAAATGTAAAAGAAAAGTGTAGTTATATAACACCAGTTCCGGGGGGAGTTGGCCCAATGACTATAATGACACTTATGGATAATGTAGTTACTGCATGTGAAAGAAGAAAAAATAAATAAATAAAAATGGACCAAAACATATTATTTTGCTTTGGTCCATTTTTATGTTATAAGGGGATTTTATGAAGAAAATAGAATACTTAATATGGTTTTCAAGTTTAAAAATATTGCCGATTAAAAAGAAAAATTTGCTAAATTTTTTCGGTAGTATAGCTGAAATTTATAGAGCAAAAGAAAAAATATTATTAGAGGTGCCAGATATAAATTTTGAAGATGTTATTGAAATTGCAAATAGCAAAAATGAAAATTTAATAAAGAAATATACGGAATATATTAATAAAAATGAGATAAGTGTAATAAGTATTAATGACAAGCTTTATCCTGATAGTTTAAAAAATATATATGATCCTCCTATTGCAATATTTGCTAAAGGGAATTTAGAACTTTTAAATTCTAAAGGAATTGCAATTGTTGGAAGTAGAAAAGCTGATGAATATGGATTAAAGGCAAGTTATGATTTTGCACAAGATTTAGCAGTTAGAGGTTTAACAATAATTAGTCGGATTAGCTAAAGGAATTGACTCAATGGCACATAAAGGCGCATTAAAAGCGATAGGAAATACTATCGCGGTAATAGGTACAGGAATGGACATTGTGTATCCATACGAAAATTATAATTTATATGCACAAATATTGAAGAAAGGCTTGGTGATTAGTGAGTTTATAGTTGGTACGAAACCTAATGCTATAAATTTTCCAATGAGAAATAGGATTGTAAGTGCTTTATCAGATGGAGTTTTTGTTGTAGAAGCAACGGAAAACAGTGGTGCACTGATAACAGTGGACTTTGCATTAGAGCAGGGAAAGAATATCTATGCACTACCTGGCAATATAGATAACACTTTGTCTTTGGGATGCAATAGCCTAATAAAAGAAGGGGCAAAACCAGTTACTAATGCCAAAGATATTTTAGAGGATTTTTTTGTATAAGCAATAAAAAAATTTACTTTTTTAATATTTTAATATATAATGGTGTCGGTAATATACCACTATTTGCTTTGGTGGTACATATGTAAGGAAATTGCAAATTTATAGGAGGGGTAGAATGTCAAAAAACGACGAAATAGATAAGTATGTAAATAAGCAAGCTCCGAAATTGAATAAAAAGAAGAAGAAAAAACATCCGATTTTAAAAGCAATATTGATATTGATTTTAGTTGGAATTATAGCTGGTATAGGACTCGTGATCGGTTTTGTACAATCAGTAATAAATGGAGCAGGAGCTTTATCAAAATCAGATTTTGAAATAAGTCAACTTACAACAACAGTGTATGACAAAAACAATCAGGCATATACGCAATTATATGCAGAAGAAAATAGAACTTACGTGTCTCTTAGTGAGATGTCGCCATATTTAAAAGAAGCTTTCATTGCAATAGAGGATGAAAGATTTGAAAAACATTTTGGAATAGACGTAAAACGTACAGGCGTTGCTGTTTTAAAGTGGCTTACAACTGGAAACTCTGATTTTGGAGGAAGCACAATAACACAACAGCTAATAAAGAAAGTAACACAAGATGATGATAGAAGTTGGCAAAGAAAAGCTAGAGAAATAGTGAGAGCGGTTCAACTTGAACAATGGCTTTCTAAAGATCAAATAATAGAATTGTACATGAATTTGATATATTTAGGCGAAGGATCATATGGCGTTGAACAGGCTTCACATATTTATTTCAACAAGAGTGCTAAAGATTTGACAATAGCAGAATGTGCACTAATGGCTGGTTTAGCACAAGCACCAGAAGGCAGAAATCCATATACAAACCCTGATGGCGCAAAGAATAGACAAAAACTAGTTCTTGGTAAAATGCTAGAATTAGAAAAAATCACTCAAGCACAATATGATGAGGCTATTAGCCAAGAATTAAAATATGAAAAAGGAACATTAGAACTTGCATCAAGCAATTCATATTTCATCGATGCAGTCGTAGATCAACTTATTAAAGACTTGCAAACTGAAAAAGGCGTAACAAAGGTTATGGCTCAAAAAATGGTTTATTCTAATGGACTTAAAGTTTATACAACAATAGATCCAGAAGTACAAAAAGCACTAGAAGATGTATATGAAGATCAAAATTATTTTAAACTAAGAAATGGTACTTATGATGAAAATGTACAATCTGCAATGGTTATTATAGATTATAAAAAAGGAAATGTTGTAGGATTAATAGGTGGCTCAGGCAAAAAGACAACATTAAGAGGATTAAACAGAGCTACTCAAATGACTAGAGCACCAGGATCTACAATAAAACCACTTGCAACATATGCCCCGGGAATAGATACTGGAGTATTTACAGCAGCTACTACATATGATGATGTACCTTTGACATATTATGTGCCAGGTTCATCTACACCTTGGTCTCCGCATAACAGTTATGTTTCGTATAGAGGACTTACTTCTGTTCGTAAAGGTGTTGAAATATCAAGTAATATCATCGCTGCTAAAGCATTTTTAGATGTTACTGCTGATGTTTCATACAGCTACTTAGAAAAATTCGGAATAACTACACTTACAAAGAGTGACAAAGTGCCAGGTGCTCTTGCACTTGGAGGTTTAACAAGAGGTATTTCACCACTTGAACATGCTGCAGCGTATGGAACAATTGCAAATGGTGGAATTTATGTCGAACCTAAATTATATACAAAAGTAGTTGGACGTAATGGAGAAATTATATTAGAAAATGTAAGTAATGTTAGAGAAGTTTTAAAAGAATCAACAGCATACATTGTAACAAGTATGTTGTCAGATGTTATAAATGGAAGTGAAGCTACAGGAGGAAGTGCAAGACTTTCTAAAATGCATGCTGCAGGAAAAACCGGAACATCAAATGAATCAAAAGATAGATGGTTTGCGGGATTCACACCTTATTACGTTGCTTCAACATGGGTTGGATATGACCAACAAAAGACAGTAAGCATGAGTGGAAATCCAGCAGCAAAAATATGGAAAGCTGTAATGCAAAAAATTCATGCAAATTTACCAGATAAGGAATTTACAAAACCAAGTACTGTTGTATCAGCAACGGTTTGTGCAGATTCAGGTCTACTAATGACAGATGCCTGCAAAAACGATAGAAGAGGAGATAGATCTAAAACTGAGTGGTTTGACGTGAACAATGTACCTACAGAAGAATGTAATATACACAAATATGTTACAGTATGTCCGGAATCATTTAAATTACCAAATCCAACATGTAAAGCTACATCTGGCACAATAAATATCGTATTCCTAGACAGAGGGTATGAAGAGGCACCAAGTAAATTGCCAAAAGATTATGACTACGAAGCGCCACATACATATTGCGAATACCATTATTGTGCTGTAGATGAAGATGGAAACTTTATTGATAACAATAGTAGATATGAAGATTATGCTAATTGGATACGTGGTGAAATAGAAGATAAGTACGATGAGATAAAAGATAAAACTCATTGGTGGAACAGATAAAAAGCTATAAGTGCCTTTTGAAATTTTATTTGAAAGGCACTTATAAACAGATTTATAATTGGTAAAACTAATTAAGATAAAGGAACAAAGGAGGAAATTATTATGGTAAAGAAAGTTGGTATAATTACAGCTGGTGGAGATTGCCCAGGACTTAACGCTGTAATTAGAGGAATAGTAAAAACTGCCGAATATGCTAATGTTGAAACATATGGTTTTTTGGAAGGGTATAAAGGTCTTTTAGAGAATAGATATGTAAAATTAGATCCATTGGCGGTTAGTGATATAATAGCTAAAGGTGGAACAATACTCGGTTCAAATAATAAAACTAACACATTTTCAATACCAGTAAAAAATGCAAACGGAGATATAGAACACGTAGATAAATCTTTTGGAATAGCTGAAAGACTAAAGAACGAAGGTTTCGATTGCTTAATAATAATCGGTGGAGACGGTTCTTTAAAATCTGCCAGAGATTATACAAGAAGAGGAGTAAATGTAATAGGTGTTCCAAAGACAATAGATAATGATGTACCTAGCACTGATATAACATTCGGATTTTATACAGCAGTTGAAGTCGCTACAGAGGCTGTAGATAGGATAAAAACAACAGCTGAATCACATGGTAGAATTTTAGTATTAGAAGTAATGGGAAGATACGCAGGCTGGATAGCACTAGCTGCAGGAATAGCTGGAGGCGCAGATACTGTTTTAATTCCAGAGATACCATATGACTTTAATGCCATTATAAATAAAATAAATCAAAGAAGAGCAAAAGGTAAGAAACACAGCATAATAGTTGTGGCAGAAGGTGCTAAACCTATCGGAGGAGAAGTTGCTGTAAGAGAAGTAGAAGAAAAAAACTCAGGCTTAGACCAAATAAAACTAGGTGGAGCTGGTGAATTTGTAGCTAGAGAAATAGAAAAACTAACAGGCTACGAAGCAAGGAGTACTTCGCTTGGATATATTCAAAGAGGTGGAAATACGGGCGCTTATGATAGAATCTTATCAACAGAATATGGCTCTATGGCAATGCAACTTGCTTTGGAAGGCAAATTTAATGAAATGGTAACATTATTAAACGGCAAACTTACACATGTTTCACTAGATGAAGTTGCTGGCAAAAATACAGAAATTGGTGCACAATCATCAAATTTAAAGACTGTTACTATGGATGCCGATTGGATACAAACTGCTAGAAGAGTAGGTATTTGTTTGGGAGATAAGTAGTAGAGTAATCATGGAGGTTTAAATGTTTACGAATAAAAATTTAGAAGAATTTAAGACTTACGTAAAAGGAAAATATGTTGCAATAATGGGCATGGGAGTGAGCAATACGCCACTTATAAAGTACCTTATGGATTTAGATGCAAACATAACAGTGTTTGATAAAAAAAGCGAGGAAGAATTAGATAAATCTTTAATAGAAGAATATGCAATACAGGGAGTTAAATTTTCTTTAGGTGAAAACTATTTAAAGAACCTTGTTGGATACGACATAATCTTTAGATCGCCAAGTATGAGACCTGATATTCCAGAGCTAGAGAAGGAACTTGATAGGGGGGCGATTCTTACATCTGAAATTGAGATGCTAATTGATTTATGTCCAGGAAAGATTATAGGAATTACAGGTAGCGATGGAAAGACCACAACCACTACACTTATATATAAGATGCTAGAGGCAGCTGGACATCATTGCTATTTAGGTGGAAATATTGGTATTCCACTATTTGCTAAGATAGATGAGATGAGACCGGAAGATATAATAGTTCTAGAACTAAGTAGTTTTCAATTGATGACTCTTAAGAAAAGCCCTCAAATAGCTGTTGTTACTAATGTTTCGCCAAATCATTTAGACATCCATAAGTCATACGAGGAATACATAGAAGCAAAGAAAAATATATTCAAATATCAAGATAAAGATGGTGTCGTTGTATTAAATTATGATAATGACATAACAAGGGACTTTTCACTTGAAGCAAAAGGCGAAGTCAGATATTTTTCTACTAGAGTTAAGCTAGATGAAGGAGTTATTTTAGATAATAATATGATAAAGATATCTGAAGATAAAATCAGAAAACAAATAATAAATGTAGACGATATATTGCTTCTTGGAGCACATAATATTGAAAATGCATGCACAGCAATTGCTGCGGTTAAAGATTTAGTAAGACCAGAAGATATAGTGAGTGTATTAACAACATTTAAAGGCGTAGAACATAGAAATGAATTTGTTAGACTATTAAACGGTGTAAAGTGGTATAATGACTCAATTGGAAGTAGTCCAACAAGAACAATAGCTGGACTTGTAAGCTTTAAAAACAAAGTTATTTTAATAGCAGGTGGCTATGATAAACATCTTGATTATACAGATATGGGAAGATATATAGTAGATCATGTTAAAACACTAGTTTTACTAGGTCAAACAAAAGAAAAAATAAAAACAGCCACATTGCAAGAAATCGAAAGAAGAGGTGGAAACATAGATTTACCTATAATTGAGTGCACATCTTTAGAAGAAGCCGTTAATAAGGCTTATGAAGTTGCAAGTGAAGGGGATACAGTGTTTTTCTCACCTGCAAGTGCAAGTTTCGATATGTTTAAGAACTTTGAAGAAAGAGGAAATAAATATAAAGAACTAGTACATAGCATAGGCGAATAATCGCTATAGTGGTGTGCTTAATTTGAGAAAAGTAGATAATAAAAATTGTGTTTTTAAAATAAAGAGTTGACATATAGGAGAGATAAGAAGAAAATTTTGTAAAAACTATTGAAAATTATCTTTAAAACATATAGACTATATGTGAAAAAACAAAAGAAAAGAGGAATAGCATATGGGATTATTTAGTAGATTAGCGATTACATTTAAACAAAACAAAAAAAGTAATACATATTTACCGGAAGCAGTAAGTCCAGTTACTTGCACAAATGAATCAACAACATGTGCAACTTCAACGTATAAGACAATTGCTTCGTTCGATTTAAATATAGAAAAACCAAAATATGATGGAGCAATTCCAGATGCAACTATTAAGTTTTATCCGTTAGATTAGGGTAAATTACTTGACAAAATAAAAAAAACAGTATATACTTTTAAAAGTTGACGCCGAGGTAATAGAAATTTTGAAAACGGCGCACGCTTGTTTTTAAAATTACACATATAAAAGATTAGCATAAGAGGAGGGAAATAGAATGGCACAACCAAAAAGAAGATGGTCTAAAGCTAGAACAGGTCTTAGAAGATCTACATGGAAACTTGAAAAACCAAGTTTTGGTGAATGTTCACATTGCCATGAACCAGTAGAACCACATAGAGTATGCAAGAACTGCGGATATTATGATGGAAAAGAAGTTATAGCTGTTGGTAAAAAAGACGCTGAATAATAGAAGAAACAACCTTTAAAGAGGTTGTTTTTTTTGTGTAAAAATTATCTTGAAGATTGATGTTGATAATAAGTAAAAAGAGGTATAAAATTGCCCGAAAAGAAGTTTACTTTAATAAGAATAGATAAGACAAACATTTTCTGAGCAAGCAATACATGTGATTTAAAAATGAAAGTGTGTCTGTAAATGGGTATGAATGGCTAGAATAGTTAAATTTAAGTAAAGTGGATAAGAATGCTTGACAAATTTACATAAATAATATATAATAATACTCGTACACAAAAAAAATTTTTATTACGCGGAGGGTTTCGTTATGAAAACCAACATTTTTAAGACGCTTTCTACCATTGCTGCAGTTATCCTGGCGCTCGCAAATGCTATCTTCGGAATTTTTTGGATCAAAGGTTTCCGGTATGCGTACGGTGTGCTTGCTGTACTGGGGGTGGTTGTCTTGCTTTCACTTTTGTGGGATAGGATTGCCAAAAGCAGATTTGTTCGTGCTGTTGATGCCGTCTTGTCACAGCAGTCGCAAGTAACCGAACCGGACGTCAAAACATATGAAGAGTGTTTGACGCCTGAACCTGTAAAGGTTGAACCTGCTCCGCAGACTGCATCCAGTACTCCGAGCAGTGATGTTATTCGGCGGCAGCTTGAAGAGGCAATAAAGGCAAAGGAGCTCCAAAAGGCTCGAGACCTCGAGAAACGCTTGCGTGAAATCGAGGCCGAGGAGGCAGAACTTCTTGAAATATGCCAAAGAAATGGCATTACCAAGTAAAGAAAGTGTCTAAAAAGTAATAAGGGTTTGCTACAAGCAAACTCTTTTACTTTTTGTAAAAAAACATTGAAAGAGGCAAAAAAAGTTTAAAATGTAGATTATCTATTTTCTCAAATGACATGTTTAATTAATTTTTGTGATAAATACAATTACAAAAAGTAGCGTTTTGACATTCAGATTAAAAATAATTACTATTTTTGATGTTTATTTCGTGGAAAATATTGACAAGATACATAAATCGTACTATAATGGCAAATGTTCGCAAAAAATAAGTGTTAATTGAAAGGATGAAAACAATTGAAATCATCGAATATGGCAGTACAAACTGCAAGCATACTTCTTATTGAAGACAAGGTAGCAACCCATGAACAGGCAATAGAGAAGGTTTATATTCTTCCTGACGTTGCTCCTGAAGTTTTGAAGGCTCTTGGAACTTTTCAGCTTCATCTCGAAGAATACTATGAGGCTGCTGTAAAATCTGGAGATGCTAGAAAAAAGATTTTCTATTCCGAATATCTTAAAGCTTTTACCGTTTTGGAGAAGTTAGGCACTCCTGAATTCGAAAAGGACGAAGAACTTAAGGCGACTGTTCTCTTCAAGTATAAGAAAGTTACCGAAGACCTGAAAATGGCTTTTGATCAATTTCGAGTCGATGGAAATTCCCGCAGAGTTATCGAAACGGATCAACTTATGGATGATCTGAAAAAGATTAAGATGATTGCGAGAAAAAATGGCATAGCAATTTAAGAATAAATCCCTTAGTTTTGAAATAACTGAGGGATTTTTCTTGACTTTTTAATAAAAAAAGAATATTATAGTAGCATAGTTATGATCACATTCAAAGTAGTTGTTTTGAGTTCTTTTAGAAAGAAAGGGTCATCGGCTGAAAGCCCTTTTAAGATAAACAAAATAATGAATTTCAAATGTAGGAGCTATACTTTAAAAGTCGTGATTAGAGCGTTAATCTAAACTTAAAGTGCTAGTAACATCTTGCTACTAGAATTTGGGTGGTACCGCGAATAATATAAATTCGTCCCAAGGAATAAAAATTCCTTGGGATTTTTGTTTTCTAAGGAATAAATATTAGGAAGGAGCTTAAAAATGAAAGAAAAAATTGATTTACTTATTAAAGAACTTGAAGAAAAGTTCGATGCAGTTAAGACAAATCAAGAACTTAACGATTTAAAGGTTTTGTACATGGGCAAAAAAGGTATTATAACAGAACTTAATACTGGTATTAAAGATGTAAAACCTGAAGAGAAAAAGGACTATGGAATGGAGGTAAATCGTTTAAGAACGTATTTTAACGATACATTTGCTAGCATTCAAAAAAGATTAGAAGATGAGAGAATAAATCAAAAACTTCAAAAAGAGACAATAGATATCTCATTGCCTAGTGAAAAAAATATAAGAGGTTCAAAACATCCATTTAACAGAATAATTGAAGAAGTTGAAGATTTATTTGTTTCTATGGGATATGATGTAGTCGACGGACCAGAACTTGAAGATGATGAGCATTGCTTTAGATTACTAAACTATACTGTTGGTCATCCAGCAAGAGATGCACAAGATACATTCTACATAGATGAAGAATATTTGCTTCGTACACAAACATCATCTAGCCAATCAAGGGTAATGCAAGCAAATAAAGAAAAGTCTCCAATAAGAATTATATGTCCAGGAAAAACATATAGAAGAGATGATGATGCTACTCACTCACATCAATTTGGACAAGTAGAAGGTTTAGTTATAGATAAGAATATTTCACTTGCAGATTTAAAAGGGACACTTGAAATATTCGCTAAAAAGCTATTAGGAGAAGAAACAAAAGTTAGATTTAGACCAAGTTATTTTCCATTTACATCTCCATCATGCGAAGTTGATGTTACTTGCTTTAAGTGTGGAGGAAAAGGCTGTTCACTTTGTAAGAAAACAGGTTGGATAGAGCTTTTAGGTGCTGGAATGGTACATCCTAATGTTTTAAGAATGGGTGGATATGATCCAGATGAGTTTACTGGATTTGCATTTGGTACAGGTCTTGATAGACTTGCAATGTTCAAATATTCAATCCCTGATATTCGTTTAATGTATACAAACGATGTTAGATTTTTAAAACAATTCGATAGAAAGGATGAGGAAAATGAAATTAAGTATTAATTTTCTTAAAGACTATGTTGATGTTCCAGTGGATATGATAACACTTGGCGAAGACATGACAAATGTAGGTAATGAGTACGATAGTGCTAAAAAATTGGTTCAAGTTTCTGGTCTTACAATAGGTAAAATAATCGAATGCGAAAAGCACCCAGATTCAGACCATTTACATATATGTAAAGTTGATGTTGGAAATGAAGTTTTGCAAATAGTTTGTGGAGCACCAAATGCAAGAGTTGGTATAAAAGTTATAGTCGCTTTAATTGGTGCAGTTTTGCCAGATGGAACAATTAAAAAAGGTAAACTAAGAGGCGTTGAATCTTGTGGAATGCTTTGCAGTATTGAAGAACTTGGTTTAGAGCATAAATTCTTAAAGCCAGAAGATGTTGAAGGTATTGCAGAACTTGGTGATGATGCGATAGTTGGAGAAGATCCAATAAAATATCTAGGATTAGATGATGAAGTTATAGATTTTGAATTGACAGCTAATAGAGGAGATTTGCTTTCAATCCTTGGAATGGCGTACGAAATAGGTGCACTTTATAATAAAGATGTAAAAGATATTGATTTATCATACACTGAAAATAAAAATGATTTTGCCAAAGATTTTAACCTAAATATAGAAACAGACAATTGTACACTTTTCTATGCTAAAAAGGTTAAAAATCTAGTTGTAAAAGAAAGCCCAAAGTGGATGAGAAATAGGCTTATAGCTTCTGGTATTAGACCAATCAACAATGTAGTAGATATAAGCAACTATGTAATGCTAGAAGTTGGACAACCACTTCATTTCTATGATGCTGATAGACTTGGAAATACATTAACAGTTAGAATGGCGAAAAACGGTGAAAAGCTTACAACACTTGATGAACAAGAAAGAGAATTATCAGAAAACGATATAGTAATTGCAGATTCTAGTAAAGCAATTGGCCTTGCCGGTGTTATGGGTGGACTTTCAACAGAAGTTGAAAATGATACAAGAAATATCGTAATAGAATCAGCAATATTTAATCCAGTAAAAGTTAGACTTACTTCAAAAAAGATTTTGAGAAGTGAAGCAAGCAACAGATTTGAAAAAGGATTAGATCCAAAGAGAACTTTAATGGCTGTAAATAGATGTTGTCATTTGCTTCAAAAGTATGCTGATGCTGAAATTGAAGGCGGAATAGCTGTATATAATAAAACAAACAGCGATGACAGAATTGTTGAAGTTACATATACAAAAATCAAAGATGTTTTGGGAATAGACATTCCACATGATGAAATATCAAATATTTTGAGAAGATTAAAGCTAGATTTTGATGTTGATGGAGATTTGTTAAAAGTAAAAGTTCCAAGTAGAAGATGGGATTTGCAAATAAAAGAAGATATAATCCATGACATCGGAAGATTTTATGGAATGGACAATATAAAAGGTAAAAAGATGATATTACCAGTAATACCAGGCCATTATGATAAGTTCAAGAGAGCTGCTAGAAACAAAATGGTTGAACTTGGATTAAACGAAACATTGAGTTATGCCTTAATTCCAGAATCTGAAGTAAAGAAATATACAACAGATGAATTTAATGTAGTAAAGATATTAGATCCAATGACAGAAGAAAGAAACGCTTTAAGATATAGTTTGTTACCATCATTAAAAATGACATACGACTACAATAAGGCTCGTAATCAAAAAGATATTTCTTTATTCGAGATAGGCAAGAGCTTTTGGAACAAAGATGGAAAATATGGAGAACATTTATCACTTGCATGTTTAATGAGCGGAAATTACAGAGTTGGTGTTCAAAAAGAAAAAGTTAATTTCTATATATTAAAAGGAATAATGGAAGAATTACTTGACTTCTTAGGATACGAAGGAAAATATACATTAGAAGTAAAAGATTTGCCAACTGAACTACATCCAGGTCAATCTGCAAGCATATATATAGGCGAAGAGAAAATCGGTATAATCGGAAAATTACATCCAAATGTTTCTAAAGATGACATATTCGTAATGGAAATAAATATGGATAAATTATCAAAAATAAAAAGTGAATCAATGAAGTATAAAGAAATATCTAAGTTCCCTAATGTTCAAAAAGATGTGGCTTTCGTAATGAAAAAAGAAAAAACATCAAGAGAAGTAGAAGAGGCAATTAGAAAAGCCGGCGGAAAAATGCTAAAAGCCATAGAAGTATTCGATGTGTACACAGGCGAAAATGTAGCAGAAGATGAAAAATCAATAGCATACACATTAACATTTAATAATCCGGAAAAGACACTAAGCGATGAAGAAGTAACTGAAGTATTTAATAAAATAATAGATAGAGTAACAAAAGAATGTAATGTTACATTAAGAAGCGAATAGTTTAGAAATTGCCTCATTATTAAAAAGTATAATAATGGGGCAATTTTTATATATTAGTGGAGATAGAACTTTTATATTTATGGAATCAAGCAACATTTGCTATAAATAAAAAAGAAATGTATTCAAAATTACATAAAGTATTAACAAAACACAAAAATTATGATAAATTATGCCAGAAGTTGCATATGATGTAAATTGATACTGTAGTATCGATGGTATGACTTACATTGTAGGTAAGCATATTGCACATTGGAGCATTCTTCATATCATCTCTTGTGAATGCATGTAAGGAGGTGTTATAGTAGATAGCAAAAATCTTTTCCTGATTGGAGGGTGATATTTTATATTAGTGATATTTAAAGTTGATTTTATATACTATAAAAACCCTAAAAGGAGGAAAAAAGTATGAATTCAAAGAAAATTGACGTCATATTAATGGTTATATTCAATATAATCATTTTCGTCTGTACAGCTCTTGAGGTTTTGACTCCCATGAGTGTTGTGACTTTTTCGATGATAAGCTTTATCTGCTATTTTGCTTTGTGTATGTGGTACAAATATCGGTACCAAAAAACACGTTGCTGTAAAATCGCGGAAGTTATGCATTACGTGAGTGAAAAATTCTTAGGTCTGCTTTTGATGTCAATAATGCAGATTGTCATTATGGTGGTCTGCTATACAAAATCTCCTTTAGAGATTGCTATTTATGCTGGTGTTTTGATTTTGGCTTGGTGTTTTATGATAGCTTTTATAGGAATAACAAAGTACCAAAGTGAAGTAGAAATAATCATTTGGTTATTGGCAGAAGAAAAATTGCATGCATTCTCTAAACAATGCTTGCAACAAGATTTGGATAAGTTAAACAAGAAGCTTGAGAAAATAGAGTCTTCAATAAATATTGAAGAATAAAAATAATAAAAGGTCAGTTCATTTTGAACTGGCCTTTTGGCATGTTGCAAACTTTTAAAAAGACTTGCTACACTGCATAGTTAATGATAGAATGGTGTTTGAAAAGAGAGTGATTTTATGGATAAAAAAGTTTTTCTTGCCTCACCTCATATGTCTAAAGAAGGTTATGAGCAAGAATATGTAAAAGAAGCATTTGATACAAATTGGATAGCGCCACTTGGAGCTAATGTAAATAATTTTGAAAAGGAACTTGCAGAATATGTTGGAGCTGGACATGCTGCTGCACTTTCATCTGGCACAGCGGCAATCCATATGGGACTTCAAGCTTTAGGAGTTCAAAAGGGTGACATAGTTTTTTGTCAAGCACTTACTTTTTCAGCATCAGCAAATCCAATAGTTTATAAAGAAGCAACACCAGTTTTTATAGATAGCGAATACGAAACATGGAATATGGATCCTAAAGCGCTAGAAAAGGCTTTTGAGAAGTATACACCTAAGGCAGTTATTGTTGTTCATCTATATGGAATACCAGCTAAAATGGACGAAATAATGAAAATCTGTCAAAAACATAATGTTCCTATATTAGAAGATGCGGCCGAAAGCTTGGGAGCAACAATAAATGGCAAGCAAACAGGTACATTTGGAAAATTTGGTGCATTTTCATTCAATGGAAATAAAATCATAACGACAAGTGGTGGAGGAATGCTTGTTTCAGATGATGAGGAGAGAATTGCTAAAGTTCGTTTTTGGGCAACGCAGTCTAGAGAAAAATTCAGATATTATGAGCATAAAGAAATTGGATATAACTATAGATTAAGCAACATAAGTGCAGGCATAGGAAGAGGACAATTAAAGGTTTTAGATGAGAGAATTGCAGAGAAAACAGGTATATATAACACATACAAAGAAGGATTTAAAAACATAAAAGAAATTCAAATGCAACCATATATGCAAAATTCAAAACCAAATTTCTGGTTATCAGCAATAATATTAGATAAAGATTCTAAAGTAACTCCACTTCAAATAATAGAAGCACTAGAAAAAGAGAACATAGAATCAAGACCTATATGGAAGCCAATGCAATTGCAACCAGTGTTTGCAGACCGTGATTTTATTACATTAAATGAAAGCGGAAGTGTATCAGAAGATATATTTAGCAGAGGAGTATGTTTGCCAAGTGATACCAAAATGACTAAAGAAGAACAAGCTAAAGTTATAGAAATTATAAAGGGGTTGTTCGATTAATATAAATTAGGAGCAGATATGTATAAAAAATATATAAAAAGAATTTTAGATATTATTTTAAGTTTAATCTTGCTACTAGTGCTTTCACCAGTGCTACTAGTTGTTGCAATATTAGTAAGAATAAAGCTTGGAAAACCAGTCATATTTAAGCAAGAAAGACCACGGATTAAATGAAAAAATTTTTACATTATATAAATTTAGAACAATGACGGATGAAAAAGATAAAGATGGCAACTTATTGCCAGATAATGTTAGGCTTACGAAATTTGGAAAAATATTAAGAAGTACAAGCCTTGATGAACTTCCAGAGTTAATAAATATTTTAAAAGGCGATATGAGTTTTGTTGGACCGAGACCTCTATTGGTAGAATATTTGCCGTTATATAATGAAGAACAAAAACATAGACACGATGTAAGACCTGGATTAACGGGGCTTGCTCAAATAAATGGAAGAAACAATTTAGAATGGTCAAGAAGATTCGAAATGGATCTCGAGTACATAGAAAAAATGTCGCTTAGATTTGATTTAGCAATAATGTTTAACACGTTTAAGAAAGTATTTAAAAAAGAAGATGTATCGCAAACTGGAAACGCAACTGTAGAAAAATTCAAAGGAAACAGAAAGGAAAAATCTGATGAATAGAAAAGTAATAATTATAGGTTCTGGCGGACATGCAAAATCGATAGCAAATATTATTATAAAATCAGGAGATGAGGTTGTCGGCTTTTTAGACGATAATAAGCCTATTGGAACAGCCATAATAAATTCACCATTGCTAAAAGTAATTGGAAGTGTTTCTGACTGCTTAAAATATAGTGAAGTAGAATTTGTTATAGGCATAGGTTCAAATCAAACGAGAAAAGAAATTGCAAGCAAATATAATTTAAAATATTATACAGCAATTCATCCATCAGCAAACATTGCAATAGGCACTAGTGTTGGCGAGGGAACAGTTATTATGGCGAACGCATCGATTAACACATCTGCTAAGATAGGTAAGCATTGCATAATAAATACAGGAGCGATAATCGAACATGATAATGTTATAGAAGACTTTGCGCATATTTCGCCTGGAACATCACTTGCTGGAACTGTTGTTATCGGAACTTGTACTCATATTGGAGTTGGAGCCACGATAAAAAATAATATAGAAATAGCAAATGATGTTGTAGTAGGCGCAGGAGCAGTTGTTGTAAAAAATATCAGTGAATCAGGTGTGTATATAGGCGTACCTGCGAAAAAGAAGGAGTAGTATGAAAAAGATATTATTTGTAGCTTCAATAACAAGACACATATTAGCGTTTCATATACCCTATTTAAAAATGTTTAGCGATGCAGGATTTGAAGTACATGTTGCAAGCAAAGGCGAAGAAGAAATCCCATATTGTGATGAACATTTTGAAATAGAGTTTGAACGCTCACCGTTTAAAATCTCAAACATAAAAGCATATAAAGAATTGAAAAAAATAATAGATGAAGGTAATTACGATATAATCGAATGTAACACACCAGTTGCTAGTGTACTAACAAGAATGGCAGCTAAAAAAACAAGAAAACAAAATAATACAAGAGTAATATACATAGCACATGGTTTTCATTTTTACAAAGGTGCACCGCTAATGAATTGGTTAACTTTTTACCCGGTGGAAAAACATTTATCAAAATACACTGATGATTTAATTACAATAAACGAAGAGGATTTTGAATTTGCAAAGAATAAAATGAAAGCGAAACGAGTACATCACATACACGGAATAGGAGTAAATGAAGATAATTTTTCTAAAGAAGTTTCAGTGGCAGAAAGAAAAGAATTAAGAGAAAAATTAAAACTTCATGATAACGATTTTGTGTTATTCTTTGCAGGTGAGCTAAACAAAAATAAAAATCAAATAATGCTTATAGAAGCAATGAAAGATTTAGTAAAAGAAAATCCAAGAATAAAACTTTTACTAGCAGGAGATGGCGTATTAAAAGAGCATTATGAAAATAAAATACATGAATATAAACTAGAAAAAAATATTCATTTGTTAGGATACAGAAATGATGTGCCAGAAATTTTAAAAGTAGTAGATTTGTATGTGTCGGCAAGTAAAAGAGAGGGATTTGGGATAAATTTAGTAGAAGCGCAAATTTCTGGTGTTCCGGTTATAGCAAGTAAAAATAGGGGGCATAAAGAAATTATTAAGAATCATAAAAATGGATTATTATTTAGCATAAATAGTGTTTCTGAATTATTGATTGATATAAGAACAATTAAGGAAAATGAAAAATTTAGGCAATCCATAATTAGTGCGGCTAGAAAAAGCGTGAAAGCGTTTTATATTGCAAATACATTAGAAGAATTCAGAAAAATAATTGGAGGGGACTTATGAAAAAAGTAGCGCAAATGTTGTATATGTTTAGCATGGGTGGAGTTGAAAATTTTTTGATGAACATGTACAGAAACGTAGATAGAAATGAATATCAATTTGATTTTATATTGCAAGTTGATTATGAAGGTTACTTTGAAAAAGAAATAGAAAGTATGGGAGGAAAAATATTTAGAATCCCGAGATTCGAAAAACATCCAATTAAGCATATTGTAGCGCTATATAGAATACTTAAAAACGGAAATTATATCGCATTTCATAGGCATACAGCTAATAGCGTAGTTTTTTATGATATGATTATAGCAAAATGTGCAGGAATAAAAACAAGAATAGCACATTCACATAGCACTACACATGAACACAAAATTATAAATTATTTGTCTAGGCCATTTCTTAAAATGTTTTCTACAAAAAACTTAGCATGTGGAATCGAAGCAGGAAAATGGCTATATGGAAAGGGAAAATTTGAAGTATTGAATAATGGGATAGATGTGCAAAAATTCTGTTTTAATGATAATATGAGAAAAGTGTATAGGCAAAAGCTGAATATAAATGATAAAATAGTAATTGGACATGTTGGTAGATTTGAAAATCCAAAGAATCACAAATTTTTAATAGATATGTTTGTAAAGCTTTGTGAAAAAAGTGATAAATATGAATTAATATTGTGTGGTGAAGGATCGTTGAGAGAAAAAATGCAAATTGCATGCAAAGAGAAAGGTATAGAGAAAAAAGTTAAATTTTTAGGTGCAAGGCAAGATGTAAACTGTATATTACAAGCAATGGATATATTTGTATTTCCGTCACTATATGAAGGTCTCCCAATAACCTTAATAGAAGCACAAATGTCAGGAATACCTATTATCATGTCAGACAAAATACCTGCCGAAACAATTTATAATTCTAATGTACAAGTATTAGGAATATCAGATAGTGACATTGATGAATGGTGCGAAAAAATTATTAAGTACAAAGAAGAAAGTATAAACAGAAAGAATATAGCTGAAAAATTAATTAAAGAATATGATGTGAAATCGATAGTAAATAAGTTAGAAAAAATTTATGATGGAGAGTAATGTATTATGGCAAAAGTGTCTGTAATTGTGCCAGTATATAATGCTGAAAAATATTTAAAGCGTATGGTAGATTCACTTAGAAACCAAGAAGAAAAAGACATAGAAATTATCTTGATAAATGATGGGTCCACAGATAAAAGTTATGAGCTTATGAAAGAGTTTGCTAATAAGGACAATAGAATATCAATATATACTCAAGAAAATAAAGGGGTGGCAAGCACTAGAAATCGCGGTATAAGTCTTGCAAAAGGAGAGTACATCTATTTTGCAGATGCTGACGATTTTGTGTATAAAGAAGCAATAAGTACACTATTGTATTATGCAAAAAAGTACAATGTTAATTATGTTAGAATGGCGCATATAAGAGATATAAGTAATTCTAATGGAAAAATTCTTTCTGGTAAAATATATTCTGATGTTACTCTTGTTAGTAAAGAAGATTATCGTCAAAAGGTATTTGATATTTTTTTGAAAACATATCAATTGAACCAGCTTTGGAGTTGTATAATAAAAAAAAGTATACTAACAGAAAATAGTATTTTGTTTGATGATGGCAGCTTTTTTGCTGAAGATTTTGTTTTTTCGTTAAGAGTATTTATGCATTTAGAATCTGCGCTATTCATTCCGGATGCGTATTATTATTATATAAATAATCCAAACAGCATAACGACGAAAGTTGATTTTGAGTCTTTAAAAAGAAAAGTAAATGAGGCAGCTAAAAATTATTCATATTTATTTACTTTTTTTCAGCATTTTGAAATGAATAAAGAAAAAGAAATAAATAAGAGAGTGACAAAAGAAGTTGTTTGCTGTATAAAGCCAATTTATTCATTAACAGCTAAATGTTCAAAAAAACAAAGAATAGAACTCATAAAATATGCAAAGGAGACATTATCAAAGTACAATATAAAAAATAGATTATTAAAAAATAATTATATTTTAGATTTTGGATATTTGATAGTATATCGATATATATATGCCTTAAAGCCAATTGTTAAAAAAATATTATTTAAATAAGAATAAATGGAAAGGGATTGATAGATTTTGACAAATGAACATCCTTTAATCAGTGTAATTGTGCCGGTATACAATGTAGAAAAGTATTTAAGAAGATGTTTAGATAGTATAGTAAATCAGACATATAAAAATTTAGAAATAATACTTGTAGATGATGGCTCGGTAGATAATTCAGGAAATATATGCGATGAGTATGCCGTTAAAGATAAAAGAATACAAGTGATACATAAAGAAAATGGTGGGCTTAGCAGTGCTAGAAATAAGGGATTGGATACCATAAAAGGTGAATATGTCTCTTTTATAGATTCAGATGATTATGTAGATAATTCTTTTATAGAAAAGTTGTATACTATATGTATAAATAATAATGTTGATATCGCGCAGTGCGATTTTAGTGAATTTGGAGCTAATGGTTGCGCTCTTCAAAATGATGTTATAAAAAACAATAAATATACTCAAAATGAATTACAAGAAAAAATATATACGAAAACAGGCTACAAATCGATTGTTGTGTGGAATAAGTTATACAAATGTTATATATATAGAGATTTACGTTTTCCTTTTGGTAAAGTGCACGAAGATGAATTTACAACTTATAAAGCCTTTTTTATTTGCAAGACGCCAATTGTTATTACAAATGAAAAGTTATATTATTATAGAGTTAATCCTGATAGTATAATGAGAAAAAAATTCAATTTGAATAGATTAGATGTGCTAGAAGCTTTTGAGGAAAGAATTACTTTTTTTAAGGAAAAGAAACAGGAAAATTTAAGTTATTTAGCACTTATAGGGTATAGCTCTATTTTAAAAGAAATGTATCAGAAAGTAAAAGAAAATATAGAAGAGCCAGCTATGTATTTAAGTGCAATAAAAGAAAAAGTAAGAAGTACTTATAAAGAAATTAAAAAAACGGATATAAATCGCAAGGGAAAAAAAGAAAGAGAAAAAGAATTGCTTAAAACTTTGATTTTTTTAAGTTCGCCAAGTATATACTTCTTTTTGAAAAAAATAATCAATTCAGCTAATTAGCAAATTACATAAAAAATTGCTTCAGTGAGGAGGATAAAATGGAAAACGAATTTTTAAAAAGCAAAATTGCTTCAGGATTGTTTTGGAAATTTAGTGAAAGAGTTTTAGCACAATTTGTATCTTTTATTGTTTCTATTGTGTTAGCTCGAATTTTATTACCAGAACAATATGGAATAGTATCAATTGTTTTAATATTTATATCATTTGCGGATGTTTTTGTAACTAGTGGATTCAGTGCAGCTCTGATACAAAAAAAAGATGCAAACGATACAGACTTTTCCACTATTTTTTATTGTAGTTTATTTGCGTCATTAATCGCATATGCAATTCTATATTTGATTGCACCATTGATAGCTAAGTTTTATAATATGTATGATTTAACAATTGTAATAAGGGTATTTTCATTTAAACTTATCATAAGTTCATATAATGCGATACAACATGCATATGTTTCTAGACATATGGTATTTAAAAGATTCTTCTTTTCTACTTTAATAGGAACAATAATTTCTGGCTTTGTTGGGATTATATTGGCATATAAAGGCTTTGGGGTTTGGGCACTAATTGCTCAATATTTATCAAATACATGTATAGATAGCATTGTTTTATCTTTTACAATTCCTTGGCATCCAAAATGTGAGTTCTCATATAAATCTGCTAAGGAGTTGATAAAATTCGGAACTAAAGTATTAGTAGCAGATTTTTCACGGTAATTTTTTTGACCAACTCCGTTCATTGGTCATTGGGAAAGTATATACTCCGACAGATTTAGCATTTTATAATAAAGGCAAACAAATACCATCTCTTTTGTCAGACAATATTAGTGCGACAGTAATGACAGTGCTATTCCCTGCCATAGCAAACGAAAATAACGATGCGAAAATGGTAAAAAAAATATCTCAGAAATCCATAAAAGTTATGGCATATGTTATTTTTCCACTAATGATTGGTTGCATTTCAATCGCAAAACCATTAGTTATTGTGTTACTAACGCATAAGTGGTCTGAAAGCATAATTTTTATGCAAATAATTTGTTTGGCTTCTGCAATTTCAATATTAGGTAATACAAGCTTGCAAGTTATTAAAGCAGTCGGAAGAGGTGACATATTGATGAAACTAGAACTATATAAAAAGCCAATATATTTAGCCCTATTAATAATTGGTGCTTCGATAAGCGTTTTGGGAGTAGCAATCACGAGTGTGTTGTATGCTATTTGTAGTATGATAATTAATGCATATGCTGTTGGTAAAGTAATTGATTACCCATTTACTGAGCAATTAAAAGATATATTTCCAAGTGCTCTATTATCAATCATAATGGGAATGTGTATATATCCGATCGGAATGCTTAATTTATCATACATTTTTATACTTATAGTTCAAATTTTATTTGGTTTTTGTATATATATTGCTTTGTCTAGAATATTTAATCTTTCGGAATATAGATTTTTAAAGAACTTTGTATTGGAGAAAATGAAGGGAATGAAAAAAAATGAAAAAATATAAGTTAATTATAAATGCTATTAGAAATGGAAATTTTCTTAATCTTTTAAGAAGAAAAATATATATAAAAATCTTTATTAAAAGTTCAAATGCACAACAAATTGAAATGCAACATAGGACATATAAAAAATTATATAATAGATATAAAAACATAATAAATAGTCACAAAGTTACGGGAAAACAAGAAAATAGCAATTATGTTTGGGTATGCTGGTTTCAAGGGCTGGAAAATGCACCTGATCTAGTGAAGGCATGTATAAATTCTATAAAGAAGAGCTTGCCTGACAGAAATATTGTAATTTTGACAAATGATAATATTAAAGACTACATAAATTTTCCTGAATACATAATAAAAAAATATGAAAAAGGAATTATTAGTAAGGCACATTTTTCAGATTTGATAAGAATTGAACTATTATGCAATTATGGAGGAATTTGGATAGATAGTACAGTTTTGTGTACATCACCGAATATACCACATTACATATTAAATGCACCGCTTTTTGTATATAAGGCAATGGACTTGTTGAGAACGAATCAAATGCCGATAGTAGCTTCAAGTTGGCTGATATCTGCTCAAAGTAATAATCCAATATTATCACTTACGCGAGATTTACTTTTTAGATATTGGAAAGAAAAAAACTATTTAATGGATTACTATCTTTTTCACATATTCTTTACAATGGCTACTAGAAAATATAAAAAAGAATGGGAAAATGTACCAACATTTAACAACAATACTCCACATACATTAATGTTTGAATTAGGAAAATCGTACACAAGCGAAAGATTTGAACAAATTAAGAAAATGTCAGTTTTCCATAAATTAGAAAGGCACACTGACTATTCTAATACGAAGGATACAATGTATGAGTATATAATAAAAACTTATGGAGGATAGGAGGTTTTTTATTTGAATACGACGAAGCATTTGACATTAACCAAAAGAATATATATGAAAATGGTGAAAATATGCACCTACACTATCGGACAAGTATTTATGTTATTACCATTAAAAAAAGATAAAATTATTTTCGACAATTTTGCGGGCAAAGGGTATGCAGGAAACCCAAGATATATTGCAGATGAATTTTTAAGCAGAAATTTAAACATGGATTTGGTATGGTTGATAAATGATACAACTCAATCTTTGCCATCCGGGATAAGAAAAGTAAAATATGGAAGTTTACAAGCATTGTACGAATATGCAACATCAAAAGTAATTATAGATAATATTCGTAATTCACATTTAATGAAGAAAAAAAAAGGACAAGTGTATTTGCAAACTTGGCATGGCTCGAAGCCACTTAAATATATTGAAAAAGACGCAGAAAATAAACTTAGCAGAAAATATTTAAAGGCAGCTATATACGATGGGAAAGTTACAGATGGTATAATTGTTGATAGTGAAATGCAGGAAAATGTCTTAAAAAGGACATTTGACCTAAATAAAGATGTCGAGTTTTTACGATATGGCTTACCTACTAATGATTTTTTGATAAAAAATAAAAACAATTCAAAATTAAATGAAAAAATAAAAAAAGATTTGAATATAGAGAGGAATATTTTTACAATACTATATGCACCAACTTTTAGAGATAACGGTGATACTTCTTGCTATATTACTGATTATGCAGAACTTATTGGAAAATTTGAAACTAAATTAAAAAGAAAATGTATTATTCTAGTAAGAATGCATCCAAATGTAAAAGCAAACGATATAAATATTAATTATAATAATAAAGTTAAAAATGTTTCAGACTATCCAGATACACAAGAATTAGTATTGGCATCTGACTGCGTTATTTCTGATTATTCTTCAATAATTTTCGACTTTCTATTGTTAGAAAAAATTGTGTTTCTGTATTCAGTAGATTTAAGCGAATATGAAAATCAGAGAGGATTATCTGAGCAGTACTATGATTTGCCATTCCCAAGAGGGAACACATTAGAAGAATTATACAAATATATAGAAACATATAACGAAAAAGAGTGCCTAAAAAAGCAGAAAGAATATCTAAATAAATGTGTGGATTATAATGACGGAAATTCATCAAAACGCACAGTTGACTGGATATTGAAAAAAATAATTAACAATTAGGAGAGAAAGTATTATGAAAAGAATATTAACATATGGAACATATGATTTATTACATTATGGTCACATAAGATTGCTAAAAAGAGCAAAAGCGCTAGGTGATTATTTGATTGTTGCACTTTCGACGGACGAGTTCAATGCAATAAAAGGGAAAAAAGCCTACCATAATTACGAAACACGAAAAGAAATGCTTGAAAGTATAAGATACGTAGATTTGGTTATTCCAGAAGAAAATTGGGAACAAAAGATAAATGACGTAAAAGAATATAAAGTTGATGTTGTTGTTATGGGAAGTGATTGGAAGGGAAGCGACAAATTCGACTATTTAAAAGATTATTGCGAAGTCGTATATTTGGATAGAACCGAAAACATATCAACCACCAAAATTAAAGAAGAATTGAAATTAAATGAACCAAGTGAGAATGCGAATGAAATATTAAAAAAATAGAAAAATATTAAATTATGTAAATCGCTTGCTTTTATTTTTCTAATGTGCTACAATAATATTTGCAGTCCAAAATATATTTTTCAAAACGAAGGAGTTTACTATTATGAACGAAAAAAGACTTACTTTCTGTGATGTCGTCGCTGTTGAAGGGATGAACGTTACGATGGCTTCCAGCAGGCGGAAATTTGACTTATTAAGGTACGATATACCTTATGAAGTTAAGGCGGGCGACAGAATTTGCATGAAAGGAGTATTTTTCCACTCTAAAGTTCCGGATGGAGGCGTTATGACTCAGGAATACATTGAAGGTCTCGTAAGAGCACTCAAGTAAACAATCAATCAGTAGCTTACTAATTTTTAGTAAGCTATTTTTTTATGCATTTAAGAAATTTTATTCATAAAGCTAAAATTGAAATAAAAATATGCTTAGTCTATGAACATTATCAGAAAATTTTTGCATATTTTTTACTCTATAGCTAATAATACTCTTGAAATACAAAAAAGGAGGAATTTATATGCCAAAACTTAATGAATTAGAACTTCAAAACGTTCGTCATTTAATAGGTGAACATGAGATGTCTTATCAAAAATTATCTTCTTATGCTCAAAACTGTACAGATCCCGTGGTTAAGCAAATGTTTGAAAAATCTGCACAAGATGCTTTAAACACAAAACAAAAGCTTATGGGATTTTTAACTACAGACTAAAAGAAAGGGGAGATAAATATGTTAGAAAAGTACATGGTAAATGATGTTTTATCACAAGTAAATAGCAGTATAGGTAATTATGCCAATATAATTACACAGGCTTCATGTCCTGAATTTAGAAAGACAATGCAAGATATTAGAAACAGCTGCGAGACATTTCAATATGATTTATACAAGGTAGCTCAAAACAAGGGATATTATCAGCCTGCAAAAATGGCAACACCTGAAGAGGTTCAAACAGTAAAAGATATATTTGTTCAAGGCTAAATAAGTAAAGAAACGGTGCAGAATCTAAATCTGCATCGTTTTTGTATAATTTAGGTGCCGTAAATCAGCTTATAAGAATCTTCTATACAAGACCATTTTACTGACATCAATAAAATGGTTCAAATCGGTTTAGGAGCCTATAGAGAACAGATTGACTATAAATTAACTCGTTATGCATGTTATCTAATAGCACAAAATGGTGATAGTAGAAAAATGAACACATGAATATTTTTAGCTAAATTGCATATATTTATATTGATGTACGTAAAAAAGTACGGTATAATAGCATTAGGTAGTATGAAGTATCGTTAAAAAGTAGTATGAAGTATCGTTAAAAAGTTGAGGAATTTAAGTGCGTAAACACAATCTATTTTTGTAAGGAGGGATTGATATGACAAATACAAATATAACAAATTTTCGTAAAAATATATATGAGTTGCTTGAAACAACAATAAAATACAATGAACCTATAAATGTTTCAACAAAAAATGGTAATGCAGTGGTAATATCGGAGGAGGATTATAACAATCTTATGGAAACACTATATATTTCTTCTGTACCAGGCTTGAAGGATGAGATAATAAAAAGAGGTAATGCGCCTGATGAAGATTTTGTAAATGAAGATGAGGTGGATTGGGACTAATGTACACTATTCAATATAACAAAAATGTCTTAAAAGAGATACAGAAACTAAAGGAAAACAAATTGGCAGAAAAGGCACATAAACTTATAGAAATAATAAAAATAAATCCTTATCAAACGCCACCTCCATATGAAAAGCTAGTTGGCGATTTGGAATCGTATTATTCACGCAGAATAAATTTGCAACATAGACTTGTTTATCAGGTGATAGAAGACGAGAAAAAAGTAAGAATACTAAGTGCATGGTCACATTATGAAAATATGTAAATCGACTTTTGTTGAATTTTTTTATATTTTATAGTATACTTTTGTTTGGTAGTAAAAAAGAGACATAGTAGTAACCTTTTTTGTTTTTAAAAGTAACAAATAAGGTTAGTTCTAGTCTGTTATATAAAAAGTTATGAGGTGAAAAAATGGCAAAACCAATTGTAGCACTTATTGGAAGACCAAATGTAGGCAAATCTACATTTTTTAATTACATAGTAGGAGAGAGAAAATCAATCGTAGAAGATACACCTGGCGTTACTAGAGACAGAGTGTATGCAGACACGGAGTGGAGAGGAAGAAAGTTTACTTTGATTGATACGGGAGGTATCGAGCCAAAGTCTACCGATGAAATTCTTGTTCAAATGAAAAGACAAGCACAGATTGCTATGGAAACAGCTGATGTTATTATATTTTTAACTGATATAAAGCAAGGCGTTACAGCTGCAGACCATGAGGTGGCAACCATGCTTAGAAAGACTGGTAAGCCTATTGTTTTAGTTTGCAATAAAGCAGATAGAATAGGTGATGCACCAGCTGAATTATACGAGTTTTATAATCTTGGACTTGGTGAACCATATCCAGTATCAGCTTTGAATCAACTTGGAACAGGCGAAGTTCTAGATGCTGTTTATAATTCTTTTCCAGAAGAAACAAGTATCGATGATGATGACGAGTATATCAGAGTTGCAGTTATAGGTAAACCTAATGCTGGTAAATCTTCTTTGATTAACAAAATTTTAGGTGAAGAGAGACTTATTGTTTCAAATATTGCTGGAACAACTAGAGACGCAATAGATACTCCTTTTGAAAACGAATATGGAAAGTATATTTTTATTGATACAGCTGGTATTAGAAGAAAGAGTAAAATAGAAGAAGATATTGAAAAATATAGTATTATTCGTGCTAAAGCTGCTATAGATAATGCCCATGTTTGCATATTAGTAATTGATGCAACTGAGGGGGTTACAGATCAAGATACAAAAATAGCTGGTGAAGCACATGAAGCCGGAAAAGGTGTTATTATACTAGTTAATAAATGGGATGCTGTTGAAAAAGAAAACGGTACATTGGAGGCATATAAGAGGGATGTATATACAAAACTTGCATATATGACATATGCTCCAATTATATTTGTTTCAGCACTTACAGGTCAAAGAGTTGATAAAATTTTTCCACTTATAAATTCTGTAAATGAGCAAAATGCTAGAAGAATAACAACTGGAATGTTAAATGATGTTATGAATGAGGCTGTTACTATGGTTCAACCACCTAGTGACAAAGGTAGAAGATTAAAAATATATTATGCAACACAAGTATCTACACGCCCTCCAACATTTGCAGTATTTTGTAATAGTGCAAAGTTGTTCCATTTTTCATATCAAAGATACATTGAAAACCAAATCAGAAAAAATTTCGGAGGCCTAGAGGGAACACCAGTTAGAATTTTAGTTAGAGAAAAGAAAAAAGAAGATTTATAAAATCGAATATAAAAAAATATAAAAGATATACAAAGGAGGAATTTTTATGATATGGCAACTAATTGTTATAGCCATGGTAGGATATTTAATTGGTAGCGTAAATTTATCAATTATTTTAAGCAAACTTATGGGAAAAGGAGATATTAGAGAGCATGGCAGTGGAAATGCCGGAACAACGAATACGTTAAGAGTCCTTGGAAAAGGTCCAGCCGCTTTAGTATTGATATTCGATATTTGCAAAGCGGTAATTGCAATATTGCTTGCAAAAGGAATATTTGCTATTTCAGGTGTAGAAATGTTTACGGTGCTTGGAGATACAACTACTCTCAATGTTACATATGAACTAGGTATATTGCTTGCAGCACTTGGTGCAATACTTGGCCATAATTACCCTATTTATTATGGTTTTAAAGGTGGAAAAGGTATTGCAACATCACTTGGAGCACTACTAATGATAGAATGGCAAATCGGACTTGTATGTTTAGTATTCGCATTAGTTCTTATGATATCTTCAAGAATGGTTTCACTTGGTTCAATATGTGCAGCAATACTTTATCCTGTACTTGTTTGGATAATGGGAAGCGCATTTGGAACATCATTTAAGGCTAGAATGATTTATACTATATTCGCTGTATTAGTTGCAGCACTTGCAATATATAGGCATAGGGCTAACATAACAAGACTTTTAAATGGTACAGAAAACAAGCTTTGGAAGACTAAAGCTGAAAAGTTAGCAGAAATATCTAAAAATTCAGAAGAAACAAAATAAAAACTCCATGGCATATATAAAACGTGCAGAAAGGATGATTTTATGAGTAAAATAGCAGTTATAGGTAGCGGTAGCTGGGGAGTAGCTTTAGCTATGGTTTTAGACAGAAATGGTCACGAGGTTAAATTATGGTCATACAACAAAGAAGAGGCTGAGCTAATAAACAATGAGCATAAATGCAAATTCTTGCCAAACATTATAGTTCCCTCTTCAATCAAATGTTTTACAGATTTAGAAGAAAGCATAAAAGATACTGAAATTATTTTAATAGTTACTCCATCTAAGGCAATTAGGGCAACACTTAATAACATGAAACCATTTGTTACAAAAAATCAAAGTTTTGTTTTATGTTCAAAAGGTATGGAACCAGACACACAAATGGTTTATACACAGGTTATAAAAGAGATAATGCCAGATAATATTGTTTCAGCACTATCTGGACCAAGCCATGCAGAAGAAGTATCGACAAATATCCCTACAGCACTTGTAATTGCTTCTGAAAGCGACGAAATGGCACTAAATTTACAAGATATCTTCATGAATGATAAATTACGTGTATACACAAATGATGATATGCTAGGCGTCGAAATGGGAGGCTCACTAAAAAATATAATCGCACTTGCTTGTGGAATAGCAATGGGACTTGGCTATGGAGATAACACAATAGCAGCTCTAATAACTAGAGGAATAGCAGAAATAGCAAGACTTGGTGTTGAGGCTGGAGCAAAAAGAGAAACGTTTTATGGTTTAACAGGAGTAGGAGATCTATTTGTTACATGTTCTAGCAAACATAGTAGAAATAGACAAGCTGGAATTCTAATAGGTCAAGGAAAAAGCGTAGATGAAGCAGTAAAAGAAGTTGGCATGGTAGTAGAAGGAATATATGCAGTTGATGGTGCATATGCATTAGCAAGAAAATACAGTGTAGGCACACCAATAATAGATGTTATGTATGCAATTATACATAACGGAAAATCACCTGTAGAAGCAACAGCTGAGTTAATGACAAGAGGAAGAAAGAAAGAATTTTAAACATAAAATACCCCAAAACCTTTAGATGGATACTATCTAGTGTTTTGGGGCATTTTGATTTTAATTCAATAATTCATCCAATATAACAATTTAACGAGTTCGTTTATATTTTCATTAGTAACCTTAACACTATTGTAATGCTTAATAGAAACTAATGCCTCGATTTTATAATCTTCTATATTGTCGACAAGTGTAGCAAGCATACAAATACTATCTAAAGGCTTTTGAAAGATAGAAGTCCATCTAAAGGCTCCCTCTTCAATTTGCATATCCTTATTATAATAACTACTTAAAAACCTATTAAGCTCACATGGCTTTTCTGCAAGCAAAGTAACAATAATATCATTCATATGCTACACCTCTTAAACTAATTATACATCTTGTGATTAACATAAACAAATGTAAATATTGGTTATTTTGCATATTGAAATACATAAAAAAAGAGTATATAATGTCTGTATATTTAAAAAATCTAAGAAAGAGGGGAATTTTATAATGAAAAACAAAGCAATTACGCCAAGAAATGAAGACTTTGCTAAATGGTATGACGATATCATTAAAGCAGCTAGACTTGCAACATATTCAAGTGTTAAAGGATGCGTAATTCTAGAACCCAATGGGTATGCTATATGGGAAAACATACAAAAAGTAATAGATGGTATGTTTAAAGAAACAGGGCATCAAAATGTAAATATGCCAGTTTTTATCCCAGAAAGCTTATTAAAGAAAGAAGCTGAACATGTAGAAGGCTTTGCACCAGAGGTTGCATGGATTACTCATGGGGGAAATAACGAACTAGAAGAAAGGCTTTGTTTTAGACCCACATCAGAGACTTTGTTCAGTGAATATTATGCAAATACGGTTAAATCATATAGAGATTTACCAAAACTATATAATCAATGGGTTAATGTTGTTAGATGGGAAAAAGAAACAAGACCATTTTTACGTTCTAGAGAATTTTTATGGCAAGAAGGTCATACAATTCATGAAACAGCAAAAGAGGCAGAGGAAGAAACTCTTAGAATGCTTATGGTATATAAGAAATTCTTTACAGATTATCTTGCAATCCCAGCAGTTGTTGGTCAAAAAACAGAAAAAGAAAAATTTGCAGGAGCTGAATATACATATACAGTTGAAGCTTTAATGTATAACGGAGTTTCACTTCAAAGCGGAACATCGCATTATTTTGGTCAAAAATTCAGTAAGCCATTCAATATAACATTCAGTAATAGAAATAACGAATTAGAGAATGTATATCAAACATCATGGGGAGTATCTACAAGAATGATTGGCGGTTTAATAATGGTTCATAGTGATGATAACGGATTGGTGCTTCCACCTAAAATCGCACCAAGACAAGTTGTTATAATTCCAATAGGTACAGATGAAAAAGTTATAGCTAAAACAGAAGAAATCTTATCTAGTCTAAAACAAGCTGGAATTACTGCATATGCAGACTACTCAGAGAAATCACCAGGATTCAAATTTGCTGAAGCCGAAACAAATGGTATACCAGTTAGAATAGAAGTTGGTCCAAAAGATTTAGAGGCAGGAAAGCTTGTTGTTGCAAGAAGAGACACTAGAGAAAAGATGGATGTCTCATTAGATACAGACATTGTTACATATGTAAAAGATTTAATGGAGAAAATTCAATCAAATCTATTAGAAACAGCAACAAAGAGAAGAGATGCACTTACATTTACAGCTAAAACAATGGATGATGTAAAACACATAATGGAAACACAACCAGGCTTTGTAAAAGCAATGTGGTGTGGAGACACAGAGTGTGAGCTAAAGATGAAAGAAATCAGAGGTACAAAATCTAGATGTATTCCATTCCCAGAAGAGCAAGAACATATATCTGATACTTGCGTATGCTGTGGAAAACCAGCAAAAACAATGGTTATATGGGGGATACAGTATTAAGAGGAGGATTAAAATGGAGAGAACTTATATAAAAGATATTAAAGTAGGAGAAACTAATAAAGTAAAAGGGTTTATCGAGAACATAAGAGATAAAAAAACTATGGCTTTTATAGTTGTAAGAGATATTACAGGAAAACTTCAAGTTACAATAGAAAAAGAAAAGTTTCCTGAAATCGCAAAAGAAATCGAAGGAGTGCTTCCACACAGTGTAATAACAGTAGAGGGACCTGTAGTAGCAAACGAATTCGTAAAAATGGGTGGAGTAGAGATGCTTCCTGAAAAACTAACAGTAGAATCAAGAGCAGAAGCACTTCCATTAGGTCCAGATGCTAACATCGATACAAGATTAGATTACAGATGGATTGATTTAAGAACAGAAAAAAATCAATTGATGTTTGAAATGCAAACAGAACTTGTAAAAGCATTTAGAGAATTTTGTTTAGAAAGAAACTTCATAGAAATACATACACCAAAGCTAATAGCTACAGCAAGTGAGAGTGGAGCAGATGTATTTGAACTTGATTACTTTGATGGCAAAGCTTATCTTGCACAAAGCCCACAATTCTATAAACAAATGGCTATGGCTTCAGGATTTGAAAGAATATTCGAGTCAGGTCCAGTATTTAGAGCTGAAAAATCTAATACTAACAAACACGCAACAGAATTTACTGGTTTCGACCTAGAGATTAGTTATATCGAATCATACGAAGACATAATGAAATTCGAAGAAGAAATGCTTGCATACGCACTTGAAAAAGTTCATGCAAAATATGGTGAGAAATGCAAAGAAATATTCGGAAAAGAAATTGTTGTTCCAACACTTCCTTTCCCAAGAATCAAACTTGCAGATTTATATGCAGAGCTAAAAGAAATGTATGGCTTCGAAGTTCCTGCTTCCGAAATGAACGATTTAACAACTGAAGCAGAAAGACTATGCAAAAAATATGCAATGGATAAATATGGTCACGAATTTTTATTTGTTACAGATTATCCAAAGGATAAGAGAGCATTTTATCATATGAGAAAAGATGGAATTCCACAAGGATACGACCTAATTTGGAGCGGTGTTGAGATTACAACTGGTGCACAAAGAGAACATAGATACGATGTATTAAAAGCACAAGCAGAAGAAAAAGGACTAGATAAAGATGTTAAATTCTATCTAGAATTCTTCAAATATGGTTGCCCTCCACATGGTGGATTTGGTCTTGGAGTAGATAGACTTACAATGATATTAACAGACTACACAATAAAAGAAGTAGAGTTCTTATTCAGAGGTCCAAATAGATTAACTCCATAGTTTAACAAAGATTAGAAGAGGGAAGAAAAGTCCCTCTTCATTTTATTTCTTGACATAACTCAAAAATGGTTTTAAAATTGATGATGGAGTAAGTCAGATAATCGCTGGTGCTCATTTGAGGCACGAGAGGAAAGTCCGAGCTCCATAGAGCAGGGTGCCAGCTAACGGCTGGTGGAGGTAACTCTAAGGAAAGTGCAACAGAAATAAACCGCCAATTTTATTGGCAAGGATGGAAAGGCAGGGTAAGAGCCTACCAGTAGCATGGAGACATGCTAGCTATGTAAACCCCACCTGGAGCAACGTTTCGAAGGATTAAGGCTGCTCGTCGACCTTTGATTGTACGGCTTGAGGCATATAGTGATATATGTCCTAGATAAATGATTATCTAATACAGAACCCGGCTTACAGATTTGCTTTTACTTATATTATAAAAGAAAAAGACTTGTTTTTTGAACTAAATTTAAAGATGATAGTTACCAACTAGACTGTAAAAAATAGTAGTGGAGAGTACTTTCATATTAAAGATTTGATTCATTTGATATAAGTCTTTTTTTATAACTTATTTTTGGACTGACCAGTCAGCAAATAGACTTAGGTCAGTCTTTTATTGTATATTGATATAGATGAAAAAATAAATGGAGGTGCTTTATGAAAGTTGCATTCTTATTTCCAGGGCAAGGAAGTCAAAAAGTAGGAATGGGAAAAGATATATATGATAATTTTGTGGTAGCTAGAGATATTTATGATAGAGCAAGTGAAATTTTAAGTAAAGATGTTGCTAAACTTTGTTTTGAATCTTTAGATGAAGATTTAATGAATACAGAAAATGCACAACTTTCTATTTTCATAACTTCTCTTGCTATTTTAGAAGTTTTAAAAGAAAAAGGATATAAGGCAGATATGTGTGCAGGTTTAAGTTTAGGAGAGTATTCTGCTTTAATTTATGGCGGATATATTAGCTTAGAAGAGGGTATTAAACTTATTAATAGAAGGGGATATTTAATGGGAAATTTTGCTCCTAAAGAAGATTTTTCTATGGTTGCGGTTATTGGTTGTCCCTCTTCAATTATTGAAAATATATGCATGAATATAAATAATAAAGGCTTATTTGTAACAACAGCAAATTATAATTATTCAGGTCAAACAGTTATCTCTGGTAATTTAGAAGCTGTAGAAATGGCAACTAAAGATTTAATGAAATCAGGAGCTAGTAAAGTTATTAAACTTAAAACTTCAGGAGCTTTCCATACTAGTAAATTATTAAAAGCTAGCGAAGCTTTTAGCAAAGATTTAGAAAAAGTAGATTTTAAATATGGTAATGTTCCTGTAATCAAGAATATTGATGGTATGCCATATTTGAATACAGATGATTTAAAAGAAATTTTAGCAAAGCATATTATAAGTCCTGTAAGATTTGACAAAACAATTACGTATATGAAAAATAACGGTGTAGATACTTTCGTTGAGATTGGTCCAGGTAGAGCTTTAACGGGATTTGTGAGAAAGGAATTAAGTGACGTTAATACGTTTAATATATGTTCTTTGAGTGAATTAGATACGTTTTGTAATACGTTAAAATAAATTTTAATTATTTTCTACTATATATGTTAGAATGAAAAGAATTTGTTTTTTAATCTGAAACTTTTTAAGCAATGAAAATTTATAGAAACAGAATATAAGATAAAAATATGTAAAAGGAGAGATTTATATGTCAGAAAAGAAAGTAGCAGTTATAACAGGTGGAAATAGGGGGATAGGTCTTGCAATAGCCAATAAATTTGCAAAAAACGGATATGATATAGCAATTACATATGTTGCAGATATAGATAAAGAAGGGCTAGAAAAACATTTTAATGATTTAGGTGCAAAACTTTTTTTAATCGAATCAGATGTTTCGGATTTTGCGTCATGTGAAGAAACAACTAAGAAAATTCTTGATAAATTTGGAAGAATTGATGTTTTAGTTAATAATGCTGGAATTACAAAAGATAACTTATTAATTAGAATGTCAGAAGAAGATTTTGATAAAGTTATTAACGTAAATTTAAAAGGAACATTCAACATGAGCAAACATGTATCAAGCATAATGATGAAACAAAAACAAGGAAAGATTGTAAATATATCTTCTGTTGTCGGTGTTGCAGGAAATGCTGGTCAAGTTAATTATTCCGCTTCTAAAGCTGGTATTATAGGAATAACAAAATCGATGGCAAAAGAGCTTGCTTCAAGAAATATATATGTAAATGCTGTTGCACCTGGTTTTATTAACACGAATATGACAGAAGTTTTATCAGATAAAGTAAAAGAAAACATAAATGCTCAAATTCCGCTAAAAAGAATGGGTGAAGCTGAAGAAATTGCAAAAGTTGTTTATTTCTTAGGATGCGATGAAAGTTCGTATGTAACAGGTCAGGTTATAAATGTTGATGGCGGAATGATAATGTAAAGGAGGAATTATTTTGGAAAGAAGAGTTGTTATAACTGGTATGGGAGCAATAACTCCAATTGGAAACAATGTAGAAGAATCATGGAAGGGTATTAAAGATGGTAAGTGTGGTATAGATAAAATAACACTTTTCGATACTACAAATCATAAAGTAACTCTTGCTGCCGAGGTTAAAAATTTTAATGAAGAAGATTATTTTGAAAAAAGGCAATTAAAAAGAATAGATAGATTTTCAGAATTTGCTGTAGTTGCATCTAGAGAAGCTTTGAAAGATAGTGGTATAACTCCTGAAAATACAGATATGACAAGAGTTGGAGTTGTTGTAAGTTCTGGTATAGGTGGACTTGCCACAATTGAAGAGGAAAATATAAATCTTGCAGAGCATCCGGATAGAGTTTCTCCTATGTATATACCAAAAGCAATTGTTAATATGGCTGCTCGGAAATGTTACAATAGATATTGGTGCAAAAGGAGAATCACTTGCAATGGTTACAGCATGCGCGTCAGCTACGCATTCGATTGGAGAAAGTTATAGAATGATTAAACATGGATATGAAGATGTTATATTTGCTGGTGGAGGAGAAGCTTCTATAACGCCAAGTGGCATAGCAGGATTTGCAAATATAAAAGCTTTATCTACAACTGATAATAAATCAAGAGCAAGTATACCTTTTGATAAAGAACGTGCAGGATTTGTTATGGGCGAAGGTGCTGGCGTAATAGTTCTTGAAGAATTAGAGCACGCTTTAAAAAGAGGAGCTAAAATTTATGCTGAAATAGTAGGATATGGAGCCACATCAGATGCATATCATATTACTTCTCCAACAGAAAATGGAGAAGGTGGCGCTAGAGCTATGCTTCGCGCAATTTCTGATGCTAATATTAAAGCTTTGGATATTAAATATATAAATGCACATGGTACATCCACTCCATTAAATGATAAAACTGAAACTTACGGCATTAAGGGAGCTTTCGGAGAACATGTTAAAAATTTATATGTAACTTCAACAAAAGGAAATACGGGTCATTTATTAGGCGCAGCAGGTGCTATTGAAGCTATATTTACAATAAAAGCAATCGAAGATAGCTTTGTACCTCCAACAATTAATTATGAAGTACCAGATGAAGAATGTGATTTGAATATTGTTCCTAATGAAGGAATTAATACGGAAATTAAATATGCCATGTCTAATTCACTCGGCTTTGGCGGACAAAATGCAGCTATAATATTTAAAAAGTTTGAGAAATAAACTAGCTCTCACTTTAAGTAAATTGCATATATAACAGTTAAGGTAAATGAAAGGAGACTAAAAATGCAATACGATGAAATTAAACGTATTATTGATGATGTAGGAAATTCAAATATAGATGATATATCGCTTGAGTTTCCTGATGGACTTAAGATTAATATTAAGAAAAACTCAAAACAATCAGGTATAGCAGAAAATCAAATGATAACCACTAATGCACCAGTAACAAAAGTAGAAAATAAAATTGAAGAAAATTATAGAATTATAACTTCTCCTGTTGTTGGAACATTTTATTCGAAACCATCATCATCGGCAAATCCTTATGTAAAGGTTGGACAGATGGTAAAAAAAGGTGATGTTCTTTGTGTCATTGAAGCAATGAAACTAATGAATGAAATTGAATCTAAATGTTCTGGAGAAATAATCGAAATACTTGTAAAAGATGAAGATATGGTTGATTACGGTAAACCATTATTTAAAATAAAGGAAGTGATTTAATGTTAAATATAGAGGAGATATGTAAGATAATACCGCAAAGAGCGCCATTTTTAATGATAGATAAAGTAGAAGAATTAGAATCAGGAAAGCATGCTGTTGCATATAAAAATGTTTGTATTAATGAATGGTATTTTGAAGGTCATTTTCCAGGTAATCCTATTATGCCAGGTGTTTTAATAACAGAAGCACTTGCTCAAACAGGAGCAGTTGCAATTCTTTCTTTAGAAGAGAACAAAGGTAAAAATGCTTTGTTTGCAGGAATAAATAAAATGAAATTTAAACAAATGGTTGTGCCTGGTGATGTATTAAGATTAGAGGTCAATGTTATCAAATGTAAAGGACCAATAGGTGTTGGTGAAGCAATTGCAACTGTTGATGGTAAAGTGGTTGCTAAAGGAGAGCTTACTTTTGCCGTTGTTGGTTAAGAGGTGACATGTATGTTAAAAAAAGTATTAGTCGCAAATCGTGGAGAAATTGCAGTACGAATAATTAGAGCCTGTAAAGAACTTGGAATTAGAACGGTTAGCGTTTATTCTGAAGCGGACAAAGATGCATTGCATACTGGGCTTGCAGATGAGGCTTATTGTATTGGACCTGCTCTTCCAAAGAAAAGTTATTTGAATGAAAAAAATATTTTAGAAGTAGCGTATCATACAGGTATAGATAGTATTCATCCTGGATTTGGATTTCTATCTGAGAATGCAAATTTTGCAAAGATGTGTACGGAATGTAATATTAAATTTATTGGACCGAAGTTTGAGACAATAGAATTAATGGGAAACAAATCTAATAGTAAAACTTTAATGAAAAAAGCAGGTGTGCCTGTTATTCCTGGCAGTGATGGTGTTGTTACAGATTATATTGAAGCATTGAAAATTGCAGAAGAGATTGGATATCCAGTTATATTAAAAGCATCTCTTGGTGGAGGTGGAAAAGGTATTAGAATTGTAAACTCTGATGCAGAGATGAAACAATTGTTTGAAATTGTTAAACAAGAATCTATTAACGCTTTTAAAAATGGGGATATATATATAGAAAAATACATAACAAATCCTAGACATGTTGAAGTTCAAATCCTTGCAGATAGTTTCGGTAATGTAATTCACCTTGGTGAAAGAGATTGCAGTATCCAAAGAAAAAATCAAAAAATAATAGAAGAAACGCCTTCTTCTATATTGGATTTAAAGACAAAAAATAAAATGTATAAGGCTGCAATCGATGTCGCAAAAGTTTCCAAGTACGAAGGAGCTGGAACGATAGAATTTTTAGTTGATGGTAATAATTTTTATTTTATGGAAATGAATACTAGAATACAAGTTGAACACCCTATAACGGAAATGGTAACAGGCGTAGATATTGTAAAAGAGCAACTTAAAATAGCATCAGGCGAAGCTTTAGCTAAGAAACAAGGCGATATTAAATTAAACGGACATAGTATGGAATGTAGAATAAATGCTGAAATACCAGAAAAAAACTTTATGCCTTGCCCTGGTACTATAAAAGAGTTACATTTCCCTGGCGGAAACGGTATAAGAATAGATAGTAGCGTTTATTCTGGATATACAATTCCAAGTAATTACGATTCAATGATTGCAAAATTAATAGTGCATTCAGAAAGTAGAGAAGAATCAATTAACAAAATGATAACAGCACTTGAAGAATGTGTTATAGATGGAATAAATACAAATATAGAATTCCTTTTAAAAATACTAAAAAATGAGGATTATAGAAAGAATAACTATGATACAAGTTTTATAGAGAAGAAGTTTATATAAGAAAAGTCCCTCTTCAAATTGATGAAGAGGGACTTTTTATAAAACTAAATTTGTGCTACTTTTCGACTGACCAGTCAACTTAATAGACTTTGGTCAGTTTTTTTTATACACTATATACTTGAAAAAGAAATATTTCTTTTTGGATAGAGGTGATTTTTAAGTGATTTTAGATAAAATAAAAAAACGTGAAGGTACAGAAGATGTTAAATCTAAGGTTGATATTCCAGTACGGTAAATGGATTAAATGTAATTCTTGTGGAGATATTTTATATAAAGAAACAGTACATGATAATTTTAGCATTTGCCCTACTTGTGGAAACTATTTTAGGCTTTCTAGCAGAAGAAGATTAAAACAAATTATTGATGAGGGCACATACGAAGAATTTAATTTAAACATAGAAACAATAAATCCACTTGGATTAGAAGATTATCCTAAAAAGTTACGTGCTTTAAAGGAAAAAACTTTAATGGATGAAGGTATAAGATGTGGAATTGGAAAAATAAACGGCTTAAAAACAGTTATATGTGTTATGGACCCTAATTTTTTAATGGGCAGTATGGGGAGTGTTGTTGGCGAAAAGATAACTTATTCAATTGAAAAAGCTATTGAATTAAAGTTACCACTAATTATTTTTTCTGTATCTGGTGGTGCTAGAATGCAAGAAGGCATTTTTTCACTTATGCAAATGGCAAAAACATCGGCTGCATTAAATAAATTAAATAATGCAGGGGGGCTATATATTTCTGTATTAACAGATCCTACTTATGGTGGCGTTACAGCAAGTTTTGCAATGCTAGGAGATATTATTATTTCAGAACCTCATGCAATGATAGGTTTTGCTGGTCCAAGAGTTATAGAGCAAACTATAAAACAAGAATTACCAGAAGGATTCCAAACAGCTGAGTTTTTATTAGAACATGGTTTTATAGATAAAATAGTAGAAAGAAAAGATTTAAAAAACATATTATATAAAATAATTTCGTGTCACAGTGTGCCAGTGTAGACGGACTTATTGACACGATTGAAAGGAGAACTAGATGACTACTTGGGATAAAGTATTAAAGGCAAGAGACTTAAATCGTCCATCCTCAATAGAATATATAGAAAATATATTTACTGATTTTATAGAGCTTCATGGAGATAGAGCTTTTTCAGATGATAAATCTTTTGTGTGTGGAATTGCTAAGTTAAATGATATGAGTGTTACAGTGATTGGAGAACAAAGAGGAAGAAATGTTAAAGAAAACATTGAAAGAAATTTTGGCATGCCAAATCCCGAAGGTTATAGAAAAGCTTTAAGACTTATGAAACAGGCCGAGAAGTTTAAGAGACCTATTATAACTTTTATAGATACAAAAGGAGCTTATCCAGGGCTTGGCGCAGAAGAACGTGGTCAAGGTGAAGCTATTGCGCATAATTTGATGGAAATGTTTAATTTAAAAGTTCCAATAATTGTTGTTGTAATTGGTGAGGGTTCAAGTGGAGGTGCCTTAGCGATTGGTATAGGTGATGAAATATTTATGCTTGAAAATGCAATTTATTCTATACTATCACCTGAAGGATATGCAAGTATACTTTGGAAAGATTCTACAAGAGCTAAGGAAGCTGCTGAGCGTATGAAATTAACAGCTGAGGATTTATATGAATTTGGCATCATAGATAAAGTAATCTCAGAAGAGGGAGATGTGTATGCTAATTTAAAAGAAGATATTATTAGCTCTATTAATGAACTTAGCAAACTAGATGTAGAAACATTACTTGAAGAAAGATATATGAAGTTTAGAAGTATAAAAGGATTTAAAGAAAAGGAGGAAAAAAATGCTTAAGGATAAAGTTATTTTAATAATGGGTATTAGAAATAAATGGAGTATTGCTTATGGTGTAGCTAAATCTGCATATAGAAATGGTGCAAAGCTTGTATTTACATATATGGGGATTGAAAACAAAGATAAAATTGAAAGTTTAATTTCTGAATTTGAAGGTTCAAAAGCTTATGAATGCGATGCTTCAATTGATACAGAATTGGAAAGAGCTTTTGGTGAAATAAAAAATGATTTTGGAAAGTTAGACGGTATTTTACATGCAATAGCGCATGCTAATACAGAAGATTTGAGAAATGATTTTATAAACACCTCTAAAGATGGATTTGCACATGCAAATGATGTAAGTGCTTATACATTAATATCTACATGTAGAGTTACTAAAAATTTAGAAATGTTAAATGAGAATTCAAGTATTGTTTGTTTAACATACTTTGGTGCTGAAAAAGTTATAACTGGATATAATGTAATGGGAGTTGCTAAAGCGGCACTTGAATGTAGTGTGAGATATTTAGCGGATAATCTTGGAAAAGAAGGCATGAGAGTAAATGCAATATCTGCAGGTCCTATTAAAACATTATCTGCAAAAGGCATTAAAGATTTCGATTCTATGCTTGATATAGTGAAAGAAAAATCTGCATTAAAGAAAAATGTAACTGCTGATGAAGTAGGAGATGTAGCAACATTTCTATTTAGTAATATGTCAGCTTGTATAACAGGTCAAACAATATACGCAGATTCTGGATATAACATCATGGGGATGTAGGCTTTAATGTGTAAAGTAGTAATCTTAAAAAATATAAATTTGTACATAGGTTGAGCTTTGCTCATCTAAAAATAAAACAATAAAAATAGGAGGATTTAAAAATGAGTAGAGAAGAGATTTTTGAAAGCGTAAAGAAAGTTGTTATGGAGGCTATTGATGAAGAGGGAAAAGTAATTACAGAAGATACATCAATCGTAGATGAATTAGGACTTGATTCATTAGATATAGTAGAAATGCTAATGGCATTAGAAGAAGAATTTGATATATCAATCGATGATTCAGTAGCTGAAAAATTTGTTAAAGTTAGCGATGTTATAGACTATATAGAAAAAGCAAAGAACAATTAACGAAAGGATTGTTTATGACAAAAATTATTTTAGATACTATTGATTCAACAAATGAATATGCTAAACGAATAGTAAAAGATGAGATTGAAAATGTTTTAATAATAGCTAATAATCAAACAAATGGAAGAGGGACTCATGGTCGTAATTGGTATAGTGAAGAGGGACAAAATATTTTAATGAGTTTTCTAATAAAAAATATTAAAGATTATAAAATGCTAGATGGCATTACGATAAAGATAGGGAAGATAATACATGATGTTTTATCTAGTAAATTTGATTTGAATTTTGAAATAAAACTTCCTAATGATATTCTTTGCAATGGTAAAAAAATTTGTGGTATATTATGCGAAAGCAGTATAATAAATAATAAAGTAAATTATCTTATCATTGGTATAGGTTTAAATTCAAATCAAACTAATTTTAATAATGAGATAAAAGAAATAGCTACATCATTAAAAAATGAGTTAGGATATGAAATAGATAAGGATGAGCTGATTAGCATTATACATGATAAAATAGAAAAATTGAATTTTTAGTTAAAGGGGACTGTAAAAAGTCCCTTCTTTTTTACGGTGGTGGAAGAAAAGCCTTTTCGGAATATATTTCTTGACATAACCCAAAAATGGTTTTAAAATTGATGATGGAGTAAGTCAGATAATCGCTGGTGCTCATTTGAGGCACGAGAGGAAAGTCCGAGCTCCATAGAGCAGGGTGCCAGCTAACGGCTGGTGGAGGTAACTCTAAGGAAAGTGCAACAGAAATAAACCGCCAATTTTATTGGCAAGGATGGAAAGGCAGGGTAAGAGCCTACCAGTAGCATGGAGACATGCTAGCTATGTAAACCCCACCTGGAGCAACGTTTCGAAGGATTAAGGCTGCTCGTCGACCTTTGATTGTACGGCTTGAGGCATATAGCGATATATGTCCTAGATAAATGATTATCTAATACAGAACCCGGCTTACAGATTTGCTTTATATATGAAAAAACTAGCTTTATCGGCTAGTTTTTTCATTTTCAAATTATTCGTAATCTTCAAATGTTGCAATCAACTCTTCCATTGCTTCTACATTAGAACCAATGTCGTCATATTTTACATAGACATCAAGCATCTTAGGAAGAGACATATAGTATTCGTAGGTAACGGCAAAGTCTTCATCGATATCTTCAGAGAAGTAGCATTTCCAATTTGGAAATAACTCTTCTACAGAGATATTATTAAGAAAACAATACTCACCTAATAACAAATGTCCTAATTCGTGAAAGAAGTATCTTTCAAACATAGAACAAAAGCCATCGGTTTCGTAGTCTACAATAAACATGATGTTTCTATCGAATGCATATGCCTTGTTAGAAGAGTCAATATTTTCATCGTACTCCGTATCTAAGAAAATTTGAGTAATTACTTTAGTTTCGGGGGTAGAGTCAATGAGTCTAATTGTATCATCTAACATTTCCTTTGGAACATTGTCAGAATAATAAATTTGAATGTCACCTTCTTGAATAAAATTTGGAAACCGAGTCGCCATATACGGAACATTTTCCTCATAAAGTCTCAATTTTCCATCGCTATAGTGTGGAATATCAAAAGATGTCTCAGAAGCTTCTGTAGTCTTTACAGTTTCCAGTGTAAATTTTTCAATCTCTGTTTCTTGGATGAAAGATTCTGTATTCGTTCCTTGCTCTTTACATGCAATGTTGTTGCATGTAGCCAAATTGGTACAAGAAGATAGTATTGCCAAGAGTCCAAGTGTAAAACATGCAAAGAAAAACTTTTTCATAATGAACAAGCTCCTTAAAAGTAGTTGATATACACAAATTATACCATAATTTGCATAATTTGTAAACAGTATGAGGAATCCTCCTTAAATCGTTGATTATGTGTACTTATTATGGTATAATATACCTAATGGTGAATAATTTTTCACATACAATTACATTATTGACCGCACATTTATGTTTTTATTGCATAAGTTAGTTTGGAACAATATTCAACGATTTTGTTAGACTACTTACATATTAAGTAGTAGGAGGGGATTATATGAATTGTAATAAATTTATTATTATTTTAATTACTGTCTGTATATGCATTTCGATTGGAACAATAAGTTTTGCAAAAGTGGTTACTGTAACAGGAGGTTCAACCTCACACTTATGTTCTAGTTCCGGAGGCAGTTGGGGACAATATACATCAAGCTTACATGCATATAGGTGTTCAGTATGTAATCAAATTCAAAAAACCGAGTCTCATGTATTTTCAGGAAATAGTTGCATGGTTTGTGGATATGCTAAAGCTTCTGTAAGTACATCAACACCAAAAGTAACGCCTACACCAACACCAAAAGTAACTGGTCACTTATGTAGTAATTATATAGGAGATTGGGGACAATATTCAGCAACACTGCATGCAAAGAGGTGTACCAAATGTAATCAAATTCAAAAAACAGAAGCACATTCATTCAACGGAAATCGCTGTTCAGTTTGTGGATATGCTAAAGCTTCTGTAAGTACATCAACACCAAAAGTAACGCCTACACCAACACCAAAAGTAACTGGTCACTTATGTAGTAATTATATAGGAGATTGGGGACAATATTCAGCAACACTGCATGCAAAGAGATGTACCAAATGTAATCAAATTCAAAAAACAGAAGCACATTCATTCAGTGGAAATCGCTGTTCGGTTTGTGGATATGCTAAAGCTTCTGTAAGTACATCAACACCAAAAGTAACGCCTAGACCAACACCAAAAGTAACTGGTCACTTATGTAGTAATTATATAGGAGATTGGGGACAATATTCAGCAACACTGCATGCAAAGAGATGTACCAAATGTAATCAAATTCAAAAAACAGAAGCACATTCATTCAGTGGAAATCGCTGTTCGGTTTGTGGATATGCTAAAGCTTCTGTAAGTACATCAACACCAAAAGTAACGCCTAGACCAACACCAAAAGTAACTGGTCACTTATGTAGTAATTATATAGGAGATTGGGGACAATATTCAGCAACACTGCATGCAAAGAGATGTACCAAATGTAATCAAATTCAAAAAACAGAAGCACATTCATTCAGTGGAAATCGTTGTTCGGTTTGTGGATATACAAAGACTTTAGAAGATACCACAACACCTATACCTAAACATGTATGTTCTGCAAAAGCTAATGATAAATGGTATAGCAATGGTAGTCAGCATTGGAAAAAATGTACCGTTTGTGGAAAAAATATAGTGAATAAAGGAAACCATACTACTAAATATGGACCATATGTCGGTTGGGAAGCAGATGATAAGTATCACTGGCAAGAATGTAGCATATGTGCAAAAATATATAATAAGACTGCTCATTCAAAAGGAAAAATTGATCCTTCTAAGTGTGGACCTTGTGGATATGTACTATCGATTGCAACACCAACTCCTCATAAATGTATTGTAAAAAGTTGGTCTGGAAAATATGCAGGATGGGATGCAGATAAAAATCAACATTGGGAAATATGCTCTATATGTGGAAAGAAGATGAATATACACAATCACAATGTTACGAATGGTAAATGTACTACTTGTGGATATATTATAGTATCAGCTAGTCATAAATGTGTTGCAAAAAATTGGTCTGGTAAATACAAAGGATGGGATGCAGATAAAAATCAACATTGGGAAATATGTGCTACATGTGGAAAAAAGATGAACATACACGATCATAACTTTACTGATGGTAAATGTGGTGCTTGTGGGTATACAAAAACAAAAGAAATTTTAACATCTATTTTACATACGCATGTTTATGATACTCCAGTTGCATTAACTCGAGAGGAAAAAATTAAATATAATATACCGGAAGATTCATATCTTTATTATTGGATGTATTGTTCGTGTAAAAAAGCAAAAAGATCAACTTACGCTAAAGTAATTAAAAACTATTCTGATTATAAAGATGGAGAAGGATATGTAGATGAAGATATTAAAGCTTTGCTAAAGACAAAAAGTGAAAAAAGCGGTATACCATATGAATATTTATTAGGTACATTCCTAAGAGAAAATACAGAAGATGGTACAATGTGGTTCGGTGAAACATGGGTAAAAACCTGTGTTAATAGATGGAATGAAGGAAATCATACTGACTTAAATAATTTTTTCGCAGGATATTTTGGAAGTGATAAGAAGTTTACAGCAATAGTTAATGGAGAAGAAATGGAAATTACACCAGAAATACTTGCAAAGAACCCAGAACTTTTATCTAACATAAATGTTGCTCTAGAGCTAGCTGTGGCACATCTAAAATCGGAAATTGCAAAAATACCAGCATCGATTATAGATACAGAAGAAAGGCTTAGAGTATTGACTGCCCTTTATGGTGGTACTACAGAAAGAAAAAATTGGACAGCAGAAGAGAATAAAATAGCGGAAGAATGGACAGAGGCTTATTATCAGACTGCTATGATTGTAGGCACACTTGAAAAAGCAAATATAAGCTTTACAGATCCAGGTGTTGGTGCATTCTATTGTTATTTAAATAATAAAGCAATTGGTGGTAATTATGGTAGGTTTAAAACAGCTTACATTAATGGCTCAGAAGTATATGTCCAAAATAATGAAATTTCGTATACTCAGTCAGATTATGAAGCTTGTAAAAAAATTATGGAACAATATGAATCACTAATAAAATAAGATATTAAGTAAAAGTCCGCTTACAAATAAAATGCAAGTGGGCTTTTACTATTTTAATATTTGTTCCATGTCATTTGGAATAGGAGATATAATTTCAACTTTTACATTAGATATAGGATGAATAAATGTCATCTTGTAAGCGTGCAGAGCTTGTCTAGTTATCAAATTTGTTTCTAATCCATATAATGTGTCACCTAAAATAGAATGTCCAATATAAGCTAAATGTACGCGAATTTGATGTGTCCTACCTGTTTCTAATTTTAGGTGTAGGAGAGAGATGTCTTTTTCTTTTATAAATTTAACAACTTCATAATGGGTAATGGCAGATTGTCCCTCTTCATTTATTTCTCGCTCCATTATACTTCCACATTTTCTGGCAATTGGAGCATTTATAGTTCCTTTTGTATTTTCTAATTTGCCAAGTACTATTGCGAAGTATTCTTTATTGATAGTTTTGTCTTTTATCATCAATTCTTGAATATATTCATTTTTGGCAAATAAGACGATACCAGAAGTATCTCTGTCTAATCGATTGATTGCACGGATTTTCTTTTTATTATTCAAATAATATTTAACACCATTTGCAAGTGTATTATTTGGATGATATGAAGAGGGATGAACAACTGTTCCAAACGGCTTATTTATTGCCAAAAAGTATTCATCTTCATATAGTATCTCTAAATCCATTTGCTGTGGAAGAATATTATCTTCTTCTTCAAAGTCGATATTTACTTCTATTTCATCATTTAAGTGGACGATATAGCTCGAAAAAACACTTGTTCTATTTACTAAAATTTTGCCATTCATTTTTAATTTATTAAGCAATCTAGATGAAACATTTAGCTTATCTCTTAAAATATTTCCAACCTTTTTCCACTCATCTTCTTTTAAAACAGTATATGTTAGTTTAATTGTAATCACCTCTAATACGGGTATTATATATTACAAATTTAGTATAATCAATAAAAATGGTTGACAATCTACATAATGCGGTTGTATAATCTGCTTGAAAATTTTAAATATTATTAGGAGGAAGCAATATGATTATTCCGCGACCACGGCGAGGACACGACTATGGCCCAGAAAAGGAAGTTCACTGGCTTGTATTAACTGGGGGACCTTGCTCGGGAAAAACAACAGCACTCTCCAAAATCGCTCGCGAACTTTCACTTAAAGGGTACAAAGTTTATCTTGTCGATGAAGCTGCTACTAGGATTATCAACTCCGGTATTTCTCTTGAAATGACACCTGGAGTTAAACCTGTTGACCTGTATGATTTTCAGTCGTACATAGCATTTAACCAGGTGGTTTCTGAAAGCACAATAGAAGATGCAATTCAGAAAACAAATCATGACCGTATTGTTGTTATTTGCGACCGTGGACTTATTGATGGGGCTGCATATATAGATTCTGAACGTTTCAATCAAATCCTTGATGAGCTTGGAACGACAGAAGCAGAAGCGAAATCAAGCTACGATGGCGTTATACATCTTGTAACAGCGGCAAATGGTGCTGAAAAGTACTATAACTTGTCTACTAACAAAGCTCGCAAAGAAACACCTGAAGAAGCAAGAGCTTTGGATGAGAGCACACTTCACGCTTGGATGAATCATCCACGTAAGAAAGTTATCGACAATAGTACTAGCTTCAAAAAGAAGATGGACAGAGTGATGGATGGTGTGTACTCTTTGCTTGGTGTACCGATTCCGATTGACATTTACAAAAAATACTTGGTTGAAATGCCGGACCTTGATAAACTTCAAAATGAATTCAACTCGAGCAAAGTTGATATCATTAGAACATATCTCTTGAATAAAGACAATTCTAATGAACGAAGCATTATTCAAAGAGGCTCTTTTGGCAACTTCGCATTCTACTACACCGAAAAGAGACACTTTAATGGTTATGACCGAATCGAAGTCGAAAGGATGCTTTCGGCAAAAGAGTATACAACTCTTATAAGCCAGGCAGACACTAGACTAAAGCAGATTTCTAAGACTCGCTATTGCTTCATTTGGAATAACATGTACTATGAACTCGATGTTTTTCCTTTTTGGAGTGATAGGGCGATTTTAAAAATTCAGCCAACGGATAAAGGTCCAAAGATGGAAATCCCGCAGTTTTTACGTGTTATTGAAGACATCACCGACAATATGAGCTATACGAATTATTCACTCGCTCAGAATATTTACAGCTAAGCCTAAAAAGCATAGGAAGTATTTTTTACTTTCCTATGCTTTTTGCTATGCACAAATATCTTCTAGACAAGTTTCATTTATATATTTCTTGAATAATATATTATGAAAAGGAGGTGGATTATAGGTATGTGTGCTAATTGTAGTAACAACAACTTAATGGGGACAAATAATTCAAATGGTGTAGGCCTATTTATAGAAAACGGAAATATGCCAGTATTAGGTACCTTCAGCAATGAAATGCCAACAAATGTATTAGGAAATAATTCTGGCTCATGTGGATGCAACAATACATGTAACTGCAATGGATGTGCAAATAATAATACATGTTCATGCAATTGCAATGGCAACAACAATTCATGTAATAATAGCCAAGGAAACAATAACACAGCAACACTTGGAGCTAATGTAACCTCTAATAATCTGCAAAGAAATTTAAGAAACTTTATAGGAAGAAGATGTACATGTGAGTTTAATATATGCGGAACTTGCTTTAAAAGAACAGGTGTTTTATCTTGCGTCGGAAATGACTTTATAACCCTAGCCGGAGCGAACAACAGTAATTGTATGCTTTGCAATACAGATGGTCTTTCGTTTGTAACTATTCATAATTGTAATGGTTAAATAGTATAAAGATTGGCTTTGTGCTCTTATAAAAATACACACGGCCAATCTTTAATTTTTCCTTGAATGTAAAGCTAATTCGTTATATAATCGAGGAGAATTATATAAAAAAGGAGATGCATTATTTATGAGTTTTGTTGATGCAATAAAAGAAAAAGCAAGAAATTCAATTAAAACTATTGTACTTCCAGAAAGTACAGACATTAGAGTATTAGAGGCTGCTAGAAAAGTTACAGATGAAGGATTTGCAAAAGTAGTTTTAGTAGGAGATAGAAAAGAGTTAGAAAACGTTGCTGGTAATATAGATATATCAGATATTACAGTTATAAATCCTACTGAATCAGAAAAATTTGAAGAATACGCAAATGCTTTTTATGAGCTTAGAAAAGCTAAAGGAATGACTTTAGAAAAAGCTCATGAAACATTAAAACATAATATATATTTTGGTACAATGATGGTTAAACAAGGCGACGCTGATGGTTTAGTTGCAGGTAGTGTTTGTTCAACAGCAGATACATTAAGACCAGCACTTCAAATATTAAAAACAGCACCTGGCGTTAAACTAGTTTCATCTTTCTTTATTATGAATGTTCCTAACTGTGAACTTGGTGAAGAGGGAATGTTCTTATTCTCAGATTGCGGATTGAATGTTAATCCAAATGAAGAAGAACTATCTGAAATAGCTATTTCTTCAGCAAAAAGTTGGACAAAGCTTACAGGAAAAGAGCCAAGAATATCTATGCTTTCATATTCAACAATGGGAAGTGCACCACTTACAGATATGACATCAAAAGTTATAAATGCTACAAAGCTAGTTAAAGAAAAAATGCCAGATTTATTAGTAGATGGAGAAATGCAAGCTGATGCTTCAATTGTTCCATCTGTAGGAAGCAAAAAAGCTCCAGATAGCAAAGTTGCTGGTAAGGCAAATGTTTTAATATTCCCAGATTTAAATGCTGGTAATATTGGATACAAACTTGTTGAAAGACTTGCCAAAGCAGAAGCTTATGGACCTGTTACACAAGGTATAGCAAAACCAGTTAATGATTTAAGTAGAGGATGCAAATCAGATGATATCGTTGGTGTAGTTGCTATTACAGCTGTACAAGCACAAGAATAAAATAATAATCAGTAATTTAGGAGGAATTAAAAAATGAAAATATTAGTAGTAAACTGTGGAAGTTCATCTTTGAAATATCAGTTAATCGATACAGATACTGATAAAATCTTAGCAAAAGGTAGATGCGATAGAATAGGTGCTAGAGAGGGCGAAATCGGTTCACCTTTTATAGAATATAAAGGACCAGATGGAAAGAAAGTAATCGAAGAATTACCACTTAGAGACCATGTAGAAGCATTCGAAAATGTAGTAAGATATTTAACAAATCCTGAGATTGGAGCAGTAAAAGACTTATCTGAAGTTTCAGCAATCGGACATAGAATAGTAAATGGTGGACCATTCTTTAAAGAGTCAACACTAGTTACAGATGAAGTATTAAAAACATTCAAAGAAAAATCAATACCATATGCACCACTTCATAATCCAGCAGCATTACAAGGAATAGACGCTTGTCTTAAAACAATGCCTGGTATACCAGAAGTACTTGTATTTGATACAACATTCCATCAAACAATGCCAGAGAAAGCGTATATGTATGCTATCCCAAGAGAATATTATGATAAATATGGAATAAGAAGATACGGTGCACACGGGATGTCACATCAATATGTAACAGAAGAAGCATCAAGACTTACTAAAATTCCACAAGACAAACTTAATATGATATCTTGTCACTTGGGTAACGGTTCAAGCATAGCAGCTGTAAAAAACGGAAAATGCGTAGATACATCAATGGGCTTTACACCACTTGAAGGTTTAGCAATGGGAACAAGAAGCGGTGATTTAGATCCAGCAATACTTGAATTTGTAATGGAAAGAGAAAATATCACAATAAATGAAATGCTACAAATCTTAAATAAAAAGTCAGGTTTGCTTGCTGTTTCTGGTCAAACAGGTGATGTAAGAGACTTAAGAAAATTAAGAGATGAAGGAAACGAAAGAGCAAAACTAGCACTTGATATTTTATGCTATAGAGTTAGAAAATACATAGGTGCATACATGGCGGTATTAGGACATGTAGATTGCATTACATTTGAAGGTGGAATAGGAGAGCATAACCCAGATGTAGTAAGAGCATGTGTAGAAGGATTAGAAGAATACGGTATAGTACTTGATCCATCATACAAAGATGATGAACAATACGAAGGTATCATAAGCGCTCCAGAATCAAGAATAAAGATGTATGTAATAGCAACAAACGAAGAGGAAATAATAGCTAAAGAAGCAATGAGATTGGTGAAATAAATTTATCTGATTAGTCTTAAAAATTAGAGTTTAGAACACGATTGTCGAATTTTGTCGAATTGTTTTACTGTGATTTCTCTAGGCAGTATGGTATAATTAGTAAAAGAAAGGGTTTTTTTCTTGACTTTTTATACAGATGATTATAAAATAAAAATACAAATTATATCATATCAGAGTGTAATTGGTTACTATAATAAATTCATTGTAAGTGATCAATGAAATGTGAAGTTTAAACAGCCCCTTACTTTTAAAGTAAGGGGCATCTTCTTTTTTATGATATTAGGAAGGAGCATTTATGGAAATAAGATATGTACTAGGATTAGATATAGGAATAAAATCTATTGGATGGGCAGTTATAAACGATGAAAAAAATAGAATTGAAGATTTAGGTGTTAGAATCTTTCCGGCAGCAGAAAGACCAAAAGATGGTGGAGCAATAAACGAAAACAGAAGAATTGCAAGAGGACTTAGAAGAAGACTAAAAAGAAGAAGAGTAAGAATGGACAAGATAAAAGACTTGTTTATTAAATACGGTTTAGTTTCTAAAAACGAAATTGCTGATTTATATAGATTAAGAAGTGATGATATAGATACATGGACATTAAGAGCATGTGGACTAGATAGAAAATTAAACGCAAGAGAATGGGCTAGAGTTTTGACAACTATAGCAAAAAGAAGAGGATATAAGTCGAATAGAAAAATTGAAGATGAGAATGAAAAATCTGAAAGTGGAAAACTTACAAAAGCAATTAAGGCAAACAAAATTTATATGGAGTTAAAAGGATATAGAACAGTTGGAGAAATGTTTGCTAAAGATGAGAAGTATCAAAACAATAAAAGAAACAAAAGAGGAGATTATAATAACTGTATAGATAGAAGTGAACTTCGTGAAGAAATTAAAATCTTATTTGATAAGCAAAGAAGCTTTGGAAGCAAATTTGCGAGTGAGAATTTCGAATCTGAATTTTTAGAAGTATTTGATTGGCAAAAACCTTTTATGACATCAGAGCTTATGCAAAAGATGATTGGAAAATGTACGCTTGAAAAGGATGAGCCAAGAGCATCTAAAAATAGTTATACATTTGAAAGATTTATGCTATTGCAAAAAGTAAATAATCTTTCGTATATGTTAGGTGATGATAAAAAATGCTTAACTATGGAAGAAAGAGAAAGAATTATAAAGCTTGCTTATGAAACGAAATCTGGTGTTAAGTACGGTAAGATTAGAAAAGAATTAAAGTTGCCAGATGAAGCTGTATTTACGGGATTATACTACTATCTAAAGCCAGTAAAAAAAGCTGATGGTACATATGAGAAATTATCCTATGAAGAAATAGTTAAGAAAACAGAAGATACAGTATTCGTCAAACTAGTTGGATATCATGAATTAAAATCTGCATTAAATGGACATGAGGATATACTAGATAATCATGATTTATTAGATGAAATTGCAGAGGTTTTAACATTAAACAAAACTGATGTAACTATAAAAGAAGAATTACAAAAGCTTGGACTTACAGATGATATAATCGAAGGTCTATTAAAAATCAATTTCAGTAAGTTTGGACACCTATCATATAAAGCAATGAAAAATATATTGCCTTATCTTGAAGAGGGAAGAAAGTATGATGAAGCATGTAAAGAAGCTGGTTATAATTTTAAAGCAGATGATGAGAATCCTAAATATAAGCTTCCTGTCATTCCTAAAGATGATATTAGAAATCCGGTGGTGTATAGAGCTATAGCACAAACCAGAAAGGTAATAAATGCAGTAATAGATAAATATGGTTCACCTTATGAAATACATATAGAAGTGGCAAGAGATTTAACAAAGAATTTTAGTGAAAGAAAAAAGATTGAAGACAAACAAAAAGAAAATAGAACTATAAATGATAATCTAAAAAAGGATATAGAAGAACATTTCAATATAAAAGCTAAACCAGTAGATATGCTAAAAAAGAGATTATATCATGAACAAGATGGAAAGAGTGCATATTCACTTCTTCCTATAGAATACTCAAGACTGTTCGAAGATGGATATATTCAAATAGATCATGCTATACCTTTTAGTAGGTCATTTGATGACTCATATAATAACAAAGTATTAGTTCTATCAAAAGAAAACCAAGAAAAAAGAAATCAAACACCATATGAGTATCTAGGGGGAACTCCAAACTGGGAAACATTCGAGGTATGGGTAAAAAGTACATATAGAAATAATATTAGGAAGAGGGAAAATCTATTAGTTAAAAATTTTAACGAAGACAAGGAAAATGATTGGATAGCTAGAAACTTAGTTGATACAAAATATATTGCTAGGTACATGACAAACTTTATAAAGAAAAATCTAAAATTTAATAACTATGGCGAAAAAGAAAACAGAATAAAAGTAAAGACAATAGTTGGTGCTGCTACAACAGCTTTAAGACATTATTGGGGCATTTCTGTTAAAAATCGTGAAGAAAACGATTTACACCACGCAGAAGATGCTGTAATAATAGCTTGTGCTAGCGAAAAATTTCAAAAGAAAATTAGAGAATATAGTAAAGAAAAAGAACTTTATTATCCTAATAAAAATGGGGATTATTATGATCCTACAACAGGCGAAATCGTAGATGTAAAATACAAAACACATGAAATGGTAGAGCCTTGGGACAATTTTAAAGAAGAATTAGAGATGAGAATTCCTAGAATTCCAGATGAATGGAAAGATAAAAATGTAACTATTGAAATGATGCAAAAATTGATTTTAGAGCATTTTAAACGCGGAAGCTTTACAAATTATGATGATGTTGACATGAACGATATAAAGCCTATTTTTGTATCAAGAATGCCAAATAGAAAAATAAGTGGTGAAGCACATGGAGAAACAATTTATTCATTAAAGCAGGATGCTGGAATCGTAACTGTAAAAAAGCCTCTTAGTAGCATTTCAAAAGATGAAATAGAAACATTGCTACACAATGAAAAATGCAAAAAATTATATGAAAGCGACAAAGATTTATACGACCGTATTTATGCGAGACTAGCTGAATATAACTTCAAAGCAGAAAAAGCATTTTCATCAGATTATACAATAAGAAAACATTCGAAAAATGGGGAAGGACCAATCGTAAAAAGTATTAAGGTTCCAAAAGTCATGAGTAGTGGAGCAGGTGTAAAAATCAACAACGAAACAGGTATTGCAGCAAATGGTAACATGGTAAGAGTTGATGTATTTACAAAAGACAATAAATATTACTTGGTACCAATATATGTTGCGGATATGGTAAAAGATAGATTGCCTAATAAAGCAATAAAAGCAAATAAGCCAGAAAGCGAATGGCTGGAAATGGATGAAAATTATACATTTAAGTTTTCGTTATATCCAAGAGACCTGATTGCTATAAAAAAGAAAAATGAAGATATCGTTCAATACTTATATTATAGTTCAACAGATGTAAGCTGTGCTGGAATTATATGTTTCAATCACGACAAAAGCACTTTGCTGAATGGAAAAAAGGAACAAAAAATAGGCGTTACTGGTTTAGAAGTATTCGACAAATACGAAGTAGACATCCTTGGTAATTACCATAAAATAAATAAAGAACAAAGGAAAGGAGGTAAAAAACAATCTAAATAGGAGGTGATAAAAATGAGCTGGAGGAGTATTATTATATCTCATCCCTCAAAGTTATCTTTAAAAAACAACCAATTATGCATACAGCAAGAAGAAGTTTGGAATGTGCCTCTAGAAGATGTATCTGCCATAGTATTAGAATCTCAGCAAATACTAATAACAGAAGGTTTACTCAGCAAATTCTGCGAGAATAATATTATAGTGTATATATGTGATTCAAAGCACATTCCAAATGGATATGTATTACCATACTATCAGCATAGTAGAAGCTTAAAAATATTAAAAGAACAAATTATTTTATCCGAACCATTTAAAAAGAGATGTTGGCAAAAAATAATCAAACAAAAAATAACCAATCAAGCATATGTTCTAAGATGTGTTGGAAAATATGATATCGAAGAAAAAATGATGAAAATGGTGCAGAATGTTGATTCCGGAGATTCTAAAAATATTGAAGGACAAGCTGCAAAACTTTATTTTGAAAATTTATTTACAAGAGGGTTTAATAGAAATCACGATAACATCTTTAATGCATGTTTAGATTATGGCTACACAATCATAAGAGGTGCAATAGCAAGGAGTATAGCACAATACGGATATATTCCATGTCTTCGGAATACATCATAAGAGTGAATTAAACAATTTTAATTTAGCAGATGACTTTATTGAGCCGTTTAGGCCAATCGTAGATTTGTGGACTGTACAAAATATCAATCTAAAAAACGAAGAGTTCGGCAGTAAAATAAGACAATCACTTGTAGATTTATTAAACTACGATGTAATAATAGAAGGTAAAAGGCAGTGTGTATTAAATGCGATAAATGTTATGATGAGTTCGTTTACTGCTAGCATACAAGAAAAAAATTACGAAAAACTATTGGTACCAATAATAGTGCCACTCGAAAGGCACACATATGGGTAAATATATGAGGTTAATTGTATTTTTTGATTTGCCAGTAGTAACGAAAAAAGATAGAAAAATATACGCACAATTTAGAAAATTTTTAATAAAAGATGGATATGATATGTTGCAATTCTCAGTGTATTCACGAATTTGCAATGGAGATGATGGAGTCTATAAGCACTATGCAAGATTAAAAGATAATTTGCCACGAAAAGGTTCGATAAGATGTATGAAAGTTACAGAGAAACAATATGCAAGTATGGAAATACTAATAGGAAAAAAGACAATAAGGGAGAGAAAAATCAATGCAGAACAATTATCAATATTTTAAAAAACAATAAAAAAGCAACTATTTACACAAAAAATAGCTGCTTTTTTATTACGAATAATCCTTGAAAGTACTCTGCTGTAAACATTATAGAACCACACATTATATCATATCAGAATGTAACAAGGAACTATAACCGCTGATGTTCCCGAACTGTCTAGTCCTGAATTATATCATATCAGAATGTAACAAGGAACTATAACCTATCAGCAAAATTATTAAAATCATTATTAATTATATCATATCAGAATGTAACAAGGAACTATAACTAGAGATTAGCACTACTCGAAGTGCGAGAGATTATATCATATCAGAATGTAACAAGGAACTATAACCATTAGCATTTCCCCAAGCCATTGTCATAGATTATATCATATCAGAATGTAACAAGGAACTATAACGGTGTTTAAATGGCTCGAATTTTAGTTGATATTATATCATATCAGAATGTAACAAGGAACTATAACGTGCGTGTTGGTGTCAACCCGCGCTGGAAAATTATATCATATCAGAATGTAACAAGGAACTATAACTATCCGATATGTTCATATCCAGTTGATATGATTATATCATATCAGAATGTAACAAGGAACTATAACTGCTGACTGTAATTGGATATTGCAATTGATATTATATCATATCAGAATGTAACAAGGAACTATAACATCTATTATTTAATTATTTAAAAAGGAGTGATTATATCATATCAGAATGTAACAAGGAACTATAACTCTTCAAAATGAATATGTTGCACCTAGAGATTATATCATATCAGAATGTAACAAGGAACTATAACGCAAGTGCCAATATATATGATTTTGACAGAATTATATCATATCAGAATGTAACAAGGAACTATAACTTTGTTAAATGGAATTCAAGATAGTTTTATATTATATCATATCAGAATGTAACAAGGAACTATAACGAACACAGACAGAATATGATGCTATTACAATTATATCATATCAGAATGTAACAAGGAACTATAACTTTGCTTAGTTCTGGGCTTTAAATAGCGGGATTATATCATATCAGAATGTAACAAGGAACTATAACTCTTTTATCTTTACATGTCTTTATCCAATTATTATATCATATCAGAATGTAACAAGGAACTATAACTGTTGCTCCGTTTGCACCGTTAATGATAAATTATATCATATCAGAATGTAACAAGGAACTATAACTCAATAACTCCTGTAATTCCCAATATTGCAATTATATCATATCAGAATGTAACAAGGAACTATAACATTAATCTTTCAAGTACTTCTGATAAGTGGATTATATCATATCAGAATGTAACAAGGAACTATAACACTGTTTTTGTGGTAAGCAGGGTTGTGGAAATTATATCATATCAGAATGTAACAAGGAACTATAACATGAGAATGAAAAACGTTTGATTCCTTATGATTATATCATATCAGAATGTAACAAGGAACTATAACGGTGTTGGAATTATAGTTCCAGTATCAATTATTATATCATATCAGAATGTAACAAGGAACTATAACCTATCAGCAAAATTATTAAAATCATTATTAATTATATCATATCAGAATGTAACAAGGAACTATAACGGAGGATGTAGACTTTTAAAGCTTTTGCTTATTATATCATATCAGAATGTAACAAGGAACTATAACTATCCGATATGTTCATATCCAGTTGATATGATTATATCATATCAGAATGTAACAAGGAACTATAACAATAATCTCTTTTTTGATTTCATTTCTTTTATTATATCATATCAGAATGTAACAAGGAACTATAACTATACTTGAGTCAACTTCTTTTGTTTTTACATTATATCATATCAGAATGTAACAAGGAACTATAACATAAAGACACAATCATTATAACTAACGTTAATTATATCATATCAGAATGTAACAAGGAACTATAACAATATGGTAGTCATGCCTTAAAACAAGGAGATTATATCATATCAGAATGTAACAAGGAACTATAACATTTCGTCAAAAAATATTATTATTTTTCTTATTATATCATATCAAAATGCAATGTTATATAATAATTAATTATGATATAATATACAAAACTTATAATAGCTATGTTGTCAATATAAAAAAATAATTTAGAACCGTTGGTGATTAAAGGGGGCGATAATAAAATGAGCGAAACATTATTTACAGTAATGGAAAAAAATAATGGGGAAATAACAACTTGTGAATATTTTGGCGAAAATAGAGAGAAGGCAATAGAATTTTTGAAAATAAGGACAGCGATAATAAGCCAAAATTTAAAAAATTGGACTAAAACACAAGGAATAAATAATTGTCTATGGGAAAAGGATAACCAAAGTATAAAAATTTATTTGCATGAGGTGCCATATAGCAAAGAAAAAGCATGATAAAATAACAAAATGTAATACTTAATCCTGCAAGAACTAAAAAGAGATGAATCTCTAAAATATCAGTAACAAGCCTTCAAACGTAGCATAGAGTAAATTTTTAATCGTTACATACAAAAGTACTTGCTAAATTATGTAATCTGTTTTATAATTGTATTGTGAGTACGTGGAGTAGAGGAGGTACATATGAAAACGTTTATAACAAATCATTGGAAGAATATATTAATTACTATTGGTGGCATATTTATTTTCCTTAATGCGTTTGGAAAGATTATGGCACCTAAGGTGTTAATATCAGATTATATAAAATATGGAAAAGATCTTGAAAAAATACCTTCAAACATTGCGGGGCAAGTTGGTGACTCAATTAATTTAGGAACAATGCCATTTGATGCGGGAATGGTGAAGTTGATAGTTACATTAATGGTGCTAATATTAGGAGTATTGTTATTAACAAGCCTAGCTGAAGGAAAATCTAGTGCAAAGAAAAAATAAGAGATATGATATAAAGTACTGAGAAGAATATTCTTAGTACTTTCTACATTAGAAATACTAATGTAGAAGAGGATATATTTGATGATAGAACAGGTCTCACGCATTAAATATATCGTTGCACAAAATCAAAGTTTTGCGTAATTTAAGCATAGCAAAACGAGCCTCTAGAATCGTTTTTAAGGCATTTTCATATTTTAAGCATATAATTTCACTTATTTGATTTATAATTTATAATGAAATTCATTCCAGACGTTTTGAATAATATAATTTGCTTTCGTGTTTTGTTTTAGATTTGCATCTATATCGATTTGTTTTTTATTTGTTCTATCTTTATAATTTGTTTTTCAACTCTTAATTTTTTCTTGAACTTATTTTCATATTCTTGTTTATTTTCTTATTTTTATTTATTATCCGTTAAATTTTTTGATTATTTTCACTTTTTTCTATTTTTCTTATAATTCCTCCCTATTAGGTCGATTTTTAGACATAAAACTATATTACCCCCATTAAAAAAACGGCTTAAAAACGATTCTCGTGCGTCGCTTTTTTACCATGTTTTTCCTTTTTATAGAAAGCTATTGATATTCCAGTAATTTGATGTTTTTCGGTGATCTTCTAGCCATTTTTGAGCTAAATTCATTACCTCTTGTTATAATGTTATAGTTTAATCATTAAAACTTATTTATTGTAATTATTGAAATACATTTTGGTGAATCCATATTAAATTAAGATAAATAATAACTATTAAGCGGTTGATAGAAATGTATCGGGACATATAAATTGAAATTTATTTTAAAATCTTATATTGAGGTGGCTAATAGTGCATCCATCAGGATAGTTAAATATAATGCATTTATATAAGCCATGTGCTAACATATGGTTATAAATTTTTTATTTGGAATTTTGTATATAGAATTTTGAAAGTTGATAATTCATTGCACAAAATATTAAGGAATCTAATTTTTAAATCTTATATAATACTTTATATTATTACAAATGATATACAAATTTCTTTTTATTATAATGACAGACATGTTTTATAAATATAGTTTACTAGAATAATTTTATATAAGTATGATAATTATTATTTTAAATTGTAGTTCTACCGCTCGAATGATTGATACTGTATGTGCCCTACTCCACCTTGGTTTTATAAATTTTTCGTTTCATTTTATGTTAACTTTTAGCGATAATTCTTATTTTAAAATATTTTTAATTGATAATGAAGCATTCAATATGCTCTTAAAACATTTTATTTTCCGGTTTAATTTGAGCTTCTTATAGTATAAGGTTGCTTCGCACTACCTGAGCAAGCTATGCTAACAAGACTTGCATTATGATTGAAGACAGCTTAGCTTGCTTCCATAAAATATTTATTTGCAATTTTATTTCATAAATTTTTAGAGTATCACCTTAGTGTGTTTGTAAAATAATGTTATCATCTTAATGACAGTTGTTATTGTTTCATTATTCTACACAATCTATTTACAATGTCATATATTTTCTATATAATTTTAAGAGTAAAATTAAAAGGGGGGGACATATGAAATATTTAAAATTCTTTTTTAATAGGTTAAGAGATTGGTTAGCGCACATAATCATAATTTCAATACCTTATTTAGTGATATTATTAATAGTTATTATGGCACTTTTTGAAGAAGGATACACTTTAGAAGATTTTGGCATTGATGGCTCTACTTTAAATCCTTTTGACTACTGCAATCTAACAGATGTAGATTATACCGCAATATTACATGACGATCCTAACGGAAATGCAAATGTAGAAATCACAGAATACATTACATTTGATGTTCATGCAGCTACTAGGTCAAATACATTTAAAGAACTATGGCGAGAATTACCAGAAGATATTGTTGATGGAATGCGAGTAACATATGATGTGAAGTCTGTTACACAAATTCTAAGCGATGGACAAGAAATTCCATATTCGGAAACTAACAAAATGTACTGGGAAGATAGTGATTACACACCGAGTTCAGCATATTATTGGCATCACAGCACTGGAACTGGCAAATATCCCGATAATGATGAATCATTACTAATATACATACCTTGGACATATCGAGAAAAAATGACTTTTAAAATCGTATATTCTATGAATAATGCTGCATTAAAATATAACGATTGTTCCGAACTATATTTAAGTATGTATTCAGGTAATGCAATTACAAAACTAAAATCTTATAAGGCACAAATTCTCATTCCTAATGATTTAATGCCATCTACATACTATGCATATACATTTGGAACTGCAAATGTTAGACTACCATATACAGAATCGGATACTGAAAATCCCGGCTATCACACTTTTTCACTAGATTTAGATAAGCATGATTTAAAGTTCAATTATCATAATAGATATATTGAATTTTGTTTACTTGCATATGGAAAAGATAGTCACATTTTCACAAAATATGCACGAAACAATAGTTATTCTAATGAAAATGTACTAGATGAATGTATCGCTGAAAATGAATATTATGAAACTCAAAATCGAAAATTCAATATGTATAAAAGTCTTTTGCTAGTAATATCTTTACCACTCTCTCTTCTCATAATACGCAATGCTAAACAAAAATACAAAAAAATCAATTTCAAATATTCTTTATGTTTATATAATCCCGAAGTTGATTATGACTATTTTAGAGAAATTCCAAGTGATTTGGATCCTATATTTGCATCTGAGCTAGTATTTATGAAAGATCCGTTTAATGAGAATAAAGAGAAAAAAGAAGAATATGCAGCTATATTGCTTAGCTTGGCTAGAAAAAAATACATAAAAATAAGTAAAATATATGAGTCAAAAGAATGGAAACCTAATAATACTTTAATTACTATAGAACCAACACAGGCAATATATCCATCTGAAAAACCTGCAGATTTCTCGGATTACATATATAAAGTAAGCAATAAAAATACTGGCGAAATATTAGAAACACTTACTACTTCTGAAAGACTTTACTTAGAGCTACTAGAAAGACATACTAACTCATACACTGATTCTATTAGTCTTAGTGAATTACAGACAAAAATAAACAATGATTATGAATTTACAAATATCTTTGTAAACGCAATGGAAAAGAAACCTATTTTAGAGTGCGGAATTATGCAGGGTTATTTTCAAGACAAAAATTATGATATTCCTAAAATAGAACTTACTATATCTGCAAATAGAAACTTAAAATTAGGCTTAGTATTATTATTTTTAGTAAATATATGCTCTTATTTCACCCCTATGGCATTAGGTTTTGGTGCTTATACAATTCTGGGTATTGCATATATATGGAACTATATTTATCTATCGACTAAAGCCGCTAATGCTGTGCTGTTTACACAGTATGGAGTTGATGAACAAGCTAAATGGATTGGCTTATATAACTTTTTGAATAGTGATACTTTAATGAATGAAAGAGAAGTACATGAATTGCCACTATGGGAAAAATACTTAATTTATGCAACTGCTTTTGGCATTTCTGAAAAAGTTATAAAAGCGATAAAAATTCATGCTATAGAGCTAAATATCGACAAGAGCCCAATATTAAATAGCCATTGTTATATTCATGCTAACAGTTTTCATAGAACATCAAAAGCATTTGGGACTTCAATTCACACTTCTTCAAGAGGAGGCGGATTCAGAGGACACTCCTATGGAGGAGGTGGCCGTGGTGGCGGAGGAGGTGGCGGAGGCCACTAAAGTAATAAACGAAGGGTAACTTTTTGATACCCTTCGTTTATATTTTATTATTTTAACTTAGAATATCATTAAGTTGTAAATTATTTAGGTCAATATCTAGTTTACTTTCTATCCTTTTTTTATTAAATGTCTTATAAATTGTTTTTGAAATATACTTTTCAGCGAAACTAATTATTTCTTTATATTCAGCTATGTCATCTGGAAAATATATTCCTCCTTTTTCTTTATTTTTTATCATCCAGCATACCGCCGCTAACGCTGACATAGCAACTGGCGTAATTGTCGGAGTCTGCCAATATGATGTTTTTTTGTCTTTATATAAAAAATTACTTTTTATTCTATTTCCAACCCACACAGGATCAAATTTACTGCCAAGCAATAATACACCAACATATTCGGTTCCACATTTTATTTGCTCTTTGTATAATATTTCTGCTCTTTTAGGGTATCTTACCCCTCTATAAACTTCTTTTGGTGTTATTTTGCTGTTATCTTTATCAAACTCTATACGATCATTTATTCTAGCAGAATTTAAATATTTCATGGCAAAATCACAAGGTAAATACAAAAATATAACCGTAGGCCTGTATACAACTTTTCCATCCTCTTCTATTTCAAGTGATTTGGCTATAGTGATTGTTTCCTCATGTGGGACTAAGTAAGCTTTAAAACTTCCTTTTGGGTAATATGTTTTTGCAACTTTATCCACTGCGATATCTTTAAACTCTAAAAAGCCATTCTCAATATCAATTCTTTTATATTTATCTTCATGAATTATTATTTCATCTGTTCCAATATTTGCAGTAGCTTCACTTATCATTTCAAAAAAAAACGAATCAATTGACCAAGTACTATATAATTTATCTTCAGAAAATTTATCTTTCACATCTTGGCAATCATTGTCATTCACATGAATCTCTCTTAAATCTAGTTCTCTCGCGAGCATATTAAATTTATTCTGTCTCAATAGCTCATTTAATTTTTCATCACCCTTGAATTGCTTTTTAACAATGTATTCTAATCCTGCCTTTAAAAAGTGAGACACTAATCCTGGGTTGTTTCCGTGCTGTAATACTATAGGATATCTATTTACATCATTCTTTTGCTTTATTTTTTTTCTCAATTCGTTTTTCTTTAAATTCTCATCTAATATGTTATACCAATTATCTGCCCAGTCAGTTTCTCCTGTATTTAAGTACATTACATTATTGTATGCACACCATTCCAAAAAATCTCTTGTTCCAACAGAGTCAGCAAAATCTATTAGTAAATCTCCTTCATTCAAATATTTATTAAATATCTCTTTAAAATTTTCTCTACAAATATTTGCCACAACAAAGTTTCCAAGTTTACCACCCATTTCAACAAAATATGTGTATTCTAACCTATTATTAGATATCACAAAATATTTTTCTTCGTCATATTTTATCTCATTAGCAACCTTCTCAAAAAAACTTTTTCCAACAGCTCCAAAACCCAATTGTACTATTTTGTTCTTAAATTCAATCATATCTTAGAACTCCTCTTTTTCTAATTTTTCTTTTATTGTTTTTTTTAGCATAATCTTTTTGGGTAAAGCATATCCATCTGTTAGATATATTTCAATCTTTTTTAATTGAAAATCATAAAATATTTTTTTCAAATCTCGTTGAATAGTATTTCCCACAATTATTATTTTTTTAATACCGCTATTTATAAAATATTCAGCTGTCGGAATATCTTGTTTATATAAATCCCAACTATTATCATATATAGAGTCTTTTGCTCTATATCTATTAGTACGCAAACTGTCTAGCACAAATGCAGGATTAGCATTATTTGATAAAAATATGTTTTTTAATTTCTGCCCTCCGTTTATCAAACAACATTCAACCCAATATGTATTATTTGTAGCCTGTGCATTTATTTGTTCATCAGTACCATTAAATAAAGGAATTGGCCTATAACCAATAGACGCTAAGGCTATAGATAGCTCTATGCTTTCCTTTCCAGGTAAATCTATAAATATTGCCGCATCTTGTTCATATTCTTTCAAAAAAAACACTCTTCTATCTACCCAATCAACTATCGGCTCTCTATTATAAGTATCTATAGCAATAAAAGGAACAGGTCTTACCCATTCAGCCCATTTTGCACCGTTCGGAGCATATATTTTGTATATTTCTTCACCTGTCATATTTCTTTTCACCTCTATTTCTCAATCAATACTGGAATATCAGCTGCATATGAATCTATCCTTGGATATTCACTCATTCTCGCATAATATCCAGCGTGCTCACCATCTATAGTATAGGAACCTAAGCAGATATGGTATGTTTCTCCCCCTTCTCCAACAACTGGAAAACTATCGAACTTTTTTTGCATTATGTAATGCTTTGGATATTTCTTTACATCTCGAATAATTTTCGAATACTCATTTTCTTTGCAAGCTTCTTTTATAGAAATTTTTTCTCCAACTCTGCCATACACAGGTTTATAAATAAATCCTTGCTCTATACCTTTCACATTAACTTCTAATGTTTTAGGTAACATACTTTTCCAAGATTTCATACTAATATGATTTTTTTCTAAATCATCCCAAACAAATGGAAATCTTTTGCTTTGTGCATATATCGCAATCGGATGATTACACGAACAAGTCATAGTATCAAAGTACCCATCCCACTTGCGTGGTTTCATTTGGACAAGCCACTCTAAAGGTGTAAATCTAAAAATCAAATCTATTTTTTCTTTATTATTATCCAAAATACAATAAGCTTGTCTATTTTTAAAACTGATATGATCTGCAGCACCATATATAATATTGTAGCCTTCCATTTTCAACCTATCACCCATATATTGCATAACCTGTCTATCATCACTGAAACATGTGCAATGTACTAACATAATATTACCTACTTTATTTAATTTTTTATTTATAGCTTCTACCATTTTTTCACCGAAAGAGATATACTTTAATTCTGGCATGTTAATAATTTTACGCGCAATTTCAGGAAGTAAAGAACTTTCTGCAAAACCACCTGGTACATCACTATTCACTTCTGTTACAAACCACCTATTATTTATATCAAGATGAAAATCATATCGCATCAGTCTTATATTTTTAGTGCTGTCATAATATTGCATACTAGAAATTTTTTTAAATATTTTTTTAGGCAATGACAACTTCTTTGCAATCTTAATATGTTTATTTAAATATTCTTCTGCTAATCGTGTTTCCACATCTAGGTCTTTTGTGAGTTTTGTTATTTGTTCATCCTCTTCTTTCGATAATACAAGCACATACTTAGCCAATGTATTATTATCACAGAATTGTGGATCCCATTTGTAACAATAAAACATTGCTTGCAATCTATATTCATAGTATTTTTCTTCAGGAATTTTTATTAACTTCATAACCATTCTCTTTTCTTTAATATATTTACTTTCATCTGCCACTTTTCACTTATGAATATTTTACACCATTCTATAATGTTTTTCACTATTATTTTCATGCATTTTTAAGCTTTTCAATTTTCATATATTTACTTTTAAAACTTAGAATGATAACATAGTAGTATAAGTTTGTTTCTAAAAAATGCTTGTTTTATACATATGATTATATATAGGAGGTTTTATTATGCATGATCCTAATAGTTGCAAAATTTTAAGAGATTACTTAAATTATAATGCCAATCTTAATAAATCTAAAAATACTATAAATGAATATAATTATGATTTAACTAATTTTTTAAGATATATAAAGTATAAGTCTATCAACGATAAAAAAATCGCTTTAGAAGATATTACTGATATTTCTGATATTGATTCTAAATTTTTAAATTTAATTGATTTAAATGATATATACGAATACATGACATATCTTAAAGATGTTTGTAATGATTCGGCAGTCACTCGTGCACGTAAAGTTTCAAGTTTGAAAAGCTTTTTTAAGTACTTACATGTTAAAGCAAAAATTATTGATGATAACCCAGCAAAAGAATTGGAATCACCAAAGCTTGGAAAGAGACTACCAAAATATTTAACATTAGAGCAAAGTACTACTCTACTCGACCAAGTTAAAAACAAGCAATTAACAGGAAGACAACATGATAATATTGCTCGTGATTATGCAATGGTAACACTTTTTTTGAATTGTGGTATGCGTCTTTCAGAGCTTGTAAGTATTGATATTGACCATATTAAATTTGATGATGCCGTTTTAACCGTAATAGGTAAAGGTAATAAGGAAAGAACTATATATCTAAATAAAGCCTGCATGGATGCAATAAAAGATTACTTAAGCGTAAGACCGTATGATGAAAGTGTACAAGATAAAAAAGCTTTATTTTTAAGTGAGAAGAAAACACGTATAAGTAGACGTATGGTTCAACATATTATAAAAGAGTATTTAAAGATGGTACCTGGCCTTGGAGATAAGTTTTCTACTCATAAATTAAGACATACTGCGGCAACTCTTATGTATCAATATGGTAATGTAGATATTAGAGCATTACAAGAGCTTTTAGGCCATGAAAGTATAGCTACTACTGAAATATATACTCATGTTGATAACTCTCAAATAAGAGAAGCTGTTGAAAACAATCCGCTTGCTAATTATAATTCGAAATAAATTAAAACATATAAGTTATGCAACTCTAATTGCATATTTTGTTTTAATCAGTTTTTTGAATTTCATATTTATACAAGCATCTATATTATTTTATACAAAATAGTATAGATGTTTATTTTATTTGTAATTGTAGTTCTTGCCCTTCATATATGTATGATGTTTTTAAATTATTTATCCTTTTTATTTCGTATATATTTTCTCTTATATCGCCATTTAATTCACTTGCGATTGACCAGAGAGTGTCACCTTTTGAAACTACTATTTTTTCATATTCTGGAACGGTATATGAAAATACCTTGTTAGTTAACAAACTACATAAAAATGAAATTATAGTAAATAATATTGTCATAGAAATTATAAATCTTTTTAAATTTTTTATTCTCATAAAAGCACCTCCAAAAGAACGACTGTTCTTAATACATGTATTATAATATACGAACATAATTTCTTTGTCAATGCTTTTCAAACAAAAAAGCAAACATTTTTTCTTTTTGAAATCAAAAACTTCTTTTTCTTACATATTATGTACAACCTTCTAGTTATTAATACGAATTTTAATGTTTTATATGGTTAATATAATTGTAGAGGTGATTAAAAATGATTTACAAAATTATAATTATTGCTCTATTCTCTCTCCTCTTGACGGCTTGTGGAAATAATAATATTTCAGAAAACGATACGAGTACAGATAATAATTCATATAGTAGATTAGGCTATAATGCCAATATTCCAGATGAAACAGAAGAAAATCAAATTTATATTTTCAGTGGTGATAGAACTAATTCGAATTCAAGAAACACGAATACTTTGGAAGAAAAGAAAGATTACATTGCAAATAATATAGATTTAAATAGTGAACCTCAAAAGCAAGATAACAACTTGCTTGCAACTTATACTACGAAGATTCTTACATCTGACCCAAACAGATATCATAATATAACAATTGTGCGTGACAGACTAAATGGATATGTTTTAAAAGATGGTGATACTTTTTCTTACAACGAAGTTTGCGGACCTTATGGACCATCTGATGGCTTTAAAGAAGCAACAATTTTATTAAGCAATGGTGCACATGATAAAGGATACGGTGGTGGCGTATGTCAGCTTAGTTCTACCCTATATAATGCAGTAAAAAACTTAAAAATTGATATCACAGAAAGACATCATCATAGTGTACCAGTAGCATATGTTCCTAAAAATGAAGATGCAACAGTTAGCCTTCAAAGTAATTTGGATTTTAAGTTTAAAAACACAAGTGGTAAAAATTTAAAATTTTCTTCTAGCTCTACTGAAAACTCATTAACAGTATCTGTTTATGCAGTTGATTAAAAATATAATTTAAAACTACCAAACATGAAAGAATATTATTAATCTATATATTAAAAAAATAATATTTTTACGTTATATATCTAGCTAATTAACCTATCCTTCTATTATCAAAAACAAATCTCTCTTTAACTAATAGGATAAAGCCCATGAAAATCAATCATGGGCTTTTCTACTTAACTATATCAAAACTATTAAATTTATTTATCTTATGGCTTGCACACCATACATGGGTTATATCCGCCTTTTGCTGCATCGATTTTATTCAAAAACATTTCTTTGACTAAGCCTCCGTCTTTAGGAAAACCGTCTGCATCAAACTGTCCATTTAATAATGGACATCTTGAAGTGTGGTACTTTTTATCGCCTGTTCCATATATATAAGTGGCCTCTACTATTCTAGATGCACCCAATGCATAGCTGTTATAATATGTGTCTGTGCTAGTTGGCATGCCTTGCATAAATGCCATAATTGAAACATCATCTACTGCATTTATCCACTCAGCATCATCTATTTCTGGCAAATAAAAATCATATGTAACTCCCATCATATCGGCATATCTATTATGGTTATTTATTTTGTCATTTAACACTTCTACAATTGTATTTATAATAACACTTCTTCTTTTTATATTAAATTCACTAACATCGTCTGAATAATCTAATGGCGTGTTTGAACCGTCATCTGAATGTTTGTCATCGTAATCTTGTAACATAGAAACATTCGCATTACTAGACTTTAAAAAGTCTGGCAAATCATCAAAGTATGTATTTTGTGTAAGTGCATACACTATTAAAGACATATTAGTTGTTAATTGTGGAAGCTTAGTAAGTGTACTACCTCCTAAAATGTTTTCATATATGTCATATTCGTCAATTACTTCTGTATCATTTATATGTGCATTTTTAAATTCTCCTTCATACAAAACACCATTTTTTGCATAAAGTTTAATTGCATTTCCTAATGTAAAATTAATTATATATCCATCTTCTTCATATGCATAAGGAATTTTAGGAGATAGAACATACTTATATTCTCCTCCGTCGTCCTCAACCGAATAAATATAGAAACCATCATATGCAACAACAACAATTGCAGGAATGTATGGGCTAAAATAGTTTTCTGCATAATTCTCATCTGCTGTAAAAGGTAATGTATTGTTTACTGCAAGTGTGTTGAAAAATGATTTTATTCCTTCTTTTGCAATGGCAGGTGTTACATCTAAAGTTTTTCCATCATATAATGCATAAAATTCATCATTTAACTCAATTAAAGTATCAACAGCATCAGATGTTGCAGTATCTAATGCATTATTTATTCTTGTTTGTTCATTTAGCACATCAATTTTTTTATCAACCTTATTTTTGCATATAATAGAAAAAGGAAGTATAATTATTATAAAAATTATTGCGTAATGCTGAATTTTCATAATAAATACACCTCCTTAAAAATCAAAAATTTATCTAACATATTCATTTCTAATTTGTCCTCCATATGGTATACCAACTTTAAACGTTTCTAATTTTGTGTTGTATAAATTTTGTTTTAAAACTGTGGCTTGCGTTTTATTTCTATTCTTTACTGAAATGTAGAAATAATCTCCTTTTCTAAAGTCAAGATATTCTCCAGAAGTGTTTAACGCATTTTCTATATCTTGAGTATAATGATTTAAATAAACAACTTCATATTTATTAGCACCAGCATTTACATATTCTGCAGCTCTATGTTCTAATTGAATATCAAATCTATTTCCTGTTGCGTTTAGTGAAGTTATTAAGTTATTATACATGTCAGCTGTTAATCTACCTGTATTACGTACAGAATCGACAGTATTTACAACTGAAGTATATGCTGCTATATATGACAAATCGTCTTGCCTTTCCCAAGTATCTAGCATTGGAAAAAGAAACATTATAATTGCAGCTACTATTGTAGCAAAAATAACACTTAGTGAATCTCCCATATATAACACCCTTTCTTAATTATAAAATTCGTAATATAATTCGTCTCCTGAATAAGTTAATTTGTATGTTGAACTTCTATTCATAAAATCTATTAATTCATGATGTAAATTAGTTGAATTATACGGAAAGCTTGCTCCGCTCCCCACAGTAATAGCATCATTAACTTCATCATATTCATATGTTCTGCTTCCAGTACTACTTATTTGCACTTTTACTTTGTTTCCAGCTTCTTTATTTTTTAAATCTAATACAGCCAAAATAACTTCTTCTGGTTTAACCTCCCTAGCTTTTTGTTGTTCATCAGAAGCAATTATGGAGTCTCCCCTATTTGAATAATCATGATATAAAGTAACCATGTCAACGTTATTTCTTATAGCGCTATACAATACAATTGAAACTGAGCACGCCAAAACAAATAGTAAAACTTGGCTTGCCATTAATATGGCTTTTCCTACATCCTCCATTACTCGACACCTCCCAAAAGCAAATTATACTGGATTAAGGTCCTGTGATTTCAACTTTGCAAATTTTACCTTTGCTATCATACGAATAATCAACCGTATAATTCGTATTTAAAAATTTACTTGAATCATTTTCTATGCTAGATATCATATCACTAGGCGAACATATAACTTGAAAAGAATCATCCTTTTCGTGTTCATCCATTGCTCGCTTGTAGATATTTAGAGCATCTATTCCTCTAATATTACTAGTTGTGTCAAACGATTCGTAATATCTATTAAAACTTACTATTTGAGAAGTTGAAAGTATTTGCTCTGAAGAATTAGCATAATCCCTATATGTAGCATAGGCATAAAGTGCTAATGAAATTATTGCAACAGCTATCAATACTCCTCCTGCCATAATAATTGCTTTTGACGCATTCTCCATAACGCAAATTCTCCTTTCATACAATAAAAATAGGTTAGCATCCTGCTACAATTTATTTGCTATAGCAGGATGCAATATGCTATTTTACCTCAACACCTGTAACCCAACCATCTGCACTATAAGATATCGTAATTGAATAGTTTGCTGAATCTCTAGTATCACCTAGGCCATAAGTATTTGTAGTAGAGTCCAATGCAATCTTGTTAGTATGTGATGTACTGTCTGTTATTGTTAAGTCTGTAGGAAAAACTTGATTCTTGTTGTCGGCATTTATTAAACGTACTAATTGCTTTAATTCTGAACCTTTTATAGTTCCTTCAAATTTTTCAATCTCACTATTTAACATGATCATTTGTGATGCGTCAACTTGCCTTGTTCCATCATTAACTTTTGACGCTGCTGATTGATACAAATAAACTCCTAAACTTACTAGTGCTACTGCTATTAATATAGCACCTGCCATGATTAATGCTTTTGATGCATTATCCATAAAAAATCACCCTTTCTTTCTTTTTGGTTATATAAATTTTAAAATTTGAAATCTAATTAAATCTTACATAGAAGCTCCCATATCTGTAAAATAGCTTCCCATGTCGCTCAAACTTGCTATCATCATTGGACCTATTAGATATCCAACAAATAACATTACCATCGGTGCAAATCCAAGTATTTTTCCTATCTTTGCTTTTTTGGCTATTAATCTATCATTTGCTTCTTTTCTCTTCTCTTGGAAGAAAGCTCTCTCACTTTCAAGTTCGTCGAATGCATCTGTTATTTTAACACTCTCTACTGCCGATTGCAAACTTTCGACAATTCTCACAAACGGTTTAAACGGTGCATCGTCTTTTAATTCCTCTAATGCCTCGTATGCTCCACTTTCATAGTTGTTCAAGCATTTTGCAAGTGGTTCCTTAAATATATTTGAGAATCTCTCAAGCCACTCTAACATATATTCTACCGATACTCTTTCTATATGCATAAGCATTAAGATGATTGTTTGGAATTGCATTACTTCATCTTCCATTTCCATATATCGCATCCTCTTTTGGAACTTAAGCATAAGTATTGGTGCTTGATACATAACTAAGGCAACAAATATTGCAATTGCTAATTCATACCAAGCAAAATATTCGCTTGTTAATGTTTTTAACTTTTCATAAATTCTCGATGCCGCTGCAGATGCTTGCTCTTGAGTAAGCGGCAAATTGTATATTTCTATTAAAGCTTTTTTAATTGTTTTTTCTGTAACGTTTTCTAGCTCTTCTTCTCTTGAAATATTTATAATCTTAGCAGCTAACTCACTTGTGAAGTTTTCCCTTGGCAACTCAATTCTAGACTCAATTATTGCATATTGAATGTCTAGCTTATCCAATCGGGTACTACCTAATTCTTTATAAATTCTCTTTGCAAACCATTCTGCAGTCTCATTATCTAATTTTGTGCTACTGATTTTTAACATTTCATTTGTAATAAGTTTTATGGCATCCTTTTGTTCCATCGTTCTGACAGCGTTTAAAAATTTGTTATCATTCATAAATACATTTAAAAAGTATCTATCAAATGAACTAACACCATTGGCATCTATTGTGTCTTGTTCTGTCATCTGTCCCATACCGCCATTACTACTCTTGGTAGCTGAATACATTATTTGCGTTACTGCTAAATTGTGCATTTGCATTATTATTATTATCGCCACACAAAAACCGGCAAGTGCACAAATGCATCTATTTACATATAGCCATTCAATTCTTAGTCTTGATGCTGTGTCTTTTAACAATGTCTTTACCGCATTGTATTTTTTTGATGTTACAGAAGGTATTAAACCGTCTATAATATTTTCTACTATTGGTAATCTATAAACTCTTTCTTGCCATACATCATTTGGAGATGTCGCAAAAACTTTTTGCTTGCCTCCATTATCTTTTATTCTCGTTAAAAGTGCATATGATACAAAAACTGTAACAAGTAAAAGCATTTGTACTAGAAAACCAAGTTTGCCTTCGTAAAAGTCGATTGTTGCATTAAATGAACTCATTGCCCAGTTTTCTAATGGTTTTATTGCTAATACTGGAAGTACTGCTATGTATGTTAAGCTTTTGAATAAATAATCTAACTTATCTCTTTTTAATACTTCCATCTGCAATTCTTGTGTTATATTGTTTAAGTCTTTTAAATATAATGAAACACCGCCGATTCTTCTATCACCAAATTCTTTTGTTAAATATGATACACCTGCAAAGGCTTTTAAGAATCTATTTGGTGCAACATCATAATATCTTTCTAGTTCCATTTCTGGATCTGCTGAAATCAATATTTCATATATTCTATTTGCTTGCGCTGTTATCTCGTATTCTTCCATAATAGAAGCATCATATATCGCTTCCTCAACCATGTTAGTTGTATGGAACGCATGTCTAACTTCTGAAAGAAAGTCTAATTGTTGAGTTAATAGTCTATCTTCTATCCTATTTACTCCCCTTTCAGTCATGTTTTCTATTACAACTAACACACCTATCATAGATACCATCATCATAAATAAATCGTCTCTATTTATGTATGCTAGCAATATTGAGAATGCCAACGCAAGAAAGATATTTTTTAAAGCTATTTTGGCTGTATCATTTCTTATCATGTATTCATCATCATTATTTATAAGTTCTAGTCTTCTTCTGATCTTATAAACATAACGATTAACAAACGGAATATTTACTAATTTGTTATACATCTTTTGATAAAATGCCGACGTTGCTTTTGAACTTTCGGAATTTATCAATCTTTGTAATACAGCACTTTGGCTTTTGGCTATTTTCTTTCTTCGAATCATAAATACTATCAATATGATTGTAAAGAAAGAAAATGGAACCAAAACGCCTATTAGTAACAATAATCTTGCATCCATCAATAATCCTCCTTTTCTCAAATTCTTCTGTGTTAATTATTCCACTATTCTTCTTGTTGATCCTACACCGCTAAAATAATCATTGCAGAATTCATCAAATGCTACTTGGTCTTCCTCTGACATATTTTCTCTCATAGCTTCAATGTTTTCTTGAGAAATTGGATTTCTTATTACATATTCGCCATCAACATACTCTACTATATTAACTGCTTTGTATGTTTCTGTTTCTGTTATCTTTGTAAAGTAATCTGTTGCGTTATCCATGAACTTGTCCATCTTGCCTTCCATGGTAGGCTCGTTCTTATAATCACGATTATATGTATTCTTTGGTTTTACTGGAATACATTCTGTTATTCTTTCAATAAATCTGTCACCAGAATAAGATTTCTTTAGGTGAACTTCAAAGTTTAATACTCCAACAACCTGTATCTCTGCTACTTTTTCGTTATGGAACATACCAACTTTTAATAGTGAGTTACGAAGTGAAAGTATTAAGTTATCAAATGTTTTAGCATGGTGAGTAAACATTGTAAATTTAGATGCAACCTGTGCCATCTGAATCATCCAAGCAGCAACTCCATCTGTTGCAACCTCTCCTAGGATGTTAACCGCACCATCTGTTTTCTTTTGAACGTCCAAACCTTCTTGTCCTGAAACTGTTTCTGTTTCTCTAAGTGTTAATATGTTTCTATCTGGATAAACTTTTCTTAAGTGCAACTCGAATGCTGTCTCTTGAACTCTTATGTTTAACGTTGTATAAATATATTTTATCATTGCAAGTAACATTGTTGTTTTACCACAACCTTGCTCACCAGTAAGAGCAGTAACTCTTGCACCTTTTACCAAGAATTTTAATAGCTCTATTACTGGTTCTCTTCCTGGTTGTCTTACTAAGTTTTCTAATACTGCATTTGGCGTATCGAACTTTCTTACGAAGAATGCCCAAGATTCTGACATACTTGGTCTTAAAACAACGACACGTGAACCATCTTTCATTTCATTTATCTTATAACCGTTTGTATCAGATAACTGACCTGGATTGTTATATTTATAAATGTTTTGACATACTCTTCTTAGCTCTGCGAAAGAACCAAATGAAAGACAAGCAAGTCTAATTGATTTACCATGATAGAATATCCATACGCTATCATAAGCTTTAGGAATTGTTCTTTCATTTGTTTGTTTTATAAAATCTCCTAGTTGTCCAACTTGATACATAAATGACTCTGGAAGACCAGAAACACCACCAGAAACACCATCAATGTTCATATCTCGAACTTCATCTATTACACTATAACCTTTATAATTTTGATATATTCTTTGCGAAAGAATATTTAGTCTGTCTTCAAAAGACAAATACTCATACTCTTTTTGGAATATCTCATCAATTTCTTCAGGAGTTATAACATATGATGCAATTGTTGAACCATATACTTTTTTTAGTTCATCTAGATTATATTTTTTTATTAACTCACTAAGAGCATTATAGCCATATTGTTGTTTGTACATATATAAAAGTATATCAAATTTGTCTTGTGTTGTTAGCTTATCGATATTATCAAAATCAATAGCATTTGTAATATTAACTTGATTTACTCCATACTCTCTATGAAGCAAGTCGAATATCAATTCTTTTACATATTTTTTATCATTGACATCTCCATATGTACAACCTTTTAAAGCTTTTTTTAACTCATACTTTTTATTTTTTCTTCTTCTCATTTCCTCTTCTGATAAACCAATATCATAAAGATTTGTACGAGTTATCTCATCCATTCTGTCTTTGATAAACCTAGTCATTTGTTCAACGTTGTATGTTCTACCATCCTTGTTTACTCTTAGTACCGCTGTCGAATCGGTTTTCTTAAACAAATATAATATGAACACTAAAAGACCTATTATCAAAGCAGCGATCAAAGCATAGTTTAAAATCATTGGGCTTCTCCACCTCTCTATTTTTACAAAATGCCTTACCTATCTGTTAGTTTTGGTTTTATACTTTCTAGAATTGCATCTGTTAATGCAGAAACTTCCGATATAAAATATCCATTTCTGTCTGTCCCTATGTCAGCACGAATATTCTCAACAAAGAAATTCATTGCTCTTCCTTCATTGCAAGCGTCAAAAAATTGAGTGTTGTAAGGAAGTGTATAAATTTTCTTCTTGTAATTAAATAAATTTCTCGCAATATTTCTTTCACTATATTTAGAGAATCTATCATATCTTCCTAGTACAGGAATAATTGGTTTTTCTTGCAATATCTTAAGTGTTTCCATGCTCTTAAATATTTTCTTTAATATTTGAAAATTTTGACTCATTGATAACACTATCAAATCAGATTTTTGCAATATTTGATTTACTTCTGGACTATCATACCCTTTATTTAAATCAACCAAAACAATATCATAAAATTGACTTGCATAATCTAAAATCAATGGAAAAGTTTCCAAAATCCTTGAATATGAATCAAGGTCATTTTTAAATGTTCCATATAATAATTCCAATCTTCCTTTTGCAATTGGTTTAGCATAATTCGAAATATTTTCAGGAGTAAGTTTATTACTTCTTAATAATCTGTCTAGTGCATCAACTCCAACGTCTGCTATATCTAAGCTTCCTTTATTTCCTAGCTTGTCCATATTAAAAAATGAAGATTCTAATGACATATCCGAATAATGTGTTTGCGTTACAATTGATTTGTAATGACATTTTGTAGGTATCATTGCAGAAACCGCAACTGCTGCAGCAGTCGTTGACAATTGTGAAGAATTTTCTGGACTCCAAAAAGATACTATTGGCATTTACTCTCTCCCCTTTCTATGCTGAAAATCTAGCATTTCTTTCAATATTTTTTATGACTTTTCTAAGCGAACCTTCTTGTTCTCCCGTTATCATCTTTACCGTTGTGACTAAGGCTTCCTTATATGCTTTAGTTAAAAATCTCAAATCAAGTTTTGCGGCATATTGATTTTGAATATTAACTGACAAATCTCCTTGGTCATAAGGATAATTTATAGTTGTATAATCCCATTCAATTGGTAGATTATCTGATAATCTATCTATATATCTACCATCTGCAGAATTGATTTCGCTATAATAAAGTACCTTTTCAATAAATAAAGTGCCTTCTGGATCTGCTCTTCTCTTAGAAGCGCAAATAAATCTAAGTAATTCTATACCTTTTATTACATCATACTTGTCATATGATGAAACAAAAAATAGATTATTAGCACTTTTTAAATCATACTCTTCTATCATCTCTTCCATATCAGTATCAACTAATATGTAATCATACTCGTTAAAATCCTCGCCTTTTGATAAAAGATATTTTTTTAGTTCTAACATATTTCCAAAACCGACTGCGACCTCAATTCCATCATATTGAACAACATATTGGCTTTGCGTCTCAGTACCAACAATTGTAGGTACAGTATATCTTGTTTTTTGTGACATTGTAGCATCAATAACCATAACTTTATTTCCAAGCGAGTTTATAATCTTTGCAACATATTGCACAATTTCTGTCTTATTAGTTTTTCCAATAAATCCAATACATCTCATATTGTTTTCCTCCTAATTATAATAGATAAAACACACTAATCTAATTACATAAATCTGCATAAGAGGAATTTGTTTCCTCTTATGCACTTTTCATTTTTATTCATCTAAAAGCAATGCTTGAAGATATTCTTTTCTTTCTGATTTTTGTAGCTCAATTTCTTTGTTTAAGTTTGTCTGGATATTGTTCAAAGCCTCTGTTGTTTCAATCTCTCCTGTTTCTTCGTTTAGCTTGTACGCTGCAAACGTTTGAATTCTTGCTCTCTTAGTCATTAAATCTTCAATATTATATCTTGCTTTTAAGTCATTCAATATATTTGGGTTTTCTGCTATAGCAACTGCTATGTTTTCTCTTACAGGGTATGTTTCTTTCATATCTACTCTTGTTCTTACTAGTTTATCATTATACATGTTTAAAACATTTGTATCGTTTTTAGCTAATGCAGTTCTAATATCCGCTGTTTGTTTTTCTGTCAATCCTATAATTGATGCTATTTCCGCATTTGTTATGTCTTCTTCTGTAAATACGTTTTCTCTTGTTTCTACAGCTCTTCTTATTGCTTCAGCATCCTCTTCATTCTTTCCATATAATGCAATATATTTCTCTACATCAGCATTATCTCCACTTAGTAAAGCTTCTCTTTCAGCATACAATCTGTTTAATGTATCTTCAAACTTTTTAACAAAGTCAATTCTCTCTGACTTATATAATTGTGCAGATGGTTCTACATATTTTGTAACATATACTTTAATTCCATCAGACATATATGACTCTAATATTGCTGCTGTTGTTCTTACAATTTCTTCTTCATCTAATTGTAAGAATATTGTATTTGAATCAACAGTAGTTCCTAATTTTTTAACTTCTTTTCCAGCTACAACAACATAATTTTCTCCACTTGGGAAAGTAATTCTTATATCTACATAGTCACCTTGATTTAAGTCGCTAGGTAAAAGAAGCATATTGAATTCTTGTAGTCTTTCACTCAATTCAGGATGTATGTCAACTTCATCCATAAGCATTGACTCTGTAACAATTGTCCTCTTTTCTGCATTAATTCTTAATCTTCTTCCAACGATTTCATCTCTACTTCCTGAGAATGAATCAATCGGTGCACTCTCTCCTTTTATATCGACAAGTAAAAGATCACTTGCAGCAATAATGTCTCCTTCTAACAAATTATCTGCAAACACATATCCTTTAGTTGTTTCGCTTTTTCTCTTTAATTCTGCTATTTCAGCCTCTTTTTTCTTATTATATTGCATAAAAGCAACACTGCCTAATACAACTGGGATTGTAAAAGCTATAATACCTGTCGCAATGACTTTTTTCTTAGTTGGACCCATCATCATAATATATCCTCTCCTCTTTTTCTCATTCTTTCACTTATATAAAGTTTAGCATAGAGGTACTCTCAATTCAATAAATGCAAAAAATTTTAACACAAATGTAATACCTTTGTAATGATTTTGTAATATTAAATTTTCACATTGCTTTTTTATTAACCTAATGATAAAATTTTATTCGAAAGGGGGGATTTTGAAATGCCATATGATGCATATTCATCACATTCTACTGGTTTGGGAATTTGGATGATAATTTCGGCAGTACTTGCTGTATGTGGTGCAATCGCTTTGCACTTCACATTCTTAAGCAAATCAAAAGAAGGAAAGTTTAAAAAGTTTTGGGGTTGGATGTATGATTTCTTAACATTTAAAAAAATGTTGATAGAAAATTTACTTAAGATTTTATATCTAATCTGTGCTTTGTTCATAACACTTTCGTCTTTTGGTTACATAGGTCAAAGTTTCATTGCATTTATAGGTTCTCTAGTTCTAGGAAACCTAGTTGTAAGATTGGTTTATGAATTCAGTTTAGTTTTATTATTAATTTGTAGAAATACAACTGAAATAAATACTAAACTTTCTAAAACCGATAATAAAGAAAATGTTACAGAAGAAGTAAAATAAAATAAAGCGGCATCTAAAAAAGATGCCGCTTTATTTTATTGGTTTATACCATCTCTTCCAAGAGTATAAGAAAATATTAAAAGTTCATTTAAATAGTTTCCAAAGTTTTTTCTCTTAACCTCTTGATTTACTACAATCTCTTCGCTCTTTATCAGTTCATCATTTAAATAGCAATTTACCACTCCAACTTTTTCTCTATAAGCTAAAGGAGCCACTATCTTTTTATTATATATTTTCTCAATTCTTAGCCCTTTTTCCTCTCCCTTTGTAAGCAAAGTTGAAATATCATTTTCAATAGTTACATCGACTTCTTCGATATTGCCTTTTTCAACCTTTACTTTTTCAATAACTTCATCTTTTGGCAATATAATTTTATTAATGAAGTTTGCAAAGCCGAAATCTAAAACTTTCTTTGCATCTTCAAATCTATTTTGACCTGTTGTTGCATGAACAACAACTGCTATTAGTTTTAAATCATTTCTAGTAGCGGTTGCAGACAAGTTAAATCCTGCGATTGATGTTGAACCTGTTTTTAATCCTGTACAGCCAGAATAAAATCTCACTAATTTATTCGTATTTACAAGTTGAGATTTGCCATCTCTTAATGTATCCATCCATATTGTTGTGTACTCATGAATTTTTGGATGGTTCTTACTAAGTTCTCTGCTCATTATTGCAATATCATATGCTGATGTTAAATGTCCATCTTCATCTATTCCATGCGAATTTTTAAATGTGGTGTCGTTCATTCCAAGTTCTTTTGCTCTTTCGTTCATTTTTGTTACAAATGCTTCTTCGCTACCCGCCAGAAACTCTGCCATTGCTACAGTACAATCATTGGCAGAGACAACACATATAGCTTTTAGCATTTCATTTACGGTTAATCTTTCATTTTCATTAAGCCAAATTTGTGAACCTCCCATTTTTCTCGCCTTCTCACTGCAAGGCACCCTATCTTCTAGACTTATATCTCCCCTTTCAAGCGCTTCCATCGTTAATAAAATTGTCATCACCTTTGTAACACTGGCAGGTCTTAATTTTTTATGTTCATTTTTTGTATATAATATTGTTCCTGTTGTTTCGTCCATTAAAATAGCCGATTCAGAATCTAAATCTAATGTTGTTTTATTTTGAATTTGTGCAAATGTTTCAAGTGTATTTGACCATACTGGTATACTATTATATTCTTCAATATTGGCAAAGGCTAGGCATGGCAAAATTAATATAATTAAACTTGTAAATAAGAATATTTTTTTCATAAAAAATCCCTCCTAAAGCATTCTTATTCGTTTAGAGGGATTTTTATACATTACATATCTTTATTTAATTAATAATCTACTCTTTCCAAAACAATCTTATTTTAATTTATAGTGTAACTTTTGCATAATTTTTTCTTTTGGTGTAAAAAAATTATGTATTATCTTAGCTCTCGAAAGTTTATTTAAAGTACAATCAATTATAGGATATTGCCATAGTGAATGATCTATTCCTCTCTCTTGCAAATATAAACATGTAAATACTCTACATGAAATTGAACAAATTGCACAAGAATGATCATCTTTTAAGTATCTGCAATCTTTTCTTTTGTCCATGTATGTATTTGAACAACAGCCATTTTCTTTTGAGTTTGGGAATCCACTAGTATATCTCATTTTTATACATTTATTATTAATAAAATAGCAATAATTCAATCTTGATATTTCTTCCATCATATTTTCGCAAAATGTATCATATACAAATGATAGCTTTTCTTTTTCATCTTCTATGTTAAATACTTTTATTAACAACGAGATTTGATTTAAAGCCATTTTTTCATCTTCTTGCAGCACTTCATCATCATGAACATAAAATGCTTTATTGATGATGTTTTCGCTTTTCAATTTTACTATTTCTTTATACATATTCATCATAGCTTTAAATTCAATTTTTTCAATCGGCACATTCTTTTTGCTTTCGAAATTATCATCGTTTATCAAGATGTTTTTGCATACCAATTCTGTGTCCTCTTTCAATTCATTCATAGAGACCTTATCCAATGCATCAACAACGTTTAAAAAGTAACTACGCATTCTACTATAATAATATTTCGTAAAGTCAATTTTAGAAACATTAAAACCAATCAAAATGTTTTGCTCTCCTTCTAGCACTCTTCGTATTTTAGCCAGTTCTTCAACATTTATAAAAGTAACTTTATCGTTAATGCACTTCGTAACATAATTTCCGATTATAATTAAATTTGCCTTTTGATAACTTTTAACTATCCAACTTGGAATTTCATTTTCCTCAATCATATCAAAAATAATGATTGTATTAACCTCTTGTAAATCATCTGTAATTCCAGCAGTCATATTCTCTACATTCAATTGAACCTTAGAATATAAATATTCTAAAGCGTTATTTAACATATATGTTATGTACGAAGCATTCTCTTCATTACATTTTGAAATTATCTCAAGTTTTTCCTTTATCTCATCTGTATCTAAACTATATTTATCAAAATAATTTAATTTCATCTTTAGTCTCCTTTATAATAATTTTAACATTGCTTTTCTCTAAAGCAAGTTTTAAATGAATATTTTAAATCTATTTTTCATAAAGTAATTCTATAAACAATTATTAAGGAAGTGGTTTTATGAATGTCTTTATTGTTACTAAAAAGAACATACTTCTTTTTTCTTTATTTATCATTCTTTCTATAATTGGATGTTTCTCGCTTTCAAAAAATAAAACTTTAGAAACCGCTATAACTATAACATCTGAAAACGACTTGCAAATTCTTTTAAACTCAAATTATAAGATTGCATATTTAACTTTCGACGATGGTCCAACAGAAAAAATGACGCCTAAAATATTAGATATTTTAGACGAAGAAGAAATTCCAGCAACATTCTTTGTCGTCGGAAAACACGTAAAGGAACATCCTGAATTAGTAAAAAGAGCTTACGACTCTGGACATTATATAGCTAATCATACATATTCTCACAACAATAATAAGATATATCAAAGCACAGAAAGCTTTATAAATGAAATTACATCAACAGATGAGGCAATTTCGGAAGCATTAGGAATAAAAGATTATTGTTCACACGTTTTTAGATTTCCAGAAGGATATATGACCAATAAATATAAAGCACAAAAGGAAAAAGGATTGCTTGCTTTAAAAGAATTAGACTATGTATACGTTGATTGGAATTGCTTAAACAAAGATTCTGAGACAAAATGTTCAAACAATCAGCTTATTAATAACTTAATTAAAAGCTCTAAAAATAAAACGTCTCTTGTTGTTTTAATGCACGATACAGGTGATGTTAATAATACAAATGAAGTTTTAAAGACTTCTATCGAGTATTTAAAAAATAAAGGATATGAATTTAGAAATTTTTATGATTTTTTCAATTAGTTTAAGATATATCGTCTCTCACGTTAAAATCATTTAAGCATTACAAGTTTTCTATTTTTTTAATAATATATAAAAAGCACCTCCAAGAATAAAAATATTCTAAGAGGTGTTTTTTATTTACTTCGCTTTCTTAGCGAAGGTGTTATTTACCACCTTGCTAAAAGGTGCACTTTTTTCAAGTTCACCAGCTTCAATCATTACTTCTTGGAGTTTTTCAAACGAAGCTTCCAACATTTCCGGAGTCTTGTTCCAAGCATCAATGTCTTTGTATCTTTTTACGACTGTTTCGAGGATATCAAGGTCAGTATCAGGGAACGACGGGCTTATTGCCTCTGCTATCTCCTTAGCCGTATGAGTATCAACCCATTTTTGACCTTCGTAAATAGCATCCGTGAAATCCTGAACCAGCTTTTCGTTCTTAGAGATAAAACTCTTTTTGGCGAAATATGCAGTATACGGAATTTCTCCGGCAGCTTCGCCGACAGATGCGAGAATGTAGCCTTTACCCTCTTTTTCAAGCGTTGATGCTGTTGGTTCGAAGATTGTAACATAATCTCCCACTCCACCAAGGAACGCCGATGTCATAGCATCGAAACTTATACTGTTATCGAAGTTCATGTCGCTCGAAGGATTTAGTCCATTTTTCTTTATGACATACTCAAGTGCCATGTAAGGAACTCCGCCTTTTCTGCCTGGTAAGATATGCTTTCCTTTAAGGTTAGTCCAAGAAAAGTTTTCATCCTTTTCTCTACCGACCAAGAAGGAACCATCTCTCTTTGTGAGCTGTGCGAAAACTTCGGGGTAATCTTCTTTGCCTTGAAGGTATACGTAGATTGCTGCTTCCGGTCCTGCAAATCCGATGTCGACCTGATTTGCAAGCACTGCTGTCATGACCTTATCCGCTCCTCCTCCATTGTAGAGCTCGAGTTCAATCCCCCTTTTCTCAAAAAAGCCAAGGTTGATTGCGACGTACTGCGGTGCATAAAACACCGAGTGGGTAACCTCACTCACGGTTATCTTCTCATTTTTGTTCGAAGAGCACCCCGTAAGTGCGATAGTGAAGAGAATCACTATCAGAAGAAGATGTGCGATGAACTTTTTCATGATTTTTTCCTCCTAAAAGTTGTTATTGCCACTTGCCTCTTTTGTTTATAAAACTCTGAAGCAAGATGATGCCTTGATACATTATTGTTGCTACTACTGCAAGAATTATCACACTTGTCATAACCAAATCAAGCTTAAAGACCTGACCGCCGTATACAATCAAATACCCTATTCCTGCTTTTGAAACCAGAAACTCTCCTGTGATTACGCCAACCATTGAAAGTCCCATACTAACTTTCAACACATTTAAAAGTGTTGGAATATTAGACGGAAAGACTATTTTTGTGAACACTTGAAATTTGCTTGCTCCAAAAGTTTCCGCCATTTTTATCCTGTTTACGTCTGTCGTAGTAAAGCCATTTAAGACCTCCATTATCGTAACTATTAATGATATTGCAAGAGCCATAGTCACAATTGCAGAAGTACCTGCTCCAACCCATATTATAATAATAGGACCAAGAGCAACTTTAGGCAAACTGTTCAAAACAGCAAGATATGGTGACATAACTTTCGAAAGAAACGGCGACCACCAAAGCAGAGATGCTATGAGTGTCCCTAGTAAAGTTCCAAGCAAGAAGCCAAGTATTGTTTCCATGCACGTTACTGCAATATGCTTCATAAGTTCATTTTTTAGCATATCTACAAATGTCTTAAGTATTCTGCTAGGACTGCTCGTTATGAAACTGTCAATCACTTCAAGCCTTGCGAGAATTTCCCATACTGCAACAAATATAGCAAGGAAACTTACTTGTGCTAAGATTATCAGAAACTTTGCTTTCCGTTTTCCATGCAAATATTTCTTACGTTCGCTCGAAATATTATCCACTGTCGTTCAGCTCCTTCCATACTTTTTCGAAATACTGACTAAATTTAGGATTATCCCTACATGTCAGTGGTGTTCTGTTTTCCATCTCAAAATCTATTTTATAGACTTTCTTGATGGTTGAAGGTCTCTTGCTAAGAATGATAACTTCGTCAGACATGCTTATGCTTTCTGGAATGTCATGTGTTACCATGATAGTAACCTTGTTTTCTGCCTTTATTATCCTGTAAACGTCTTCTGTAACCGAAAGTCTAGTCTGATAATCAAGTGCAGAAAATGCTTCATCAAGCAAAAGAACATCAGGCTTTATTGCTAAAGTCCTAATAAGTGCTACACGCTGTCTCATTCCTCCAGAAAGCTGAGATGGATACTTGTTCTTGAACTCCGCAAGGCCGTATTTTTCTAAAAGAAAATTTGCATACTCTTCGCTTTCTTTGTTTAAAGTCTTTCTGATTTCTAAACCAAGTAATACGTTCTTATAAATTGTCCGCCAATCTAAAAGATAATCGCGCTGAAGCATATAACCGATGTTGTGGTTTTTAGTCGTGAGGATGGAATTATCCATATAAATGGTGCCACTGCTTGCTTTTTCAAGTCCACATATGATAGACAAAAGCGTTGATTTTCCACATCCGCTAGGTCCAACTATACTTGTAAAATGCCCTTTCTTAAAAGTATAGCTAAAATCTTTTATAGCCATCGTCTCGCCATTGTCATCTTGATAAACTTTAGAAATGTTCTTAAGCATAAGGCTTTTGCACATTTTTAACTCTCCCTTTCAAATATTTAATTTATAGTATTAATATATTAATTTTTAAGAATTGCGTGATTGTATTTTAAAAAATTTATAATTATTTTTCAGTATAATTGATATTTTTTAGCACAAAAAAACCACACATTTTTCAATGTGTGGCATTTAATACTCTCTATTATTTCTCTTCAGCAGGAGTTTCAGCTGTTTCTTTAAGTACTTCTTCATACTTATCGAAGATTGCTTTTTCAATCATAGCTCTTGTTTCAGAATTAACTGGGTTAGCTATATCTGTCCATACTCCATTTGGAGTTTTTCTACTTGGCATAGCTATGAAAGTTTTTTCAGTACCTTCAATAACTTTGATATCGTGTACTACGAAAGAGTTATCGAATGTAACTGAAGCAACAGCTTTCATTTTACCGTTTGAATCTACTTTTTTTAATCTTACTTCTGTGATTTGCATTAAAACGCACGTCCTTTCTATTTGTGTGATAGTTGACCTTGTGCCAACCTACATTTATATTACTCCATCTACTTTAAAAATCCTGCTAAAAGTTGTTAAATTTATTCACTTTTTAGGTTCTTTTTAATAAAACCTGCAAATTATGACGATATTTATGTGGATTTAGCATTGCAACATTAACATAACTAGTATCATTCGTTGCTTTCCCACTTCTCTTTTGGCTATCAGTGAATAATTGCTGCTTTTTTGCAATATACTATTGTAAATGGACTGTTCTAAATATATAATTCTAGTGATAGGAGGTATTTTATGTTAAATACTATAGATAAAAATAAATATATACATATGGTTGGAATTGGTGGAGTTAGTATGAGCGGTATTGCTGAAATACTTTTAAGTATGGGCTTTAAAATCTCTGGTTCAGACAACAATGCTTCTGATACGACAAAGCGTTTAGAAAGTAATGGAATTAAGATTTGCATAGGTCAATCAGAAAAAAATATAAACGATGATATTGCACTAGTTGCTTACACTGCGGCAGTAAAACAAGACAATCCGGAATTAGTTGAAGCTAGAAAAAGAAATATTCCATGCATGGAACGTTCTGATCTTTTAGGAGAATTAACAAGAATTTATAATAATACAATTGCAATTTGCGGAACTCACGGAAAGACAACTACCACTTCTATGGTTTCACTAGCTTTCATGCAAGCTAATATGAACCCAACTGTTCAAGTAGGTGCTGACTTACGACAACTTAACAATACTAATTACAGAATCGGCGGACCTGATTACTTTATTATAGAAGCTTGTGAATATGTAAGAAGCTTTTTAAGTTTCAGCCCTAAATCAGTCGTTTTGCTTAATATCGAAGAAGATCATTTAGATTACTATAAAGATTTAGAGGATATAAAATCTGCATTTAACGAATTTGTTTCTTACGTTCCAAGAGATGGCGTCATTGTATACAATAATGATGATACTAATTGCGTAGAAGTAGTTAATGGAAAAGTTGCAAATAAAATATCTTTTGGTATTAATTCCAATGCTGATTGGATAGCTGAAAATATAAAATTGGAAAATGGTTTCTATACTTTCGATGCAAAATCAAAAGATGCTGAAATAAAAATACATCTTAAAGTACCTGGATATCATCACATTTATAATGCATTGTCTACAATTGCAATTTCGCATTTTTATGGCATAGATTTAAATGATGTAGCTCTTGCCTTATCTGACTTCACAGGTGCTCATAGAAGATTTGAATATGTAGGTACAATAAACAATGCGAAAATTTATGACGATTATGCTCACCATCCTACAGAGATAAAAGCTACTATAAAAGCCGCTAATGAACTAAAAACAAATAAATTATGGGTTATATTTCAACCACATACCTATTCAAGAACTTACACATTATTCGATGAATTTGCCAATGCATTCTCTGAGGCTGATAAAGTTATCTTAACAGACATTTATGCTGCTAGAGAAATTGATACAGGATTGGTCTCATCTAAAATGTTAAGTGAGGCAATAAATAAGATTTCTAACAATTGCATATACATTCCTACTTTCGAAGAAATAAAAAGTTTTCTAAAAGAAAATGTAAAAGAAAATGATTTAGTTCTAACTGTCGGGGCTGGAAATATAACTAAATTAGGCTATGATATTAAAGATTAACTAAAAGTTATAAAAAAAGATATTCTACACTTTAAAAATGTAGAATATCTTTTTTATTATCTTATAAATAAATTACTTATGATAGTCATTAGATTAAGTTTACTAATTACCGGCAACTCTTTAGCTTGGCAATTAACCGTTCCAATAATTCCAAAAGCCACTAATGCAACTAGTGCAAGATTTAATATTAACTTCAAACCATTAACTATAAATTTCCATGGGAATGCAGCATCTATAACCATAATAAATGCTAATAATAGTAAATACCATATTAGCATATTCATTCCTTGGTTTGAATGAAACTTTACATAACTACTATGCCTCTCTGCTATAAACGGAATCGGAGGAATGATATAAGACATCATCGCCATCCATTTGTTATCCATTCTTTCCTTTTCTTTAAATGTACTTGTTTTATCTTCTGTTCCTATAATTTCTTGAAAAAAAGCCTTTACACTATTTTCTATATCTTCCTTTTTATCGTTTCCAGACATACACTCTCCTCCGTTCAAATATATTAATATTTTGGTTTCTTTCTCATGGCATCTAGTTTTTCTAACATTTCAGGGTCCTCCAATGCCTTTCCTGTCCCTAGTGCAACACAAGAAACAGATTCTTCTGCTATCATAACATTTATTCCGGTCTTTTCTTGTATTAGCCTGTCTAATCCATAAACAAGGCAACCACCACCAGTCATATAAATTCCTCTATCACTTATATCTGCTGACAACTCAGGTGGTGTTCTCTCTAAAACTGCTAAAACTGCTTCTAATATTGCCGTTGCTGGCTCGTCCAAAGCTTCTAACATATCGTCAGAGTTTACAGTAAGATTAACTGGCAAGCCACTTTCCAAATCTCTACCTCTAACATCCATCTTTAGCTTTTGCATTCTTGGATATACGCAACCAATATTAATCTTTAGGTCTTCAGCAGTTCTCTCTCCTATAATAACATTATATTTTTTCTTTATATATTTAACAATAGATTCATCAAGCTTATTGCCAGCAACTTTAATAGATGTACTTACAACTGCTCCTCCAAGCGATATAACAGCTATATCAGTTGTTCCGCCACCCATATCAACAACCATACTACCACATGCCTTTGATATATCTATTCCTGCTCCTATAGCAGCAGCTATAGGCTCTTCTATTAAATACACTTTTTTTGCTCCAGCTTGTGTTGCAGCATCTACTACTGCTTTCTTCTCAACTTCTGTAACACCAGATGGCACACAAACCATTATTGTTGGGGCAAAAATAAATTTACCACATACTTTTCTTATAAAGTATTTTAACATTTTTTCTGTTACTGAATAATCTGAAATTACTCCATCTTTTAGTGGTCTTATCGCTACTATATTTCCAGGAGTTCTACCAAGCATTCTTCTTGCCTCTTCTCCTACAGAAACTGCTTCCCCTGTATTTCTATCTATTGCTACAACTGAAGGTTCTCTTAGCACAATTCCCTTTCCTCTTACGTGTACAAGTACTGTAGCTGTTCCTAAATCTATTCCTATCGCTTGACCAAACCCCAACATCTAGTATCATCTCTCTTTCTTACCAACAACTTTACGCTACGATTATATTATAATTTATAAATAAAATCAAATAATTTACGTAAAAATTAAACTTTGCCAGTTGCTATTTTATTGATATTTCTTATAAATGTAATCTCTTTTTTATTGGATGCATTTTTCCATGCTTTAACTTCAAACAAATTTAAAAGTCTACATTAAAATAAAAGTTTACAGCCTATTACTTTTGTCGGCCATAAACTTTTATCAATATTATCTCTTTATTTTATTTGTAGTTGTCTTTACAAATTCGTTCTCTCTTATTTTTATATCTGTAACCTTCTTATAAACTGGTAATTCTTTTGTTACATTTGAAATATCTTTCTTTAATGCCTCATGAACATCTTCAATTCCCATTGATTTTACCATGTCTTGATTTAAAAATACTTCTGCTTGTAACCCTACTTCTCTGCCGTCTTCTTTAATACCTCTTACAACAACTTCTTGAACATATGGTACTCTGGCTACATATGCTTCTATTTCTTCCGGGAATACATTTTTACCATTATTTAACACTATCAGATTTTTCTTTCTTCCTGTTATACTTAATTGACCTTTTTTATTTATATTTCCGTAATCTCCTGTATTAAACCAACCATCTTTTAAAACTTCGTTTGTACGTTCTTCATCATTATAGTAGCCTAACATAACTATTTTACCTTTGACATGCACTTCTCCATTACCATCTTCATCTGGATTTACTATTTTTACTTCACAGCATGGAAGTACCACACCAACTGTTCTACAATCATTAAAATATGGTCTATTTACACTCACTAGTGGTGAACATTCTGTAATACCATATCCATTTAATAAATCGATTCCTATATCATCGAAGAATTTTCCAACTTCTGGGCGAATTGGAGCTCCTCCGCAAACGATTTCTCTAAGATTTCCGCCAAATGCATTATGAACAGCTTTAAATAATTTCTTCCTTACATCTATTCCTATTTTTCTAAGTGCATTACTTACTACTATCATTGTTTTCATAATGCCATACTTTTTGTTTTCTTTTGCATTACTTATTATCTTTTTATAAAATAGTTCTGCAAAAGCTGGTACTACATATATGTAATCTGGTTTGTAAAATTGTAAATTCTTTAAAACGTTTTTCAAACTATCATTTATACATATTGTTGAATGATGATGAAGCGCAACTAATATTCCAGCAACCCCTTCATAAGTATGATGGTATGGTAAAACTGATAAACATCTGCTGTATACCGTAGCAACTTGAAGTCCATAATATACACATGAAATCAAGTTGTTTTCTGTAAGCATAACACCTTTTGCCATTCCTGTTGTTCCTGATGTGTATACTAGTAATTTCAAGCTGTTTGGATCACTCTTCAATTTTAGATACTTTTGATTTCCAGCATTAAATGATTTTCTTCCATCTTCTATAAATCTGTCATATGACAAAACATTGTTTGACTCTTCTTTTCTTGAAAAGCCTATTAAAAATTTAATATTAGTAGCTTCTCTTAATATTTGTTCAACATATTTCTCGTATTTTTCCGCATAGAACAAAATCTCACTATCACTACTTTTTAATATGTTTATTATATCTTCAATTGGCAACTCTTTATCTACCGGTACAAATACACCATCTGACTTTAAAACTGTTAAGTATGTAGTAAGCCATTTATAACTATTGTCTCCTATACATGCTATATGTTTATCATTTAAACCAAGCTCTGTTATTGCTGTTCCAAGTGCTATTGTATCTTCTTGGAACTTAGCATATGTTACTTCTATATTCTCTTTTCCTTCTTTATACATAAAAGCAATTTTATCTCCAGCTTCTTCTGTTGCTTGACGCATTAAATCTTTTACACTATCAACTTTTTTTACTTCGTTTAATGGATAATTTTTGTTCATATTCTCCTCCTCATTCGTTTTTATCTACAAAAATATGTTATATCAAAATATGTTAAAAGTCAATCCACTCGACCAGTTAGTCTACTATTTTAGTTCTCTAAAAAAATCCATATATAGACAATATTTGACATAAATATTGCAATTATTTACCTCTTTTAATTTAATTTACATAAAAAATTAATGTTTTTTGCAAAAAAGCTTTATTTTTATAAAAAGATATGCTACAATGAGAGAGCGTTCCCCCAAAAAATATATAAGGAGGTCATATATTATGACTTACACACGGGTGAAAGTACAGGCGACAAACGGACCAGAGTTACAGGCGATAACAGAGGCTACGTTCAAGAAAACAAAGCGGATACCCTTCTGCCTTGGCGGAACAAGAGCCGAAAACATAGTCTTAGCTCAGGCTTACTCGAACTTCAAGCATGTTCACTTGCTCTATGTTGCAAATGAACTGGTTGGTATGATTTACGGAAACACCTTCTATCAGGGAGATGTTGAGTGCGTCGAGCTTTCGTTCATCAATCCTGCCGAGGTTGATGCCGAAACAGTACTCAATGAGTACCGTGCAACATTACCGGCAAGCGTTAAGGTATTCATTAACTTACAGTAGTACAGTATCTTTTTGCATACCTTATGAGAGACTTTAATTAGTCTCTCTTTTTTTATTCATTACATTTAAACTTATTTTTCCATTGTTTTTTATTTTCAATTTTATTTCTCCATCTATGTCTGTTCGATACACTTTTACGTTGTACTTTTTCAATCTATCTAATACTTTTTGATTCGGATGCCCATATGAATTATCTTCACCAACACTTATGAGTGCTATTTGTGGCATTACTTTCTTTAAAAATTTTTCTGATGTTGAAGTTGTAGAACCATGATGACCAACTTTTAGTATGTCTGCAGTCAAATCGCCTTTTATATTCTCTTCTTTTTCTTTTTCTAAGTCACCTGTGAACAAAATTTTAACACCTGAATACTCCATTTTCATTAAAATAGACATATTGTTAAGGTTCTCTTCATTATCTTTCCTACTTGGGAAAATTATGCTAAACTTTATACCGTCTATTACAAAATCATCACCTTTTGCTACTCTTATTACCTCTGTTTTCTTAAATTTACATAATTCAATTACTTTAGCTCCAAGTTCAGTATTATCAACATTTTCGCTTATCAAAACTTTTTTAACTTTTATCTTTTCTAGTAACGTGAATATCCCCTCTATATGATCCTCATGAGGATGAGATACGATTACTAAATCTACTACCATTTTTCCTTGATCTAAAATATATGGTAGCAATATATTTTCTCCGACGTCATAATCACTACCTTCTGTGCCTCCTCCGTCTATTAAAATAGCTTTTCTATTCTTAGTTTCTATATACGTTGAATCCCCTTGCCCTATATCTATCATATTTACCTTTATATAATTTCGCGGAATTTTTATAATGCACACATATAGTATGGCAATAATCCCTATTACAACAAACGCTTTCTTGCGACAATTCACATACTTAATGAAAATAAATAGCAAAACATAATAGGTGAGCATCATCCATATCTTAGGCGTTGGAATAATCAAATTTGCCCAAGATATATTTCCGAAAAAATTTGTAACGCAAAACATGAAGTATGTAAGTGAGTATATCGCATATGCAACAATTCGAGCTATTTTTATGCTAAATATTGATATTAACACCGTTATAAAACCTAGAGTTGTGAGAAAACCAGATATAGGAACTATCAAAAAGTTTGTGATTAAAGAAATTAGAGAAAATGTATTAAAATAATAAATCATTATTGGTGTAAGCATTATTTGTGCTGATAGCGTAATACCAATTGTTTCAGAAACAAATTTATTTTTCAAATACTTCTTAATATAGTCCGTCAATACTTTTGAAATAGTTACTATTCCAAAAGTACCAACAAAGGAAAGTATGAAACCTACATCATACAAAGTCAACGGATTTATACATAGGAGAATTAGTGCCGAGAAAAATATATTATTCAAGGTATTTGACTTTTTTGATAATAAAACTGCTATTATATTTAGTATTGCCATTATACCAGCACGTGCAACAGAAGCAGAAGATCCAGAAACAAAAATGAATATAATTATTGACACTATTATCACATAGTATGACATATACTTTCCGAATATTTTATTTGAAGTCAAACTTAGAAACATAATTATATATGCAATATTAGAGCCAGAAACTGCAAGTAAATGTGTAACTCCACTATTTTTAAAATCTTCCAAAATATCTTCGGATACACCCTTCGTTTGCCCATTTAGCATTCCGTTTATTATCCCTGCATAATTGCTTGGTAAAAGCATCGAAAAAGTATTTTCAATATGTTGCTTTATTTTCGATATAAAACCCATTTTTCCTTCTTTTTTTAATTCCAAGCAATTTTCATTAACTGTTATAGTACCATAAATATTTTTAGAATTTAAGTATCGCCTATAATTAAATCCTCCCTCATTTCTTGCTAGCTGACCTTGTTTGAATTTACCATTCAAAAAAATCTCATTTCCTTCTTTCATACCAATGTCAACTTTCTTATTTACCTTTAGTATAAATTTATCTCCAAATGTATTCTTGCATAAGTATTTATTATAATAATCGCTCACACTATCTTTTGAAATAACAGTAAAATCTCCTGAAACTTCGGAATTTGTATATTTATTATCATATTGTTGTATCCTGAAATTCGTATACCAATAGCTAATTAATATTACTGCACATAGGATAAATAATTTCAATTCTAATTTTTCAGTTTTTTCTGTGTTCTTGCTTATGAACCTTCCATTTGCAATTTTTTGTCTCTTGTACATGGCGAAGTAATACATTGCTACAAACATTAACATTGCAATCAATATTACGTAACCATTAAAATTTATTGCCACTATAATTCCTATTAAATATGTTAATAATAAACTAAACATTTTCTTCCTTTCTAAAACGCAAAAAGAGACCCTATTATAAAATAAGGTCCCTTTCCTATTCACTTTATTTTTTAGTCATCTAATTTTACATAAGAAGATGATACCCATCCAGTAGATGACGCATATGTTACTTTATACCAACCATTAGTAGATTCTTTAATTGTTACAGTTGTACCTTCAGGTATAGTCGTTATTATTTTAGCTGAAGTATTAGCACTAGCTCTCATATTCAAATATGGCTTTGCTGTTACTTTACCAGTTTTTGCATTGCTATCTTTACCTGTTGTATCTAATGTACCACCTGTTGGAAAGCTGATGTTTTCTGTTCTCATCCAACCAGATATTGTTCCATTAGTAACTCTTGACCAACCTTCTGGATATTTATGTGCTGTGATAACAGAGAATTTTTCAATTGTTCCTACCACTTCTGAATTTTCGTCTGCTTCATCATATACATTTGCAACTGTTATTGCGACTGTAGCATCTGTATATATCTTGCTTATTGGTGTTCCAATTTTGCTGATATATTGTTCACCTGCAAGCTCCCCTGAAACTTCTGTGATACCTGTTTCTTTGCCACTTTCATCTCCACTCGTGATTTTATCACCACTTGTTTCGCTTTCACCGCTTAAAACATTACCATTATTTACATTCTCATAATTTTCTTCGTCGCTCCAAACTTTATTTATTGTAACGCAACAAACAACTATTGGAACAACAATAGCGATAAATAATATAAGTCTACCTAAAACTTTCATATAACTTCCCCCTACAAAAATTAAAAACTAAAATTTAGTATCACATATAATCCTTTAATTTTTTACTTCTACTTGGATGTCTTAATTTTCTAAGCGCTTTGGCTTCTATTTGTCTGATTCTTTCTCTTGTGACATTAAATTCTTTACCAACTTCTTCTAGTGTTCTAGCCTTTCCATCTTCTAGTCCAAATCTTAATCTTAAAACTTTTGCTTCTCTAGGTGTTAGTGTTTCTATTATTTCATCTAATTGTTCTCTTAAAAGAGTGTATGCTGCAATCTCTGATGGAGATGGTGCATCATCATCTGGGATAAAATCTCCAAGGTGACTATCTTCTTCTTCGCCAATTGGTGTTTCAAGTGAAACTGGCTCTTGCGCAACTTTTTTAATTTCTTTTACTCTTTCTACTGGCATTTCCATTTCTTTTGCGATTTCTTCTATTGTTGGTTCACGACCTAGTTGTTGAAGTAAATGTCTTGATGTTCTTATCAATTTGTTTATTGTCTCAACCATATGAACTGGTATTCTTATTGTTCTAGCTTGATCTGCTATAGCTCTTGTTATAGCTTGTCTTATCCACCAAGTAGCATATGTTGAAAATTTATATCCTTTTCTATAATCGAATTTTTCAACTGCTTTTATAAGTCCTAAGTTTCCTTCTTGTATCAAGTCTAAGAATAGCATTCCACGACCAACGTATTTTTTAGCGATACTAACAACCAATCTAAGGTTAGCCTCAGATAATTTTTTCTTTGCTTCTTCGTCGCCTTCCATCATTTTCTTAGAATATTCCAACTCTTGTTCTGCTGTAAGAAGAGGAATCTTTCCAATCTCTTTTAAATATAATCTAACTGGATCATCTGTGCTCACTGTATCAGGAACATCAAAATTATCCATATCTTCAAGTTTTATATCATCTTCGATTTCTTCTAAATCCTCAAAATCTGGTTCTTCTGAATCTTCAACAATTTCAACGTTAGCTGCCTCAAGTCCGTCATAAATTTTTTCAATTTGATTTGCTTCTAATTGATACTTTTCAAGATAATCAATTATCTCTTTGTATGATATTGTACCTTTTTTTGCTGCACTATCAACAATTTGTTTTATGACATCTTTAGGATCTTTCATTTCCTCACTCATTATAAAATCATTCCTTCCTTCTATATAAAAGCTTTATTTATTATCTTCTAGCAAGTTTTTCAATTATACCTTGTAACTCTTCCCATAAAGCTTTTTGCTCTTCATCAGCTGTTGCCTTTTCCAATTTTTTAACAATCTCGTTTCGCTTTTTTTCTAATTTGTTTACTTCGATTTTTCTAATTATGTCATTAGATAATCTCTCTACATCCTCTTTAGTGCTTTCTTTTATCATTGACTCTGATAAAATATTTGACTCTTCATCATTTTCACATATTAGCATTAAATCCTTAGTATTAATATCTCCATTTTCATACAAGTCATACAATTTCTTGATTAAGCTTCTATGTGAATCAGAAACAGATTCATCTGGCGAATACACTTCCGACAATTTCATATAAATCTTTAAGTCTTTTTGCACTAAAAGATATATAATCATGTTTTCTAAATCGTGCGTCGCTTTGTCTTCGTTTTTAATATTAGCAATCGGCTTGATTGGATCTATCATCTTTATTTTATTGTCTCTTTTTAACGTTAATTTCTCTATCTCTGCAATAATTGCCTCTTTGCCAACATTTAAATCTCTAGAAAATTTATCGACATAAATATCTCTTTCTATATTGCTATCAACTTTTGACAAAATCTCAGCAAGTCTTGACAAAAATTTTATTTTTTGAGAAATATCACTCACATCATATTCTTTAAGTAAATTTCTTACCTTGTATTCTACAGCCGAAATGCTATTGTCTATTAATTTTTCAAATCTCTCTGGGCCAAATTTCAAAACATACTCATCAGGGTCTTTCGCATTTTCCATTTGGAGCACTTTTGCTGAAACTCCCAATGACTGCATTACTTCAATTCCCCTCATTATCGCTTTTTGTCCAGCCGCATCTGAATCGTACGACAATATTACTTCTTCTGCATATTTTCTCAAAAGTCTTCCTTGTTGCTCCGTGAGTGCCGTACCAAGTGATGCAACAACATTTGTCACACCAGCCTGATGTGGAGATATGACATCCATATATCCCTCTACCACTAATATTCGTTTCATTTTTTCATTGGACTTTCTAGCAACATTAAGACCATATAAATGTCTGCCTTTGGTGTATAGCAAATTTTCTGGCGAATTTACATATTTAGGCACCTTTTGCTCTTTCATAGTTTTCTCATCTAATAAAGTTCTTCCTCCAAAAGCGACAACTCTATTTAAAACATCAAATATAGGAAACATGAACCTATTTTTGAATTTATCATATAAATAGTCGCTCTCGCTTTTACCGACAAGTCCTGTCGCAAGCATATCTTTCACTTTAAAGCCCTTTGATAATAAGTGTTTATACAAACCGTTATCATCTAAAGCAAAACCTAACCCAAATTTAGCAACTGTTTTCGCATCAATATGTCTTTTGGCTATGTAATCTTTCGCCATTTGAGACTTTTCTATGTTTTTGTAAAAAAACCTTCCAGCCTCTTTATTTATCTCTAAAATTTGCTTTCTGCTCTCTTCTCTCTCAATTAATTCTTTTTGGCTCATATTCAAATCATTATAATTAACTGTTGGAAGAGTAATATTCGCTCTTTCTGCCAAAAACTCTATCGCCTCTTTAAAGCCAATATTTTCAACTTTCATGATGAACTTTATAACATTTCCGCCTTCACCACATCCAAAACAATGGTATATTTGTTTTTCTGGTGTTACTGCAAAAGAACCTGTTTTTTCTTTGTGAAAAGGGCAAAGTCCAAAGTACGCACTTCCCTTACGCTTTAGGGTAACATAGGCTGATACGACATCTACAATATCATTTGCAGCCTTAACATCTTCAATTACTTGCTCTGAATAAAATGCCATTTTCCCTCCAAAAACAAAATTCTTACCAAATTGCCACATTATAGTTTAACCTTTTAAAAAAACCGGTAATATTTTAGCAGTATTTTTTAAAAATTTCAACCTATACTTTATAAATTCGACGAACTTTTTTAAATTCCTGCTAAGTTTACCATAAAATTTAAAAATAGTCCTACAATTTAGCTTTATATATTTTATCTTCGCAAAAAGTTTTCATTTTTAGAGTTCAAACAGCTTCGCCAAGCACTATGGATGTTCTTTAGCATGAGCAAGACATAAGACTACAAAAGACAAAACTTTATGCTAAGAACATCACATATTGCTAAGCGAAGAACTCGCCTTAAAAATGAAAATCTTTTTACTCGAACATATATAAAGCTAAATTGTATCCAAAAGTAGCCTTATAAAACAAAAATGGAGCAACTTTTAGAAAGTCACTCCATATCGTATTACATCTCTATTTCCTTTTTCAAACTAAATGAGTATATGTACATTTTCGAAACTTTTTTCTCTGTTAATCTTTCTAGTGCTTCTTTGTAATAATCTAATTGCTTTTTATACCTTTTTATAAGTTCAAGCTCATTTTCTACCTTGTCCGTTTTATAATCTACAAGTACAAGTCCCTCTTCAGTCTCATAATACATATCTACTATTCCTTGTATCATTAGAATATCATTTTTCGAGTCATCCGTTATATCGTAAACCTCTTCTGCTTTTACCTCTAAATTAAATGGCGCTTCTTTATAGACTTTTTTAGCTTTCTTTACTTCACTATAAAACTTAGTTTGTAGAAATTCATTTATTTGCTTTTCAAGCGATTTCTTGGTTTTCTCATCTGCATTTACACTTTTTATAATTTCACTTACATTTGGATTATTAAAATCTAGCCTTTGCATTAGGTTATGAACAAGTGTTCCATATGCGGTTCCTGATGCATTTTTTTCTTCCTCTTCCCTCATAAAGCTCGGCTTTTCTATAATATCTGTTATTCTTACTTCATCTGTTTGCTCTAATACTGTGTTTAGCCTTTTTAATTCTGTAACAGTCACCTTATTTGGTATTTTTGTAGAATATGAGTATTTGTATTTCCAGTTTAATCTATCGTTTATAAATTTATAATCTTCCGTCTCTTTTAGGCTACTATCTATTCCTTTTAGTATAGTTTCTACATAACACTCTTCATTTTCATCTTCTTTTGCAAGTCTCAATACATCGTTATATGACCATTCTTTTACTTCAAAATCATTTTCGTTGTTTATTACCGCACTGCATATCCAATCAGCAAAGTTATTACCACTCGCTACCTTATATTCATTTACACCTTTACTCCATTTGTCTAGCTTTTTACCTATATCTGATTCTAATGCAGTTACTATTAGTTTTTCTCTTGCTCTTGTTAATGCAACATATAGTATTCTCATTTCTTCAGATAAAGTTTCTTGTTTTGTCTTAAGCTTTAATGCAAGCTTTGGCATACTACTATAGTATATTCTTTTTTCAGTATCTATAATGTCAGCACCAAATCCTAAATCTTGATGAAGTATTATTGGATTTGACATATCTCTTGTATTAAACTTTCTAGCCGTACCTGATAAGAATACGATAGGAAATTCAAGTCCTTTACTTTTGTGAATACTCATTATTCTTACAACATTATCATTTTCTGATAATTGCTTACTGCTTCCCATATCTCCTGAACTTTCTTTTAAGTTGTCTAAGAAGTTTATAAAATTAAATAATCCTCTATAACTTGTTTTATCATAAGCAGTCGCTTTATCTAATAACATCTTTAAATTAGCCGTTCTTATCTTTCCATCTGGCAAAAGGGATACATAGTAGTAATATCCTGTTTCTTCATATAAGTACCATATTAGCTCATCAAGACTTATATTCTTCGATTTTTCTCTCCATGAGTCTAGCTTGTTTATAAAGTCTTTTACTTTTTTATTTCCAGTTGCAGCCTTTTGCAATGTCTCGTAATATGAAGCGTTTTTATCTATAAGTCTAATAGAAGTTAACTCATCTGGTGTAAAGCCTCCTATTTGTGAACGCATAACTGCAATTAGCGGGATATCCTGATATGGATTATCTATTATCTTTAATAAAGAAAGTACAATTTGCACTTCTGTGTTTTCGAAATATCCTGTATTTATATCAGCGAATGCGGGTATATTTCTTTTGGCAAGTTCTGATACAAATGTATCTGCATAGCCTTTTGTTGCTCTTAAAAGAATTACTATGTCACTATATTTTGCTTTTCGCATTATCTCTTTTTTCTTATCGTATACCTCAAAATTTCCAACCAATTCTTCTATTCGTTTAGCGATAACTCTACCTTCTAATTGAGGAGTATCTTCTATATCGTTTTCTAAGTCTTCTTCTATTTCTTCTTTATCAAGTTTTTTCTCTATTAAATCTATTTCTGCCTTCGTTCCTGTGCAAGGATAATAGTTTGCTCCGAATTTTAAATATTCTTTTTCTGTATAATCAATTTCACCAACTGCTTTTGTCATTATATTTTTAAATACAAAGTTTGCTTGATCTATTATGTTTTCGTTGCTTCTAAAGTTTTTAAATAACAAGATTTTTTTAGTCAGGCTAGTGCTTTCTAAGTCTTCAGTATATGTTTCATATTTTTCTAAAAACAATTCTGGTCTTGCTTGTCTAAATCTATATATACTCTGTTTAACATCTCCAACCATGAACATATGCCCATTTGAAATTTTATTTAATATAAATTCTTGTATTAAGTTACTATCTTGATACTCATCTATTAGGATTTCTTCGTACTTCTCTTTATACGCATTTGCTATGCTTTCGTTATCATTTAAAAGCTCAAGGCACAAATGTTCCATATCACTAAAATCTATTATTCCTTTTGCATTTTTCTTTTCTTTAAACCTTTTATCAAATCTTATAACTATATCTGATAGTATTTTTAAGGTATCATAAAGCCTTGAAACATCTGAAAGTATCTCATTTGATTTTGATATGAATATTTCTTCTTTCAAATATTTTTTTACAATGCCTTTCATTTTTTCTCTTAGTTCTTTTACTTCTTCTTTTGTATCATCATCTAGCTTTGGTGCGCTTTTTAATTTTGCAATCTCACATACCGAAAGATACTCACAAAAGTCATCCCATGTATTACAATTATATAAAAGATTTTTTAGCAAAAGTTCATCATCTTGAAGTGTTAATAAGTAATTTGCTGCTTCATTATTTGAAGACAAGTCTTCAATCATTTCTTGCATTTCATCTAGTATTCCTCGCACTTCGCTACGTGCATAACTAGTTATTTCTTTTCCCCAGACTGTCTTTGCAAAATCTTTTTCATCTATGTTATACATCTCACATTTTTCTTTTAGCCAGTCGTATGGAAAAGGAGAGCTCTGTATAAAGCTATGAATGTTTAGAAGAATACTTCTTAGATTATCATCTGATTTATTGTTTGAATAAGCCATCATGACATCTACTATTTTGTCATCATCTTCTTCATATAGTTCATCTAAAACCTCATCTAATGCTTCTAATTTTAAAAGTTCATTTTCTGCAGAATCAGCAACTCTAAAATTAGGATCTAGATTTAGTTTAAAGAAATTATCTTTAATAACCTTTTTGCAAAACGCATCTATTGTCATTATGCTTGCTTTGTTTATCAAAAGAAGTTGTCTTTGCATTTCTGGATTTGTTTCTAAAACTTTATATATGCCGTCTCTAATACGCTCTCTCATTTCACTTGCCGCAGCATTTGTAAATGTAACAATAAGCATTTTGTCTATATCTATTTTATCTATTATTATTTTGTCTATTATTCTTTGTACCAATACAGCGGTTTTACCACTACCAGCACCAGCCGCAACAAGCAACTTGCAATTTTTTGTGTCAATTGCTGCTTTTTGTTCATCAGTCCATCTCATAAAATTTGCTCCTTTTTATTATATGAAACTTCTATATTGTCATTCCAGCAAAGCTTGCTATCATATATGTTGTTCCGTCTAATGTTTCTACTATTGAATTTCCTGTACTATCTAATATTTTTAGGACATGTATTTTTGTTCCTTTTGGAAGTGTCACTTTTTCTGCAGTTTCATTTTGTCCCCATGTAGTATAATCCACTTTATAATAATTGTCTGAATCCGCTTTTGTAAATTCTATATCTGAATTTAGTGTAAAAGCATACCCTTTTAGTTTTTCAGTATATTCGTCATTATCCCACCAATCGTCTCCATTAGCTAGTTTTTGAACGCATGTAAAACCATTTTCATCATATACATAATATGTAAGCACTATATAGTTATCTACCAAACTGTTTATCGAAATTCCTCTGTGTGGCAAATGAGCAAAGAACACATTTCTATAATTTGATATATTTCCGCAAATTTCCATGTCTACAAATTCTTTTAAATTTTTATCTTTGTCAATTTGTAATGGTCTTATAACTGTATACTCGCCATCACCCGGATCCATTTCTGGATGTGAAATTGCAAACTCTACTGTTTCTAAATCATCGTCCAAATCAAATTCATAGATTGGCGTGTATGTTTTAGTTTCATTTTTAGATGTCATTACTAAGTGCTTTAGTACATCTTCTTTTCCGAAGATTTTTTCGGAATTATCCATAAAATGTGCAGTCTTGCCATATGCACTTACTACACCAGTGTTTAAATAAACTTTCAACTCATAGTCTTGATATTCAATTCTTTCTTCATCTTCATTCTCGCACTTTTCCATAGGTATTTCATATACCTCTCCATTGTAATTGTAGTAGTACTTGGTAATCGGATTATTTAAGTATATTTTTGATGGAAGTATTTCTCGTGAATTTTCAAAAAACTTATTATGATTATTATCATCTGGAGATGTACCTAATACATACCCACTAGATAATTTAACATAATCTACATTATTCGAATCTTTTAATATTTCAGCTGTTTTTAAACTTTCGTCCATAACAAATTTAGGCGATGTCGCTTCATTTATATTTTTTATTCTAACTTCAAGTTGTTCTCCAGAAACAATATTTTCTGTTTCTTTGTAATTATCATTTAAGTTATCTCTTAATTTGCACCCAGCTAATCCAAGTACTAAAATTATTGCTATAGCTAATACTATTTTTTTATTTTTCATAACTGATTCTCTCCCTTTTTATTCTAACTTTAGTTGCTCCCAAATTTCCTCTTTCTTCATTTCGTGTAATGTTTTAAAGTCATTGCCGAGTTTTTTATCGAACTGGCAGATTACTTTGTAGTCACAATATGCGCATGGTGTTTTGCCTTTGCATTTTACTGGTTGATTTTTTATTTTGCCAGATAGTATTTCTTCACATAGACTTCTTAATGTTTTTCTTACATGAAATCTTAGTTTTTCAAATTCTTCTTCCGTTGGAACATATGTTTTTCCTGTGTATTTTTCTTTCGATATTTTTAAGTTTAGGTTATTTGATTCTGATGTCATTCCTGTATCCATTGCTTTTATTAGTCTTGTGTTTGCTACTATCATTCCGTTCATTCTTAGTGATTTTCTTATTTGTTCTTCTATTTCTTCACCTCCAATGTTTTTTGATGTTTTTATCATTGGGTCATCTAACTTTAGATATAAGATTCCTCCTGGCATTGCTTCAAGCTCATCCACTGCATCCATGTATGTTATAAGCTGTACTTCTAGCCCTGAATATACATTAAATAGTTTCATTTCTTTGCTATATGATTTGTAATCTATTATTCTTATGTATTTTCCCTCTTCAGTTTTTGCTATATCCACTCTATCTATCTTTCCACTTAATAATACTTTTTGCCCGTTTTCTAATTCTATTTCTATGGCATTTACTTTTTTGTCTTTTCCAAACTCTAACTCGCTTGCTACAACTTCGAAATCGCTTTCTTTTATTTGCAATACTATTGTCCAGATTACTCTTTTTATAAGTTTCTTTAGCTTTAAGCTAAGTTGTTTCATTTTATTAGTGCTTGTCATTATATTAGATTTGAAATCCACCAAAACATCATCTACAATGTTTGATACTATTTCATCACTTTTTTCCTTTTCTATATCTCTAAAACTTATATTTCTCTCTAACAAGTAGTTTGAAAATCTTTCAATTATTTCGTGTAAAAATATTCCCACATCTGGTGTATCTAGCTTATATACTTTTCTTTCTTTTGCGTTTAATCCATACTGCAAGTAATATTTAAAAGGACAATTAGCATATGTTTCTAGTTTTGATACACTTGTATTCATTTCGTTTCCATATAACTTATTTGCACTTTCCTTGCTTATATACTCTATTGTGTTTTTATAATTTAATCCCTCTTCAATATATGAAATTCTTTCTTTTTGATTTTCGGCAAACCATAGATATATTTTCTTCCATTCTTCTGATTTGCTTTCGCCATCTAGTTCTTCTCTTATATCATTTAACAAGTTGGGCACTGTAGAATTTATAGTATTTACCTTTTCTTTTAATGTTTCTTTTGCTATTACATCACTACTGATTTTTATATTAGGGAATATTCTTTTCAAACTATTTATTACCTCTGATGGTCTAAGTGCTTTTCCATCTGTATCTGATATTGGATATGATAGATGAAGCTCATCTGTCGGTGTTGTTAATACTTTATAGATATTAAAGTTTTCTTCTAATAAAAGCATTTTTGTATCCTTTGCGATTTCGACTCCGCCGTCTAATAATTCGTTTCTTTCAGTATCATTTATAAATCCCTCATCATTATATGGCATCGGAAAAACGCCGTCATTTAAACCTATTACAAATAAAACTTTTATATTTGAATTTCTAGTTCTACTAACATCTCCTATTACAACATGGTCTCTAGTTGTTGGAAGTATTCCTATTTGATTTTGCATTATTCCTTGTTTTAATATATTTTTAAATCTATCAAATGAAACGACTTCTTCACCAAGTACCATTACAATTTCATCTAATAACTTTATAAATATATTCCATACTTGTATGTATGTGTTTGTTATCTCTATTTCGGTTTCGCTTGGATTTTCTTTTTCTTTTAACTTCTTTATCTTGTTTTGTATATTTTCATATGCTTTTATTTCTATAAGGAAGTTATATAGCTCTTTTGCTATTTCAGATACTTTTTTCTGTTTTGAAAACTTATTTTTAAATTCTACAATTGGCTCTATTACTTGTCTTCTTATCTGATTTATTTTTTCTAAGTCTGATTTACCAAATGTCCATTCTTTAAGCCATGTATTGCCCTTTATACCCCATTCTAGCACATAATTTTCTAACCTATCTATATCGTTTACATCTTCTACATTTGTAAGTCCTGTTTTTAGATAATTAAAGATTGATTCATATGAGTAATTGCTTGTACATATATCTAAAAGCATAGACACTAATGTTATAAGAGGTTGTGCAGAAAGTTCATGCTTATCATCAAAGAAGTATGGAATATTGTACTTGGTAAAAATCATCTTGAAATTGTTTTTATAACTATCTATGTTTCTTGTAACTATAGCTATATTCTCGTATCTTAAGTTTTCATCTCTTACTTTTTCTAAGATTTTTATAGCGATATTTTCTATTTCCTCATATGGATTTTTTTCTATTCGTATATCTATGTTTTTTGTCTTTTCTTCGTATTTTTTTATAAATGTCGAATTATAGTTTTCTTCTAAATGTTTTAATTCTATATTATTAAATCTCTTTTGCTCACTCAAATATATTGCCTCTACATTATTTTCTTTTGATAATTTTTGATATGTTTTTTTATTTAGTAAAAACATATTGTTATCCGAATCATCTAATGTAAGAAGTATAGATACATCTGCGACTTTTTCTAATTCATTTATTATATTTAATTCTTGTGGTGTAAAGCCATCGAAGCCATCTATCCATATCTTAGCACCTTTTACTATCTCCGAATTTTTTATAAGCTCTGACATTTTTGTATATTCATCATCTTTATCCATGTAACTTCCTTGATTTTTTTCTTCGAAAGCTTCGTATATAAAAATCAAGTCATCTAGTTTCATTTTTAGGTATTCGCTTTTTGGTGCAAAGCTTTTTAATATCTCGGGTGTTACATTATATCTTTTAAACTCTGAAATCATATCACTCACAGTTGTAACTAATCCTAAATTTTTAGAAACACCATTAAGAACTTTTAGCTTATTTTCGTTTTTGCTCATAATATAATAAAGCAACATAGTTTTAGCCGCAGTATCTAGTGTATCTTTTTTAAATCCATGCTCATTGTATATTCGATGGCACAATCTTTTAAATGTAACAACCTCCGCTTTTATAATTCCACCTCTGCCAATTATCTTTGAAAGGTCGACCTCAGCTGTAAGTGAAAATTGTTCTGGCACAATGTAAAGTAAGGGGCCCTCATAAGCCCCTTTTATATTTTCTTTTATCTCATTCATTGCAAAGTATGTTTTACCACATCCACTGCGTCCATAAATTATTTTCAATTATTGTACCTCCTTAGTTTTAAGCATTTTCTTCTGTAGATAACTCTTCTTCGATTTTCATTTGCTCATCAACTTCTTCTTTAAGCTTTGGTAGTTCTGGCAAGTCTTTTATAGAATTATACCCGAACATCTTTAAGAATTCATCGGTCGTTCTATACATCATTGGTCTTCCTGGTGCATCCATTTTTCCTGCTTCTTCAACTAAGTTGTATTCTAATAATTTGTTTAATGCACTATCTGATGAAACACCTCTTATTTTTTCCATTTCAGCCCTTGTCACGTTTTGATTATATGCAACTATTGATAATACCTCAAAAGCAGCTTGTGACAAATTTGGCTTTGGTCTATTATCTAGCATTGTACAAATATATGTATAGTATTTTTCAAGTGTTGCAAGCTGATATGATTCTTTCACTTCTAATAATTGTATTCCGCTTTTTCTTTCTATTAAATTTTGTTTTAATGTGCTAAGTGCTTCTAAGACATCTTCTTTTTCGCATCCTGTTACATCACATAAAACTTTTATATTTACCATCTTTCCGCTTGCAAAAAGCAATGCTTCAATAAGTCCAACTAATTCTTCTTTTTCCATTTTTTAATCCTCTCTTTATCTGTGGTTGTATGTATCATTTCTTTAACTCTTTTAAATAATATATCCATCTTTTCTGAAATACATTTAAGTTTAAACATCTTCGTCTCATAAGTTAATTTGCAGTACTTTATCTAATTTTCATCTCTTAGCTTTATTACTTCACTCTCTATTTTTTTAGTTAATGCAACTACTTTTCTAGGGTCTACTTTTTCATCATCTAAATATTCTGTTATATCTATAGGCTGGCCTATGTTTATGCATATCTTCGAAAACGGTTTGAATGTTCCTGTAACACCTATAGGAATAACTGGCGATTTACTTTGTATAGCTATGTATGCTGCACCTTTTTGAAACTTTACACCTTTTGCTAAGCCGTTTCTTGTGCCCTCAGGGAATATAAGCAAAAGATTGCCCTGATTTAAATATTCTGTTGCAGTATCTATTGCTTCTTTTCCGCCAGTTCCTCTGGCAACAGGAAATGTTCCCATTTGTCTCATAAACCAATTTTTAAATTTCGTTTTAAATAATTCTTCTTTTGCTATTATATATGTCATTCTTTTTACATGAGCTATTATACCTGCTGAATCAAACATATGTATATGATTAGAGCAAAGCACGGCCTTGCCTTCTTTTGGTATATTTTCTATTCCTTTTATTTTTGTTCTATATATTGTATGAAAACAAATATGTGCAAATCCTTTTACGATTGACCTTATAATCATTTTTTCTCCTTTTGCCCTTTTATGGCGATTATGATTTTGTTATATTTATACGATATGAAAGTCACATGTTTTTTATTATAGAATGTAAGTCGCCATTCTTATTTAAATTTCTTTCATAATCTCTCATATTACTTTTTTAACTCTATTATTTCTTTTATTTTATCATACACTTCTTCGATGGTCATATTAGATGTATCAATAACTACAGCATCTTCTGCGATTTTTAATGCACCCATTTCTTTTTCCATGTCATTTTTGTCTCTTTTTCTTATGCTTTCTAATGTATCCTCATATGTTACATCATTTCCTCTTGCGATTAACTCTTTGTATCTTCTTTCCGCTCTTATCTCTAGCTTTGCATCTAAATATATCTTTACTTCAGCATTTGGAAATACAACAGTTGTTATGTCTCTGCCTTCCATTATGACATTTCCCTCTTCACCTAATTTGCGTTGAAGCTCTACCATTTTTATTCTTATTATTTTTATTGCTGAAACCGGTGAAACTAATTCATTTACATTAGGTTTTCTTATTAAATCTGAAACATCTTCTCCATCTAAATATACATGTTGTTTATCATCTAGATTTTTGAATGTTATTTTCGTTCTTTCTAGTAAATCCTTTATTTTTTCTTCTTCATTTAATGAGATGTTTTCTCTTATCATCTTTAAAGTTATGCATCTGTACATCGCACCTGTATCTATATATACGAAGTCTAGTCTTTCTGAAATTAGTTTTGCTACAGTTCCCTTTCCTGTCCCTGCAGGACCATCTATTGCAACTATCATGTAACCGCCCCCTCGCCTATAAATTATATAACATATCTAAAATCTTATCAAGATTTAAAAAGCCTACTTAAAATCTATCTGTACACACAGTTACTGTTCAACCTTAAATCATACAAGCCTAAACAATAATATTTTTGTGGAGCACACTTAAGCTCCGCTACATTTTTTTACATTTGATACATACATTTTATTTTTGAAGACTGAATAGTAACTCCACACAACATTGTCATATTTTTTCAAAAAAGTCATAAGATTTACTAAGGATTGGGGGATATTTTTATGAAGATTATAAATATAAAATTTAGCTTTAAACTTTTTATAATTATCTTATCTACAATTATTATTTTGCTTTCACTTTTGTGCTTTGCCAAACTTTTTGCTGGCAAGACTATCATTATGAATAATAGTAACTATACTAGCATATTAAAAGATGTACATGATAACACAGATAAATACATACGGCAAGAAAATTCATTCTACTGGATACGTTTTTAGAGTTAATGATTTTAAACAAAATCAATTTGTAACAGCTAGAGATATGATTGTTTCAGATAATGATTATAGAATTGTTGGTTTTTTATGTGAATCTGATGAAATCAAAAACTTTGAAAATAACTCTTGGATAGAAATCAACGGCACAATTAAATTAAAAGATTACCATGGCCCTATGCCAATAATAGAAGTCTTTGAAATCAAAAAAATTACAACGCCTAATGAAGCAGCTGTATACCCACCAAAGAATAAATTTTAAATAAAAATACGGAGTAAAGAGCCACTTAGCTTTTTACTCCGCTTTCTTATATTATTTTTCTTCGAATATATCTTTGAATAATCCATTCTCTATTTGTTTTGCAAATATGCATCTTAGTACCATAAGTAAAACTGGTCCTAAGATAAGTCCAAATACACCTGATGATTTATATCCTGCATACATTGCAAATAATGTAACTAGTGGATGTATTCCAAATTGTTTACTTACTAGTTTTGGCTCTAAAAATTGTCTTATGCAAAAGATTGCACCATATGTTATTATAAGTGCAAGTGCAAGGCCCCAGTTACCAACTACAAGCATCCACAAAGCCCAAGGAATAAGCACTGTTCCTACGCCAAGTATAGGCAATATATCAACTATCGATATTACCATAGCAAGTATCAATGGGTAGTCAATTTTAAATCCTATTGCGTTTATTATTATAAATGCTACATATAATTCTACGAATGTTATAAATAGTATTTTGGCATATACTCTTATGTATCCGCCTATAGTTGAAAAAATTTCAGTACCAACTTCCATGCATTTCTTTATCCAACTTTTTGGCATATGATGTTCCATCATATCTATAACATAAATCCTATCTTTTGTAAAAAATATAAGTGCAAGGATTGTTATTACTGTATTTATTATCATAGTTGGAACTGAAAGCAATAATGAAACAAGTTTAGTAGCAGCCTCTGCAACCAAATTTCCAAGTTTTCCAACGAAATCAACAAGTGAGCTCTCAACTGCAATCAATATATTTTCTGGAATATCTGGATATATCTCACTAACTTTACCACTCAATGAATCTATAAACCTTGTCGTTGTCGTTATCGCAGGTCCTATATTGCTTGAAAGATTGCCTATTTCTTTTATTATTCCTAAACTTCCATATACAATTGCTAAAATTAATAACACAATTGTTAAAGCAACTATTATTACCGAACTTACTCTTCTGCTCATTTTTAGTTTATTCATGCAAAATTTTATAGCTGGTTCTATCAAAATCGCTATAATTCCTGCTATCAAAAATGGCATAAAGTATGTAGCAAATTTCACTAGCAAATATAGTAAAAGTATCGTTCCTAAAAATACTCCTACCCTTTCTAAAATTCTTATTTTTTTGCTCTTATCCATATTTATAAAGCACCTCTTCTTTTCAAAATCTATCTATATTTTTGCATATATTCTATAAAAAAGCAAGATAAATAAATTATGAGGCACGAATTAAATATCATGCCTCATTCATGCTTATATATTTTCTGGTTTATCTGGCATAGAAATTTCTGAAATTGCCTCACTCATCTCCATATTGTAATCCGAACGTACTGCAATATCTCCAATTGACAACATTCCAATAAGCTTGTTATCTTCCATAACAGGTAGCCTTCTTATTTGTTGCTTTTTCATTAATGCCAATGCACTGCTTAAATCTGCTTCTGGTTTTACAGTATATAATTTATCTGTCATAAGCTTAAGTGCAAAAGTATTTGCTGGATCAAAATTATAATCTGCCATATTTAAGACTATATCCCTATCTGTCACCATTCCTAAAACTTTTTCAGCATTTTCAACTATTGGAATAGCACCAACATTATGATGCTTCATTAGTTTCGCAACAGTAAGTACTGAATCGTCTTTATTCGCAAAAACAACATCCTTAGTCATTATATCTCTAACCTTCATTTTAATTCCTCCTTTAGAGATATTTTTACCAAAAATGCTGACTTTATGCCTTTTTATTTCTCATCTTTTTCAAACCAATTTGAAAAATCTATCATTGCAGAATGATTGTGTTCACTTATCTCTCTATTATCTCTTAGTTCTGGTGACATTTCCGCAAGTGTAATATCATACCCATATGGCTTAAATATATACCATAAATCTGACCACTTTTCTTCTCTATTAACTCCTAATATTTCTTCCGATAAAATGCCATCATGATTTCCGTCAAAATATTTTATTTCCTTGCCATCATAATATGCCAAGCATTCTTTAAAAGAACATTTTCTATTCTTAATTCCATTCATAAGCTTAAGTATACCTTCTATTCCAAGAGTTTCTAAAGTGAAATTGACAAAGCATTTAGGAAAACCATTTAATGCTTCTATGAAAAAACCAGAATCTTGTGCTATGCATGGTTTCTTTACAAGTTCATATGCTTCTTTTACTTTGCAAGTTGCAATTTCTCTTATATCATCACTTCTTGGCTCATCCAATTCATATTCGAATATATCAAGCTTTGTGTTTTTAAAAAAGTTCTGTGCAAAAGCCACTTTTCCATGATTATGTGTAACAAAAACAATTTCCTTCATAAAATCACCTCAGAAAAATTATATCATATCACTAATTAATAATGGTAGAAATTTATTCTATATTTTAAACAATTCAAATACGAATTAACTTTAGTTGTAACAATGTTGAACTGTTTTCTAAATGTAAAAAACCGAGGCATTAAAGCCTCGGCTTATTAAATAATCTTTATGATTACTTTCTTGGATATTTGATTTGTGCTTGTGCAGCTGCAAGTCTTGCAACTGGAACTCTAAATGGTGAGCAAGAAACATATGTTAAACCAGCTCTGTGGAAGAATTCAACAGATGTAGGTTCACCACCATGTTCACCACAAACACCTAATTTAATATTAGGTCTTGTTTCTTTACCTAATTTAACCGCCATTTCAACTAATTTACCAACACCAACTTGGTCAACTTTAGCAAATGGATCGTTCTCATAAATCTTCTTGTCATAGTAAGCTCCTAAGAATTTACCAGCATCATCTCTTGAGAATCCGAATGTCATTTGTGTTAAGTCGTTTGTACCAAATGAGAAGAATTCAGCCTCTTTAGCAATTTCATCAGCTGTAAGAGCAGCTCTTGGTATCTCTATCATTGTACCAACTTGATACTTCATATCAACACCAGCTTCAGCAATTATTTTATCTGCTGTTGCACAAACTACGTCTTTAACATATTTTAACTCTTTAACTTCGCCAACAAGTGGAATCATGATTTCTGGAGTAATCATCTTACCAATTTTCTTAGAAGCGTTGATAGCAGCTTTAATAACAGCCTCTGTTTGCATTTCTGCAATTTCAGGGAATGTAACAGCTAGACGGCATCCTCTGTGTCCCATCATTGGGTTGAACTCGTGAAGACCAGCAATGATTGCTTTGATTTCTTCAACTGTCTTTCCTTGTGTTTTAGCAAGAGCTTCGATATCTTTTTCTTCTGTTGGAACGAACTCATGTAGAGGTGGATCTAAGAATCTGATTGTAACCTCATATCCGTCCATTGTTTCGAATAATTTCTCGAAGTCACCTTGTTGCATTGGCTCTAATTTTGCAAGAGCAGCTTTTCTTTGCTCAACTGTATCTGAACAAATCATTTCTCTGATAGCAGCTATTCTGTCGCCTTCAAAGAACATATGCTCTGTACGGCATAGACCAATACCTTGTGCACCAAGTTCTTTTGCTTTTTCAGCATCTCTTGGTGTATCTGCGTTTGTTCTAACTTCTAGAACTCTGTATTTATCAGCCCATCCCATGATTCTTCCGAAGTCTCCGCTGATAACAGCATCAACTGTTGGAATTAGTCCATCATAGATGTAACCTGTAGAACCATCAATTGAGATTAAATCTCCTTCATGATATGTCTTTCCACCAAGTGTGAATTTCTTGTTTTCTTCATCCATGATAATTTCTGAGCATCCTGATACACAGCATTTACCCATACCACGAGCAACAACTGCTGCGTGAGATGTTCTACCACCACGAACTGTTAAGATACCTTGAGAAGCTTTCATTCCTTCGATATCTTCTGGAGATGTTTCAAGACGAACTAGAACTACTTTTTCTTTTCTAGCGGCCCATGCTTTTGCATCTTCAGCTGTGAATACTACTTTACCAGCAGCAGCTCCTGGAGAAGCACCTAATGCTTTACCGATTGGTGTAGCATTCTTTAATGCTTTACTATCGAATTGTGGGTGTAATAAAGCATCTAAGTTTCTAGGATCGATCATCATAACAGCTTCTTGTTCTGATATCATTCCTTCATCAACTAAATCACAAGCAATCTTAAGAGCAGCTTGTGGAGTTCTCTTACCATTTCTTGTTTGTAACATAAATAATTTTTCATGTTCAACTGTGAATTCCATATCTTGCATATCTCTGTAATGGTCTTCTAGTTTTTTGCATACATCTTTGAATTGTGCGAATGCAGCTGGGAACTTGTTTTCCATTTCAGTAATTTTCATTGGTGTACGAACACCTGCAACAACGTCTTCACCTTGTGCGTTTGTAAGGAATTCTCCGTACAATCCTTTTTCACCTGTAGCTGGGTCACGAGTAAATGCAACACCAGTACCACAGTCATCTCCCATGTTACCAAATGCCATCATTTGAACGTTTACAGCTGTACCCCAAGAATATGGAATATCGTTATCTCTTCTGTAAACATTAGCTCTAGGGTTGTCCCAAGATCTAAATACGGCTTTAATAGCTCCCCATAATTGAGCTACTGGATCTGTAGGGAATTCTTCACCGATCTTTTCTTTATATTCAGCTTTAAATTCACTAGCTAATTCTTTTAAATCTTCAGCTGTAAGCTCAACGTCTAGTGTAACGCCTTTTTCAGCTTTCATTTTATCTATAAGTTGTTCAAAGTATTTTTTACCAACTTCCATAACAACATCAGAATACATTTGGATAAATCTTCTGTAACAATCCCAAGCCCAACGTGGGTTTCCTGATTTTTCAGCAAGTGTTTCAACAACTTGTTCATTTAATCCTAAGTTTAAGATTGTGTCCATCATACCAGGCATTGATGCTCTAGCACCACTACGAACTGATACTAATAATGGATTTTCTTTGTCTCCAAATTTCTTTCCTGTGATTTCTTCTAATTTTGAAATGTACTCTGTGATTTCAGCTTTGATTTCTGGATTGATTTCTCTGCCATCCTCATAATACTTTGTACAAGCCTCTGTAGTAATTGTAAATCCTTGTGGAACTGGTAAACCTAAATTTGTCATTTCTGCAAGGTTTGCTCCTTTACCACCAAGTAATTCTCTCATTTTAGCATTTCCTTCGCTAAAAAGATATACATACTTTTTGCTCATTTAAATTCCTCCTTGTAATTATTATTTCGTTTTGATTTATTAGTCATGAACAGTATTAATATATACCAAAATCTTGATAAAATCAAGTTTTTTTAGCAGTATATCAATTTTTTGTGTCATCTTTACATAATTTTATTTTTCTATTTACATTTTTATACATCTGTGATATTATTCTTACAACATTTATATACGAATAATTTAACTTTCTGCATATTAGAAAGTTTTTTAGCATTACGAATCTTTTTCTAACACTAATTTTATACGGAGGTAAAAGACACATGGCGAAACCAAGAAGAACAATTTCCCCAGACTACATTCAGTCAAAACTGAAGCAGGGTTGGACTACAGCGGATTTTTGTGCCGACCTCGAAATCAGCGAAGAAGATCTCTCAGACTTTTGCAGACGGCATTCTAATAACCCACATTACGCCCAATTTTTTGCGAATGTCAAGAAGAATGAACAGCTTGCTAAAAAGAGACAGCGCGCAGAAGATAAGAAAAATAGCATTGTAACACAGCAGGAGGAATCACCTATGCCGAAAGTAGCAATCTTAGAGCCGATTCAAGTCAAAGCAAACAATAAGGAGGTTACACAACCAAAAATAATCGAAGAAAAACCTGAAGATGCAAAAATCAGAAGCTTAAGAAGTGATATAGAAAAAAGTGAAAGTGAACTTTCTTCTATGCTAAGTCTAAAAGAAAAACTTTCAAAGGAAATTGTCGAGCTTACCAGCAGATCGCAGAAATTGAAGGATGACTGTGAAAACTTAAGAAAAGAACTTGGCAATAAAACGCATCAACTTCAAAATGCTTCCGACCGCATCGTGGTACTAAAAAATCATTCTATGCAAAACGACAAAAATATCGATGAGGCAAAGAAGAAGATTTCTGACCTGCAACATGATATAAGAGAATTGCAAAAAATCTCTATCACGGTGCATACAAACGGCGAGATCTCAATTGATAAGGATGTTCAGATACCTGCATCTTGGGAAAATGTCTACTCGAAACTCATAGACGACTCCATTGTTGACAACATTACCATCAAGCAAATAAGACAGCTCGCCAAAATAATATCTCTTAATGAAAAGTTGTATCAAGATAAGGAGTATTTTCAGTTTATCTTTGAATATGACTCTTCTGGCAGAGATTCAATCAAAACACTTTTTGAGCTTTTGACTGAAAATAACAGCTAAATTTCAAAAGCTATAAACATGAGATATCGCTCATGTAAACTTCCAAAAAAGACTACTCAACATATTGATTGAGTAGTCTTTTTCTTATCCTTCTATCGCTTTTTTAAACATAGGTAAAACTCCTATATCATCTGGTCCAATTTTTTCTGCAACTTGGTATATATCATGTCCAGGGAATTGATTTCCCTCTATTAGAACAGGGCCATTTATGCTCATTGCCACATCCCAGCCAACATACCTTACATGTGTACTCTTCTTAGCAGCTTCTTTTACCATTTCTTTAGCCTCGTTCCAATAAGGTATTTGGAAGCCTTTTATTTTAGTTCCTGTTAATGGATGATTTTCAAATAGTTCTCCTTTTTTATTTACAGCCTCTTCTAAGATAGTTCCTGTTTCAACATCTACTTTTGCTGTCATTCCACCACTATTAAAATTATCCACACATTTGCCGTTACCAATTCTAACAAATGTTGCAAGAATTGTAACCTCGCCTTTATCGTTCATTACCGAAACCATTCTAGTTGTATTTACCGAGCTTTTATTTAACTTGTTCATTTCTTCACACTGAATAACTGGTTCTTCCAACAAATATAGCTTATTCTCTACCAAATTATTATATAGCTTTTCAAAATCTTCATTCCAATCTGCTACATTTATCTTCTCTATGTTCTTTCCACATTGTCCATCATTAGGCTTAGCAAAAAACACTACATGTTTCTTCATCCATTCAATGGTTTCTTCTTTTTTTTCATTTACCGGATATATAAAATCTCTTTTTAGGTATTCTCTAAACATCTCATTGAATTCATTTTTATTATTGAATAGATGCCAATATTCTTTTTCATTTAATTTTCTTACAAATTTATTGTTTATGCCTCTTGTAAGCATGGTTTTTCTTTGCTTTGAATTTAATTTATAAAAACCTATAACATCATAATCTACATAACCCGCGCCATAACGTATTCCGCACCAAACCATATCACAAAATATCATAAATTTTGATTTGTTGCATTTTTTCCTTACAACATTAATTCTATCAAACATAGACTTGTAATTCATTGTACAAATTCTTTTAACTAAATAATTAATACTTGGCATTTTTCTCTCCTTTCAACCATCAAACATAGGTTCATTCTATCATATCACTCAATCAAGAGCAACACATTTGACAAATTAGCAAAAATATGGTACTCTGTTAGCGTTAAGCAACATTTTTAGGCATACCAAATAATTTATGGTATATGACGCTTTGAAAAATTTTTATAAATTGTGTAGGAGGTACACATGAAAAATTACAAAATCGCACACGGCCGGGCTAACTTCTCCATCACGAAAGCAAGTGGTTTCCAATCCGTCCATATCATTTACGACGACTTCGTATACTTCATTTCGCGGACAGACATACTCGGAAAGGACTCTTCAACTCTTTGGGATGAAAGTTTGCACTTTCTCGAGTCGGTGATGGAAAACCGGAAAATTGTTTCCAAAATTGTAAACTCCATTTCGCCTATTGAAAATGGAAGTTACACCCCAAAGAACCTGATTGACACCCTTAACGCTCTTGATCCTGAAATTGTTGCGATTTGCAGACTTCCTGCAGTTGGAGATGGCATTCCCTGCGAAACAACATGCATGAACTTCAATCTCGATTCCGACGGTCACGTTTCTTTCTACATCGACAAAGATGTTGGACTTAAATCCGTCCGAATCCTCTACGACGATGGATACGTTTTCTCGATTAATAGGGAACAGATAATTGGAAAAGATATTCCTCAGATTCATAAAGAGATCAGCTCAGCTGTAGAAAAAACTTCCGAAAATCGTAAGACGCTAGCAAACCTTCTTCACAATGTTTTCGAAGAAAATCCGAAATCCGATGCAAAAGAACTACTGGATTTGTTCCTCCAGAGTGACCCCGAGGTATGCACAGTTTGTGGCATATCTTCCAAAGATTACGAGTAATATAAGACAGTTTTGATAGTTTCAATTGCGTTATTTATTAGCAATAATAAGGAACTATCCGGATGTTTTATAAAACGATTAGAAAATCATTTTTTCAAATTAAATCAAAAATAGCACATGTTTTCATGTGCTATTTTCATATCCATATGTAATTATATAACAAGAAGTATAAATTTGTTTTTAACTTATTCCTTTTCATATCAGTATGTCAAATTTTTAATAAATCAAAATAAGTTCTTGCTATTCCGAAACGATTACTCGCTATACTTTAGAATACTAGTTTATCTTCTATAAATTTCTCAACTTCATCTATTGGTATTCTTACTTGTTCCATTGTATCTCTGTCTCTTATTGTTACACAGTTATCGTTTTCTGATTCAAAGTCATATGTTATGCAATATGGTGTTCCGATTTCATCTTCTCTTCTATATCTTTTACCAATGCTTCCAGCATCATCATATTCACAATTGAATTTTTTAGATAACTTTTCAAACAATTCTGTAGCTGGTGCGCTTAACTTTTTAGAAAGTGGCAAAATTGCAACTTTAAATGGTGCAAGAGCTGGATGCAATCTAAGTACTATTCTTGTATCATCTTCAGATATTTTTTCTTCATCATATGCATCACAAATTACTGTTAAGAATATTCTCTCAACACCTACAGATGGCTCAACACAATATGGAATATATTTTTCGTTTGTCTCTGGATCTAGATATGTAAGATCAGCTTTTGAAGCCTCCATATGTCTCTTTAAATCGTAATCTGTTCTGTCGGCAATTCCCCAAAGTTCTCCCCAACCAAATGGGAATAAATACTCTATATCTGTTGTTCCTTTGCTGTAGAATGATAACTCTTCTTTTGAGTGTTCTCTCATTCTTAAGTTTTCTTCTTTTACGCCAAAGCTTAAAAGCCAATTCTTGCAGAACTCTTTCCAGTAAGAATACCAGTCTAAGTCTGTTCCTGGCTTACAGAAGAATTCAAGTTCCATTTGTTCAAATTCTCTTATTCTAAAAATAAAGTTACCTGGTGTTATTTCATTTCTAAAAGAACGACCAATTTGGCATATACCCATAGGCATTTTGCTTCTAGTTGTTCTAAGCACATTTTTAAAATTAACAAACATACCTTGTGCTGTTTCAGGTCTTAAATATACTTCAGATTTAGCATCTTCTGTAACACCCATAAATGTTTTAAACATCAAATTAAACTTTCTAATATCTGTGAAATCTGTCTTTCCGCAATCTGGGCAAGGTATCTTATTGTCATTTATAAATTTAACTAATTCTTCGTTTGACCATCCATCAAGTCCTGAGATTTGCTCGCCTTTTTTAAATGACCATTCTTCAATTAGTTTATCTGCTCTATGTCTTGTTTTACAAGCTTTACAGTCAATAAGCGGATCGCTAAAACCTCCAACATGTCCTGTTGTAACCCAAACCTGAGGGTTCATCATAATTGCAGCGTCAATACCAACATTGTATTTGTTTTCTTTAACAAATTTTTGCCACCAAGCATCTCTTATATTCTTTTTTAACTCACTACCCAAAGGACCAAAATCCCATGAGTTTGCAAGTCCACCATAAATTTCTGAACCTGGATATACAAATCCTCTGTTTTTACATAGATTAACTATCTTATCCATTGTTTTTTCTACCATAAATATTCCTCCTTATATTTCTTTCTTCACGAAGTTTCTTATGCTTCACGAACTTTTTAGATAGTGTTTTTTACACTACCTACTATTAAAACCTTTATGTAGCTTAGACATAAAACAAAAGTCCCTAGCTACACTTATAAAATGTAGCTAGGGACGAAATTAAACTTCCGCGGTTCCACCCTAGTTAATAGCTTTTTGAAAGCTACTCACTTAATTATTTGATTATTCAAAAGCTCCTTTCACCATACAATTTTATTTGGCTCCCACCTAATCCAAACTCTCTTTAAAAATTTATATAGCTACTCCTCTTTATCATCATAATCTATTTAACTATGCAAGTTATATTATCACAAGTTTATGTAAAATTCAAGAAAAATCTGAAATTTAAGTATCATTGATTCTTATCTTTCAAGTTCCATATATCTATGTATATATATGCACATCCATATTTAATCTAATTCGTTTTAAACAAACCTTTTAAAAAATTTATTAT
>CAKPEV010000004.1 GCA_934149405.1 uncultured Clostridia bacterium | reverse complement strand
AAATTATATCATATTCTGGTATTTCCTTTTTTATTTTATTTTGTTACTGTGTGACATATCTATGTTAAACCAACAAATAGCAAAAAGGAAAAGTTTAAATTATAAAATTTAACCTTTAACCTTATTTATTTGCAAAGTGTTCTTTGGAAAAATAACATATAAAAAGGTCCTCTATAATAGGGGACCTTTTTATTACTCAAAGTGTCAGTTTGCAAAATAATTTAAAATTACTTTGCAAAGTTGTACGGATGGCGCTGGTGAATTTCTTCGTTGATGATTGCGAGGAGCGTGGATTTGCAATCAAGATTGCTATCCTTAATTGCCTTGATAGTTCCGAGAAGTTCAGCATACTCTTCAGTCTGGCAAATTGCTTCGCGGTCGCTCAAGTAGTCAAGTAACTTCTTGTCTATAGTGTACGAAACTCTATCGTGTCCATAAACAAGCCGTTCTAAGGCTCTTACATTCTCCTTCGGAGAACAAGTGAAGTTGTACCTCCACTCATGGGCGTCTTCGGACCAACAAGAATTCTCGTCAGCCACCCTCATTGGTGCATTTCCATCCTTAACCATTACAATGGTTCGCTTTAAATTTGTCAACATAGACAAACCCTCCTATAAATTTATTTTGGAATTTTATTATATAATAGAAATCTGAATAAATCAAGTGATTTCCAAAATTTTCATATAAAGTTTACAAAATGCAGTTGTAGTGAGTCAAATATGCATTAACATAGAGTTTATTTACCAAAGTTTTATAAATTATGTAATTTCTGTGCCCTCGGACAAACTTATTGCAAAATTCGACCCATTTCGATATAATTATAATTGATTTAGGAGTGATACATTATGAAAAGAGTTTTGCATATAGGGTTAGATGTTGGATCTACGACAGTTAAAGTGGTCGTTATGGATGAAAGCTTGAAAATAATTCACAGCTCATATGAACGACATTTTTCAGATACTAAAAATACAGTTTGTACATGTTTAGAAAATTTGATAGAAAAATTTCCGGGTTATGATTTTAATATTGCATTAACTGGTTCAGGGGCGATGTTTGTTTCGAAATTATTGGATTTACCTTTTATACAAGAGGTTATATCGTGCAAAAGAGCAGTTGAAAAGTATATTCCAAGAACTGATGTTGTAATAGAATTAGGTGGCGAAGATGCAAAAATTATATATTTTGATAAATCAATAGAACAAAGAATGAATGGTACTTGTGCTGGTGGAACAGGTGCTTTTTTAGACCAAATGGCACTGCTATTGGATACGGATACACAAGGTTTAAATGAACTTGCTAAAAAACACAATACTATTTATCCGATTGCTTCTCGTTGCGGTGTGTTTGCTAAATCAGATATTCAACCACTTTTAAATGAAGGTGCTGCAAAAGAAGATATCGCGGCTTCTATTTTGCAGGCTGTAGTTAATCAAACTATAAGTGGTTTGGCGTGTGGTAGACCAATAAAAGGAAATGTTGCTTTTTTGGGTGGACCACTAAACTATTTATCTGAGCTTAGAAGAAGGTTTATAGAAACCTTAAAGTTATCAGATGACGAAATAATAATTCCAGAGGATGCGCATCTTTTTGTTGCAAAGGGAGCTGCACTAGATTCTGTGAATTATAATGCAATAAATGCGGAAAAATTGAGAGCAAAAATCCAAATGTTAAAATATGCTCATGACGACACAACTGTGCCTCTAAATCCACTTTTTACAGTTGATGCAGAATATGACGAATTCAAAGAGAGACATGAAAATAATAAGATAAAAAGAAAACCTTTAAATAATTATAAAGGAGATGCTTTTTTAGGAATAGATGCAGGGTCAACAACTAGTAAACTTGTTTTAATTTCAGCAGACGGAAAGCTATTATATGAAAATTATAAAAGTAACGAAGGAAGTCCTCTTCAAAGTGTGATTAAGATGATGGAAAAACTATATGATGTTTTACCAAAGCAGGTTACTATTAGATATGCGGGTGTTACAGGCTATGGTGAAAAATTGATTCAGTCCGCTTTAAATATTGAATTAAATGAAATAGAGACTATAGCACATTATAGTGCTGCTAAGAAATTTATGCCAAACGTTACAAGTATAGTAGACATTGGTGGTCAAGATATGAAATATATAAGTATCAAGGACGGTGCTATTGATAACATCATGTTAAATGAGGCATGTTCATCAGGCTGTGGTTCATTTATTGAGACTTTTGCGAAAAGTTTGAATTTGAGCATACAAAAATTTGTTGATGAAGCTATTAAGGCAAGAAAACCAGTAAATTTGGGTTCAAGATGTACTGTGTTTATGAATTCGAAAATTAAGCAAGCACAAAAGGAGGGCTATACTGTTGGCGATATTTCAGCAGGTCTTTCATACTCAGTTATAAAGAACGCAATACAGAAAGTTATGAAAGTAAGAGATGTTGCTACTCTTGGAGACAATATAGTTGTGCAAGGTGGAACTTTTTACAATGATGCAGTATTAAGAGCTTTTGAAATTATAGTTGGAAAAAATGTTGTAAGGCCTGACATTGCAGGACTTATGGGAGCTTATGGTGTTGCTATACTTGCAAAAGAAGAGTTTGATTCATTAAATGATAAAAACTATGTTTCAAAAGTATTTAAAAAAGATGAATTAGAAACTTTAACTGTAAGCATAACTCACACAAGATGTAGAGGTTGTGAAAACAATTGCTTTTTAACAATAAATGAATTTTCAAATGGAAAGAAGTTTATATCAGGAAATAGATGTGAAAAAGGTGCTGGAAAAGATAAGGCAAATCTGAATTTGCCTAATATGTATGCATACAAATACAAAAGGATTTTCGAATATGAGCCACTTAGCGAAGAAATGGCTTATAGAGGAACGATAGGAATACCAAGAGTTTTGAATATGTACGAAGATTATCCTTTCTGGTTTACATTTTTAACAAAACTTGGCTTTAGAGTTCTAATATCTGAAAAGAGTAATAGAAAAACTTATGAAAAAGGCATGGAATCAATGCCATCAGAATCTGTATGCTATCCAGCCAAACTAAGCCACGGACATGTTATGAGCCTTATAGAACAAGGAATAAAAACAATATTTTATCCATGTGTACCGTATTCTAGGAAAGAGTTCAAGGATTCAGATAATCATTATAATTGCCCGATTGTAATTTCGTATCCTGAAGTTTTGAAAAACAATGTGGAAGAATTAAATGAAATTAAATTTATAAACAGTTTCTTACCATTCGACACTAAAAAACTTGTAAAGACAATTTTAGAGCTACCTGAGTTTAGTGAATATAGGTTTAGTAAGAGTGAACTTACAGAAGCGGCCGAAGAAGCAGAAAAAGAATATCAAAGATGCAAAAAAGATATCTTAGAAAAAGGAAAAGAAGCATTAAAATATATAGGAGATAATAATTTAAAAGGAATCGTGCTTGCAGGAAGACCATATCATGTAGATCCAGAAATAAATCATGGAATAGATAAAATGATTACAAGTCTAGGACTTTGTGTGTTAACAGAAGACAGCGTTGCAGGACTAGTCCAGCCAAAGAGACCACTTAGAGTTGTAGACCAATGGACATATCATGCAAGACTATATGCTGCAGCAGATTTTGTCGGCAAACATGAAAATATAGAACTAGTTCAATTAAACTCATTTGGCTGTGGTGTTGATGCAGTAACGACTGACCAAGTCGAAGAAATATTAAAAAGTTTCGGGAAGATGTATACATTAATAAAAATAGATGAAGTAAACAATTTAGGCGCAATAAGAATCAGAATAAGATCGCTTTTAGCAAGTATGAATAAGCATGAAACTTGCATAGTGCCAAAAGAAACTCAAGTTGGCGAATACGAAATAGATAAGAAGATATTTGATAAGGAAATGAAAAAAGACTACACAATATTGATACCACAAATGGCACCAATACATTTTGAATTGTTACAAGCAGTGTTAAAAAAATATGGTTATAATGTCAAATTACTTCGTGAGTGTACAGCGCATACTGTAGAAGTTGGTCTAAAATATGTTAATAATGATGCTTGTTATCCATCAATATTAACAACTGGACAGATGATAGAAGCCCTTGAGTCTGGAGAATATGATGTAGAAAAAACTGCACTCATGATGTCACAAACTGGCGGAGGATGTAGAGCGACAAATTATATAGCTTTCATTAGAAAAGCTTTAAAAGATGCAGGATTTGCGAATGTACCGGTAATATCATTTAACTTTAGTGGTATGGAGAAAATGCCAGGGTTCAAGCTTACACCAAAGATGATAGACAAACTGCTAAAAGCAGTTGTGTATGGCGATTTACTTCAAAAACTATTGTTAAAAAATAGAGCTTATGAAGTGCACAAGGGTGATACTGAAGAAACATACGAAAAATGGATGGCAAAATGCAAAGATATCCTAGAAAACGGAAGCATAAAAGATTTTAGAAGAAGTATCTATGAAATGGTTGAAGATTTTGAAAAAATAGAGGTTAATTTGCATCAAAGAAAACCAAAAGTGGGAATAGTTGGTGAAATTTTAATAAAATATCATCCATTTGGAAACAACAACATAATAGAAAAGCTAGAAGCAGAAGGTGCAGAGGTTACAATGCCAGACTTCATGGGATTTGTAAAATATGCGGCAACACCGAGCATAACATGGCATAAACTAATGAACTTGGACAAAAACAAATCAGAAATATTCAAATTTGCACTTAAAATAATAAACTCATTTGAAAAAGACTCTCGTAGAGCACTTCAAATGTCAAATAGAGATTATTTATTACCAATAGATATATGGAAGTTATCAGAAAAAGTCGACAAGATATTGTCACTTGGAAATCAAACAGGAGAAGGTTGGTTCTTAACAGCAGAAATGATAGAGTATATAGAACATGGAATCGACAACATAGTTTGCGTTCAGCCGTTTGCGTGTCTTCCAAACCATGTAGTAGGTAAAGGAATGATAAAGAAAATAAGAAGCAAATATCCAGAGGCTAACATAGTTCCAATTGACTATGATCCAGGAGCAAGTGAAGCCAATCAAACTAATAGAATAAAGCTAATGATGACGGTTGCGAAAGACAATATGTTAGAAACAGAAAATAAAAAGAAAAATCTTCATGAGGAAGACAAAACTTTAGAAAACCAAAAATAAGATATTTTGCAGATTAGGTAAAATTGACATAAATAAATATAAATGGTATAATGAGCTTGTGCTTATATCTTTATACACTCCTTGGCAGCATGTATGGACATAAGTAATATTTGATAATTAAAAGGAGAAAGACGTTATGCAACAATGGATGGACAATTACACGGAGGTGCAGTTGGAATTCTTGGATTACAAGCGTGAGATGGAAAGCTTACCTTGGCAAGAGAGACAGCACGATTATAGACTTTCACGGGAACTGTACGTAAGTATAAAACACCAGCTTCGTGATAAATTTCCGAGAACAGCAATGTACACCTCTAACGAGCGACTTTTGGACTTTTCAGAAAAGCTTGCACGCATGGTCGAGGACTATCAGGTGGCCGTGATGACTTATGAGGCACTAGCACAGGTTACAGCTGAGCAAAGTTACTGGATTCGCCCAATTATAGGAAGAATCCGGAAAGATGAACTCTTTGCGCTTGTGGATGAAAGGGCAAGGATTATCGGTGTCCACGTACCGAAAAGCAGGAAACTGAAAGCTTTGGAGCAGAAGGTGGAGAAGGCTTTAGCACAGCTTGACGGCTTCATTATGAGAAAGGGTGGAACACCTAACGTGTTCATCCGCGCGGCTCTCGAAAACTTTATCTTCGAACAGAAGCATGATCCGAATGTGCCAGAAATCAAGATTATTGCCGTAAAAAAGCCGATTAAAGGAGGCAAAGAGGTTGATATCCGTGGTTTTGGAGGACTTCAGATGAGCTTCAAGGTATTTGAAGAAAAAGAGGTAGTATATTACCATATCATTTGATGTTGCGAAAGCAGTGAGATTTTTCTCACTGCTTTTTGAATATGTCACCATTGAAAAAAATATGAAAGTATGATATAAGTATATCTATGTAAACAAGAATATAAGAAAAGAGGATTAGATATTATGAGTAAAGAATTAGCGGAATTAATGTTTCCAAATATTGATAAAACACCAGATTATTACGAAAAATTATATCCAAAGAGAAATTTGCCAGAAGGTGCCGTTGTAACACGTTTTGCACCTAGTCCAACAGGATTTATACATGTAGGTTCACTTTTTGGAGCAAATTTAGATAGAAGATTTGCTACACAAAATAATGGTATATGCTATTTAAGAATAGAAGATACTGATGGAAAAAGAGAAGTTGAAGATGGCATAAACTTAATTATAAATGGCTTAAAGGTATTTGGTATAGAATTTGATGAGGGACCTATCGATGGAAAAACAAAAGGCGATTACGGTCCATATATTCAAAGCGAAAGAAAAGAAATATATCAAACATATGCTAAAGATTTGGTTGAAAAAGGATTAGCTTATCCATGTTTCTGTAGCGCAGACGAACTTAACCAAATTAGAGAAAGACAGGAAAAATTAAAAATAGTGCCTGGATATTATGGAGAATTCGCAAATTGTAGAAAATTAAGTGAAGCTCAAATGATAGAAAGAGTTAAAAATGGAGATCCATTTATAGTTAGACTTAAATCTATGGGAAGCACGTCTAAAAAAATAAGATTTAAGGATATGATAAGAGGAATAATTGAATTCCCGGAGAATGTACAAGATGTAGTAATCATAAAATCTGATGGACTTCCAACATACCATTTTGCACATGCAGTTGATGATCATTTGATGAGAACAACACATGTTGTAAGAGGCGAAGAGTGGCTACCATCAGTTCCAATCCATGTAGAATTATTCAAAACTCTTGGATTTGAAATGCCAGAATTTATTCACACACCAACAATAATGAAAGAAGATGGTGGAAGCAAGAGAAAGATAAGCAAGAGAAAAGATCCGGAAGCTGCAGCATCATATTATAAAGAAAACGGAATACCAAAAGAAGCAGTTATAGATTATCTTATGAACATACTAAATTCTAACTTCGAAGAATGGAGAAAGAATAATCCACATGTAGATTTAAAAGAATTCAAAATAGATTTAAATAAAATAAGTTCAAGTGGTGCTTTATTTGATTTAGTTAAGCTAGCAGATGTATCAAAAAATACAATCGCAACATTTACAGCTGAAAAGGTATATGAAGATGGTCTTGAATGGGCAGAAGAATTTGATAAAGACTTAGCAGAACTTATGAAAAAGCATAAAGAATTTACAATTAATATATTAAATATAGAAAGAACAGGAACAAAAATAAGAAAAGATATAGCTAAATGGTCAGAGCTAAGAGAAAACCTTGAGTATTTATATGATGAAGTATTCTTCACAAAAGAGCATGAAGATGAATGGCAAAGTATAACAGATAAAGAAGAAATAAAGAAGATAATAACAGAGTATCTAAGTGTGTATGATGAAAATGATGATAAAGATACATGGTTTAACAAAGTAAAAGACGTTGCAGAAAAATTTGGTTATGCTAGAGAAGTAAAAGAATATAAGAAAAATCCAGAAAATTATAAGGGTCATGTAGGAGACATAAGCACAGTAATAAGAGTAGCACTTACAGGAAGAAGAAACACTCCAGACCTATACGAAATACTTAAAAATCTTGGCAAAGAGAGAATTGAAAAAAGATTTGCAAGAATATAATAAAAATTATTGACAACAAATAATAAATGTTGTAGAATAATAAACGTGGTGAGAATTTAGACGAGGTCACACCTGTTCCCATACCGAACACAGAAGTTAAGCTCGTATGTAGCCGAAGATAGTAATGGGTCGCTCATTGTGAAAATAGGAACTTGCCGCATTTATATTCCTCTTTAGCTCAGTTGGTAGAGCGTCCGGCTGTTAACCGGCAGGTCGTAGGTTCGAGTCCTACAAGGGGAGCCAATTTAAACTAGTTCAATCAAAGAACTAGTTTATTTTTTTCTAAAATTCTAGAAAACATAAGGCTCATGTAATATATCTGTAATAAAAACTTAATATTTCTGTAATTGTAATAAAACCACGAAAAATGTATAATCTAAGTAAATGATTACTAATGAAGATGGGAGGAAGTTTAAGTTTTACTATAGTAGACTTAGATGATTGCGTATGGAAAATAATGATGTTAATGTTACTTCAGTTGAATTACAGAGATGTATTCAAAAGCTAGATAAATTAGAGAAAATGATTAATCCTAATAGCAAAAAGTCACTTATTCTATGGGAAGAAGATGATGCATTTAAAAATTTAATTTCTGATATTAAAGATTATGCGATGAACTGTGAAACTTCAGAATTCCCAATAGAATTGTTAGATAAATTAAAGGCATTACAAAAAGATGCAACTAATCAAATAATAGAAGGAACAAGCAAGATTGTTTCTTTAAACGAGCAAGCAAAAACTAACTTGGAACTTAGCAGAACATTGTCTACAATGTATATTTCAGCAATGGCTGCTAATCCTTTAGATGAGTATGCAGAGGAACTTTCTAATCCAGAACTTGCACCAATGAAAGAGCATTTGGAAACTATTTGTACTGCTGTTCCAGAGTCTGAAGAATATGCAAAGGCTGAAAAGACAATAAAATCTAAAATAAGCAATTTGGAAAATAGTGTTCATATAACTATTGACTTAGAGAGAACAACAAGTAAGGCCAGTGCATTAGAGTATATTAAAGCTGAAATAGTTCCGGCAATAGACAGACTACAAGCTGAATATGATGCTAAGTATGTAATTGTTGATCAAGAACCGGACGAAGAGGTGTCTCTTGCTCTTAGAAAAACATTCAAAGAGAAGATGTATGATGCAATTGTTAAACCATTTGCAAGTTTATTCAAAAAGAAATCAAAAGCTAAATAAAAATGTAGAATTTATTGAACTTCTATTATTAAACAGAAAATGTTTAATGATAGAAGTTCTTTTTACTTAAATCTCTATTAATGCATTAATAGAGATGATTATACTAAAAATAATAAAGTATGTATAGATTTATGCAAAAATCAAAGCCATATAACCACTTGAAATTTAAGGCTTTTTATGACATAATGTAGTTGTTATAAGGAGAATTGATATGAAAGAAAGAGATTTTAAATCGTTAGAATACAATAAAATAAAGGATAAAGTAAGTGAAAAATGTGTTACATATCTTGGAAAAGAACTAGTAAAAGAACTTATTCCATCAACTGAAATTTATAGAGTGAAAAAGTGGCAAAAAGAGACAACAGAGGCAGTATCTATTTTACTTAGAAAAGGCGAAGCACCACTATTTAGTGTTCCTAATTTTGATGAGACATTTAAAAAGATTAATGTTGTCGCAATGCTTAATATGAAGGAGCTTTTACAAATTGCAACTTTGCTTTCTAATATGAAGAGGCTTAAAAATTATTTTAAGAATGATGATATTAATGATTCTGACTTTGAGATTGTTTCGGAATATTTTGAAAATTTATATTCTAATCCAAACGTAGAAAATGAAATTTTTAGGTGTATAAAATCAGAGGAATTGATGGATGACAGAGCAAGCAAAGCTTTGTATGATATAAGACGTCAAATAAATGACAGTGAATCAAAGATAAAAGAAAAATTGAATAATTTAATAAAGTCTAGTACTACATCAAAGTATTTACAAGATGCAGTTGTTACTTTTAGAAATGATAGATATGTTATTCCGATTAAGCAAGAATATAGAAATGAGATTCCTGGATTGGTGCATGATTCTTCAGCTTCTGGAAACACAATATTCGTAGAACCAACTGCTGTGTTTAATATAAATAATGAGATAAAAGAATTGAAGATAAAGGAACAATTAGAAATTGAAAGAATTTTGGCTCTTCTAACGCAAATGGTTTTACCTATAGTTGAAGATATAAAACGTGGTTTGTACAATTTGTCAAAAATAGATTTTGCATTTTCAAAGGCAAAATATAGTTTAGAGTTAAATGCGTTCGAGCCAGTTATAAATGAGAAACATTACATCAATTTAAAGAAGGCAAGACATCCACTTATAGCTGAAGAAAAAGTTGTTCCTATAGATATTTGGGTTGGAGAAAAGTTTAATGTACTTATAATAACAGGACCGAATACTGGCGGAAAAACAGTTGCATTAAAAACTGTGGGATTGTTTAGCCTTATGGCACAAAGTGGTCTTCATATTCCGGCAATGGAGTCTTCTGAATTGCCGATATTTGATAATATTTATAGTGACATAGGCGATGAGCAAAGCATAGAGCAGTCTCTTAGTACATTTTCTTCACACATGATAAATGTTGTAGATATATTAAATAATGTTACAATGAATAGCTTAGTACTAGTTGATGAACTAGGTTCTGGCACAGACCCGATAGAAGGTGCAGCACTAGCAAGAGCTATTTTGGAAAAGCTATACGGAGTTGGTTGTTTGACAATTGCTACTACACATTATAGTGAACTTAAAACTTTTGCTATTCAAAAAAACGGTGTTGAGAACGCTTCGTGCGAATTTGATGTTGAGTCTTTGAGACCTACATATAAACTTTTAATTGGTGTACCAGGAAGAAGTAACGCTTTTGCTATTTCAAAAAAACTTGGACTTAGCGAAGAGATAATAAACGAGGCAAGCAAATATTTAAAAGAGGAAGATGTGAGATTTGAAGACGTCTTAGGAAATATAGAAAGAGATAAGAGACTTGCCAGAGAACAAAAAGAAGAAGCAGATAGAATATTAAATGCTGCTAAAGCTAAAAAAGAAAAAGTTGATGAAGCAGAAGAAAAGTTGAATAAGAAAAAAGATGAGATATTGCAAAAAGCTAAAAAAGAAGCTAGAGATTTGCTTATGGATACAGAAGAAGAGGCTAACGAAATAATAAAAGAATTAACAAATTTAAAGCGTAGTAAAGATAAAGATAAATTCAAAAAGGCCGAAGAAGCTAGAGGGAAAATAAAAAACAATATTTTTGAAATGCAAAAAGATTTGGTTATGCCAGGTAAGGAAACTAAAAATAAGATTGAACCAAGTAAAATTAAAGTTGGTATGAACGTATATATCCCTTCATTAGAAGAAGATGCGGTTGTCTTATCTTTACCAGATAAAAAAGGAAATGTACAAATTCAAGTTGGAATATTAAAAATGGGTGTGCATATTTCTAAAATTGAAGAAGCGAAGAAAGATGAAAAGAAAGCAAATGTTAAAATTACATCAATGATAAAAAGTAAAGCAGCAGAAATAAGTACAGAGATAAAACTTTTAGGAAAAACAGTTGATGAAGCTGTTGAAGAGCTAGATAAGTATATAGATGATGCTTATTTAGCTGGATTACACACACTTAGAGTTGTACATGGAAAAGGTACAGGAAGTCTTAGAAAAGGTGTACAAGAATATTTAAAAACAAATTCTCATGTAAAGTCATATAGAAGTGGTGCGTATGGAGAAGGAGATTTACGGAGTAACAATAGTCGAATTGAAAAATTAATGTATAAAATTCTCTCTTTCGTTAAAAAATAGAATTAACGAAGGGAGATTTTTTATGAAGAAAATTAAAGGCATTGTTGCTATTGTAGTAGCATTTTCATTGATACTAATTTCTAATATAATTTATAATACAAAGAATATGACATCAGAGACTTTATCTCGTTTTGGTTCATCACGGAAACGAAGTGAAACAAATTCAAACTAAATTAAAAAATTGGGGATATTATAATGGCGATGTTGATGGAGTTTATGGTAGTAGAACTGTCGCGGCTGTCAAATCATTTCAGAGAGCTAATGGCTTAACGGCTGATGGAATTGCTGGAAGTAAAACTTTGCAAAGCATGGGAATCTCTAGTTCAGCCAGTAGCACTGGAAGTAACTCGGCAAATGTTGAATTGTTGGCAAGAGTTATTCATGGTGAAGCAAGAGGAGAACCGTATACAGGAATGGTAGCTGTTGGTGCTGTTATATTAAATAGAGTAAAGAGTCCTAATTTCCCTAGCACGATAGCAGGCGTTGTTTATCAAAATGGAGCATTCGATGCTGTGGCAGATGGACAAGTTAATCTTCAGCCAAGTCAACAATCATATAATGCCGCACGAGATGCTATGAATGGTTGGGATCCATCTGGGGGAGCGATATATTATTTTAATCCTTCGACAGCGACGAATAAATGGATTTGGTCAAGACCGATGACAATAATGATTGGCAAGCATAGATTTTGTAAATAATGAAAATTTTTAAATGATAGCTTTATAACAAATATAGATATAAAAATGATTAGTAAATATTAAATAAAAATTAAGTTTTCTAAAAGACAATTAGATTTTATTTTGATTCAAAAATGATTGATATTTTTGAAAAAATCAAAGTAAATTCAATTGTCTTTTTTATGTTTAAGATTTTATTTTTTCACTTGAAAAAACATGAAAATTTTCCATAAAAAATTTTGACGAATATGCTCATAAAATGTTGAAATTGTTTTTTACATATGTTAAGATTAAATCGATAAAAAAATATCGATTGGAGGTGCATATGAAAATGATATATGTTTCTAAAGCTTGTCTAGAGCGACTTCCGTGTTATCTTAGATTGTTAAAAGAAAAACGAGAAAGCAAAATAGAATTTATTTCTTCAACATCGATTGCGAGTGAACTTAGTTTAAATTCAGTTCAAGTTAGAAAAGATTTAGCACTTATAAGTAAGAGCGATGGAAAACCAGGAAGAGGATTTAATGTTTCAATGCTCATCTCGGATTTAGAAAATTTTTTAGGACTAAACAATGTTACAGATGCTGTAATCGTTGGTGCAGGCAAACTTGGAATGGCACTACTAGGTTATAAAGGCTTTGAAAAAAACATTGATATTCTTATGGCATTTGATAGCGATAAATCAAAATGTGATAATAAAAAAATATTTTATATAGATAAAATGGAAGATTTAATTAAGAGACTTAATATTCATATAGGAATAATAGCTGTTCCAAAAGAAGAGGCACAAAATGTGTGTGATACACTTGTAAAAGCTGGTGTAAAAGCTATTTGGAATTTTGCACCGACTAATTTAATCGTACCAAGTAAAGTTATTATTAAAAATGAAGATTTATCAGCTTCATTATTGATATTATTAAAAAGTTTAAATAAAAAGTAAGGAGGATGTTTTTATGGTAGTAGATGTTTGTGTAGGTAGTTCATGTCATTTGAAAGGTTCTTATGATGTAATTCAAAAATTGCAAAAGTTAATAGCTGAAAATAATTTAGAGGATAAAGTTACACTTAAAGCAAGTTTTTGCTTAGGAAATTGCTCTAATGGTGTTTCAATGAGAATAGATGGAGAGGTTGTTTCTAATGCAAATCCAGAGAATATAGAAGACATCTTTAAAGAGCAAATTTTAGTGAAAGTTTAAGAGGTGTTAAAGTATGCTTAAATATTTAGAGTTTAAAGAGGCTAAATGCAAGAACTGTTATAAGTGCTTGAAAAATTGCCCTGTTAAAGCAATAAAAATAGAGGACAATCAAGCAAAAGTAATAGAAGATAGGTGCATACTTTGTGGTAAGTGTACGCTTATATGTCCTCAAAATGCTAAAAAAGTTCATAGCGAATTAGATAATGTTAAAGAGTTATTAAAAAACAATAAGGTTATAGCTAGTATTGCTCCATCATTTATTTCAAACTTTAATATAAGTGATTTTGAAACTATGAATGTTGCTTTAAAAGAGGCTGGCTTTGCTTTTGCAGAAGAAACTGCTAGAGGTGCGAAAATAGTCACACAAAAATATGAGGAACTATTAAAAACTAAAAAGTTTAAAAACTTTATAACATCTTGTTGCCCAGCTGTTAATAGTCTAATTAGTATTTATTATCCGGATGCATTAAAATATTTAGCACCAGTTGATTCACCGATAATAGCACATGCTAAACTATTAAAGAAAGAAAATCCAGATTGTAAAATAGTTTTTATTGGTCCATGCATTGCCAAAAAGAGAGAATGTAGAGAATCTGGCATTATAGATGCTGTGCTTACATTTGAAGAACTTCTTAAATTGTTCGAAGAAAAGAATATAGAGTTTAGAGAAGAAAGCGAAGAATCAAAGGCAAGTTGGAATAGAGCAAGATTTTATCCAATAAGCAGGGGAGTTATAAAATCATTTGATAAATTAAATAGCAATTATGAATTTATAGCAATTGATGGTGTTGCAAATTGTATAGAAACTCTTGAAAAGATAAACGAGCTAGACCATGTTTTCTTAGAGCTTAATGCTTGTGAGCATGCTTGCGTAAATGGTCCTTGCAGTTTAAATAAATCAGATTCTTCAATTATTGCAAATTCAAAAGTTAGAAATTATGTAAGAAGTAATATAAAAGTGAGCAAAGATGCAAAAGATGTAGATAAAGGTATTGATGTTTCATATGAACATAAAGAAAGACCGATGAATGTAATAGAACCAACAGAAGAACAAATAAAAGAAGTGCTTGCTAAAACAGGAAAATATACAAAAGATGATGAACTAAATTGTGGTGCTTGCGGATATTCTAGTTGTAGAGAAAAAGCATGGGCGGTTATAAATGGTTATGCAGATGTTGAAATGTGTCTTCCATATATGCGTGAAAGAGCCGAAACTATGTCATACGAGATAATTCAAAATAGCCCAAATGGAATTGTTGTAGTTGATAAATCTTTTAATATAACAGAGATAAATGCAAAGGCAAAATCTTTGCTTGGAATTCATGAATTTCGTCCAAAAGAGTCTTGCATATTAGATTATATAAAAGATAATGAAGATTTTATTGAAGCATTAACAAAGGATAAAAATATTTATTCTAAAAAGATAAAAATAGATGCAACTAATTCATATGTCGAATTATCTATAACTCATATTGAAAAACAAAATGTGATGTTTGCAATCTTAAAGGATATAACAGACAGAGTCTGCTATAATCAAAAATTAAATGAAATGAAGCTCGAAACAATTGCAACAACAGATGATGTAATCAAAAAACAAATGAGAGTAGCACAAGAAATTGCATCGCTTTTAGGGGAGACAACAGCTGAAACAAAGGTTGCTTTAGTTAAGCTAAAAAAGATGCTAAATGAAAACAATGAGGGTGAATAGTATGGGACTTTTTCTTGAGTATGGATATACATCTTTTAATAAAATTGGTGAAGAATTATGTGGTGATAGAGTTTCAATTGTGAAAAAGGATGACTATACCACTTTAGTTCTTGCGGATGGACTTGGTAGTGGAGTTAAAGCAAATATCTTATCAACATTAACATCAAAAATTCTAAGCACAATGGTTTCAAATGAAATTCCGATGGAAGAATGTATTGAAACAATTGTAGAAACACTTCCAGTGTGCAAGGAAAGAGGAGTTGCTTATTCAACATTTTCTGTTATTCATATAAATGATGAAGGCAGTGGATATATGTTTGAGTTTGATAATCCAAGATGTATATTTTGCACGAATGGTGTGTTTAAAGATTTAGAAAGAGAAGAAATTACAATATTAAATAAGAAAATATACAAATCAGATTTAAAACTGAAAAGTGGCGATTTGATACTTATTATGTCAGATGGTGTGCCACATGCAGGCATTGGTAAAACAATGAATTTAGGTTGGGATAGAAAAGATATTATTGCATATCTAGATGAAAATATAAAGCCACATATGTCGGCAAGATGTGTAGCAAACTTACTTGCTAGTACAAGTAAAGCGTTATACATGAATGAACCAGGTGATGATACTACAGTTGCAGCAATAAAAATAAGAGAAGAAGAATGCGTAAATATAATGATAGGTCCACCTGTTAGAAGAGAAGATTGCGATAGATATGTTGAAGATTTTTTGAGAAATGAAGGAATAAGAATTGTTTGTGGTGGAACGACATCACAAATAGTTGCAAATCATTTACATGAAAAAGTTGAGACAGATTTAAATTATATAGATAGCGAACTTCCGCCAATAGGTTTCATAAAAGGAATAGACTTAACGACGGAGGGAGTTATAACGCTTAGAAGGCTAATAGAGTTGTCAGAAGAATATTTAAGAATAGATAGTGATGTGCCAAAGAATTTTATGAAAAAAGATGGGGCTTCTTTAATTGCAAACTTTTTGTTTGAAGAAGCAACTAGTGTTAATTTCTTTGTTGGTCAAGCAGTTAATGAGGCACATAGTGACTTGCCAATAAATAGCACATTAAAATTCAAGTTGGTAGACACGCTTTCTAAGAATTTAGAGCAGATGGGTAAAAAAATCAGTATTAAATATTATTAAGGAAGTGAAGATAAAATGAAAATTTTTGATACGTATGTACAAAAATTAAAATATAAGGTTTTAAAAGAGGTTATTAAAAAAGCATATGCAGATGAGTTAGACACATGTTATAGAGACATTCCAAAAGAGATATCTCCAGGGCCAAAGCCAATAGCTCGCTGCTGTGTGTATAAAGATAGAGCCGTAATAGAAGAAAGAATAGCACTTGCTATGGGTGGAGATAAAAATAATCCCAATTCAGTAGAGGTAATAGACATAGCATGTGATGAGTGTCCTGTTGAGGGTGCATATGTAACACCGGCTTGTAGAGGATGTTTAGTTCATAGATGTGTTGATACTTGTCCTAAAGGTGCAATAAGCATAGTAAATCATAAAGCTGTTGTAGACAAAGAAAAATGCGTAGAATGTGGAAAGTGTACAACTGTATGTCCTTATTCAGCTATTATAATGCAAAAAAGACCTTGCATAAAAGCATGTAAAGTCGATGCATTAACAATAGATGAAAATAAAAAGGCAAAAATAGATAATGATAAATGTATATCTTGTGGAGCATGTGTATATCAATGTCCATTTGGTGCAATATCAGATAAATCATTTGTTTTAGAAACAGTAGATATTTTAAGAAAATCTGAAAATAATACAAAGTATAATACTTATGCAGTTATTGCTCCATCAATAGCAGGACAATTTGATAATGTAACACCAGAACAAGTTGTTACAGGAATAATGAAACTTGGTTTCCATCAAGTTGTAGAAGCAGCAATAGGAGCGGATATCGCTTTGTATAACGAGGCAAAAGAATTTAAAGAAAAGAAAATTTTAACTACATCTTGTTGTCCATCTTTTGTAATGTATGTTGAAAAGAATTTTCCTGAACTTACAAAGTATATATCAAGCAGTGTCTCACCAATGGTTTACGCAGCAATGTTAATCAAAAAGTCTGATCCAACTGCAAAAGTAGTATTCATTGGTCCATGTACAAGCAAGAAACTAGAATACAAAATGGAAAAAACAAAAGGTGCAATAGATTCAGTTATTTCATTTGAAGAATTACAAGCATTTTTCGATGCTAAAGAAATTGATATTGAATCACTAGAGGGAACAGACCTAAATAATGCATCATTCTATGGTAGAATATTTGCAAAATCTGGTGGTATAAAAGAGGGATTAGAAAAAGTTGCAAAAGAGTATTTTGATGTAGATGATTTAAAACCTGTTGCAATGAGCGGAATTACAGAATGTAAAGCTAACTTATTGAAACTAAAAATGGGTAAATCATTGGACAACTTCTTCGAGGGAATGGCATGCGACGGAGGTTGCTTAAATGGTGCACTTTGCATACATCATGGACCTAAGAATGTAGTTGAAATAGACAAGTTTGGAAAAAGAGCAAAAGAACAAGACATAAAAAATTCAGTAGAATTATATAACTTAAACAATGAAGAAAAAGAATAATAGGAGGTAAAGGTTTATGAGTAATGAAGAGAGAATTGTGGATAATTTAGATTCTCTAAAAGCGACAATTGCAAATGTCAGAAAAGCAGAAAATGAATTTGCAAAATTCTCACAAGAAAAAGTAGACGAGATTTTTAAAGCTGCGGCAATTGCTGCAAATAGTGTAAGAATACCACTTGCAAAAATGGCAGTAGAAGAAACAGGAATGGGAGTGGTAGAGGACAAAATTATAAAAAATCATTATGCAGCAGAGTATATTTACAACAAATATAGAAACGAAAAAACATGTGGAGTTGTAGAAGATGATCCTATTTATGGAGTGAAAAAAGTATTAGAGCCAGTAGGAATATTAGGAGCAGTAATTCCAACTACAAACCCAACATCAACAACAATATTTAAAACACTTATAGCATTAAAAACAAGAAATGGAATTATAATCAGCCCACATCCAAGAGCTAAAAAATCTACAATAGCCGCAGCTAAGGTTGTACTTGAAGCTGCTGTTAAAGCTGGTGCACCTGAAGGAATAATTGCATGGATAGATGTTCCATCACTAGATTTAACAACTCATTTAATGCAATCAGTAGATTTAATACTTGCAACTGGTGGACCAGGTATGGTTAAATCAGCATATTCAAGCGGAAAACCAGCACTTGGTGTTGGAGCTGGTAACACACCTGCAGTAATTGATGATTCTGCCAATTTAATACTTGCTGTAAACTCAATAATCCATTCAAAAACATTTGATAATGGAATGATTTGTGCATCAGAACAATCAGTAATCGTTTTAGATAGCGTATATGATAAAGTAAGAGAAGAGTTTATAAAGAGAGGTTGCTACTTCTTAACACCAGAAGAAACAGAAAAAGTTAGAAAAACAATAATAATAAATGGAGCATTAAATGCTAAAATAGTTGGTCAAAAAGCTGCAACAATAGCAAGCTTAGCAGGAGTTGAAGTACCAGCTACAACAAAAATACTAATAGGCGAAGTTGAAAGTGTAGATTTATCAGAAGAATTTGCACATGAAAAACTATCACCAGTACTAGCGATGTATAGAGCAAAAGACTTTGATGATGCAATAGGCAAAGCAACAAGACTAGTTGAAGATGGAGGTATAGGTCATACATCATCTTTATATGTAGATACTTTAACAGGAAAAGATAAGATAGAAAAATTCTATAATACAATGAAAACATGTAGAGTATTAATAAACACACCATCATCTCAAGGTGGTATTGGAGATTTATATAACTTTAAATTAACTCCGTCACTTACACTTGGTTGTGGTTCTTGGGGAGGAAACTCAGTATCAGAAAACGTAGGAGTAAAACATCTAGTAAATATAAAAACAGTTGCCGAAAGGAGAGAAAATATGCTTTGGTTTAGAGCACCTGAAAAGGTATATATAAAAAGAGGTTGCTTACCTGTAGCCTTAGAAGAATTAAAAAATGTAATGGGTAAGAAAAAAGTATTCATAGTAACGGATAGTTTCTTATTTGAAAACGGATATACAAAATGTATAACAGATAAATTAAATGAAATGGGAATAGAGCACACAACATTTTCAAATGTTGCACCAGACCCAACACTTGCATGCGCAATAGAGGGAACAAGAGCAATGAACGAATTTAAACCAGACTGCATTATAGCAGTTGGTGGTGGTAGTGCAATGGATGCTGGTAAAATAATGTGGGTTATGTATGAACATCCAGAAGTAGACTTTATGGACATGGCAATGAGATTTATGGATATAAGAAAAAGAGTATACACATTCCCTAAAATGGGTGAAAAAGCATATTTCATAGCAGTTCCAACATCAGCAGGAACAGGTTCAGAAGTTACCCCATTTGCAGTTATAACAGATGAAAAGTCTGGAATAAAATATCCACTTGCAGATTATGAACTAATGCCAAAGATGGCAATAGTAGATGCAAACATGATGATGAATGCACCAAAAGGCTTAACATCAGCATCAGGAATTGATGCTGTAACACACTGTTTAGAGGCTTATGCTTCAATGATGGCAACAGAATATACAGATGGTCTTGCAATAGAATCATTAAAGAATATATTTAAATATCTTCCAAGAGCATATGAAAATGGAGCAAACGATCCAGAGGCTAGAGAGAAAATGGCAAACGCAGCTACAATGGCTGGTATGGCATTCGCAAATGCATTCTTAGGAGTATGCCACTCAATGGCACATAAGCTAGGAGCATTTCATCACATTGCACACGGTATAGCAAATGCATTAATGATAGAAGAAGTATTAAGATTCAATAGTGCAGAAGTTCCACCAAAGATGGGAACATTCCCACAATATGATCACCCACATACATTAAGAAGATATGCAGAAGTTGCTGAGGCACTAAACTTAGGCGGAAACACAGATGAAGAAAAATTAGAAAACTTAATAAAGGCAATAAACGAATTAAAAGACAAAATCGGAATTAAGAAAACAATTAGAGATTATGGCATAGATGAGCAAAACTTCTTAGATAGATTAGATGAGATGACAGAACAAGCATTTGATGACCAATGCACAGGTTCAAATCCAAGATATCCACTAATGGAAGAAATAAAAGAAATGTATCTAAAAGCATATTACGGAGGTGAAAGATAATGGAATATATTCTAAACAACCCAATAGCTGAAAGAGAAACAAAAACTGTATATAAAGATGATGGAAAAACAATAAAACTATTTGTAGAAAATTATTCAAAAGCAAATATATTAAATGAGGCTCTAAACCATGCGAGAGTTGAAGAGGGAACAGACTTGAATTTGCCAAAACTAATAGAAGTAGGTAAAATAGGTGAAAGATGGGCAATTGTAATGGAGCATATCGAAGGAACTCCATTAAATCAATTGATGGAAGAGCATCCAGAAAAAGAAGATGAATATTTAAATATGTTTGTTGATATTCAATTAAATATACAATCACATACAGTTCCATTGCTAGGAAGAATAAAAGACAAATTCAGAAGAAAATTAACAGAAACAACTTGCATAGCAGAAAGCACAAAATTTGATTTGCTACAAAGATTAGAGGGAATGGAAAATCACACAAAATTATGCCATGGAGACTTTAATCCAAGTAATATAATAATAAAAGCAGATGGAACAGCCTATATAATCGACTGGGCACACGTAACAAGAGGAAGTGAAGCAGCTGATGCTGCAAGAACATTCTTAATATTCTCAATGGAGGGAAAAGAAAAGTTAGCAGAAAAATATATGGATTTGTTCTCAAAAAAGAGTGGATTAGACAAAAAGAATATACAAAGATGGTTGCCAATAGTAGCAGCAACTCAAATGACAAAAGAAAGAAAAGAAGAGCAAGACTTCTTAAGTAGATGGATAGATGTAGTTGACTACGAATAAATATAACAATCACTTTATAAGGAGAAAAAATGAAAATATTAGTAGTTTCAGATATACATGGATCAATGTATTATGCAAGTCAGATACCAGAAATAATGAAAAGAGAAAATGCTGAAAAATTGATTTTGCTTGGCGACTTGTATTACCATGGTCCAAGAAATCCACTTCCAAAAGATTATAATCCAATGGAAGTATCAAAATTATTAAATAGCATGAAAGAAAAAATACTCTGCACAAAAGGCAATTGCGATGCAGAAGTAGATGAGATGATATCAGAATTTAAAATGCAACAAAATATTGAGCTAACAATTGGTGGTAGAAAATATTTCTTTACACATGGTCACAAATATAATATAGATAATATTCCAGAAAATATTGATGTATTGGTATATGGACATTATCATACCGGATTTATAAAAGAAAAAGACGGAATAATATGCGTAAATAGTGGCTCGATATCATTGCCAAAAGAAAACACAGCACATAGCTATTTAGTAATAGATGAAAGCAAAATAGAATTAAAAGATATAGATGGCAAAGTGATAAGTGAAAAAGAAGTTAAATAGGGTAAAGCCAAATAAAAATAGGATTCAAATCTTTTTTGTTTTGAATCCTATTTTTTTATGTTGATATTGTTAGCTTATAAATTAGTCTAAAAAGTCAAGGTTGTGTTTTTCTAATTCTTGTACGGCTGTGCGAATTCTTTTTTTAGCATCATCGCCAGATGTACTTCTTTGTATATATTGTTTTATTGATTCTCTCTTCTTGCTATCTAATCCGGCATAAAAATCCATTGCAAATTCATTCATGCCAAGTGACATAGCAAGTCCAATCGGCATTTCTTTAAAAAAGTTTGGTTTATCCATAAAATCACCTCAAGAATATTATGTAAGAAAAGCATATTTTTATACGAAATACGCTTGACTTTCATTTTAGACATTTGTATAATATAATCAAATTATAAACGTAGCTTAAGTTATAGTATGCTTTATAAAAACAAATAACAGTTAAAACTAATCTATAAAAGAAATCTAAAACAGTTGCCAAAAAATGTAGCTTAAGCTTAGGTGTGCTCCATAAAAACTAATTGCTAGCAGTACACTAAAATAAAGTTGGTATAATTAGTAAACACAACCCAAAATAAAAGGAGGTATTATATGAAAGATAATAGTAAGCTACCTGAGGCGGAGCTTGAAATTATGATGGTTATATGGAATGCTAGCACAACGGTTACATCAGATTATATAATGGATAATCTTGATAAAACTTGGGTGAAACCGACTCTTCTTAACTTATTAAATAGGCTCGTTGCTAGAGGATTTGTTAGTTGCGAAAAAGTTGGCAAATTAAATTACTATACATCACTTATTAAAAAAGAAGATTACTTAAGAAAAGAAAGTAAAAATTTTTTGAAGCAAATGCATCAAAATTCTATTTCGAGTTTGCTTGCATCTTTATATGGCGGTAAAAAGCTTTCTAAAAAAGATATTGAAGAATTAAGCAAATTTATAGAGGAGGCAAAATAAGTGTTTAGAACTTTTTTAGAAATATCGCTTGCAATGTCAATTGTAATACTTTTTATAATTGTTATATCAAAGTTTTTAGATAACAAATATAAAATAAAATGGAGATATTTTATTTGGTTTCTTATAACAATAAGGCTTTTAGTACCGATAAATTATATAGCAAATAAACCTGCAATAAGCATAAATGAACCCAAGACAAAAATTGAAATTACTGTTCCGATATTAGATAAAAATATCGAAAGTACATCTTCTAAAATAGAACAAGTTACAAATGAAGATAATACTGAAATTTCTGTGTCAGTTAAGAATAAGGTGGTAAGTCTTTCAAAAGTATTAGAAATAATTTGGAAGGCAGGAATAGCCCTATCTGTATTATTTTATCTGATTAATTACATTGTGTTTAATGTTAAAATCAAAAAGCATTTAAAAATATTAGATTCAAAATTATTTGAAAAAGTAAAAAATGAAATGAAAATTAAGAGAAAGATAGAAGTATATAGATGTGATCTTATTGCTTCACCTATGTGCATTGGTTTTATCAAACCTAAGATTATAATGCCTTATATTGAATATACAAACGATGAACTAGAGCTTGTATTCAAACATGAGCTTACTCATCTAAAACGTTTTGATATATGGTATAAACTTTTGTTAGTTGCATCAAATACAGTGCACTGGTTTAATCCCTTTGTTTATATAATGAGGAAACTTGCAAATAGAGATATCGAATACACATGTGATGATATTGTAACTAGAAATTTAAGTTTAAGCCAAAGAAAAGAATATTCAAGAGTAATTTTAAAAACGATGGAAAGAGGAGGAATGTAAATGAAAAAGTATATTAAAGCACCAATACTTTCAACAGCTTTTTCAGAAAGTGAAAAGAGTGCAAAAAACAGATTTAAAAACATATTAAGTGAAAAAGGAAAGATAGGAGTTATAGTAGTTGTGATACTTGCTATATTGGTAATTATAGCAACAACTTTTGTATCAATAAAAAATAAACCACAAGAAAATATAACACCTACTGTATCAAGCGGAGATGTTAGAAAAGATGATACGAGTGAAAAACAACTAGCAGTCATTTTAGACAATATTTCTAAATGGAGTTTAACAAAAGAGCTTGAACAGTATGATACATATGGTTATGCTATAACAGATTTAGATAGAAATGGTAGACTTGAAATAATTACTTCCCACTGTGATGGTGCAGGAATGTATTCTTACAATAAGTATTATGAGGTAAATGAAAGCTTAGACGGCATAAATGAGCTTACAACAAACCTAAAAGATGAAGATATACAAACATATATAATGGATGCAACTGTTAAAGTATTTTATGATACCATAAAAAATGAATATCATTATGTTTTTACAAATGTTAATAGAAATGGTGCAGCAGAATATAATGAAGCAAAATATGAAGTTGTACTAAAAGACGGAAAGATTACGCAAAAACTTCTTGCTAGCAAAGATATAATTTATAAAAACGGTGGAGAGGATATAGACATAATAATAAAAAATGCCGATGGTGAAGAGTTAACAGATGAGTCATATGAAAGATATGAATATATACACTTTAAAGATTATGAATATAGTTTAGCAAGTATTGAATGGGTAATGAATGGAGACAGTACGAAGAGCGAATTAGAAAAATCTTATAACAATTTTAAGTTAGGTGCACCAAAAGTAGAAAATGATTTAAATGATGAATTTGCATTAACGGATAATGACGGAAACAAAATTCAATTAAACGATAGCATAAAAACAGTAAAAGAAGAGTTAATATCATCAAAATATAATAGTTCAGATGGCTTTCATGTGAGAGAGTACTCATATGATAATTTATATATAAGAGCTTTGCTTGCTTCATATGTAGATGACTATTACATAATGCAAATAGAAACAACATCACCAAAATACAAAACAAAAAGAGGGATAAGCGTTGGAGATACATTAGAAAAATTAAAAGAAGTATATCCTGAAAATTTAACAAGAGTACCAACAGATACAAAAGAAATAATATGGTGCTATCCATATTCTGATTTTATATCAATAACATTTAATATAACGGATGGCGTTATAAGCAAAATAATAATTGAGAATAAACCGTGCTAGAAAATAAAAATACAGATAATTAAGAGCTAAACATACATGTTTTATTATATGTAGTCTGGCTCTTAATATTTTCAAAACCAACAAATGTACTTGTATCCTCAATTGAAAAAGTAGTATAATTAACTTTATGGAGGGATTGTTATGAATAATAAAAAAGGAAATGCAGTGACCATAGTTATTCTGGTTCTTGCAATTATAGTATGTATAGTAGGCACAATTTTTTATTTGAAGAAAGATAAAGAAAATATAGAAACAGGTGGCGGAGACATAGTAAAAGTTGATCCAATCGAAAAACAATTATCACTTATAAAAGATAATGTTTCTATGTGGAAGGATAGTTATGGCTATGAGAGATTCCAATATGCTGTTACAGATTTAGACCACAATGGAAGATTAGAGATTATAGCTGCAAGTTGCCAAGGTACAGGACTTTACACATATAGTAATTATTATGAAGTAAACGAAACAATGGATGCATTAAATAAAGTTACTACAAATTATGAAGAGGGAGATTCAGAACCTGATATTATTGTAGATAGAGCAAAGGTATATTATGATACTTCAACTAATGAATATCATTACATCTTTACAGATTTGTGCAAGAATGGTGCTGCTGAATATTATGAAAGTGTTAATGATGTTGTTTTGAAAGATGGAAAATTAACTCGCAGTGTTTTAGCGACTAAAGCAACAATTTATGAAAATGAAAAAGCAACTATCACATGCAAAGATAGCAATGAAAATTCTATAACAGAAGAAGAGTATGAAAATGTTGCTGAAAAGACATTTGGAAACCTTACCTCAAAAACAATTAGTTTAAGTTGGATAGAGGGTGATGATGAGAACTTTAATACAAATCTTGATAAATTATTAAAAGACTCATACGCAAATTTTGGATTAGAAGTAAAAGAAGATACTGATGCAAAAGCTAGAAGATTAGCATATAAAAAAGTTATGCATGACTTTATTGAAAATAAAACATGGCCTGATGGAACTAAACTAGCCACAGATGATATATATGACTTTTCTGAAAATCTTTTCGCAATAGCAGATTTTGATAACGATGAAAAAGAAGAATTACTAGTAAATTATTCTTCAACATTTATGGCAGGAATGATAGGTGTAATGTATGATTATGATAGTGAAACAGACCAAGTAGTAAAAGAATTGTCAGATGTTTTCCCTACACTTGATATATACGACAATGGTGTTATAAAAGTTAGTGCTTCACACAATCAAGGACTTGCAGGTGACAAACTATGGCCATATGAAGTGTACAAATATGATGCAAGTACAGACACGTATAAATATTTTGCAATGGTAGATGCATGGGATAAATCATTATCTGAAAAAGATTATGAAGGAAATACATTCCCAGATGATGTAGATACAGATAAAGTAGGCGTTGTATACTATGTAACTGAAGGTGAAAACGCAGAGAAAAAAGCAATTAGCCAAAAAGACTACGAGAAATGGGATGAAGAGCTAATAGGTGGTGCAAATAAATTAGAAATAGATTATAAGAAATTTACTAAAGAAAATGTAGATAGCATATAAATTTTATTTAAAATAAGTTAAAAAAGTCATCTTTGTTTTGCAAGAGGTACTGATGAATAAGTACTTCTTGATAAAATGAAGATGGCTATTTTTGTATTACTATTAAATCTTATATATGTTCGAGTAAAAAGAGTTTCATTTTTTAGGCGAGTTCTTCACTTAGCAATATGTGATGTTCTTAGCATAAAGTCTTGTCTTTTGTAGTTTTTTGTCTTGCTCATGCTAAAGAACAGCCATAGTGCTTAGTGAAGCTGTTTGAGATCTAAAAATGAAAACTTTTTGCGAAGATAAAATATATAAGATTTAATAATAATTTTTAAATAACATATTGACATTTTTTTATAGCTGTATATACTGTATATACACAGTAAGGAGGCGTGAAATGAATATTATAATAAGTAATTCGAGTGATAAGCCAATATATGAGCAAATAAAAGACCAAATAAAAAATAAAATTGTCTCGAATGAACTTGCGACGGGGGAGCTTTTGCCATCTATTAGAAGTTTGGCAAAGGATTTAAGAATAAGTGTAATTACAACAAAAAATGCATACGATGAATTAGAAAAAGAGGGCTATGTTGAAACTGTGCCAGGAAAAGGCACTTATGTTGCACACAAAAATGTTGAACTAATTAAAGAAGAACAGCTTGCTAAAATACAAGATTTGTTGGATACTATAGTTCAAATTTCGAAGTTAAGTGGCATTTCTAAAAAAGAGGTTAAAACGATGTTAGATATTTTATATTTGGAGGAATGAGTTTATGGAAAATGTTATAGAGGTAAAAGGGTTACGCAAGAAGTATAAAGATTTTGAATTGAAAGATATAAATTTGTCACTTCAAAAAGGCATGATAATGGGTTTCATAGGTGAGAACGGTGCTGGTAAAACAACTACGATCAAAGCGATTTTGAATTTAATAAACCCAACTTCAGGTGAGATTAAGATTTTTGGATTAGATAATAAAAAAGAAGAAGAGAAAATAAAAGAGGATATAGGAGTTGTTCTAGATGATAGCTTTTTATCTGAATATTTGAATGCAGAAGATATAAATAAAATAATGAAAAACATTTATAAAAATTGGGATGAAAAATTATTCTTTGAATACATAGAAAAATTTAAATTACCTAGAAAACAAATATCTAAAGAGTTTTCTAGCGGAATGAAAATGAAATTAAAAATAGCAACTGCAATATCTCATAAGCCTAAGCTTTTAATATTAGATGAACCAACATCGGGATTAGACCCTGTTGCTAGAAATGAGATTTTAGATATTTTCCAAGAGTTTATAGAAAATGGCGAAAATTCTATATTAGTTTCAAGTCATATAACCTCAGATTTAGAGCATATAGCAGATTATATAACTTTTATAAACGAAGGCAAAATAGTATTAAGTAAAGAAAGAGATGAACTACTAGAAAAGTACGGACTTGCCAAATGTAGCGAAGAAGAATTCAAGACAATCAACAGTAATGATTATATAAAATACAAAAAGAATAGATACGATTACGAAGTACTTGTAGAAGACAAAAATGAGTTTAAAAAGAAATATAATATTTCAATTGTTGATAGACCAAGTCTTGAAGATATAATGCTTATTTATATAAAGGGGGTAAAATAATATGGAAAAAATCAAAGGACTAATAATAAAAGATATTTTACAGCTAAAAACATATAGAAGAACTATAGTTTTATATATTGCAATTTTTATATTTTCATCTTTTTCAAGTGATGGTATAAATCAAGTGCTACTTATGCTTATGACAATGATTTTTGGAATGTTTGCAATAGCGTCGTTTAATTACGATGCAAGCTCAAAGGCTGATAGATATATATTGACACTTCCTTTAACTAAAAAAGAAGTTGTAAAGGCAAAATATATATTTATAATTTTAGCAACATTTTTTGGAGCATTTTTAGGAACAGTACTAAATATAGTATTAACTTATATAACTACAAAAACACTAATAGATCTTGGAATGCTCTTGAATACTATATTTGCTGGATTGCTTGGAATAGCACTCGTGCAAGCTTTTCAAATTCCTTTTATATATAAATACGGACCAGAAAAAGGCAGACTTATTTCAATAATAATTACGATGAGTTTTGTTTCACTTATAGTTGGAATTTTTAGCGCTCCCCAAATGACAGAACACATAAGCGAAACGACAAAAATTTTTATGCCAATATTATTTTTTTTAGGAACAATGATTATATACTATATTTCATACAGGGTGTCGTGCATAATTTATGGTAAATCGGAACAATAGTTTAATAGGACAATATTATTTAAATTGCTTAATTTAAAAGTGTTTGAAGAAAACATTTGAGTTTTAAGTAAAACAATAATATTGTCCTTATTTATTAAAAATTTTTGTCGATGAATTTATTGTGAAAAATAATTTTAGTCTATTGACAAAAAAAATAGAAAAGTATATTATGAATTAGCACTCATAAAAAGAGAGTGCTAATTGTTTTATAATAGGAGGTCTTAAAAATGATAAAACCATTATTGGATAGAGTAGTATTAAAGGCTGTAGAGAATGAAGAAACAACCAAAAGCGGGATTGTTCTTGCACAAACAAGTAAAGAAAAACCACAAATTGCTGAGGTAGTTGCTGTTGGACCTGGCGGAATGGTAGATGGCAAAGAAGTGAAAATGCAACTTGTAGTAGGAGATAAAGTAGTTTATTCAAAATATGCAGGAACAACATTAAAATATAATGATGATGAATACATAATTGTAAAACAAGATGATATATTAGCAATTATTGAAGACTAATTTTGGAGGTGTTTTATATGAGTAAAGAAATTATATATGGTGAAGATGCAAGAAAGGCTTTAGAGAGAGGTGTTAATGCATTAGCAAATACTGTTAAAGTTACACTTGGACCAAAAGGTAGAAATGTAGTATTAGATAAAAAATTTGGAGCACCACTAATTACAAATGATGGTGTTACAATAGCAAAAGAAATAGAGTTAGATGATCCATTTGAAAATATGGGTGCACAACTTGTAAAAGAAGTATCTACAAAAACTAACGATGTAGCTGGTGATGGTACTACAACAGCTACTGTTCTTGCACAAGCAATGATTAGAGAGGGAATAAAAAATGTTGCTGCTGGAGCAAACCCAATGGTAATGAGAAGAGGTATGCAAAAAGCTATTGATACAGCTGTTGAAGCAATAAAAGCAAATAGCACAAAAGTAAACGGAAAAGAAGATATAGCAAAAGTAGCAGCAATATCTGCTAATGATGAAACAATTGGCGGACTAATTGCAGATGCTATGGAAAAGGTTTCAAATGATGGTGTAATTACAATAGAAGAATCAAAAACAATGGGAACAAACTTAACAGTCGTAGAGGGTATGCAATTTGACAAAGGTTATATTTCACCATACATGGTAACAGATACAGATAAGATGGAAGCCGTTATGGAAGATCCTTATATATTGATTACAGATAAAAAGATTACAAACATTCAAGAAATATTGCCAATACTCGAAAAGATAGTTCAACAAGGCAAAAAATTAGTAATAATAGCAGAAGATGTTGAGGGTGATGCACTAACAACATTAGTATTAAACAAATTAAGAGGCACCTTTGGATGTGTTGCAGTAAAAGCACCAGCATTTGGCGATAGAAGAAAAGAAATGCTACAAGATATTGCAATTTTAACTGGTGGCGAAGTTATAACAGAAGAATTAGGTCTTGAATTAAAAGATGTTGAGCTAACACAATTAGGTAGAGCAAGACAAGTAAAAGTTCAAAAAGATACAACTATAATAGTTGATGGTGCTGGTGATAAAAAAGCTCTTGAAGAAAGAGTACAACATATAAGAAGCGAGCTTGAAAGAACAGAGTCAAACTATGATAAAGAAAAATTACAAGAAAGACTTGCTAAATTAGTTGGTGGTGTAGCTGTAATTGAAGTTGGTGCTGCAACAGAAATAGAAATGAAAGAAAAGAAATTAAGAATAGAAGATGCACTTTCTGCAACAAGAGCTGCAGTGGAAGAAGGTATCGTAGCTGGTGGTGGAACAGCATATGTAAATGCAATGCCAGCTGTTGAAAAATTATTAAATGAAACTGAGGGAGATGAAAAGACTGGCGTAAAGACAGTTTTAATGTCTCTTGAAGAACCAGTAAAACAAATCGCATTTAACGCAGGATTAGAAGGAAGCGTAATATTAGATAAAGTAAGACAAAGCAATGTTGGTGTGGGATTTGATGCTTTAAATGAAAAATATGTAGACATGAAGAAAGAGGGAATAATTGACCCAACTAAAGTAACAAGAACAGCTCTTCAAAATGCAGCTAGTGTAGCTTCAATGGTACTTACAACAGAAAGTTTAGTTGCAGATAAAAAAGAAGAAAAATGTGGATGTGATCACGGAGCAGCTATGGCAGGCGGAATGGAAGGAATGTATTAATTTTTGATTGATTTATTTTCAAAAATATGGTAAAATATAATTGCAGTTGAATCTGTTATAACTAGACTAGGAGGTATATTCAAATGTCTATGAAAGAAAAAGACAACGAACGGGTGTATTGCTTAGGTGAGGATTGCCCGGACAAAAACTGCAGGTGCTGTAGGGCTTGTGGACAAATTGGCTCTTTGATGGATGTGACAGACAATTACCGGGAGTCGGTAAAAACAGGTTATTATTCATCAACCATTATGCGTGTTGTAGATCCTAAGACAGGAAAAGAAAAGTATTTCTACACACGTCCAAATTAAAAACAAAATTGAAAGAGTTGTACTCCTATATTAGTGAAAACTAATTAGGAGTACAACTCTTTTGTTATTTCCTTAATCATTTAAATCCATTTTTATAAATTCCGAACTTGTAACATTTCTTTCTTTTCTTTGCGTATCAACTGCTTCTGAAAGCATATCTCTTACCTTTCTAGGCATCCTTACTGATGAGATATCAAATTCTGGAGAAGACACATCAACAGAACAACAGTGAATAGTACCAACATCGAATAACCTTTGAAGAAAACTTTGTTTTAATGTTACGTCCATTATTCTATATAACCTGATTTCTTCTTCGTGAAGAGAAAGAAATTGTACAGTTATTATAAGTTTATCTTTAGTTAAGGTGTATCTTGTGAATGAAAGTGGAAGACCGAAAAAAGGTCTTTTTTTATCTGTCCATAGAATTTCATTTTTTTCCATAATAAATTCCTTTCTTTTGAAACATCGTAGTCTCTTAAATTATAAAGTTACAATTAAAAAAGACCAGCCTAAAATCGACTGGTCTAGAATTTAATTAGTCTTTTGTTATTTCTTTTAAAGAACCAAGACCAGCTAATGCTTTAGTAGCATCAAATGGAATAAATACTTTATTTGCTTGACCATCAGCAACTTTTTCAAGTGATTCTAATGTTTTTAAAGCAACTAGTTTGTCATCAGGTTGTGAATTCTTAATTGCACCATAAACAACTTCAATTTCTTTTGCTTTAGCTTCTGCAATTGAACGAATAGCTTCTGCTTCACCTGCAGCTTCAAGAATTCTAGCTTGTTTAACACCTTCAGCTCTTCTTATGTTTGCTTCCTTTGCAGCATCTGCTTGAAGGATACTTGATTCTTTTTGTCCTTCTGCAATAGTAATAGCTGATTGCTTTTGACCTTCTGCCTCAAGAATAGATGCTCTCTTATTTCTTTCTGCGTTCATTTGCTTTTCCATTGCATCTCTTATATCCTTTGGGGGATCTATATCTTTTATTTCAACTCTATTAACTTTGCATCCCCATTTATCTGTGCCTTCATCAAGTATCTGACGAAGTTGAATATTAATTTGTTCTCTTGAACTAAATGTACTGTCTAAATCCATTTTACCAACTACATCACGCATTGTAGTAGTTGTTAAGTTTTGTACAGCAACTCTTAAATTTTGAATCTCATAAATAGCTTTTCTTGCATCTGTTATTTGATAAAATACAACAGTATCAATTCTTATTGTAACGTTATCTTTTGTTATAACACTTTGAGGAGGAACATCCATAATTTGTTCTCTTAAGTCAACTTTTGCTCTAATTCTGTCTAAGAAAGGTACAATAAATTGAGGACCAGCTCCTAATGTTCCATGATATTTTCCTAAACGTTCAACAATATAAACTTCAGATTGTTGAACAACTTTAATTGTTTTCCATGCAATAACAAGAATAAAAAATAGTAAAATTGCAACCCACCACATAACAAAACCTCCTAAATTAAATTTTTTTAACCATTGCTTTTACACCATCAATACGAAGTATTTCTACGGTGTCACCTTCTGAAATTACATCATCATTTTCATCGTTTCTTGCAGACCATACGTCGCCGTCAATTTTTATCTGGCCTTGACCTTTTATATTATCGATCTGTTGAGAAACGATAGCTTTCTTTCCAAGAATAGAGTATACGTTTGTTGCAACGTTATCTTTTTCAGAAATCTTTCTAGTAAATTTCCTGGTACAAAGTATTAGTATTGTTGAAACTACTGCCATAACAATAAATTGTGCTATGAAATTTTCTGGAACTATAAAACTTAATCCCATTGCACATAAGCCACCAACACCAAGCCAACAAACAAGAAAACCTTCAGTTGCTATCTCTAGTATAAAGCAAACTCCTGAAAAAATAAGCCAAGCTGTCCATATTGTCATATTTTTTCCCCCTTTCTTAAAAAGTGAAACCTACACATATAAGTATACAATAAGTGGCATTAAAAATAAAGTAATTTCGACAAAAAATATTTCTTTTCAGCCAAGGTTATTGCGCGAAATTTCTTGCATTTCAAAGTTTTTTTGTATATCATAGAATTATATGGTTATATATAAAATCAGAACGAAAGGGAATAATCGAATGAAAAAATTTTTTGTGTTGAAATTGTTTATTGTATGTGTTTTCTTGTTTGTATCATACATGATATGTGGTTTTACAAAATATTATATCGCTCCGATATATTATGGAGATGAAGAAATAAGAGTTATTATAGATGATGCAGAAGTGACGAGAAATATGCCGGATGTGGCAGTTTTTGTAGATGGCAAAGCAATGCTTTCTTTTGATACGATAAAAAAATATTTTGATGAATATATCTATTTTGATGAAAAGTACAATACTGTTATAATCACAGGGGATACTGATATTATAAAAATGGAATTAGATGACAATTCTTTGAATTTAAATGGTACTTCAAAGAATATTAAAGTGCCAGCGAAAAAAATAAATGGCGTTATTTATGTGCCAGTAGAAGAATTGCAAAAAATGTATAATATAGCAGTTGTTCATAATGAGAAGTTGATAATAACAACTGATAATATTGAATATAAAGAAATAAAAATGAATCAAAAGGAAAAAGTTAAACTTTACAAAAAGCAACTTTCACTAACAACAGGAAAAGTAAAAGCTGGTGAAATTTTGACAGTGTTCAGTGGCGAAGAAAGTGAAGAATATGCGAAAGTTAGAACACCAAATGGAGATTTAGGATATGTAAAGAGAAGAGATTTGGATGGAACTATTGTATTAGATAAAAAAATCATAGAAGATAATAAAAATGCAATCACTAAGAAAATTAATTTAACTTGGGAATATGCTGAAAATTATACTCCAAACAGATTAGAACAAGAAAAAATAGAAGGTCTTAATATAATTTCGCCTACATGGATTTACATGAAAAATACAAGTGGAGATATAAAATTTAATACGTTAAGTAGTGATTATATAAAGTGGGCTAAGAGCAAAGGATATACACTTTGGCCAACATTAAAAAATGATTCAATGGGTATAGAAAAAACATCTGCTTTGGTTACAGATATGTACGCTAGGGAAAATATCATAAGTAATGTGGTTGAATTAGCTTTGAAATATGGCTTTGAGGGAATTAATATTGACTTTGAAAATATGAAGTTGAAGGATAAGGACGAATTTTCTCAATTTATTAGGGAATTTTCTGCAACTCTTAGAAGAAACAATTTGATTGCGTCTATTGATGTGAATGTGCCTGACGGAAGCGAAACTTGGTCGTTATGTTATGACCATAAGGCAATATCTGATGCATGTGATTATCTGATGCTTATGGCATATGATCAATATGGCAGAACAAAGGCAGGACCTGTTGCGTCTCTTACATGGGTTGAAAACAATATTAATAAAGTTATAGAAAGAGAAAAAGTAGATAACAAAAAGCTTGTGTTATGTGTTCCTTTTTATTCGAAATATAGAAAGGACAAAATTACGATGAGCGGTGATGAAGAAATATTAAAAGGAATTTCTACATCAACATTATATATGAAAAGCGTGAAGAATTATTTGGCAAATTCTAAATTTAAAGATTGTATAACTTGGGATGAGGAATTGGGACAATATTATGTGGAATACAGAAGTCAAAATATTCTTGAAAGAATTTGGGCTGAAGATGAGAATGCATTAAAAGAAAAAGTTAAATTAGTTAATAAATACAATTTGGCGGGAGTGGCATCTTGGAGATGGGGGTTCGAAACTCCTGAAAGTTGGCAAGTTATAAATGAAACTTTAAATAAAAAGTAATGTTTTTTGGACAAGAGAATATGATGTAAGAGATGGAGGTGTTTTTATGCTCTATGCACTTGTTGATTATTCGAATAAGAAAAGAATTTTTGGTGGTTGCCTTGCCGAAGAAATTTTGGGAGAAGTAAAAATCTCAGTTCCTAAAACCAGTAATGAAAGTAGGCTTTCTAGAATTTTGCTGAAAAATTTTGAAAAGTATAAAGTTCAAAATGTAGTGCTAAATGATGAACTTAAAAATAAAAAATACTTATGCGATTCGTTATTGGACAAAAGAAAATATATTGTTACAGGAAATCGAATGGGAAAGATACTTTTGCCTAAAATGATAGAAGATATAGCTAAGTATACTAAAATAGAAAAAGCCAAACTAAAAATTGTTCTTTTGATGAATGAATATAGTATAGAAAATCTTGATTTGATAGAATGCATTTCTAAAGATATAAAGCAACTTAGCATTGTATCTAAAAACTATACAAAGTATGAAAAGATATCTGAAAAACTATATGAAAAATATGGCTACATGATAAAACTATATGATAGCAATACTAAGGACTTTATACGAGATAATATAATTATAAATATGGATTTTAAGCAGGAAGAATTGAAAAAAATGCTTTTTACCAAATATTCAATAGTTATATCTTTGAATGAAAAAATAACTGAGCTTAGAAAGAATTTTGAAGGAATTGTGATAAATGATATAGATATATTAGGAGTAGGTATTCCGAGTGAGCATTTTAGAAAATTAGCTGTATGTGAAGCGAAACTATATCGACCACTCAGAAAAATCAAAGATAACGAAAGGGTGTTTTTTATGGAAAAGTATAAAATTAATGGCTATTTTGGTAAGAGTGGAAAAATAACTGGAGAAGAGTTTGAAAAAGTAGGTAAAAACTATAGCATACATAAGTGAGAACTTTAAACTACAAAAGAAGAAAGGAGGTACAGCATATTTATATGCTGTGAGGCTTATGAAAAATAGTGAGATAAAAAACGATGGTATAAAAATATTATCATCTATGCTTAGCAAGTGGAGAAAGGAAAACAATTCTAACAATGTAAATTACATATTCTTTCCTAAGTTTTTAGAAAACGTTGATGGAATTTATATGGTTTTTCCTATATACGAGGAATTAGATAAAAATACGGCAAAATTGATTTCTAAAATCAATTTTAGCTTAGAACAAAACAACCTGATCGATGAAGAGGTGCTAGGCGAAAATATTAAGGTTGAACTGATTAAGAATCTTAATTATGAAAATAAAAAATATAATGAACAACTATTGGTAATGGCAGAGATTTTTTACTTATCCATGAATTTGAGGAGAATGCAAAAAGGCGGAGCTATTTATTTTGATGCTAAGAAAACACTTAAACAAAAAATTGACGAATATAATGGGATAGCGAGAAAAAATGGTCTTGCTGAGTGCGTAGGAGAAGATGAGTTTGCAAAATATCAAGAAAAAGCACAAAAAACGAATATATTATCTCAAGCAAATGATAATCAGATTGATATGCCAGATCTTTCCGGGAATTCTGAGATAAAAACATATACTTTTAACTTTAATGCACCTAATGGACTTAAGTATATAAGCAATGAGATGCTAGAAATTTCGTATGAATTTATAAGAAAAGGCAATATGTCATTGAGCTTGGATAACAAAAATAGGATTGTTATGAAGTCGAATATACTCTCGCTATGTGGATTAGATGTAGATACGAGAGAGCTGTATGAATCGGTAAAGAAAAATAAGAAAATAAATGACAAAAGTATATATGGAGAAAAAACTTCTGAATTTGCTGTTGGCATAAACAAATCATTGGATTCGAGATGCGAAAAGTGTCTGCTTCAAAAATGCCCTAAAAAAGTGGCGGCATACGTTTTGTACTTAAAAAATAACGGATTATTAAGAGAAAAACTTATAGAAAGAGAAAAATTCAGAAAAGAGAAAGATGAAATAAACAATGAATTTGATTTCGTCTGGAATGTTGAAAATGGATTAAAAGAAGTTCCAGATAAGACATTTGAATTTTGCGAAGAACTTGTGAACAGAAACTTTGTGTATGTAGAGAATACATTAAATCCGAATAAAAGGATGGTCATAAGATCAGCTTTTTCGTGCAACGAATATAAAGTGATTAACGAAGACATAAACAATATCCCAGAGAAAGCGGATGAATATATATCAGTATTGGAAAGAAATACAGATTGCAATTTTGAGTTTTGCAATGCGTATAGTTGTAGATTGACAATGTGCGTTTATGTTATAGCAGGATATATTTATTATTTGAAACGCTCTGGAAAAGAAAGTCAGATAATAGAAGATAGAGAATATTATGAAAAGAATAAAAAAGAAATAGACGAAAAAGCATTAACATTGAAAGAGAAAAAATTGCTATCAATTGAAAGCGAAAAAGAAAACATTGCAGCTGATTTAAAAGATTATAAAAATAATGTCGAACATATCGACTCATTGGTAGATATGATTTTAAGTAGAGCACAGAATAATTTGCACTGTATTATTGCAGGCGAAGACATTTTGGAAAGAAAAAATTTCATTGCAAGAATAAAAGAATTGCTAGTGAAAGTACAAAAAATAGGACCTAATGATGTGATTAAGATGTCATTACAAAATTTGGCTTCAAGCAGTGCTTATTCTTGGTCTGGACAATTGTTGGAAGATAAGGGTGTTGCTGACATAAATGGTATAAGCTTTTATACTGAAGAGGCTATAAAGTATCCTGAGTTAAAAGAAAAAAAGCTATATATTTTAAATGGCGTGGAGGAATTTATAAGCGATTGTAATACCTACCTTTCAAAAGGGACAGGAAGCTATCATGAACTTAGAAACAAGCAATATAATCACGTGATTGAATTAATTACCAAGATGTCATTAAAAAATTACATTATCATAGAGTGTTCGGAAAAAGAATTAGAAAAATTTTTTGAGTTAGATAATAGAGTAAAATTTATATATCAAAGCAATATGTTTAAAATACCGGATTTAACGTTGGACGAAATGTTTGATTTGTACCTAAACAACATAAAAACAGATTTAATTGATGACCTTAGAAACAAGAAAGATGAATATAAAGTTCAGTTTAGAGAATGGATTGGAATGAACAAGAACTTCATACCATTTTCTGATAGAGAATTAGTTAATTATCTTGTAATGTATGCCAATGCAAAAGATAAGATAGTCTTTCCAGAAAATATATATAAAAAGGAAACAGTAGAAGAGAGTCTAAAAAACATCATAGGACTTCAAAATGTTAAAGATAAAGTAAAAGAGTTTGAGAAATATATGCTATTTAAAGTAAGAGCGAAGGCCAATAATTTAGACATAAATAAAACAAATATGCATATGATATTTACAGGTAATCCTGGAACGGGAAAAACCACGGTGGCAAGAATTATGGCGAAAATGTTATTCGATTTGGGCATAATAAAAGAAAACAAGTTAATTGAAGTTGAAAGAAAAGACTTGGTTGCAGAATATACAGGACAAACAGCTCCGAAAACGTCTGAAGTAATACAAAAAGCGATGGGAGGTGTTTTGTTCATAGATGAGGCTTATACTCTTGCGACAGAGCGTGGTTCTAGAGATTTTGCTTCAGAAGCAATAGCAACGCTTATAAAAGCGATGGAAGATTATAGAGATAAATTTGTTGTTATATTTGCAGGATATAAAGATGAAATGAAATCATTTATTGATAGCAATCCTGGTATAGCATCTAGAATTGGATATACATTTGATTTTCCTGATTATTCAATGGAAGAGCTCGAAGAGATATTTTATTTGAAGATGAGAAATTCAGGTTTCGTTTGTGATGAAGAAACACGCAAGCCAATAAAAGATTTGTGTGAATACTATTCTAAGAAGAAATCTTTCGGAAACGGAAGGTTTGTCGATAAATTAGTACAAGAAGTTATAATGAAACACGCAATAAGTGAATTTGATGATATAAAATTAATTTCAACTGCAGATATCCCTACGATAGAAGAACTAAATAATTCTAGCGTGAAATACAATAAACTCGAGATTGATGCAATGCTTGACGAAATTGTTGGCATGACTGAAGTGAAGAAAAAAGTAAAAGAATTTGAAGAGTATGTTAGGTTTATAAAAGAAGCTAAAAATTATAAGATAAATATTCCAAATCAAAATCTTCATATGATATTTACAGGAAATCCTGGAACAGGAAAAACTACGATGGCTAGGATTATAGCTAAAATACTTTTTGAAATAGGCATAATACATGAAAATAAACTAGTTGAAGTTGAAAGAAAAGACTTGATTGCTGAATATGTGGGGCAAACAGCAGTTAAAACAAATGAAGTGATAGAAAAAGCATTAGGAGGTGTTTTGTTCATAGATGAGGCATATTCACTAACTCCTAAAAATGCACAAAATGATTTTGGCGCAGAGGCAATAGCAACACTTATAAAAGCAATGGAAGATAAAAAAGATCAATTAGTTGTTATATTTGCAGGATACAAAGATGAGATGCAAGACTTTATAGCAAGCAATTCTGGAATAGCATCTAGAATTGGATATACATTTGATTTTCCGGATTATTCAGCAGAAGAACTTCTAGAAATTTTTGATAAAAAGACTAAAAAAATGGGGTTAAATATAACTGAAACAGCAAAAGAAGAAACACTTAAGATAATGAAATATTTCTGTAATGTCGAAAATATTGGAAATGGAAGATTTGTGGATAAGGTTATTCAAGAAATGATAATGAAATATGCCAAGAATAAAGAGAAAATCATTGGGATAGTTGATGAAAATAGCATTCCAACAATAAATGAGATGACGAAAATTGTATATAATGGAAAAAACATGATAGATGTAAGTCTTATAACATATGATGCTCAGAAACGAACTGCTGTACATGAAGTTGGGCATGCGGTCACTCGTTTAGTATTGTTTAAAAATTCGGGAATAAAGAAAATAACCATAAATGCGGAAGGAACAGGAACTTTAGGATATGTTTTACACAATAATCTTTCAAATGGATATACGAAAGGAAAAACAGCATTATTGAATGATATAAAGACAAAATTGGCAGGTATGGCAGCAGAACAGGTATATTTCGGAGAATTTGAAAATGGAAACTCATCCGACTTAGAAAGTGCAACCAATATAGCAAATCTTATGATAACTAAGTTCGGAATGTCAGACTTAGGCTTTGGACAAATAGAAAAACCAGATGGCGAGATGGCGAATATAGTTCAAAAGAAAATAAATGATATCCTAGATGTGTGCTTTAAAGAAGCAATAGCACTTATAGAAGAAAATAAAGGGAAGATTGACAATGTGGTATCATATTTGCTTGAACATAAAGAAATAAATGAGGAAGAGCTTCTAAAAGTATTTGGCGATATTTCACAATAATTCCATAAAAAATGTGCTTGACAAAAGCAGAACAAATGATTAATATAAATGATTGTAACATATTATTAATGTGCAATGTGAGTTACTAAAAAGCGATTAAACGCATGATAAAAAGGAGAATGATGTAATATGCCACAAAACGAAACATTATTGACATATGAAGGTTTAAAAAAATTAGAAGAGGAACTTGAATACTTAAAAACACAAAAAAGAAGAGAAATAGCTGAGAGAATCAAAGTTGCTCTTGGATTTGGAGATTTATCAGAAAATTCAGAATATGATGAAGCAAAAAATGAACAAGCTCAAGTTGAAATGAGAATTGTAGAATTAGAAAACAAGTTAAGAAATGTAAAAATAATAGATGAAGATGATATTGAAACAAAAACAGTTCAAGTTGGAAACATAGTTCAAGTTTTAGATGTTGAATATGATGAAAAAGTTGAGTACAAAATCGTTGGTTCTACAGAAGCTGACATAGCAGAAAATAAAATTTCTAACGAATCACCAATTGGAAAAGCTTTATTAGGCAGAAAGAAAAATGATGTTGTTGATGTAGAGACACCTGGCGGAATGCTACAATTTAAAATCTTAAAAATAACAAAATAGTATTAGAGGTGAAATTCATTAGAATTTCGCCTTTTTTATGTACAAGACATTGCAAAATATTTGTTTGTATGGTAAAATTACACCATGACTTTACTAGAAGAAAGGGGAATTTTATATGAGTGAAGAAAGAAACAATGTTTCTGAAGAACAACAAGAACAAGACATTAACGAACTAATTAAAATAAGAATTGAAAAACTAAAGGATTTACAAGAGAAAGGAAAAGACCCATTCCAAATTGTTAAATTCGACAATAAGGATAATAGTAAAGATATAAAAGAAAAATTCGTTGACCCGGTAGAGGGAGAAGAAGCACCAGAAGTAGAAGTTAGCATAGCTGGTAGACTTATGAGCAAAAGAGGTCATGGAAAAGCTACATTCTGCGATTTACAAGATATGTATGGAAGAATTCAGATATATGTTAAATTAGATGAAGTTGGAGCAGAAAGTTATGAAGAGTTCAAAAAATTTGATATAGGTGATATTATAGGTGTAAAAGGTATTGTGTTTAAAACACATATGGGAGAAATCTCTATAAGAGTTAAAGAAATCACATTACTTTCTAAGTCACTTAGACCACTTCCAGAAAAATATCATGGATTAAAAGATACAGAACTTAGATATAGACAAAGATATGTTGATTTAATAATGAATGGTGATGTAAAAAACACATTCGCTGCAAGAAGCCTAATTATAAGAGAATTAAGAAGATTTTTAGACGAAAAAGGCTACTTAGAAGTTGAGACACCAGTTTTAAATACAATTCCTGGTGGAGCTGCAGCTAGACCATTTATAACACATCACAACACATTAGATATAGATATGTACCTAAGAATTGCACCAGAATTGTATTTAAAGAGACTTATTGTTGGTGGGTTTGATAAAGTATATGAAATAGGAAGACTATTTAGAAATGAAGGAATGGATATTAAACATAATCCAGAATTCACAACAGTTGAACTATATGCAGCATATGAAGATTATAACGATATGATGGATATTACAGAAGGAATCTTTTCAACACTTGCTAAAAAATTAACAGGAGATACAAAAATAAATTATCAAGGTTTAGACTTAGATTTAGCACCAGGTTGGAAGAGAATACCTATGATAGAAGCAATAAAAGAAGTTACAGGAGCTGATTTCAATAAGGCAAATACTGATGAAGAAGCAAGAGAACTTGCAAAGAGCATCGGTGTAGAGCTAGAAAATGACAATATGGTAAGAGGACATGTTATAAATGCAGTATTTGAAGCAAAAGTAGAAGAAACATTGATGCAACCTACATTTATAATTGATTACCCAGTTGAAGTTTCTCCACTTACAAAGAAAAAGCCATCAGATCCAAGATTAGTAGAAAGATTTGAATTATTTATAGGCGGTAGAGAGTATGCAAATGCATATTCAGAGCTTAACGATCCAATAGATCAAAAAGAAAGATTTATGGCACAAATGGCAGAAAGAGAAGCAGGAAACGAAGAAGCTAATATGATAGATGATGATTTCGTTCAAGCGTTAGAATATGGAATGCCACCTACAGGAGGACTTGGAATAGGTATAGATAGAATGGTTATGTTATTAACAAACAGCTATTCTATAAGAGATGTACTTTTATTCCCAACAATGAAACCTTTAGACTAAATAAAAACGGCATAAGTTATTAAAAGGCTACTTGTGCAAAAAAAGTATAGTGGTCGCTTTTAAAAAAGCGACCTAAATTTTTGAAAAGGAGAATTTAATGCATGTTTAATGGAATAGATATAAGAAAGCTATTTTGGATATTTATTGCAATAATGATAATCAGAGGAATAGTAAATTTCGATGAAGCAGAATTAATGAGTACATTACTAATTTTGCCAGGACTTATTTTAGGAATTACAGTACACGAATATTCTCATGCAAGAATGTCAGATAAACTTGGAGACCCTACACCGGAAAGACAAGGAAGACTAACGCTAAATCCATTACATCATTTGGATCCTGTTGGAACAATATGTTTATTATTTGCAGGCTTTGGCTGGGGAAAACCAGTTGAAATAGATCCGACTTATTATAGAAACCCTGCAAAAGATAGTATGAAGGTTGCACTTGCGGGACCAGTTAGTAATTTTATAATAGCGTTTGTATTATTTTTTATTTATGCTCTTACGTATATTTTCGCACCAGCTAACAATTTTACAGATATTATCGTAATGTGTACGTATTTGGGAGCGTATATAAATTTATCACTTGGTGTATTTAACTTGCTTCCTTTTCCACCACTTGATGGTTCAAAGATATGGGGATATTTTCTAAAAGGAAAAGCAAAAGAATTTTTATGGAATTTAGAAAGATTTTCGACGATAATTCTTGTTATATTGTATGTGACAGAATTACCAAGCTTAATTATAACACCGGTTGTTGGAGGAATTGCGAATGGTATGACTTGGATAATTGGTCAAATATTAAGCCTATTTATATAAATTAGGGGGAAGAAAGATGGCAAAAGATATAATATGTTTAGCAATTGAATCTAGTTGTGATGAAACATCAGTTGCCATAGTGAAAAATGGAAGAGATGTATTATCGAACATAATAGCAACGCAAATAGATATTCATAAAAAATATGGTGGCGTAGTTCCTGAAATTGCATCAAGAAACCATGTTGAAAATATCACATATGTTGTAAAGGAAGCTATAGAAAAAGCTGAAATCAAACTGGAAGATGTTGATATAATCGGATGTACATATGGACCAGGACTTGTTGGTGCTTTGCTTGTTGGTCTTTCGACAGCAAAAGCAATGGCATATGCATTAAATAAACCTCTTGTGGGAGTACACCACATAGAAGGACACATAGCAGCAAATTATATAACACATAAAGATTTAACACCACCTTACCTTTGCTTAGTTGTTTCAGGCGGACATTCGCATTTGGTATATGTGGAAGATTATACAAAATTTAATGTGTTGGGAAAAACTAGAGATGACGCAGTTGGAGAAGCTTTCGATAAAGTATCAAGAGCAGTTGGACTTGGATATCCAGGCGGACCTATAATAGATAAAATGGCAAAAGAAGGAAAACCAACATATAAACTTCCAAGAACACATTTTGAAAATTTGGACTTTAGCTTTAGCGGAGTTAAAACAGCAGTATTAAATCTAATTAATAAAGAAAAAGATTTGAACGTAAATGATTTGTGTGCAAGCTTCGAAGAGGCAGTTACAGATGTGTTGGTTGAAAACGTATTGCGTGCGGTAGATGAACTAAATGTGAGCAAAGTGGCAATAGCTGGAGGAGTTTCTGCTAATAGCTACTTAAGAGAAAGAATGCAAAAAATTGGTTCTATGCATAATTTAAAGATATACTACCCAGAACTTATTTTATGTACAGACAACGCAGCTATGATTGGAGCAGCGGCATATTATAATTTCTTAGCGGGAAAAGTATCAAGCTTGGACTTAAATGCAGTACCGAATTTAAAAATAGGAGAATAAATTAATGTCAATTTACGCACTTTCAGATTTTCATCTATCCTTTGGCGTTGGCGATAAACCAATGAATGTTTTTGGGGATAGGTGGAATGACTACGAAAAAAAGATAAAAGAAAATTGGAATAATGAAGTTAAAGATGGTGACACGGTGATAATTGCTGGGGATTTTTCTTGGGCCACATACTTAGAAGATTCACTTGCAGATTTTAAGTTTCTAAATGGTTTAAAAGGAAATAAGATTATACTAAAGGGAAATCATGATTATTGGTGGACGACATTAAATAAATTAAATCAATTCATTGAGGCGAACAATATAGAAAATGTAAAGTTTTTACATAACAACTTTTACGAGATTGGCAACTACATGATTTGTGGAACTAGATTTTGGTCATATGACGAGGAAACTCCAGATAATAATAAGATATTTAATAGAGAGCTTGAAAGAGCAAAGATTTCCTTGGAAGCTGCCAAGAAAGCTGATTCAAATAAAAACATAATATTTGTGACACATTATCCACCGAGTGAGAATATAATAAATCTTGTGAAAATGTATAATGTTAAATATTGGATATATGGTCATATACATAGTAATTATGAAGAGAGTTTAGTAAATATTGAAGGCATCGAAACATATTTAACTTCAGGAGATTATTTAGAATTTAAGCCATTAAAGATATGCGAATAAAAGTTAATGTGGCTGAAACAATGTATTTTTTAAAAATACTTGGAAAATAAATTTTACTATGATATAATAGCAAAATGAACACTAAAAAAGAAAGGATTTTGAAAATGAACGCAAAAGTAGAAAAATTAGATAATAACAAGGTTAAACTAGAGATAACAATTGAGGCTGATAAATTTGAAGAAGGACTTCAAAAAGCATTTTTTAAGAATGCAAAATATTTTAACGTACCAGGATTTAGAAAGGGTAAAGCACCAAGAAATATAGTTGAAAAACATTATGGTGAAGGAGTGCTATATGAAGATGCATTCAATATAGTTGTTCCAGATGTTTATGATGAAGTTGTTGCTGAAAATGCTTTAGAAATAGTTTCACATCCAGAAATCGACATTAAACAAATTGGAAAAGGTAAAGATTTAATATTTACTGCTACTGTTACTGTAAAACCAGAAGTAAAACTTGGTAAATATAAAGGATTAAAAGTTGAAAAGAAGGAATATAAAGTAACAAAAGAAGATATCGATGCAAAATTAAATGAAATGGCTGCTAAAAATGCAAGAGTTATTTCAGGAGATGAAAAATCAGTTCTTGAAAATGGAGATACAGCAGTTATAGATTTTGAAGGATTTGTTGATGGAAAAGCTTTTGAAGGTGGAAAAGGAGAAAACTACCCATTAGAATTAGGAAGCAACTCATTTATTCCTGGTTTTGAAGATCAATTAGTAGGATTAAAAATGAACGAAGAAACAGATGTAAATGTTAATTTCCCAGAAAACTATTTTTCAAAAGAATTAGCAGGAAAACCAGCTGTATTTAAAGTAAAAGTAAATGACATAAAGAAAAAAGAATTACCAAAAATCGATGATGAATTCGCAAAAGATGTTAGTGAATTCGATACATTAAAAGAGTTAAAAGCTGATATCGAGAAGAAGATAGAAGAAGAAAATGCTAAAAAAGCTAAATATGAAATGGAAGAAGATGCAATTAAGCAAGTAGTAGACGCTACAGAAATTGATATTCCAGAAGTTATGATACATAATGAAATTCATGAATATATTCATGAGATGGAATCAAGACTTGCATACCAAGGTTTAAAATTAGAGCAATACCTACAAATGTTAGGTCAAACATTTGAAGATTTAGAAGAAGATTACAAAGAGAAAGCAACAGAAAATATTAAAACAAAATTAACTCTTGAAGCAATTTCTAAAGCTGAAAACATCGAAATTACAGATGCAGATATAGATGCTAAATTAAAAGAAGTAGCAGAAAGCTATGGAAGAAAAGACGCTGAAGATTTCGTAAAGAAAGCAACACCACAATTAAGACAATATGCAAAAGAAGAATTAAAATATGATAAAGCAGTTAAATTTGTAATGGACAACATTAAATAAGTATTAATAATTGTTTAAAAATATTTTTTCTGTGAATAATCTTTTTAAGTAACGAAGGAGGATGAAGAATGATTACAAACGATTTGGTGCCATATGTCGTAGAAAAGACAAGTGGTGGAGAAAGATCATATGATATTTTTTCAAGACTTTTGAAAGACAGGATTATATTTATTGGCGATGAAATAACAGATGCAACAGCAAGTGTTGTAGTTGCACAACTTTTGTTTCTAGAATCTGAAGATCCAGACAAAGATATTCATATATATATAAATAGTCCTGGAGGCAGTGTTACAGCGGGAATGGCAATTTACGATACTATGAGATATATCAAACCAGATGTTTCAACAATCTGTGTTGGGTTAGCTGCGAGTATGGGAGCATTTCTTTTGGCTGCTGGTACAAAAGGAAAGAGATATGCACTTCCAAATGCCGAAATAATGATACATCAACCTTTGGGAGGAGCAAAAGGTCAAGCTTCAGATGTAAAAATCCATGCAGAATTTTTGCTTAAGACTAGAGATAAGTTAAATAAAATCTTAAGCGAAAATACTGGAAAACCTTTGGAACAAATAGAAAAAGATACAGATAGAGATAACTTTATGCTTGCTTCAGAGGCTATGGAATATGGACTTATAGATAAAGTAATGGAAAGAAAATAAGGAAATATAGAAAAGTAGCATTAGTAGTAGGTTTGATTGCTTATTATAATACTACTTTTCGTGCGTTGTAAAACAATATAAAAATATGTTTACAAGGAAGGTGAAAAAATGGCTAAACTAGAAGATAACAAAACAATTAGATGCTCTTTTTGTGGAAAGCCACAAGAAACTGTAAAAAGAATTATAGCGGGACCAGGCGTATATATATGTGATGAATGTGTTGGACTTTGTTCAAATATTATAGAAGAAGAGATTGAGGCTTTAGAAAGTGAAGAAGTTGTAGCTGAAAACACAGGACTTACTCCTAAAGAGATGAAAGAAAAATTAGATGAATATGTTATAGGACAAGATACAGCTAAGAAATCTTTGGCTGTTGCGGTATATAATCATTATAAAAGAATTAATAACATTGATTCTGAAAATGAAGTAGATATTCAAAAAAGCAATATTTTAATGTTGGGTCCTACAGGATGTGGTAAGACTTATCTTGCACAAACTATGGCTAAGATACTAAATGTTCCTTTTGCAATTGCTGATGCTACAGCTTTAACAGAGGCAGGTTACGTTGGTGAAGACGTAGAAAATATATTGCTTAAGTTAATTCAAGCGGCAAATTATGATGTGGAAAAAGCTGAAAAAGGAATTATATACATTGATGAAATTGATAAGATTTCTAGAAAGTCAGAAAATGTTTCTATAACAAGAGATGTTAGCGGAGAAGGTGTACAACAAGCATTGCTAAAGATTATTGAAGGTACAGTTGCATCAGTTCCACCACAAGGCGGTCGTAAGCATCCTCAACAAGAGTTTATACAAATTGATACTACTAACATATTATTTATTTGTGCCGGTGCATTTGAGGGATTAGATAAGATAATCAATGCGAGAGTTGGAAAGAAAAATATAGGATTTGGTGCAGATATAACAAAAACAGATGAATTAGAGGACAAAGATTTATTAGAAAAATTATTACCACAAGATTTGGTTAAATTTGGCCTAATACCTGAATTTGTAGGAAGATTACCTGTAATAACTACAGTTCAACCATTATCAAGAAGTGCATATATAGACATTTTAACAAAACCAAAGAATGCACTTATCAAACAATATAAAAAGTTGTTTGAGATAGATGGAGTAAAGCTAGAATTTGATGATGATGCATTAGAAGCTATCGTAGATAAAGCGATAGAGAGAAAAACTGGTGCAAGAGGCCTTCGTGCTATACTTGAAGAGACAATGAGAGATATAATGTACGAAATACCGTCAAATAAAAACATAGAATCTTGTACGATTACCAAAGCTACAGTGCTTAATGGAGAGGCACCAAAGCTTGTAATGAACGAAGTAAAGAGAGCTACAGCTCCAAAGAAAACAACTAAAAAAGCTACAACTAAAACTGTTGAATCAGCATCTTAAATTAATGGGCAGTAGTAATACTGCCCTAAAGTTTTATTATAGGGAGAAAATTTTAAATAAACTTTCTGTAAAAGTAAGTTTACACCTTTTATAAAAGAAAGGAACGAAAATAATGAATATATACGAAGTTGGAGACATAGTTGAAACCAAGAAACAACATCCTTGTGGAAGCAAGCTATGGGAAATAACAAGAATAGGAGTAGATTTTAAATTAAAATGTAAAGGCTGTGGGCACGTAATAATGATAGAACGCGAAAAGGCATTAAAATCGATAAAAAGAAAGGTCGAAAAGCAAGCTTGAAAATTGTGTTCTAGGCACTAGCATATATGTTTTAAAATAGTATACTGATTAATTTTTAAGTAAAGTAGAAAAGACACGGAAAGGTATGTAGAATGAAAATAATAAAGAAAATCTTAAAAATCGTGCTGATAATAGCAATAACTTTTTTTCTATCGTTAGTTGCTTATAGCGTGTATGATTTAATAAGCAAAAAAGAATATAATTATAAAGGATTTGCAGATAAATTAGAAGTTGGAGAAAAACATATGAGTTGTTATCTTTTTCCAGGTTATTATATGCATACTTGGACATACGATTACACTATAAATGATAGAAAAATGTATATAGTGTTATATCAACATTCGATATTAAATATTTTGGCTAAAGAAAGATTTGGTGTAAATATAGATATTGATGTAGGCTACAGTGATTTCGATGAAATATATATAAATGGCAGTGGTGATAATAAGAGATTAATTTGGCCTGAAAGTGGTGAATGATTAAAAATCCTCTCAAAATATTTGAGGGGGATTTTTTATGCCGAAAAGTAAAGAGTTTGTGCTAACTAAAGACAATATTGAACATAAGAATATTTAATTGAGTACAGAAGGTGCAATATAGGAAAAACTTAGAAATATATGTTGATTTTATACTAAAAATATATTAATAAAATACTTTAAATTAATGTGTTTAAAGTGCCTTATTTATTGACAATTTTAAGCTTTATGTATAAAATATATGGCATAGGAGGCTTTTATGCGAAAAGTAAAATTTAAAGATGTATTTGTACCAAAATATAGGACATACCTCGTAATTATTTTCTTGCTTTTAGTTTTTATGTGCACATTAGAGGTTAGAGCAATACCACTTGCAGTATTTGTTTATTTGGCAGTACTATTCTTTACATATAAAAAGCACTTAAGTATGTTAGATCGTGTCATAAAAAACATGGATAGTTTGATGTTTAAGCTTAAGGCTGACGATACTATCCTTGATTTTCCTATCCCGGCAATTATTATCACAAAGACGGGTGATATATTGTGGAATAATAATGACTTAGAGCAACTTTTTAAGGGAATCAACAAACAAAGATATATGGAAAATCTTATAAAAGATTTAGATGCTGAATATGATACCAAGTTTAGAGCGATAGATAAAGAGCTTAGTATCCATGATAAACATTTTAGAGTGCTTGGAAATCTAGTAAATCTAAAAAAACGTGGTAACGAAAAAGAACAAGTTTTAATGTTATATTTTATAGATAGAACAGAGTATTATAGATTGTTTAGAATGTATGACGATTCTAAAGATACCGTCGGAATAATTATGATAGATAATTATGATGAACTTATGCAAGGAACTAATGATACTGACAAACCACAACTTTTGGCTGTTATTGAAAGACAATTAAGAGAATGGTTTGCATTTACGGGTGGAATTTTAGTAAAGCTTGATAGAAACCGTTTTTTAATATTATTTGAAAAGAAATATGTAAAAGTTTTTACAAGTGCTAAATTCGAAATTTTGGATACGATAAAAGAAATATCGTTTAGCAATAAAATACCAGTAACACTTAGTATTGCAATAGTTATAGAAGAGGGTACTAAGAACGAAAAATTCCAGAGCGCTATTTCTACGATAGATGTAGCTCTTGGTAGAGGTGGAGATCAAGCTGTTATAAAGAAAGATGGTAAATACGAATTTTTTGGTGGTAAATCAAAAGAGATTGAAAAAACAACTAGAGTTAAATCTAGAGTTGTTGCACAAGCATTAAAAGAGTTAATTTTGGAATCAAAAAATGTAGTTATCATGGGACACAAAAATGGAGACGCAGATTGTCTTGGAGCAGCGATGGGTGTTTATTGCTTGGCTAAACATAATGGCAAAGAGGCCTTTATTGTATTCAATAATTATGGAATTGGGTTAAAAGATTTATATGAAAAAATAGCCAAAGAAGAAGAGTACAGAAATGCCCTTTTACCTGAAAACGAAATTTTATCAAAGGTTAATGATGATACATTGGTAGTCGTTGTTGATACACACAAAATGGAACTTATAGATGCACCTACTATAATGTCAAAGGCAAATAGAGTAGTTGTTATAGACCATCATAGAAGAAGTACAGACGATGTTATAGAAAACCCAGTGTTAACATTCCATGAAGTGTATGCATCTTCTGCAAGTGAATTGGTTACTGAGATAATACAATATTCAGAAGATAAAGTTATTCCAACTAAAGAAGAAGCAGAATGCTTGTATGCTGGAATTTTGACGGATACAAAGAATTTCACACAAAAAACAGGTGTTAGAACATTTGAAGCTGCTGCATATTTGAAGAAAATCGGAATTGATGTTGCTGGAATAAATAAGTTGTTTCAAACTGATGTTGATACATACGTTGCAATTGCTGATGTTATTAGAAATTGTGAATTAGTAGCAAATAAGGTTGCAATAGCAATTTGTCCAAAAGGACTTGAAAATCAAGTTCAAATAACTGCACAAGCTGCAGACGAGCTTTTAAATTTAAATGGAATAGAATCTTCATTTGTTCTTTGCGAAAGTGATAATAAAATTCATATAAGTGGAAGATCAAATGGAAATTTAAATGTTCAAATCATACTTGAAAAATTTGGCGGTGGCGGTCATATGATGATTGCCGGAGCACAAATTGAAGGTAAGAGCATAGATGAAGTTAAAGCAATGCTAATAGATGCAATAAATGAAGCAATAAATACAAAAGAATAGCTTTATATGGCGGAAGGAAGGTTGGTTACTTCATCCGCCTTTTTAAAATAAAAGAGGAGGTATTATTATGAAAGTTATTTTACAAAAAGACATTAAATCAGTTGGAAAGAAAGGTCAAATATTAGATGCATCTGATGGATATGCGAGAAATTACTTATTACCAAAAAAACTTGCTGTTATAGCAGACGCAACAAATTTGAACGAATTAAAAACTAAACAAGATGCTAATAAATATAAGAGAGATATGACAATGGCAAATGCTAAAGAGTTAGTCGAAAAGATGAAAGGTTTTGAATTAACATTCAAAATAAAAGCCGGAGAAAATGGAAAAACTTTTGGTAGTGTTACAGCAAAAGATATCGCAGATGAGCTTAACAAAAAGTATTTTGTTGAAGTTGATAAAAAGAAAATTGGATTAGCAGATGCAATTAAAACAATCGGTATATATACAATAGATGTCAAATTATTTGAAGGGATAGTTGGAAAATTAAAGGTTACAGTTTTAGCGGATTAGTATATGCTAACTAAGTATATTGAAAGGAAATAGAGTAGAATGGATGAAATAATTGCAAGGGTTCCACCAAATGATGTGCAGGCTGAACAGGCTGTGCTAGGACTTATGCTTGTTGATAAAGACGCTGTACTTACAGTTATAGAAATGCTTAAGCCGAATGATTTCTATAAGCCTGAGCATGAAGAGATATATGCGGCTATATTAGATTTATATGAGGCGAGTAAAGCTATAGATTTACTTACTCTTAAGGAACAACTTAGACTTAGAGGAAAATATGATATAATAAATGGCTTCGAATATTTGGTTTCACTTACAAGTCCAATGTATTCTGTAGCTAATGTTGAATACTATGCAGAGATTGTTAGAGAAAAGTCTACGTTAAGAAAATTAATAAAATCAGCCAATATAATTTCGCAAGAAAGTTATGATGCAAAAGAAGACGCTATTACAATTACAGAAAAAGCAGAAAAAGAAATTTTTAATATAATTCAACATAAGGAAAATTCTTACGCCCTAATAAAGGATGTATTGGTTGATACTTTTGATAACTTAGAAAAACTTGCTTCACAAGAAGAGGGTATAATTGGAATTCCTAGTGGTTTTGCAGATTTAGATAGCAAGACACTCGGTTTTTTGCCAGGACAATTAGTAATTGTTGCAGCAAGACCTGCTATGGGTAAATCGGCATTTGCCCTAAATATATTGACAAATGCTGCGATAAAATCTAATAAATCTGTTGTTTATTTCAGCTTGGAGATGGGTAAAGAAGAACTAGTAAACAGAATACTTTCAGCTGAAGCTATGGTTGATAGTAGCAAGATAAGAAGTGGAAAGCTTGAGGATGAGGACTGGATTAGTTTGACAAATGCATCTGGAACACTTTCAGAGGCTAAAATAATATTAGATGATTCAGCTGGTTTTTCACCTATCGAGTTAAGAGCGAGATGTAGAAAATTAAAAATGGAATATGACATAGGACTTGTAGTAATCGATTACTTGCAATTAATGGATGCAAGCAAGAATAACGCAAGTAGGCAAGCTGATATATCTGAAATAAGTAGATCTCTAAAAGTACTTGCAAGGGAAATTGGTGTGCCAATAATTGCATTGTCACAGCTTAGCCGTGCTCCTGAGCAAAGACCAGATCATAGGCCTATGCTAAGTGACTTAAGAGAATCTGGTTCTATAGAGCAGGATGCCGATATGGTTATGTTTTTATATAGGGATGATTACTATAATCCAGATACGGATAAGAAAAATGTAGCTGAAGTAATCCTTGCTAAAAACAGAGCAGGTTCTACAGGAACTGCTGAGCTTTTATGGCTTGGACAATATACGAAGTTTGTTAATTTAGATAAATATCATTGATACGGAGAAGAAAATTTATGCTAAATAAAGTAAAAGAAACAATAGAAAAATATAATTTAATAGATAAAGATGATAAAATTGTGGCAGCAGTATCAGGTGGACCGGACTCGATATCACTTTTAGATATTTTGTATAAGCTTAATTACAATATTTGCGTTGCACATGTAAATCATGGACTTAGAGAAAATGCTGTAATTGATCAAAAATTTGTTGAAGACTTTTGCAATAAAAGGAACATTCCTTGTTTTGTAAAGCAAATTAAACTAAAAGAGCTTAAAGATAAGATGACACTTGAAGAGGCTGGCAGAAAAGAAAGATATGATTTCTTTTATGAGGTTATGAAAAGTCAAAAGTGTAATAAAATCGCTACTGCACATAATAGTAATGATAATGCTGAAACAGTTATTATGAATATAATAAGAGGTAGTGGTGTTTCAGGATTAAAGGGCATAGAGCCAATAAGAGATAATGTAATAAGGCCACTTATAGAAATTACTCGTAAAGAAATTGAAGCTTATTGCAAGGAAAATGAGTTGAATCCTCGTCATGACGAGTCTAATGATGAAGATATATATACTAGAAATAAAGTTAGATTAAAAGTCATTCCATATATAGAGGAAAATATAAATTCCAATGTTGTTAATAATATTAATAGACTTTCTAGTATTGTTTTAGAAGAAGAAAAATATATAGAAAAAGAAACAGAAAAGGCATATAATGAATGTTTAATTGCTTCTGAAGAAAATAGGAATGTATACAATTTGAAAAAATTTAATTCATTAGATATTGTTATAAAAAAGAGATTAATTAAAAAATTTATAATAAATTTATTAGGAAATGCAAAAGATATAGAGAAGATACATATAGATGATATTGTGAAGCTATGTGATAAGAATATAGGTGGAAAATTCTTGATGCCAAATAAGAGAGTAAAAATAAGCATTATAAAGGGCACAATTGAATGTATTAAAATGTGTTAAAACAAAATAATAAATGCTGTGAATATCAACCAATATGAGGTATATAGTGCTCTAGAATTTATAAGTACGTAGGCATTATGAACTTTTAGTAAATTACTAGACAACAAATTACATGTGTGGTAACATTAAGGATGACATTAAAATAATAAAATAAAGGAGGAGCAAATGAAAAAGACATTTAGAGGCATAGCCCCATTGATAATAGTGTTAATAATAGTATTCTTTTCAATTTCTGTAATGATGGATAAGAAAGATGATACAAAATTAACTTATAATGAATTATTATCTGCAATTCAAACTGGAGATGTTATTTCAATTGAATTATCAAGCGAGGGACCATATGCAACAGTAATACAGAAAAAAGACGGAAAAAAAGTAGAAAAAACAGTTAATATACCAGATAGAGGTGCTTTTATTGAGTATGCACAAACAGCTATCACGGAAAATGGAGCAACATTTGAGTTAAAAGAAAATTCTCCATCAATAGCACTTACATTGATAGATTATATCACACCAATAGGAATGGTTGTAATATTTATATTATTCTGGGTATTTATGATGCAAAATCTTGGTGGCGGAAAGGGTGCGATGTCTTTTACAAAAAACAGAGCTAGACTTTCAAATCCAGATGATAAAAACAAAATCACATTTAAAGATGTAGCTGGACTTCCAGAAGAAAGAGAAGAACTACAAGAGGTTGTAGAATTTTTGAAATATCCAAAGAAATTTATTGATATGGGTGCAAGAATACCAAAAGGAATACTACTTGTTGGTCAACCAGGCACAGGTAAAACATTACTTGCTAAAGCCGTTGCAGGTGAAGCAGGAGTGCCATTCTTTTCAATAAGTGGTTCAGACTTTGTAGAAATGTATGTTGGTGTTGGTGCATCAAGAGTAAGAGATTTGTTTGGCGAGGCAAAAGCAAAAGCACCATGTATAGTATTTATAGATGAAATCGATGCTGTTGGTCGTCAAAGAGGTGCAGGCCTTGGTGGCGGACATGATGAAAGAGAGCAAACATTAAACCAATTATTAGTAGAGATGGATGGCTTTGGAACAAATAGCGGTGTAATAGTTTTAGCAGCAACTAATAGACCAGATATCTTAGATCCAGCTCTTCAAAGACCTGGTAGATTTGATAGACAAATAGTTGTACCAGCACCAGATGTAAAAGCAAGAGAAGAAATTCTTGCGTTATATGCCAAGAAGAAAAAATTATCAGGCGAGATTGACTTAGGAGTACTTGCTAAAAATACAGCTGGATTCACAGGTGCAGACCTAGAAAACATGATGAATGAAGCTGCTCTTTTAGCAGCTAGAAAAGACCAAACAACAATAACTATGCAAGACTTAGAAGATGCAATGGTTAAAGTTTTAATGGGACCAGAAAAGAGAAGTAAAGTTATATCAGAAAAAGACAAGAAGCTAGTAGCATATCATGAAGGAGGTCACGCAGTTGTAAGTAGATTCTTAGAGCATGCAGAACCAGTGCATCAAGTATCAATAATACCAAGGGGTATGGCTGGCGGATACACAATGTACAAAAACACAGAGGACAAATCTTTTATGTCAAAATCAGAAATGGAAGATAAAATAGTATCACTTTTAGGTGGTAGAGTTGCAGAGCAACTAGTACTAAATGATATAAGTACAGGTGCTTCAAATGATATAGAAAGAGCAAGTAAAATTGCTAGAAGCATGGTAATGAAGTATGGTATGAGTGATAAACTAGGAACAATAACATTTGGAAACGATCAAGAAGAAGTATTCTTAGGAAGGGACATAAATAATGTTAAAAATTATAGTGATGAAATTGCAGCTGTAATCGATGTCGAGGTCAAGAAAATAATAGATACAGGCTACAACAGAGCAAAGAGAATATTAGAAGAACACATAGAAAAACTTCACAGAGTAGCTAGTGTATTATTAGAAAAAGAAAAGATCGAAGCAGAAGAATTTGAAGCAATAATGAATTCATAAAAACAATGAGCAAAGACAGACTGAAATCAGTTTGTCTTTGCTGGGTTATATATGTAGATATATAATTTGTATATTTTTTAAATGAATATTTAAATTTAAATGTCATGAAAATTTTTATCAAGAGGTCATAAATATGAAAGTAGTAGTTCAAAAATATGGTGGCAGTTCTGTGGCAGATAATCAAAAGTTATTTAATGTTTGTAAACACATAATACGGAGCAAAGGAAAAAGGCAACTCAGTAGTTGCAGTTGTTTCAGCTCAAGGAGATATGACAGACGAATTGTTAAAAGAAAAAGAAGACATCTCCTACAAAGGAGATTTGAGAGAGCAAGATGTTTTGTTGGCAGTTGGAGAACAAATAACAGCAACAAAACTTGCAATGTGCTTAAAATTTTTGGGACATGATGCGATTTCTCTTTTAGGATGGCAAGTTCCAATTCTAACTGATTCAAATTATGGTGAGGCTAATATTATTAAAGTAAAAACTACAAGAATGCAAAAAGAATTAAAACAAGGAAAGATTGTGGTAATTGCTGGGTTTCAAGGAATTACTAGTGAAAATAATATAACAACACTTGGAAGACGGAGGCTCTGATATCACTGCAATAGCTGTAGCTGAAGCACTAGGATTGCATGAATGTGAAGTATACAAGGATGTGGATGGAGTATATTCTGAAGATCCAAACCAAAACAAGAATGCTATAAAATATGAGATGCTATCATATGATAAGATGATAGAAATGGCGAAAAGCGGAGCTGAAGTGTTACAGTATAAATGCGTGGAGATGGCAAAGAAAAAAAATATAAAAATAGTAGTTAAATCCACTTTTGATTTTAATAGTAAAGGAACAATAATATGTGAGGAGGGAAAGAGTGTATGAGTATTAGAATAGGAATAATTGGATATGGAAATCTAGGAAAAGGTGTAGAGCTTGCTATTTTAAATAATAGTGATATGGAACTTAAAGCAATATTCACAAGAAGAAAACCAGAAGATATAGAGACATTGACAAAAGCAAAAGTCGTTTCAGTAGAAGAAGTAGAGAATTGGCAAGAAGAGATAGATGTAATGATTTTGTGTGGAGGTTCCGCAACTGATTTGCCATATCAAACACCAAAGTATGCATCTATGTTTAATGTAATAGATAGTTTCGATACACATGCAAAGATACCAGAACATTTTAAAAATGTAAATGAGAGTGCACAAGTTTCAAAAAAGATAGCCTTAATTTCATGTGGATGGGATCCAGGAGTATTTTCGTTAAATAGATTGTTAGGTGAGTGTTATTTGCCTAAAGGAGAAACATATACTTTTTGGGGAAAAGGAGTTAGCCAAGGACATTCGGATGCAATAAGGCGAATAAAAGGTGTGAAAGATGCGAAACAATATACAATTCCAATACATGAAGCAATAGAAAAAATAAGAAATGGTCAAAATATCCAATTAACAACAAGAGAAAAACATAAAAGAGAATGCTATGTTGTTTTAGAGGAAGGTGCCAATAAAGAAAGAATAAAAGACGAGATAATAAATATGCCGAATTATTTTGCAGATTATGATACAATGGTAAACTTTGTATCTGAAAAAGAATTAAAAGAAAAGCATGCTGCAATGCCACACGGAGGATTTGTTATAAGAAGTGGAAAAACAGGGATAAATAATGAATCTAATCAAGTAATAGAATATTCATTAAAATTAGATTCTAACCCAGAGTTCACATCTAGCATACTTATAGCATATGCGAGAGCTGTTTACAGATTAAATAAAAAAGGAGAATACGGAGCTATTACAGTTTTTGATATACCACCAGTATTACTTTCTAATAAATCAAGAGAAGAATTATTAAAAGAAATTTTGTAAGTTAGGTAGGAGGAGGGATTAGCTTGAAAAAAGAGGTTTTTAAAGGCTGTGGTACAGCGATAATAACCCCGTTTACAACTGATGGAGTTAATTTTGAAGAATTTAAAAAAATGTTGGAATTTCAAATTAGAGAAGGGACAGATGCAATAATTGTTTGTGGAACCACGGGAGAATCTTCAACAATGACAGAAAAAGAAAAAAAGGAGACAATTAAATTTGTTGTAGATGTAGTAAATAAAAGAATTCCTGTAATTGCAGGAACAGGAAGCAATTGTACGAAAAATGCTATAGAAATGTCAAAATATGCAGAAAGCGTGGGAGTAGACGCACTTTTGATTGTTACACCATATTATAATAAGACAACCCAACAAGGATTAATTGAACATTATAAAACAATAGCACATGAAGTAAAAATTCCGATAATAATGTATAATGTGCCATCAAGAACAGGAGTCAACATATTGCCAAAAACTTGTTTTGAACTTTCAAAGATAGAAAATATAGTTGCAGTGAAAGAGGCAAGTGGAAATATATCTCAAGTGGCAGAAATAGCTAATTTATGTAGGGAAAACTTAGCAATATATTCGGGAAATGACGATCAAATATTGCCAGTACTTTCAGTGGGGGGAAGTGGAGTTATATCAGTGCTTTCTAATATAATTCCCAAAGATGTACACAATATGGTGTATAGCTTTTTAGATGGCAATATAAAAAATGCAATAAAGCTACAACTAAATACTTTAAATCTAACAGCAAGCTTGTTTTCTGAAGTAAATCCAATACCAATAAAAGCAGCATGCAACATGCTGGGATATGATGTTGGAATTCCAAGATTACCCTTGATAGAGATGAGTGTAGAAGCAAAAGAAAAATTAAAACAAGAGATAAAAAATTATGGATTATTATAAAGGAGAATGGCCATGATAAAAATCTTAATTAGTGGTATAGTTGGAAGAATGGGGCAAGAACTTTTAAAGGAAATAGAAAAAGATAAAGAATTTATTGTATGTGCAGGATTTGATAAAGTATCATCTAATAACGAAATTCCAATATATAATGATATAGAAAGTATTAAAGAACAACCAGATGTGATAATAGATTTTTCTAATCCAAAGGCAACATTAGATGTGTTAGAATATGCAAAACAAAAGTTAATACCAATAGTGATAGCTACTACAGGTTTTACGGAAAATGAAATTAAACTTATAAAAGAAAGCGCAAAAGTAATCCCGATTTTTAAGTCAAATAATATGTCTTATGAGATTAGTCTTATGGGTGAGATTGTGTCAAAATTGGCAGTTAAGCTCAAGGATGCTGATATTGAAATAGTTGAAACACACCATCGAAACAAGATAGATAGCCCAAGTGGAACTGCTTTGATGTTAGCTGATTCAATAAATCGTGCCCGTGAAGATAAGTTTGAGTATGTTTATGAAAGACATTCAAAACGAAAAGAACGTAGTAGCGATGAAATAGGTATTCATTCAGTAAGAGGTGGTACAGAAGTAGGTAAGCATAGTGTGATATTTTTAAGTGAAGATGAAACTTTAGAAATAACTCATAGTGTATCATCAAGAAAAATATTTGCAAAAGGGGCTTTAAAAGCAACTAAATATGTAATAAATCAGAAAGCAGGACTTTATGATATGAAAGATTTGTTAAAGGAAGAAAAATAATATGGATAATAAAATAATAGCGATAGTTGGTGCTACAGGATTGGTAGGTCAAACTGTTTTACAAGTGTTAGAAGAGAAAAATCTTACTGATTTTAAATATGAATTATTAGCATCTAAGAGGTCACAAGGTAAAAAAATAAGATTCATGAATAAAGAGTACGAAGTGGAAGAATTGACACAAAATACTTTTGATAAAAAAATAGATTATGCAATATTTGTAGCTGGTAGCGAAATATCAAAAGAATATGCAAGACTTGCAGTACAAAAAGGAACTATTGTAATAGATAACAGTAGCTATTTTAGAATGGATGAAGATGTACCGCTTGTAGTACCAGAAGTAAATCCTGAAGATATAAAAAAGCACAGAGGGATTATAGCAAATCCAAACTGTTCTACAATTCAAGCAGTAGTTGCATTAAAACCACTAGATGATAAATATAAGATAAAAAGAATTGTTTATTCTACATATCAAGCAGTGTCCGGTGCAGGTAGCAAAGGAATAAAAGATTTAGAGAATACGTTAAAAGGATTGAAAAATGAAAAATTTCCTTATCCAATTGCAAATAATTGTATACCACAGATAGATTCTTTTACTGAGAATGGATACACAAAAGAAGAGATGAAAATGATAAATGAAACAAGAAAGATTTTGAATAACCCTCAAATGAAAATAACAGCAACAACAGTTAGAGTACCTATTTTAAATTCACATTCAGAATCAATAAATGTTGAGTTTGAAAAAGACTTTGAAATTGAAGAATTAAAAACATTATTATCTAATAGCCCATCTATAGTACTTCAAGATGACATATCAAAAGAAGTTTATCCACTTGCAGTTACAACAACTGGAAAAGATGAAGTGTATGTTGGTAGAATTAGAAGAGATGACAGTGTTGAATCTGGAATAAATATGTGGGTAGTAGCGGATAATATAAGAAAAGGAGCTGCTAGCAACGCAGTTCAAATATTAGAACTGCTTATAAATAAAATGTAAAAATGGCGTGCATTCAATATGTTAAATGTTAACATATTGAATGCACGCCTAATTAGTTCATAGGAGTAATATGCTGAAAAATTATTTTTTAGGTAATATTTTATCTTTACCACCCATATAAGGTCTTAAAGCAACTGGAATATTAACACTGCCATCTTCATTAACGTTGTTCTCTAAAAATGCAATTAAACCACGAGGAGTAGCAAGAACAGTATTGTTAAGAGTGTGAACTAAATAGTTTCCATCTTTACCTTTTGCTCTAATACCAAGACGTCTTGCTTGAGCATCTCCAAGAGTTGAACAGCTTCCAACTTCAAAATATTTCTTTTGTCTTGGACTCCAAGCTTCAACATCACAAGATTTAACCTTTAAATCTGCTAAATCACCACTGCAGCATTCAAGGGTTCTAACTGGTACATCTAGGCTTCTAAAGAATTCAACTGTGTAGCTCCACATTTTATTGTACCATTCCATAGAATCTTCAGGCTTACAAAGAACAACCATTTCTTGTTTTTCGAATTGATGAACTCTATAAACGCCTCTTTCTTCGATGCCGTGAGAACCAACCTCTTTCCTAAAACATGGAGAATAAGAGGTAAGTGTAAGTGGTAGTTCTTCTTCTTTTACGATTTGTCCTTTAAATTTACCAATCATAGAGTGCTCGCTAGTACCAATTAAAAATAGATCTTCACCCTCGATTTTGTACATCATAGCTTCCATTTCTGCAAAGCTCATAACTCCGTTTACAACATCGCTTCTAATCATAAAAGGTGGGATGCAATAAGTAAATCCTTTATCAATCATAAAGTCTCTTGCATAAGAAATCATTGCAGAATGAAGTCTAGCAACATCTCCAATTAAATAGTAAAAACCATTTCCACTAGTTCTACCAGCACTGTCTTTATCAAGTCCATTTAATCTTGCCATTATGTCAGCATGATAAGGAACTTCAAAATTAGGTACAACTGGTTCGCCAAATTTTTCGTTTTCAACATTTTCGCTATCATCTTTTCCTATTGGAACAGATGCATCAATTATATTTGGAATAACCATCATTTTTTCTTTAATCTTTGCAGATAAATCAGCCTCTTTAGCTTCAATATCTTCTAGTTCTTTGTTAATTTCAGAAACTTTAGCTTTTATAACATTTGCTTCATCGATTTTTTTCTCTCTCATAAGATTACCAACTTCTTGGCTCTTAGAATTTCTTTCAGCTCTAAGCTCATCACCTTTAACACGAGCATCTCTTAAAACCTTATCAAGTTCTAAAACTTCATCAACAAGTGGAAGTTTAGCATCTTGAAATTTTTTCTTAATGTTTTCTTTAACTAAATCTGGATTTTCTCTTACAAACTTAATATCTAACATAAATTTACCTCCTTGAAAAATAAAGACTCTCCCAAATCCAAAGGACGAGGGAGAGTCGTGGTACCACCTTAATTACTTCTTTTAAGCACACTTTAACCTATGTGACAGGTTTAGCTTTCGCTAAAAGCTCAAGAGTAGATTCATAAAATGTATTATACTAATTCACACCAACCATTAGCTCTCTTAAAAAATACTAAATTATTACTAGTCTCTATCATCGCCAAACTATGAGGCAATTATATAACGAAAATAGGTGAAAGTCAATTTTAAGTATAAAAAATATCAACTCTAGTATAAAACTAAAGTTGATACTTTTGTGAGACGAATTAAACTTAAACTATTAAGTTGTTCCTTAATTCATTTAACTCATCAATTTGTTCCTCAATGATTGAAATACATTCAGTCATTTTAGGGATGATAGACGAAACCCTGGCATACTCATCGTTTATCCTTGAAAGTATGGTGAACTTTTTTTCATAAGATTCACCGAGCGATTCTTTTAGCACACGGTTAATCTCTTCCTCAAAATCTTTTTTGAAAGACTTTGGAATATCTAAACGTAATGCTTCCATTCTGTCAAAAAGTTGGGAAGTTTCGGGTTCGAGATATAATTCCCAAGATGCATCGAATGCATTGTACATATCGAAGTGCAAAGTGGCATATGAATAATTGTAGCTCTTAGAGAGACGAAGCAATTTTTCATATATTTTCCACTTTTTTTCGGCAAATGCAGCTTCATCTTCCAATTCGTGGAGTCGTTGCTGAGCCTTATTTTTCTCAGAGATAAGAGCATTTTTCATTGTGCAAAGCCTAGAATGGATTTTCTCGGAGTCAATGTAGAAATCGTTGTATTTCCAAAAGGAAACCAGCATTTCTGAGAATTTTTTCCCACTTGCAATGTCTTTTGCGTAGAGTTCCTTTCTTTTCTCAAATTCTTCCAAGAATAAACTTAACTCTCGCGAAATAAGACGGGAATTAGAAAGTACTTTTTCAAAGTCCATAAATTTCTTTTTCTCCATAATCGAATAAATTAAAAGCGGTAATATCAAAGCAAAATTGGTATGAGCTAAATAAACTCAATACCAATTGCCCAATAACGTGTATGCAACAATATTATTTAATATTGTGCTTACAAGATTTTGTTCGCCTCGTCGATGATTTTTTGCAAAGAGTAACTTACAATGTTTAACTTACAAGTTACGTTTTCAAGTTTGGATAAGTTTGCCTTAACTGTAATTTCCAGTTCAGTTAACTCTTGAAGCGTATCCGGAATAGCATTTTGCGATGCTAGAGCGAAAGTGAAAGTTGGGGATTTCTTGATTATCGAAGTGCTAAGTGAAGATAATTTAGTCTCGATAGCTCTCCTGGTATTCGTGTTTTTACTCTTGTCAAAGCTGCTAATCAAGGAGAGGATATCTTTTGGCAAGTCCTTTTTCCACATATGCTCGCTAGGGTATTGATTGTTCATAATGCTTGAGATACTTTCATTGCTGTCTACACAAAGAGCAGCCATGACACGCTTAATAGTCTCAATTCTTTCTTCAAGTTTTGAGCGCTTCACGGCAATATCGCACATACATTTGATGCAAGCATCCTTATGAGCTGTTAGTTGTTGAAAGAGTTCAGGGAGTGCTTCGTGAAGATCTTCTGCGTAGTATTGGTTGCCTAAAACCTCAAAGAAGTCACATGTCTTTTCACGTGCATAGTCTACACGCTTACCAGGATACCTACTTGCGAATTCTTCTCGAACTCTTTCGCGACAATTGCAGTCAAGGATGATCTCGTCAGCTTGTGCTATAAACTCATCGACTTTTCTAAAGAAAAAAGCCTCCGGGCTGTCTTTTTCGAATGTCATATTAATGGAACCTCCTGAAATAAAGAAATATAAAATTTAGCATACTAATTATATAACAAAATTTGCTAAAAGTAAATAGTTTACATAAAAATAATAACTTTTTCAATTTTGTACAAACCATTGGTCTTTATGTTTTTTTGTGATATAATACGCGTGGAGGTTAATTTATGGCGAATTATGAATTATTGTCTGAAATAGAAAAATATGGTAGAGAAAACAAAATACCAATATTATTAGATGAATCTTTAGATTTTATAACACAAAAATTAAACGAAATAAAGCCATATAGATTACTTGAAATAGGTACAGCTATAGGATTTTCTGCTATTTGCTTTTCAAAATATTTAGCAGATGGCGGAAGGATAGATACTATAGAAATAGAAAGCCTAAGAGTAGAGCAGGCTTTAGAAAATATAGAAAAAGTTGGAGTTGAGGATAAGATAAGAGTCATTGAGGGGGATGCATTAGAAGTGCTTCCTTATCTTACAGAAAAGTATGACGTAATATTTATAGATGCTGCTAAGGGAAAATATAACGAGTTTTTTGAGCATGCGATGAGACTTTGCAAAAAAGGTGGATATATAATAGCAGATAATGTTTTGTACAAAGGAATGGTACAAAGTGATTATAACAAGCATAAACAAAGAACAGCTGTAACTAAACTTAGAACATTTATTGACACAGTTTTAAATGATGAAAGATTAGATGCAAAACTTTTAGATATTGGCGATGGACTGATTTTTGCAAAAGTAAAATAATTTAAAAGATATATTAGGAGGAATAAAAATGAACAAACCAGAATTACTTGCTCCGGCGGGAACATTTGAAAAGGCAAAAGTTGCTTTTATGTATGGCGCAGATGCTGTATATGCAGGTACATCAAAATTATCACTTAGAACTAGAACAGAGATGCAATTTGATGATTTGCTAGAAACAGTCAAGCTTGCGCATTCACTAAATAAAAAAGTATATGTAGCAATGAATATTTATGCTAGAGATGAAGAATACGAACTGATAAAAGAAGAAGCAAAAAGACTAGATGAAATGGGCGTTGATGGAATAATAATATCAGATGGTGGAATCGTTGATGTGGTAAAAGAATACGCACCAAATACAGATGTACATATAAGCACACAAGCAAATGTAGTAAGCTTACATACATGCAACTTTTGGTATAAAAACGGAGCAAAAAGAATTATTTTAGCAAGAGAATTAAATAAAGATGAAATAAAATACATTACGCAAAACAAACCTAATGGAATGGAAATAGAAATGTTTGCACACGGAGCAATTTGTTATAGCTATTCAGGTAGATGTTATATGAGTGATTATATGGCTGGTAGAAGCGCAAATCATGGTGATTGTGCACAACCATGCAGATGGTCATACAATTTATATGTTGAAGAAAAAAATACACCAGGCGAGTTTCTTCCAATAGATTATGATGAAAAAGGAACATATATATTTTCATCAAAAGATATGTGCCTTATGAAAGATATCCCAACACTATTTGATATAGGAGTAGATAGCTTAAAAATAGAGGGTAGATTAAAAACAGAATATTATTTGGCAACTGTTATAAATGCATACAGACACGCAATAGATGATTACTATGATGATAAAGAAAATTGGAATTACGAAAAATATATGAAACAACTAGATAAAGCTAGAACAAGAGGACTTACATCATTCTATTTTAATGATAAATACAACAAAGACATACAAGATTATGATGGAAAACAAATAAATCCTGATTATGAATTTGCCGGTATCGTAGTAAGCACAGGAATAGAAGGTATCACAACAATTGAGATAAGAAATAAATTATCAGTTGGTGATAAATTAGAAGTTATGGTACCAAACATATTAGAACCTTATGAGATGACAATTGAAAAATTATATGATGCAGAAACTGGTGAAGAGATTGCAACAGTTAATCCAGGAGTGAAAGAACAAAAGGTAAAATTAAAAATACCTGTAGATGTAAAACCTGGATACATAATAAGAAGAATAAAAGCTTAATTAACTAAAAATAAAACTGAGAGGAAGATTAAAAGATGGAAATAGGAATAGTTGGATTGCCAAATGTGGGCAAAAGTACAATGTTTAATGCAATAACAAAAGCTGGTGCAGAATGTGCAAATTATCCATTTTGTACGATAGAACCAAATGTAGGTATAGTTCCAGTGCCAGATGAAAGACTAGATGAACTTGCAAAATTATATAATCCAGAGAAAGTAACTCATGCAATTATAAAATTTGTTGATATAGCTGGACTTGTAAAAGGAGCTTCAAAAGGTGAAGGTTTAGGAAATAAATTTTTATCACATATTAGAGAAGTAGATGCTATAGTACAAGTTGTTAGATGCTTTGAAGATAGCAATATAGTCCATGTAGATGGAAGTATTAACCCTGTTCGTGATATAGAAACAATAAACATGGAGCTAATATTAGCAGATTTAGAAGCTGTAGAAAAAAGATTAGATAGAGCCATAAAAATGGCAAGAGCAGATAAAAAACGTCAAATAGAAGTTGATGCATTGAATAAAATAAAGGTAGCGTTAGAAGCTGGAAAGTTGGCAAGCAGTGTTACTTTAACAGATGAAGAAAAAGAAATGTTAGTTGACTTTTATCTATTAACATCTAAACCAATGATGTATGTTGCAAATGTTTCAGAGGAGCAATTAAAAAACATAGATAATGATGCAAAATTCAAAGAACTAAAAGAATACGCACAAAAAGAAGGAAGCGAAGTTATTCCTCTATGTGTAAAAATAGAAGAAGAACTTGCAACATTAGATGATGAAGAAAAAAATGAAATGCTAGGTTTACTTGGAATAGAAGAATCAGGACTAGATAAACTAATAAGAGTTAGCTATAAATTACTAGGTCTAATGTCTTTCTTAACGGCAGGTGAACCAGAAGTTAGGGCTTGGACAATAAAAATAGGAACAAAAGCACCAGAAGCAGCTGGAAAAATTCACTCTGATATTGAAAGAGGTTTTATTAAGGCAGAAGTTATAAACTACAAAGAATTATTAGAATGTGGTTCAATTGCAAAAGCGAAAGAAAAAGGTTTAGTAAGATTTGAAGGAAAAGATTATATAATGCAAGATGGAGATGTAGTATTATTTAGATTTAATGTGTAGTAAAAACGGAGGTGAAAAATCTTGTTAGAGGATAGATTTTTGCCTCCGCTTTTTAAGTGAAATTTTATATTGTTTTTTGGTATTTTATGATATAATGTTTTTGAAAAAATAGGGGGATTTAACTTAAGAAAAAAGGAGAAAACATATGAAAAAATTTGTTAGTTTATGTATATTCGTTATTTTTATAATGGTCAGCTATTCTTATGCAGGAATTGAAGTTCCTGAAACAATTAGAATTGGTCTATATTCTGGTACTAGATCGATAAATAGTTTTATGGTATCTTCAAAAACTGGAATGGAAATAGGCACAATCAACGAAGAAGGAGAGTTTGACTTGATAGAGAAAGTTGGCTCAAATGAAGAAGTTATAATAAAGAAAGGCAATGATGCAGACAGTGTATATGTCGAAGGCATAGGCAATGTTGGCGACGACGAAAACTTTGTTAGAATAATTCCAACTGGTAGAGGAGATAATTTAACAATTAATCTTACGGCAACTAATCGTAGTGGAGTCGTTGAAGAAAATGTTTATCGTGGTGAAATTGAAGTAAGAAGATTTTCTACAAGCGATATGACTGTTATAAATGAATTGCCATTACAGGAATATTTATATGGTGTTGTTCCAAGAGAAATTGGTGGTAATAGCCCAATAGAGGCGGTTAAAGCTCAAGCTATTATAGCTAGAACGTATGCAATGAAGAATTATGATAAAAGATCAAAATGGGGATTTAACTTAACAAACACTGTTGATGATCAAGCTTATGGAGGATACAAATGGGAGAATCCTAATTCGAATGATGCGGTTGATGAAACTGAAGGATTGTATGCAACATATGATGGAGAATTAATAGGAGGATACTATTTTTCAACTAGTGGTGGATATACAGAAAGTAGTGCCAATGTGTGGGGCGGAGAAGTTGACTATTTAGAAGCTGTTCCAGATCCATATGAGCCTCAAAATTTAGCTAAAACAACTTGGAGTGTTACATATAGTTCTGAAGATATAGAAAAATTGCTTGCGAACAAAGGCGTAAATATCGGCAAGGTTTTAGATGTTGTTGTAAACGATTTTTCAGATGCAGGAAGAGTTTTAGAATTAGAGATTGTTGGCTCAGAAGACAATTATATTGCGACTAAAGCTCAAGCTAGAACGATACTTAATTTGAATAGTCAATGGTTTACTATTAATGATGATGAACCAGAAGTCCCTGATTATGATTACTATGACATTATTGATAGAAACAATGATTCAAAGAATGATAATAACGATGACGATGAAAAAGATGATACAGAAGAAGTTAAACCTCTTTTAGCTAAAATATTAGATGCAATAGAAGAAAAGAACTTTTTCGCTTTTGAGCGTGATGAGGTAAAAGTTGATACAAAATATACTGCTAGTAGAAGTAAAAGCAGAACTACAACATTTGAGATTAAAGGAAGAGGTTGGGGACATTCTGTAGGTATGAGTCAAAACGGTGCAATTGGAATGGCAAACAATGATTTTTCGTGTGAAGAGATTATAAAATGGTACTATAAAGGTGTTGAAATAGAAGGATGAAAATAAATTTAATAAAAATACTAAGGAGGGATTTTTATTAATATAGGGATTGATATTGGTGGAAAACACGTAGGAATGGGAATAGTTGATGAGCATGGAAAGATTTTAAAAAAAGAAATTGTGAATTATGAAAGAGAATTTGTACAAATTGAAGATATTTTTGATCCTATAAATGATTTTTTGGAGAACAATATTAGTGATGATATAGAATGCATAGGTGTTGGCATTCCAGGCATATCAAGTGACACACTTATAAATTATACTTGCAATTTACCACTAAGAGATATTGAGATGAGAGACTATATAAAAACTCATTTGCCAATATATGTTGCAAATGATGCTAGTTGCGCAACGATTGCTGAATATCAAGTAGTAGATGGTAGATTATTTTCAAATTATGCGTTAGTTACATTTGGAACAGGAATTGGTTCAGGCATAATAATAAATGGTCTTTTATATAATGGTACTACAGGGGCTGCTGGTGAGATTGGCCATATGGTTATAGATAAAGAAGGAATTCCTTGCAAATGTGGAAGAAGAGGCTGTTTTGAAAAGTATGCGTCTGTTTCTGCACTTAAAAGAATGACGGAACTAGATGATATAAAAGAGATATTTTATTTGAGTGAGAGAAATGAGATTGTACAAAGGGTTTTGGATTATTATCTTGAAAATGTGGCAGAAGGTCTCGCAAATTTAATTAACATGTACGATGTTGAAATGATTGTAATAGGTGGAAGTTTGGCTGAGTACGGAGAAAAATTTATGCCGAAATTAAAGGCTTTGGTAGCAAGCAAAATATATAATAAATATACTTACGATTTGAATATGAAAGTGGCGACTTTGAAAAATGATGCGGGAATTATCGGTGCGGCATTATTGGATCAATATCTGTAAAGTTTGAAAGGAGAATATATGGGTTTATATGAAAGTTTAGAAAAAATAGTTGCAAAGGAAAATATTTATGTAGATGAACCAATGAGTAAACATACTACATTTAGAACTGGTGGAAATGCAGATTTTTTAGTAGTTCCACAAAATAAGCAGGAAATGATTGGGCTATTAAAGTTAAATGTAGAAAAGACTATCATAGGAAACGGAAGCAATTTACTTGTTAAAGACGGCGGTATACGTGGTTTGGTGATAAAAACCACTTCACTAAAGAATTATACAGTAGATGATGATATTATTATTGCCGAGGCGGGGGTACTACTTTCTAAACTTTCAAACATTGCGAAGGAAAATGGATTGACGGGACTAGAATTTGCGTGTGGCATTCCAGGAACATTAGGCGGAGCTGTAATGATGAATGCTAGTGCATATGGTGGAGAAACTTCGAATGTTGTAATAGAAACGGAATATGCGGATTTAAATGGAAATGTATATAAAACAACGGAGCATAATTTTGGATATAGAAAAAGTATGTTTACAGGCAGTGAATATACTATATTGGAATCAAAATTGAAACTTGAACACGGTAATAAAGAAGAGATAGAAAATAAAATGAAAGAACTTATGAAAAGTAGAAATGAAAAGCAACCAGTTAATATGCCAAGTGCAGGAAGTACTTTTAAAAGACCTGAGGGATACTTTGCCGGAAAGTTGATAGAGGACTCAGGGCTAAAAGGATATAAAATAGGCGGTGCTGAAGTTTCAACTTTACATGCGGGATTTGTTGTTAATGACGGAAACGCAACATCAGAAGATATTTTGAAATTGATAAAGTATATACAAAACAAGGTTAAAAACGAATTTGGTGTTGAATTAGAACCAGAAGTTAAGATAATTGGAAATGACAAAGAGTAATTTGAATGTACAGAAATGGAGTAAAAAATGAGTGGTATTGGAGAATGGTTTGGAAAAGAACTGAGAATGAAAAGATGGCTAATATTAGTTTTAATTGGAACAGGAATGGTAAGTTATAGTATAGCTCAAATATTAACAAATCAGGCTTTAGAGATATATAATCTTATCGTGTATGCATTTATGTTTATATTTGGTTTCGTTGCTGTAATATTTGGCTTTATGATGGCACAAAAAAGAATGTTGCAAGCAATAGCTGAGCATAACGCAGGACAAAATTATAAAGGTTTAAATATAAAAAGACTTCTTTATGATAAAAAAATGTTGGATAGAAATATAAAAATAGTTGCTATTGGCGATGGAGCTGGTCTATCAACATTACTAAAAGGACTAAAAGTTTTTTCTAATAATATCACTGCAATTGTGAGCATTATTGGGAAAAATAGTGCTTCAAGCGTGGATGTGAACGGCATAAAAAAAGCTATGATTGCGATGGCTGATAAAGAGACTGAAATGAGTTCATTCTTCAATGCTAGAGTTTATGATGGTGTAAGCGGAAAAAGTAATGGTGATATTTTGATACAGTCTATTTCTAATATGTATGGTGGAAATTTGTCTGAAGCCACGGAACATATGTCGAAGATATTAGCTGTTAAGGGAAAAGTCATTCCGGCGACATTAAATGAAGTAGATTTAGGTGCAGTGCTAAATGATGGCACTAGAGTGGTTGGAAAAGGTAATCTTTTGAATGAGATTGAATGTAAAAACTCACAAATAGAGAAATTATTTTTGATTCCTGAAAGGTGTGAGCCAGCACCAGATGTTATAAGAAGTATAAAAGAAGCAGATGTTATAATAATTGGCCCAGGTAGCTTATACATGGGAATATTACCAGTTTTACTAATCAGAGAAATCGCAGATGCTATAAAAAAGAGTAAGGCTAATAAGATATTTGTATCAAATATTATGACAGAGCCAGGACAAACTGATAACTTTTCTGTTTCTGACTATATTCATGTAATAGAAGAACATATAGGAAAAGGCTTGTTTGATTATTGTATAACTTCTGATAGTGATATAATGCCAGAATACATTAGAAGATATAATCAAAATGGCAGTGACTTAGTTGATATAGACAAAAATATTTTGAAGAATATGGATATGAATTTAGTTGTTGATGACTTAACTGTTGTAGATGAAACAAATTCAATTCATCATGAACCTATGAAACTTGCAAAGGCAATAATAAAGATAGTTTGCGAGAATATGGATGTGAGTGATACGCAAGCAACACTTGATTATTACACGGTAAAATCGAAAATTAAAAGTACTAATAAAAAGAAAAAGAAGAATATATTGTTTAGCGATGTGAAAGTCATATCACCAAACAAAAGTAGGAATGGCAAGAAAAAATAAACATATGAGGAGATATGTATATGAAAATAACAAAAGAAAAATACGAGGAAGTAATAAAGAACGAATGGCTTATAACTAATGGCATAGGCGGATTTGCATCAAGCACAATTTCTGGTTGCAATACGAGAAAGTATCATGGGTTAATAGTAGCTTCCTTAGGAAAATCAGGCGAAAGGTATTTGTGCTTGTCTAAACTAAACGAATCACTAATAATAAGAGGAAGTGAACATTCTTTTTCAACAAATGAGTGCAATAATTTTATAGAAAAAGGGTATAGCTATCAAACAGAATTTTCAAAGGTATTCTTGCCTAAATTCACATATTCGGTAAAGAATATTCAAATTGAAAAAACATTAGCAATGAAGTATGGTGAAAATAAAATCGGAATAACATATAAGATAAAAACTGATAAGGATGATGTATTATTAAGACTACAACCATTAGTTAATTTTAGAAGTTTTCATCAAACGAAGAATTGTCCTGAATTACAACAAGAAATAAATGAAAATGCTGTAAACGTCAGACTTAAGAGCAATATAAATTTGCACATGATTGTTTCAGAAGGAGAATATATAGAGTATACAAGAACGTATTATGAAAATATGTTTTATAGGGCTGAAGAAGAGCGAGGATTAGATTCAAGTGAAAGTCACTACATGCCAGGTTACTTTGAAATTGTTATACCTAAAAATTCAGAAAAAGTAATTGAGTTTGTGGCGTCTGTAGATGACAGCACGCTATTTTTGCCAAAGGCAAATGCTACTGACATAATAAGAGGAGAAAATGTTAGATTCGAAAAGATATGTAAGATTGCAAATGCTAAATCTGATTTGGAAAAAGAATTAGTTATAGCTGCTGATAATTTTATAATAGAAAAAAACAATACAAAAACAATAATTGCGGGTTATCCATGGTTTGGCGATTGGGGAAGAGATACTTTTATATCTCTTGAAGGGATAACACTTGAAACAAACAGATTTAAAGATGCAAAAGAAATTATAAATAGCTTTAAAAATTATATAAAAGATGGGCTTGTACCAAACCTAATATCTGAGGATGGTGCAGAAAGCTATAATAGTGTTGATGCTTCTTTATGGTATATAGATGCAGTTTATAAATATTATAAATACACAATGGATAGTGAGTTTGTAAAAGATATGTATCCAACTCTTATGGAAATAATAAATGCATATAAAAATGGAACGTCTTATGATATAAAAATGGATGAGGATGGACTTATAAGTGCTGGAAATGATGAAACACAACTTACATGGATGGATGCAAAAGTTGGAGATGTAATACCAACGCCTAGATATGGAAAAGCAGTAGAAATAAATGCACTATGGTATAACGCACTAAAAATAATGGAAGTATTTTCGAATATAATTGGCGAAAAATTTGATAGCAGTATTTCGAAAAAAATTGAAGACTCTTTCAAAAAGTTCTATGCACCAGTTGGTCTTTTCGATACAATTGAACCAGTTAGCAATAAAATAAGACCAAATCAAGTGATTGCAATAGGATTGGAATTTTCACCAGTTGAAAAAGAAAAAGCTAGAGAAATATTGAAGCTAGTAGATGAAAAGTTATATACAAATAGAGGGTTAAAAACATTATCAAGTGATGATGAGGATTATAGGCCATATTATTTTGGAGGTGTATATGAAAGAGATACTAGTTATCATCAAGGCACTGTATGGCCATTTCTTTTGATGTTTTATAATAAGGCATTGAAGAAATATGAAAAAAGAGCAAATGATAATATAGAAGTTCAAAAAATGCTTCACGAAGGTTGCATTGGAAATGTGGCTGAAATTTATGACGCAGAGGAACCAAGAAAACCAAAAGGAGCATATGCACAAGCATGGAGTATTGCAATGCTTATTGATAATATTTTTTAATTGAAATAAACGTTATAGGAGAAAGAAAAGAATGAGAATTATAGGTATAGATCCTGGATATGCAATAACTGGTTTTGGAGTTGTAGATTATGAAGGAAATCATTTTAAATTAGTAGATGCAGGAGCAATAGAAACAAAGGCAGGAGTTCCTTTTCCGATAAGATTAGAAAAGATATATGATGATATGATGCTATTAATAGAAAAATATAAGCCTGATGCTATTTCTATAGAAGAATTATTTTTTAACACAAACACAACAACTGCTATTGGAGTTGCACAAGGCAGAGGAGCGGTTTTAATTGCAGCAGCCAAAACAAGCACACCTATATACGAATATACTCCTTTGCAGGTAAAACAAGCAGTTGTTGGATATGGGCGCGCAGAGAAAAAACAGGTGCAAATGATGGTGCAAAGAATTTTGAATTTAACAAAAATACCGAAACTAGATGATACAACTGACGCAATGGCGCTAGCGATGTGTCACGCACATAGCTGTAGATTTGCTGAGCCAATAAAATAACCAAAGGAGATATTTATGGAAAATCTATATTTGATTACAGGTGATGAAACATATGAAAAAGAAGAATGTTTACAAAAAATAAAAGAACAATTTGGTGAACTTGTAAAAGGAATAAATTACATAGTTTTAGATAAAGACAACATTTCAAATTTAGAATCGGAAATAAATACATATCCTTTTGGTTATTCTAAAAAACTGATAATTGTAAAACTTGAAAATAAATCTTCGAAAGATGATGAAGAAGAAAGCAAGAAAAGTGAATTTTTAACAGAAAGTCTTGAGGATACGCTTTTAAGTTTAGATGAGAGTGTATGTGTTGTTTTTATCGGAGACTTTAATCAAAGAAGTAAAATATATAAAATAGTCTCACAAAAAGGAAAATGCTATAGTTTCGAGAAAAAGAAAGAAAATGAGATTATTAGTTGGTGTGCAAGTAAGTTCTCAGAAAATAATATTTCGATATCTAATCAAGGTGTTATGTATCTGGTTAATCTATGCGGAACAGAAAAGCAAATATTAAAGAATGAAATGGATAAATTATTCGGATATGCTACATACTCAAAAGTTATAAAAAAAGAAGATATCGATAAATTATGTGTAAAAACGTCAGACGTAATAATATTTGATTTAACAGATAGTCTTGGGACTAAGAATGTTAAAAATGCACTAATTTGTTTAAATGAACTAATAGAAAATAAAGAACCTATACAAAAAATAGTAATAATGATAGCAAAACATTTTAAATCATTACTTGTGACAAAAATTGCAACAGAACAAAATTTAAACGTCATGAATGAATTGGGCACAAAATCAACATATGCTACTAATAAGTATAAAGAGCAGGCAAGGCGTTTTTCAAAGCAGGAACTAGTTAACATGATAAAGAAACTGGCTAAATTGGATGTTGATTCAAAAATAGGAAAAATAGATTTAAAGATAGGCTTAGAAAAAATAATTTGCGAGCAATAAAAAAGCCAATGTTAAATTGAATTAAGATAATAAGATGACCGAAGTTTTTTATATAGACTTCGGTCAAAAAAAGTTAACAGTTCGTAAACAGCAACGCTGAGGGCTGTTTTTTTAATACATCTTCAATATGAATTCCTTTAAATATGGCTTGGCATTGTGAATGATCGAGATTAGTAGGTCACACAATTCAATATTTTATAATAGCATGGTAATATAACAAAAGTTATTTTAAATTAATTTAAGGCAACATTTATGCTATTTGCCACTAAATTTGAAAGATTATTTATAATGTCGTCAATATCCTTTGGTGTTACCATAAAATCGAATTTTTTGTTTTCTAAAATTTCTTTCATATAATTTTTATTTTTTAATTCTTCTTTTTCTGTGTCGTCTTCAGAAGTTTTTTCAATAACATAGCTTATTGCCTCATCGACAATTGTTGGTATTCCGACCACAGTTGGCACTCCAATTACAATTGTTGGCACTCCTAGAGTTTCTTTTGTTATAGCAAATCTACTGTTTCCGACGCCCGAACCTGGAATTATACCAGTATCAGCAATTTGAATAGTTTTACTTATTCTGTCCATATTTTTAGAGGCTAAAGCATCTATCACTATTACTAAATCTGGCTTGACACGTTCTACAATTCCTTTTACGATTTCACTTGTTTCAATTCCTGTTGTTCCAAGCACACCTGGAATTATCGCACTTACAGCACGTGTGCCTTCTTTTACATATTCAGGGGCATATTCTATTAAATGTCTTGTGATTTGAAGATTTTCGACAACTTTAGGACCTAATGCGTCCGGCGTAACATCACCATTACCAAGCCCTACAACCAAAACTGTGTCTTTCTTCACAAGGTGTGAAATGTCTTTTATTGTATCTGCAACTTTTTGGATAATTTTGTTATCTATACTTTCAACTTCATCGTTCATCATTTGTGACTCTACGGTTATATAATTTCCAATAGGTTTTCCTAATGCTTCAGCACCTTCATTCGTAAGGATTTTCACTTTTGTTACAAGCATATCAGAATCACTATCATCTACTTCTGTTTCAATGCCTGGTATTTCATTTTCAATTTTTTGAGCCAAACGATAAATTTCTCTATTTTCTAAAGCTAAGTCTGTTCTTATTTCATATTGCATATATAAGCACCTCCTTCTAATATTTTGAACCCAAAACAGCTTTTCTATTCTAATATAATAAATAAACCTAAGTATGATATTGGTTATATAAAAATACAATAATATGCTCAAAATCTATATAAATTATTATGACTAATTATAAAATATAAATTAGATAAATTTGTTGATATGAATACTCTTTTAATGTATAATTAATATAAGTATGTTGAGAGGGGATGCTTATGGGTTTAGTAAGAAAGACAAGAGATATATGGAAAAAAATAAAAATGGCAATACACTTTTTTTTAACACCGGTAGGATATGTTGTTGGAATATTATTGCTCGTTATTTTTGGTGTGGTTTTGCTTTATGTTATTGGAAAGGTAATTGGTCATACGATAGGATTATTTTTTGACGATAATTATGCAGGAATATCTACAACTGAAGACTATGAAACAATAATAGGAAGCATGGGATATACAGGATATGATGCGTATGTTTCCGAAGAAAAATGGCAGGAGTTTTCTGCATTTGAATATGAGGTATTAATGGATGTCGCAGAACATATGTATACATATCAAGATTATGTAACAGAGTTAGAGACACCTGATGGTAATAAATATACTACCTCTGCTGTTTTTCCGGAAGGAATGGTAAAAACACAATATGATGCAGGTGCAATTACTAAAGATGATTGGAAAAAGTATGTGATTCAAGGGCAAGCTGGAAATGCTCCGGAAAGTTTTGCAACAAAAAGTGGTGATGTAGTCGGAGGAAATAGAAATGTTGTTACACCTAGAATAATTTATGAGACTGCAGATCATGAGTATGAAAGCGATGCATATTCTTTAATGCCATATCTTGTTGTTGTTAGAGAAGACATGGAATTAAACTATTTCTTGACGGGATTAGGCGAAGATGTAATGAAGAAATATAAGAACTTCGAAGAAATATCTGTTGAAGACTTAGGCGGAAGTGAAGCAAAAACAGTTCCAATAAGATTTAGTGCCGAACTTAATAGATTTAACAGCAATATGCCAGTATCAGGATACAAAAAGGATTTAGAGGAGGATGTAAAAAAAGAATTAATAAAAGGCGTCGATGATGAAAAATGTTTTGTAGATGCGGATAGAGAAGATCTTGGCTATGGTGATGATATTTATTATACGGAACAAACAACTGAAATAGTTTATAAGATTCCGCTAAAATTATTAATTAATAGATATTTGCCTAAAGCAACATTATTAACAACATGGTATATGCTAAAGCCAGATGATCCGAACGGAGAAGGATTTAAGGTAGATGAACTACTTACAACTATAAAAAGAATATATAGAGAGGCATGTTTAGGAACAAAAACAACTACTGGAGTACCAACAATAACAACTACTGGAAAGAAGAATGAAGAAACAGGAGAGGTAGAAACAACAGGAGCTGGTGAAAAAATAAGAGGTGGAGAGTTTTCTGAACTTCTTACTTCAAAGGGCGTAGAATCAATAAAATATAGTGGTGACGGAAGCATTATCAGAGATGAAAATGGACAGGCTGTAAAAGAGTCTAAAAGTGTGGTGTTTGCCAAAACAAATTATAAAACGTTTATTTATTTTGAACAATATGGACTTGAAACATCAACATATGAAAAGTTTGTGGCATATAAGAGCCCATCTGGTGACAATCCGCCACATGAAACTGACGAAGCAAGACCTGAGGCAAAATCACCATCAGCTAGATACCTTACAAGAGATAGGGCTAATTTTATAAAGAGTTTGAACTTGACCTTGAAAAATATAAGGTATATAACATCGGATGGATCTGAAAAAGAAGAAGATGAACTAGAAGTAAGGTTAAAACCAACATATACATTGGATTCTGGATTGGATGAAGGAACTGAAGGCGAAAAAATAGACGAAAAATTAAAATCTAGGTACGCCTATGGAGAAGAAATTATCGAAATAGAACAAGATGAGCCATATGATTTTATGAGGGAAGTTAAAAAAAGATTCGAATCAATTCAATCGAATCCGGATATATTTAAACTTTCAGGAGAAGATGAATATATATATAAGCACAAACTTATGAACCAAAAATATATTCGTGCAAAAGTTGGTAAAATATTAACACAAGAAGAACAAAATGATGTAAGATACTTAGACTTTAAAACTGATGAGCTACAATTCAAACTTATAGAAGATTATAGGTATTATAATCAAGATGAAGAAATGCCGGCTTGGTTCGATTTTAAGGAATATCAAAAAGGCTCCGGTCAAAATGCAAAACAGAAAGAAGTTGAAGAAAATTATTTAAAGGCATTTAAACAATTATATGCGTCTGGTGAATATGAAGAACTTGTAAAGAAAATGTTATTAGAAGAATTAAAAAAACAAGGAATAGATGCAGTAAAGATTGTGGGCTTTGATGAGAGTTCTCCAGATTATACGTATAAAAAACAAGCGACTTTATACGAAAACAATGGAGGCAATTATATACACGTTACAAAGGAGAAAGCTGTTGACGTAAAAGACGGAAATTACAATATTAATTATTATTGGGAAGGTGTATATGTAATAGATGAGAAAGAACTAGAAGTAAGGCAAAAAATACACCATAGAAGAATGCCAGTTGTGTTAGTTAAATATGCTGATACTTGGTCAAAAGCAATAATATACAAAAATGAGATAATTCAAAATTCATTAGATTACAGAAATTATAAATACTTGATACCTTTTTCAAAAACATCGTTAGGTGTGCATTCAGTGGAATTAAAAGAAAATCCAAGGTATAGAGTAAAGTCATTTGAAAAATATTACAACAAAATAGATGAAGATACAAAGGGACTTAAGGAAGCGGATATTCTTGATATGCTAATTCAGTGGGAAGACTATGCTAATAAAGGAAATGAGGTAGCATATGCATACATGAGGGATTTATACAAGCTAACAATATTTGTTAGGGATAGTCAAAGTACAGCGACGGGAAATGGAGGAATGCTGGAAACAGCATACTCATACTTGTACATTCCTTCTACAATAAGTAATTATGATGATGGAACTATTCAAAAGATTTTCTGGCTTGAGAGGATTGGTGTAACACAAGGAGAAGATGAACTTAATGAAAAGGAACAAAATGTAGTTAGGTATAAAGCAAATGAAGTACATTGGCAGAACTTAGAATACGATGAGTATTATGAATGTGTGACTGATAGTGGTGACAAAGAGGCGGCAAAAGTATATGCACTGTTCCCATATGGTGCACCAATTGTTAGGGCATACTATATGTTGGAGGATATTGATAAAATTGCAGGGCAAGGATATAAAGGAGCAGCACATCCTGCAATAGATATATCATCAAGAGTGTTTATAAAGGAAATTTTAAACCATACGGCTGGTACAACTGGCGAACACATATATTTTTATGAATTAAATAGATTGACGATTAGGTATTTAAGAAATGGAAATTATATAGAAGATGCATTTTATCTTGCCAAAAAAGAGTTAAATGAATCATTAAAACAATATTCATTGTATTCACCTATTGTTGCGATTGCACCAGGGTATGTTTCTGAAGTTGATTATGATTCAAGGTCAGGTTTCCATGTAAAAATAATTCATGATTATAATAAAGATGATGCCAAAGAACAAGGGTATATAACGAGCTTTTATGCACATTTTAAACGTTGGCCTCTAGTAGAAGTTGGAGATTTTGTTGGTGCAGGAACTGTGTTAGGATATGAAGGTACAACGGGAAGAAGTACCGGAAATCACTTGCATTTGCAAATATGTGTTAAAAATTCAGCTGGAACTAATAGTGGAGCAAAAAATAATGCTGTTGATCCTGCTAAATTAATAACACCAGTTTTTTCACCATTCTATTATGCGGAAAAAGCAAAAGCAGTAATAGATGAAAATAAAGAATATGCTCTAGGAAGCGAATACTACAAGTTAGAAAGAACAATTCTATTGGATGATGGATTGTACAATTTAAATAATGTAATAAACAATAGGAAACTTGACGATGGAACAGTTATAAATTACACTCCGGCAACCAATAGAACTACTCCTTATAATTCAGGCGATTCTTATGATGGTGGGGCATATGCTGGTTTGATATGGGGAAATAATGTGCCTACACAAGAATTAGTAAAAGATGTTTCTGAAATAATGGACTTAAATTTATTAAACCAAACAATACCTTATGAGGCAGAGGAAGGCGATAATGGAGAGGGAGGTACTTTGGCTTGGCTATCGCCAGAAGACAGAAATATAGGTTGTAACCCTGACTTCTTCGATATAACGAGTGATTTTGTTGGTGAAAGATTAAAGTGGCCAAAGTGGTTTACTGTTCAAATGGCTGAATACAAATCGAGCTTGGTAGTTCCATATTACAATGGACCAAGGAGTACAACAGATAAAATTACAGAAGAAGGAGAAAAAGATTTAAGAGCAATACAATTGTCTTTAAAGAAAGCTGGATATTATAAGAAAGCTGGCGTGGATTCTACACTAGCAGGAGAAGACATATATTCTGAAGATTTTGTTAAAGTCGTGAAAGCAATGCAAGAAGATTTAATAAGTAAAGGATATGGAGGTTACGGAGTTTCTGTTACGGGCAATTTAGACGTGGCAACAATTAGTGCGTATAATACAATGATTCAGTATACTCCGGGTTTAGGCGGAGACAAGGAAATTGTAAAGAATCAAGTCGAGATGTCTAAGAGAGCATCATATAATGCCATGACGGACATATCAATAGAGCCTGCACTTGTATGGGCAATAATAACGGAGGAAATGGAATATGGTGGCGGTCCTGGCGATGAAAAATTTTTGGCATTGAAAGAGTCTAAGGATATTGTTGGAACCCAATCGTTAGAGTATAGTGTATATGATTCAGCAAAGGAAAAATATGATATATATATGAAGCAATTTAATAGAGAACAAGGTTTGATGCAAATAGATCCTACTATGGCGGTAAAGAGGTATAAAGAAGATAAAGTAAAAGCTGAGGATGCAGTACTGTTCATAAGACAACCAAAACGTAATACTGCAATAGGAACGGAGTTATTTAAAGAGTATGCTGTTGAAATATACAAAAAGTATTCTGGCGATATAGAAAAGGTTAAGAACGATATAGTGTTTAATGGCGGCGGAAGCGAGTATTGGAAAAAGATATTTGAAGAATGTTCTATATATGAAACTAGATGGGTTAGTCCAGAAAATATAGACAGGTTAATGTTATATGCAATAGCACTTGAAGCGTTCGATAAAAAAGATGTAAATGCTATAACAGATACGAGAGTGAATGAAATTATAACAGGACAACCAGATGATTATGCAAAATCCATTTTAGAAACTTTTAGGGCATATGTTCTGTCATAATTGTGTAAATATGGTACATTAACGAAAAGAGTTGGAGGAAGATGAAGTGATAAAAAAGGTAGAAAGAGCGCTAATACTTCTAATAGCGATATTAGTGATAGTACTTATTACTTTTTCAAACTATGCAAAGCAAAAGGGAGACGTTTCTAAAAAAATAGGAAATAAAATCTATGGTGGGGCAATATCCACCATAGATTTTGCAAAAGTAACGAAAGTTTATAATACATATATTGCAATGTTAAAAAATGGTGAGTATCAGAATGCTTATGACTCATTGTCGTATGAATACACTAAGTTTAAAGATTATGGTTCATTTTTAGAAGATATAAAAAACGAAGAAATAAAACAAGAAGGAAAAATATCTGAAATACGCCAATTAACAGAATATATGTATATGATTACTATATCTTGTGATGATGAAAATAAAAAACAAAATCTTGTCATATATCATCCAAATAGTGCTAGATATCAAATTGTTCCGGATACTTTAATAGAGTACAATAAGGTAAATAAAAAATTAAAAAAGGATAAAATTCTTTACGAAATATTAGAAACTAGCAATTATGTGGATAAATTTGTGATGACTATGAAAATCACAAATTTGGATAAGAAAAATGCAGCAATGATAAAAGAAATAAAACTAAATAAAAACGATGGGTTAAGAAAAATTAGTGGAAATATTAATAATATAGATATAGCACCTTTAGAAGAAAAATATTTAACGGTTGAATTTGAGACGAACATCGATTTTCCAGAGGAGATTGACATCTCAAGAACTTTTACAAAAGACGGTTCAGTGAAGACGTATAAAATAAAGCTAAAATAGTTTATAGAGGGGAATGAGAATTATGGATAGAAAAAAATTAATAAGACTAGCCTCGATTGTTTTCATAGTGATTGTTGCTCTTGTTGTTTTAGAGGTTTCGATACGAGGTATAAATACAGCGATTGTGGATTATAAAGAAAACAAAGAAAACCAAAAAAATGAAGAAATCTATAAAAATACTGAAGAATATAAAGAAGAAATGTTTTTAAAAAATGTTGTCACAAAATTTGGTGAATTATTAAATAAAAAAGACATAGATTCGTTGTATGAATTGATGAATGAAGATTATAAGAATTATAAATTTAATGGAGATAAAGAAAAATTTACTAAATATATTGAAAAATATTTTCCAAGTGGTGAAAATGAGTATGAGTTACAAACGTATGAAAACTTGTACGGTAGGTATTTATGCAGATTCTTGACTTTTGATAAATCAAATTATGCTTCATACAAATTAATAGTGACTCCAAAGGAAAACAATATGTATGATGTTATGTTTGATAGCATTGATACACTTACAAAGTTAAAAGGTAATATATCTCAAAAAGAAAATATAAACTATTCCTTGCTCTATATGGCAAAACAAGATGGAAAATATATGTATATGGTAGAGTTTGAAAATAAAGAGGCTTCTGAAAAAGAATACCAATATGAAAGTGTGGTTTTGAAAAATACAAGAGGAGATACATATGTCTTTAATGTAGAAGGCCGAAAAATAACGTTAAAACCGGCTGAAAAGACGAGATGTGAGTATGTGTTTGATGGTGAAAAGATAGGATTGTATGATCATGCCAGTATAAATATTAATTTGGTAGAAACATCTACAGGTCGAAAATTAAACATTCCGGTATATATAAATGAATATTAATACACTTAAAATGGAGAAAATTGGCAATATTTTTGAAGATAAAGCAATAATTAATATTGCTTTTTAGAAATAAATGTTATATAATAAACGCGAACCTTGACTTGGATTTAGGTTAATTATCTCCACTTATTCTAAGTTAGAGGCGATTTTAATGGAAATGGAGGAATAAAACATGGAAAAAAGCGAAATCATTAAAGCATATCAAACACATGATGGAGACACAGGTTCACCAGAAGTGCAAATTGCTTTATTAACAGAAAGAATCAATCATTTAACAGATCACTTAAAAGTTCATCAAAAAGATGATCACTCAAGAAGAGGTTTATTAAAAATGGTTGGACAAAGAAGAGGATTACTTAAATACTTAGAAAAAATTGATATTGAAAGATATCGTACTATAGTTGAAAAACTAGGTTTAAGAAAGTAATTAAAAGGGGATAAATATATTATAAAGTATATTTATCCCCAATTTTTTTGTATAATATGGTTAACACCAAAAGGAATTTTTGTGATGTAGGTGTAATATGTGCTATTTAGCTAAATGGTAGATATTACAGCTACATAAGAGTTCCTTTATGTTAAAATAAATTAAAAAGAGAGCAATTGATGCTTTCGGGAGGAGTAAAAAATGTTTAAAAGTTATTCTATGGAACTTGCAGGAAGAATGCTAACACTTGAAACAGGAAAAATGGCAGGACTTGCTAATGGAAGCGTTTTGGTTAGATATGGCGACACAGTAGTAATAGTAAATGTAACAGCATCTAAAGAACCAAGAGAGGGAGTTGATTTCTTCCCACTTTCAGTAGATTATGAAGAGAGAATGTATGCAGCTGGCAAAATACCAGGTAGTTTTACAAAGAGAGAAGGAAAACCATCAGACAAGGCAATACTTGTATCTAGAGCAATAGACAGACCAATTAGACCATTATTTCCAAAAGATTTAAGAAATGATGTATGCGTAAATGCAATGGTACTTTGCGTTGACTTAGATTGTTCACCAGAAGTTGCAGCTCAAATCGGTACATCTGCAGCACTTTCAATATCAGATATACCATTTAATGGTCCAACAGCAGCAGTAAGTGTAGGTTATGTAGATGGAAAAATCGTTATAAATCCAACACTTGAGCAAAGAGAAAGAAACAGATTAAACCTAACAGTTGCGGGAACCAAGGAAAAGGTGTCTATGATAGAGGCTGGTGCTGATGAGATTCCAGATGATTTAATGCTAGAAGCAATCATGAAAGGTCATGAAGAAATCAAAAAAATTGCAGAATTTATAGAAGGAATCCAAAAAGAGATTGGTAAGCCAAAATTCACATATGAATCTTGCGAGGTTGACCATGATTTTTATGAAATAGTAGAAAAATATGCTAAAGAGAAGATGTATAACGCACTTCAAGAGCCAGACAAAGAGACAAGAGAAAATAACATAGCAAACTTACAAAAAGAAGTTGAAGAATTTTTACAAAATGAAATGTCTGAAGAAAACTTTGAAAAATACAAAGGTTCAATCGGCGATGCAATGTATAAATTAGAGAAAAAGACAGTTAGACACATGATATTAGAAGAGCACAAGAGAGTTGATGGCAGAACATTAGATGATATAAGACCATTGTCTGCTGAGATAGATATATTACCTAGAACTCATGGCAGTGCATTATTCTCAAGAGGACAAACTCAAGTTTTATCAGTTGCTACTCTTGGAACAATTGGAGATGAACAAGAATTAGATGGATTAGACGAAGAAGAGTCAAAGAGATATATTCATCATTATAACTTCCCACCATATAGTGTAGGTGAAGCAAGACCTTCTAGAGGTCCAGGAAGAAGAGAAATTGGTCACGGAGCACTTGCTGAAAGAGCATTAGCACCAGTTATACCATCACAAGAAGAGTTCCCATACACTATAAGAGTTGTATCAGAAGTATTGTCTTCAAACGGTTCTACATCACAAGGTAGTATATGTGGAAGCACACTTGCACTTATGGCTGCCGGTGTTCCAATAAAAGAACCAGTTGCAGGTATTTCATCAGGACTTGTTACAGATGAAAATGATAGAAATAGATATGTTTTAATGACAGATATTCAAGGAATTGAAGACTTCTTTGGTGATATGGACTTTAAAGTTGCTGGTACTAAAAATGGTATCACAGCAATTCAAGTTGATATAAAAATAGATGGATTAACAGAAGACATAATTAGACAAGCATTCGAGAGAACAAGAAAAGCAAGAATGTATATTTTAAATGAAGTTATGTTAAAGGTAATATCAGAGCCTAGAAAAGAACTTTCAAAGTATGCTCCAAAGATTATTACAATGAGCATAGATCCAGAAAAAATAAAAGATGTAATTGGTAGTGGTGGAAAGACAATAAATAAGATAATAGCAGATACAGGCGTTAAAATCGATATAAACGATGATGGTCAAGTGTTTATTGCTGGAAACGATGCTACAATGACAAATAAAGCTAAATCAATAATCGAAGCGATTACAATGGATTTGGAAGTTGGAAAAATATATGAAGGAAAAGTAGTTAGAATTATGAGTTTTGGTGCTTTTGTTGAAGTTGCACCAGGAAAAGAAGGTATGGTTCATATTTCAAAACTTGCAAAAGAAAGAGTTGAAAAGGTTGAAGATGTTGTATCTGTTGGTGATCCTATAAAAGTTAAGGTTATAGAAATAGATTCACAAAATAGAGTAAACATGATGAGAATAGTTGAATAAATTCTAAATGGCACATGTGGTAATTTTTAAATGCTTGAAACACGAAGCACTTTAACCTTTGCCTAGTGTGCCTTTTTAAATTTTATATGTCGAGCAAAAGCTTGAATAACAGACATAAGACAAAGGCGGTGAGTTTTTTGGAAGATATAAGAGTAGTTGCATTTGTAGGTCCTAGTGGCACAGGTAAAAGTCATAGAGCCCAAATGGTTGCAAAAGATAATGATATAGAATGCATAATTGATGATGCAATTCTAATAAAAGATAATCGAATAATAGCTGGCACATCTGCAAAAAAAGCTGATACTAAAATTGAATCTGTAAAAAGAGCATTGTTTTCAATGCCTGGTCAAGTAGATGAAGTGAGAAAAGCAATAGAAGAAAATAAACCTAAGAGTATACTAGTGCTTGGTACTTCTGATGAAATGGTTCAAAAGATAGTAAAAAATATTGGACTACCTGAAATATCAAAAACAATATACATTGAAGATGTATCAACACCACAAGAAATAGCGATGGCAAGAAGTATTAGGATGGGTGAGGGAAAACACGTAATACCTGTACCAACATTCGAAATAAAAAAAGATTTTTCAGGTTATCTTGTTGATCCACTTCAAATATTTAAGTGGAAAGGCAAAGGAACAACTCCATTTATGACTGAGAAATCCATAATTAGGCCAACATTTAGCTATTTAGGAAATTATACAATATCAGATAATGTTCTAAGGTCAATAATAGAATATGCTAGCAAAGGCATAGACGGAATATATAAAATACAAAGAATAAAAATAGATACTTATCCAGACGGTCTAGTAATATATATAGAAACAACTCTTGAATATGGATACAATTTAATGGATATAATGCAACAGTTAAAAGCAAAAACTAAAAAAGATATAGATAGATTAACGGCGATAAATGTGTTAGACATCCAAATAACAGCAAAAGGACTTCACATACCAGAAAAAAAGGTGTGAAGCCCTTTTTTATTGCAATTTTACATATAATTTACATTTTATTAAAAGCTTATTTACACCTACAATATAATATAGTACGCGAGATGGAAAACCATCTAAAATATAATGATTTGGAATTTTACATTGACATCTTTTGATTTGCTAAATATACTTTTTCTTCCTGCTCTAAGAAGAGTATGTTTTCTTATCATATTAAGGATATAGCTTAATGGGATTGTTTTAGAAATAGCATCGCACATTATTTTTAAAACATTTTCATATTGGTTATAGTTTGCTTTGTAGATTGCCAAATTATTATTTTTAACAGTCTTTCTTTAGAAAAGACTGTGTTAATATGCTAAGCTAAAGGGGTGCTTTAGTTCACCCCTAATGCGATGCATAATAATAAAAAGGGTGTGATTACTATAAAAAAAGTTTTAGTTGTAGATGATGATAAAAATATATGTGAATTGTTGAAATTATACTTAGTAAAAGAAGGATTTAATGTTGTATTTGCTTATGATGGTAGCGAAGCTGTAACTAAAGCTAAAGAGGAAAAGCCAAACATAATAGTGTTGGACGTAATGATGCCTGTTATAAATGGTTGGGAAGCTTGCAAGCTTATAAGACAGTTTTCAGATGTCCCAATAATAATGTTGACTGCGTTAGATACAACTGAAAATAAGGTACAAGGGTTAAATATTGGTGCGGATGATTACATAGTAAAACCTTTTGAGCCAGTAGAAGTTGTCGCAAGGATAAATGCACATCTTAGAAGAGAAGAAAAAACAGCAGAAAATGTTAATGAATCAGATAATAATGAAATAGTGGTAGATAATATATCAATAAATATGGAAAAATATGAAGTTAAGTTGGATGGAAAATTAGTAACAGATTTGAAACCAAAAGAAATTCAACTTCTATATTTCTTTTTAACAAACAAAAATCAAGTTTTTACGAGAGAACAATTACTAGATAAAGTATGGGGATATGAGTATTTTGGAGGAACAAGAACTGTAGATGTTCATATCAAAAGCGTAAGAGAAAAATTATATAGCAAAAATAACAAATGGGAAATAAAAACAATATGGAACGTAGGTTATAAATTTGAAGTAAAATAGGAGATTATATGTTTAAAGGAATATATTTAAAGTTAGTTTCAACATATCTCACATTGTTCTTGATAATTGTAGTGATAATATCTTTTTTTACAACCAGTCTGTTTTATAAAGAATTTACAAACCAGGTTGAAGAAAATTTACTAAATGCTGGCGTTAAGACTAATGCATTAGTAGGTAGATATTATAACAATGAAATTACAAAGACCGAGCTTACAGCATGGATTAACGCGATGGGTTATATATCAAACATAAAAATATATATATTAAATCCAGATGCAACAATTTTGCACAAAGGTGCTAATGATGAAGATATGGAAATGAATGTGAAAATTAAAACTGATATGCAAAGTGCGATGAAAGGTGAAACAGTAATAAGAATGGCAACTTTTTCATTTAATTCAGAAAGTGAAGTTGCGTATGTAGGAATGCCACTAACATATGATGGTAAGATAAGTGGTGTAATTATGATATTTTCACCAGTTAATGAGATAAATAACCTATTAAAGACAGCATTAAAAACTATAATGACAGTTGTTGTCATAACAATTTTAATAGGTACGCTTGCAATATTAAGAATATCAGTGAAAATTTCTGAGCCGATAAAAGAAATTAGTGAAGGTGCAAAGAGAATTGGTAAAGGTGAGGACGTTCCTGACATAGAAATATATTCTAATGATGAAATTGGTATGCTTGCAAAATCTTTCAATGAGATGAAAAAAGAACTTGCTGTTACAGAGCAAATGAGAAAAGAGATTGTTGCAAACGTATCGCATGAACTTCGTACTCCTTTAACATCTATAATAGGTTTTATAAAAGGAATATTAGATGGTGTAATTTCAAAGGATGAAGAAGAAAAATATCTTTCAATAGCATACGAGGAAGCTAACAGACTAAAAGATTTAACAAAAGATATAGTAGATGTTGCAAAACTAGAGTCTGGTAGTGTTTCTTTAAACAAAGAAAAATTTAGTTTAAATGAACTTGCAAAAGATGTGTATGTTGAAATGGAAGAACTAGTTAAAGAAAAAAATCTTAAACTTATTTTAGAAGAAAAAGAAAACGATGTTGTCGTATGTGCAGATAAGGCTAAAATAAGACAAGTATTAATAAATGTAATAAATAATTCGGTTAAATTCACAACAAAAGGTTATATTAAAGTAACCATAGGAAAAGATGGAGAAAAGGCAAAAATAATAGTAAAAGACACAGGAATAGGTATACAAAAAGATAAGATATCGTATTTATTCAATAAGTTTTATACAGCAAACGACTATGGAAATGCTACAACTGGTGCAGGTCTAGGATTAAATATCGTAAAAAATATTGTGGATATGCATGGCGGTAAAGTTGAAATAGAAAGTGCTGTTGGCAAAGGTACAAAAGTAACAATTATATTTTAGATGATGGAGGTGTAGGAAAATATGAATAAAAAATTTAATATAATTATAAATACGTTGATAATTATGCTTATAATAGCACTTGTTATTGTAATGATGAATTATTATGCTGATACAGATATTATTCCTACATTTATCTATAATAGCGGTGATACAAGTATAAGTAGTCCTAGTGGCGATAATCCAAAAGAAATTATAGACAAAATATTAAGCGGTGAAAAGAGTGGAGATGTCGAATTACCACCCGTTTCTGGAGAAAGTGAAAGTGGGGATAACAATGTGGTAGAAAACCAAAAACCTGATAAAAATGATTCACCACTAATAATGACTTCGGAAAATGAAATATCAAGTAAGGAAAAAAGAGAAATTCTAACAGAATTAGATAAGACACTGATGGACTTACTTGAAGTTGTTGATCGTGTTCAAATAGTTGATGAAACTAGATTAGTAACCGATGATAGCGAGGTGCAAGAATGAAAAGGATTATTTTATTAACCATAATAATTATTGCACTATTTAATACTGGCGTAATGGCATCAGAGACTACAGGCGATACAACTATTCCAGAGATGAAATGGGAAGAGTTAATACAAACACTTCAAGCAAGAAGTGCGAAAGTTGATATAATAAAGAAAAACAACAAAGAAATAACTGATTTAAAGGAAGAACTAAAAGAAGAGATAGTAAAAGCGGCAAACAAAGTTAACAGTCTAAAAATTGACATTGTAACGAATGATGCTGTGGTAATAACAGATGAGGCGATAGAAGAATTAAAAGTATTATTGACTTTTTTACAAAATTCAAAAAAGACCCTAGAGGAAGATGTAGAAAAAATATCATCAGAAATAGAGCAAATTTTGGACCTGATATCAACTAAAAGTATGCAACAATTGGATCAGTATGACTTGATTATTGAAAAGCAAAATGAAGTAATCATAGAAATGAAAAATATATTGCAAAATGTTAGTAAGATTTAGCGTGTAAAGTTTAATAATATTGCCAATAATAAGCATATGGAGGAATGCCAATGCTTATTTTTGACAAGAGATTAAAATCAATAGAGGCAAAGCTTAATGAAATTGCAAGAAAAATAGAAGGCAAAACGATAGTTGAAAGCAATGAAATAAAATATAAATTTAAAAATACACTATGGAGATATTTTGTTATTGGAATTGCTAAAGGTGTGGGAATAGCAATAGGTTTTGCATTACTTGGAGCAATCATAATATATTTTTTGCAAAAATTAGTGATGATGAATTTGCCTGTAATAGGTGCATTTGTAAGAGACATAATGAATATAGTGGAAGGAATAGAACGAGCAAAATAGAATTTTATATTTTGAATAAAAAATGCAGTGAAAAATACTTAAAAAAGTGTTGCAAATATTAAAGTCATATGATAAACTTAAAAAAGTAAGGGATAGGGGTGTAGTTCATCGGTAGAATAAGAGTCTCCAAAACTCCAGAGGAGGGTTCGATTCCTTCCACCCCTGCCAGTAATTGATTAGCACGTAAGGTGCTTATTTTTTTGCTTAAATGAATAAATATCTTTAAAATAAAAGATAATAAAACTGTATAAATATGTTGCAAACATAAAAAAGTTAGGATAAAATAAATTATATTTAGTACAAAGGAGATATGAAAAATGGTAGCTAAAAAAAATACGGAAAAAACATATGAACTAAAATATAACGGTTGGCTTGCTGATGAGGGGTCACCAATTTATTTGCATTATGGCACGGAGAATTGGACTGAAATTTCTGAGTGCAAAATGAGAAAATTAAAAAATTGCTATAAAACAGAAATATCTGTACCATCAACAGTAACAAGTGTAAGTTTTTGCTTTAGAGATACGAATGGAAAATGGGATAACAACAATGGAAACGATTATTGGTATACGCCAGCAATTGGAGAAACGTATTCATGTGTAGAAGTAAACCTTGTAAAAAATGATACAAAGAAAGTTGCAACAACTACAAAAAAAGCGACAACAAAAACTTGTGCTAGTAAAAGAAGTACTAAAAAAGATTAATTTGATGCCAGCTTTTAAAGCTGGCATTTAGCATTTATCTGAGTACATCGTAGAAAGAGGAGTAGGAGAAAATTATATGGCACTTGAAATAGAAAGAAAGTTCTTAATAGAAATGCCCGATTTAAATTGGATTGCAGAAAATACAGAATGTAAAATTGCATATATTGTTCAGACTTATTTAGGAAAAAATGAGTCTGGCTTTGGTAATAGAGTTAGAAGAATGAAGATAGGCAATGAGGTTAAGTATTATCATACAGCTAAAAAGAGTGTATCAGGAATTACAAGAATAGAAATTGAAAAGGAAATTTCAAAAGCAGAGTATGAGAGATTTTTAGAGAAAAAGAGCAAAGTAATCTCACTAAAGAAAACTAGATATATAGTAAAAGGTAATGGAATTAAATATGAGATTGATATCTATCCATTTTGGAAAACTACAGCAATAATGGAAGTTGAACTTAAAAATGAAAAGCAAAAGTTCGATATACCAGATTTTATAAAAATAATTGGTGAAGTTACAAACAATATGGATTATACTAATCAATCGTTAGCTAAAAAATATGGAGTATAACACTAAAATGTTATACTCCTATTCACATTTAAAAGAAATAAATTTTATAAATTCAAAATTAATTTTTTAATTGAAATAATTGCTTATTTCTTGTAAATTTTCGAAGTTACTTTGTCTAAGTATTTCATATACAACGATTGCGACAGAATTGGATAAATTAAGAGAACGTAGAGTTTCTTTCATCGGAATTCTTATTGCATTTCCCATATGTTTAAGCAAAAAGTCCTCTGGTAGCCCTTTAGTTTCTTTTCCAAATAAGATGAAAACTTCATCATATTTATTAAAATCAACCTCAGAATAACATTTTTGACCTTTTGTTGTTAGATAATACATATTTTCAGCTGGTGGGTATTTATCTAAAAAGTCTTTAAATGATGCGTGTTCTTCTATTTCAACTTTATCCCAATAATCTAGCCCAGCCCTTTTAACTTGTTTTTCTGAGATGTCGAAACCAAGAGGGTGTACTAAATGAAGCTTACACCCAGTGGCAGCACAAGTTCTTGCTATATTTCCAGTGTTTTGAGGTATTTCTGGTTCTACAAGTACTACATTTATTTTCAAAATTAATTCCTTCTTTCAATTAGCTTATAACGCCTAATATAGCACAATATTGACTAAAAAACAAGTAAAATGCTATTGCAAAATAAAAGATTATGTGCTAATATGATTATGTTATCGTTACAAGGAGGAGTAAAAATATGGAATTTTTAAAAACATTGACAACTGTATTACAAATTTTTTCAGCTATTGTAGTTATGATATTAGTATTATTGCAAGATAGCAAAGAAGATGGAAATATAATTACTGGTTCTTCAAATAAAGGTGGTTCTATAGGTGCTAGTAGAGATGCTAAACTTGCAAAATTAACTAAATATTTTGGTATAGCATTCATAGTTTTGACAATTGCGTCAAGCACATTAATGTTAATTTAATAGAAAAAATGAGAGATCGTTGTAACAGCAGTTGCAAGTGCAATTATATATATAATAATTGTGCTTGCAACATTTTTTTGTTTATATTCCCAGTTAGCATATGGGATTGCATAGCAAAACGAGAGTATGTCGAGTGCTATAATTATAAGATTTGGTATAGTCATTTTATTAACTCCTTTAATTAATTTGAACTATCTAGTGTAGGAATTGAATGCGAAACAATTTGCGCAACATTTAAGTCTATATTAGTTTTTACTGTAAATTTTGAGTTTTTATATATTTCTGGCCAATTGTATTCTTTGAATTGAGGATAGGTTAGACATTTTACTTTTGCGTATCTACCGAAACCACTTGGGTCGACAGCAAGTTCAGTTGTTTTATTCAAATACTCATATAAATGCTTTGTTATTTTTTCAGATAGTATAACATTTAATTTATCTTTATTCTCTTGTTTTAAATAGTCTGTATTTCCGCCATTTGACTCTAAGTGAACGTCTAGAAAGGCGTTAATATCAATATATGGGACATTATCTTTTATATTGACATCTATTTTTGGCTTTTTCGATTGTTTTAATGTCAATGTTAATGTTTTTGTACTGTCTTCAATATCATCAATCGTTATGATATCTTTACTAAGGGTGCCTGTTAAAATTAAATGACAAACGACTAATTCCTCATCAATTTCGCCAACCATCTTTTCATTTCTAAAAACAGCTAAGCCTCCAAATTTTCCTTCATCGTTTTCAGTTAATTCAGACATTATGGCAATAGGACTTTTATAATCTGCTTTACTGTTTACATAGAAGTTTAGTATTTCTGTTGCTGCTAGTCGACCAGTATAATTGAATGATGATAAGATAAGTTCGTAATACCTTGCAGGACTAGTTTCTAGAACTGGGGTTATATTTTCTAAAAAATCTTTGGCTTTCCCTTTACAAATTGATATTATAGTTTTAGGACGCACGTTAGGATTGCTTAAGAAGGAATTAATGTGACCTTCCAAACTTTCTTTGGCAAGTTCTTCAGAATATAGTATCATCTTGGTGTGCGATAGATTTAATTCTTTACTAGCTAAAGAATTTATTTTGGAATTTGCTTCATCTAATGATTTTGCTTGTACTGTAAATGTTGTAAACACATCTTTCCCTGTATCAGTATTTTCACCGATTAATTTAACTGGCAATGCAACCTGGTATGTCGCTAAAACTTCTTTGTTATTATCGCCGGAAAGTTTATCAACTCCAATAGCTATAACATATGCCAAATCATCAAGTTCATTCTTGCCATAGCACCCACATAATAAAAAGATTGGAAGTATTATAAGAATTATTTTAAATTTTTTCATTCTCTTTCCTCCTAAGTTTTGCGTTAGCTATAATTATAATTAATAAAGAATATAAAAAGGCGGCAAACGGTATTACATAAGTTATAAAAATTTTTCTTATAGCCAAGACGGTTATATATGATTTGAGTAGTAGCGTTATGCCGAATATCAACATGCAAATAAGTAGCATAATTCTTTTTGGATACTTGATATTAAAAGCTTTAGATAAGATTTGAGTGATATATGAAGTATCGAGAGATATATATAAATATACTGCTAAAAGCCAAATCAATGTGTATAATGCTTCTACTCTTTGGACGAATCTGCCAAAGCTAATAAGTCTGCTTAGTTCAAAGAACGGAAAATAATTTTCTGGGGTTGTTGGGTAAGGGATTATTCCAAAAAGCAAAGCTGAAACCAATAGTACTATAAATGATACTAATATAAATGAACCAATAGATGCCTTTTTTACATTTGTTAATTGTCCTCCCATTAAAAGAATTAGAAACAATCCTTCAAATATTTCTATTCTGAAACCACCTTTTACAAAAAAGTCTGAGAGACTATTTCCGAAAGCAGGAAAATAATTTGTAGTATCAATGTTTTCAAATAATGCAAAGAACATAAAAATTAGTGCTGATAAAATAATTGGTCCTATAATCATACCAGTTCTAAATATTCCTTTAACACCGGATAAAACGCCAAAAAACATTCCTACTATAAAAAGCAAATATACGTATTCGGATGGAGCGTTTTTAAATAAAATATTTCTTATATTTTCGTTAAATTCACTTAGTACAATAACAGTTGATGTTAATAAATAAGCTATTACAATAATATACGAAAGATATTTTAGAAATTTTCCACCTGCGTATTCGGATATTTCAAAAAAATCTTTTCCGGGAAACTTAAAGAAAAGTTTGAATAAAATACCTAATGAAATTGCTCCAATTATAATTGAGTAAATTGTGTGAAACATACTTCCGGTGCCAAAGTTTTGTGCAGTAAAAGTTGGTATGGCTAGTACAAGAGGTATAATATTTACGCAGCCTATCGTTGCTATACATTCCCATACTCCTATTTTAGCATCTTCCATTTATCTAGCCTCCTTTAACCCATTTACGAGATATTTTAGGTTCTTTGTCCATGAGCTTTGGTTTTAAAAATATAGGTCTTTTTTCTTGCTTCCAAAGAGGTGAAATGAAAATATCATCCTTTAGAAAACCTTTTCTAATAGGCGAAAGAGGTGTGAGATATGGTACACCAAATGACGTTGTTGAGGAAAGAAGACAAAGGTGTACGAATAACCCTAAGGATATTCCAAAAAATCCAAATGAACCTCCAAGCAATATATAGAAAAATCGTGCTATTCTGAAACTATAGTTGAGCGAAAAGTTAGCAATAGCAAAGGTGCTAATTCCAGTTAAAGCCACGATTATGACTAAAATTGGGCTGACAATATTTGCACTGACGATTGCTTGCCCAAGAATAAGCGTGCCGACAATGCCAAGTGTGGGACCGACAGGTGCAGGCGTTCTGATACTAGCTTCTCTTATTATTTCAAAAGCAGTCTCCATAATTAATAATTCAACAAGCATTGGAAAAGGTACCTTTTCTCTTGTACCTGCAATTGAAAATAGTAAACCTGTTGGTATCATTTCCTGATGAAAAGTTGTTATTGCAATATATAACCCTGGCAAGAATATTGAAAGAAATACTGCAGGAACTCTAAAAAATCTGAGCAACAGTGCATATGGATGTCTAATATATGTGTCTTCGGGAGAGTGCGTGAAATCCGAAAATACGGCTGGGACTATTAATACATTGGGGCTTCCTTCAACCATAATTGCGACTCTACCTTCAATTAAACTAGAAGCGACTTTGTCAGGTCTTTCTGTACTAAGGATTAGTGGATTTAAAGTGTATGTTTTATCTTCTACAAATTGTTCTAATTCGCCACTATCAATCAGATAGTCAATGTCAACAGAATTAATTCTTCTTTTTACTTCGGTAATTATAGATTCATTTGTAATATCGGATATATAACATATAGCACATTTTGTTTTTCCTTTTTTTCCGACTTCCAAAGTTTCAAATATCAAATTTTCATCTTTAACATATTTTCTAATTAAAGCCGTATTGGTTCTTAGAGTTTCAACAAAGCTCTCCGAAACACCTTTAATTGTCATTTCGTTTTGCGATTTGTCTACACTACGATCAGGAATCTTTTTAACATCGCAAACAATAGCAACATCTAAAGATTCGACAAGTAAAGCACATTCTCCATGATTTACACTGTCTATTAATTTGAAAAAATTTTCGACAAGGCTGATTTGGCTTTGGATAAGCATATTTCCTAATATAATATTTTTTAGATTTTCTTTATTTTCAGTTTTTAGAATACTTTTAGATTCAAAGTTTATGTTTTTTATAAGTGGTTTGATAATACCAGTATTTATAGAGCTTGAATCGGCAAGTCCATCATAAAAAATAATTATAGAATTATATTCTTTCCCATTTATCTTGATTTCAAAGTTTCTCATTTTAAAATCATTTGACGTAGGAAAATGAAAAAAGTCTTTTATTATTTCTATATTTTTGCTTAAATCGGTAGATATATTTTCATTTTTGTCGTATTTAGGTGCAATAGGTAATTCGGGTTCTTTTATTTGAAACTCATATGAATCTTTTGGTTTGTTAAACTTAAAAAAATTTTTCATTTTATATCTCCTAAAATATAAATATTTTGAAAATAGTTTACACACATATTAGTAAAAATATTCTTTTGCAATTGATTTTTTAGAATTCAGAAACAGTGATTAGATATAAAAGATACGAAGAAAAAACATATGTTTATAATTGATTTTATGTTGCTTGACAATTCATACAAACTGATAGATAATCATAATATAAATGTTTTTAGGAGGTTTTTATATGAATCCATATGATAAAGTACATGAGCTTGTTAGAGCAATGAAAGATAGCGATGAAGTAAAAGAATATATAGCTATAAAAGAAGAAGTATATAAAGATGAAAAAAGCAAAGAATTAATAAAAGAATTTAGAGAAAAGCAAATGGAAGTGCAATCACTTTTAATGCAAGGTAAAGAAGCAGAAGCCGAAAAGATGGAAAAGTTACAAAACTTATATCAAATATTAGCTAGCAATGTAAAAATAAAAGAATTTTTTGATAAAGAAGTAAAAGTGGACGTTATGCTATCAGATATATATAAGATAATAAGCGAAGGTTTAAAAAATATAATAGAGTAGAAGATGAAAGGGGAAAGCTATGAAAATATTAATTAAAAATGGATACGTTGTTTCTATGGTATCAGATGTTGTTAAAACAGATTTACTAATTGAAGATGGAAAGATTGCTTTTATAGGAAATGCAGATGTTGAAGCAGATAAAGTTATAGATGCAACTGATAAAATTGTTATGCCAGGTTTAATTAATGCACATACTCATGTACCAATGTCTATATTTAGAGGATATTCAGATGAATTGACCCTTAATGATTGGCTTAGAAAGAAAATGTGGCCAATAGAAGATAAAATGACTGCCGATGATGCATATTGGGCTTCCATGTTATCAGGAATAGAGATGATTAAAAGCGGAACAACAACTTTTAATGATATGTATTTCTTTGAAGATGAGATTGCAAAAATGGCAGAGCAACTAGGAATGAGAGCAATATTATCTAGATGTATCATTGGTGAAGGCGAAGATATGATAAAAAAAGCTGAAGAAACAGAAACTTTGTATAACAATTATCATAATAAATGCGAAGGAAGAATTAAAGTATGTGTTGGACTTCATGCACCTAATACTTGTCCTCCAGAGACGATAAGAAAAGGAATTGAATTAGCAGATAAACTTGGAACACCAATACATATACATTATCTAGAAACAAAGGACGAAATTAATTATATAAATAATACATATTTATCATCAGTAACTGAATATTTAAAGAAGTTAGGATTGTTTAATTATCATGTAATGTTAGCACATGGCGTTCATATAAGCGATGCGGATATAGAAGTTTTAAAAGAAATAAGTGGAGGTGTTGTACATAATCCAGTTAGTAATATGAAACTTGGAAGTGGATTTGCTAATACAGCCAAATTATTGAAAAATGGAATAAATGTAGCACTCGGTACAGATGGACAAGGAAGTACAAACACCTTGGATATGTTCTTAGAAATAAAACTTGCTGCATATATGCAAAAAGGTATGTATAACAGTGCAACTGCAATAACTGCTGAAGATGTACTTAAGATGGCGACAATAAAAGGAGCCGAAGTACTTGGAATAGATAGTGAAGTTGGTTCTTTAGAAGTCGGCAAGAGAGCAGATATTATAATAATCAACACTAATAAACCTCATTTGTGTCCAATTCATAATATATATTCAACATTAGCATATTCAGTTTCTGGAGACGATGTTGAAACAAGCATAATCGACGGAAACATAGTTATGGAAAATAGGGTAATACAAAATGTTGATGAGGCAGAAATATTAACAGAATGTAATAGAGTAACAAGAAGGTTATTTAATTAATAATTAAGGTGATAGAAATGTTTTCTGTCACCTTTTCTCATTTTTCGCGGTGTCGAACTTGAAAAAAGCATATTATTGATATAAAATTGACTCAAAGTTTATTATGGATAGAAGGAGAAGATATGATAAAAAAATGGGAATATTGCGAAGCAAATGAAGAAAAAGTAAGAGAGACAATGCAAGAAAATGATATTTCAGAATTAGTAGCAAAAATTCTTTTGAATAGAGGAATAGAGGAACATGAGAAAATTCGAAAATTTTTACATCCTAAGATAGATGATTTAAATGATCCTTTTCTATTGAACGATATAGAGATAGCTGTAAATAGAATAATAGAGGCTAATGAAAAGAAAGAAAAAGTTACTATATATGGCGATTATGATGTGGATGGAATAACAAGCATTGCAGTATTAAAAAAGTTCTTAACTGAATTAGGAATGGATGTCGAGTATTATTTGCCTAGCAGACTTGAAGAGGGATATGGATTAAATAATGAGGCACTAAAGAAAATATACGATAGAGGAACAGATTTGCTAATAACGGTTGACTGTGGTATTTCGGCGTATGATGAAATAGAGTATGCAAAATCTTTAGGAATGGAAGTTATTGTTACAGACCATCATGAATGTCCAGAAAAAATACCAGATACGATTGCTGTTATAGACCCAAAGAGAAAGGATAACACATATCCATTTAATAGTTTGGCAGGTGTTGGTGTTACATTTAAATTAATACAAGCAATTTCATTAAGATTAGGGTTAGATAGAAAAAGATATTTAAAGTATCTTGATATCGTTTGCTTAGGAACGGTAGCAGATATAGTTCCACTAGTGGGTGAAAATAGAGTTATTGTTAAATTTGGCTTAATGCTAGTAAAGGAAACTAGAAATGTGGGACTTAGAGCATTAATTAAATTGTCAGGATATACAAAAATAGATTCTGGCTTAATTTCATTTGGAATAGCTCCAAGAATGAATGCATGTGGAAGAATGGGAAAAGCAGACTTGGCATTAGAATTGTTATTAACAGATGACTATGAAAAAGCAGAGAAGATAGCGATGGAGCTAAATGAAATAAACAGAGAAAGACAAGAAGTTGAAAAACGCATTATGGATGAAGCTGTGAAAATAATTGAAGAACAAAAATTATATGATGATAAAGTTATTGTTGTAGGAAATGAAAACTGGCACCACGGGGTTATTGGAATAGTAGCATCTAAGATAACAGAAATGTATTATAGACCATCAATATTAATTTGTTTTGAAGGTGAAGAGGGAAAAGGCTCGGGAAGAAGTATAGAAGGATTTGATTTGCATAAAGCACTTTCTTCTTGTTCGAAAGATTTACTAAAGTTTGGTGGACATGAAATGGCGATAGGTCTTACAATGAAGAAGGATGAATTTGAAAACTTTAGAAAAGATATTAATGATTACGCAAAAGAAAATATGCCTGAAGAAATTATTCCGGTCATAAAGGCTGATTCATATATTAATTCTGAAAATATATCATTTGAAAAAATAAACGAATTAGAAATACTAGAGCCATATGGTGAGGCAAATCCAATGCCAATGTTCATTTATAAAAATATAAAAGTCGATGGAATCAGAGCATTATCTAACAACAAGCATTTAAAACTTCTACTAAAAGATGGAAGTAATTTATATGATGCGATTGCATTCAATATGGGAGATAAGCAGTATAGTATAAAGATAGGAGATAAAATAGACGTTTTACACTATTTGGATGTAAACGTTTTTAATAATGTGCAACGAATTCAATTTAATGTTAAGGATATAAAGAAAAGCTTGTAACATATTTAGAAAGGAGAATGGTTATGGCAACGATTGAAGATATAATAAGGAATACGAAAAAATACAACAGAAAATCTAATTCAAAGTTGATAAACAAAGCGTATGAGTTTGCTAAGCATTATCACGAAGGACAAGTGAGAAAATCTGGTGAACCATATATAATTCACCCCTTGGAAGTAGCTTACATTGTTTCTACATTGGAACTAGATGATGACGCTATATGTGCGGCTTTATTGCACGATGTTGTTGAAGACACAGAAGTTACAAGAGAAATGATTGTAGCTGAATTTGGAGAAGAAATAGCAAACTTAGTTGACGGAGTAACAAAACTTGGAAAAATAGCTCATTACTTAGATAAGGAAGAAGAACAAGTTGAAAATTACAGAAAGTTCTTCATGGCAATGGCAAAAGATATTCGTGTTCTTATGATAAAACTAGCTGATAGACTTCACAATATGAGAACGCTTAAACATTTAAGCGATGATAGGAAATATGCAATTGCCAAAGAAACCATGCAATTGTATGCTCCGCTTGCCAATAGACTTGGAATATATTCTATCAAATGGGAACTTGAGGATTTAAGCTTTCTATATATGGAACCTGAAGCATATGCGGAACTTGTAGAAGGAATAAACAAAAGAAGAGAAGAAAGAGAAAAGTTCATAAATGACATCATAGTAGAAATAAGAAAAAAATTAAAAGAAATGAAAATAGAAGCAGAAGTATATGGTCGTCCAAAACATTTCTATAGTATCTATAGAAAAATGAAAAAAGACAATAAGACATTAGACCAAATATATGACTTATTCGCAATGAGAATAATAGTAAATTCAGTAAAAGATTGCTATGCGGCATTAGGTTTGGTTCATGAGCTATATAAACCGATGCCAGGTAGATTTAAAGATTACATATCAATGCCAAAGCCAAACATGTACCAATCATTGCATACCACTCTTATAGGTACAGAAGGAACCCCATTTGAGGTTCAAATAAGAACATGGGACATGCATAGAGTAGCTGAATATGGTATAGCGGCGCACTGGGCATATAAAGAAGGAAAGAGCGTAACTGCATCTGATGAAAAATTATCATGGCTTAGAGAAGCAATAGAATGGCAAAAAGAAACAAATGATGATAAAGAATTTCTAAGTAAATTAAAGTTTGATTTATTTGATGAAGAGGTATTTGTTTTCACTCCAAAAGGAGACATTAAATCTTTACCAACAGGAAGTACACCAATAGACTTAGCATATATGATACATGAACAAGTTGGTCATAGGATGACTGGTGCAAAAATAAACAGTAAAATAGTGCCTATAACTACAAAATTAGAAAATGGAGACATAGTTGAGATTATCACATCAGATTCAGCCAAAGGACCAAGTAGAGACTGGTTGAAGATAGTAAAAACAACACAGGCTAGAAACAAGATTCAAAATTGGTTCAAAAAAGCTTTAAGAGATGAAAATATATTAAAAGGCAAGGAACAAATCGAAAAAGAATTAAAGAGAATAGGAATGTCTTTTGCAGACTTATTTAAGACTGAATGGGTAAATAAGGTGCTAGAAAAATACAAATATAACACATTAGAGGATTGTTATGCTGCAATAGGGTTTGGGGCTATTTCTGCTGCTAAGATTATTACAAGATTACTAGAAGAGTACAAGAAAGAAAACAAAGAGGAAGAAATAGAAAACAAGATACAAGAATTAAGAGAAGCAAAACCAGCGACTCGAACGAAAGTCTCAAAATCAGGTGTTGTGGTAAAAGGAATCGACAACTGTCTGGTTAAACTATCTCGTTGCTGTAATCCATTACCTGGTGATGAAATTATAGGGTATATAACTAAAGGAAGAGGCGTATCAGTACATAGAGCCGATTGCGTGAATTGTAAAGATTTACTTTCTGATGAGCAAAGAATTATAGAAGTGTCTTGGTATAAAGAGAATGCGGCATCGTATATGGCTGATTTGGAAATCTATGCAAATGACAGAAGTGGACTTTTAGCTGATATAACTGTAGCAATAGGCGATTTGAAAGCAAAAATGGTTTCTATAAATGCAAGAACCGTTAATAATGGAAGAGTTGCTATAATAAATGTTGGCGTAGAAGTTGAAGATATAGAAAAGCTTAATAAAGTAATAAAAGCAGTTAGAAAAGTAGACAGTGTTTATGATGTACATAGACAAAAATAGTAAGTAAATGAAGGATTGTTAAGGAAAGGGATTGTAATGTTACTAAAGACGTTTAGAGTAATGCCAGGAAATGCAACAATATATACTAATATGTATGTTGTTGCGGATGAAGGAACAAAAGAGGGAATTTTAATAGATGCAGCAGGGGGAATAGATAAAATATATAATTATGTAGAAAACATGAACATAAAGCTTAGGTACGTAATACTAACGCACTGCCATGGAGATCACATTGCTGGACTAAGAGAACTAAAAAGAAATTATCCCAATATAAAAATAGTAATAAATGATGCTGAAAAGGAAAATCTTACAGACGATTCAGTGAATATGTGTACTTTTTTAGGATTACCAGAAAATTATATGGAAGCAGATATAACGGTTAAGGAAGGAGATACTATAAAATTCGGAAATTTAGAAGCAAAAATAATCCACACGCCGGGACATACAGAAGGTAGTATGAGTATACTAATAGAAGATGCAGTTTTCACGGGCGATACAATGTTTAAGAGGATATATGGTAGGACAGACTTAAAAACAGGCTCAGAAAGAGAAATAATGTGGTCGATAAAGGATAAGCTACTTAAATTGCCAGATAACACAATTGTTTATCCAGGCCATGGAGCAATAACAATAATAAGGGAAGAAAAGGAGTTTTATGCCCAGTTGGAAGAGAAAAAGTTGCAAGAAAATGGTTGAAATTAAAAAGAGGCACAATTGTTAAGATTTTTTTACAATTGTGCCTCACTAAATGTCGCCCAATAGCATATAAAAAATTACATATAAACAAAAACAAGCTTGCTATACGCAAACTTGTTTCTTGGTACCGATGGTGGGACTCGAACCCACATGGTTTCCCGCATGATTTTGAGTCATGTGCGTCTGCCAGTTCCGCCACATCGGCATTTCTTACATCGACATATAATAGTATATGTTAGTGCAAAAGGCTTGTCAAGATGTAAATATATAATAAATTGACAAAAAATTTGAATAATTTACATAATGTGGTTGATTTTTTGTGAAAATTATGTTATTATAATTACGGTAGTGGAAAACACGAAAGATTTAGGAGGTTAAAGATTATGGATATTATGAAAAAGAGAATATCATTAATATTAAGTGTTATTTTATTAGCATTGGTTATAGTACCAGTAGTATGCGTTAATGCTACTTCAACTAATTGCCAAGTTTCAGTTGAAACTAAAATGAATGGCAAAACACTACAAAATAATTCAAAATATACAGTAAGTGGTGGAGAAAAAGTAGTAGTAAGATCTTCTAGCACAAAGGCTGGAATCGAATTTATTACACACTATTTTGTAACTAAAAATGCTACAACAGGTGAAGTTACAAGAACAGAACGTTATAAAGATAGAAATTTAACAAAAGTTGGAAAAAATAGCCAAGGATATGGAATCTATGAATCAACAATAGAGATTCCTAAGAATCCGGCTGGAACATTAGTTAATTTAATGGTTGAACCAGTTGCATCAAATGATGATGGATCTGAAAACACAATTACAAAGACAGGTTGGCAAAAGTATACATTAGAGTATGTTTCAACTACACCTAATGTAACTACCAAAAAATTAACTGTAAAATACGGTTCAAAAACTTTATCTGTAAATTCTACAACATCAGTAAAAGCAGGAGATACTATCGTGATTACAGCAACACCAAGCGACAAAGTATCAAAGATATGGTATAATTGGGACAATGAAGGAAAACAATCAGTTACAAGCAGTGAATTAAAATTTACTATTGGTTCAAATGTATCTGCTGGAACATATAAATTTGCAGTAAACGCAATTTATACAGATAATTTGTACGTGGATGGAAAAGATGGAAACAACACAGTATCACAAATTTATTACTTTAAGGTTGAAAAATCTGATGTAACACCAACACCTGATGATGGTTATACAAAGAAATTAGAAGTTAAATATGGAAACAAAACATTAGCTGATGGTTCAAAAACAGTTGTAAAGGCTGGAGATACTATTGTAATAAAAGCTACACCAGCAAATAAATTATCAAAGATTTGGTATAATTGGAATAATGAAGGAAAGAAATCAGCAACAGCTGACACATTGAATTTTAAACTTCCAACAACATTAAAAGCAGGAACATATACACTTTTGGTTAATGCAATTTATACAGATGGTTTGTATGTAGATGGAAAAGACGTAAATTCTACAAAGTCTCAAACATATACATTTGTAATAGAAGATTCAAGCAAACCATCAAATAACAGAGAATTAGATATCGAGCCATGGATGGAAGAAAATGATTCAACAGAAGAATTATGCATTTCTTTAAGAAATGATTCTGAAGAAGAAAACAAAGCAAACAAAAACATTTATGCTTTAGGAGAAGTTGTAACATATTATATAGACTATAAAAATGGTGGCAAGAAAATAGATAATGCTTCAATTAAATTAGAATTACCACTTGATTTTAAAGCTGTTGACCTAGATGGTGGAAAAGTTGGTAAAGACAACATAATTGAATGGGTATTTGAAAATGGTCTAGATGAAGATGAAGCAGGAACAATAATTGCAAAAATTAAATATACAGATTTAAAGAGATCAAGAGATGATGCAAATACAATTTATCCAACAGCAGAAATTTATAAAGGTTCAAAAGTAAAAGATGTTTCTACAGTAATTAACTTTATTATAAGAGAGTATGATGAAGAAATTGATATCGAACATGAGCCATATATGTATGGTGATGCTGATAGTGATACTTTTAGACCTGATTATATAATAACAAGAGCTGAAGGTGCATTAGTATTAGCAAGAATTTTCGGATTAGACTATACAACAATAAGAGAAAGAGATATTACTACAAAGTATACAGATATTAGCAATACATACTTTGAAGCACAACAAGCAATCACTGCAGCTTCTAAAGCAGGTTTAATTAATGGTTATTTAGAAGCTGATGGAACATACACATATAGACCAAACAATAAAATGACAAAAGCTGAGTTCATGAAGATTTTAGCTTGCATGATTCAAGAAAATGCAAAAGCTGATAGAATTGATGGACTTGAAATTAAAGATATGGAAAGCCTAGTAAAAGTTTATGATGATGCAACAAGATATTACATTGTAGATGGCAAGAGAGTTTATACTCACTGGGCACTTGAAGAAATTACATTACTTGCTAGATTAAATATGCTTCCATTAACAGAAAAAGAACCAGATTTCGAATTGGATGAAAAGATTACAAGAGCAGAAGTTGCACAATTAATTAACTTCTATCTATTAAGAGCACCTGCTGAAGTAACTAACAGAACAAAAACAGGATTTAGCGATGTTACAAGAAGACACGATTTAGTTGGAGATATTATAGAAGCAACAAGATCTGCACATACATTCTCAATAACTAAAGATGCAACAGAAGTAGAAGAATAGTATTAAAAATACATTAGAAATAATTCCCTTGGATTATAAAAAATCCAAGGGAATATTTTTGTTATGTAATAATTTTTTTATTCTTGCTTTTTCTCTTGCTTTTGTTGATTAATAAATATAAAATAGATATGAAATTATGATTTGGAGAGGAGTTTACAAATGAAGAAGTTTAGTAAAATATCGTTTATATTAACACTTCTATGCATTATGTTTTTTGGAAATGTATATGCAAGTGGTGATGAATATATAGTATCACAAGAATATTCTTTCAAAAATAACAGAAAGACAGCATTGACTTCAGGCTGTTATCTTGAATTTTTTGTTGGAAGTGGCGATTTTGTACAATATCAAGATGATGAATCATTAACAATTTCACCTTTGCCAGATGAAATAAGAAATGATGAGTATGGCAATAAATATGCGTATTATAATTTGACAGGTCTTGCTGCAGGAGCTAAATTTAATGTTACAATAAAGAGAAAAGCTAAGCTTGGAACGTATTTGGAAATGATTCCTGCCAGAACAAATACAGAGTATTTGGAAGGAAACGAGATGTACCTTCTTCCTCAAGAAGGAATTGATTCTGAAGACTCTGATATAATTTCAAAAGCAAAAGAACTTACAGAAGATATGCCAAGTGACTATAAGAAAGCACAAGCAATATTTGAATTTATAAATATAAATATGACATACGACACATCTGAAGCTTATGCTAATAAAGGTTCTGTTTCAGCATTAAAAAATATGAGAGGTGTTTGTGAAGAGTTCGCAACTCTTTTTGTTGCGATGTGCAGAGCTGTAAATATTCCGAGCCGTGCTGTTGTTGGATATATGATTCAAGAAGAAAAACAAGAGATTTCTGGTGATGTCATTGTAAATAAATCGCTAATAAATCATGTATGGCCTGAAATATATTTACAAGATTTCGGGTGGGTTCCTGTTGAGCCTACGGTAATTTATACGGTAACATCTCCAAGTTCATCACATAGAGAGGCTTATTTAGATGCTTTTTGCAGAATGGTTTCACCAGAATACATAGCAACAGGTTTGTATAATTATGGAGTAGATGCTGTTGCTGGCTATGGTGTTAAGAAAGTTTCTATTTCGGAAAAGATTATTGAGGTTGATGAAAACACAGAAAAACAAGAAAATAAATTTGAAGATATAGAAAATTATGGCTGGGCTAAAGATGCAATTCAATTTTTGTACGAGTTGGATGTGGTGAAAGGTTATTCGGATGCTGAGTTTGGTCCTTCTAGAAATATTTCGCGTATAGAGTTTATTTCAATGTTTTCAAGAGTTTTGAAACACAATGAAACAACGTTTGATGAAAAAGGCTTGGTGTATTATTATCCGGATTATGATACAAATCACTGGTCGAAAAATGATTATGATTATTTAATGAGATGCTACCAAGCTATAACACCAAGTGATATTGTAAGTGCAGGTTTTTACAATATAGCTGAAGTTTTTGGCGAAGGAACATTTAATATGAATAAAGCTATTACTAGAGGCGAAGTTGTTGCTCTTATGGACGTGTTCTTGCCAGATGATTATACAAGTCCGAGACTTACAGATATAGCAGGTAAAAAGTTTGAAAACAGCATAATTAAGGCTTATAATAAAGGACTTATTATAGGGTATCCAGATAGAACATTTAGACCTAATAATAACATTACGAGAGCTGAAATAGCTGTGATATTAGAAAGATATATTGGAAATGAAGTTTATAATTTTGTGACGGAGTGATTGCAATGTACAAATTTGTAGCTATTGATATAGATGGAACACTATTAAATTCTAGTGGAGAATTGTCTGAAAGGACAATATCTGCTGTGAAGCGTACAACAGACAATGGAGTGAGGGTTGTTTTGACATCAGGAAGAGTTACAAATTCCGTTGAAATGATTGCTGAAAAAGTTAATGCTGATAAATATTTGATATGTGACAATGGCGCTTCGATATATGATGTTACGCAAAACAAAACGATATGGTCAAGAGAAATCGAGAAAAGTACTGTTTTAGAGTTAATAAAAACTTGCATCGAAAATGACATCTATTATATGGTTTTTACAGACAAGGAGATAATTGTTAAGGACTTAAGGCATATGGCACTGGCATTTTATAAGCAAAGACATAATTGCAAAGATGAGGCAACAGGGGTTACACAATTTAAATATGCAGGGCTGGAATATATAGAAAAAATAGAAAAACCTATTAGACGTATCGTAGTTTGTGATCAAGATAGAACGATATATAATTCAATAGTGAAGAAATTGACAAAGTTTAATGACATAGAGTTAATGGCTTCACCACATATATCAAACAAGATAATTAAAGAACCGGACAAAACAATAATCTTGTCATATAGCTATGCAGAAATATTACCTAAGAATGCGAATAAGTGGTCAGCAATAAAAGAGTTGATATCAAGAATTGGAGGTATTAGCGAAAGCGAAGTAATGGCCATAGGTGATAATTTCAATGATGTGTCTATGATTGAAAATGCTGGCCTTGGCGTTGCAATGAACAATGGGGCAACAGTTGCTAAAGAAGTTGCAAGAGTGGTTGCGCCAACTAATGATGAAGATGGTGTGGCTGCTGTATTAGAAAGATATATTTTAAACAGAAAAACATTTGAAGATAAGATTTTGCTTTAGATAAAAGTCCATGATTTTTTCATGGACTTTGCTATTTTTAAAGTTTTTGAGCTATGAACTAGTGCCGACAAAATATGTGTAGAACCTTTTGTATAATAATTGGGCATTAATGGAATAGGCGTAATATATTTATTATTTCTCATAAAAAGACATTGAGGACAATATAATCATACTAGGAGGTGTCTTATGGAAGGAATGAATAAAGTAAAAACTATAGCTAAGGGAGTTTTGCTAGGTTATATAATAACTATTATTTCATTAATTATATATTCAGCAATTTTGGCGTATACTAATGTATCAGAAAAGAGCATACCATTAGTCTTGTTTATTATAGGTCTAGCGAGTGTTTTTATAGCAAGTTCGCTTACTGTAATAAAAATTAAGAAGAGTGGGTTAAAAAACGGTGGACTTATCGGACTTTGTTATGTGATGATCTTATATGTTTTAAGTAGTTTTTATGGAGTTGGATTTTCGCTTACAAAATATTCAATATTAACTATAATTTTATACATATTTTTAGGTATGTTTGGTGGAATTGTAGGGGTTAATTTGCTTAAACAAAATTAATGCTCTTGCATAACTTAAAGTGTTTGATATAATAAGTTATAATATATGTTATAAGGAGATAAAATATGATTACATTTGAAGATATAAAAAATGATGAAGAAATAAAAATATTGATAGAGGATACAGAGAGACAACTTATGGAATTAGGATATACAGAACATGGGTATAGGCATTTAGGAATTGTGTCTAACACATCAGAAAGAATTTTAAAAGAATTAGGATATCCAGCTAGAACTTGTGAACTTGCAAAAATTGCTGGATATATGCATGACATTGGCAATGCGATAAATAGAGAGGACCATGCACATAACGGTGCAATTCTTGCTTATGATATTTTAAAGAGAAAAGGAATGTCTATTTCTGAGGCAGCAGAAATTATGATGGCAATAGGAAATCACGACGAAAAGACAGGAACTGCTGTAAGTGCAATATCTGCAGCATTAATACTTGCCGATAAATCAGATGTTCATAGAACAAGAGTTAGAGATGCAAATAGATCAAGATTTGATATACACGATAGAGTAAACTATGCAGTTGAAGAAGCAAATTTTGATGTGGATGTTGAAGGCAAAAAAGTATATTTAAGATTAAAAATTGATACATCAATTTGCCCGGTAATAAAGTATTTTGAAATCTTCTTAGATAGAATGCTTATGTGCAAAGGTGCAGCAAATTTCTTGGGCGTGTGGTTCCATTTGGAAATTAATGGCTCATTACTATTATAAAATATTATAAAAATGAAATATCCCTCAGTGAAAACTGAGGGATATTAATTAATATTGAATAGGGCTAAAGCCTGATGAATCGGCATTAGTGTCTATATAGTTATTGCTAATCATAAAACGTTGAACTGCTGATGGTGCAATACCAGTAACCGCTGAGATTGAAGGTATTGAATCAAAACTTGCGTTTTCATCAAAAAAATTCTTTAATACAGTATTTTCATATGTTATTTTGTTTGCACAAGTACTGCACAAAGTAGCGTCAGATGAAATAAAACTTCCACAATTAATACATTTTTTAATTTCCATATTTATCCCTCCGTTTGTAGGAAATTGATTATTAATCAACTTCATTATTACCATGATGAAATTATATCATACATATAAAAAATGTTAAAGAGAAAAATTGACTTTTGGGCAATATATTGGTATATTTGTATGGAATAATGTTTACATAGGAGGAGATTTATGCTACTGTATCCAAAGTTTTATTATAAAAATGTTCAAAGTATAGATTTAAATATGTTATATGATATAGGAATTCGAGGAATTATATTAGATGTAGACAATACATTAATCGACTATAAAGAGGTAATGCCAGATGGCATAAAAGAATGGGTGGCAGAAGCAAAAAACAAAGATTTCAGAATATGTATACTTTCAAATTCTAATAATAAAGAAAAAATTTCTAATGTGGCAGAAACATTGAATTTGGAATATATAATGTGTGCCACAAAACCGCTAAAAAGAGGCTTTAAAAAAGCAATCAAGTTATTAAATTTGGAACCAGAAGAATGTGTGGCTATTGGAGACCAAATTTTTACAGATGTTATAGGTGCAAATAAAATGAAGATTCAATCTTTGTATGTTGAACCGATAAGTAAAAAAGATTTTTGGTATACTACGTGGAAAAGACCAATAGAAGCATTAATATTAAATATTTATAAAAAGAAAGTGAAGGAAGATTAAAATGAGCAGTATTATTACTAATATTATAGTTGCTATCTTTGGATTGGCAATATCACCATTTATGACAGCTTTGATTAAAAGATTTAGCAATGAAGAGAAAATATTTGAAAAAAGTATAAAAGACGATATGAAATTTGATGTTAAGGTTGGATTTATCACGCCAATTGCATTAATTGCGTTATTATTTTTCTTTGGAATTTCAGAGAAGTTTTTTGTGTACTCATTTTTAAGCATTATATTAATAATGGATGCTTTTATAGATATAAAAGCTCAAATAATACCTAATGGTTTAAATATGACAGGTTTTTTAGTTGGTCTAGTGTACATCTATATAAAATTAATAACAAATGTAGTAGAAGGCGTCGAACTTTTACTTGGAATGTTTGCCGGAGCAGGAATATTTTTGTTAATCGCTTTATTTGCATTAATTGCCTACAAAAAAGAAGGAATGGGATTAGGCGATGTAAAATTAATGGGAATGCTAGGAATGTTTTTTGGCGCTAGAAACATTTTTCAAATATTTATATTGTCATTTGCTGTTGGTGCAATTGTAAGCATTATATTGTTAATTACTAAAATTAAAAAAGTAGATGATTATATTCCTTTTGGACCTTTCATAGTAATAGCATCTTTTTTAACAATGTTCATGCCATACACAACAATATTGCCAATGATGGAAAATTTATTTTAATTAAGTAAAGGAAGTGAATAAGAATACTACAAGTATTCGAATCGATATGGGAATGGTAAAGACAAAAGAAGAAATTGATAAATTGAGAAAAGCAGCGGAGCTTGGCGAAGTATGCTTTAAAAATGTGTGTAACAAAATAAAACCAGGTATGGCAGAAAAAGATATTTCAACTATTGTTTATGATTTTTTTGTAAAAAATGGGGCAGAAGGCTTATCTTTTGATACAATAATAGGGTCTGGTGTAAATTCAGCCCAAATCCATTCGACACCAACTGAAAGAAAGATTCAAGAAAATGATATAATTCAATTTGATATGGGATGCATCCTAGATGGATATTGCTCAGATATGTCTAGAATTGTTTTTATAGGTACACCAACAGAAAAACAAGTTGAGATTTATAATTTGGTATATAAGACATATGAAAATGCAATTAAAAACATAAGAGTTGGAATGACTGCAAAGGAAGCCGATGAATATGGTAGATTACCAATAAAAGAATTTGGTTATGACTATGCTCATGCATTAGGCCATGGTGTTGGATGTGAAGTACATGAGATGCCAGTTCTTTCGCCTAAAAGAGAAGATAAATTAGAAGAGAATATGGTGTTTTCTATAGAGCCGGGTATTTATTTAGAAAATGAATTTGGAATTAGAATAGAAGATGTTGGCGTTTTAACAAATGATGGGCTAGAAATGTTCACCCATGCATCAGAAAAAATGATAATATTATAAGGTTGGGATAAATATTGGATAAGAAAGAAAAATTAAACTTTTTTGAAAAAGTGTTCCTAGCAATAACAGATTTTAGGGTATACCCGTTTTTGCTAAGACATGAAAAATTAAGTAATGCAATTTTATATGTAATAACATTAGTATTAGTAATGAGTGCTGCACTAACGGTTAATTTAGTTTCAAAGATAAATGTTGTATTTGAAGAATTGATTGCTAACTATGATACAATAGTGCCAGAATTTGAATTAGAAAACTCAAAGCTTGATGTACATGAAGTAATATCGAAAACACTTACAAGTAAATCATATTTGCTTATAAATACTAATTATTCATATGAACAACTAAAGAGCACTGAAGAGTATGAGAACTTATTTATATATGATTCTTCGATAATAATTACTTCTGATAAAATAGTTATGGAATCAAATGGCGAAGGTGTAATAGAATTAGATTTTTCAGATGTTGCATTTAATATAGACAAGGTTGGACTATTTAATGAATTGTCAAAATATCAAAGTAATCAGCTAAGCAAAATAAAAACGGATATATATATTTATTTGACAGTCGCAATTACGTATTTATTTGTAGTGATTATTAGAATAATATTTATTGCGTTGATTGCTTCAATTATAAGCCTATTCTTCGGAATAAAAGCAAGTTTTTCAAATTATATTAAGCTGTCAATTTATGCATATACGTTGCCATTTATAATTGAAATTATATCTATTTGTATTGTAGGAACAATAAAAGACTATACTTATTATACATCACTTGCTTTAACATATGTGTATGTTTTATACGCACTTAGAGCAGTGAAATTAGATGCATTTCTAACATTACTTGGCAGTGATAAAAAAGGAAATGGTATTAAAAATGTAATTGAAAAAATTATGGAAAATGAACAAAAAGCTGTAGATGATGAAGAAAAAGAAGAGTCAAAAGCTGTAGATGATGAAGAAAAAGAAGAGTCAAAAGATGTAGATGATAAAGAGGAAAAAGAAGAGCAAAAAGATGTAGATGATAAACAAGATAAAGAAAAATAATAGTAGTAAAGAGGAGATAAAAATGAAGGTTTGTGGAATTATTGCAGAATACAATCCATTTCATAATGGACATGCTTATCATATTGAAAAAACAAAAGAACAGACTAATTGCGACGCAATTGTTGCTGTCATGAGTGGAAACTTTGTGCAAAGAGGTGCACCTGCATTATTCGATAAATGGACAAGAACCGAAATGGCATTGAAAAACGGGGTGGATTTAGTTGTTGAATTGCCTGTATATTATGCTACATCTAGTGCCGAATATTTTGCTCAAGGAAGCATTGGACTTTTAGATAGTCTTGGAATAGTTGACGATTTGTCTTTTGGTGCCAAAACAAAAGATTTAGATGTATTAAAAAGAATTGCTAACATTCTTTATCTTGAACCTAATGATTATAAGAGTATGTTGCAATCCGAATTAAAAAAAGGGTATTCATATCCAGTTGCTAGAGGAAACGCACTAAAATCTTTTACCAAAAAAGAGTTTGATTCGAAATACATATCTGAAATCTTGATGGATTCAAATAATATTCTTGGAATAGAATATTTAAAAGCATTAATGTATAACAATAGTACAATTTCGCCAAATGTTGTTTTAAGAAAAGGCGAGGATTATAATTCTATAAATATCGTTGATGGAGTGTGTAGTGCAACTGCTATAAGACAAATGCTAAATGACGATAAAGTACAAGAATTACAAGAAGTAATGCCTGAAAGTAGTTTTAATATTTTAAGTTCTCAAATTATTAGTGGAAAAGCACCGATGAATATATCGAATTTTGAAAAAGAAATTTTTTATGTTCTTAGAAAAAATCTAGCACAAGATTTATTTGAACTTGCAGATGTTTCAGAGGGGTTAGAAAATGTGTTAAAAAAAGCATCGAACGAAACAACAGAAATAGAAAAAATGATAGAGATGTTAAAATCAAAAAGATATACAAGAACGAGAATCCAAAGAATCTTAATTCATGCTCTGTTAGACATAACAAAAGATGAAGTAAATAATTATAAATACAATCCACAATACATAAGAGTATTAGGCTTTACTAAGAATGGAGAAAAATTATTATCGCAAATATATAATAAATCAAATTTACCTATAGTTACTTCTGTAAGTAAATTTTTAAAAAGTGCAAATGAAACAGGAAGAAGAATGATAGAAAAAGATATTTTAGCCACAAATATATATACATTGGGATATCAAATTCCAAACTACAGAGAATCTAATTTAGACTATACAAAACAAATCGTACAGATATAAGAGAGGGGTTAAAATTTCTATGGAAGAAGTAACTATATATACAGATGGTGCTTGTAGCGGTAACCCCGGAAAAGGTGGATGGGGAGCAATACTAATTTATGGAGACGCAAAAAAAGAAATTAGCGGTGCAGAGAAAATGACTACAAATAACAAAATGGAGCTTACAGCACCAATAGAGGCGTTAAAGCTTTTGAAGAGACCTTGCAAAGTGAAATTGTACAGTGATAGTGCATATTTAATTAATGCTTTTGTACAAGGCTGGATTTATAATTGGTTTAAAAATGGCTGGAAAACAGCTGATAAAAAGGATGTTAAAAACAAGGAACTATGGCAAGAAATATATGCTTTTACTAAAGTGCATTCAATAGAATGGATAAAAGTAAAAGGACATAGTGATAACAAATATAATAATCGATGTGATGAAATGGCGGTAGCAGCGACAAAAGCGCTTGGATAAGGTGTCATATTCTAGATGCTCAAAACATAATTATTTATTAAATAAAATGTGTGGAGGGTACAAATGAATATTAGATTTATAAGTATAAAGAATAAAGGCGCAAGAAATTTAAAAGGAAATGTCAGAAACTTAAAAGGAACGTATATAGTGTATATTTTGCTATGTGCAATCTTTTTACTTGGCATTATTTTGGGTTCTTTATATATAGCTAAAGGACAACAAGGGAATAGTGTGCTAACTAGTGTTAAAATGACAACAATAAAAAATGATATATTAGAAAAAACATTATATAGTTCTTTGTGCCAAAATGGATTATTAATATTGTTCTTTTGGATAGTAGGTCTTTCTGTTGTTGGTGCACCAATACTATTATTTGCAATATTTTTTGATGGCATTTCAATTGGAATAACGATATCATATATTTTGGCTACATTTGGACTAGCTAAAGGATATAGTTTTATTTATATTATTTTGTATCTTACAACAATAATTAATGTTGGTGTTATGATTATGCTATGCCAAAGTGCAATTAATGTCATGTACAACGTTATAAGAAAAAACAAAGATATAAAGTCTGAATTTGTGAGACATTCTGGTGTTTGCATATTGATGTCAATAGCACTAATTGTCTCAAGTGTATTAGAAATGTATATGATGCAAATTGGAAAAAATATTATCTAAAATTTTTGATTGCTCGAGAAAAATTTAAAGAGTTTTTAATATTTTTAAGATGAAAATAATTTTACATAAAATATTAAAAAAAGCTTGCATTATTTATACTTATTGTATAAAATAACCTTGTCAAGAAATTACATAATTACAAAAGATAAATGGTGCACATAAGCCTAAAAATATTATTTTAAATTATAGAAAATTATGTACAATTTGATTACAGAAGGAGTATGTGGGATGGAAAATAATTTGGTAGAGAATTTTTTAGGATTTTTACAAAATGACAAAAAGTTATCTGATAATACTTTACAGTCATATAATAGAGATATAAAGCTATATTGTAATTATTTAACTGAAAATAATTTAGATATGATAAATACAGACAGTCAAGAAATAAAGGAATATTTGGAAAATTTGAAAGAAAAAGGAAAAGCAGTTTCTACAGTTTCAAGAAATCTTGCATCTTTACGTTCTTTTTACCAATATTTGCATAGAACAAAAGTTATTTCAGAGGATCCTACACTTGATATAGAGTCTCCTAAAATAGAGAGAAAGCCACCAAAGGTTTTAACTTCAGAGCAAGTTGAACTTTTATTAGAACAACCAAAGTGCGTTGATTTAAAAGGATATAGAGATAAGGCAATGCTAGAATTAGTTTATGCTACAGGTATAAGAGTTACAGAACTTATTTCTTTAAATATAAACGATATAAATTTGGAAGAAAATTATATTAAATGTGTTGGAAAGAGCAAGGAAAGAATTATTCCAATAGGTTCATTAGCAGTTAATGCATTAAAAGAATATATTGAAAAATCAAGAAATATTCTTTTAAAAGATGAAAACGATAAGGCATTATTTGTTAATATAAATGGTCAAAGATTGACAAGACAAGGCTTTTGGAAGATTATTAAACAATATAAAACTCAAGCCAACATAGACGTTGATATAACACCACATACATTAAGACATTCTTTTGCTGTACATTTGTTAGAAAATGGTGCTGAGCTTAGAGCAATTCAAGAAATGTTAGGCCATTCTGATATATCATCTACTCAAGTATATGCGCAAATTGGCCAAAATAGAATAAAAGACGTATATATGAAATCTCATCCACGTGCGTAATGAAATATTATTAAAATACCACAAATATAAATATATATTTGTGGTATTTTTTTGTCTGTTATGATAAAATAATTGAGAATTATACTAAATGAAAAATTATAAGGAGGAGATTTTTGTGGCAAGCACGCAAAAGAAATTGTCTAAAAAAGAAAAAACAGAACAAGCTATTAGTAAGTTTGCGTTCTTAATATTGTTTGCTTTATGCATTCAGTTTTTAGTATACGTATTTATTTTGAATATAGTTCCTACTATGGTCAATAGAACCGTTTCAACAACTGAAGATAGTATAAGTGCAATGTTGAATTCGGAAACTTTGCTAGATAAAGAGGAAAAAAGTGGAGCATTTTTAAATCCACTATATAAAACTGATAGATATTATACGACAAATGGTTATTTTAAAACTTCTGTTGAGAATCCAACTTCTATAATCTATTATTATAATATGGTTTTATTAGTTGCGACCATAATACTTGTTTTATATTACTTAGTTTCATTTATGGAGAGCGCTAACGGAAAAATATGGCAAAAGATAAAAACTTTTTTGAAAACGCAATGGCCTCTTACTTTGCTAATGATATTTATGATATGGGTATTTATTAGTTCACTTTTAGCATACGACTCATACAGATCTTTTGTTGGTTGTTTTAATCTAAAAGATGGGTATCTTTCATTTATGATGTATGGTTCTATGCTTATATGTTCTATACTTTTAGGAAAAAATAATGAAAAATATAAAAAAATATTAGTAAATACTTTTTTGATAACTGCTACTTTTTTAGCTGTAATAACATTATGGAATCACTTTTATTTAACGTCAAACAAAAGTGAATATTCAATATTCTACTATTTGAAGAATAATGATTTGGAGTCAGTAGAAAAAATATCTTATAACGATATAGGCGGAACATATTTAATAACATACGGTAAAGACCCTTCTAAAACAGCTGTAACTTTAGGTGAGCTATTGTTTGGAAATGGCGGAATGCCATTAGGAAAGAACTTTTTAATAGTAACTAAACGTATTTTAGGTGAAACAAATAGTGGAATATTCCATAATTCAAATCATTATGGATACTATTTATCTATATGTGTAGTAGTTGCTGCGGTGATGGCAATAAAAGAAAAGAAGAGTTGGCTTTCTGCATTATATTTTGCTTCGTATGTTGTAATGCTAGAAATGGCAATAATAAATAATACATTAGGTGCATATTTGGGAATTGGTGCAAGCATAATATTTATGATTGTATATGCACTTATACCAAAAGGTGAGAAGGCCGATTATAGGAAAGAACTTTCGTGGACGGGATTGATTTTAGTTGCATTTATTATAATGTCAGCTGTTACTGTCAATACATCTGGCAAAAATATAGTATACGCAAACTTTGCTGGACTAGTTAAGGATTTTAACACTCTTATAGGAAAAGAAAGCAACGTTTCTTCAAGTGAAGAAAATGGAACCACGTCATCAGAAAGCGGAGAAAATAGTACAAAATCAGAAGAAAGTGCAAAAGACGACATAGGTTCAGGTAGAGGTGTTTTATGGAAAGATGCAGCAATAATGGCATTACAAAAACCTTTCTTTGGATATGGACTTGAGAATTTGCTTTATGAATATAATGAGCAATTCGGTGTAAGCGAAGGAAGAAGCCATAACTTAATTCTTCAACTTGCTGCAACAACAGGTATTGTAGGAATGTTATTATACGTTGTTGGAATTGCTGCAATATGGATAAGAAAATTAAAACACTTAAAAGAATGGAATATATATGAGTGTTTAGGAATGTTTGTAACCGTTTCGTATATAATTTCTTCACTAGTTGGAAACTCTGGATTCTACACATCAGGATATTTTTATATATTCCTTGGTTTTATTGCAATGTCATTACCGAATGAAAAGAAAGAATTACAGAGTAAAAAATAAATTTTAGGAGAAGTAATTATGCATATTATATTAAAGATTCAAAAAATACCAAGTTCAATTAAAGTAATTATATTGGCTGTATTAGACATATTAGCTATATTTTTAGGATATTATCTTGCACTATTTTTTGAAAAAATGAAATTCGATTTATTTGATTCGCCAATAAGAAATACAATTATAGCCACTACGGGGATATACGTGACTTTGTTATATATTTTCGGAATATACAAGAAAATAATAAAGTATTCTGGATCAAATGATTATATTATGATTGGCGGTATGGCAATTTTTTCTGCTGCAATATTATCACTTATAAAACCGCTTGTAATTCCAAGAACATTAGATGTGAATATAATCGCTTTAGCATGTATTTTGGCTGGAATAATTAGCATAGCATATAGAGTTTTATTTAGAACAATCTCATATGCTGTAGCAACCGAAAATACTGCAAACAAAAAAAGAGTTTTAATAATAGGTGCAGGACAAGCTACGTCGCAAGTAATAAAAACAATACAATTAAGTGCATCAAATGAATATACAATAGTTGGTATTATTGATGATGACCAAAATAAAAAGAACTTTTCGATGCATGGCGTGAAGATCCTTGGAGATAGAAATATAATTCCAGACGTATGCGAAGAGGAGAATATTGATTTAATATTGTTTTCAATAAATAATATTAGACCACAAGAAAAAAATAAAATTTTGAAAATATGTGATTCAACAAATGCAAAAGTAAAAATTGTTGAACCATTAGAACAAGTTATAACAGGTAGAAATTTAAATGATTCATTAAGAGATGTTGAGGTAGAAGATTTACTTGGCAGAGAACCAATCATATTAAATAACAAAGAGATATCTAAATATTTGTCTGGTAAAACAGTTCTTGTTACAGGTGCTGGAGGTTCTATAGGAAGTGAACTATGTAGACAAATATTAGGTTTCAAGCCTCAAAAGTTAATAATGCTTGATATTTACGAAAATACACTATATGAAGTTGAAATGGAGTTAAGACAGAAAAATAGAAATGCACCAATAGAAACTATAATTGCAAGTGTAAGAGATAAAAAACGTATTGATGAAATATTTGCAAAATATAGACCTCAAATAGTTTTCCATGCGGCGGCACATAAACATGTTCCGTTAATGGAAAATAGCCCAGAAGAAGCAATAAAGAATAATGTTTTTGGAACTTTGAATGTTGTAAATTGTAGTGATAAGTATGGAGTTGAAAAATTCACATTTATTTCTACTGATAAGGCAGTAAACCCAACAAGTATAATGGGGGCGTCTAAAAGAATATGTGAAATGATAATACAAGCCAAAAATGAAAAAAGTAATACAATTTTCACAGCAGTAAGATTTGGAAACGTACTTCGGAAGCCATGGCAGTGTTATACCTCTATTTAAAAAACAAATTGAGGAAGGTGGACCAGTTACGGTAACACATAAAGATATCACCAGATTTTTTATGCTTATTCCAGAGGCTGTCGGACTAATATTACAATCAGTCACTTTTGCAAACAATGGTGAGATTTTCGTTTTAGACATGGGTGAACCTGTAAAAATATATGATTTGGCAAAAACACTTATAAAATTATCTGGCAAAAACGTTCCTATAGAAATAGTTGGTCTTAGAAAAGGCGAAAAATTGTATGAGGAATTATTGATGTCGGAAGAAGGGCTTGTAAAGACATTACATGAAAAAATAATGATTTCAAAAATAAAAGGTCCATCAGAAACAGAGATGGAAAAAATATTGGACAAATTGAATGATACAATAGAAAAAGATAATTGCACTAGAGACGATATAAAAGGCGTAATAAAAGAAGTCGTACCAACATTTATAGACTTAGAAGAAAAAAACTAAAAGGAGGAACTTATGAAGAAAAGATTTGGTGACAGATATGATGGAAGACGCGTTCGACATTCAGACCCAACCAATATGATTATTCCATTTATAATGCGTGAAAGAAATGATGCTGAAGTGTTTTTCGATGCTGAAGTAAATATGAGCAGGATAGACGAGCTCATACGAGAAAAAAGAAAAAATGGAGAGGAAGCAAGAACTTTAGATTATATTATTGCGATTATTGTTAGAACAATTTCACAATATCCAAGAATGAATAGATTTATTGCTGGAAGAAGATGTTTTGCAAGAGATAATATACTAATATCAATGGTTATTAAGAGAGAACTTAATACGCATACACCTGAAACAGCAGTAAAGTTTGAGTTTGATCCTAAGTCAACAGTTAGTGACATATCTAAAAAGATAGATGAAACTATAGAAAAAACTAAGCAAAAAGATGATGTTAACAGTACCGATAAGTTGATGAAAACATTAAATGTTTTGCCAAGATGTTTGTTTTCTTTGGCAATATGGTTTATGAGATTTACAGACTTTTACGGTATTTTGCCAAAGGCAGTTCACAATGCTAGTCCATTCCATACGAGCGTTTTCATAACTAATATGGGTTCAATAGGAGCTGAACCGATTTACCATCATATATATAATTTTGGTTCTACGTCACTTTTTATAGCTATGGGAAATAAGAGAAAACAAAGAGTTATAGGAAAAGACGGAAAGATACAAGAAAGAAAAGTAATGAAATTAAGATTTGTTGCTGATGAAAGAATAGCAGACGGGTATTATTTAGCGGTTGCTCTAAAGTATTTTTCTAATTTGTTTGAACATCCAGAGCTACTAGAAGTACCACCAGAAAATGTTGTTGAAGACGATCAAATATAGACCGAGTATATTAGTAAAAATAAGTATAAAAGTGATTAAAGTGTGAATTTTTCTTTTTCACTTTTAATATTTATGACTTTATGATATAAATATTATGAATAAAAATATAGGAGGTTGTATTATGCCTAAAGCAAAGTATAAAAGAATATTATTGAAATTAAGTGGAGAAGCATTAGCCGGTCAAAATGGATTTGGTATTGATGCAGATACACTTGGAAAAGTTTGCGATAATATAAAAAAAGTAGTAGATATGGGAGTTGAAGTTGCAATTGTTGTCGGCGGTGGAAACTTTTGGAGAGGAAGACAGGCTCACCAGATGGAAAGAACTACAGCGGATTATATGGGAATGCTTGCAACAATAATGAATGGTCAGGCATTACAAGATGCTTTGGAAGTTAGAGGCTTGGATACAAGACTTCAAACTTCAATATCAATGCAACAAATTGCAGAGCCATACATAAGAAGAAAAGCAGTCAGACATTTAGAAAAAGGCAGAGTTGTTATATTTGCTGGTGGTACAGGAAATCCATTTTTCTCAACAGATACTTGTGCGGCACTTAGAGCAACAGAAGTAAATGCAGAGATTATATTGTTTGGAAAAACAATTGATGGTGTATATGATTCGGATCCAAAAGAAAATCCAAACGCAAAGAAATTTACAGAAATAACGTATACAGAAATTTTACAAAAGAATCTTAAAGTGATGGATTCTACAGCAGCCTCACTTTGTAGAGATAATAACATGCCAACAATGATATTTGCACTTGGAAATGGCGAAAATATAATAAGTGCCGTTAGTGGAGAGAATATAGGCACAATAGTAAATAATTAAAGGAGAGATATTAAAATGTATAGTCATATAGAAGAAAAAATGAAAAAAAGTTTAAGTGTGTTAGATGAACAATTAGGAAATGTTAGAGCAGGTCGTGCTAATCCTAAGATATTAGATAAAATATTGGTAGAGTATTATGGAACACCAACACCAATCAATCAAGTAGCAAACATAATGGTGCCAGAAGCTAGAATGATTACAATACAACCATGGGATTCTAGCTTATTAAAAGAAATCGAAAAAGAAATTCAAAAATCAGACATTGGAATAAATCCAAATAATGACGGAAAATTAATTAGATTAGTATTTCCAGAACTAACAGAAGAAAGAAGAAAAGAGCTAGTAAAAGAAATTAAAAAACTTGCAGAAGATGCTAAGGTTGTAATAAGAAATATTAGAAGAGATGGAATAGATGAATTCAAGACAAAACAAAAAAATAATGAAATAACAGAAGATGATTTGAGAAATGCTGAAGAGCAAATTCAAAAATTAACAGATAAATATATAGGCCTTATAGATAATGCTGCATCAGATAAAGAAAAAGAAGTAATGTCAGTATAAAAAATTATGTATAAATAATTTATTTAAAATAGCATAAAGTTTAAGTAGAAATGCAATTTTAGATTACGAGTTATATTAGTCATATAACAGAAATGGGGAATTTATGGATGAAAATATGAAAATTCCAACTCATGTTGGAATCATTATGGATGGAAATAGAAGATGGGCAAAAGAGAAAGGAATGATTCCTAGTTTGGGCCATAAAGCTGGCGCTGATAACTTGAAAAAAGTAGCCGAAGCATGTGAAAAATTTGGCATAAAGCATTTGACAGTATTTGCTTTTTCAACTGAGAATTGGAAACGTTCAAAAGATGAGGTAAAATATTTGATGGATTTATTTTTGTCATATGCTAAATCATTTAGAAAACGTTTGAATGAAAAAAATTATCGAGTTAGAATGGCTGGAGATAAGAGTGCATTATCTGAAGAATTGCAACAAGAAATTACATATATAGAAGAGGCTACGAAGAATAATGATGGGCTAACAATCAATTTAGCAATCAATTATGGTGGTAGAGCTGAAATAATTAATGCGACGAAGAACATAGCTGAAAAAGTAAAAAATGGTGAAATATCTATAGAAGAAATAAATGAAGATTTAATCAATAGAAATATGCAAACTTACGACTCACCAGATCCAGACTTGATAATAAGAACTGGTGGAGAAAAAAGACTTAGTGGTTTTTTAATTTGGCAATCTGCATATTCTGAATTTTATTTTACGAAGGTTTATTGGCCTGACTTTGATGGCGAAGAATTAAATAAAGCAATCATAGAATACAGTAATAGAAAGAGAAATTTCGGAAAATAATTATAGAAATGGAGATAAGACATGGCAAAAAGATTAATTTCTACTGTTATAGGAATAGCTGTACTTATTTTAGTAATGGCATTAAGAAATGTAGTTGTTTTTAATATAGCTTTGACAATAGTTGCGATTATAGGAATACATGAATTTTATTCTGCTTTTAAAAATAAAGAGATAAAACCAGTTGCAATTATAGGATATATAGCAACATTAGGTTTATTATTTATTAATCAAGAATATGACAAGATAAAAACAATTCTGATAATGGCGCTTCCGGTAATCCTTTTATTATTATTTGCTAAATCAGTATTCTCAAATATGAAGACAAGTTTTATGGATGTGCTTATAACCTTGTTTGGAATTATATATATACCATTTTCTCTCATGTTTTTGACATTAACAAGACAGATGGATTATGGCGAATATTATGTATGGCTTATACTAGGCGGTGCATGGGTAACAGACAGTTTTGCATACCTAATAGGTAGTAAAATAGGAAAGCATAAATTTTCTAAGATAAGCCCAAACAAATCAATAGAAGGGGCAATAGCCGGAATAATTTCGTGTGCGATTTTTTATGGAATATACACGTATTACCTAAACAAAGCAGGATTAAATTTGAATTATGTGGAAATGATTATAGTAGGTACTGTAATTAGTATAATCTCTCAAATTGGCGATTTAGCAGCATCTGAGATAAAGAGATTTTGCGGAATAAAAGATTTCGGGAAAATAATGCCAGGACATGGCGGAATATTAGATAGGTTTGATAGCATCATTATGATTTCACCTTTTGTCTATATGTTTTTACAATTTTTAAATTAATGAAAGGATAATTAATATATGACGTGGATTTTAGGAATTATTAAAATTATTGTTTTGCTAGGAACACTTATTACAATACATGAACTTGGTCACTTTTTAGTGGCAAGACTGTTTAAAGTTAGAGTTCTTAAATTTGCAATAGGTTTTGGACCTAAGATTTTTACCAAGGAGTCAAATGGAACAGAATATACATTGAGACTTATTCCTTTTGGTGGTTTTGTTCAAATGGAAGGTGAAGAGGAACGAAGTGATGATGAGGCAGCGTTCAATAAAAAGCCTATATGGCAAAGAATATTGATTGTTGCTGCAGGTGCTATTGTAAATATAATTTTCGCAATTTTAATATATTTTGCAATTGTTTCTTGCCAAGGCGTTTATCAATCATCAATAGTAACTAATTTAAAACCAACTGATTATGCGTATGAAGCTGGTCTTAGAAACGAAGACGAAATATTAAAAGTAAATGGTAAGAGAACATTAACTGGTTGGAAAGTAAGCGAAATTATAGAAGCTTCAAAAGATGATAAAATGTCATTTGAAATAAAAAGAGATGGAGAAGTAAAAAATTTAACAATAGATATACCAATAACAAAACGTGGGCTTGTTGGAGCTAGTTTTTATGAAAGCGGAGAAATAGCACTTGTTTATGAAGGAACACCAGCAAATGATGCTAAATTAATGATAGGTGATGTTGTAACGACTATAAATGGTGTTATAATGAATGGTGTAGATGATATAGTTGGTACTATACGAAGCTTGCCGAATCAATCGATTGAGATTGGACTTATAAGAAGTGGCGAAGCACAAACAATAAATGTAGAAACAACATCAGATTCAAGTAGACTTTTTGATGTTGAATTTAAAATGATAGAACCAGGTTTTTGGAAAGGATTAAAGTATGCAATACTAGAAACAAATTGGTACTTAAATGCTAATTTTGAAGCATATGGCAAGTTGTTTATAGGAAGGGCTGAAAATGTAGAAGTAATGGGTGTTGTCGGAATTGCAAATGAGATAACAAAAACTTCAGCATGGAGAGAATTCTTCCAAATGATGTGTGCAATAAGCTTAAGCTTAGGAATATTTAACTTGCTTCCTATACCTGCATTAGATGGTGGAAGAATTTTAATATTAATAATAGAGGCAATAAGAAGAAAACCAATGAAAGAAAATGTAGAGCAAACTATAATTCTAATTGGTTTTGCAGTTATAATAATTTTTGCACTAGTTGTAACTATATTTGACGTTGGAAAATTATTTCACTAAAGCATATATCTTATGAAGGGGAAAATAGATGATTGCAGAAGTTATAGTTAATTCGGCAGCAAAAGAATTGAATAGAGTTTTTGACTACGGCGTACCAAATAATTTGGACGTCGTAGTTGGCGTGAGAGTGCTAGTTCCTTTTGGATACAGAAAACAAAATGAAATAGGCTATGTGATTGGATTGAAAGAAAAATCGGATTACAAGTGTAAAGATATAATAAAAGTGTATGAAAAAGTCTTTGACGAAAAAAAGTTGGAAATAGCTAAATGGATGAGCAAAAGATATTTTTGCAATTTATCTGAAATAGTAAAGCTATTGGTTCCACCTGGAACTTCGACGAATGCAGAAGGCATTAAAGAAAAGACAGAAAAGTGGGTATCTATTCGAAGAGATGCGAACTTAGAATTAGTAAAAAACGATAAGCAAAAGCGTATTGTAAAATTTCTATTAGATAATATAGAGGCTCCAGTGTATGAAATTATGGAATATACTGATGTTACAATAAGCAGTTTAAAAACACTTGAAAAAAATAATATCATAGAATTTAAAGAAAACAGAATATATAGGAACCCGTTTAAGAATAAAGAAATTAAAAAAACAGAACCATTCAAGTTAAATGATGAACAGAAACAAGCTTTGGAGAGTATTGATATATCAAGAAACGACAATTATTTGTTGTACGGAGTTACTGGAAGTGGAAAAACAGAAATATATTTACAACTCATTGATAAGGTACTGAAAAATAATAAAAATGCTATAATGCTTGTGCCAGAAATTTCACTTACTCCACAGATAACGGATAGGTTTTTATCTAGATTTGGAGACACAGTTGCAATTTTGCATAGTAGGCTTTCTAAAGGTGAAAGATATGATGAGTGGCAAAAAATTAAAGAGGGAAGAGCTAGAATAGTAATAGGAGCAAGGTCTGCTATTTTTGCACCACTAGAAAATATTGGAGTAATAATTATAGATGAAGAACATGATTCATCATATAAATCAGAGACAATGCCAAAGTATGATGTAAGAGATGTGGCAGAAAAAATGGGTACAGTCTATAATATTCCGATTGTACTAGGCTCTGCAACACCAGACATTAGAACATATTATAAAGCTTTAAATGGCGAAGTAAAACTGCTAAAATTGACTAAAAGAATTTCTACGCAAGGATTGCCAGATATTTTAGTAGTTGATATGAGAAATGAATTAGCAACACGGCAATAGGACGCCATTTAGTAGAAAATTATACTTTGCAATGGTTGATACAATCAAAAAAGGCGAGCAAGTAATGCTGTTTTTGAACAGAAGAGGTTATTCGACTTTTATAATGTGTAGAGACTGTGGCTATGTAGTAAAGTGCAATGATTGTGATGTATCGATGACATATCATTTAACAGAAAACAAATTAATATGCCATTACTGTGGAAGAACCATGCCAATACCAACAGTTTGTCCGAGTTGTGGAAGCAATAAAATTAAATACTTTGGTAGCGGAACTCAAAAAATAGAGCAAGAATTGAAAAAATATCTTCCAAGTGCTAGTGTGATAAGGATGGATGTGGATACAACTAAGGGAAAGAATGCACATGAAATAATACTTAATAAATTCAAGAATGAAAATATTAATATATTGCTTGGGACTCAAATGATTGCCAAAGGACATGATTTTGAAAATGTTACACTAGTTGGAGTGCTTGCGGCTGACGGTTCAATAAATATAGGTGATTATAAGGCAAATGAAAGAACATACCAGTTACTTACACAAGTTTCAGGAAGGGCTGGTAGAGGAAACAAAAAAGGAATGGCAATAATACAAACGTATATGCCAGATGAATTTAGCATAATGTCAGCGAAAGAACAAAATTATGAAAAATTTTACAATAGTGAAATAATTATGCGAGAAAAGTTGAATTATCCACCTTTTTGCGATATAATTGTAGCTGTATTTAGTGGAAAAGACGAAAATGCTGTAAAGATTATGGCTAAAGATTTTTTCGTTGATGTGAAGGAAATCTTTGAAGCATATGCACCAGCTCCTGCACCGATATCAAAGGTTAACGGAGAGTATAGATGGCGAGTATTAATGAAAGAATTATTGACAGATGAGAAAATTGAAAAATTAGGGATGTACGTTGAAAAATACCTTATGTTAAAGAGTGATGTAAAAATAAGTATAGATGTAAATCCAAACAACATGTCATAGTCTAAAGTAAAATTATGGAAGGAAGGATTTGAATGGCCCTTAGGCAAATAAGAAAAGTTGGCGATGAAATACTAAGAAAGAAATCGAGAGTTGTTGAGACTGTCGATGAGAGAATTGTTGAGCTATTGAACGACATGTATGATACTTTGAAAGCCTCTGATGATGGAATAGGTTTAGCTGCACCGCAGATAGGTGTTTTGAAGAGACTTGTTGTAATAGATTTAACTGAAGAAGATGGAGAAGTATATAAACTTGTGAATCCTGTCATAATAAAGAGTAAGGGAGAGCAAGTTTGTAGAGAGGGCTGTTTAAGTGTACCTGGAGTTTTAGGAGATGTTGTTAGACCTAAAGAAGTTGTTGTTGAAGCTTTAAATGAAAAAGGTGAAAAAATAAAGATAAAAGCAAAAGATCTATTGGCTATCGTTTTATGCCACGAGATAGATCACTTAGACGGAATACTATTTACAGATAAAGCAACAGAATTGTTTGATAATGTTGAAGAAGAGGAAGGATAAGGAATAGAATGAATATTGTTTTTATGGGAACACCGGATTTTGCGGTAGAATCTTTAAAAAAGATTTATGAAAGTGGACATAATATATTGGCAGTGGTTTCACAACCTGATAAACCATCAGGAAGAAATATGAAACTTATGCCTACCCCTGTTAAAGAATATGCGGAAAGCAAAAACATAAAAGTTTATCAACCAGAGAAGATAAGAAAAGATGAAGAGCTATACGAGACATTAAAAAGTTTGAAACCTGACGTAATTGTTGTAGTAGCATTTGGTCAAATATTACCTCAAAAAATATTGGATATACCAAAGTATGGTTCAGTCAATGTACATGGTTCACTGCTTCCAAAATATAGAGGGGCAGCTCCAATACAATGGGCTATAATTAGTGGTGAAAAAGTTACTGGTATTACTACAATGTATATGGATGCAGGAATGGATACAGGTGACATGATACAAAAAGCAGAGGTTAAGATAGAAGATGATGATAACTTTGGTACTTTGTATGAAAAAATGAAAGTAAAAGGTGGAGAGCTTATAGTTCAAACATTAGAGAAAATTGCAGACGGAGTAGCACCAAGAGTTAAGCAACCAGATGATTTTACTTTAGCACCAATGATTGAAAAAACATTAGGAAATATTGATTGGAACAATAATTCAGAGGATATCAGAAATTTAGTGAGAGGCTTAAATCCAATACCTGGAGCATACACGAATATAGATGGACAAAAAATGAAGATATGGCGTGTAGAGTTTTCAAATATGGAAAAAACAGATGAAATGCTACCAGGAATGGTAATAAAAGCAGATAAAAAAGAGGGATTGTTAATTTCTACAAAAGATGGCATTCTTGATATAGCAGAAATTCAATTACCAAACTCGAAGAGAATGTTGGCAAAAGAGTATCTTAATGGACATGACATAACTGTGAATGCAATATGCACAATGTAAGAAAAATAAAGTAAGAGGAGGAATTGATTATGAGTGAACAAGAAAAAAATGAAGTTGAAAAAGGAGAGGCTTTGGCAGAAGTAAACGAAACTGAAGTTAATGGAATTAAAATTGCAGAAGATGTTGTTGCTAAGATAGCAGGCATTGCGGCATCTGAAGTTAAAGGAGTTTTCAGCATGAACGGCGGTATTGCTGGTGGCATTTCAGAAATGTTTGGTAAGAAAAGTTTTTCAAGAGGTGTAAAAGCTCAAGTTACAGAAAAAGATGCTACACTTGACTTATATATAATTGTTGAATATGGTAGCAGAATACCTGACATTGCTTTTGAAATTCAAAACAAGGTAAAAACAGCTGTTGAGAATATGACAGGATTAAAAGTATTAGAAGTAAATATACATGTTCAAGGTGTAAATTTGCCTAAAGATGCAAAAGAAAGTAAAGAAGATAAGAATAAAGAAGAGGAAGCAAACGCAGAAACAAAAACAGAAGAATAATATAATTTGAGAGGATTTGATAAAATGAGATATTTAGATAGATTAATTAATTTTATTTTTTCTTTAGTAATATTAGTATTAGCAATTGTTGTAATAATGGTTTCAGCAGGTTTTGTTGGATATGATAATGTGGATAGTTGGATAAGACTAAATATCTTTAGTACAGCCAATAACACAACTACTTGTATAGTTGCAATAGTTACTTTAATTGCAGCGTTGAAAACAACTGTATTCTTATCAAGAATGAACCCAAAAAGGAAAAATACAATATTGGTTGATACAAATCATGGCAAAATCCAAATCGCTGCTGAAACAATTGAGAACACAGCAAAAACTGTAGTTAAAGATTATGAAGAAATAAAAGATGTTCAAGTAAAAATGGTAAAGGAAAAAAGAGGAATTAAAGTGTATATGGCATTACTTGTATTGCCTAATACTAACATCATTGAACTAAGTGCTAAAGTACAAGACGAAGTTAAAGAAGCTATAGAAGATACAACAGGTGTAAAAGTAAATAATGTTGATATTAAGATAAAGAATATAACAGAGAGTCGCAAAGTAAAAGCAAAAATTAAAGAGGCAGAAGAAAGCAAAGAAACAACAAGTGAAAATATCCAAAATGATGATGGAGTAGTGATAGCTGAAGATGTTGTTGTTCCGGAAGAAAAAATGGAAGAAGAAACAAAAGAACAAAATGAAAACGAGTAAGGAGGAAAGGTACTATGGAGAAAAATAGATTTCTAGAATTCTTTAGCAGAAATTTAGGATTTATAATAGGATTAATAATAGGAGTTATAGTAGTAATATGCAAATTCACATATTTCTTCGTGAATTTAGCTGTTATGATAGGATTTGGCTTTTTAGGAATGTATGTACAAAGAAATAAGTCAAAAGTAAAGGAAACATTAAAAAATATTATAGATAAAATGTAGGAGGAGCTATGAGCAGAAAAATTGCAAGAGAATTAGCATTTAAAGTTATATTTTCAGTAGATTTTCAACACGAAAATGAAGATGTTGAAAAATTAATAATGAATTTAGAAGATGAAACTAAAGAAATAACTCAAGAGGACAAAGAATACATAAATGACATAGTTCAAGGAGTTATAGCTAAAAAAGAAGAGCTAGATGAGAAGATAAGAAAATATCTTAAGGGATGGACTATGGATAGAATCAGCAAAACAGATCTTGCAATTTTACGTCTAGCCATTTATGAAATTACATATAGAGAGGACATACCATATAAGGTATCAGTAAATGAAGCTGTTGAGCTTGCTAAAACTTTTAGTGATTCAACATCATCTTCTTTTATAAATGGCGTGCTAGCTGGCGTTGTAACAGAATTATAATTTAGTGGAGGTATGAATGGAGAGACCGGAGCCGATAACAGTTTCAAAATTGAATGCATATGTTAAGGCAATTATAGATAATGATGAATTACTAAATAATGTGTATATAAAAGGTGAAATTTCTAATTTGAAGAAACATTACACCGGTCATTATTATTTTACATTAAAAGATAAAGATTCGCTAATAAAATGTGTAATGTTCAAGAGTTATACATCATATCTTAATTTTGATGTGGAAGATGGCATGAACGTTGTAATATTAGGTACAGTGGCGGTGTATGAAAGAGATGGTATATATCAAATATATGCCAAAGGTATGGAATTAGATGGCGTTGGAGATTTATATGCAGCATATGAAAAATTAAAAGCAAAATTAGAAGCAGAGGGATTATTTGAAAAGAAATATAAAAAGAAGATTCCATATTTGCCTAAAGAAATCGGAGTAGTCACATCTAAGACTGGTGCCGTAATACGAGATATAATAAATGTAACAACAAGAAGATATCCTATGGTGCATATAAAGCTTTACCCAGCTAGTGTGCAGGGAAAAGGTGCTGCTGAAACGATAGTAAAAGGAATAGAGTATTTTAATAAATACCAGAATGTCGATTTGATAATAATTGCGAGAGGCGGAGGTTCATTAGAAGATTTGTGGCCATTTAATGAAGAAATAACGGCAAGGGCCATATTTGCTTCAAAGATACCAATAATTTCTGCAGTTGGACATGAAACAGATTTTACAATTGCAGATTTTGTGGCAGATTTAAGAGCACCAACACCTTCGGCTGCTGGTGAACTTGCAGTGCCGGATATTATGGAATTAAAATGGAAACTTAATAATATGAAATTGCAATTAGGCAGATCATTAAAGAAAAGACTTGAGTTAATGCAGACTAGATATTCTTCAATAATTAACAGAAAAGTTTTTAAAGAGCCAAATGTGATGTTAGCTGATAAAATATTAGCTTTGAATGGCTTTGAAAAAGATTTAAATAATTGTATGAAAGCTGAATTAAAAGATAGAAAAAATCGCTTTGAAAAAGTAGTTGCTACACTGGATTCATTAAGTCCTTTAAAAACATTGTCAAGGGGATATACGGTTCTTGAAGACAAAAATGGTGATGTAGTAACAACATCAAAAGATTTAAAAAGCGGTGATGTTGTGAAGATAATATTGCACGATGGAACCAAAAATGCAGAAGTTATATAGGAGGGTATATATGGAAAAAGATTTAACTTTTGAAGAGGCAATTCAAAACTTGGAAAACATTGTAAATGAACTAGAAACAGGCAAGTTAACTCTTGACGAATCTGTAAAAAAGTTTGAAGAAGGAATAAAATTATCGAAGCACTGCAATGAAATGTTAGAGAGTGCCGAAAAACAAATAACAGTGTTAATAGAAAACAGTGATGGTGAAATGGAAGAGAAAAAATTTAATGCAGAAGAAAAAGAGGGTGACAAATAAATGAATGACATAGGCAGTAACTCAGCTATATGGATTCCTATAATAATATGGCTCTTAGTACAATCATTTAAGGTAATATTTGAAGTAATAAAAAATAAGAAAATAAACATTAGAAGAATATGGGGAAGCGGAGGAATGCCGAGTTCTCACTCTGCAATTGTTTGTTCACTTGCAACAGTTGTTGCCTTAAGAGAAGGATTAGCATCAAGTAGTTTTGCAATCTCTATAATACTTGCTGCAGTTGTTATGTATGATGCTGCTGGAGTAAGGAGAGCGGCAGGTAAACAAGCACGTGTGCTAAATCAAATAATTGAATCAGAAGGCGATATAAATGTGCAAGAAAAGTTGATAGAATTACTTGGACATACTCCAATAGAAGTATTAGTAGGAGCAATAGTCGGAGTGATATTGTCTATACTATTCTATAATGCTTTGTATGTGTAAATGACTTTTTATTATGCTTCGTATAATGTAAGTAGTAGTACTTATTCAAATTAAGAATTTTTATCACAAATAAAATATTTTTAATGTATGAAGAATATTATTATATCAGTATACGAAGCTTATTTTTGAAAAAAATAACACTTGATATAAAATAGTACATTTGATAATATATAATTAAAGTGGTGTGTTATTCTAGTTATCATTATGAATTGAGAAGACGGGGCTAAAAATCCGTTGAAAGAGCATATCGATGAAGTTCATTAGGTGTAGCTTGTGACGCCCAGTCGTGGGCTTACCTAGTGAGTAAGGTTTAAGGGCAAGCTGTAATGGCATATAGTTGATTACCCTTTCACCATGGAGGCATGCAATTTATGCGAAAGCAAAAATGCATGTATAACCTGCGAGGCTACGAGTATGAAAAGTCGTAGTACACAGTGTAGCTTTCCTTGAGTGGTATTGGCGGATATTACATTGTAATTGAAATCTTTACTGCAAAAGAGGATAACCTTTTCAAGGATGGTATTTGTGAAAAACTCTAGAGCATTCCTTAGGGAGACGTTTTGAAGATTGAAGTGTGGACTAAGTGGCAATCTAGACTTTTGATTGGCAACGACAAAAAGTTATTTTTAAATGGAAACGGCTAAGATGGCGATATCTTAGTAGATAACTGGGAAATCCTTCTAGACCTAAGCCATAAAATTTATTCGAAATGTTACCACTTTCATATATAAAGTTATAATCAATTGGGGTGTGCAGTGCATACCCAATAATTTTAAAAGGAGGAATAATACCTTAAAATAAGCGATAAGGTATTAATTTGTATGGCAAGTAAAGAAAATAATTCTAGTGAAAAAAGGCATAGAAGTTGGCTAATAAAAATATTTATAATAACATTCATATTATCCATTGTATTTAACTATTTATCTTCTGAAGTTGTTGAAAGATTAAGTGTAGCTTTTTCGATAATAGTCCTTATACTAGTTATATTGGTTGGAATAATATCAGACCTTATAGCAACGGCTGTTACAGCTGCAGAAGAGGCTCCATTTCATGCGAAAGCAGCAGATAAAAAGAGTGGTGCTAAACAAGCCGTAAAACTTATAAAAAATGCAGACAAAGTATCTAATGTTTGTGGCGATGTTATAGGAGATATATGTGGAGTCCTTAGTGGAGCAACGAGTGCTTTGATTGCAGTAAATATCGGTCTGAAGTTAAATATGGAAGACATAACAGTTATTACAATGCTTCTAACAGCAACAGTAACAGCATGTACTGTTTTGCGGAAAAGGAATGGGTAAACACATTGGAATAACTAAAGCAAACCAAATAGTTGAAATATTAGGAAAAATTTTAGATTTTAAAAGTTATTTTAAAAAATCAAAAGCAAAGAAAAAGTAGAAATATAAAAATGATATATAAAAAGCAATCAATTGAAGAGTGGATATACACTTTCGATTGATTGCTTTTATAATATAGCAAGGAAAACTGTATTATAAGTTAATTATCCCTTTATCTTTGGCTTTGATACAAGAGCTGCGATGAAGCCGAAAAGAATTGCAGCACCGACACCGCCTGCAGTTGCTTGTATTCCGCCAGTAAATATTCCTAAGAATCCAGATTCATCAATAGCTTTCATTGTACCTTTTGCTAAAGAATAACCAAAACCCGTAAGTGGTACAGTTGCACCGCATCCTCCTAAATCAACAACATATTGATATAATCCTAAACCTGTAAGAATAGCTCCTAATGTAACAAATAGTACTAATATTCTTGCAGAAGTCAATTTTGTTTTATCGAGTAAAATTTGTCCAACGACGCAGATTGCACCACCAATAATAAAGCACCAGACGTATTTCATAATATCCATTATTAATTCCTCCATAAAATATGTTTAATAATATTTTAACCAAAATTGTAAAGAATATGATTATAATCGATTGATTTGAAAATTATTTATTTTAATTGCAAAAATATTTTTATTCAGTTGAATTCGGATTATTTTTTTCATTTTCATGGTAATAAAAAACGCACATTACTTTAACATAATGTGCGTTTCTTTGAAGAAATGTAATAACTACTTATTCTTCAATTTTTTCCTCCTCACGGGATTTAGAAATAATCAGGATATCCACGGTGTGATTATTTGGAAGTTTAACAGTGGTTGTTTCACCAACTTTTTTTCCAAGAATTCCAGCACCAATTGGACAATTCTTAGAAACCTCTTTCTCTTCGACACGAGGAGAAAGGGCAACCAGTTTAAACTCCTGGTCAGATTCTGTGCTACCATCGTCCCAAAAGAAAGTGAGGGTAACAGAATCACCGACGGATACTGTGTCATTGGTAAGAGGTTTTTCTAAAACCTTTGCTCTCTTAATGTCGTAAGCAAGACCGAAAATTTCTTCGTTCTTAGCTGCTTCCTGTGCAAGCAAGAGTTGCCAAGTGGCTGATGGGTCGTCGATATTTCCTATTTTGTCGTCTTCCCGAACCATGGCTTTTTGGTTCATTATATCTTGCAGCTCTTTCCTCGCTTTTTCCATCGCCTTGCATAACCTTTCGTAGCCTTGAGCGTCTAGCACCAAAACATCTTCACGTTGTTGGTGTTCGTAGGTTGTTTTTTTGACAGGCATAAAACAATCTCCTTAATTATAAATAGATTTTTTAGGGGCATTTGCTTTCACAATGATATCACAAAACGACAAATATGTCAACTTGAAAATATTTACATAATTTTTGCTAAGATAAAAATAAGTATAAGGAGCAAGCTATATAAATTATCTATTATATTTTAATTATGATAAGTTTTTTATTTTGTACCAAAGATCCTGTCTCCAGCATCTCCAAGACCAGGAATTATATAACCGTTTTCATTTAAATGGTCATCGATAGAGGAAGTATATATTTGAACATCTGGATGCTCCTTTTGAACTTTAGCTATTCCTTCGGGTGCAGAGATAATAGATAAAAATTTAATCTTTTTAGCTCCGTCTTCTTTTATCATACTTATTGCATCTACTGCACTCCCACCAGTTGCTAACATAGGGTCGAGAAGAAGTACGGTTCGATTTTCTATTCCTTTTGGAACTTTATAATAATACTTGATAGGTTTCAATGTTTTTTCGTCTCTATATAGGCCTATGTGTCCAATTTTGGCATTTGGTATAACTCTTAAAACTCCGTCTACCATTATTATTCCAGCCCTCAGAATAGGAATAAAAGCATAGTCATCTTCGTTTAATTTTCCAGATACAGTAGTGGCAATTGGAGTTTGCACTTCGACTTTTTCGAGCTTTGCATCTTTCATTGCTTCGTAGCATAAAATCATTGCTATTTCTGTTGCAATTTCTCTGAATTCTTTAGTGCCTGTGTTTTTGTCTCTTAAAATAGTAAGCTTGTGCTCAATAAGTGGATGATTTAATACAATTGGTTCCATAAAAAATACCTCCTTAAAATCTTGATGTTTTTGAGAAGTAAAGCGAATGTTTTAAGAACAAAAAAGTAAAACTCATACTTCTTTTATATAGATATAAAAATAATAGTTATACTATTATAAAAAAGTTGTAACCTTTCTTGTACAATAAAAAATGAGAATAAAAACAACTTTAAATGATTGTTTCATTCTCACTAAAAAATATATTTGATTTCTAAAGCAAAATATAATTTTTTCATTGCTACCTCCGAAAAACATCTTTACATAGAGTATATCTGTTGAAGAATAACAATGCAATAAAAATATTAAATTTCTATGCTTACCGCGTGTGCAATTCCAAGTATGCTTTCATTTTGCTGTGCGGTTGTAGGACTCATTAGAGCACCAGTTGCACAAAGAAGAACTCGTTTGATTTTCTTGCTTTGCAATTGATTAAAAACATATCCACAAAAGGTAGTAGCACAGCATGCACAACCACTGCCACCGGCATGTGTATCCTGCTCGGACTTGTCAAAAATTAAGCAACCACAATCATTATAATTATTGTTTAAATTATATCCTCGCAACTCCATTAATTCTTTTACAATTTCTTTTCCTATATGGCCTAAATCGCCAGTTAAGATTAAATCGTAGTAACTTGGTGCGCGACCAGTATCTTTAAGATGAGTATAAAGTGTATCGACCGCAGCAGGTGCCATTGCTGCTCCCATGTTGTTTACATCTTTTATACCCATGTCAACTATTTTACCTGTTGTTACATGAGTTATAAATGGACCTTGACCATTAGATTTTAAAAGAGCAGTACCAGAACCTGTTACAGTCCATTGTGCTGATGGTGGTCTTTGATTACCAAGTTCTAATGGAAAACGAAATTGTTTTTCTGCACTACAAAAATGACTTGAAGTAGAGCATAGCACATTATCTGCCATTTGACCATCAATCAACATTGAACCAAGTGATAAACCTTCAACAAATGTAGAGCATGCACCAAATATTCCAAAGTATGGGATTTGTCTTTCTCTAATTCCGAAGCAAGAAGATACACATTGATTTAATAAATCACCAGAAAAGATGTAATCTATATCCTCATTGCTTACTTTTTCTTTACCAAGGCAACCAGAAACACATTCTTTAACCATTTTTGATTCTGCTTTTTCCCAAGTTTTTTCGCCCCAGTTTTCATCATCGATTATTATATCAAAATACTTAGCAAGAGGACCTTCGCCTTCCTTAGGGCCGACAATAGAATAAACAGATGAGATTGTTGGAGGAGTAGAAAGTTTTACAGTTTGTTTACCAATTTTTTTATTTGCCATCAAAAAACCTCCTTTATACTTTCACAGAAAACATAAAATAGATAAGTCCTATAACTATAGAAGTAGTTATACCATAAACTAGTACAGGACCTGCTATTTGGAATAGTTTTGCTCCTACACCTAGAACTAATCCCTCGCTTTTAAATTCAATAGCAGGAGATGCAATCGAATTTGCAAAACCTGTTATTGGAACAATAGAACCAGCACCAGCAAATTTTCCAATTTTGCTATAAACATTTATAGCTGTTAAAAAGATACCGATAAATATTAATGTAATGCTGGTAGCTGCTGCAGCATCGTCTTTTACAAGTCCTTTCCACGTCCAAAAATCATTTATAAATTGACCAATTAAACAAATAAATCCCCCTACAAAGAATGCCTTTAATATGTTTAACCATATAGGTGAATTTGGTGATTTTTCATCTACATAGTTTTGATAATCTTTTTTAGTTTCTATCGGTTTCATGTTCTTTCTTCCTTTCTGTATCAATTTTAAAAGAAATTTTTGTATCTGCAATATACTCGAAAATACGGTTTTCTCTGATATTACATTTTAAAGAAACAACTTCTACTTGAAATATATGATCTATTGAAAGAGCAGTTTCTTCAAATGCTGTTTTTATGGCATCATCAAAAGAAATTATAGAAACACCTTGAATACATAAAGTTTTTGTTACACTCATACTGTACCTCCTTTTATATAACAATTATTTTGCTAAAATTTTATTTTCATTCTTAATGTGTAGAGTAACCAAAAAATAAAAAATAATGCAGAAAATTATAAAAGATGTTATATAAGGTTTTATTGTGAGAGACAAAATGATTTTTTTGTAAAAAAAGTTGTTTATTTGTAAGGCTTTATGATATGATATACATGTGCGAAAGAAGAGGTGGAAGAATGAAAAAAATACTAGTGATTATGTTAATAGTTGTTTGCTCACTATCAGGAATTTCGTATGCGAAAGTTGGAAGTGAAGAGACAACATTGAATTATATGGGAATAACATTAAATATAGATAATGTAAATATTGTGCCAAAGGACGTTAACGGAAATGTAGTAGAACCTTTTACCATAAAAGGAACAACGTATTTGCCTGTTAGAGCTGTTTCTGAGGCATTAGGTAAAAAAGTAAATTGGGATAATGAAACAAAAACAGTTTCGATAGATGACCAAGACACAGAATATGATATAAAAAAATTTGAGGGAAAAGCTGAAGGAAGGAATGCACAAGAGAAGAAAGAAATTTATTATAATAATATAAAAATTAAAATAAACGGGAAAGAAATAGAACCAAAAGATTCTAATGAAAATGTGGTGGAGCCATTTACTATAAGTGGAACTACATACTTGCCTGTTAGAGCTGTTTCTGAGGCACTTGGTAAAAATGTAGGATGGAATGGTGAGACAAAAACAGTATTTATTTCTTCAATAGAAAAGGTTGCAAAAATTTCTAATGTTGTAATTAAAATTATAGATGGTGTCACATGTGCAGAAATTACATCAGATACTCCAATAAATGAATATAAGTATTATTCGTTAGAACAACCGAATAGATTAGTTATAGATTTGAAAAATTCTTCACTTAATTTAGAAAAGAATTCACGAGATATAAATTATGATGGAATAAAACAAGTTCGTTGTGGCATGCAAGAAAATAACGTAAGTAGAGTAGTTTTAGAGATGGAGGATATAGGCACATATAAAGTTGTACAAAGCAATGATAGAAAAACAACATATTTAGCATTGAATGAAAATTTTGTATTGCCAGATTCGATAACTAAAGATAATTCTGGCATAGTTGCCTCGAATGATGATAAAATATATCCACCTAGTGGAGAACAAAAAGATGATATAATTGATGAACCTACAGATGTTAAAAGTGGTGATGATGAAGTTGTACCACCAGATGATAAAAATACAGAAAGTGGAGATAATGTTATAATTTCTGATGATGATCCAAAAGAGCCAGAAATAGATAATCTTTCGTTAGTCAATAGTATTAAATATTCGTCTTCAACAAATAAGACTAAGATTTCTATAGATGGTGAGTATGAGTATAATGTATTTTCTCTTACAAATCCAGATAGAGTTGTATTAGATATTAAAAATTCGAAATTGAACATAGATGGACCAACAACAATTACACCAAATAACAAAAATATAAAAGCTATAAGATTTTCTCAAAATGAAAAAGACGTAGTTAGGGTTGTCTTTGATATAAATTCAAAATCTGATTATTTAGTTACTGAGAAAAACGGAGAATTATCGATAGAGCTAGAAGAGAAAACATACAAGAATGTTGATTATATTAATTATGGAACATATGCGACACTTATTTTACAAGGCACGGATATAGATTATTTTGACACTGGTAAATCGAGTGCAGGCAATAAATTTTATATTACATACTCTTCTAAGAAATTTAAAACAGGAACCGGAACAATAGAGATTGGCGATGAATTTGTAGAAGAAATAGGAATTAAATCAACAAAGATTACTATTATGGGTGAAAGCGATGTTTCATATTCGATGAAACAAGTTGGAGATAATGTAGTCGTAACTATAAAAAATAAAAAGGCAGATAGCTCAAAAGAAAATAAAGTAATATTAGTGGATGCTGGGCATGGAGGAACAGACCCAGGAGCTTGTAATGGAACAACATACGAGAAAGATTATAATTTAAAAATAGCATTAAAACTATACGAAATGCTAAAAGATACAGATGGAATAGAAGTTAGAATAAGCAGGGACGATGATGTATTTATAAGCAGAGATGGTAGACTAGAATATGTACTTGAAAATGATGATGCTAATTTGGTTGTTAGTATTCATAATAATTCTTTAGCAAATAAAAATTATAAAGGAACGATGGTGCTTTATTATAACAAGCCAAACGAAAAAGAGGACCACGGTATAACAAGCAAAGAGTTTGCAATGCTTGTAAAAGAAAACTTAATTGAAAGATTAGGAACAACTGATAGAGGTGTTGTTAATAGAGATGATTTGTGGATTCTTACACAAAATCATTTGGGCGAAAGACCAGATTTAAAGACAACAAATATACCTTCAATCTTGTGTGAAGTTATATATATATCAAATGATGAAGAAGCTGCTAGACTTAGAACAGAAAAGTTCCAACAAGATGTAGCACAAGCTATTTATGACGGAATAATAGAGGCAATTGAAGTAATGGATAATTAAAAGAGGAGGTAAAATTATGGAAGAAAATATTTCAAAAGGCTTGTTCGGCTTAAAGAGAACAGATGTAGAAAATTACATTGCAGACTTAAAAAAAGATTACGAAGCAGAACTTAGAAGACAAAACCAGGAGCTATTGAGCATGAAAAATGAAAATGCAAAGTTGAACGAAAGATTAAATGAATTTTTGAACGATAGAAAAGAAATAGAAGAAGCTAAGAAGAATATTTCAGATGTTTTATTCAAAGCAGAGCAACAAGCTAAGCAAATTGTAGAAGATGCAAAATCAAAAGCGATTGAAGAAAGACAAGAAATTGATGCACAAATCGAAGCTGAAAAAGAAAAGTTAATAGACGCAAAAATAGAACTAGCGATGTTAAAAGATAAAGCAAAAGATATAATGACAAAATTCACAGATGATATAACAGCACTAGGATAAATATTTTTAATTTAGTTCTAATTAAATGTGAACATGTCTATATATTAATTAGGTGATATTACAGATGATTAGAATTAAAGTTTTTCCTCTTAAAAAAGTTATATACAGGTTAGAAATAACGTTATCGTATATATCTTTTTTAATATTAGCGATAATATTGATTTTGTTATTATTAAGTCAAAATGCATTGAATTTAGAACTAATAATAAATAATGGCATTTTAGAAATTAAAGAAAATTTGACTGAAGAAAAATTGGTTAAAGGCATCTTAAAAAGAAAAATAAAGATTTTTGATGATGCACAGACACAAATTCAAGAACCCGAAAAAATTATTGTTAAAAACAATTTGGATGAAGTTCAGATTAAAGAAGAAACACAAGAGGATAATAATGAATTAAATGTAGAAAAAGAGGAAAATATAAATGTAAGAATTGAGCCGTATGAAAAGAAAGATAAACCTAAGTATTATGACGTGCAAGCGTTAGACGGTGGAAAGATAAGGGTTGGTTCTGCAATTATAAAGAATTATACAAAAAAGAATATTGATTTTGAAAAACTAAAAGATGTATCAAAGTTTGATGTGACGGAGAAAACAAGTTTTTTGATTTTTCATACACACACTTCAGAAACATATAAAATTGACAGTGAAAAATATTCGGATTTTTATAGAACAGAAGATCAGAACTATAATATAGTGTCTGTCGGAAATATGCTGGCACAAATATTGAGAGAAAAAGGATATGATGCTGTGCAAGATAAAAGCATACATGATTATCCTAGCTATAATGGAGCCTATAAATCTTCCCTAGAAACAGTTCAAAAAATATTAAAAGACAAAAAATATGATTTTGTAATAGACATACATAGAGATGCTATATCAAGCAATTATAATTTTAGACCTACAGTAGAAATAAATGGAGAGTCAGCTGCAAAATTAATGTTTGTTATTGGAACAAATGCTTCAGGTTTAAAACATGACGAATGGATGGAAAATTTAAAGCTTGCAATAATGATACAAAATAGAGCAGAAGAAATGTATCCTGGACTTTTTAGAGAAATTAATTTAAGCAAATCTAGATACAATCAACATGTGTCGAATGGTGCAGTGATACTAGAAGTTGGAGCCACGGGAAATACCTTGGAAGAAGCAAAAAATTCTATGAAATATTTGTCCGCTGTATTAGACTCTTTAAAAAAATAAAACAAAGGAGAAGAATAAAATGAGAATAAATATAGAAAATTCAATGGTTACAGAAAATGAAATAAGAGAATATAAAGAGCGAGTTGAAGAATGCCACAAAATGTTGCATGAAGGAACAGGCGAAGGTTCATCATTTTTAGGATGGGTAAACTTAAAAAATGATGATAAAGAAATAGAAAGAATTAAAAATGCAGCAAAAAGAATAAATGAAAATTCGGACATTCTTATAGTAATAGGAATAGGTGGCTCATATTTGGGTGCAAGGGCAGTAATCGAAGCATTATCAAATACATTCCAAGATAAAAAAGTAATATTTGCGGGAAATAATGTTAGTCCGGATTATTTAAATGATTTATTGGACTATATAAAAGATAAAGATATATCATTAAATGTTATATCAAAATCAGGAACAACTATAGAACCAGCAATATCTTTTAAAGTATTAAGAGAATTCTTAGAAGAAAAATATGGCGAGGAAGAAGCAAGAAAAAGAATATATGTTACAACAGATAAAGAAAAAGGTGTACTTAAAAAACTTGCAACAGAAAAAGGCTATGAAACATTTATAGTTCCAGATGACATAGGTGGAAGATATTCTGTATTTACACCAGTTGGTTTACTACCAATAGCAGCTGCCGGAATAGACATAGATAAAGTACTAGATGGTGTAAATTCAGGAATAATGAAGTATTCAAACTTAGAAAATAACGATTGTTATGAATATGCAGTTTTGAGAAATATTTTATATAAAAGAGGCAAAAAGATAGAATTATTAGTAAATTATGAGCCTAAACTTCATTATATAACAGAATGGTGGAAGCAACTATTTGGAGAAAGCGAAGGAAAGGACGGAAAAGGAATATTTCCTGCAGGAGTTGATTACACAACAGACTTACATTCTATGGGACAATACATTCAAAGTGGAGAAAGACATTTATTTGAAACAATTATAAACATAAAAAATCCATATAGAGATATAACATTAAAATGCGAGAAAGGTTCACTAGATAGCCTAGATTATTTAGATGGAAAAACAATGAACGAAGTAAATCATTCTGCAATGCAAGGAACAATAATAGCACATACAAATGGTGATGTTCCAAACATTATATTAGAAGTTGATGAAATAAATGAATATACAATTGGTGAACTATTATATTTCTTTGAAAAAGCTTGCGGAATAAGTGGATATCTTTTAGGAGTAAATCCATTTAATCAACCAGGAGTTGAAAGTTATAAAAAAGAAATGTTTAGATTGCTTGGAAAATAATATATACCGTAAAATGTGGAGGAAAATATGAGTAAATATTTTAATAATGCACTAATCGGAAATTCAAATATTTTAGGCTGTTTGACGGATAAAGGAGAGTTAATAAGACTATATTATCCTAATATAGATTACTTTCAAAATATAGATAGTTACAAATTTGGAATACTAGATAATAATGTAAAGTGGTTTGAAAATGCAAATGCTAAAAAGCAATATTATGAGGGAAATATCTTGTATACAGAGCTTGAAATGGATGGCATAGAAATCTTACAAAGAGACTATGTACTTCCTAAAAAAGATATAGTAGTTAGAAAATTAAAATTTAGCAAAAAAGTAAATTTGTTTGTATATTCAAAGTTGAACTCAGATGTAAATAAAAAAGTGTCTGGAATGGTAATAGATAATACACTTATTCAATATTGTCAAGACATGTATATGGCAACATTCTCAAATCAAAAAATATCGAATTATCAAATAAATAATTCAAAGTATACATTAGAAAACGGAAATCTGTATCCAGAAGATTATATAGGAATGTCAGAAGATTCGGCTATCTTATATGAAAATACAGATGATATAACAATATATATTCTACTTGATTCAAAGCTTAAAGAGACTCTTGAAGATATAAACTGGTGTAAGGCACAAGCTGAAAACTTATTTTATGACACAACCAAAAAATATTGGAAAGATTATTTAGAAAAATATAGTTCTAACAATATTTTAAAGGATTTAAACAAAATAAAAGAAAAAGAAATAATAGAAAGAACAATCTTAATGTATGCACTACTTTCAAATCCTAAAACAGGTGCAGTGCTAGCAAGTCCAGATGTAGATGAAAATTTTGAGAGATGTGGCAGATATGGTTATTGTTGGCCAAGAGATGCATTATTTATAAACAAATCATTAAACATACTAGGAATGAGGCATCTAACCGAAAAGTTCTATGATGTGTGGGCTAAAAAAGCACAGTTCGATTCGCGGAATATTTGAACAAAGATACTATTCAAACGGTGAACTTGCTCCATCATGGGGAATACAAATAGATGAAACAGCATCAATTTTAATAGGTGTGCATGAAAACGGAAAATGGAGAAAACATGAAGACTTGATATATAAAGCAACTGTTGCATTATTAAACTTTTTAACAGAGGAACATATCTCTAAAAATTGTTTTGACTTGTGGGAAGAAAGAAAAGGCATGCACTTATATTCAACAGCAAGTATATACGAGGGATTAAAAGTCGCAAATGAAATGCTAATGAGTATAAATCCATTAAAATATAAAAAGCTATCGCCAATAATAGAGTTAGAAACAAGAAATATTAAAAAAGCAATAAAGGAAAAATTCGTAAAAGAAAATAAATTTATAAGAAGTTTAGATAATGAGCAGACAGACATATCACTACTTTCCGTTGTAGTTCCATTTGATATAATAGACATAAAAGATGAATGTGTAAAAAACACCGTAGAGCAAATCGAAGACAAACTAAGACTTGAAAACGGTGGGTATATGCGATATGAGGGAGATAATTATATAGGCGGAAACGCGTGGATTATATCATCACTTTGGCTTGCATTATACTATATAAAAGTTGGTAACATAGAAAGAGCACACGAACTATTTAACTGGGTAACAGAACATGCAGACAATTTAAACTTCTTGCCAGAACAAATAAATAGAAATGGGCACAATTCAGTATGGGTAATGCAACTTTCATGGTCACACGCAATGTATGTAATCGTAAAAAATGAATTATTAGGCAAAAACAAATAAGCAAGTGTAAGAGGTGTAATAAATGGCAAAAACTCAAACAATTTTTGTATGCAACAATTGTGGAAACGAATCTCCCAAATGGTTGCGGAAAATGTCCAGCTTGTAATAGCTGGAATTCTTTTTATGAGGAAAAAATTCAAAAAGATACAAAAGCTGGTACTACTAAGCGAATAAGTGATGCTGATGTAGTGAAACTAAATACAGTAGAAGCCAAAACATATGATAGAACAAAAACAGGAATACAAGAATTAGATAGAGTCTTGGGCGGAGGTTTAGTTCAAGGCTCTCTCATATTGTTAGGTGGAGAACCAGGAATACGGAAAATCAACACTAATACTTCAAATATGTAATAATATAAAGGAAGATGGAGAAGTATTATATGTATCAGGAGAGGAATCTGCAAGCCAAATAAAAATGAGAGCAGATAGATTAAAAATAAATAATGATAAAATTTCTTTTTTACGGAGAAACTAGTGTTGAACTAATTGAAGAAAAAATACAAAAAGAAAAACCTGTATTCATGGTAATAGACTCAATACAAACAATGTATAGCGAAGAACTTTCGGCAGCACCGGGCAGTGTAAGTCAAGTAAGAGAAATAACAGCTAGAATAATGCAAATGTGCAAAAAGCAAAACATAACAACAGTAATAATAGGGCATGTAACAAAAGATGGTTCAATAGCAGGCCCTAGAGTGCTAGAACATATGGTAGACACAGTATTATACTTAGAAGGAGAAAGATATTTTACATACAGAATTTTAAGAAGCGTAAAAAATAGATTTGGTTCAACAAATGAAGTAGGATTATTTGAAATGCGTGAAGAGGGAATGGTAGAGGTAACAAACCCTTCAGAAATTTTAATATCAGAAAGAGATGGAAATCCATCAGGTTCACTTGTAATGGCAACAATGGAAGGCACTAGACCAATGCTAATAGAAGTACAAGCACTCCTTGCACCAACACCATTTGGGCTTCCAAAAAGGACAGGCATAGGAATTGACTATAATAGACTCGCACTTCTAATGGCGGTTTTAGAAAAAAGAGGGGGACTATCAATAAGCAATCAAGACGCATATGTTAATATCGTAAGTGGAATAAAAGTAAACGAACCAGCTGCGGATCTTGGCATAGTACTTGCAGTTGCGTCAAGCTATAAAAACGTTCCAATATCTAAAGATTTAGTAGCAATTGGAGAAATAGGTTTGACAGGCGAAGTAAGAAGCGTAAGCTCTGTCGAAAAAAGAATAAAAGAAGCAGAAAAACTCGGATTTAAGACATGCATTGTGCCGGAAAACAGTAAAAAACAATTGAAAATAGAAACTAAAATAAATATAATAGGTGTGAGAGATGTGAGAGAAGCACTAAAAGTCTGTGGCATCGTATAAAAGCATTAAAAGTAAGTTTGGAGGGAATTTAGTATGAGAAATGAAACAGGAAAAAATCAAGAACTATATCAAATATTAAAAATGGTTGCACCAGGAACAGATTTAAGAGAAGGATTAGAAAACATATTAAAAGCAAGAACAGGAGCACTTATAGTAATCAGTGATTCAGAAGAAGTAATGAAACTTGCAGATGGTGGCTTCAAAATAAATGAAGAGTACACACCAGCAAAAATGTATGAGCTTGCCAAGATGGATGGAGCAATAGTCTTAAGTAAAGATGCTAAAAAAATAGTTTTAGCAAATACACAGTTAATCCCTGATGCATCAATCCCTACAATCGAAACAGGAACGAGACATAGAACAAGTGAAAGAATGGCAAAACAAACAAACGAACTAGTAATAAGCATATCACAAAGAAGAAATTTAATCACAATATTTAAAGGCAATTTTAGATATGTAATAAAAGAAAGTGCAAGTGTACTTTCAAGGGCAAATCAAGCACTACAAACAGTTGAAAAATACAAAGCAACATTTGATGAAACAATTTCAACACTTAACGAATTCGAATTTGATGATGTAGTAACATTAGAAAATGTAGTAATATCAGTGCAAAGAGCAGAACTTTGCATGAGAGTAGTAAACGAAGTAAATAGATATATAATAGAGCTTGGAGATGAAGGAAGACTAATAGAACTTCAATTAACAGAGCTAACAAAAAATCTAGATATAGAAGAATACTTGCTAATAAAAGATTATATAAGAGGCGAGATAACTGTAGAAGATGCACTTGACAAAATATCAGATTTATCAAGACAAGACTTAATGGATTCAAACAACATAGTAAAACTCTTAGGATATGATACAGAAACAAGAATGGAAGACATAGAGGTATCGCCAAAAGGATATAGACAATTAAGTAAAATACCAAAAACGCCAATCAATATAATAGACAACATGAATAAACTATTGGGTGATTTCCAGCACATAATTAGAGCAACAATCGAAGAACTAGATGATGTAGAGGGAATAGGTGAAGTAAGAGCCAAAAACATAAAGCAAGGCATAAAAAGAATGCACGAGCAAGTAATATATGATTCAAAATATTATAGATAAAAGAGGTACTGCATTATGGTAAGATGCAAATGGTGCAATTTAAAAAACGAAAAATACATAGAATACCACGATAAAGAGTGGGGCGTACCTGTATATGAAGACAAACACTTATACGAAATGCTAATATTAGAATCATTCCAAGCAGGCTTATCTTGGGAATGTATATTAAATAAAAGAGAAGCTTTTAGAAAAGCATTTGATAATTTTGAAATAGATAAAGTATGCACTTATGATGATAAAAAAGTACAAGAATTACTGGAGAATGAGAATATCGTAAGAAATAAATTAAAAATAAACGCAGCTATAACAAATAGTAGAATATTTAAAGAAATACAAAAAGAATATAAAACATTCTCAAACTACATATGGAGTTTTACTGATAATAAAGTAATCTATGAAGCAGATAAAACAAGGTCGGAGTTATCGGATGCAATTTCAAAAGACTTGCAGAAAAGAGGAATGAAATTTGTTGGAACAACAATTATATATTCATATTTACAAGCAATAGGCGTAATATATTCGCACCAAAAAGAATGCTTTATGTATAAAAAAGCCAACAATAAAAAATAACATATGAAGTGATAGATATAGGAGCATAGTGTAATATGAATATAAAACAAAGAATGAAGGAGTAGTATTGTGAATAGTATATGTGGCGTTAATTGTGATGAATGTAAAATTAAAGACAAATGCAAAGGTTGTACTAATACAAATGGACATCCGTGGGGCGGAGACTGCATTTTGGCAGAATTTTGCTATGATAAAAACGGAAATACTAAGGAAAAAATCACTGAATATAAAAAAAATTTACTCAAAGAAATTTATGGGCTTAATTTAGGATTTATTTCAAAAATAGAAGAATTATATCCGCTAAATGGTATATTTGTGAATCTTGAATATGAGCTTCTAAATGGAGAAAAAATCAAATTGTTAAAGGATAATAATATTTATTTAGGAACTCAATTACCTAAAAAAAATAGTGCTGGATATTATGGCATAGTAGCAGATAATGATTACATACTAGTAAGTGAATATGATAGCAACTATCAAAATGCAAAGATTATTATTTACAAACATAGATAAGGTGTAGGAAAACAAACAGTAATTTGGCGCTGAGATTGATTTTGAAATTTGAACAAAAATATAAACATTTAGATGGGTATATAGAATATGCTCATCTTTTATTATGTCAATTAAATATTGTATAATATAGATAGAGTTCTATATATTGCAAATTATCAAATAAAAATGTAAGGAGGTAATTGTCATGAGAGAATTATTTGTAGGAAAAGTAATTGATACAACAGAAGATTTTTTAGACAATAACCAAAGAATAAAATTAAAAGAAATACTTATAGAAATATGTTTAAATTATCAAATTGAAAGGATAGAACCAATTAAAAAACAGGAAATACTAAAGAATAATACTAATATATTAAATAAATTTATATCATCTAAAGAAATTGAAGGTTGCTCAAATAGAACTTTAAATTACTATAAAGATAATATAAATAAAATGTTTGATGCTGTCAATCTTCCAGTAAATGAAATTACTACTGAAATATTAAGAAACTATTTAGCTGATTATAAAAGCAATTCATCAGCAGGTATGGTAACAATAGACAATATAAGAAGAACATTATCAAGTTTCTTTGCTTGGTTAGAAAATGAGGATTATATTGTAAAAAGCCCAGTTAGAAAGATTAATAAAGTAAAAACGACTAGAAAAGTAAAAGAAACATTAACAGATGAGAATTTAGAAAAATTAAGAGATACTTACTCAAATGTAAGAGATTTAGCAATATTAGAACTATTAATTTCAACTGGTATGAGAGTTGGAAAAATCACAAGACTAAATATATCAGATATGAATTTTCAAGAAAGAAGTTGTATTGTCTTAGGTAAAGGCAATAGCGAAAGAGAGGTTTATTTTAGTGCAAAGAATAAAATGTATATAAAGAAATATCTTGAAACAAGAACAGATGATAATGAAGCATTATTTGTATCACTTATAAAACCTTATAACAGATTAGGAATATCAGGGATTGAAATTTTAATTAGAAATTTAGGAAAAGAAGCTAATATAAATAAAGTTCATCCACATAAATTTAGAAGAACAATGGCGACTATGGCTATTGATAAAGGTATGTCAATAGAACAAGTACAAAAATTGTTGGGACATATAAAAATAGATACGACAATGGAATATGCAATGTTAAGTCAAAATAATGTAAAAAATTCACATAGAAAATACATTACATAATTATTATAGTAAATTCAATATCTGAAATTGTGGACAAATGGTATAAAATGTAATATAATGGTAGCGATAATAAAGAAAGGAGTTCGATGAGTATGCTAGTAATTTTAGAAGGACTAGATAACACAGGAAAAACTACTATTGCAAAAATGTTAATGCAATATTATAAGATACAAGGGAAAAATGCAATTTTGGCTAAAGAATTAAGTACACCAGTTGGAGAACAAATAAAGCAATTATCTAGGGAAGGAAAACTAACACCAGAGCTAAAATCATATTTGTTTCCAGCGGATAGAAGATTGCTACTAGATGGACTTGGAGAGGTAAAGAAAGATGACATTGTTATTTTTGATAGGTATGTGCCTTCTGCTATTGCATATAGAATGGCAGATGGAATTGATAAGAAATGGATTCAAGGAATTAACAAGAACTTTCCTAGACATGATTTAGGCTTTTATATAGACATAACTCCTGAAGAGTCTATTAGAAGAAATACAGATCAAAAATTCAACATAAGATATTCATATGAGCACTTAGATAGAGTGAGAAAAGCCTACAAAAGCATATTAGATGAATATTCACTTGAGCAAATTGATGGTAGTCAAAGCATTAACGATATTTTTAAACACATTGCTAGGAGAGTAAATAACAAAATGAAAGAAAAAGAAGATATAGAGAGGTAATGAAAATGATAGATTTAGGAAAAATTCAAAAAGAAATATATCAAAATAAAGTAGATAAAGGATTTAATGTTACAGATATTAATAAAGAATTTTGTTTAACATATGGTGAAGTATCTGAGGCATATGAAGCATGGAGAAAAAAGAAAGATGACTTAGGAGAAGAACTTGCTGATGTTGCAATTTATTTGTTAGGATTATCTGAAATTTTAAAGATTGATTTAGAGGATGAAATACTAAAAAAAGTTTATAAGAACTCAAAAAGAGAATATAAAATTATCAATGGAATAAATACAAGGGTAAAAGAATATGAAAAAAAATAATATATATTTAGCTACAAAATTATTTAGTTTTTATGATAGATATGCATCAACAAATATGTATGATGCTGTTTTAAAAAGTAAAAAATATAAAAATGCAAATATTTATCTACCATTTAGAGATAGTAATATGAAAGTAAGTAATATAGGAAATGTTTCTAAAAATATTTTTGAAGCAGATATAAATTCGTTAAAAAATACAGATGTATTTATTTGTAGAATTGATGGATTATCATTTGATGCTGGAATTGGTTTTGAGCTAGGTTACTGTCTAGCAAAAGAAAGTTTATTATATGTATTTAGTACAGATTTTGTTAGAGCAAAAATTTTTGAGCGCAAATTTACAATTACTAATATTGTCGATAAAATAGCTAATTCATTTTATTATGAATATAAAGATAATGAAACTTTAAGTTACGAAGATAATTTAAAAGAAAATATTAATGAATTTACAAAATTTGTAACAGATAAGACTGATAAATATGATTTTAAATTTAAAAATAAACACATAAGTAATAAAAAATATGATGTTTTTATAGATTTGTGTGGACAAAAATATCAATGGAATGAAATTCTATTAAACTCAATTGTAGCAGAATTAGAAAAGAACGATATTACTTATTGGATAAGTGATAGATATAAAACTGATTATGATTTTGAAAAAGATATTTCGGCTTTAGATAATTGCAGAATTTATTTAATATGTTTTGATGAAAACGAACCAGACTTTGATTCATGTATTTTACAAGGATATGCTTATCATAAAAATAAATATATAATTGGTTATGAATCCAATAACATTATATATTTTGTAGAAGGTGGACAAACTATGGGAGTTAATTTAATGGTTGAACAATCATGTAATGTAATATTAAAATCATATACAGGAGTTATTAATAAAATAATGGAGTTAAAAAATGAAAAAGAAAAGTAATCTAGATATATTAATGATAATGTTTGGTTTCACATTTTTCTCTGGTAGTATGCTTATAGGACAAAAATTATCATCTGGTGTAGAATTTTCAGATTTTCTGTTTTGTATATTAATTGGTGGAACTATATTAGGTATATTTGGAGGAATACTGGGATATATTGGGGCAAAAACGGGTAATAATATGAAAGAATTATCCCATAAGTCATTTGGAAAGAAAGGTTCATACTTACCATCATTACTTGTAGGGATAACTCAAATTGGTTGGTACGGTGTAGGAATATCAATGTTTGCAGTACCTGTTGCAAATCTGATTTTCCCTAATAACATATTTGCTTTATATTCATTAATAATTTTATTTGGTGTATTTATGACTATATCGACTTATATTGGTATAGATTCAATTACGAAGGTGAGCTATTTAGCGGTAATTGTTATTTTATTATTTGGTTTTATATCCATAATTTATGCATTTAATAGACAACCAATAGATATATTAAGCGCTTTTGGAAATGGAGATAAAATTAGTATACTAATTGGATTGCAAATGGTAATTGGATCATATATAAGTGGAGCCATTACAACTCCAAATTTTTCTAAGTATGGAGAAAATCCTAAATTTATTACCATAATATGTTTTTGTGCATTTTTATTAGGAAATGGATTAATGATTATATTCGGCGCATCAAGTAATATTTTGGTGGGTGGAAGCGATATTTTTAATATATTTACATATTTTGGATTTGAAGCTATAGGTGTAATTGTTTTGGGATTAAATATATGGTCATCATGCGATAATGGATTATATTCTGCCGGACTAGAGTTTGAAAACATACTAAAAATTGACCATAAGAAAATTATATTATTTGCTGGATTATCAAGTACAATATTTTCATATTACTTATATAATAATTTTATAGATTTTTTATCGATTATGAATTATACACTTCCACCTATTGGAGTTGTATTAATTATAAATTATATTTCAAAGAAAGATTATTCTAGTAAAAATATAAATCTTATAAATTGTATAGCTGTTATTATAGGTGGAATATCAGCTTACTTTTTAAAATTTGGAATATCTTCAATAAATGCAATTATAGTTACAAGTTTGATAACGATAGTTGGAAATTATATTAATAATAAAATAATGATAAATAAAGGTGGTAGTAGTTATGAAAATAAGTGAATTAAACGCGGAATATGATAAATTACAATTACAGTATGGAGCAAAGGAGTTAACATCTATATATAATGGAGGATGCACTAATAATCCAGATTTTTGTTTTGTTTTTATGAATCCTACTGGAAAAAATATTGCATCAGATCCAAATTGGAAAGGGAGAAGATCTCCTTGGATTGGAACTAAGAATATATGGAAATTGTTTTATAGAATAGGATTACTTGATGAAGAAATATATAGTGATATTATGTCAAAAAAGCCACAAGAGTGGGATGAAAAATTTGCGGATTTAGTATATGCTAATGTAGAAAAACACAAATATTTTATAACTAATTTAGGAAAATGTACACAGGTAGATGCTAGAGTATTACCAAATTCGGTTTATAGTCAATATTTAGATTTATTATGCAAAGAAATAGAAATAATTAATCCTAAGACAATTATAACACTTGGAAATCAAGTAAGTTCTATTGTGTTGGATAAAAATATATCAGTATCTCAATGTAGAAAACAAAACTTTTTAAAGAATATAGCTGGTATGGAATATAAAGTATACCCAGTTTATTATCCTATTGGAAATGGAATGATGAATATAGACAAAGCAATTGAAGACTTAAATTTTATTATAAAAACAAATACAAAAAGTCAAAAAGAAATTGAAGATTTTGAAAGGTAACGTCACCGACAAACTACAATTTTTAGAGCAGGTAATTAGTTGATAATTATCTGCTTTTGTAATAGGATGAGTAAAAATGAAATACTAATTTTCAAGAGAAATTATTTTTATAATTTCTTTTTTATTATTGACAAAGCTAATTCGATTAGTTAATATCATATTATGATTAGTTATGGAGGATAATATGCTAAAAAATAGTATTAGTGATGAACTTATTATTCAAACTTCTGCTGGTATTGCAAATAAGGTTGGATTAAGTAATCTGTCACTTAAAATCATTGCTGAAGAATTAAATATTAAATCACCATCTTTGTATAATCATATAAGTAGTCTTGAAGAAATAAAGCAAAGGCTTATGGTTTATGGTTGGAAACAGATGGAAGAAAAGATTCTTGATTCTGCTGTTGGAGTATCAGGATATGAAGCTTTAAAAAATATGTGCTATGCTTTTTATGATTATGCTACCAATAATAAAGGAGTCTTTACTGCTATGCTTTGGTATAACAAGTATGAGAGCGTTGAAAAAGAAAAAGCTACTACAAGACTTTTTAATATGATATTTAAAGTAATGAAACCCTTAGATATTAGTGATGTTAATATAAATCATATTATAAGAACATTAAGAAGTTTTTTAGAGGGATTTTCTTTACTTGTAAACAATAATTCCTTTGGAAATCCTGTATCAATTAAAGAAAGTTTTGATTTGTCATTAGAAATAATTATGAATGGTATAAAGCCATTAGAAGGAGTAAAATAATATGAATGAATATATAAATTTAACATTAGAAAATATTGATGATGAGCATATTTGTTGTGCTATAGGAGATAAAAAGCATCAAATAGGTGTCAATAGTAAAAAAGAATGGATTAAAAGGAAGTTGAAAGATGGTCATATTTTTAGAAAATTAAATGCTAGAGGAAAAGCATTTATAGAATATGAGCCAATAGAAACAGCATGGGTGCCTGTTAGCGGTAAGAATTATGAATATATTTATTGCTTATGGGTTGCCGGAAGTTTTAAAGGTAAAGGAATTGCAAAAGAATTATTAGAATATGCAATAAATGATTCTAAAAAAAAGGGTATGAGTGGCATTTGTACTTTAACTTCTAAAAAGAAAAAGCCTTTTATTAGTGAAAAAGCGTTTTTTATACATTATGGCTTTGAAGTTGTTGATAAAATAGGCGATTATGAATTGTTAGCACTTCAATTTGAAACAAGTGAAGTCCCTAAATTTAATGATAATGCTAGAAATATGAAAATAGATAATCAGGACTTTACAATTTATTATAGTAATGAGTGTCCTTATGTGGAGTATGAAGTAAAAGAATTATCAGAATATGCAAAAGAAAATAATATTATGATTAAATTTATCAAAATCGATTCTTTGAAAAAAGCAAAAAATGCACCTTGTGTATTTAATAACTGGGCTAATTTTTATAAAGGAAAATTTGTATCAAATACTATATTAAATGCTAATTCTTTTGAAAAGTTGATTAGAAAATAAAGGAGAATACTTATATGAATAAGGATTTATATAACATGATATTTAAAAGAAAATCATTTCATTTGTTTAGAAACATTGGAAATGAACACATTACGGAAGAAGCGCTAGAGGATATAGAGACAGAGTTTAATAGACTAAAACCGTTAGTAGATAATATTGATGTGAAAATAAAAATAGAAAAAGATAAAACAATGTGCAAAAGAGGACAAGAATATTGCATATTATTCTATTCAGAAAAGAAAGATAATTATCTGCAAAATATCGGATATTTAGGAGAACAATTAGATTTATATCTTGTATCGAAGAACATTGGGACACTATGGTTTGGAATTGGTAGACCAAAAGAAAAACAATACGAAGGATTAGACTTCGTAATTATGATTGCAATAGCGAAAATAGATACAGAAGATAGATTTAGAAAAGATATGTTTAAAAGCACAAGAAAAAGTGTTGAAGAAATCTGGAACGGAGAGTTTTATTTAGATATTGCAAATATAGCTAGATTTGCACCAAGTGCTTGTAACACGCAACCATGGAAAGTTGAGGCATCTAATGGCGAAATAAAAGTGTATAGATATAGAAAAAATGGAAAAAGAGGAATTATGCCAAAAGATATGGTTATATACTATAATCAAATTGACATTGGAATATTCTTATGTTTTTTAGAATTGTGTTTGAGCAAGAATAATATTCAATTTGAAAGAAATCTATATACAGAAAACGATGCTGATGCGGAGAAAAATTTGACCGCTATATACAAAATGAAATGTTTAAACAAGTTGCAAAATATATTTAAAACAGGGGAATTAGAACAAGATTCAGTTACTCAAAAAATTAGAGTATCTGCTTCGGACAGGAAAAAGTATAATACAAATTTACAAGAATGTTCAAAACAAATTACACTTTGCAATTACTGGTATGACAGCATCTGAAATAATATACAATAGAGTTGATAGCCAAAAAGAAAATATGGGATTAACAACTTGGAAAAATGCACCAGATGGGAAAATACTTGAAACAGATGTAACAATAGCTAAAAATTATCTTTCACAGGAAGAAATTACAGAACTAAATAATTTAGTATCAATGTATCTTGACTATGCAGAAAGACAAGTAAAGTTAGGAAAGATTATTTCAATGAAAGAATGGAAAGAAAAATTAGAAGTATTCTTAAAAATTAACGAATATAACATTTTAAAAGATAACGGAAAAATAAAAAGAGAAATAGCAGATAAGTTAGCTTTAGATGAGTATAAAAAGTATAGAGTTATACAAGATAAAAATTATATTTCGGATTTTGATGAGTTAATAACAGAAACTAAAAAATTAAATAACGACTAAGCTACAAACTACAATTTGAAAGTGGGGAATTCTGTGGAAAATATAAATAATGTAGAAAATGTTCATGCTACTAAAAAAATTACAATAGGTTTATTTATCGATACATTCTTTCCAATGATAGACGGTGTTGTTATGGTTGTAGATAATTATGCTAAGAGACTTACAAAATATGCAAATGTGATTGTATTTGCACCTGATTATGCAAAAGGTAAATTCGACGATTCAAAATTTCCATATAAAGTTGTTAGGTGTAAATCAATAAAAATGCCGATAATCGATTATTCTCTACCAATGCCAAAACTTGATAAAAAATTTATGCGTGAATTAAATGGTACAAAACTAGATATAGCGCATATACATTCTCCATTTTCACTTGGAAAAGTGGGCATAGAATATGCTAAGAAGAATAATATACCAGTTATTGCGACAATGCATAGCCAATATAAAAAAGATTTCTTGAGGGCAGTTAAGTATGAGCCTTTTGCAAATATCCTAACTAAAGTAATTATAAAACAATACAACAAGTGTGATGAGTGCTGGGCTGTAAATAGCGAAGTGGCTAAAATATATTACGAAGAATATAAATATAAGAAACTGCCAAAAGTAATGGGAAATGCAACAGACATGGAGTTACTTGAAAATATAGAAGAAACTAAAAAGTTAATCAATCAAAAATACAATATCACACCTGAAGAAAAAGTATTTTTATTTGTTGGTAGAATAAATAATTTAAAAAATGTGTATTTAATTGCACATAGTTTGAAAATATTAAAAGAAAAATATAATCCAAAATTCAAAATGTTATTTGTAGGAAGTGGACAAGATGAAGACGAACTAAAAAGTATCATTAGTAAAAATAACATGGAACAAGACATAATAATGTGCGGAAGAATAACGGATAGAAAATTGCTTGCGGCTATATATGCAAGAGCTGATTTGTTTTTGTTTCCATCATTATATGATGCATCATCAATAGTTCAAATAGAAGCAGCATCACAAAAAACACCAACATTATTTGTCGAAGGTGCAGCAACAACAGCAACTATAACAGAAAATGTGAATGGCTTTATTTGCAAAAACAATGAAAATGACTTTGCTGAAAAAATAAATGAAATAATAACTAATGAAAAATTGTATAAATATGTATCCGAAAACGCGTACAAAGACATATATGTAAATTGGGATAGCCAAGTGAAAAAAGTATTTGATTCGTACATAGAAATTATAGAGAAGCAAAATAGCAAACAATAGGAGAAATGAAAAGATGAAAATAATAACAATATGTGGAAGTATGAAATAAACTTGGTAAGAAAATTATGTATTATAAAGATATAAAAACGATTTAACAAACATACTAAAAACAACCCCTTGCAAGATTTAACAATCTGCAAGGGGTTTAACTTTGGTGACCCATACGGGAATCGAACCCATGATTCGGCCTTGAGAGGGCCGCGTCTTAACCGCTTGACCAATGGGCCAAAGAACAATATCAGTATAACATGTAAAAAAAACAAAGGCAAGTATTTTTTGAAAAAATGTCGATTATGCGGAGCCATAAGCTTTACAATGCCACAAATGATTAGAACATGTAAACATAATATAGTGTAATTTTTAGATAAAAACGTCGAAAAATGTTGAGAATATTAGAGCTAGATGATAAAATAACCCTAGAAAGACAACAAGTAAAATTCAATATTGCTTGACTTACGAAAAAGCAAGCAAACAAATATGAAAGGGGAGTTTTAACTTGGATAATGTAAAAATATTCGCATGCAATTCGGCAGAAGATTTTGCAAATCGCATATGTCATCAATTAGGAGTAAAATTAGGAGCTAAAGAAGCTTTTAAATTCAAGAATGACAACACATTTGTAAAAATACTAGAAACAGTTAGAGAAGATGACGTATATGTCATACAAACAACACTTCCACCAGTGGACGAGAGAATAATGGAACTTTTAATAACAGTAGATGCGCTAAAAAGGTCGTCAGCAAAAAGAATAACAGCAGTTCTTCCATATTTTCCGTACTCTAGGTCAGATAAAAAAGATCAGCCAAGAGTGCCAATAACGGCAAGACTAATGGCTGATTTATTAATTTCAGCCGGTGTAAACAGAGTTTTAACTTGTGATTTACACAATCCTGCAATTCAAGGTTTCTTTAATATTCCAACAGACCAATTAAAAGCAACAGACATATTATCGGATTACTTTAGACCGCTAATAGATAAAGATACAGTGGTGGTATCAACAGATGCTGGCAGTTCAAAAAAGGCATATAAATATGCAAAAGAATTTGGTGTATCAATGGCAATGCTAGACAAAAGAAGAGACGGCAACAACGATAAGGCAATAGCAAATTCATTTATAGGTGAGGTAAAGGGCAAAAAGTGTATAATATTCGATGATGAAGTAGATACAGCAGGTTCACTAATGGAGGCAGTAAATGCATTAAATGAACATGGCGCAAAAGAAGTATATGCAGCCTGTACGCATGGAGTACTATCAGGTCCAGCAATAGAAAGAATAAAAGAATCAAACTTAAAAGAACTTGTAATAACAAATACAATACCACTTGTAAAAGAAAAACAAATAGATAAAATAAAAGTACTAGACATATCAAATTTGTTTGGACAAGCAATAGCAAGAATACATAGAGGACAAGGCGTAGGAGAACTATTTAGAGATAGTAAAATGCAGTTTTAATATGATTGTGTGCTGAGAAGAATTTGAAAATTGTACAGAGAAGAATTTGAAAATTGTACAGAATATCTTGACAAAAAAATAAAATATAGTATTCTTATTATGTAAGCATGCCGTAATTAGTATAAGATATTTCTTTAATTTTGGGAGTATCATGATTAGGAGGAGTTTTGATGAGTAAGCTTATTGGTTATATCGATTTTGATGGAGTATTACTTGACACAGAAAAGGAACTTTTTAAGGAATATCACGAGTTGAAAAATAAGGGCATCGATATTACGAGAGAACGGTACCTAATAGAGAAAGACTGGGAGATTTGGCTAAAACAAGCTGACATTATAGGCGACAGCTTGGAGATATTGAAGGAGAACTTTGAAAAGGACTTTTCGATTCTCACTACGATTCATTCGTTTAATGAAGGAAAGGCAAAGATTGACTATCTTAGGAAGAATGGAGTAAAGAATAATGTCATTCTTGTTCCATATATTTGCAAAAAACATGAGGTTGTTGACCCGAAAGGTAACGTTTTAGTTGATGACTACGGTGGAAATTTGATTGGTTGGCAAGCTAGTGGAGGTGTTGCGATTAGATTTTCTAATTCTAGTCAAAAAAAATATGACGATTTTAGTGTTGTTTCTAATCTGAATATGGCTTTTGAGATTATTGAACAACTGAGGATTGATTAAGCTATAGTTAGCTTAAGACAAAATAGTGAATTGGTTTTTACCGATTCACTATTTTGTTAACGAAGAAAAAATACTTAGCGATATGTGAAGAAAATGGGGGAAAGTTGATGAGTAAGGTTTCTAATATGATAAATATGATTTTTATGTTAAAAGATAATAAGATACATAGTATGCAAGAATTATCAGAAAAGTTGGAGGTTACACCGAGAATGATCAAACAATATAAAGATGAATTGGAATTAGCAGGAATATATATAGATTCTAAGAGAGGAAAAACTGGAGGATATTTCTTAAATCAGGAGTTAAACAATATAGATGTGGGCTTAAATTTGCAAGATATATATTTTTTGAAAAAATATGCTGAAAAAAGATGTAAAAATAATGAACTAATCCAAATATTTGATAAGATCTTTAATGCATATTCGAAAAATAATTTATCAAGGGATAAAACTAAAATTGATAGGATACTTTCAGAAAATATCGGAATAGAAAAAGTTTACATAGATATGAGAAATTCTATAAACAATCAAAGAAAAGTCTATATAGAATATAAGTCAATAAATTCCGGAATATCTAAGCGAATAATCCATCCTGCAGAATTATTTAATTATCTTGATGATTGGTATATTGCAGCTTTTTGCGAACAAAAAATGGAAATAAGGTTATTTAGATTAAAAGACATCATAAAATATAAAATTCAGAATGAAACATACTCAAATGAAAGAATTAAAAAATAATATAATATAAACAAGAATACTTCTTAAATAAGTGGTAAAATGACAATAATAATATAAAAAGGAGTTGTTACAGTGGAAATAGAACGATATGCTGAGCAAATACTTTTGGAAAAAAGTTTGGAAGTTACAAAGGAAAATAAAGTAAAGGTACTTGAAAACTTGTCAAAAAGACTTGAAAAGAAATATAATGCCGTATGTATGGGAATAGATGAAACGCTATTAGATAATGGAAACTTGAATAAAAGAATCTTACAGGCAATTTATAATGTTCTAGAAAAACACATTTCATTGGTGCTAATAACAGGTCGAGGAGAAACAGGATTAAAAGCATTCAATATAGACTTGTGTGAAAAACTAATAAATGAGTATGAAATCCAGAAAGAAAAACTAAAAAATATAATAGGGGTTACGCATAATGGAGAATTTTTGTTTTATACTTGTGGTAATAAAGAGTTTTTTGATTCTTGTACACCGCTAGTTGGCGAAAATGACTTAGAAAGCCTAAAGCACATTGAGGGTGATTTAGATAAATTCTTTGTAAAAAAACTAGCTGATATCGAATTGATAACATCTAAAAATCCATTGAGTGATGGAATTGCAGCCTTTAGGTTGATGCTTCGAGATGCCAGCCAATTTGAAAAGGTTGAACAATATTTAAGAGAGTTTGTTAATTTGGAAAATAACATATTAAAAGCAAATATTAAATATTCTATTCGGTAAATATCAAGATCAATATATGCTTCAAGTGGATGTGGCTGACAAGGAAAAGGCTTTAAGCAAGGTTGAAAAGTTTTTGGGCATACCAGAAAATTCAATGTTAAGAATTGGCGATCAAGGCGAAGAAAACGGAAATGATTTTAGCATGTTAAATTGCGATCAAGGCTTCTCTGTTGACAGGTGCTCAAAAGATATAAATGGTTGCTATCCAGTTTGTGATAAAGATGGAAGAGTACTTAAAGGCGTTGAGGCGACTGAATATTTATTAAACACATTACATATATTCCCGACAGTTTGCTTAAGGAAGCCAGACAAAAATAAGTATGAAAATCAATTGGCTATTGTTGAAAAAAGTATTGTTATGGGAAGGAAGAACATTATAAAGAAATATAATGAGCAATTTAATGAGACGCTAGGAACAATCAATGGTTTTGAGGATATCTTTGATAAAAAGTCCGGTGCAATAATGTTTGAAGATTGGGAGTGGCATTTAATAGAGAATAATAATGCGTTAAAGAGGTTATTTGATGAAAAAATAGGTGATGGATATATATATTCGTTAGATACGGATACATCAAGAATTCTAAGGGGTTCTGACACATATTATTATTTTTTATCTAATAAAGATGAAGAGAAAGCACCTAACAGTATAGAAATAATAGGTTGGTATAAGAACAATATGGACTTTTTTCAAAAAGCTCTATATGCGCTAAAAGACTATGAATCAAACGGGAAAATGCAAGACACGAAATTGCTTCTTGGCGTAATGGATAATTTAAGAAACGTTGCACTAATGAATTTGAATGCAGCGATAGTAAGTGGCTTTCCACAATACGACAGGTTGTATTTGTCATTAAGTGCATATAACGAAAACGAGCAAGTGAAAAATTGGCATGAGATTTGCAACGATATCTATAAAGAAATGTATCAACTATGTTTTGTACCAAAGATGAATAATGAAAGCCATACTACAAACATTTGCAATATTTTAGAAAAAGTTATGGAGAATTTCCCTTTGGTTATAAATGGTGTTATAGATAAAAACGATTTAAAACTTAATAAAAGAGCTTTTAGAACATACAGAGAAATCGATAATTATATTGAAAATTACATAACCATGAATTTGGCAATTGAAAAAATGAAACAAGAAGAAAAAAATTTTGTTGACAAGGAAATCAATTTTTCTGGATTGGCGTATGGTGGTCTTGAACTACCATTATTGGCACAAAATATTTTGGCTAATCATTGTGATGTAGACGTTTCTGCAATTTCAATAAGAAAGAAAAGTTATGATGAATTACACTCAAAAAGTTATTTTGAAAAATTATTAGATGAAAAAATTGAATTAAAAACAAGTAGAAATCTTCAACAAGGTTTTAATATTGTGTCAGATGATAATGTTTTAACTGGTGTTACATTGCAATCGGCATTAGAATTACTATTTTCAAACGACATATATGTAGACAGTTTAGCAATAGTCAGGTATCCATCTCTAAATAGAGTAGAGCAAATGTTCCAAAATGAAAGAGGAGCTATTGATGTGACTAAGTTTACTACATACATAAAAGGATTGATTTTTCCTTCGCCATATTCAAAAATAAAAGATGGAAGTAAATATTTGGATGAATTAAAAGTGTTTAACAAATCAAGAGATAGGATAGTAAGATATTTATATAAGAATGGAAGGTATACAAAGGAGAGTGAGGTTAATCAAACTGTTAATCCAAAAGATGAAATGGATAGATGATTCTAAAATATATAATTTAGGAGGATACTTATGAAAATAATAGGAATAGGTGATTTGGTTACAGATTATTACTATAAAGATTCAAAATTTTTAGGCTTGTGTGGCGGAATGACAGTGTTTAATGTTTTAGCTAATTTAGCTAGCAAGTACGAAACTTATGCAATTGGAATGTGTGGAAATGATGAAGAGGGAGATATTGCAATAAATTCATTAAAAGTACTAAATGTTAATGTTGATAATATAAAAAGAGGTCAGGACCACACAAGATGTTTTCATATAAATATAACAAAGGATGGAGTTTTATCTAAAAAGAGATGTCCTATATGTGGTAGGAAAAAGTGGTATGAGGATAGCGAAGAAATGCTTGATATACCAAAATCTTTATTAGCCAAAGATAATCTATTCGTGTTTGATACAATAAATAAAAGAAATTTGAAACTAATTAAAAATATAAAATCACATGACTCTAAAATAGCTATAGATATTGGACAAGTTGGAGAACTTGAAGACTGCGACGCTGAAAGTATTATAGAAAAATTAAGTGGAAAGTTTAATTTAGTACAACTAAACGAAAGAGTATATTCGTTTTTGATGAATAAATTTAATTTCTCTAAAACAATAGACATAAATCAAATATTCGAATCGGATTTAATAATTATAACATACGGAAAAAACGGTTCAAAATTTGTGCATGGTGACAAAGTATATTCCTATAACTTAGAAAAGCCATCAAAAGAAGTTGATCCAACGGGAGCAGGAGATTTATTCTTGTCAACGGTTATAAAATGCGTGTTAGAAAACAACTTCGAAATCAATGAAAAGATGTTAGATGAAGCGAATAAGCAGGCAGTTAAAAACACTAGTCAGATAGTAAAAAGAATTGGTGCGCGTTCGATGGTTGAAGATTTATACAAAAAGACTTCTAAAAAAGATAGATGCATTTGCGGATTAGAAATTGAAAAAGAAAGAAAAAAAGTCAAAAAAATCGATACAAATTTATCCGTGCTAAAGAAGAGAGTAGAAGCGGATTTCAAAAGCAACGCTTATGAAGAAGTAAAAGCGATGATTGATAACATAGATTCAACAACTGTTTTTTGTGGAACGGGAGGCTCTTATGCGGCAGCATTTTATGGTGCTGAAGTTGTGAATCAAATTAAAGGCATTTATACAGAAGCCATGTATCCAAGGGTGGCTATGTATAAAAATATGAATAGTGTAGGAAATATAATCGCATTCTCATATTCAGGCAGTAGCAATGATATAGTAGAAGTTTTGAAAAAGTGTAAAAAACAAAATAAGTACATAATAACAAAAGCAAAAAAGGATTCAAAAAAGCTTAATTTAATATCATACAGAAATCCAAAAGGCAAGGCTGGAAGAGAAAGAGGATTCCTATCCATTGAGGGAATTATAGTGCCAGCAAGCTTCTTTGCAAAATATTATTATGAAAAAGAAAAAATCGGTAGTGACTTTGATACCTTTATGTACGAAAGGCTTGATTATTGGAATAACTACTGGAAAGATTATTTTAAAACTAACCATAAGGAATTAAAAAACATATTCAAAGAAAAAGGCGTAATAGATACTTTTTATGGAGATTATACAACATCGGCAACTTTGGATTTAGAATCTAAAATTGTTGAATCTGGAGTATATAGAATAACAATGCATGAGAAAAAGAACTTCTCACACGGAAGATTTATCAGCATGGAACATAATAACTCAAATGTTGTGATTTACTTCAAGACAAAAAGCGTAGGCATGTATGAGAAGAAACTACTAAAATATCTTAAAGAAAATGCAAATAGCATGATTATGATAGAAAGCGAATATGAAAATCTACTTGGGGAATTTGATTTATTGCTATCAGTGCAATATCTAACCAAATATATTGCAGATTTAATAGATAAAGATTTGTCAAAGCCTGCATATAGTGAAGAAGCAATGAAAATATATAGACATACAGGGAAAATATAATAACATAATAGTCTAAATGATAGAAAATATAATGGCATTGCAAACTAATTTATGAAAAAATAAAATGTAGCTTAAGCTTAGGTGTGCTCCATAAATAGTGAACACAACTAAAAATGTATAGGAGATAAATTATGGAGAAAAGAGACTTATATGATAAAAACAGAAACCTTACTGGTGAAACAATACTAAAAGGCGAACAAATTCCTAAAGGCAGGTACATTGTTGTAGTATTAGTGTTCATACAAAATTCAGAAGGAAAATTTTTAATTCAAAAGAGAAGCGAAGCAAAGAATGGAAAATATGCGACAACAGGTGGACATCCAAAGACAGGAGAAACTAGTATCGAGGGGATACTTACTGAAGTAGAAGAAGAAATAGGAGTAAAAATGAATCCTAAAGACTTAAAACTATATTTTTCTGGAAGATCAGAAAATGAAAGAGTATTTTGGGATGATTATTACATAAAAATGGATATACAAAATTTGAATGATTTGAAACTGCAAGAAGCTGAAGTTGATTCAGTAGAATGGCTATCAGAAAATGAAATTGTTAATTTAATGAAACAAGATAAGTTCTTCAAAAACCATTATGAAGAATTTGAAATTTTACTTAACTGGTTGCACAATAATCATAAGAGAATAGATGAAAGATGAGGTGCAATATGAAAGAAAAGTGTTTATGCTGTGGGTATAAAACATTACCTAGGAAAGTAGAAGAATGCATATGCTTCATATGTCCTGTGTGCTTTTGGGAAAACGATATTTTTATGAAAAATATATATGACACAAAGGAGAAAAGTGATTCAAACGGCGGAATGACATTAGAAGAGGCAAGAGAAAATTATAAAAGTTATGGCGCTTGTGATAAAAAATTTATAGATAAAGTTAGAAAACCAAATAAAGATGAGATAGAATAGCACAATTTAGGTTACTGTTCAGCCTTAAAAAGTTACGAACATAATTGTATTTTGCAAAAATGTCGAGGAGCTTAGGTGTGCTCCATAAAAACATTACAATTAAGCTTTGTCATAAATTAAGGACTAATGGCAGCCAATTAAAAAACATAAAATTGCAAAAAATCTTTTGAAATATTGATTATTTTTTGCAAATGTGTTATATTTAATGCATAGGGGACAATAAGTTTATATGAATTGTATATAATATTATTGATAAAAGTGACAAAAAGTTGGTGAATCCAGCCATTAAATTGGAACTTAAAAAAGCGGTGAATCCAGCCATCAAATTGGAATTAAAAAAAGCGGTGTTTCCAGCCATTAAATTGGAACTTAAAAAAGGGGATTAGGGTTTTAAACTCTAATCCTTTTACATTTATAATTGAAATATTAAGGAGGTAAGTTACATTGATTATAAATTTTAAAATTGTTATTGTGGATTCGGATTATTGTGATTATTTGAGAAAATTTGATAATAAGGTTGCTTATAATAAAAACGAAAAGATATTGCGTCCTTTTGTAGGAATATTATTCCAAATGAATGATTATGAATATTTTGCACCTTTATCAAGTCCAAAGGCAAAACATAGAGAAATGAAGAATACGATTGACTTTTTGAAAATCAAGAACGGAGAATTAGGAGCTGTTAATTTTAATAACATGATACCTGTAAAGGAAGGTAATTATTCTTTGGTAGATTTGAATCAAAAAACTTTAGCGATAGAAGAATTAAAATACCAAAAATTATTAAAAGAACAATTATCGTGGCTAAATGCCAATTCTAATCAAGTAAAAAACAAGTCTTTTAAATTATATCAATTATACAATAATGGAAGATTACCAGAAAATATAAGAGAGAGGTGTTGTAACTTTAAATTGCTAGAGGAAAAATCTGGAGAATATCTAAAATGATAGTCTCCAATTTCCTTTCTATTTGGATATATGGAGTTACTATCCAGACTTAATTTATAACAAATGTTAAACAGTAGTATTTTTATGGAGCACACTGTGCTCCGCTACATTTTTATAGCACGCATTTACGTTTGATATATACTTTTATTTTGAAGACTGAATAGTAACAAGAGTTTTTAATTTTCCCTCTAAATTTCAAGAAAAATGTTGATTTTCATAGTGAATGATGGTAAAATAAAGCAGTGTGTTAAGCACAAATCCACATATGATACTAGCTAATTGCCTAGTGCCAAGTAATTGGTGGTTTTTAGTGTTTGAAGTATTATAGAGGAAATAAAACAAAAATCGAGGAGGAAATTAAAATGTCAGTAGTTGCAATGAAACAATTATTGGAAGCAGGTGTTCATTTCGGACATCAAACAAGAAGATGGGATCCTAGAATGGCTCCATATATCTTCACAGCAAGAAATGGTATTTATATCATTGACTTACAAAAAACAGCTAAGAAAATAGATGAGGCTTATGCTGTATTAAAGAGTATCGTAGACGAAGGAAAGACAGTTATCTTCGTTGGTACAAAGAAACAAGCTCAAGAATGTGTTAAAGAAGAAGCTGAAAGATGCGGTATGTACTATGTTAACCAAAGATGGTTAGGTGGTATGCTTACAAACTTCAAAACAATCAGAACAAGAGTTAACAGATTAAAGGAATTAGAAGCTATGGCTGAAGATGGTACATTCGATGTATTACCTAAAAAAGAAGTTATAGTTTTAAAGAAAGAAATGGAAAAATTGCAAACAAACCTTGGTGGAATTAAAGATATGACTGAAATTCCAGGAGCTATGTTTGTTGTAGACCCTAAAAAAGAAAGAATAGCTATACTAGAAGCTAGAAAATTAGGTATTCCAGTTATCGGTTTAGTAGATACAAACTGTAATCCAGAAGATGTTGATTATGTAATTCCTGGTAACGATGATGCTATTAGAGCAATCAAACTAATCATCGAAGCTATGGCGAATGCTGTTATCGAATCAAAACAAGGTGAATCTATGGTTAAAGAATCTGAAAATGATGAAGAAACAACTATGGAAGAAATCGAGAACACACAAGAATAATCAAATTTGTAAAACATATAAAGCCACTGCTTTTTAAGTGGTGGCTATTAAATTTTAAGGAGGATTAAATATGATATCTGCAGAACAAGTTAAAGAACTTAGAGAAATGACAGGTGCCGGAATGATGGAATGTAAAAAGGTACTTGAAGAAGCAAATGGAGATAAAGAAAAAGCTGCTGAGCTTTTAAGAGAAAGAGGAGTTGTTAAAGCTGCTAAAAAAGCAGGAAGAATAGCTGCCGAAGGTTTAGTAGAAAGCTATATTCATGGTGATGGAAGAATTGGTGTATTAGTTGAAGTTAACATTGAAACAGACTTCGCAGCTAAGAACCCAGAATTCAGAGAATTCGTTAAAGATGTAGCAATGCAAATCGCTGCTACAAAACCAGAATATGTTAGAAGAGAAGATGTTCCAGCTGAAGTAATCGAAAAAGAAAAAGAGATTATCAAAGCTCAAGCTATAAACGAAGGAAAACCAGAAGCTGTAGCTGAGAAGATAGTTGCTGGAAGAATAGACAAATTCTATGAAGAAGTATGCTTATTAGAGCAAGATTTCATTAAAGATCCAGATAAAAAAGTTCAAGAAGTATTAACAGAAAAGATATCAAGCATCGGAGAAAACATTACAATCAGAAGATTTGTAAGATTCGAAAGAGGAGAAGGTATCCAAAAGAAAGAAGAAAACTTCGCAGAAGAAGTTATGAAACAAATTAACGGTTAATAAAAAAATTATCCCCCGGCAGTAAAGCTGGGGGATATTTTTTTGTAGATTTAATATTAAAAATCGCAATTTCCAGGAGTTCTGTAGAATGGAATTACATCTCTTATATTTTCAACACCTGTTAAATAAATAAGAAGTCTTTCAAATCCCATACCAAAACCAGAGTGTATGCAACTACCATATTTTCTAAGGTTTAAGTACCAATCTAATTCTTCTGTATGCATGCCTAATTCTTTCATACGAGTTAAAAGCTTGTCATAATCTTCTTCTCTTTGGCTTCCACCCATAAGTTCGCCAGCACCAGGAACTTCTAGGTCAACTGCAGCAACAGTTTTACCATCTGGATTTTGTTTCATGTAGAATGCTTTAATATCTTTAGGCCAGTTTGTAATAAATACAGGTCCGCCAAAATGTTCTGTAATATATTTTTCGTGTTCTTTTGCAATATCTTCACCATATTCAGGTTTGAATTCAAAATCAACTTTCGCTTCTTTTAATATAGTAATAACTTCTTCATGAGTTACTCTTGTGAATTTGCTTGTTAATAGTTTTTGAAGTTTTTCTATTAAGCCAGGAGCAACAAATTTATTTAAAAAATCCATTTCTTCAGGACATTTCTCTAAAACATCGTTAACAATGTATTTAAGCATATCTTCTTCGATATCCATAAGACCATCTAAATCACAAAAAGCAATTTCAGGTTCAATCATCCAGAACTCAGAAGCATGAGTTTTAGTATTAGAGTTTTCGGCTCTAAAAGAAGGTCCAAAAGTATAAATTTTTCCGAATGCCATTGCAAATGCTTCGCCCTCAAGTTGGCCTGTAACAGTTAATCCAACATGTTTTCCAAAAAAGTCTTTTGAATAATCAACTTTTCCTGTTTCAGCGATTTTATCTAAATCAAGAGTAGTTACTTGGAACATTTCGCCAGCACCTTCACCATCGTTTGCAGTGATTAAAGGAGCGTGAAAATATATGTATCCTCTTTCTTGAAAATAGTTATGAATAGCGATTGAAGCTACACTTCTAACTCTAAAAACAGCACTAAAAAGATTTGTTCTAGGTCTTAAATATGCTTGTTCTCTTAAAAATTCAATAGTATGACCTTTCTTTTGAAGTGGATAATCATTAGGAGATAAGCACTCTATTTCTATATTAGTAGCCTTAATTTCAAATGGTTGTTTAGCATTTGGAGTCTCTACCAAGATACCTTTTACTCTTAGAGAAGAGCTAACTGTTAACTTTGTCAATTCTTCAAAATTTGGTAAGCTATCCTCATAAACTATTTGAACATTTTTAAAGAAAGAACCATCATTTAGCTCGATAAAACCAAATGTTTTAGATTCTCTTGCTGTTCTAACCCAACCAGCAACTTCGATTTCTTTGTCTGCATATTTACTAGTTTCTCTATATAATTCTTTAACAAAAACCATAAATTTTCCTCCCATATCTGTAAAATATGAGTGTATTATATATCAAAAAAATCAAGAATACAATGGAGAAATTAAGTGATAATGCAAAAAGAAATAAAAAATTTTCGTTTCATACCCAACTTCAACAAATTTTTTACAAGATTTTATGTATAATCTGTATAAAAAATACAAAGGAGGAAATAATATATGTTTGCAGAATACGATGAAAATCAAAGGCTACTTACGATAAATTTTAGTGGTGAAATTGACCATCATACTTGCCTAGAAATTTCAAGAAAAACAGATGATGTGATAAGAAAATATTTGCCACATAAGGTAATGTTTGATTTTGAAAAAGTGAATTTTATGGATAGCTCTGGGATAGGCATGCTTCTTCGGAAGATATAAGCAACTCATAAGATTTGGTGGCACAGCAGAAATGAAGAATCTAAACAATGAAATGAAGAGAATCTTTAAAATGTCAGGCATATTTAAAATAATACCAATAGTAGAGGAGGAAACTATAAATGGATAATGAAATGAAGCTAGAAATAAAAAGTAAATCATGTAATGAAGCTTTTGCAAGGATTGCGGTTGCTGCATTTGTCTCGCAACTTGATCCGACAATAGAAGAACTCGCAGACATAAAAACAGCAGTGTCAGAAGCTGTCACAAACTCCATAATTCATGGCTACGGAGATAAAGAGGGAATTATACATATAAAGTGCAAACTTACAAATAGAGTTGCAGAGATAGAAATAATAGACTATGGCAAAGGCATAGAAAACATAGAAATGGCAAAACAGCCATTATATACAAGTAATCCTAACATGGATAGGTCTGGTATGGGCTTTACAATTATGGAAAACTTTATGGATGAAATGAAAGTTGAATCTATAGTTGGAATGGGCACAAAAGTGTATATGAAAAAAGAAATAAAGGAGGTCGTATGAACGAGCTAATAGAGCGTGCTCAAAATGGCGATGAAGAAGCAATGACTAAAATAATAAATGAAAACGTTGGATTAGTGTGGAATGTAGTAAAAAGATTTTATAACAGAGGATACGATAAAGAAGATTTATTTCAAATCGGTTGCTTAGGTTTTATAAAAGCCATAAAGCGATTTAATTTAGAATTTGAGAATAAACTATCTACATATGCAGTTACCATGATAATTGGTGAAATAAAACGCTTTTTAAGAGATGATGGAATGGTAAAGGTAAGTAGAAGTTTAAAAGAAATTGCAAGTAAAATTAGAGAAATTCAAGAAACTACTTTGAAAAATCATGGGGTAGAACTTACAATCGAAGAAATATCCGAAAAACTTGAAATTTCAAAAGAAGACATCGTGCTTGCGATGGAAGCAACATCATATGTCGACTCATTAGATAAAACAATTACTGGTGAAAAAGACGATGACACAGTTGGCGAAAAAATTGTGATGAAAGACAATGATTATGATAAGGTTATAGACAAAATGGCAATAGAATCAATGTTAGAGATATTAGATGAAAACGAGAGGAGAATAATTATATACAGATATTATCGAGAGATGACACAGGCACAAGTGGCTAGAATAATAGGAACATCACAAGTTCAAGTTTCAAGAATCGAAAAAAAGGCACTGGCGAAAATGCATGATAATATGTGTCAAAAAATTTAGTAATATAATAAATATCCTATGAATATAACTATACCATAATGATGTACAAGGGAGGATATTGTATGGGATATGATGAAAAAGATATTACAAAAATGCAAAATATTATTTTAGAAAATAGAAATACTCTAAATGTATCTGGTGTGTTAGATGTACTGAATTTTGACGAGCAAGTTGTAACACTTGACACAGAGCTACGGCATCTTGATAGTAAAAGGAGATGATTTAAGGCTTAATAAGTTTAATTTAGAAAATGCAGAATTGAGTGTTGAAGGTGAAATATCTTCACTTGTATATAATGATAAATCGCATGCAGGAAAAAAAGGCGAGAGTGTCCTTACCAAGATATTTAAGTAAAGAGGTGAGGAAAAATGATTACAAGAGAGGTATATGTTTTCTTTTGGTCAATAATTATAGGAGCAATATTGACACTGATTTTTGATTTTTTTAGACTGACTCGAAGAAACCAAAAGACTAGAGACTTAACTGTATACATACAAGATATTTTTTATGGAATAATAGTAACTTTAATTATTATAATAAGTGCTTTTGTGACTAATGATGGTGATTTAAGAGGCTACATGTTTGTTGGCTATGCATTGCGGTTCAATGTTTTATCTTTTAATTCTTAGCAAGCTGATATTAAAAATTTTTGGCACCATTTTTGATGCTATAGAAAATATCTTTAAAAAACTAGTCTTGATTATAAAAAAGATGATAGGAAAAATTAAATTTGATAGAAAAAATAAGGAAATAAAGCAGGATTTTTAAAGTTTTTGTTGAATATATTACATAAGACTTTTACAGAAGACAAAGGGTGATAAGATGAAAAATTTTTTAAAAAAGCTTTTGTATACTTTTACAGTTACACTTGTTTTTGTATATGGAATATATACGATGATAGAGCAAGAAGTAGAGCTTAAGAATATTGCTGATGAAAAAGAAAAGTATGTTACATTGTGCGAAAATGAAGAAATGCGACATGAACAACTTTTAGAAACTAAGAAAAATATAAATAGTGATGAATATATAGAAGAAGTGGCACGCGAAAAGTTAGGATTAGTAATGCCATATGAGATTATTTTTGTGGATGCAAGCATATAAAAGGATGACTTAATCGGTCATCCTTTTTATGTGGCGGTATAAGCACTGATTTCAACGGATTATTTGTTGACTATATTGGAAAAATGATGTAAAATACAGAAAGAAAATGTTCAAAAGGAGGAAATTTTTTATATGCCAGTAAGTGTGGGCGATATTGTAGAGGGAAAAGTTACAGATATAATGAACTATGGAGTTTTCGTAAAATTAGAGGATGGAAAAAGCGGACTTGTTCATATATCTGAAGTATCAAGAGATTATGTAGAAGATATTCATACAGTTTTAAATTCTGGTGACACAGTAAAGGTAAAGGTGCTATCGATTGACGATAATGGAAAAATTGCACTTTCAATAAAGAAAGCATTGCCACCAAAGGAGCGTAAGTTCAACGAAAGAAGAGAAAAAAGAGTTGAAAACCAGGAACCAATGACTTTAGATGATATGCTTTCAAAATTTTTAAAAGATAGTGATGAAAGACAATTAGATTTAAAACGTAATATAGATTCAAAAAGAGGATATTCAAGGAAACATTCTTAAGTATAGAATTCTTTAGTATGGGCGGTTATTCGCCCATATCAAATTTCCAAATAAGATTTATATGAATATAGAAAGGAGATAAATTATGGGAGAAGAGTTAAATTCACTTTCGCTCATTGATCTTCGAGAACTTGCAAAGCAAAAAGGTATAAAAGGTGCTAGTAAACTAAACAAAGAAGCATTAATTGAGGCTATTATGCAAGAACATAACGATAGTAAAAAAGAAGAGATTACTGATGAAAATGTTAAGATCGAGCAAGCAGAAACAAATAAAAAGCCTTTAGCTGAAGCAAGCCAACCAGGAGATTATTCTGCTGAAGGTGTGTTAGAAGTATTACCAGACGGCTTTGGTTTTTTAAGAGGTGAAAATTACTTATCAACACCGAAAGATATATATGTATCACCAATTCAGATAAAAAGATTCAAGCTTGCAACAGGAGATAAGGTTCAAGGAATTGCCAGAACACCAAAGGAAACCGAAAAATTTTCAGCATTAATATATGTTAATACTATAAATGGTGATTTACCAGAAGTATCACTAAAAAGGAAGAGTTTTGACGATTTAACACCAATATATCCAAATAGAAGAATACATCTAGAAACAGTGCCAACTGAATATTCGACAAGAATAATAGATTTAATGGCACCAATAGGATTCGGTCAAAGAGGAATGATTGTTGCACCGCCAAAAGTAGGTAAAACAACACTTCTTAAAAAGCTTGCAAATAGCATAACAACTAATCATCCAGAGGTAGAGCTAATAGTTCTTTTAATAGACGAAAGACCAGAAGAAGTTACAGATATGAAGCGTTCAATAAGAGGAGATGTAATATATTCAACATTTGATGAAATGCCAGAGCACCATGTAAAAGTTGCAGAAATAGTTCTAGAAAGAGCAAAAAGACTAGTTGAACAAAAGAAAGATGTTGTAATATTACTTGACAGTATCACAAGGCTTGCAAGAGCATATAACCTAGTAATACCATCATCAGGAAGAACATTATCAGGAGGTTTTGATCCAGCTGCATTACATAAGCCAAAGAGATTTTTTGGTGCTGCAAGAAATATAGAAGAAGGTGGAAGCCTTACAATACTTGCTACAGGTCTAATAGAAACTGGAAGCAGAATGGATGATGTAATATTCGAAGAGTTTAAAGGAACTGGAAATATGGAAGTATACTTAGATAGAAAATTATCAGAAAAGAGAATATTCCCAGCAATCGATATAAACAAATCAGGAACAAGAAAAGAAGATTTATTGCAGGATAAAAAAGAACTAGATACTGTATGGAAGATTCGTACAGCATTAAATGAAGGCAATGTACAAAATATCACAGAAAACTTAATAAGAATGATAGTTGCAACAAAGACAAATCAAGAGTTCTTAGACAAGTTTAAAATATAGTTTAATTGTATATGCATTGAGTAAAAATAAAGTTTAGCAGATGCTATACCAACAAATAAAAAAGAAGTTTGAGTGGGTTAAATTCAAACTTCTTTTTCATATATAAGAGACCAAGCGGTTTTAATCAATAATAGAACTAATAAATTCTGCTCTTGCAGGGTGGTTAATTTCAAAGTCTTCACTATCAATCATGTAGAATGCAACGCTTTCTGCAAAATCTTCACTGTAGTCATCATTTCTAACAATCGCTTTTCTTGAATAATTGCTAACGTAATTGTCGTCTTCGCGGGCTAAATTACTGTATTCGCTATAATTAAAATCTAAAACTTTAGTTCTAATTAGTTCGTAAGCCCATGTATGAGCAACTTCGTGATAAACAATGTTTTCAAAAGTTTCACTTCTATAAGAAGATAAACCATAGAATGTGATACTATCATATTTAGTTACGCCAGCTACATTACCTCTTGTTTTGCTAGGAACCATTTTGATTTCTTTTAGATTTTCTTTCATTTGAGTAGGCATATTGTCTAAAAGATTAATTACTTTTTCTACGCTTCTAGCATCTTTTTCAGTATAGATAAATTTAACACTTTCATAAGTAGTAACATAAACATCTTTGTTACCGATTTCTTCATCTTCATAATCTGCTACGAAACCATCTTCATCTGAAATATAATATGTATAAATAACGTTTTCGTTTTTGTCATTTGTGATGACAAATTCTTGTTTTCCGCTTAAACCATAAGTGTCAATTACAAAGTGATTGTCTAGTATTTGAACTTCTTCGCCATTAACAAAAACTTTTTCTTCATCTTCCCATAAATCAAAGCTAATTACATCATTTTTTGAATTTATAATGGAATTAGAATCGAATTCAGGTAATACATTATAGAAGAATGGAACTGTATCTCCAGCAAAACTAATTGTTCCAATTGTTAATGTTAATATTGTTGTTGGTATTATTTTTTTAATTAGTGTTTTCATACTAGCCACCACCTTTACTAAAAAAGTTTACTTTTTTATTATTTTTATATAATAAAAAAGGCCTTTTTTTTTAAAGGTCTTTTGATGTTACTAATTTATTTATTTTGTATAACTATATTATAGCATCTGAAAAGCCAAAAGTAAAGTTTTTGAGACCGCAATCGCTTGATATAGGCTGATGTATACATAAGATAAAAACAATAAATGCTACGGAAATATGGTTTTAAAACAAGTGAAAAAATGTTTAAATTTTCAAAAAAATAATAAAATTGATTGAAATGCCAAAAAAAGGATAGAATATCAAAAGAGCGGAAGAACTACGGAATTAAATGGTTTATAAGAAATTTAATATTATGTAACCTACAAAACAAGAAAAAGATCGCTAAAAAAATTTTTTTATGGCGAAGTTTAAAGTTCCGTAAACAAAAATGACAAAATATCTTTCCAAATTTTGAAAAACGTGATATGATTACTTGGCAAATTTATGAAAGGAGTTGATTTTTCTGTGAAAAAATCAGTTACAAGAATTGGGGCTGCAATACTTGGCCTAGTTATTCTTTTTGGAACAATGACAGCGATGGCGAGTCAACTATACCCAGATTTAGCACCAAACCATTGGTGTTACAAAAAAATAATGGAATTCGTAGATAAGGGATACATTGACGGATATGAAGACGGAACAATGCGTCCAAATCAAACTATCACAAGAGCTGAATATGTTAAAGTTGTAAATAACTTTTTTGGCTTTAAAGATGGTAAAACAGACAAAAAATTTAGTGATATAAGTGATGATGCATGGTATGCAAAATACGTATATGCTGCTGTTGCACAAGGATATATATCAGGTTACGAAGATAACACATTTAGACCTTCAAACCCGATTACAAGACAAGAAGCAACAGTTATATTATCAAGAATATTAAAGATTGATAAAGAAGTATATCCAAAAGATCATGTAGATGGTCTAGCACAATATTCTGATGGAAATGAAGTAGCAGATTGGGCATATACAGCAATCCACAGCTATTCAGTATATAACTTTATAAATGGTTATGAAGATGGAACATTAAAAATATTACAAAATGTTACAAGAGCTGAAACAGTTGAATTATTACATGTTTTAGAACAAAAAATCGAGATAGATAGACCATATGGAAGAACAAAAACAACCAAAATGCCTACAATAAACATTATAGTTGAGGTAGGAAAAAATGAATTTAAGCCAGCTACTACAGTAAATGGTTGGTTTAACAATGAAAATTCATGTAAGAACGATGATATAGATGGCGTTTATGTAAACATAACTACAACAACAGATGGAGCAACAATTTATGAAAAGGTAAATCCTAGAGATCCAGTTGATAGAAATTATGTAACAACTACAGGAAACGATTTTAAGAATATGTTCTTTTTAACAGATGGTGTATACGATGTATCAGCATATGCTAAAAAGACTGGCAGAAAAACGAGTGGAACAAATAAAGTTACATTAAAAATTGATACAATGGCACCATATGTAGAAGCAAAAGTTTTAGATAATGAAACAAATCCAAAGAGCAACGTTGCACATACACAAAAAATATCAGTAACATTAAAAGATGTAATTCCTTCTGGTTTAACAGAAGATAAAGTAAGTGGAGTAAATGAAGCTTCAGCAAAATATGCTTGGTTCATTGAAAGTGGAGAAAGCTTTGTAAAAGTAGGAGAATGGACATCATTTTCAAACGGTCAAGTAGTTGAAACACCAACTAAATACGGAAAATACAAATTAGCAGTATCAGTAAAAGATAATGCAGGAAACAGCTTCGGAGAAGAATATGACGGAGAAATTAGATACGATTTCGTAGAAAATGGCGAAACAACACCTAGCGAAGACATAGTAGTTGAAGTTGGAAACAATGCACCACAAGCTGAAGATTTGGTATTATCTACAAAATTAGGAATAGTAGCATCAGGAGACATCGTAGCATTCGATTCTGATAGTGGAGATAAATTAACATATACAATAGAAACAAAGCCAATAAGTGGCGAGGCAACAGTTGATGCAGTTACAGGTAGAATAACATATACTCCAAGCGAAAAAGGCACATTTACATTCACTGTGAAAGTATCAGATGGAAACGAGAGTGGCGACACAATAGCAACTGTTACTGTAACGGTTGAAGATTTAACCTATACAGTAAATTATTATTTAAAAGGCACAACAACTAAGCTTGCAACTTCAAAATTTGTAGACAATCAATTCTTTTCAACAAAGATATTAGCTACAGATGAAGCAATTGCAATAGATGGTTACAATTATGACAGTGCAGACAAAGAAGAATTAATAATAGGTCTAAATGAAAATGTAATAAACTTGTACTACGCAAAGAGAACAGACTTAAGTTATAGAGTAAACTATCTAGAAAAGGGTACAGATAAAGTTTTAGCACCTGCTAAGAATGCCACAAACCAAACATTTGGAGATAAGATAACAGAAAGTGCAATTGAGATAGATGGATACAACAAAGTGGCACCAACAAGTGTTGAAGTGGAAATAACAACAGGTAAGAATGAAATCACATTCTACTATGAGAAGAGAACAGATTTAAGTTATACAGTAAAATATCTAGAAAAAGAGACAAATAAAGTTCTAGCACCTGCTAAGGTTGTTGAAAGCCAAACATTTGGCGATAAGATAACAGAGAGTGCAATCGAAATAGATGGATACAACAAAGTAGCACCAACAAGCGGTGAAGTAGAAATAACAACAGGGACAAATGAAATCACATTCTACTATGAAAAGAGAACAGATTTAAGCTATACAGTAAATTACTATTTAGAAAATACAACAACAAAAGTAGCAAACTCAAAGACAGAGAATGGTAGAACATTAGAAGAAGAAGTAACAGAAAACGCAATAGATGTTGCAGGCTATACGAAAGTAGAGCCAACAACAAAGACAATAAAAATAAGTGCAGATGAAACTGCAAACGTAATAAACTTCTATTA
>CAKPEV010000003.1 GCA_934149405.1 uncultured Clostridia bacterium | reverse complement strand
ACCTGTTGGCTCTATGTCATTTGCTTTGCATACTTCTACTATTTGCTCTATTTCTTCGGCTGTTCGGAAAAATACAGTACCTGTTGGCTCTATGTCGTTTGCTTTGCATACTTCTACTATTCGCTCTATTTCTTCAACTGTTTGCCTAAAAACATTACCTGTTGGCTTTATGCCATTTGCTTTGCATGCTTCTACTATCTTCTCTATTTCTTCAGCTGTTCTTAGAAATACATTACCTGTTGGCTCTATATTATTTTTATTGCACACTTCTGCTATCTTCTCTATTTCTTCGGCTGTTCGGAAAAATACAGTACCTGTTGGTTCTATGCCATTTGCCTTGCATACTTCTACTATTTTCTCTATTTCTTCACCTGTTCGTAAAAATATAGCACCCGTTGGCTCTACGCCATTTACCTTGCATACTTCTACTATCTTCTCTATTTCTTCAGCTGTTTTCATGAATACAGAACCTGTTAGCTCTATGCCGTTTTTATCACATACTTCTACTATCTTTTCTATTTCTTTTGCTGTTCTTTTAAATACAGTACCTGTTGGCTCTATGTCTTTTTTGTTGCATACCTCTACTATCTTTTCTATTTCTTCGGCCGTTTTCGTGAATACAGTACCTGTTAGTTCTATGCCATTTACTTTGCAAACTTTCACTATTTGCTCTATTTCTTCTGCTGTTCGTAAAAACACATTGCCTGATGGTTTTATGCCATTTGCTTTGCAAACTTTCACTATTTGCTCTATTTCTTCTGCTGTTCTTAGAAATACATTACCTGTTGGCTCTATGTCGTTTGCTTTGCATACTTCTACTATTCGCTCTATTTCTTCAGCTGTTCTTCTAAATACATTCCCTGTGAGTTCTATGCCTTTTGCTTTGCATACTTCTACTATCTTCTCTATTTCTTCAGCTGTTTTCATGAATACAGAACCTGTTAGCTCTATGCCGTTTTTATCACATACTTCTACTATCTTTTCTATTTCTTTTGCTGTTCTTTTAAATACATTACCTGTTGGCTCTATGCCATTTTTGTTGCACACTTCTACTATCTTTTCTATTTCTTCGGCTGTTCGGAAAAATACACTACCTGTTGGCTCTATGCCATTTGCTTTGCATACTTCTACTATCTCGTCTATTTCTTCGGCCGTTTTCGTGAATACAGTACCTGTTAGTTCTATACCATTTGCTTTGCATACTTCTACTATCTCGTCTATTTCTTCGGCTGTTCTTTTAAATACATTACCTGTTGGCTCTATGTCATTTGCTTTGCACACTTCTACTATCTTCTCTATTTCTTCAGGTGTTCGCATAAACACAGTACCTGTTGGTTCTATGTCATTTGCTTTGCATACTTCCACTATTTGCTCTATTTCTTCTATACTCCTTCTCGAAACGGCTGCTTGCAATACTTGCATTTTTTCAAGCTCTTTACAATTAGTTTCTATGTCTATAATTCTTTCTTCTTTTACATTTAATATGCTTGTTATTTGATTTAAATAATCTACACCATAATTTTTAAAAATATAATTATAAGTCGCCTCTAAATCTTTTGGCTCTGTTGATAAGATATGAAGACATGTTTCGACATCATAATTTCTTATTTCTTTATCTTTTAGAAACTTGTAATTATGCTTTATGTTTTCTATACCAAAATATAAGATGCTTGGACATTTTTCTATATTTTTGCTATCTATATTTAATTCTTCCTTTAAAAAGTTTAGTACATATATAATATCTTGTTCATTACCATATATTAAAATATTTGGATTGGTTTTTATCAATTCTTCACAATTCATTTTATACTTTTCACATATTTCGGCTAATTTTCTTTCTTCTATCATTTGTATCTCCTACCTTTATTATAAATTTTCTAGATAGCTTACATCGTTTTCTATTATATTCACATAGTCAGGGCCTAATTTTTCTATTAAGTTATTTATCTTTTCCTTAAAGCTTTGTGGAAAATATAAAAAAGTTTCTACATTTCTTTCAAATATTCCTTCTACATCTTCAAATCCTAGTTCCTTCATTGTTTTTATGTTTTTCTCTACTATGTCCATATTATCGTTTAATGTTTCTATTATTTCTTCTCCATATATTTCTTTTAAATTATCATAATTGATAACCATCTATTTTACCTCCGATCCATTTTTTCTACTTCAAGTATATCAATAAAATTTTTTTGATTCAACATATTTAGGTATATATATAATTTTTCGGCTTATTAAAAAATAAACGCCAATAAGTTTTCACCTATTGGCATTTGCTCTAAATATTAACTTTATACTCTTTTTCTAGCTTTTCATCTGTATATAATTTTGCAATTAACGATAGCTCTTTTATTGCATCTTCTGGCACTTCAAATGAAAATATTTTCTTTGGTTCGGCTGACAGTATGTATAGCAAAGATGTGTACGCTACATAACTTAGCTTTATTGCTCCTTTGTCTTGTTTGCTACAAGCCTCACATTTTATTCCGTTATCCTTTATGCTAAAGTATATTTCTTTTATTTCTTCTGCACCAATGTTACAGTTTGTGCATTTTCCGAAGCCTTGGCACAAAACCTAATATTGCTAAAAGTCTTATCTTAAATATTGCAAATACCAGCTCTTTATTTTTCGAAGTTTCTGATAATGTATATAGTGTGTTTAATAGTAATTGTAGTTTTTTATATGATGTTTCGCCTTCCATACAGACATCGTTTATTATTTGAAGCATAGTTACCGCATATGAAAGCTTTTCTATATCCATTCTTAAGTTATAGAATACTTCTATTGTTTCGGCAGAGTTTAAGCTATATAACTCACTATTTCCGTGAGAATAACATCATGTCGCTAAAGGCTAGTATTTCTGTGCTAGACAAAAAGGCGCTTTTGTTTTTTTTAGCGCCTTTGCAAAATACATTTATTTTTCCGCAAATCTGGTGTTAATACGGTTAATATCTTATCATTATCTGATGAATTTGCTACTTTAATTACTATTCCTTTTGTCTTTATTATTCCCATCTTTAGCTCCATCTAAATCTCTATTAGGAGTTAATTCTTCTCCTATTTCTTCATATTCTCGCATTATCATGAATGCATCTAAATTTCCTGTATTTTTGAATAATTGCCAAGCAAAATCTTTGCTCATAAGTCTCCTCCTTTGTGCTTTAGCTTTTTATCTGCCCTATACTTTCTTTTAGTGAAAAACTTGATTTAATTTTATACTGCTATCTCTCCAGCCTTCTTTTACCTTTACCCATAATTGCAAGTTTACTTTTGCATCCATCATTGCTTCTATATCTTCTCTTGCCATTGTTCCAATTTTCTTTAATACTTCGCCATCTTTTCCGATTATTATTGCCTTATGAGTTTTCTTTTCACAATATATAGTTGCTTCTATATCATACAAGTCTTTTTTAGGTCTTTTTTTCATGGTTACAACTTCTACAGCAATTCCGTGAGGTATTTCATCATCTAATACTTTTAATGCCTTTTCACGAATTGTTTCTTCTACTATTTGACGCTCTGTTTGGTCTGTCCATTCTTCTTCGCTATAATATGCAGGCCCTTCTGGAAGTACTTCTATTATCTTTTCTAACAATGTATCTATTCCATCATCTTCTTTTGCTGATATTGGAATTATTGCTTCAAAATTGTACTCTGCACTATATAATTTTATTAACTCTAATATATTTTCTTTTTTTACTAAGTCGACTTTGTTTATTGCTAATATGGCTTTTTTGCCTGATTCTTTTACCTTTTTTAGTATGAATTCATTTGCCATACCAATTCCTTTATCTGTTGCTTCTATAACATATAACAACAAATCATCATCTGATACTGCTGTATCTATTGTTTCGGCCATTTTTTCTCCAAGTTTGTTTTTAGGCTTGTGAATTCCTGGAGTATCTGTAAATATAATTTGTGCATCTTTTCTATTTATTATACCTTTTATTGCTGTTCTTGTTGTTTGTGGTTTGTTTGATACTATTGCTATTTTTTGTCCTGCTAGTCTATTTAAAAGTGTTGATTTTCCTACATTAGGTCTTCCTACAATTGCTACAAATCCTGATTTAAACATTTATTTTTCCTCCTTAACATCGGTCTTTACCATTCAAATTTACATATGTTTCCGCAAAATAGTTTTGCAAATACCAAGCATATAAAACCTATTGGTAACCAATACTTCTTTTTAACATGTAAAGCCATTTGGCAATAATTCTTCTATTTTATATGATTTATATTTTAATTCATTTTCTTCGTTGAATGCACATATAATTTCAATATCTGTGCCTAAACTATAAATCAATTGTCTACATACACCACATGGTGTTGTTGGTATTAATGTTTCTCTTCCACCAACAACCGCTATCTTTTTTATTTTTTCTGGTGCTTCCGAAAGCATTTTTACTATTGCAACTCTTTCAGCACATATATTAAAAATTCCGTCATCCGAACCTAAATTGCATCCGGTATATACTTTTCCTGTTTCAGTTAATAATGCTGCACCAACAAAATATCCTGTTGGTGATTTAGCGTTTTTTCTTGCTTCTATTGCCTTAGCTATTAATTCTTTGTTTTCCATATTATCATCCTTTTTAATATTTGAATTGTGTACATTCTTATTAAATGCACTGTATTCTCACTTTTTTTGCAGTGTGCTTTCTTTTTTATAAGTTGATTTACACTGCCATTATCTCGCTTTATTCACTAATAGTTATACTTCCTGTTTTAGGAACTATTTGTACCCAAGTAATTCCGTCATTAAATGTTATTTCGTTTCCATTTAAATCACGGTAGATTGTTCTACCATCTCTTGTTTTCTTTTCCCATTTTATTTTGATTACTCGTCCATTTGTTGCGAAATATCCATCGCCAGTTCCTATATTGTATAATTCTCTTCTGCCTTTATCTTCTGGATCATCTAGAAGCTCATCTTTTACATATATCATGACAACATTTTTGGCATAGAATTGTTCCTTTGTTTGTGAATCTATATGTGGTTCTCCACGCATATCTCTTAGATATACTTTTCTTTCTGTATCATATCTATATGATGAATTAGATCTTGCAGAATATTTTATCATAATATTATTTGCTATATCGCCACTTACGATATCTTCATCTTCTTTATTATATGTTACTATAGAACCTTTTTCTGTTGTTGTACGATATTTTTTTCTTGCAATCATTTTTTGAATATTTTCCATACTTGTTATTGCATTGTGATATGAAGCTTTTGGTGCAACTCTCCAATAAAATGTGTCATATATACCATTTATATTGTTTATTGAAAGCGTTTTTATATCTGATTGTGCTTTTGGGCTCCAGCCAAAATGTACAAATATCGCATCATGCTCCATCGCATAATCTAAGAAATAATGTCTTGCACTTCTAACTGGTCCTATATATGATGCAGTTGCATTTTTAAAAAATGCCATGATTCTAGTTTCTCCACCTTCAATTATAAATTCATAAAGCATATATGCTGAATTTAATCCGCCATGATTTTGTCTTGCTGGTCTTTCGTTGTCTATCATTACTGCTATTGGTCTTGAATCGCCAGAATAAATATTAGGTCCTAGATAAGGTTTTTCTTCTTCATTGTTATTTGTTTCTCCTGAAGAGATGACGTCACCCGAAGTAGTTTCATCTCCACTACCTATTAATTCATCAGTTCTAGAAGCTTGTCTCTTATTTTTTGCTGATATAACACCACAAATCACTCCTGCACAAATTGCAGACACTATAATAAAAACTGATAATACTTTAAACCAATAATTTTTTGTCATTATAATTCTCCTTTTTTATTCTCTTGTTATTTTTAGTTTTCCTAAAATCTCTTCCTCTCTTTTTCTCATTTGTTCCTTTTCTTCTTCTATCATATGATCATATCCCAATAAATGTAGCATTCCATGAGTTACTAAGTATGCAAGCTCTCTTTCAAAAGAATGTCCATATTCTTCTGCTTGTTCTTTAACTTTTTCTATTGATACAATTATATCTCCTAAAATATCTCTTTCTCCATCACTTTCTTCTTTTAAATAAGGAATTTCGTCTCTTTCGAACATTGGAAAAGAAAGTACATCAGTAGGCCTGTCCACTTTTCTTTGTTCCAAATTCACTTTATGAATTTGTTCGTTATTTGTAAGTGTTACATATACTTCTAAATCTTTTAATATTTTTTCTTCTTTTAAAACTGTCTTTACTACTTTTTTTATAAGTTTTTCTTCTTCTGGCATTTTATCTATGCCATCATAATCCACTTCTATTACCATTATATTTTCCTTTCTAATCTGCAACTATTCTTCTTTTTGTTTTCCATTTTCCGTCTATCTTTTTTACAGAATTTTTTAATCCTCTAAGTCCTTTTTGCTGTATCATTCGATCTCTGTAATACGTCAATAAGTTTGTATAATCTTTATTTTGCTTTTTTACTTCTTTTATTTCTTTTGTTATGAATAATACTTCTCTTAATCTCTTATATTCATCAAAATCTATTCTTTCTAGCTTCTTATATTCTTGGAACTCTTTCCAGAACTTTGAATAATTTTCTTTCTCCTCATCGTTATCCCAAACAACTTTTTGTGACAAAACGTTATAATTATAGCTTTCTATTGTATCTAATAATAATTGATATGTTTCAAATTTATCAGCAGATATATATGTATTTGATATTATAATTCTCGCTTTTTCCATTATGCTTAAATAGCATTCTTCCGCTGCTAGTGTTGGAAGGCTATATGTAAACAATCTTCTTGCAAGTTCCAAAAGATGAAGTTCTCTTTTGATATCGTTGAAATCCTTTCTTGCAAAATTATCTATTTTTTCAACATAGTTTTTATAAGCATCTAAAACTAGTTGTGTTTCCTCCGTTTTTTCTAATATTGGAAGAAAGTTTACTATATAATCTTCTGTCAAATTATATATCTTAGAAAAAACTTTTTCTTTTTCATCAACTGTATTAGTTATCTCAATTGCGTAGTGTCTCATCATTGCTTTATATAGCTGTCCAACAACTCCAATGTAAAACTTTTTGTACTTATTAATAAAATTATTCGACTTTGTCAAGATGATTGTTTCCCAATCCATATGTAAAAGCATTAACTGAATTCTATATCTATATTCGCAGTATTCAGTGCCTTTTAAAGAATTGATTTCATAGTACTCCGACAATAGATTATTTTCACTTATATTGCTAACCTTCTTCTTGACTTTGTTGTAAACTGTTTCTGTTATGTATCTTTCTAGTGCTGTCAAATAATTGTCATAAGCTTTCTCGTATTTCTCATTTACACTTTTTTGTTTGCTTTCGCTTTTCATGTTTTTTATATCTTCTGCGTTTGCGTATGCTTTTAATAAACTGTTTCTTTTTCCGTTCATCATTATGCTAAAGAAGCCGCCACCAGAAGAGTATAATACTTTATTGAAATTATTAATTGCTTTTCCAAATACGCCTTTGTCTGTATTTTTTACTACTTTAAGTTGTAATTCTGCCATTTTGCACCTCCCATTTTATGTAATGTTTCTTTCTATATTTTTTCTTCTATTCCCACATCTTCTAAACATTCTAATGTTACTTCAACACAAATACCATCTTCATTTTCAAAAGTTTTATAATCTGTATTCAAAATCGTTATATTGTTGTTTGACATAATCGATTGCATGCCAGCAGTAGCTTTTTCTCTTGCTATCTTTTCTGCTTGAGTTTTTGTATATGTTATTGTATCTACATTAAGTTCTTCATATGTCAACTCTGTAAGCTTTATTGGTAAGTCAAATTTATTAAATAATTTTAATTGATTTGACACTGTAATTGTATCATATTTTTCAAATTTTGTACTAGTATTTATTAAATTTATTTGATAATTTCCTATTTCTAGTTTGTATTTCTTTTCGTTTTCGCCAGTCTTGTATGCTACATCTTTTTCGAATGGAACTTTCTCTCTATTTATATACCAGGTCTTTAGTACCACCTTTCCATCTGCGTGTACATTTCTGCTTACTGAATTTTCACTTGAAAGACTTCCGCTTATTAGTACTTGACCTTTTACAACTGTATCTCCCTTATTTACACTTTTCACTCCCGTTCTAACCAATATTTTTTCTACAACACCATCTTTGTCTGAAACTATATTACAAGGCTCATTTTTAAGTTCATCCTTTTCCACATTTTTTCTTTCGACTATTTTTGCATATGCTTTTGTGCCATGTATTTCAAATCCCATCCACGCAACATCATCACGTCTTAGATAAATATTTCTTTTTATTGCATCATAATTTAAATCTTTTTTTCGCATTCCGATTTTTACGCCCTCTATTTTTAATTCATCCCAAAGTTCTTCTATTGGGATTGTAAAATCGCCAATTATTTCAATATACCATATTCTTGATGTATATATGTTTATGATAATTAGTATCAAAAATAACGCACAAACCAATGCCTTTCTTTTTTTATATCTAATAACTAGATCCGGAATTCCTTTTGCAAGATTTTTATTTATTTTGCATTTAGTTATGTTTGCAATCTCTTCTACATCTCTATAATCAACATATCTTATGTTTGCAGTCAGTTCTATTTCATTTTTCTTTTTTATATTCCAAAGTTCAATATTCTTTAACATACACAAATTCAAAAATCGTTCAACAAAGTATCCTTCAACTTTAATGCATATGTACCCACGCATATATCTCCAGGTGTTTTCAAGAAACATATTCTCACTCCTCACTCAAATTCTATATTGCTTATTTTTCCTATTATAAGTATATCGTCGGCCGTTATCTCTTCGACCTTTAAACCTTGACCATATATGCAAATGTTATTGCCCAATCTTATTAAATTATCATCATACTCAAGAATACTTTTATAATTTTCAATCCAAACATCTTCGTTGCCTATGGCAGTAATTCTCGAATAATTTTTTAAGAGTTCTCTTGGTATTTCCATCACATTACGTAGTTTTTCACGCACTTTTTTACGTTCTTCGTTTGGCACAAAAAATCACCTCATTAATAGATATGATTAATGAGGTGATTTTATGAAATTGTATATATTTCTATTGCGTTCTTAACGCATCTATAGGATTTAATTTTGCCGCTTTATATGCTGGAAATATTCCAAATACAACACCTATAGTAAGTGATATTAAAAATGCTGCTAAAGTCCAAGAAAGCGAATATACAGGTGTTATTAGGCTTATTGAACCTATTCCATATTTTATTGTTATAAGTCCAAGGATTATTCCAATTATTCCTCCAATTCCAGTAAGCATTAATGCTTCTATCAAAAATTGCACCAATATATCCTTCTTTTTGGCACCTATTGCTTTTCTTATTCCTATTTCTCTAGTTCTTTCTGTTACAGATACTAGCATTATATTCATAATTCCAATTCCACCCACAACAAGTGAAATAGTTGCAATACTTCCAAGTATAAGCATCATTATACTTGAGACATCGCCAAGCATTGAAAGTATTGATTCTTGAGTAAACAATATATAATCATCTTTATCTTTATAAACACTGTATAGATAATCATCTATTTTCTGTTTAGCTAGGTCTACTGTATCTTGTGAACTTGCTTCTGCAATAAACATTGTTATATTTTTTATCTTCAATGTTCTTTGTGCTACATTTACCGGAATAAAAACATAATCGTCCTTTGTTCCTTCAGCCGCATTCATAACTGATTCTAGTGTTCCTACTATTGTAAAATTAACTCCTTTTACTTTTATTGTTTTTCCTAGAGGATCAACTCCTTCAAAAAGTTTCTTTTCAACTGCAGCTCCAATAACCGCAACTTTATCAGAATTTTCTAGATCTAATCTTGTTATAAATCTTCCTGATTTTAATTTTTGACCTTCTATTTCAAGATAATCTTCGTTTGTTCCTATAATTCCTGTACTTTTACTTTTTCCTTCTGCTTTTACAATTGCTGATGTCATTGTATATGGTGATATGCTATTTATATATGCTGAACTATTAGCGAGCTTTTCTAAATCTGACGTTGTCACGCCTTTACTACTTTCTTTAGTTGAAACAATCATACCCGTAATCGCATTTGAACCCATACCTTCAATTCTATTTGTAATTGTTGCCATACTTCCTTGTGCAAAACCAACAGCAACAATAACAGCCATAACACCTATAATAACACCAAGCATTGTTAAAAATGAACGAACTTTATTTCCTAATATGCTTTTTATAGCCATTTTATATGCAAATAAAAAATTCATTTGTTTTTCCTTTCTATGATATAACTTTATTTACATGAAGAAACTAATTCCAGAGTTTACTTCAGGAATTATAACTTTTTCTCCCTCTTCAAGTCCACTTTTCACTTCTATATTTGTTATATCACTTGCACCTGTTTCGATTTCTTTTCTTTCTACTGTAACTCCATCTTGTAGCAATACATCGACATATTTCTTTCCGTTTTCTTTGATTATAGAATCAACTGGAATTGTTAATACATCTTTTACGCTATTTATTACTATATCAGCATTTGCGTTCATCGATATTTTCATACTTTGATTACCTGATACTTGAATTGTTACATAATAATCTGTAACACCTGAAACAGTAACGCCTTCTTCTGGTATATCTGTTATCTTACCTACTAAAGGATTATTTTCTGTTTCTTCTAATGCATCAATTTTAACTCTTACTTCTTGGTCATAATCTATTTTTGCAATATCTAATTCGTCTATTGGTACAACAAACTCCATTGTATCTTTATCTGAAATACTTGTAAGCATTGTACCTGCTGCAACCATATCACCTTTTTCTACAGTTTGTGATGTAATTGTTCCAGCTATAGGAGCTTTTATTAAATAATAGCCTAATTGTTTTTTCATAGTTGTTAATTGATTATTTAAATTCTCTAAATTCAAATTTACAGTTTGCAAATTAGTTGTCAAATCAGAGTTTTCAAGAAGTGCAATTGTCTCACCTCTTTGAACTCTTTTTCCTTCATTAACATATACTTCTTTTACTGTTCCCATTGTTTTCGAACGTACAATATTTGAATTTATGCTTGTAAACTTAGCCATATTAGCACTAGGAATTATCATTGAGCCGTTATATATTTCAGCCTTAGCATTAGCTCCTTCTAGTGAAAATCCTGTTGTATCAGTTTCTATCGTAACATCAACAACTTGTGCATTACCAGCTATTAGTTTTCTCATATCACTAACTTTTGTAACAGTACCTGTCATTGTAGCCATACTATCTACTAAAGTTATATTAGCCTTCGAGCCGACTAAAATAGGATTATTCTCATAATATGTGAATTGTAAAACAACACTAAATCTTCCATCTTTAACAATATTGCAGATAGCCATTGTATTTGTCACATAACTTCCTTTTTCTATTGAAAGATTGCTCACGTATCCATCAGTTTCCGACTTTATTTCTAAGTCTTTTATTTGTTTTTCTATATTTTGTTTTGAAAGCTCAGCTTGTTTTATAGCTATTTCTTGTGCTTTCACAGTAGCTTCGTAATTGCTAGAATCTAGCTTAATTATAGGATAATCTTTCTCAACTTTGTCTCCTTCAACATAATATATGTCTTCTACTTCTGCAGAAACCTTTGAATATTCTTTATGTTCTTTTGTTGCAACCAAAGTTCCGCTACCAGAAACAACTGATTCTATATTGCCTTTCTCTACCTGTGAAGTTCTATATGTTTTTGTTTCTTCTGGTTTATTAAAAATCGCAAAAATAACCAAACCCACAATAACTATTAAAATAATCCTCTTAATCCATTTTTTCATTTTTGAATATCGCTCCTTATCCGACAAAATTCTGTCTAACAGCTTCATAAGCTATAATACTTGCAGCCACGGCCGCATTCAAACTTTCAGTTCTGCCAAGCATTGGTATTTTAGTTTTGATATCAGCTAATTCCATTATTTTTTCACTTACACCTTTTGATTCATTTCCAATAACAACAACGCATTTTTCTTTAAAGGGCAAATCGTAAATATACTTGTCAGCCTGCAAAGACGTAACTATAATTCTATAACCTTGCTCTTTTAAGTTCAACAATTTGCTTTGTAAATTTTCTGCGTATTCCGCATCAATTCTAAAAATAGCGCCCATCGTGCTTCTTACAACTTTAGGATTATACAAATCTGCAGAACCTTTAGAAAGTATCAAAGAATTTATTCCTGCTGAATCTAAAGTTCTAATTATTGTTCCTAAATTTCCCGGATCACTTAAATTATCTAATGCAAAAACTATTTTTCCATATTCTCCATTAGGCTTCTTCTTTTCTATAATTGCCATGACGCCCTGTGGAGTTTCTGTATCACTAATGTATTTGAATACTTGCTCTGATACATACTCAACATTTTCAAAGTCAAATTCTTTTGTACATAGCTCTTTACATATCAAAATCTTTTTTATATTCAACTTTTCTTCTATTGCCTCATTAACTAATTTTATACCCTCAACCACATATTCTTCATACTCGTCTCTATATTTCTTTTCGGACAATGATTTTACGTGTTTTATATATTCATTCATCTTACTTATAATCATAATACTCCTCCTCATCATTATCAATGTAAAGTTCTGCTAGTAAAGTTATTCTTTTGAAAAATAAAATAGTCCTAAATAAAACTCAAAAACTTAAGCAAATCTTTCATGTTATCTTTGAATTTTATTAAGGACTTAATTATATTCTATATATTGTTATATACAGTTCTCATAAAAGTACCTTGATTTACTTCATATTTAGCACCTGTGGAAACAATATCATCTGCATATTCATTTAACAAAACTTCTTTTAACTCTTTTTGAGCTTCGCCTACAAAACCATCCTCAACAGCTTCAACTTTTACTATTTGGAAAGATGTATAATCTTTGTCCTCTATTACATCTGTTGTATCTCCGCTATTTAGTTCAAGTACTGCTTTATACAAATCTTCATTTCCTAGTTTGCTTGAAAGTAAAGGACTTGTAGCATATTCGATATCGCCATTTACTAGAGTATACTCTTTACCTTTAAAAGAAAGTCTCATTGAACCATATTCTTTTGCTAAAGTTTCAAAGTCTTCTCCTGATCTTATTTTTGCTAAAACATTTTCAGCAACTTTAATTTGTGCTTTTCTTGATAAGTCTTCTTTTTCTCCGCTATCACCACTTGTAGTAACATCTCCGCTTGTAGCTTCATCGCCTGACTTTGGCTCTTCGTATGGTATTGTCATCATTCTAAAAGAATATGATTTATACATATCATTTTCTTTGAAGTTATCAACTATTGAATTATATGTTTCAACTGGTAATTCATAATAGTCTGAAAGATTATATTTTAAATTTTGTGCCAAGCTTTTTTCTGTTTGATACTTTATATAATCGTCTTTTGAAATATTAACACTTAAATATTTCTCTGCATCACTATCATAATCTTGATTAAATTTTTCCAAATCTCCGCTTTCTAAAGCAACATCATGATTTTTAGCAGAGTCATTATATATCTTTCTAATTATAAAATTGTTCATCATAGTTACTACTTCATCTTCTGTCATCTTTTTATTGATGTCATCTGATTCATCATTAGTAAGCTTTGAAAAGATATTGAACTCATCAACAGTATAATTTTCTCCGTTCAATGTTAAAATCACATTGCTATCTACTTTTTCTGTTTTTCCTTCCATAACAAATACAACTGCTACTAGAATAACTATCACAGCAGTTATGATTCCTATAATAATTCCTGTCTTTTTATCCATAATCTACAATCATCCTTTCAATATGTTTAATAATTTATACACCTCATCTAATATATCACTATCTTTTTTGCTTTGCAACTTTAAAGTTATATATGGTTCTCCAGCACCTGAGAAAAATATTTTATTTTTATATAAATCAATTAATATCTGAACTTTATCTGCAATATTATTTCCATCTTCACTAAATTGAATTACAACATTTTCTTGTTTTTGAATTATGCTTAATATTTTTAGGTTTCTTGCTAATATCTTTATTCTTGCTATCTCAATTAAGTTTGTAACCTCTGTTGGTATTTCGCCGAATCTATCAATTAACTCATCGATAATCTCACTAATTTGCTCTTCTTTTTCTAGGTTTGCAATATCTTGATATGTCTCAATTTTTTGGTTTTGATTTTCTATATAATCATTTGGAATATATGCCGTAACTTTCAAATCTATTTGTGTATCAACCTCTTCAACAATTTTTTCTCCTTGTAATTCTTTTACTGTTTCATCAAGAAGTTTACAATACATCTCGTAACCAACTGCCTCCATGTGTCCATGTTGCTCTGGACCTAAAATATTTCCTGCTCCTCTTATTTCTAAGTCTCGAAGTGCGATTTTAAATCCCGAACCAAACTCTGTAAATTCTTTTATTGCTTTTAGTCTTTTTTCTGAGACTTCTGAAAGCACCTTATTTCTCCTATATGTGATGTATGCATACGCTACTTTATCGCTTCTACCAACACGACCTCTTATTTGATAAAGTTGTGCAAGTCCAAGTCTATCTGCATCTTCAACAATTATTGTGTTAGCATTTGGAATATCTATTCCTGACTCTAATATTGTTGTACATATAATAACATCTATATTTCCGTCAACAAAATCTTTCATTATATTTTCAAGTTGATTACTTGTCATCTGACCATGTGCAAAGGCAACTCTTGCCTCTGGAACAAGTTTTGATATTTCGCTTGCTTTTCTTTCGATGCCTTCAACTCTATTATACAAATAAAATACTTGTCCGCCTCTTTCAATCTCTTTTATAATTGCCTCTTTTATAACCTCTTCATCATATTCTAACACATATGTTTGAATTGGTCTTCTATTCTGTGGTGGTTCATATATTACGCTCATATCTCTTATTCCAACAATCGACATGTGCATTGTTCTCGGAATAGGTGTTGCAGTCATAGTTAAAACATCCACATTATTTTTTAGCTTCTTTATCTTTTCTTTTTGCGTAACACCAAAACGTTGCTCTTCATCTATTATTAAAAGTCCTAAATCTTTAAACTCCATACCTTTTTGAAGCAAACTATGAGTTCCTATTATAATGTCTAATTCGCCGTTCTTTGTCTTTTTAATTATGTTCGACTTTTCTTTTGGAGTTCTAAATCTATCTAAAACATCTAGCCTTATAGGGAAGTTTTTCATTCTCTCACTAAATGATTTATATTGTTGTTCTGCTAAGACAGTTGTTGGAACTAAATAAGCAACTTGTTTGCTATCCATAACAGCTTTAAATGCAGCACGGATTGCTACCTCTGTTTTTCCGTATCCAACATCACCGCAAAGTAGTCTATCCATCGGTTGCGTTTTCTCCATATCAGTTTTTACTTCTTCTATACAACGAAGTTGGTCATCTGTTTCTTGATATGGAAATGCTTCTTCAAATTCGTTTTGCCAAACGGTATCTTTTGAAAAGGCATAGCCTACGGCATTCTTTCTTTTGGCATATAGCTCAATAAGTCCTTTAGCAATATCTTTTAATGATGCTTTAACCTTTGCCTTTATATTAGCAAATTCTTTACTACCCATTTTGTTTAGCTTAGGTGGATTATCGCTGTCGCTCATATATTTTCTAATCGAATCTAGCTGATTAGTTTTAATATAAAGCATTGCATCATCTTTATATCTTATCATTATATAATCTTGCTTAACATTATCCACTATAAGCGTTTTTATGCCCATATATTGTCCAATTCCATGAACACTATGAACAACGTAATCGCCAACATTTAAATCAGCAAAAACAACTTTCTTTCCTTGTTTGAATGCTACTGGTTTATAAGACCTTCTGCTTTCCTTTATCGTTGTAAATTCACCTGTTGCTATTACAAGTCCTAAATCGGTATACTCAAAGCCCTCTGATAGCATTCCTGGTATGACAATTACCTGCTTATTATTAAACATATTGTCATCTATTTTTTCTAAAAATACTGCATTTATCTTGTGCTCTAAAAGCATTGTAGCTATGCCTCTAGCCTTAGATGTTGTTCCTCCAAGTATTACTACTGTTTTTTCTTTTTCTCGGCACTCTTCAACTTCCTGAATAAATATATCCATTGAACCACGAAAAAAGTTTACCTCCCTACAGTTAAAGCTGTATCCGTTTCTTTTTGCATGCGTATTTCCATCAATTCTTTCTAAATTGATTAAATTTTTCTTTTCAAGGCTTTCCTCTACATCAGCATAATTAAGCATAGACTTTGTATAACTTGGAACAACCTTGCCTTTATCCATAAGCTGTTTTATTATTTCATTATTTTCAAACTCAACAGATTGTGCTTTAGAAATAATTCTAGTAGGTTCATCTACAAACACAATTGCATCTTTACCTATATAATCTAGTAGAGTTGATGTCTTTTGGTAGAAAAATTCAAAGTATTTATCAATTTTAGTTAAATAATTACCATGCTTTATAACTTCTACATCTTCTAATTCATCTGGATATTTTTTTAATATGCTATTTCCTATATCTTCAAGTTTTGAAGTGTCTATCAAAAACTCTTCTGCTGGGAAAATGCTAATATCTCTTATCGTATCAACTGTTCTTTGAGATTCTACATCAAATACTCTTATTGAATCAATCTCATCGCCCCAAAACTCTATTCTTATAGGATTTTTAGTAGTAAGCGGAAAAACATCTACAATTCCTCCTCTTACCGTATACTCACCTCTGCCTTGTACCATATCAGTTCTTTCGTATCCAAGGTATGTAAGGTTTTCTTTTAGTTCTTCTAACTTAAATTGTTTGCCAACTTCTAGTTGAAGTACTCTTGAAAAAAGCTCATCTTTAGAGATTGTTTTTTGCATTAGTGCTTCAACAGTTGTCAAAATCACCTTAGCGTCGCTGTTATATAACTTTGTATATACGCTAATTCTGTCCATTGTCGCATCTTTATTCATTGTATCGATATCGTAATAAACGACCTCTTTTTTAGGAAAAACTAGAACCTCTTCATCGCTAAAGAATTTGAAATCGCCTATTATCTTTTTAAGCTGAATATCATTGTATGTAACAACTAAAATCGGCTTTCCTGAATAAAATCTCGTAGCATACATAAAGTGTGCCTTACTACTCTCAGAAAGTCCTGAAAGAGTGATTGGAAAGTTATCTTTATTTACATCATTTATATATGCCTCGAATTTTTTCATTTTAGGCAAGATTTTAATTAAAGAATCATTCATTTTATTACCTCGTTTTCTTTTTGTTGTAGTTAATATTTTAACATAAATTGCCACTAAAGACAACAAAAAAACGAGTAAGATTTAACTTGAATCTCACTCGTAAAAACATCTTAGAATTAGTCTTTAATTCCATATTTTTTCTTAAATTGTTCAACTCTACCACCAGCTGCTTGGAATTTTTGATTTCCTGTGTAGAATGGATGACATTTTGAGCATACCTCGACTGACATATTCTCTTTAGTTGAACCAACTTTTATTACGTTACCGCAACCACATTTAATTGTAGCTTCTTTGTATTCTGGATGTATTCCTGCTTTCATTTATTTCACCTCTCTTTTGTCATTACAAATATATATTAATTTTTATTTTACAATAACCATGCTCTAATATAATAGCATATTTGCCTACCCTTTGCAAGTCTTTAAAGAAAAAAGTTGCTTTTCTTACATAATTTGGTTATTTTCGTGCTAAACTAAAACATATTAAGAATCTTTTTTATAAATTCTAATATAGGTCTTTCCTTTGTAGTAGTATCTTGCTTATTATCGTCTTTTTTTATCTCTTCAAAATATGCTCTTATAGTATGTTCCTCTCTGACTCTTCTGAACTTGTACTCAGAAACCGCTCCTACAGAATCGCCATCAACCTCAACGTCCTTTATTTTGTATCCGTCATTCGGCACAATACTTATTGTAACAGTATCATCATGCAAAACTCTAGGCGTACTTGGAGTTATCGTCCCCATTCTTGAGTCACAATAAGTAAAGATTCTATGTCTTAATGTCGTTGTAGCAGAACCTATTTCAGATTTTTCTTCTTTAAAAGCATATGTTATTTTTAGCTCATCTTCGTCAATTAACTCTTTGCTTAAAATATCTTTGCTATTAATAGTGCCTGTAGTATTTTCATCAAAAACATAACCAATGCTTGCCTTTAAAGTAACAGAAACCTCGTAAAACCCAGAAGATGAATTTCCTGGTAATTTCCAAGCAACTTCAGTTATTCTATAAGTTGCATTACGAGGCACTTCGCCTTTTGTATCCAATACCTTTTCTGTAGAATATGGTGCATCTATGTCAGTAACAGCAACACTTTTTATAACTTTGTTAGCCGCAAATGAAATAGAACACATCGAAAATAAAGCCGTAGCAACAATCAAAAATTTCAAAACTAATTTTTTCATATATTCTCCTCCTTTGTATTTATTATATCACTATAACTACCACGAAATAACAATAATTGTGATGCCTGAATTCATTTGTCCCAAATCTGAATCTTTTCTAAAAGAATTATCCAAATCTAGTACTTTTCTTGTTGTCTCATTAAACGCTGTCCATTCTTCGCCTGGAATATAATCAGCAATTATTTTCGCTCCTTTTAGCTGACTTAAATAATTTCTAATTCCTGTTCTTAAAGCCCCACCTTTTCCTGTAGAACCATAGCCATGTATTATTTTAAAAGCTTTCACACCTTGTCTTCTATACATCTCCAGATTGTTTTTTACCAATATTTCGGCCTGATATACCGTTGGCATGTATTTTTCAATATTTGCTACTTCCATTTTTCACACTCCTTAAGAAAACTTTTACATAAACATTATAATACGACTAAAATTAAGGTTCAAGGAAAATTAAAAGTTATTATTCGCATGAAAAGACACCATTGCTAGTAACTATATTATTTTCCATAATAATTTTTATAAAATTCTTCTCTAAATTCTAGTAATCTATCTTCTTCTATTGCTTTTCTTACATCTTCCATAAGTTTAACTAAGAAACGCAAGTTATGTATTGTTATTAGTCTTGCGCCTAGTATTTCACCGCATTTTACCAAATGTCTTATGTATGCTCTCGTGTAGTTCTTGCAAGTGTAGCAATCGCAATTATGATCAAGCGGTGTCCAATCTCTTTCGTAGGTTGCATTTCTAACTACGACCTTTCCCTCTGATGTCATTGCAGTTCCATTTCGAGCAATTCTTGTTGGCAATACGCAGTCGCACATATCAATTCCTCTTAGCACTGCTTCTATCAAATAATCTGGTGTTCCAACGCCCATCAAATATCTAGGCTTATTTTCTGGCAAAAATGGTGTTGTAGCAGATAAAATCTCATACATAAGCTCTGCTGGCTCACCTACACTTAAACCACCAACTGCATATCCTGGAAAATCAAGTTCTACGAGTGCTTTTGCACTTTGCTCTCTTAAATCTTTATACATACCACCTTGAACTATTCCAAATAATCCTTGTTTTTCTTTATTTTTATGTGCTTCTAAGCATCTTTTTGCCCAACGTGTTGTCATTTCCATAGACTTCTTTGTGTAGTCATAATCTGATGGATAAGGTGCACATTCATCAAAAGCCATCATTATATCGCTACCTAAATTATTCTGAATCTTCATAGAAATTTCAGGAGATAAAAACTTTTCGCTACCATCTAAATGTGATTTAAATTTTACTCCTTCTTCTGTAATATTTCTTAAATCTGCAAGGCTAAAAACTTGAAATCCGCCACTATCTGTAAGGATAGGCCTATCCCAATTCATGAACTTGTGAAGTCCACCTGCCTCTTTAATTAGCTCATCTCCAGGTCTTAAAAATAAATGATATGTGTTTGACAAAATAATTCTTGCATCTACCATTTCTTTAAGTTCATCTGGTGTCATTGCTTTTACTGTTGCTTGTGTTCCAACAGGCATAAATACTGGTGTTTCTATAATTCCATGTGGAGTATATATTCTTCCACGTCTTGCACCAGTTTTCTTATCTTTTTTCAATAATTCGTATCTAATAGGTTGTTCCATATAATTTTCCTTTCATCTTAAATAATTATGATTTTCATGCATTTTCATTTAATTAGCATTGCATCTCCAAAGCTAAAAAATCTGTATTTTTCTTCGACAGCAACTTTATATGTATTCATTATCATTTCTCTATTTGCAAGTGCTGATATAAGCATTAAAAGTGTGCTCTCTGGCAAGTGAAAATTAGTTATTAAACAATCCAATACCTTAAACTTATATCCTGGATATATAAATATCTCTGTATTGCCATTTTGAGGCTTTAAAAAGCCATTCTCATCAGCTGCTGATTCAACAGTTCTACATGAAGTTGTACCAACGCAAATTACTCTTCCGCCATTCTTTTTTGTTTCATTTATTATATCGCATGCTTCTTTAGATATTTCGTAATACTCAGAATGCATTTTGTGATCTTCTATGTTTTCTTCTTTTACCGGTCTAAAAGTACCAAGTCCAACATGTAGCAAAACTCTAGCTATTTTTACTCCTTTTTTTTCAAGTTCACTTAACAACTCTGGTGTAAAATGTAGGCCGGCTGTAGGTGCTGCAGCACTACCTTCAACCTTGCTATATACTGTTTGATAGCTTTCTTTTTCTTTTAGCTTTTCATGTATATATGGTGGAAGTGGCATTATTCCGATTTTATCTAATATTTCATTTAAAATGCCATCATATGAAAGTTTTACAATCCTATTTCCATCCTCTTTAATCTCAATAACTTTTGCTTTTAGTAAAACCTCGCTATCTGCTTCAAATAAAAGCTCTGTGCCTATTTTGCACTTCTTACCTGGTTTTACTAGAACCTCCCACTTCTCATCACCTAAATCTTTTAGAAGTAGCATTTCAATTTTTTCTTCTTTTTCTTCTCTTCTGCCATAAAGTCTAGCTGGAATAACCCTTGTTTCATTTATTACCAAGCAATCATTTGGAGATATGTATTGAACAATATCTTTAAAAATTTTGTGCTCGATTTTTCCAGTTTCTTTGTCTAAAACAAGTAGTCTACACTCATCTCTTTTTTCTGTTGGATGTTGTGCTATAAGTTCTTCTGGCAAGTCATAATAAAAATCTTGTAATTTCATTTTTTATCATCCTATCTATAATTAAATTATATTTTGAAATACAGTCAAAATCTTAGAGTGCACAAGGCACTCAATAATTTAACCATTCTTTGCTATTATACCATAAATTATGGTAACTGCAAATACAAAATGCGTGAATAAATCACGCATTTTCACTAGAAAACCTTGTACTATCATAAATCACTTTGTGAGATAATAATCTTTTGCACTCGTGCATATTGTGCCACATTATATACATTCCAACTATCAATATTATTATTTTTTCTGTCAAAAAATATTGGATATCCACCAGCATATTTCCATTCATCCAAGTTTTTTAAGCAATCGTCTATTAATATGTTTCCATTCGGATTAACAATTTCAGACTTCTTAACATTGTACGGAACTAAAATTATGTTTTGCTGAATACCTCTTTTCCTCAAATATTTTATTTTTTCTACGCCTTCATTTTCCAAAGAATGTATTTTAGTCAAAATAGTATATCTATTTATATCAGCATTTTTTAAAATACTTATCGCATCATTAATCTCACTGGCTTCGGTCAGTACCATCTGCCAATCTAAATTTTTTAGATAATTTATCACCATATTTTCTGTTAAATTTGTTTTATCGATGTTTTTTCGTAATTCTTTAAAAGCAATATCTTCCGTATCTAATATTACACCATCAAAATCCACATATATCATTCTTTTGGTTCTCCTATATTTTTTGAGTCTTTTATTTTTTTATAAACGCTATCTACTGAAGATTTTTCTCCCTCTATAGCAACAACATTCATTATCGGTTCAATATATTTGTCTATTTCAAATTTAACATTATTTTTTTTATAAATATATCTTTTTCTCTTAAGCTCAGACACTTTTATAAATCTCAATACTTCTAAAATAGATTCGACTACAGCAATGTTTTCAGATGTAATTAACATTGGTATTGATTCGTTGGAAACTTTCAAAATCTTTTCGTTTTTAGTCACATTTTTAAAATCGATTTTTGTAATTTCATTATTATTTTCAATTTCGGTTGTGATTCTCGCTAATACATTTTTATTATAAAAATTTTCATAGACAATTCTTTTTTGAGTATTTGATTTATGTAGTTCGTAAGAATTTTTCTCACAATATTCTATATATGGTTCAATTTCATCAACCTCAAAACTATATTCATATTCTTCCATGTTTCACCACCTCAATATTATTTAATACATTCTCTAAAAAATCATCACAAGTCCTTTCAAAATCATATTTTGTATGCAAGGTTTCTTGACTTTTTTGATTCAATTTTTTCATACACTCTTTATTATAATATCTTTTTATTTTAATTGCAGCTTTTTTTAGATTGTTCAAATCTACTAATACCCCATCTACCCCATCATCAATTTGTTCCTTAATACCGTCAATATCGTTAGCGACAAGAAGAATATTATTTTTATTCATTTTTCTTATCTCGTTTACTAACAAACCTGCAATTTCTTTTTTAGATGGAATTAGCATTATTATTTTCTTTTCATAATGATTGAGTATATATTGTGGAAAATTAAAAGGTGCATTGATATACAAGTCACTGTCCGTTTCTAATGCTAATTTTTTTAAATAATCAACATATTCCATTCCATTATAATACTCTTGAGTCACTACGACAGTTTTAATTCCCAACAATCTTGAAACTCTCATAGAAGAATCTAAATTCTTATATTCTTCAGGTCTTCCATATGATAATATTATTTCGTCATATTTTTTCACATTTTCAAATAATTTGGCACATTCATCATTTTCCTCATAAATAGTTTTGCTAGATAATATTTCACCATTAGGAAGCCATAGACACTTTTCTTTTCTTAAATAGTAGCAATTTATTAAATGTTCTTTTATATATTTTCCGATTGCAGCAACATACGCATTTTCATGCAAATTTACATAATTTATATAAAAATATTCCCATTCTATTCTTTTTTGTGTATTAATGTCTGCAATATTCGGCAAATGTATTTTTGCAGTCGAATGTGGTATCCATATTTTCAAATGCTTTTTATCATCTTTTGCTAGCTCTAAAACCCCTGCAAATGGTGTATCATTTAATAATGTTATGACACAATCATAAGTTTCAAAGTTGATACTGTTTATTATTTTGGCTGTATTATAAGACAACTCTTTCCAATTATCTAAATTTCCAAAAAACTTTTTTCCATTAGTGCCATTCGGCACACAATATATGCTAATATTCGGATTACTTTCATTTTCCATCTTTGTTAATTCTGAATATCCAAAACCGCCAACATTATATTCTGGTGTTATCAAATTCAAATGAAAGTTAATTTCTTTTAACTTCAAATTTTTGCAAAACACCTCTATGTACCTTTTTACCATTGTGCCAACACCTGCATTATGACTGATTATTCCATCATGTGCACATATATTAATTAATAATTTCATTAATTATTTCCTCCATATTTTCCTTATAATACTCTTTTATCACAACTTTTTCGAAGTACTTTTTACAATTGTACAAGCTGACCGCCTCTAATAATTTTTGATTTTCTATTGAACCATATGGACTTAGACAATCATCAACAGTAATACTATATTCCTTTCCTACATTCGTAAGAAAAACAATTTTTGCATCAATAGTAAAACTTTTCATGTTCTTTTCAAACCACTCAATAGTTTTTATAGAATTATAATTCGTATTAATAATATGTTTTACTTGGCTATATGCTAAAACACTAATTGGACCTCTATCAAAAATAACTTTACCTTTTAAAAACTTATTTAACTTCATTTCTTCATTTTTTAAAAATGTTTCCTCATTCAAAATAACATTGTTAATTATGTCTGGATTTATAATTTCATCTACAGTGTATATATTAGTTAATTTCATACTTTTTATAATATTAATTATCGTAGTTTTTCCAATACCTGGTAAGCCTTCTAAAAAAACTTTTTCATTCATTTCTGTTCCCCATTTCTAAATTAATTAAATAACTTTTTAATATATACTTTTCTTGTGCCTCTCTCTAAAATTAATGTATTAATATATTTATAGCCTGACTTTTCAAAATTATTGATACTATATATATTATCAGGATGAATTGTTGTAACAATATGATGTATGTCTCTTTCAATACAATATTTATCTAGAATTTCTAACATCTGTTTTTGCAAACCATTTCCTATAAATTTTTTACTAACCATAATCGGTCCGCATTCTCCCCAGGTTTTATTATTATATTCTATTTCAAGTTTTTTCATTAGTGAATTCGATATTGGTATAAAGAACATAGAGCATACTATTTCATTTCCTTTTCTAAAAATCCATATTTTGCCACCTGCATTTAAAATATTTTCTATTTGCTCTTTACCAAAATCGCCCAACCAATCAGGATGTTGCATATTATTTTTTATCAAATTAAAATAATTAATATAATCAGTTAGTTTAATATTATCACATACACATTTCAATTCTTCTATCTTCATTTTTCACCTACCTAATAAAATCTTTTGAATTAGCATAAAATATATCATTATCTGTTATCCCCCATGGCTCTTTTAAAACTTTTTCCCAAATTTCAGAATATGGCTTTTCTTCAAAATGCTTCGTCAAACTATTAAAATCAAACTCAGGTAAAATTTCAAGAGGATTTATTGTATTAACTTCACCGGAATATTCAGTATTATATTTCCTTATCTCAAAATGCAAATGTGGTATTCTTGCACCACCCGAACATCCAGATAATCCAATAATATCTCCTTGATTAACCACATCTCCCTCATTAACTAATACTTTTCTTAAATGTGCATATACCTCTCTTCTGCCATAATCGTCAACAACTTCTACCATATTTCCATATCTTTGATTCCAAAAAGATTGTCCCGAAAATATTCTTTCGTCAATCCCTGCAGTCACAACAATTCCTCCTATTGATGCTTTTACTTGTGTTAATGTTTCTGTAGTTATGTCAAACCCTGAATGAAATTTTGGTTTTCCCAATATCATATGAATTGGTCTAGTACCATATAAATCTTGTTGTAACAATACATATTTAGGCAAAACTGGCCATTGATATTTTTGAACAACTCTATTTTTCGTCTTATTCAAAGTATATCCAAAATATTTTTCAAATATATTTATAAAAATTTCACTATTATTTTTTATACACATATAATAATTATAATTTTTTAAATTTTCCCTATTCTCTAAAATGGAATTAAGATTATTGACATATAACTTATCAATATAAGTGCTAAATTCTTTAAACGGCATTTGACTTGATGTTTTAAGTGTATAATTCCTATACAATAATTCTCTAGTTGAATCAATAAAGACAACCCCATACTCTTTAATTTTGGTTGTCACTACTATTGACTTAATAGTTTCAACGTCAAAAGTACCGGTAATCACTACGTTAGTAGTGTGATTATTCATAAGAAGTCTTTTATTTATTTCTTCATAAATAAGATTTTTTTCATCCTTTAGAAAAGATAACCATTTTTCATATCCAATATATTGTTGATTATTATAATATACATTTTGGAAAAATCTTTTTACGTCGAACAATAAAATATCATTCAAAAAATTTTTTCTTATAATCTCCTGACAAGTATCATATTTTCCTATCCATTCCGGGCCTACTATAAATAAAATTTTTTTCATTTTACACCGCTCCATATTATATCACATTTTCATATCATCATATTTATTATATAATTCCAACAAATAATCGCTTACTTCTTTGTTTTTATATATCACCTTTTGTGCTACTTTATTACAATACCCACACTTTTTACAATCGTCATTGCATTTGCCTTGAATAAAGAAGTCAATAAATCCATCCAGTTTTCTATTATCAATATATATATGTCTTTCACACTCTCTATTTTTACCTATTCCCCTTATTCGCCTTATCTCTTCGTAAACATCTTTTCTAGTGCATACATTTCTTCTCTTTAAACTCAGCTCCTTATCTTTCACCACGCCATGACCTTGAATTAAATCAAGGAGATTTCCATTGAAAGTTCTTTCGGCATAACATTTTACTCTCCTCACAAGCTCTTCTGTCGGGAAATCTCTTTCAGTAATCTTAAAGTGCTCTATTCCAATATTTTCATAGCATTGTATATCTTCTGGTCTGACCCATGGTGATTTTATATATTCCTCTATGTTTTCCAGTTCTTTCTTTTGACAATAAAACAAACCCCAATCTTCATATTCGTTACTATTATTGTTTTTGTTTGAAGCATGTGACAACGCATTTGTATGTGTATATATCATAGGACAATTTTTTAAGCAACTATTTGTAACTAAAATTTCCACTTTGGCTGTTTTTAAATTATCCACCATATTTTTTAATGTTCTAAAATCCCTATTAACTTTAACAAAATCAACACATAAATAATCTGCACCAAGTTCTTCCCAATATTTAGCTTTATTATAAGAATCTATACAAGCAAATGTCGACACTCTTATTTTGAAATCATCTTTAAAATATTTTTTTACTAACATCAATATATACGGATTTGTAATTGTCAAAGCATTCACTCCAACGCTTCTTAAATACGTTATAAAATTTATAAAACTTTTTTGCCATTCTAAACTTTGCTCGTTGTTAGACAAACAACTTCCATTCAATAAATAGTTAAATCTTATTTTTTCTTCTCTTACTTTTTTTACATGATTTTCAAAAACTTCTTTATCAATATTTTTTAGTGTGTTATCTGGTCTACCTCCTCCAATTAAATCAGATTTCATTTTACCATATATTTCATATACTGGATATTCCTTTACCTGTTCTATTAAACGGTTATCAAAATTTGTGGCTAATGATATTTTCATTTTTTCCTCTCTTTCATTTTATATTATTACAATTTGACATTATTGTTGAAAGAGTTCTTATAAACTCTTTGTTTGTTTTTTCATTTTGTATTGCTATTCTCATATGTATTTTTCCAAATTCATCATATACTTTCACAATTGAAATCTCATATTTTTTCAACTGTCCAAAAAAGTTTTCATTAAATGGTGTTTTAGTCATAACTATATTTGAATCACTTTCTGTACATTCTATTCCTAATTCATTTATTTGTTTTACCAACTTTTTTCTTTCATTGATAATACAATCAATATTTTCTAATGTTTCATGTTTCCTTCTTTTTAATAATTCAATTGCTATCTCATAAGATATGCCAGAAATTTCATTTGTCGTCACATTTTTCATATATTCTTTTTCAAAATCATCATTGCAAACAAAGTATCCTACCCTCAAATTTGCTATTCCATATGCTTTAGAAAAAGATCTAACTACTATTAAGTTTTTCGGCAATGTACAATAATCTAGCAAACTAGTCTTATTTGCGAATTCAATTCCTGACTCATCAACAACAACAGGTATCTTTACACTTTTTGCGAAATTTAATATTACATTTGAATCAACATAAATTCCTGTTGGATTATTAGGATTGCATATATAAATCATTTTAGTTTTTTTATCAATTGCTTTTTTTAAGTTTTCAAAATCTATATTATAATCTCTAGTGTACACTCTCTTTGTGCACCCTCCAAAAGATGTCACTGCAAATTCAACTTGTTCAAACGTATAAAATGGAGTAACCAAATTACCCTTTTCTTTAAACAATATTTTCACTATATTTTGCAATATTCCATTAGCACCAGAGCCCAAAATTATTTTTCCACTATTTCTTACGTCTTTTCTTATTATATCTTTTAACTTTTTTATCTGAATATTCGATGGATATGTATCAAATTCATTATCACTTACACTAAATTTTTCTCGAACAGCTAAAAACTTTCCCGATAATGTCATGTCAATTTTGCTATGTTTAACTTTAGAATAATCGCACAAATAATTTCTTTTTGAAATCACATATTTTTTATTTTTGAATAAGTATGGTATAAACATTTCTTTTTCCGCTCCCAACATCTGTCACATGCTCATCAATCTCTTGATATTCATTAAACCCAATTTGTTTTATATAATCATGTATTTTATTTTTACTTAGTAAAATCATCGGCGGTCTATTACTTATAGTATATTTATTTTCTTCAACCTTAGTCAAATCATTACTAATTAAATCATCAGTAAAAACAGATATAAGTGCCTTACCATCTTTTTTCAAAATCCTATATATTTCTTTTAAAGCTGCTATATATTCATTCAAAGTGACAGCATTATGTATCACACCAATCGAAAGTACCAAGTAATAAGAATTGTCCATAACTGGCACATCGTTCATTAGCCCAATAACAAAGTTTATTTCGTCATTTTCACAAAACATTTCCGGATTTTTATCTACTGCTAAAACGTCAGCACCTTTCGATTTTAAATATTTTGAATATCTCCCACTTCCACAACCAATGTCCACACACTTTTGATGTTCTATCTTTAACGTATCTATTACATTTGTAACATATCTTGAAACTGGTCGTATTTTGAAAGAATTAATAGTATCTTGTTTTTTCCAAAAACATTCAATATTTTGAGAATCAGAAATAATATATTTAGTATTGCAAATTTTTGATTCGATAACTTGCAATTTTATATCTTTCATATATTCTATGCATTTTTCTTTTTGTTTTTCATCCTTTACTATCGCAAAAAATGCAGGTCCAACAGATGACAAAGCTAAAAATTCGCATTCCTTATTCTCATACAAATATCGGATTTTATCACTAATATCCATTAATCCGTCATACACAAAAGAACAATTTTCATTGCTTCCCATGTTAAATCTATATTCAAAAACTATTTCTGCCAATTCCCTTATGCTATTATTTATCATTCCAGGTAAGGCCTTATGTAACAAATCATATGCTATTTTTTCAGAATACTTTTCACCTGTTTTTTTAAATTTCCACAGATTTTTCTCTTCCAGCTCCATTAATACTTTAGCATCTTTTTGTACATAATCGTTTGGAATGCCTATCAAAACATCAGATTCATATTTCATTTTGGCTATCGTTGTTGCTTTGCCAGCTATAATAATGACACCTTCATCTGTTAGTCCATTAGTTGCCCCGCCACCTATACATTGAACAACTTTCAAATTGTTTTGATCTTCATCAGTTACTTCTTCACCATGATTAGATGCTAAATATCTAATCAAATCTACATTTTGTATCGGACACGAATAAAGTTCATTAATAGCCGCAGCCACAGCTGCTATTGTTGAACTGCTTGAACCAAAGCCACAATGCTTGGGAATATCATTATCATCAACGTCTATATTTAAAGAGGGATTTACATTTAGTGCTTTGCACATTAATAAATATGCATGCTTTACCAAGACCTTTCTTTTAGTTGTGGCAGATATATTTAGTACCTCTCCTTTTTCATCATTCATAATTATCTTTACTTTAACAAACTTTTCTAAAGATACAACTACCTCTCCAGGAGTAAAAACCATAGTATCATTATAGCAAACGGCCGCTGGATTTATCGCCATAGCATCCAATCTACAAGGATATTGGATTTCTATACTAGTTTTTTTTAGTATAACCTCTCCTCTTGTTTTTTCATTAAATGGATTAAATATGTGTCCAGCTTCTACTATTGGAAATTTTTCGCATTTCATTTATTCTTCCCCCCAACTGAAAAGAGCAACAATAGGGCTATAAAGCCAATTGTTGCTCTTAATATATCTTACTTTTCTAAAAACATACAAAACAACCTCATTTATTCCAAATGAAGTTAACACGTCTCTTTGAATTTTATTGTAACTAAAACTTTTTTTCATATCCCACTCCTTCTGTATTTTCTAGTTCATTTGCACATTTTTTCATTACAGCGTCTATTCCTTACAATAGGAAACCTTTATATATTGAGTATTCTAGTTATCTAACATTTCTTTATTTTTTATAATCAATCTAATGTAAAGCAAAAGTACTTAAAATATCTTCTTTGATAGTGATTGTATCATATTTTGCAATAAAGTCAATAATTCATCATTAAATTTTGTTACTAATTTCAGACATTATATACTGTTATCAATTTCAACTTTATTCTCATTTGATACATTCGCGATTAATTTCTTAATGCAACTATACTTTTTAGATATTAAAACCTGCATATATATACTATATTTTTATTAAGTCATGTATTTTTCTATATAACTCTGCCCATATTTTACACCATATATCAACTAGCACTCAAAAACTCATATTAATGAAAAGTATCATTAAATTTTCTATTGCATTTAAAAACAATTTGCTTTTCAACAAAAATTAGGACATAGAACTTCTTTTAAAGCTCTATATCCCAACTTTTTGATATTTTCGAATTGACTAATCATATTAATTAAAATTGCATCTTCAAATTCGGATACATAAATCTCGTCATAATATTATGTTCCGGATAAATAATTCCAAAGTGCAAACATGTTTCACTAGGATTATCCGTAGAATGAACGAAATTTGTATTTATAGGTCCCCATGTAACCTTTTCTCCATTATACCAAGTGCTGACTAAATTGTTTACGTTTCTTCCTAAACTTTTTCTAAGCTCCCGCTTTTTTATTAATACATTCTCAGAAGAATCCTTAACCAAAAACATGTCACAAGGACCGTACATTGGATTTTCATACATATAACCATGTGGATGAAATAACCTCATTCTTCCAATGCCAGTCTCAGTAGGTTTCCCCATATTGAACATAACTTCAGAAAATGCACCATACCCACGTTTCAAGAATCTTTCACGAACAGTATTTTGAACTCCAAGCATATAAGCCGATGGTTTAATCATTACTAATGTCAATTTATTTTCAAAAAAAAATCTCGGCGTAATAGATTCATAAGATATTTTTTTATCAACCAAATAAAAATATTTCTTTAAATCTGGTGCTATTTTAATCCTTTCATGAATTATCGCCTGCCCCAACTCAATTTGTCTAAGATAATTTCTGTCTTCAAATATCAAGTCCAAAAGTTCTTCATTCCAATTTTCTATTTGCCTATTCGTGCTTCGTCTCCAAAAATCAATTTCTTTAGCAGAGGCTAACGTGTGCATATTGTATCCAAATAAACAAACTAATGCTTTCCGATATCTGTGCGGAATACTACACTTAAGAAAATCCCAAAAAACAATTTCGTTTTCTTTCGAAGATGCAAAACCATTATAGTAATAATATAACATTTTTCGAATGTCATACAAGGTTTCTCTCAAACATCTGTCGACAATCACATATTCATCATAATGAATATCACTTAGTTTTCTTACCTTTCCACATCCATATCCTGGATACGTGGAGCAATCTGCCGAATATGTGGTATTTTGTTCATCATCCGCTAATACCAAAAATCTGCTCTCAGTTATATTCTCTGTATCGCATCTTGTTCCATAAGCAATAACTATTCTACAATTTTTTCCGATTCGTAATTCTTGCATATACCGTATAAGCACCATAGCAGCAGTATACGAATCACCAATAAGTGTTTTCAACTCTGTATCGGGATTGGGATAATTTTTAATCAAGATTGCCTGCCTTACCAAGTCAGTAGCAATTTGAAATTGCTCTTCGAAATTCAAATTTACAAATTCTCGGTTAAAGTTTGAACACACAAATGTATTTCTGTCATCTATTATTGGAACAAGTTCTTGCAATGTTGGTAAAAGATTAAACATATTTTTGAAACCTCCTAATACACAAATACGTTTTCGTATGTAATACTAATTATATGTTTTTCACACAGTAATTCAACTTGTGTTTCCACTTAAACTTATATATCTGGTAGTATTATATACATATTGTCTAAATCTGTCAATATTTGGGCATACTTTTATGTTAAAAATTAGTTTTGAGTGTTGACACCAACTTTGTATAATAACGTCAAGTTAAAAATGGTGAAAATCAGTTACAAAATTTTCAACTATTATTTTTTAATTTTCAAAAATATCATCACTTTTCTGTAGTTATGGTAACTGCAAATACAAAAAAGAATGTACCTAACATTTTATTTAAGTACATTCTCTCTTGATTTTATAGCAATCCGTTTGCTCTCATCCAACGGATTCTAGCTGTTGGATCTAGTATTTTCTTTCTTAGTCTTATATTTTGTGGTGTAACTTCTACTAATTCATCTTCAGCGATAAATTCGATTGCTTGTTCTAGTGATAAAACTCTTGGTGGTGTTAGTCTTAATGCATCATCACTACCTGATGCTCTAGTATTTGTTAGATGTTTTTCTTTACATACGTTTACTTCCATATCATCTGGTCTAGCGTTTTCACCTATTATCATACCTTGATATACTTCAACGCCTGCTCCTATAAATAATGTTCCTCTTTCTTGTGCATTGTATAGTCCATAAGTAACTGATTTACCTGTTTCAAATGCTATTAGAACACCTTTATTTCTAGCAGCTATATCGCCTTTTGCAGGTTCGTATCCATTAAATACATGGTTCATTATTCCGTTTCCCTTTGTATCTGTCATGAATTCGCTTCTATAACCAATCAAACCTCTTGCAGGTATTTTGAACTCAAGTCTTGTATATCCTTGATTTCCTGCAACCATGTTTGTCATTTCAGCTTTTCTTACACCTAATTTTTCGATAACAGAACCTGTATATTCATCTGGAACATCAATAACTAAGTCTTCCATTGGTTCGCATTTTACACCATTGATTTCTTTATATATTACAGATGGTCTTGATACCATAAATTCAAAACCTTCTCTTCTCATTGTCTCAATAAGAACAGATAAATGTAATTCTCCTCTTCCTGAAACCTTGAAGCTATCTGGGCTATCTGTTTCTTCAACTCTCAAACTTACATTTGATTCAAGTTCTTTCATAAGTCTGTCTCTTAAATGTCTTGATGTAACGAATTCGCCCTCTCTACCTGCAAATGGTCCATTATTAACACTAAATGTCATTGTTAAAGTAGGTTCGTCGATATCAACGAAAGGTACTGCTTCTGGTTCGTTTGGATCAGCTATTGTCTCACCAATATTTATATCTGGAATACCAACAACTGCAACTATATCACCGGCATCAGCTTCGTCAATTTCTATTCTCTTTAAGCCTTGGTATGTGTATATTTTTCCTATCTTTAAGTTTTGAATGTTTCCATCTTTTCTACATACAGCAACGTTTTGTCCTTGAAGAATCTTTCCTCTTTCAACTCTACCAATTGCTATTCTTCCAACATAGTTGTCATAGTCAATACTTGAAACAAGCATTTGGAATGGCTTGCTTCTATCAACGCATGGAGCTCCTATATAATTGATGATTGTTTCAAATATAGGCTTCATATCTGTTCCTGGAACATCAGGATCCATTGAAGCAACACCTTGTTTTCCTGAAGCATAAATAACTGGGAAGTTTAATTGATCATCATTTGCTGCAAGCTCTAAGAACAAATCAATTACTTCATCTACTACAGCCTTAGGTCTTGCACCTGGTCTGTCTATTTTGTTTAAAACAACGATTGGTTTTAAGTTAAGTGCTAAAGCTTTTCTCAAAACGAATCTTGTTTGTGGCATAACGCCTTCAAATGCGTCAACAAGAAGTATTACACCATCAACCATTTTCAAAACACGTTCAACTTCTCCGCCGAAGTCAGCATGTCCTGGTGTATCAATAATATTGATTTTATAATCACCATAATGAACTGCTGTGTTTTTAGCAAGTATAGTGATTCCTCTTTCTTTTTCTAGTGCATTTGAGTCCATAACACGCTCATCTACATGCTCATTTGCTCTAAATGTACCAGATTGCTTTAATAAAGCATCTACAAGTGTAGTCTTGCCATGGTCAACATGGGCGATAATAGCTACATTTCTAATTTCCATTTCTAATTCCCCTTTTCGTTTTTGGATTATATCTAATGGCAAGCGGCCATTTATCACTTGGATACCTGGGAGGTAACCAAATTCGATTCATTTTTATATTTTTTGTCATTTTTAGACATTTTTATCTATTTACATAACTTTTCCATAAAGCCTTTTTATTGGCGGGTTATTCACCCGCCAATACTACTTCTTTACAATTGTTACACTACACATTCTTTTAAGAACTTAATATATTCTTATTCTTCTGTGTTTTCTTTGCTTTCTTCAGCTTCTGCGTTCTCAAGTTCTCTTATAGAAATTTCAATTCTTCTCTTTTCTGGATTGATTTCTACTATTTTACCTGTAACTTCATCACCAATTTTAAGAACTTCATCAGGTTTAGCAATTCTTCTATTTGTGATGTTTGATATGTGAACCAAAGCTTCCATTCCGTTTGGTAATTCTACAAATGCTCCGAAAGGTTTTAAGCTTACAACTTTACCTGTAACAATATCAGTTACTTGGTATTTAATGTTTGCCCAAGGATCATCCTCTGGATTTTTGTATGATAAAGAAATTTTGTTATGTTCTTTGTCTATCTTTATAACTCTAACTTTGATTTGGTCACCAACTTTTAAAACTTCACTTGGATGTTTAATTTGCTTCCAAGAGATTTCTGTAATATGAAGTAAACCATCAATTCCACCAATATCAACAAAAGCACCGTAATCTGTGATTTGTCTAACTGTACCAATTATTGTTTTACCAACTTCTATTTCAGCCCATGTTTTAGCAAGTTGCATTTCTCTTAATTCATCTGCAAGCTTTCTTTCTGAACCAACTATCTTTCTCTTTTCTGGATTGTATTCGATAACTTTTAGTGCAAGTGTTTTGCCTTTGTATTCAGCTAAATCTGTAACCTTTTTAACAAGTTGTGTTCTTGGAACAAATATTTTTGTGCTACCAGCTTCAGCTATAACACCAGCATCTTTAATCTCTGTAACTTTTGCTTCAACTGGTTTATCAGCTTTAACATTTGCTTCGAACTCTTCTCTTAATTTTTTTGATTGTAATCTTTTGGTAGATAACAATACATTTCCTTGACCATTATTCATCTTTAAGATGTATGCTGATATTTTATCTCCAACTTTTAGTTTATCAGCTGGTTTTTCATCACCATAAGAGAACTCTCCTCTTGGTATAACTCCGTCTGCCTTATATCCTAAATCAACGAAAATATCTTCTCCAACGATATCTACGATAGTTCCTTCTACGATAGTTCCTTCCTCTAATTTTTTAAGTGAGTTTTCATATAACTCTGCAAAGTTTTGTTCTTCATTATTTGCCATTTTAAAATCAATCCTTTCCGAATCTGCTAAATTATCTTTCCTACGCCAATAATTTACGTAAAAAGCTTTAATAATTATCCTATATTTCGAGCAATTTGTCAATGCCTAATAGTAACTTCTACTGTAATAATTTTGTAAGTTCGTCTATGTGATATATTTCAAGCGTATTCATTGCCCTTGTGATACATACATATAATAATTTTGTGTCTACTTCTGAATCTGTATAGTTATGTACATCTGCGTTTGTTATTATTACGGCATCAAATTCAAGTCCTTTTGATAAATATGATGGAACTATGTTGATTCCGCCTGCATATTCTGAATCTTTACTGCTTATTATATGTATTTCTTCATCTTGCAATTGTTCTTTTAGTTTTATGCAATCTTCTACGGTTTTGCATATTAAGGCTATGTTGCTAAAGCCTTTTTCTTTGTACTCTTTTAGTCTTTCTTTTATTTGCTCTACCATCTTTTCTTCGTTTTCAAAATGTTTTACTATAACTGGTGCTCCGTTTTTCATTACAGGTTCACCTGGAGGGCAATTTAGCTTATCCATTATGTGTGAGATTACTTTATTTGCCACATTCATTATCTCTTCTGTTGTTCTGTATGTCTTTTTTAGTGTTAAGTATGTTGGGTCAATGCCATCTCCAAATACTATGCTCATTGTTTTTTGCCAATTGTTTGTGCCTCGGTAGAAATATATTCCTTGTGCCAAATCTCCAAGTATTGTAAGTGAATTACTTTTAACTATTTTTTTAAATATATAGAATTGGAATTCACTAAAATCTTGTGCTTCATCTATTACTATATGCTTTAACTCAAATTTAGTCTTTATGCCATGTACCATATATTTTATATACATAAGTGGTGCCAGGTCTTCCATCTCTATTTTGCCTTTTCGCTGTGCATCGACAAATGATGTTTTTATGTATTTTATTTCTTCATCTGATATTCTGCCTTTTGCAAGCGTATCGATATAAACATCCATAAATTCTTTATAATACTTTATTGGCTCTAAAACTTTATTTGTGCTACTTATGTATTTTTGAACGTTCTTCTTTACATTTTTAGTAACTTCTTTTGATAAATCTTCTGCCTCTTTATATGCATCACGGATAAGTGAAAGCCTTATTTGCTCATTTGGCTCATCCATTTTGATTTTAGCTATCTTGTAGTCTCTTTCTTCTTCTATATCTTTTAAGATTTGGCCACTTCTCATTGTTACCGCACTTTTTAAATGCTTTGATATTTCTTCCATTCTTCTGCAAAATGGCAAGTTGCTGTACTCTCTATAAAACAGATGCTCTATATCTTCCCTCTTCATAAATACATATTTTCCGACTTTAAAATCATCTTCTGGCACGAATCTTTTTTCTACCTCGTACAAATACTCATCCAAAAGGTTTTTAAATCTTATTGATGATTTATATTTTGAGCTTTCAATTATTATTTCGCACATCTTTTTTTCTTTTTCCGATTTATTATTATCTATTATTCTAGCAAGTTTATTATTAGGCTCTTCAATCTCAAATTCACTTCCAATAACATCAAATGCTATTTCTTCGTAGGTGCTTTGTCCTACTCTATCAACGCCTAGGTCTGGTAATACGTTTGAAATGTAGTTTAGAAAGAATTTATTTGGTGCAATTATTAAAAATTCTTCTGGGAAGAAATTTTTGTCATAATTGTAAATCAAGTATGCTATTCTGTGTAGAGCTATTGTTGTTTTTCCACTACCAGCAACTCCTTGTACTACAAGCGGTTGCCACATATCAGCTCTTATGATTTTATTTTGTTCCGCCTGAATTGTTGATATGATGTTTTTAAGTCTTGTATCTGAGTTAGCAGATAAGAATGGCTGTAGCATTTCATCATTTGTTGTTATGTCTATATCCATAACATCTTGCAAATCGCCATTTTTAAAGAAATATTGTCTTTTTAGCTTTATTTCTCCATGTATTTTTCCTGCAGGGCAATTATATTCTGCCTCGCCAAGTCTTCCCTCATAATATAAATCTGCTATAGGAGCTCTCCAGTCAATTACTACTTGTTCTAGAGTATTGTGATCAGTTATCATTGCTTTTCCGCAAATAAAAAGCATCCCTATGTTCAGAGCCATCTTCTACAAAATCTACTCTTGCAAAATATGGCGATGGTCTAACCATTTTTAAGTTCTTAATTCTTTGGCTAAACCTTTCTCTTAGGGCTGCTTTCATGTAATCATCTGCGTAATCATCAAAATCGTAATCGTCAAATCCTCGTTCTAGTCTCTCTTCACTTTCTTTAATCTCTTTGTCAATATAGTTTTGTGTAACTTGTAGCTTCTTTCTTTCGATGTTTTCTTCTTCTCGTTTAATATTCATAAGTTAACCTCCTATATTCAAAATAACGGCTATGATTATATCACAAAACATTCGAATTGGGCAATAGAGAATTTTTAAAACGAAAAAAATAAAGCTAATTTCTTGATTTTAGAAGGTAGGGAAATAATTTTTTTGTTCTAAAATCTTTGGATTTAGCTTTATTCTTTTTTGGTGCTTGAAACAATATTTTAAGTATCACCATTTTTATTTTTAAAAAGGTGTTTCACTTTATTAGACAATTAAGTAGTAAAAAAGTTTTATATTTTTTAAATTATTTTTTTAGTCTTTGTTTTAATGCTTCAAATAGCACTATTCCTCCTGATACGCTTGCATTTAATGATGTTATTTTTCCCATCATTGGAATTTTAACTAAGAAATCACAATTTTCCATTGTTAGTTTGTTCATTCCTCTTCCTTCGCTTCCGATTATTATTGCAATTGAACCTGTCATATCTTGATCGTAGTATGTTACTTTGGCTGAACCATCTGTACCAACTATCCAAACGCCTCTATCTTTTAATTCTCTAATTGTTTCGTTTATGTTATTTACTCTAACTATTGGCACATATTCTGTTGCTCCAACTGATGTTTTTGCAACAACTTCTGTTACTGCAACAGCTCTTCTTTTTGGAATTATAACTCCGTGGCATCCTGCACATTCTGCACTTCTTATTAAAGCTCCTAAATTGTGTGGATCTTCTATTTCATCTGCTATTAGTATGAATGGTGCTTCATTTCTTTCTTTTGCAAGCTCAAAAATGTCATCTAATTCTTTGTATTCAATTGGAGATACAAATGCAATTACTCCTTGATGATGTTTTGTTTCTGATAATTGGTCTAATTTATTTTTATCTACTTCCGTTATTATTATTTTCTTGTTTTTAGCAAGCTTTATTATTTCATTTATTGAACCTTGTCTTTCACCTTTTTGTATCATTAGTTTGTTTACTGTCTTATCTGATTTTAAAAGCTCAGTTACAGCATTTCTTCCTTCAATTTTAAATTCGTCCATTTTAAATTCCTTTCTTTGTTTAGTTATCTTCCCAACAACTTTGTTTTATCTAATATTTTCTTAACGATATATGATGAAATAAGCAGTTCCATTTTGTATGAATATGTTATGTCTGTTTTCTTTCTCTTTTTATTGTTATCTTTCATGTACATTTTTCCTGCTTCTTTCATATATCTGTTATGTTTGTATATGATATAGTCTTTAAAAGATATCATGTCTATCTTTTTTATATCATAGTCTAAATCATTTGTAACTTCTTCTCTAAGTGCTTCAAGCTCATATTTTTTTATTGCTCTTTGCAAGCCTTGTTCATACCATATATGCCTAAAATTTTTAGGATGCTTTATTCCATTTACATCATTATGAACTCTGCAAAAATAGTCTGCAATGTAATGAAGAACAACTCCTAATTCTCTTGCAAATGCCCTAGTTTCAAGTTCGTTTCTTCCTTCTATTGTTTCTATAAGATCATCAACCGTTTCGCACAAATTATCTAGTGAAAGATTTATATAATGCGGATATTTTGCAAATATTGTTGATGCATCTGGTTTTATCGCTCCGTATATTAAGCTGTATCTCTTTAGTTTTACACCATACACTAAAAAAATATGTTCAGCCACATGTTTTGCGTAAAGTGCATGTGTCATTGACATCAATATTATCAACTCTCCTTACTCGTCATCTAGTTTTAATATTGACATAAATGCTTCTTGAGGTACATCAACTGTTCCAAAACTCTTCATCTTTTTCTTTCCTTCTTTTTGTTTCTCTAAAAGCTTTTTCTTACGTGTTATATCTCCACCATAACATTTTGCCAATACATCTTTTCTCATTGCAGAAATAGTCTCTCTTGCTATTACTTTTCCGCCAATTGCTGCTTGAATAGGAATTTCAAACATTTGTCTTGGAATTGCCGTTTTTAACTTTTCTGCCATCTTTCTGCCTCTTGCATATGCTTTGTCTTTATGCACAATAAGTGAAAATGCATCTATTACATCGCCGTTTAGCATTATATCTAGTTTAACCAAATCTGATTTGTTATAACCAATAATTTCATAATCGAATGAAGCATAGCCTTTTGTTCTAGATTTAAGTGCATCAAAAAAATCGTATATTATTTCATTTAATGGAAGCTCGTATTTTAGTATTACTCTTGATGCATCCATATACTGCATATCTTTATACACACCACGCCTATCTTGGCATAGCTCCATAACATTTCCGACATATTCTTTTGGAAGCATTATATCTGCTTTTACAATCGGTTCTTCGATATAAGAAATTTCTTGTGTAGCAGGTAAATCAGTCGGATTATATAAATCAAATTTTGTTCCATCCGTTTTTGTAACTTTATATATAACACTAGGTGCTGTAGTAATTACATTTAAGTCATATTCTCTATCGATTCTTTCTTGAATTATCTCCATGTGTAGTAATCCTAAGAATCCACATCTAAATCCGAAGCCAAGAGCTACTGATGTTTCAGGCTCCCAGAAAAGTGAAGCATCATTTAAAGATAGTTTTTCAAGTGCCACTTTTAAATTTTCATAATCACTTCCATCTGCCGGATATATTCCGCAATAAACCATTGGTGTAACCTTTTTGTAACCTGGCAATGGTTCTTTGGCTTTGTTTTCTTTTAATGTTATTGTATCACCAACATGAATGTCTGATACATTTTTTATGCTAGCCGCAACATATCCAACTTCGCCAGTTTTTAACTCGTTTGTTGGTATGTATGTGCCAGCACCAAAATATCCAACTTCTGAAACTATATATGACTTTCCAGCAGCCATGAAATCAATCTCATCGCCAACTTTTATGCTTCCATCTTTTACTCTTACAAAAGCTACTGCGCCTTTGTAATTATCATAATACGAATCGAAAATCAAAGCTTTTGTTGGTGCTTTTGGATCTCCACTTGGTGCTGGAATATTATTTACGATCGCTTCTAACACTTCTTCTACATTTAGTCCTGTTTTTGCTGAAATCCTTGGAGCACTATGAGCTTCAACTCCTATAACATTTTCTATTTCTTCTATTACCATTTCAGGATTTGCACTTGGCAAGTCGATTTTATTTATAACTGGTACAATCTCAAGATTGTTATCAAGTGCCAAATAAACATTGGCAAGCGTTTGTGCCTCAACGCCTTGAGAGGCATCAACAACTAGTATTGCTCCTTCACAAGCTGCCAAACTTCTTGAAACTTCATAAGTAAAGTCAACATGCCCTGGTGTATCTATTAAATTTAGTATATATTCTTCTCCATCTTTTGCTTTATAGACAGTTCTAACAGATTGAAGTTTAATTGTTATGCCACGTTCTCTCTCTAATTCCATGTTATCTAATACTTGTTCTTGCATTTCACGTTTTGTCAAAACACCTGTAAGCTCGATTAGCCTATCAGCAAGTGTAGATTTTCCATGGTCTATATGTGCTATAATACAAAAGTTACGTATATTCTTTTGTTCATCTGACAAAGTAAAAACCTCCCAAATTCTAATAATTTCAGCTATAATAATACATCAAAAAGGCGATTTTGTAAACCAAATTTTATGTGATAAAATTATATTCATAAATATTTTTTATATTCAAAAAAGAGATTAGCATTAAATCTAATCTCTCTCGATTGAATTTTTATAACATTACTATACCTATCCAGCTTTCACGATTTCCATTATAGCTCCTATGTTACTTTCAAAAATATTTTCTATCAACTCTACCACCTCTTGTATGCTATATCCCGTTGCTTCAACACAATAATTCAATCCATCTTTATTAAATGAAACACCATAACCACCTCTAGTGTTATCAATAATAATAGCAGAATTATTTCTAATTTTCGATACAATATTCTCTTTTTTTAAATGATAGTAATCTAATAATAAATCTCTATTTTCTGAAAAAGATATATTGACACTTTTATTTTTCCCAGAAATAGTAAAACAAAGCATTACTTCACCTAAATCACTATATTCATTTCCTTCTTTATAATATTTAGAATATGCATAATGTAATTTCATATCATTTAATAATTTAATATCCTCGTAGTAGCTTTTTATATTGTTCTTATCTATATTTTTAATTTTAATATCTACATTAGAATCTTCTATTCCTTCAATTTGGTTTACGATTATTTCATTTTTTTCTTCAGATTCATCTTTGGCATTTAAATTTTTTTCTCCATTTTTTGTGCAAAAATATCCAAACGCCATACCATTGTCATAAGCAATAAGTAATATTTCACCGTCCTCAAAAAAATAAGCATTATAAATATCTTCTTTAGCTGTCAAAAAATGTGGTACTCCTAATATTTCTATAACATCTTCCTTTTTCATATTATTGTATATTTTTTCTTTTGACTCAATTTTTAAAGGAGTTCTAGTTGAATTAGTTAAATATTCTCCACTAGTTGATGAATAAAATTCATGTCCATATTTATCAAATATATATACTCCAGAATTCTCATTATTCCATAACACAACCTTGTTTAAGGTTTCCGAAATTGCTCTAATCGGTACATATGTTGTTCCACTATATAAAAACGGCTCCACATTATTATTCAAAACATCCCTTAAACCGATTTCTTCTCCATTAACAATTACTTTTATTCCGCCACTATACACATCAATATTTTTCATGTTAAGGTTTCTAGCAAATACCATACCACTGAATATAGAAATTGTAACTCCTATAATTAACCCTATGCTAAAAGATTTAATACTTTTTTTCATATATATCTTCCTTTCTATAACTTATATTTATTAGACAATTTACTTATCAAAAAGACTCAATAATACTTAATGAAATTATATGATATAATTATAAAAGCTACCCATTTAGTTTTTTACCAATTGGATAGCTTTATTTCTAAATAAGCCTTTAATCTGGCACCACAATTATGTATATTCCACTTTTATGAATTCTTCCATAAATTCTATTACCCTTTCTTTGGATGTATCATAACCTTTTACGCTTATAAAAGCATGCTATTGATTTAATTCCATACATACAATTGACAAATGTATAAAGCAAGAACAATATTAATTATAAAAACAGAGAAAATATATAAAATCTTTTCTTTTATACTTTTAAATCTCATTGATAACACTCCACCAATAAATATTACTATAATTATTAATATACTATAAACTAATATTCTTAAATCATTTGCATTAAATGGAATATTCAACATATTTTTTTGAGCTACTGGCACACAACCGCACCCAAATATGTTCACAAAATAAATTTGGTCCAATAATACATATATTGGTGTTATAAATATAATTAATAAATATGGCAATGATACTATAATCTTTTTATTTTTCATACAAAGTATTATCCATACAATAAACGATAATAATACAAACACATTCATTTTTATTTCCTCCGCATAAACAATTCAATCAATATCACATACCATCAATTTATATTTTTCTATTTCACAACTATTGCTCTTCTGCAATAGGCTTCTTCATTTCCGTCTACGGCTTCGAAGTCGAATTTTCCGGAACCAAATTTTCTCATTATATATGGTTTGTCTTCTGTCGGATATGTTGCTAAAACTCTATCCCATGGTGTTTCCCACATTGCGTCACCAATTCTTTCTTTTGTAACGCCGTTCTCATCCAATTCATAAGTAGTAACAAAGCCATTACTGTTAGAAAATTTAGCTATATCATCTATCAATGAAGCTGCAACATACTCATCTTTTTCAAATGTGATTTCATCCATTGCCTCTAACGCATACATTAAATAAATGCTTGCACCAAACTCATCATTTGTCATCATATGTGCATCGTATGAATCTTTTTCTTCATACACGCTTGAAAGAGTTGTCAATTTCGTGTAAACATCTTTTTCAATCCATATTCCTGAATATTCATTTCCGTCTTTAGAAAAAGCCGGATGCACTGCATATGTTTCGGGCATAACTTCGTCATTTACCATGTAACTACTAGTGCCTCTCAAAAATACTATGCTTATTGCCGTGCTAGGAACCTCTTTGGATTGTCTTTCTTTATAAAAGCTTTGGATGCTATACGCAAATCTTGGAATCCATACATATACCGTTCCATCCTCCGCCTTCATTTCAGCAAATGACGGTGTGGATTTTTTATAGCTGTACCAAGTTTCATTATACAAATCTTCAACAGCTGTTTCGTCTTCTTTTATCGCAGTCATTCCCGAAACTAATATAGGTCTATTCACACCATTTTCTTCGTCGAAATTCACATTATAGTTATATTTTTCTTTAGAAATAGTGTAGTTTGCGGAATATTCGTATTGTGTGTCTGAATCCTTCTTTTTCATTGTTAATTCATATATTATCTCTTTCTTATCTTCGTCACCAGATTCAATCTTTTTTACCGTCACATCATAATCTGTATCGTAATATTTTAGCAAATCCATATAATCAAAATCGTCTTCAGTAAGCTCAGCTAAATCATCGTCATTAAAATTCAAGAAAGAATCGTCCTTAAAAATAGCACTGCATATCGTTCTAAGCCTATCTTCTGCATCTTTCTTTCTTGCATCTCTTACAACATTTGCTCCATTATAAACTGAAATTGATGAGATTATAATTATTACAATAACAGTTACCAATAAAGTTATTAGCGAAATACCTTTATTATTCTTCATATGTTTTCCTCCACATTTTTTCTTATTTGTTCTATCACATTCATTAACTTTTGCCCTAAATTTATCTCATGCTATAAATCATTAATTTCCACACTTTTCTTCTATTATATATCTTGGTCTTTCCTTAGTTTGCTCATAAATCTTGCCTATATAAAGGCCAATTATACCTAAGCAAAAAAGAATCATTGTTGTTATAAAAAGTTCTAATGCCGCCAATAATAAATATGCATTTGCAAATACTGGCACGCTCTTTGCAAAAAATGATACTACAAACAAAAATAAGCCTAATATTGCAGTTACAACTCCTAATTTTACTGGTATATTAAGAGGTAATACAGAAAAAGAAGTTATAGCATTTAAAGCAAGTTTTGTAAGAGACTTAAAATTAAATTTTGTTGTATCGCCTTTTCTTTGAGCTGGTTCAAAGCCTATTTGTGCTTTTTTGAATCCCACAAAGTTAACCATTCCTCTAAAAAACAATCCTGTATCTTTTAGTCTTATAACCTCATTTACCACTTGCCTATCCATCAGCTTAAAATCTCCGCCATTTGCCATATCCACACCTGTCAATTTTTGAAGCGTTTTATAAAACACACCTGCACAAATTTTATAGATAAAGCTTTCTTTTGGCCTTTTGCTTCTGACACATTCTACAACCTTGTAGCCTTCATTCCATTTAGAAATCATCTCTGAAATGTATTTAGGTGGATGCTGCAAATCTGAGTCCATTGTTATTACAGCTTCGCCTCTTGCTTCCGTTACTCCTGCTAGCAATGCTGCCTCTTTGCCAAAATTTCTAGAAAATTTTAAACCTCTTATATTGTTGTATTCTTTCGAAAGTAATGTTATAATGTCCCAAGTATTATCCTTAGAGCCATCATCAACTAATACAATTTCGAAATCATATTGCCTTACGTAATTTATTATTTCATAAATATTATGTTGCAATGTTTTTTCCTCATTGTATGCTGGTATAACTATTGATATCATCACGTTCCCTCCATATCTACAATCAATTATATACTACCACTTATTTTTGTCAAGAAAATACAAATTAAGGAGTTAATGAAAATGAATTTTAGAAAATATTTACCAAACATATTATTAATAATATTATTTGTAGCAACTTTTATTGTTAACATGCAAATAGGTTTATTTGGTGACGATTACTATTACGCCACTTTCATAAAAAATGATTTTTGGCAACTTCATCAAACACACTACTTACAAGTCAACGGACGTGCAATTGTTCATTTTTTAGATACAATATTTTTGGCACTTCCAAATATATTTTGGGCTATTGCTAATTCTTTTATGCTCACTGCAATAGCATATTTTGCGAAGAAAATTGTAACGCTTTTTGCAGACAAAGAAGAAAGCTCGTTAATCACAGTGCTTGTATTCTTTTTCGGAATACTAATGCTACACATAGATGTTGTTAGACAAAGTGTATATTGGGTTACAGGTTCTTTTAATTATGTGTATCCTACTTTTATGCTATTTTGGTACATGCATGAATTATTTAAAAGTTTCAAAAATGACTTCAATGGAAATTTGTTTCCGCTAACACTACTTGCATTCTTTGCGACAGCATCAGTTGAACAAGCTGGTATGATGTCGTTTGGAACAACAGTATTATTGCTAATATATTCATTCATCAAGAATAAAAAATCTGGCATAAAAGGTAGTTATAAAAAAATCATCATTGTATTGTTGGCATCGGCTCTAGGATTAGCAAGCGTCCTTTTAGCACCTTCGCAATTTATTAGAATCGAACTAGAAGAAAATGAAAAAATTTCAATGATAGAAAATATAAAATCTTGCTTTATGTTTTTAGCAAAAACTTATGTTATAAAATATCTACCACAAGTTTTACTAGCTATAATTTCTTTAACATTGCTAATTATAAATAGAAAAACAGCTAAACTTAATAGTGATGAAATCTTTTTAATTGTAACAGCAATTATATTAGGAATTGGTTCACAAAGCATGATGCTTGTTTCACCTGTTTATGGTGAAAGAAATACTTTGTTTGGCATATTTATGATAATGCTATTTACAGCTATATTATTGCAAAAAATCTCCTTTGATAAAAACAAAATTTTTCAAAACTTATCATATATTTTCTTTGCGTGCATCACAGTTTTATCATTAGGAAATGCATATGTAACATATTCAAATTATAAAACGTCAAATAGCATTCAAAAGCAAAATATTGCAATAGTCAACGAATATAAATCTTCAAATAATACAAATACTAAGATATGCTTGCATAAGCTTAAGAACGACGCATATGGATGGTCTATGCCATATGTTAGTAAATATCACGAGAATTGGTTTAAAGTTTACTATGAAATTGAAGATGCTGAAATAACATGGATAGATTAATTTTGAATAATTTTACATCATATAAATAGAAATTTAGCACATAATAAAATTGTACCAAAAGTACAATCTTTTTTATGGAGTGATTTAAAATGTCTAAAATAAACTGTTCAGTATGTAGTTGTAAGTTTAATGCACCAGATATGCATAAATGTACACTTTCAACAATTCAAGTAGCACCTTGTGCTTGTTGCAAAAACGGATCACCAGAAGATGAAACTTGTTGCGGTTCTTATATAAAAGCTGAATAACTTTTATAGCTAAGCAATTAAATTTAATGAATCAAATTGTTTATTAGTGATTATCTAAAATTTGATAATATCGAAAGTTTCTAAGTATAAAGGCTACCAATCGTCTGATTGATAGCCTTTTCCTTAACTAGAAATACAAGGCCGATGCAACTTTATTTTTTAAAATTATATGTGAAAATCTAAGCAAAATTTTTACCGCATATTTTTATCAACTGGTACACATTTATTACAATTGTATTTGAGTGTCAAATAATTTATCTATTTTTTGTTTTATTTTTTGATTCTCTTCTTTTAAAAGCATCGGGTCAGCTTCTAATATATCGTTTGCAACAGCTTGAGCTTCTTTTAATATTTTCACATCTGTAATTAAATTAGCAACTTTAAACTCTGGTATACCATGTTGCTTTGTTCCGAAGAACTCACCCGGTCCTCTAAGCTCTAGGTCTTTTTCAGATATAACAAAACCATCACTACTTTTTTGCATTATTTCCATTCTTTGCTTTACTATTTCTGAATTACTCTCATATTTTAGTATACAATATGATTTAAACTTTCCTCTTCCAACTCTTCCTCTAAGCTGGTGCAGTTGGGCTAAGCCAAATCTTTCTGCATTTTCAATTATCATTATTGTTGCATTTGGAACATCCACTCCAACTTCAATAACAGTGGTTGATATAAGTACATTTATTTCGCCATCTTTAAATTTTGCCATTATCTCATCTTTTTCTTTTGGCTTCATTTTTCCGTGCAAAATTGCAACTTTATAATCTTTAAAAACATCTTTATAATAATCAAACATCTCTGTAACCGATTTTGCATCAAAGTTTTCTGATTCTTCGACAAGCGGACAAACTATATATGCTTGTCTGCCACTCGCAAGCTCTTTTATTACAAAGTTATTTACTCTTTCTTCTAAGTTTCTTTTAACTGCATAGGTATCAATCTTTTGTCTTCCTGGTGGAAGCTCATCAATTATTGAAATATCCAAATCGCCATAAAGGATTATAGCAAGTGTTCTTGGTATTGGTGTCGCAGTCATAACAAGCGTATCTGCCTTTTCGCCTTTTGCTGTTAAAATCCCTCTTTGTCTTACTCCAAATCTATGTTGTTCATCTGTTATAACAAGCCCGCAGTTATTAAACTCTACATTTTCTTCTAGGAGTGCATGTGTACCTATAGCTATATCAATTTCGCCTGCCTTTAATGATTGCAATAGTTTATTCTTTTGACTTTTTGTCAAATCACTTGTAAACAATTCACATCTAATGCCAAAAGGCGCTAACATCTTTGAAATACCCAAATAATGTTGCTTAGCTAAGATTGCTGTAGGTGCCATCATAGCAGCTTGATAACCATTATTTACTGCTTTAAGCATTGCAAGAGTGGCAACTACTGTTTTTCCAGAGCCAACATCACCTTGTACTAACCTATTCATTGGTCTATCTTTTTCCATATCTTTTTCGATTTCTTTCCAAACTCGCATTTGAGCTCCAGTAAGCTTGTATGGAAGAGAATTTAAAAGTTCGTCAATCTCGCCCTTTGAGGCAAAAGAAATACCTTTTTCATCTTTTTTGCCTTTTGCTTTTATTGAAAGTAACCCAAGTTGCATTATAAGCAATTCCTCGAATGCAATTCTATATCTAGCAATTTCAAACTCCGAAAGTTCTACTGGAAAATGAATTTTTTCTATCGCATAATTTATATCGCATAAATTATTATCATTTATCACTTTACTTGGCAAAGTCTCTTCTAAGTTACCCTTTACCATATCTACTGCCGATTGTATTATACCTCTAAGAACATTTTGCGTGATTCCCTCAGTCAAAGGATATATAGGCACAATTTTACCTAAATTTTTATTTTCACCTGGTCTTTCAAAAATAGGTGCACTCATTTCTTTTCTACCTATTCCCACATTTACCTTGCCATAAAAAATGTATTCTTCTAATGGTTTTAATGATTTTTTAACAAACATTTGATTAAACCAAGTTAAAATTATGCTATCTGTTTCATCTGATGCAACTGTTTTATATATTGTCATTCCTTTTCTTATTCGACTCTCAGTTATATTCGATTTTACTATCGCCTTTATGGTAGCAACTTCACCATTTTGCAATTCGCATATGCTTTTAAATTTCCCTCTATCTTCATATTCTCTTGGAAAATAATTTATTACATCTTCAACTGTTTGTATGCCTAATTTATTTAAAACCTCTACTCTGCTAGGCCCTACACCCTTTATATATTGAACACTTTGATTTAAGAAAGTCATTTCTACCTCCTAAAACACTTGACTTTAGTTATTTAAAGAATATAATACTCTATGTACTATGAAGATAATATCATAAACACTTGTTCTTGTCAATCGTATTTTTTGAAAAAATGTGTTGTCAAAACGCGTGTGTTGTGCTAGAATAGTAAGGAACGATTAAACAAAGGCATAAGGAGGTGCTTTGAAATGGCAAAATGCGAAATTTGTGAAAAAGAAAAAGTTTTTTTAAACCAAGTAAGCCACTCACACAGAAGATCAGCTAGAACATTTAAACCAAATTTAAGAAGTGTTAAAGCTGTTGTTGATGGTACACCTAAAAAAATTACAGTATGTTCAAGATGCTTAAAATCAGGTAAAGTTGAAAGAGCTTAATTAAATAAGCAATAAAAATAATGCAGATAAGGAAGAATTCATTTTTCCTTATCTGCACTATTTTTTTGCTTAAATTTTGTTTGAAATATCGCCTATTCACTGCTGAATTTTTCTTATGTATTATTTTCCGTCTTTTTAACTCTAAATAAAAATCTCAAAATTCCTTTCATAAAATTTGAAGGTTTATAAACCACGATTTTCATTTTTCATCCTCCTTTTATCTACATAGCCATGCTAACCCTAAAATCAAAAGCACTGCTCCAATTAAAACTATCCACCCCGTAATCGGAAGTAGTAACACAAGTAGCACCCCAAGGCCAAAACCAACCATGCACACTGCACATGTCTTTTTCAAAAAATTCATATACTACCTCCTTTTACCGTTGATTTACTATATTCTATGTAGTAAAATCTGATTAGTGTATGTCCAAGATGTTTTTTAAATGGTAGTGTAAATTAACTTACTAAAAACAAGGTGCAATACTTATCTACATAAAAACATGATATTTTAAATTGGATTTAGAAACGAGGAATTGTTATGAAAAAAAGTGAAATAGAAGAATTTATACTAGAACTTTCTAAATGCTACGATGGTGAAAAAGGTTCTCTTGACTTCACATCACCCTTTGAGCTTTTGGTTGCTGTTATGCTTTCTGCTCAATGCACAGATGCGAGAGTAAATATCGTCACAAAAGATTTATTCAAAGTAGCAAACACACCACAGCAATTTGCAAAAATGGATATTAAAGAAATTGAAAAGCTAATCTCTTCTATTAGTTTTTATAGAAATAAAGCAAAGCATATAAAAGAATGTTCAATTCAAATTATAGAAAAATATAATTGTATCGTTCCAGACAAAATGGAAGATTTAACAACACTTTCAGGCATTGGAAGAAAAAGTGCTAATGTAATAATGTTAGAAGCATTCAACAAATGTGAAGGTATTGCGGTAGATACGCACGCCCTTAGGCTTTCAAATAGACTTGGGTTATCTAAAGAAAAAGAAGCATCAAAAGTTGAACAAGACTTGTTAAAAAAGATTCCAAAGAAATATTGGCCTTTAATGAATCATTTATTGGTGTATCATGGTCGTGCAATTTGTACAGCTCAAAAGCCTAAATGTGATGAGTGTACAATAAAAAGGTTCTGCAAGAAAAAATAAAAAATATATATCATTTCTTCTTTAGATAAAACGAATGGCTGAGTATTTTAGGATTTCTCCTTAAACACTCAGCCATATTTGAGTTTTATGCGAAGATTAAAACTTTCTGTTACTTAAATTTTTCTCGTTAATGCCTCTTTTGCACCCCATACACATCTCTTGTTACACTTGAAGCAAGGGAATGTGCAACGAGCACCTTTCGAGATTTTTTCGAGTTCTTTATATACTTCTTCGTTCGTTTCTTTTGTTTGCTCAAGATAATTATCAAGAGTCTTTTTTGTTTGAAGTGCTATTTCAAGCTGAGCACATCCGCAAAGTCTTTCGTAGCACTTTAGTATGAATTTCTCGTAAGTTCCTCTTTCTCTTATGCTGACAAGCATTCCTTGAGGATAGACATGTGCAATAGACGTGATGTCTTTTGTCCATTCTTTTGAAAGCTCATCATTTTCTTTTAAAATCTCAGGAACATAAAACTCTGCTTCAGGCAAAAATCTCATCTTGTAGTCAAGTGTCCTATGTCTTTGTGCCTGTGCAAGTTCAGCAAAAGTTCCTTTGTAGGTTGTGCAGTAGTTCTCAGAAAATTCTTCTTTTCTTTCTACTCTGCTGTCAAAAAGCGAAATCTTTCTGCCCTTTTCAGAAGCTGTCAAAAGCGGTTCTTTTATTTCAGCAGGAAGTTCTTCTATAAACTCGAGCATAGCTTCTTTCAACTTTTGGTTAAATGAAGTAGCCTCTGCTGTTTCGATGAACTCTTCAAAAAAAGACACGATATAGTTTATTTGCCTAAAACTTACCGAATAAATCATAGTCGTAGGCGTAAATACACTTATCATGTATCTTGCATTTTCTTGTGCAAGTTTCTTTACCGCATTGCTTGCTCTCTTTTCGTTCCCTTCAAAGTAGGCAAGATACTTTTCAAAGTATTTCTCGGTAATCAATCCTTTGAAAATGTCATTCCACTTGTTGTAAAGAAAAAGCTCCTCCTCAGAAGGCTTCATTTGAGTATAACGTGCAGACTTTTCCGACGTGGTATAAATACCTTCGTTGTTTAAAACCATCGCCAAGATTTTCGGAATGCTCTCAAAAAGTAAGTTATACGAGACATGGTCATATACACTATGATGCCCAGACTTAAGTGTGTCGTTCACTCTTGCGAGTGTTTTCTCCTTAGGCTCATTCATAAGCGTTTCAAAGTCACTCGGCATATAACATACACCTGCTGCTTTTCCACCAAAATCCAGAGCCTCTTCTTTTGCAAGAAGATATCCAACGTGAGTAGTTCCCAAAACCTTTACATTCATACATTTTTCCTCCATTAAATAATTTAGGCTATAATGCAAATTTCTTACTTCATTTGACATTTTATATTATTTATCTACGTAATGCAACAAGTTTTTGATACATTGACTTTTAACCCCTGTTTTGCTAATATATATTTGTATGTTTAGCACTTTTTAGTGCTTTCACGCAATTTATTTTATAAAGGGGTTATGTTAAATGGCATTATGCTCAGTATGTAAGAAGAACACTGCTGTTGTTTTTGTTAATAAGATTGTAGATGGTAAGCCAAGTCTTGAAGGACTTTGCCTTTCTTGTGCGAAAGATAGAGGCATAAATCCACTTGCATCTATGATGAAACAATATGGTGCTTCTGAAGATGATATTGCAAACCTAAATGAGCAATTTAATGAAATAGTTTCATCTATTTCTAGTGAAGATGCTCCGTTCCCTGATGAACTTATGGAAAGTTTTAATCATGAAGATGGTTCAAACCCATTTGCAAGCATGTTTTCAAATATGTTTCCATCAAATTCGGACACACAAAACAGTGAAAGTAAAGTAAAATCATCTAATAAAGATAAAAAGACAAACAAAGAAAAAAAGAGAAAAACTTTAGAGGCTTTTGGCACAAATTTAACTAAAAAGGCTCGTGAAGGAAAAATAGATAAATTGATTGGTAGAGATGCAGAAATTGAAAGAATGACACAAATTCTAAATAGACGTACTAAAAACAATCCTGTTCTAATTGGTGAACCTGGAGTTGGTAAAACTGCTATTGCTCAAGGTTTAGCACTTAGAATTGTATCTCAAGATGTTCCCGCAAAATTACTAGATAAAGAGATTTATCAAATTGATATGACAGCTATGGTTGCTGGCACTCAATTTAGAGGTCAATTTGAAGCTAGAATGAAATCTCTCATTCAAGAATGTAAAGACAATGGAAACATTATTTTAGTTTTTGATGAAATCCATAATATTGTTGGTGCTGGTGGTGATACGGAACACACGATGAATGCAGCAAACATTCTAAAACCCGCTCTTTCTAATGGTGAGGTCCAAGTTATTGGTACTACTACTCTTAAAGAGTATAGAAAATATATTGAAAAAGATGCTGCACTTGAAAGAAGATTTCAAAGTATTATCGTTGAAGAACCAACTATCGATCAAACTATCGAAATTATGAAAGGCATTAAAAGCTATTATGAAGAATATCACCATGTAAAAGTTTCTGACAACTTGATTCGTCAAATTGTTATTATGTCTGAAAAATATATTCACGACAGATTTTTACCGGATAAGGCTATCGATATTTTAGACGAAGCTTGTTCTAAAGTTAATTTGACAAATAAAGTTTTAGTTCAACTTCAAATAATGAAAAACGAGTTAGACAAGATAAAAGATGAACGTGAAAAGGCTGAAATCATTGATGAAGAAAATAAAGAACTTGACTATGAAAAAATTGCAAATCTTAAATCTCGTGAAACTGCTCTTATAAATCAGATTGCAGAAATTTCACAAGGTAATATAGAACTTGAGCTTTCTGTTGAAGACGTTGCAAACGTTATCGAAAGTTGGACAAAAATACCTGCTTCTAAGATATCTGAAACTGAAGCTACAAAATTATTAAATTTAGAATCTAACATTCACAAACGTTTAATTGGACAAGATAAAGCTGTAACAGCTGTTTGTAACGCAATTAGAAGAAATCGTGCAGGACTTAGAAATAAAAAACGTCCACCTTCTTTTATATTTGTTGGACCTACTGGTGTTGGTAAAACAGAACTTGCTAAATCTATTGCATCTGAACTTTTTGGAAGCGAAGATTCAATAATTAGATTTGATATGTCTGAATATATGGAAAGTCATAGCGTTTCAAAACTTATCGGTTCTCCTCCAGGTTATGTTGGATATGATGATGCTGGACAACTTACTGAAAAAGTTAGAAGAAATCCATATTCTTTAATCTTATTTGATGAAATTGAAAAAGCACACAATGATGTTTTTAATATTTTGCTTCAAATTTTAGATGATGGCAGACTTACCGATTCACAAGGTAGAACAGTAAATTTTGATAACACAATTATTATCATGACATCAAACGCTGGTTCAAATATGAACACAAATGGAATTGGCTTTAATAAAGATGAGACTGTATTTGTTGAAGCTAGAATTATGAATGCTTTAAAAGAAACATTTAGGCCAGAATTTCTAAATAGAATTGATGAAACTATTGTATTCCACGAATTAACAAAACCAGAGCTACTTCAAATCGTTGATTTAATGCTTGATGAAATCAAAAACGAATTAGAGCAAAAGAACATTCATATAACATTTTCTAAAGAAGTCAAAGAGTACATTTTAGAAAAAGGATATGACCCTAAATATGGTGCAAGACCTCTTAGAAGAGCGATTCAAAAATATGTTGAAAATGAACTTGCTGAATGCTTATTAAAAAATGAAATCGCACCACAAGATAATGTTTGCTTAATTTTAGAAAATGATAGAATTGCAATTAAATAGTATTAAAAGGTCAGCCTTAATTTAGCTGACCTTTTATTGTATTTAGAAGACTTCCCCTTTTTACTAAGAAAAAATTATTATTCTATTTAAGAACTAAAGTCCTCTATTAAACTACTAAGCTCTCCTTTGCCATAAATTCTAATTCCCTCTTCTAAATCAATTTTGTCTTCTTCTCTTAATGTGTCCACAAGTATATCTGTTTTTTCCACCAAATTGCTTATATTGTCCGTTATATCTGCATACACAGCTAAATATCCGTCTGTTTCTTTTATCACATAATGGTCATCGCAATTGGCCTCTATAATTCTAAATAACGTAAATCCATCTGAAGAAAAATCTTTTACTTTCCAACCAGAATATCTCTTTTCTATTTCTTCTGCAGTTAAATTAACTAACTCTTTTGGCACATCTACAACACTGCTCGTTGTATGACCACATTTTGAAAATTTCTTTTCTATTGTCATTTTTGCATATGGTGAAACTTTTTCTTTTTGTGAAGCTACTTCTGACGTTTGTTCCTTTATTTTCTCATCCTGAACATTCTTTATTACTACGTCTTGAATTGAATCACGTTGTTTTATCTCCTCTACTTTTTCTACAACCTTCGTTTTTTCTCCATAATACATTCCTATAGACATACCTATTGCAAAAACAATTATTGTTAAAAATACCCTTAATACTTTTGACATATTTAAAACCTCCGTATCTTATATATCAAGAGTATTTTTAGCAAATTTTCAAATATTATACATATTTAGCTTTTCTTCTATACAACACTTTTTCTATATGCTCCTTCTCGATTATTCCAAATAAGAATAATAACACAATATAAGAAAAAGCAATTGCAGATATCCTTAAAATTATATTCAATATTACATTTGTAACCGTTATATATTTAAAAACGATTTCTTCAAAAACTATGGAAGCAAATGATGCTAACACTGGTTTTAAAAGCCAAAAATCGAAATTGAATTTTGTTTTTGAAACTTTTAATAATCTTATTAAATTTAACATAGACGTTGTTATATTGCTTATGTACATTATTAATAGAAAACCTTTGATACCATATTTCGGTAACACTAACAATATTAAACTAATTCTCAAAGTGGAGTCTATAACATTATATTTAAGTGCCTTTCTTTGTTGATTAAGTCCTTGCATCATTCCAGAAATAGCACTTTCTAAATACATAAAAGGAATTATTGGTGCTAACCATTTTATATAAAAGGCTATTTCATCCGTTTTATAGAACACATTACCAATCTCTTTAGAATACACAAAAAATATCATTGCAATTATTATTCCAGCTCCTAAAGTAAACTGTATTGTCTTCTCAACTAATTTTGTAATCTTTCCCGTTTGTTTTAAAACCTTCGCCTCAGACGCTTCTGGCATTAAAAGCGTTGAAATAGCAGTTAAAAAAGATGCTGGAAAAAATATGAGTGGCAGTGCCATTCCTTTAAGGTATCCAAATTGTGAAAGCGATAATTCTCGTGACATCGTATATATTGTAAGCATATTAGGAATTAATATGTTTTCTATTGTTTTTAATATTGATGTTATGTATTTATCTAATGCAACAGGAAATGATATATCAAAAAACTCAGAAAGCCTAAAACCATTATGGCCTTTAGGATTGAAACTTTTGGTTTCTTTCCTATATTTAAAATATACAAACATGCATGATGCTGACTCTGAAATCATATCACTTAAGATTATCAGCATACAAACACTTTCAAGGCTTTTCTTCCCCCACACCTCCAAGAAAATAAACAAAAATACTATTCTAACAAACTGTTCAAAAAGTTGTGCTAACGAATTAAAAATAACTCTTCTCTTAGCTAAAAAATATCCTTTACAACAAGATTCAACAGCTAGAAAAGGTAATACTAAGACTAATATTTTTATGGACAAAATACATCTTTCATCTTTAAGAAAATATATACTTATTGGCTCAGCCAGAAAATAAAATAGGAAAATGGCAAAAACAGAAACTATCGAAGATATAATCGTAGATTTAATCATTATCTTTCTTATATTTCCATTACTTTCTCTCCTTGCAATAGCATCTGTAACTAGCCTTATTATTGTAGTTCTAACACCTGCTGTAACAAATGTACTTGCAAGCACGTAAATAGATATAATAAGCTGATAAAGTCCCATTCCCTCAGCACCAATTTTATTTGAAACATATAGTCTAACAACCATTCCAAAAGTTCTTAATATAAATGACGTAACCGTTAAGATAACAGCATTTTTCAAAAGTGTAAGCTTTCTCATATCAACCTCCAGATATCTAATATATATGGACTAACCATCAAAAAAAGAACTTTTGATTTCGGATATATAAAAAGCTAAAATTGTCAAAGTCATATACCTAATAAAGCTCTGCAATATACATAATAATTCTTTTCGTAGCGCAAAAAAAAGCCCATGAAAATCATGAGCTTTGTCTTTTATTAAACATGCTTTTGCATGCAATCTTCTTTATAGAAAGATTTACAATAAAGTTATAAACGGTTTTATATAAGTAATAGTTCGCTCAAATGTTTTAAAGCAATTGAACGAAATTGATAAAGGATAGATAGAATTGTATAGAATCGGGTAAATCCTATACATTATTTAAGTCTTACAAATAATTTTTATCTTCCACACCTTTCATTCTTGTAACATTTTCTCACACATTATAGAAGATATATGCCAATAGTTCTTTATATAGGAATCGTAAATAAGTATATAAAGTTCGACAGCTAAATTACGTGAAATATGATTTCATCGGGATCGCAACTTATTCTTCTAATATAACATGTTCAAAAACGGGGAAAAACATAAAAGAAAACATCTTACAAGCTGGCAGACAAAAACATGATATTTTTGCGAATTTATAAAATAAATAACACTCAAACATCATTTTTGTTTATAAGACTTGGCTTATATAAAAATATTATAACTTTATTGTTTTTGTAAGATATTTCTTTTAATGTTAGAAAACTTCTGCTCACCTTAAACGCCAATATATTATTTAAGTGTGGCAGAAAATATATATCAACGCATATATGGTGAACAATCGTCTAGGAACATCCACCATATACACGAGGATACCAAATTAAATATTAATATGTTTGTTGAACACTATAGCTGTATTGACCTTCTAATGGGTTAGAAAACGTTGTATCGTCTTCTGCATATGCTGTGTGGTAAACTTGTAATTGGTATGTGCCTGTGCCAACTGCATGTATTTCATCAACTTGTGCAAATTCGCTATCAAATGCACTCCAGCCAGTAACGGTTATCCAGTCTCCACTCTCATCTATTTCTTGAAGCAATACCCAAACACCTGCACCAAGTTGTCCATCGACCATTGTACTACCATAGCACTCTAATGCTTTTCTTCCTAATGTAGTTTTGGTTTTGCTAAGTGCATTACTTAGGTCTATTAAATAATCCCACTCCATACTAGCAAATGATAATGATCCAACCACTAAACATACTGCAACAAGTAATAATGCAAAAAACTTCTTCGACAACTTCTTTTTCAACATATAAATCCCCCTTTTATTAGTTTGTATATGTGCATGTTTTTTACACTCACATATATATAACTAATAAAAGGGGGAAAAAGGGACAAATTTTTTAAATATTTTTCAAAATTTTTATATTTTCGATAAATTTAAGTATAATTTTTTCATCTTCTATATCTGAACAAACACCATATAAGATGTTTTCTACGTTCCAAACATAATAAACCCTAGAACCTTTTTTTACTTTAAATACTTCTTTATCTTCAAATGTGTATTTTTCGTTGCTTGCTTCTTCTATATCCACCAATTTACCAATGTCACTTATTGTTTCTTTCTTTAATTTTATTAATTTGTTATCCTCTTCTTTCTTAAAACTATAATATTGTGCCTTTCCACTTTCATTTTTCTTGACAAACTCAAACCCCTCCGGCACATACATAAAATGTATTCCATCGATTATGTAGGTATTATCCTCTTTATTTATTATTACATCACCCGAGACGTCTCCCGATTCCTCAAATTCTCTATTTTCTTCTGTTTCTCCAGAATTATTATCGTCTCCAAAAGAAATACTCATATAATTATTATCATTACTCTTCATTATAAATTTAATAACTTCTTTTCTCCATGCCTCGACAGTACCAACAAGCCCAGCTGTTATTAACATAACGCACAATACTATTATAGCAACTCTTTTTGCCACACACATTGCAGTCTTTTTGTTTTCTCTGTTTTTTATTTCTTTGAATAGCTTTTTCATCTTAGCATTATGCACATCAGAAAATTCTACTTTCTCATTTTCTAATTTTGTGTCAATGTTTTCGTTTTCTCCTTCAACATACATTTTAGCCGCATCTTCGATTATTTTCTCTAGTACTTCATTTAAAAATTTATCTTCCATATCACTTCAGATCCTCTCTCTCCAAAGCTTCCGCAAGCATCTTTCTTGCTCGTAAGCTTCTTTTCTTAGTTGTTTCATAACTGATATTTAGTAATTCAGCTATTTCTTCTCTTGTGTTACCATATACTTTTTCAAGCAAAAGTACATCTCTATAAATTTCAGGAAGGTCACCAATCGCCTTTGTAACTTTGCTTACTGTTTCTTTATCGATAACTATTTTTGAAGGCTCCACATAATCAATTGGTCCCTCATCATCTTCACCCAATTCGAAATCAAGCGAATTAGAATTTTGATTTAAGTAAAGCCTTTTCTTGTAAATATCAATAGCTGTGTTTCTAGCAATAATAATTAGTAAGTTTCTTGTTTTATTTTCTTCATGTATATCTATCTTTTCTATATTATTCATCAATTTCAAAAATGATTGATGTACTGTATCTTCCGCAAGGCCGTCATCTTTCAATATTTTAAATGCTTCTCTGTACATCATTATTCTATATTTATCATACATTACTCCTATTTTATCTACATCCGATTCTTCTTCTTTATTATGCCCAAACATTTCTATTCGTACCCTCCTTATGTTCTATCATTTATCTATCTAATTTAGGTAACCTGCTACACATTATAGCACTGAGGCTTAAATTATGTCAATTCTTTTGAAGATAAATTTGTTATTTTTTTACTTATACTGTTATTTTTTGTATCGTCATGTTACTTTATTTCTACACATGTAAAAAGATGTACAAAATAGAAGTTTCTGCAAGTGACATAAATCATTCTATGCATTCACAATTCTATATTGTACATCTTAAATATATTTTAACTTCTATTTATAAACTCGTTATATAGTGCAGCTGCAGTTTCGACACTGTCCACTCCTTCTCTATTTTTTATTGGTGCAAACTCGTCTTTTCTATTTACACTCAAGACAAGTAGATTTTTTGAAACATTAAATCCTTCAAAAATAAACGCTTCAAACTTATACGTGTTCGGTACATCACTTTGAGATATTTTACCGTTTGGCAAAACATATTCATTCTTTTTAAATGCCGCATGAAAGTATAATTTATCAGTTATCCTTTCTAATAAGGTTCTACTAAAAATTGAACATCCAAAGTAGCCCTCACCAAATAATAATTCTCCCTCTTCATTTCTTTCATTTGCCATTTCTTCTGTTATCTCTGTATACTCAACTACACCTGGTTTGCCATCCATCAAGCACACAACACCAACTTTTTCTTCTGGTGAAACTTTTGTTGTTGTCTTTGTTGCAAGTTCATAATTGTTTTTCACCATCAAGCCTATAAAAATTGTATCTAGCATATTTATTAGAATATTATCTACATTTCCAATTCCTAAATAATCTATGCCGTCTTTTTTCATTTCCTCTAATATTTCATTTTTTCTTAAAGCCTCATAAATTCCGCCGTTTCCATCAGGAGCCATGAAGACTTTCCCTTTTTCTTTAAGTACAATTTTTCCATTCTCATCTAAAAGTGGAAGTTCACCTTGTACAAAGAATTTTACATTTTCTTTTCCGTAATCAAAGTAATTGTTATCTTCAAAGAATTTTCTTGTCTCAGCATCATTTACGTTGCTTGTCATAACATACCATCTTACTTTTACTCCGCATGTTTCATACGTTTTCTTTAGCTTATCTGCAAACAACTCAAAAATTGACTTAGGTGGATTTATTTTATCTACAATTAATGTACCTTTTGGTCCATTATGTCCAAGTCTTGTTCCTTGCCCACCTGCCATTTGACAAACTGCAATTCTTTTATCCTTTATTATCTTTTTGCCTATTTCGTCGTATTCCTTTTTCTCGGCATCGCTTAATTTTTCTTTTTTCACAACAGGTATATTCTCTATCTTCTTGTTCGCATCCGGTGCATCTTTTCTGTGAGCATATAGCTCATCAACCTGCTCCAAATTAATTTTATCTATTTGATTTAATAAGTCCGCTTTCTCATTCTCGTCAAGTTCATTATAAAAATTTAATAATTGTTCTTGATTATGTTTTTTTAATTTTGACAATATCTCTTCGTATCTGCTCATAAAAGCCTCCTTCTATTTTCAAAAAGTTTAATTACATCTTTTCTGGACATTTTATACCAAGTATACTAAGACCAGTTTTAATAGTATTTCCAACACATTTTGTAAGTGCAAGTCTTGCTTTTTTAGTTTCTTCGTCATCACAATTTATATGATGTTCATTATAAAATCTACTAAAGCTTTGAGCCAAATCAATTAAATATCTAGAAATTAATGATGGCTCATTCTTTTCTGTACCAGCTATTACTGTTGCTGTAAAATTAGATAACATTTTTACAACATCAACAGCTTCATTATCTAACAATTTTGAACAATCAATATTGCAATCAACATCCATACCGGCATTTCTTAATATACTTTGTGTTCTTACGTACGTATATTGAAGGTATGGACCTGTTTCACCTGAAAAGTTTAATATTTGTTTCCAATCGAAGATTTCGTCTTTTACTCTGTTATTAGCCAAATCGTTAAATATAATTGCACCTACGCCAACCATTTTAGCAACTTCTTCTTTATTTTCTAGATCTGGATTTTTCTCTTCAATTATTTTTAAAGCTTTTTCAATTGCTTCATCAAAAATTTCTTCTAGTGTTATAGCTGTTCCTTTTCTTGAACCAATCTTTTCTCCATTCTCGTCCAAGATAAGACCAAATGAAATGTGTTCACATGCTTTTGCATATTTTTCATATCCCATTAATTCTAATGTTTTAAACACTTGTTTGAAATGTAGTGATTGTTCGCTACCAACAACATACAAAGCCTTATCAAAATGATATGTATCTATTCTGTATAAAAGAGCTGCTAAATCACGTGTTGCATATATTGTAGTTCCAGCAGATGTTATTATTATGCATGGTGGCATATTATCTGGCATCATTACAACCTTAGCGCCTTCACTATCTACTAACAAATGCTTTTCCTCAAGCTCTTTAATTACTCTGTCCATCTTATCATTATAAAAAGCTTCACCGTTCCATGAATCAAAATGACAATCCATTAACGTATAAATCTTCTTGTAATTTTCTAAGCTTATATCTATAATCCATTTCCAAATCTTTTTAACTTCTTCATCGCCATTTTCAAGTCTGATTAACGCATTTCTTGCAAGTTCTTTTATACTTTCGTCTTCTTTTTCTAACTTATTGAATCTTACATAAATAGCTAATATTGACTTTATTGGATCAACAGAAAAATCATATTCATCTTTCCACATCTCATACCCAGCAATTGTTTTGCAAACACCCATGCCCCAATCGCCTAGATGATTAATTCCAACAACGTTATATCCTAAAAACTTATACATTTTGTATAAAGCTCCACCTATAACTGTTGTACGCAAATGTCCAATATGAAATGGTTTTGCAATGTTTGGTGAAGAGTAATCAATAACTATAGTCTTTCCATTTCCAATATTGCTTTTTCCAAAATCCTCACCTTTTTCTAGAGCTTCACTAATTACTGATTTAACAAAACCCTCTTTATTAACAAAGATATTTAAATATCCTCCAACAACATTAATTTTTTCTATTACTTCGTCTGGTTTTAATTTTTCTTTTATCTCATTTGCAATTACTGGTGGAGCTTTCTTTAATTCTTTTGCAAGCTTAAAGCATGGGAATGCATAATCTCCAAGTGTTGTATCTGGTGGAATCTCTAAAAAACTAGCAAGCTCATTCACATCTATGTTTGTTATCTCATTAAGTTTTTTCGCAATTTCAATTTTATAATCCATTCTCTTTCTCCTTTTCTTTAATCCATTTTATTCGATTAGCCCTAATCTCTTCTTTTACTTTTTCAAAATTATCTCTATCTATTATGTTTTTTCCATTTACTTCATTTATCATTTGCATTCCTAAATCAGCAAATTTGATATCTTTCTCACGTACCTTATCCGAATTTACTATTACTTCTAGACCATATAATCCTAATCTCGTTCTATAATTCGCCGAAATAAAATCAACTTTCTTAGAAGCTCTCATCTCTTCAAATAGAGATGCTCTCATATGTTCCCTTGCTGAAAGCATTCCTGCCTTTTTGAAATCATTTGGCAATTGCAATCTATTACACATTTCTGCCACAACTTTATCTCCGATTTTATCATGTGAATAATGATGTGGCCATTCATCTTTAGGCGTTTTAGCCTTACCGTAAATCATGAACAAGTGCAGCAAACCTTACCACAATATCATTTGTCCTTTTAGAAGCTCTATCTAAAACTTCCATAGAATGATTATATGCATCTCCTTCAGGATGATGCTCGATAGGTTGCTCTACGCCAATCAAATCGTATATTTCTTTAAAATGTACATCTAAACAATTTGCGTCTCTAAGAACATCAAAAAATCTACTTGGCTTATTAGACGAAAGTGCATCGCACAATTCCGCATATATTCTTTCGTTTGGCAAAGTTCTTAGCTCATCTCTCAAACTTTTCATCATCTCAAGTGTGTTTTTTTCTACTTCAAAGTCAAATCTCGCTGAAAGTTTTGCAACTCTGTACACTCTCAAGGGATCCTCCGAAAAGGCTTCACTAGTAGCTCTTAACAGCTTATTTTTTATATCTTGCACACCATTATACGGATCAACTACGTCATTGCTTAAAACATCAATTGCTATACTATTAATCGTTACGTCTCTTCGTCTTAAATCCTCTTCTATAGTTATTTTTTTGTTAGATTCTATATCAAAACCTTTATGCCCACTAGAGACTTTTCTATCAATTCTTGCAAGTGCAAACTCACAATTTTCTAAGTCAAATACAGGGAATGATTTGCCTCTAATTTTAGCATCTGGAAATAGACTACTAAACTCTTCTGCCTCCATTCCTGTAACACAAAAGTCATAATCCTTTGGCACAATGCCCATAAACTTATCACGCACGGCACCACCAACCATATACAACTTTCCACCTGATTTTTCAATCTTTTCAGCAATTTCAAGTATTTGCATAACTCCCCCTATAAGCATAAGTTGTTGATTAAAACTAAAAGAAATTATATCACATCTACACAAAGAATGCCACAATTTGAAGAAAATAGTTTTGCGCAAAAAATAAAACAGAAAAATATATAAAAAATCAAGCCAAGGGTATCTGTAATACTACAGATATCCTTGGCTTGTTGTTTGGCTTTTTGAAATTATTAAGTTTTGTTTGTCAATTCTTAAATAGTAGTAGGCGCTTCGCTATCCCATGCGAGTTCAAAGCGGAATCCTTTTAATTTGCTTTGCTCAACTGTTTGTACGAATCTGTCAGAAACAAAAAAGCAAGTACCTTTCTTATCGGTAATTGTAAAAATGTCATGTCCTTTTACAACGTCTTCAAAAAAGACATACTTTTTGAAATACATTATTTTTCTTGTTCCTTTGATGTATTCGTACTCTGAATTTTCATGGTCAATAGCATCTAGAACTGTTGTTACGTTTATTATAGAAAATTCTCCATAGTCGCACTCGAGAGGCAAAATTTCCACGTCGTCTTTTATCAAGTCATACAACTTCTCAATTGCTTTTTGACTAAATACCAACACTCCCATACATTCGGAACGATCACCAAACTTAGGATTCTTCTTAGGATTAATGTTCGGCACTACTTTCCTGCATGTCCAGTCGTTTTTATGGCTTCTACCGTCAAAAGACATCATTTCTTCGTACGTATAGCCATTTTCCGGTCTTAAGCTGTCATATCTTTCAGCTACTGCACTAATTTTCCAAATCTTCGTACAAAATTCCCCCTTAATATCCGAATTTTCCTTCCAGTAGCATATTGCGTATTTTTTCAACATCAATATCACTTACTTTTATCTTTTTAGTTTTTTGTTTTGTATCATCTACGGTCTGCTTAGTCATCAGTCTTTTGTATTGCCATTTCTGTATTTTCTCGTTGAGAATCCATTTAGCACTTCAACTATGTTCATCACATGCATTTATCCAAAGTTCAAGAATCTCATATAACATTTGTGTTGGCAAAGTGCAAGGAACCATTTCTGGCCATTCTTCTTCAAAGTCATATGATATTGTGGTATAGTCTCTTTTTACACGTGCCTCATATGCATTACCAGAAAAAATTTCTTCTTTAAAAAGAATAGAACTTTTCAAAATCTTTTTAATTTTTGAAAGGTATCTTCTTCCAGAACATTGAACGTCAGCTTCTAACCAACCAGCAATGTTTCCAACATAACCAGTTATATGTTCATTCTTTTCGATTTTCAAATGCATAAAACCTCTTTCATCTACTTCTACTTCGCACTTAGTTTCCGTTATAATCCCTCCTATAAATTATTTATGCAATTTACGTGTTTGATTTCAGTCGTCTTTATGTTACCATCTTTGGATTTTTTTGTAAATACTTTTTAAAGTATTTTGTAATTTCTTGTTATTTTCAAGTTTGCTCAATATTTAATTTTCATCGTTGAAAAATTCAAACGAGCCAAGGGTATCTGTAATACTATAGATATCCTTAGCTTGTTGTTTGGCTTTTTGAAATTATTCAGTTTTACTCTAGATTATACTTCTTCCTATGCTGTTTATTAGCTTTGGTCCAAGCTCGTAGAAGTTCGCATACCATTTTTGTTGGTATTATGCAAGGAACCATTTCTGGATTAGCATATTCATAGTCATACGAAACTATCGTATAGTCTCTTCTCACATGAGTTTCATACGCATCTGAGCCCAATAAGAGATACTCTTCCGTCGGATGTTTTAAATATTCTTTTATTGCCGTCAAGTTTTTTTCGCCTTGACTTCCAACATCACATTCAAGCCAGCCTGCTACATTGGGAAGATAACCTGTTATTTGAGAGTTAGGTTCAATCCTCATAAAAAGAATTTTTTGTACATCCTCAAAATGATACTTTATCTTTATATTCTCTCCGTCTTAATGCCCCAAAAACAAATTCCATCTTATTATGATGCACTTGGCGTTCACTATAATCCTTTACTAATTTTATCCAAACTTGAAGAATCTCACATAGCATCGAGGTAGGAAGTGTACATGGAGCCATTTCCGGCCATTCCTCACCAATGTCACGTGATATTGTGGTATAGTCTCTTTTCACACGTGCCTCATACGTATTATCAGAAAACACTTCTTGTTTATTAGTATCTGCGTTCTCTATTATAGTCTTTATTTTTGATAGATATCTCTCTCCAAAACATTGAACATCACTTTCTAACCATCCCTCAATATTACGTGTGCTTCCAACAATCTTGCTATTTGGTTTAATTTTAAAGCTCAAATATCCTCCAATTTTCCCTAATTCGTACTCAAAATCCATTTTACCTCCATCTTTTACTTTATAAAAATAATTTATATTGTTGCGTTTGGTACAACATGTCGTTTTTGCTTGACTTTTAGTCGCCACTATATTACCACCTTTGGATTTTTTTGTAAATACTTTTTAAAGTATTTTGTAATTTCTTGTTATTTTCAAGTTTGCTCAATATTTAATTTTCATCGTTGAAAAATTCAAACGAGCCAAGGGTATCTGTAATAGTACAGATATCCTTGGCTTGTTCTTTGGTTTTTTGAAATTATTCAGTTTTGTTTGTCAATTCTTAAATAGTAGTAGGAGCTTCGCTATCCCATGCGGCTTTAAGTTGAAAAGGATTAGATTTTTTATTTATTTTTTAAAAATCCCCTTTATTTTTGCAACGAAAGTTTTTGTCATAGCATTTTTCCCTACTTTAGCTCTTTCCCTTGAATATTTTGCATATTCTTTTGTCCAAGCTTTCAATAATTCACACACCATTTTGGTTGGAATAATGCAAGGAACCATTTCAGGATTAGCATATTCATAGTCATATGAAACAGTTGTATAGTCTTCTTTCATATGAACTTCATATGCGTTCGAGCCCAGCAAAAGATACTCTTCTGTTGGATGCTTCAAATATTTTTTTACTGTTGCTAACTCTTCTTCACCTAAACTTCCAACATCGCATTGAAGCCAACCTTCTACATTGGGAAGGAAACCCGTTATTTGCGAGTTAGGTTCAATTCTTATGAAAAGAATTTTTTGTACATACTCAAAATGATATTTTACTTTCATTTTACCTCCTTTTCACACTTCAGGAAACCAAGAAACAATCTTTCCTGCTTTATCAAGGTTCAGGCATACTCCCACACCAGATTTAGTCTCATAATGCACTTGTTTTCTAACCATATCCATTGTGCCATTAAAGTACGCTTTTTCTGCCACTTCAATCACTTCACTTGGCAACCAATCATCTGGAAAGAATGTCTTTGCTTTTTCTATCTTTTGGCCATTAATTTCAACAAATGCCTTGTAAACACCACTGCTGTCTGGAGAATTTGCAATCTTTAAGATTTTGCCATTTGAAATAGAAAGTCCATTGTAATGAAAACCTCCAGTGCCATTTCCCAAAAAAGTATGTTCTATTGCATCACTAGAAAAGATCTCAGGATGTTTCGTCATTGCCTTAAGGTCATTTACATTCTTCACAGAATCCTTTGCTGACTGAACATACTTACTTGAACGTTTGAGAGCTTTCTTTCCAACGTCGGCAACATCGCCAATATTGTCTGCTTGCTTTAAGAGCTTATTGGTTTTGGTGACACTTCCTGCATCGAGAACCTTTCCCGTTTTCCGTGCGGTGCTTACAAGTTCGTCTGTATATTTGAGAGCACCTATTATCGGAATAACGCCTACTAAGTCCATACCAGTCTGCAGCGCATGCATCCATGACCATTCCCAATTCCGGAAATCTGCAATCACATCTCTTACATCTGCGATTTGTCCTACTATTGGAAGCTCACCGACAATTATCTCTCCAACGAGTCCTTCCCATGTGAAGTCTCCATCATAGTAGTTTCCTTTCAAAGACTGATTTGCAGCTGGAACCATCACTGAATAAAACCAACCTTCGCTAGTAGGAATCAGTGATACAAGCACCTCGTCCTTAGCTACTTCTACTATGCTGTTTACATCATCCACAATCGTCTTAGAAGCCACAACTTCATGATTTCCATATATATTACTTGAAACCACTTTATTGATTACTTCTTCGACACTTTTTATGTGATAAGACGTGCCATTTACATAGTAACTATAGCCTGTTTCATTGAGGATACCATCTAAGTCCACATACAATATACCATTTTCGAGACTCACTTTATTCTGAAGATTCTCATAATATATATCATTACCATTTTTTACTTGATATACATCAAAGCCTTCCATGAAAACTTTTGTTGTCTCACCATTTGTTACTATTGCATGTTTTTTCTCTGCATCCCACGTAACATCCCAGCCCATTATTTCGGCAAGTTGTCTTAATGGCACCTGTAAGTTGCCATTCGGGTCAAGAATTGGTGTGCTGTCCCAATCCACTGCATCGCCATCTACTGCAAATTTATTTTGTTCTGCATCGATATATATCCAGTCGATTGTTTCTTTCTTTTGACTTGTTCCAGTGTTTTTGTTTTGATTGCTTTGATTTTTGCCAGTTTCCTTGTTATCCTTCTTGTTTTCTTGTGCACTCGTTGTCTTCTTTTCGTAAATACACTTCGTGCACTTGCCATTTGCTATGCTATGTTCTTCTTTTTCTTCTGTTTTGTACTCTTTGAGTAATATGCCACAGTTGTCACACTTTACTTTGCACTTTTGTACTTTGTAATGTGATTTTTCGTCCAACGGTTCATAATACTCTTCTTCTACTATTTCATTTAGCTCATCATGGTCGCACCAAGAATCTTCAGGGACTGCTATTATTGGTCCATAGTAAGTTTTTTCCGTGATTTTCTCATCACAGAGCTTACAAACCACATCAACCAATGTGAAACTTTTATCGTTTCCACGCTCGTCCTCTTCATTTCTCCAGTACGTGACTTTTTCTACGGTCTCCTCGTGCTTGCAGTTCTTAATTACGTAGTCGCAATCAGCACATTTTCCTTTTCTGAAACGATGTGTCTCCTTGCCTCTTTCAGTTTTCTCTGCACTAAGAACTTTTCCACAATCCTTACATACTATTTCATACGTTTCCTTGTAGCTATGCTTTTCAGAATTGTATTTTTCGTACTTCGTTTCGTGGTACGCTTTCCTAGTCCGTTCATGAGTGCAGTTAAAACTTTCTTCTGTTGACATGTCAGCAGGTCCATTATCTTCATTCGAACTCGTTTCTGACATATCGGCAGGTCCGTTATCTTCATCTGTACCAGTTTCAGACATGTCGCTAGGTCCTTCGTCTCCAAAGTCTGCATCATCGCTACGTTCGGAGGAATTACCAGGTCCATCGTTTGCCATTACAGGCACCTGCACCATACCGAAAAGCATCGATACTACCAAGATGATTGACAAAAGCCGTTTCATTTTGTTACATCCTTTCCGTTAAATTATTTATTGGGTTGCGCGTTTGACTTTTAGTCGCCACTATATTACCATCTTTGGATTTTTTTGTAAATACTTTTTGAAGTATTTTGTAATTTTTTGTTATTTTCAAAATTTACTTAATGTCTAATTCCTATTGTTAAAAAATACTTCGAATGTTAAAATATTACTAGGAGGACATACTATGTCAAAATTATTTAAATTACTGTTAAATAGGATTTCTGTGGCTATTTTTTTAATTATTATACAAGTATGTTTTATTATTTTTATATTAAAAGAGGCTAGTGCTTACTACGCATATATAAGACTATTAGTTACTGCTGTCAGTGCTATTTATGCTATTAAGATATTAGGAAAAGACATTCCTATCACTTTTAAACTGCCTGTTTTGATATTAATTTTCGAGTTTCCGATACTTGGAATTTTTCTATATTATTTTTCTTTTGAAAATAGACTTAGAAAAAAGTTTGCTAAAAATATAAAGAATCAAACATTTACACTTGAGAGCTTATACATTGAAGATTCAACTATTAAAGAACAATTAGCAAGTGAAGGCGAAAACATATATAAGCAATCTCAATACATAGCAAATAATTCTTTCTTGCCAGTATACCAAAATAATTATACAAAATATTATCCAACTGGCGAAGAATTTTTTAAGGATTTATTAGAAGATTTAAAGAAAGCCAAAAGCTTTATATTTTTAGAATTTTTTATTATAGGAAAAGGTATCCTTTGGAATTCGATTTTAGAAATATTAAAACAAAAAGTTAGAGATGGTGTTGAAGTAAGAGTGATTTTCGACGATATCGGTTCATTAAAAACATTGCCATATAAGTATAATCATCTACTCGAAAAGCACGGAATAAAATGCGTTGTTTTTAATCCTATCGTTCCTATACTCTCACTTATACACAATAACAGAGACCATAAGAAAATAGCTATAATTGATGGGCAAATTGCTTATACTGGCGGATTGAACATTGCAGACGAATATGTAAATCTTAAGAAAAGATTCGGCGAGTGGAAGGACACTGGAATAAAAATTGTTGGTGATTCTGCGAAAAGCTTTACCCTTATGTTTCTAGAATCATGGCATTATTTTAAAGATTCTTCAGAAGAATGTTCAATATATTTGAATGTACCACCTATAATAAAAGATTTTTCAAGCGGATATATTGAACCATATATTGGGGACCCAATGGCTGAAACAGACGTCGCTCGTGGTGTTTATTTGAATATAATAGATAGTGCAAAAAATTATATTTTTATTACAACGCCTTATTTTGCAGTTGATTATGAGCTTCAAAGTGCACTTATTGCAGCAAGTAAAAGAGGCGTTAAAATCAAAATAATAGTTCCGCATATTCCTGATAAAAAATATGTTTTTAGAGTCACGCAATCATACTACAAACCATTATTAAAGGAAGGTTTGCAATTCTATGAATATACACCTGGTTTTATCCACTCTAAAATGTTGCTTTGTGATGATAGAATTGCGACTGTTGGAACAATCAACTTTGATTACAGAAGCTTCTATCATAACTACGAATGCGGTGTTTGGCTTTACAACACAGATTCAATTATGGATATAAAAAATGACTTTGTAGATATCTTAAACAAAAGTACTGAGGTTACTGGAGAATACATAAAAAACAATATAGGCCTATTCAATTCATTTTTAGGTGGAATTTTAAAATTGTTTGCTCCTCTATTTTAAGATTAGTTTACAAAATAATTATAATACTTAAAATCGCAAAAAGTCGAGAAAGATTTGCAACAGCAAATTTCTCGACTTTTGTTATATTAGCATATTAAACTTCCATTCTTATATTCTGTTGGCACAACTTTTAATATCACTGGTGCACCTTCTATCTTCTTTTTTGACTCGACTTTTATATAGTTCGTTGTGTGACCTTCTGTTTCATTTTCAAACAAAACATTAATTTCTTTTCCAATATATTGCTTAGCAAAATTTTCTTCATTTTCGTCAGATAGTGCTATTAATATATCACTTCTTTTACTTTTAGTTATGCCATCTACTTGATTTTTGAATCCAGCAGCTTTCGTTCCTTTTCTTGGTGAATATTTAAATACGTGCATTTTTGAAAAAGCTATTTCTTTCAAGAATTCATATGTCTCGTTAAATTCTTCTTCTGTCTCGCCTGGGAAACCAACAATTATATCCGTTGTTAATGCGACTTCTGGTATATTTTTTCTTAGTATACTAACTATTTTTCTAAAATCCTCTGTTGTATATCTTCTATTCATTCTCTCTAACGTCGCATTGCAACCGCTTTGAAGTGATAAATGAAAATGATTGCATATCTTTGGTAGTTTCTTTAATCTTTCTACAAAGTCTTCTGTTATTATGAGTGGCTCCAATGAACCAAGTCTTATTCTTTCTATTCCTTGCACATCATGTATTTTTTCTAGTAAGTCTATAAGAGTAAGCTTCGGATTTAAGTCTTTTCCATATGATGAAATATGAATTCCTGTTATTACGATTTCTTTTATTCCGCTTTCAGCAATTTTAGATACCTCTTCATAGACTTCTTCTAAATCTCTACTACGAACAGGTCCTCTTGCATATGGAATTAAGCAATATGTACAATATCTATCGCAACCGTCTTGTACTTTTATTTCAGCCCTTGCTTTATCTGTATAGGCAATTCCGCCCCATTCTAGATACTTTCTTTGAGCCATTATATCACTAACTTCTTGGATTTTCTTCTTACTGTTTATGAAATCTTCCACGCATTCAACAATATTAGCTCTGTCGTTTGTACCAAGAACTATGTCTATCTCTTTCATTTTAGAAAGTTCGTCTTTTGCCACTTGTGCATAACAACCAACAACACAAAGAATACTATTTGGATTTAATTCTTTGGCTCTTCTCAAAATTTGTCTTGATTTTCTTTCACTCATATTAGTTACTGTACAAGTATTTATAATATATATATCCGCTTTTTCTTCAAAATCAACACTTTCGTAACCATTTTCTTTAAACAATTCTATCATCTTGTTACTCTCGTATTGATTAACTTTACACCCGCAAAGTGTATATAGCTACCGTTTTTTTATTCATTATTACCACCTTATTTATTTTTTAAAGTTATTACATTTATTTCTGGTCTATTAAAAAATCTGAATCCTCTAACACCTTTTCCTAAGCCTCTACTTACTATCAGTTGTTTTCCTGAAACTTCATACAATCCGTGAATCGTACTTTGGAAATAGCAATGTGTCTGGTGAAAATACTCCGCCGATAAAAGGTATTCTAACCATTCCACCATGTATGTGTCCAGACAAAGTCAAATTCGCTCCCCAAGCGGCATAGCTTTCTATAAAGTTAGGATTATGTGCAAGAAGTATATTATATTCATCATTATTTATTTTTTCATTAGCCATTATCTTTTCTATTGTTTCTAATGTGAATTCTTCTTTCTCTCCTTCTGCCTTTGCAGAATAATATCTTAAGTTGCACCACAATCCATATAAGTTTATTTTCTCATCTTCTTTTACAAGCTCAACCTTTTCATTATCTAAAACTCTAACACCATTCGCTTCTAGAAAATCTATTATTACATTTTTATTTACTTTTTTCATGTTTTGTTCATGATTTCCAACAATGTAATATATATCGTATTTTTTAACTAGAACTTTTACTAGTTCAAAAAAATTATCAAAATTGGTATCATTACAATTTACCATGTCGCCCGTCATAACTATTATGTCTGGGTTAATTTCATTTATTTTCTCTATTAATTTGTCATTTTTGTTTCCAAAACTCTTGCTATGTAAATCTGATAAATGCAATATTTTATATCCGTCAAATTTGCTTGGAATTTTCTTGTTTTCAATGCAAAATTCTGATATTGTCAAAACATTGCTATCTATGTATAACTCAACAAAAAAGAATGCTATTGCTAATAAAACTATTCTTCTTAATATCTTCATTTGTACCCCTTTCAAATGTAATCTCAACTTTTATAGTATACCATAATCGCCATATTTATGCAAGAAAAAGGGAATGACATACGTCACTCCCTTTTACATTTTCATTCTTCCTCTTTTTCGATTTCCTCAAGAACACATTTCATGTTGTATTCCTCAAGAACATCTCCAAAGAAGTTGTTCACATCTAATTCAACCAAAGGTTTGATGGATTCCTTAGAAATCTCATATGCCTCATAAAGCATAGGAATATGGACACCCATTTCGAATGTTTCAACAATCTCCTTTTTCAGTTTTTCCTTCACTTCCCACTCACCATGATTAAGAATTACTTCTCTCATAGCCGGGTACATGAAGAATTTTTCAAGGACCTCCGACCAATAACCATGCGAAGAGAATCCATGAAGCTGGATTGTTTCACAATTCTTCTTATACCTCGAGTAACCGAAGTCAACAATCTGACCAGGTTCGGTATTTAGTAAAATGCTACTTGGACTTTCAGGATATATCCAACCGCAAAATACAAAAACCGTGTTAGAGTCTTGGATAAGCTTATCGAAAAAGTCAACAACTCTACCTCCATTGCCATTAGCAGAAGAAGTCAGAATCACTTTCGGTTCTGAAGAGTTGAGAAGCTGTGTATGTTCAGGTATTTTCGTTATAACCTCGAATCTTTCAAGGCTAAATGGATCTCTTCCAAGGTCTTTAAACCAAAGATCATCCGTATCACACGAAGTCATACGCTTCTCATACTCCTGCTTGTAAAAATTCTGATAGCATATCAGCTCGCTAAGTGCAAGAGGAGCATCAAAGTACGCCTTAAATCTTGCACCTTTAGCAAACATCCTGTTTATCAGGTACACAAGCATCGCATCTCTGTCCAAAGAAAAGCCAGAGATTACAACTGTTTTTCCTTTCCTAATCGACTTGTTGATTAACTTTTCAAGGATGCTAATCGAATCTTCCAGAGTTTCTTCTGGCCACTCGACACCATGAAGAGATTCAACAACACCATATTCAATCTCAGTATTAATGTATCCATCCTTACTTTCGTAAAGAAGCGAGTTGTCCGGTCCGATATCTCCTGTGAATAAGACACCTATCCTTTCATCGTTCTCCTTGTAATACAATTCGAACTGTATTGCGCCGTTTTGATGAGTTGTAGGAATGAACCTTCCAAACACCTTGCCATCAAATATGGTAAAAAGCTTGTTAGGTTTAATAACCTCATAGAGTGGTGTTAGTCCGCTCACATCCTCCAACGAATACAAAACAGAAGCTATGATGTCATCCAGCTGTGAGATTGCAACATCATAATTTTTGACATCTCTGCATGTTACTGCTTTTTTCTTTTCCTTCTCGTATCTTCTTTTTTCCGCTTTAAGCTTTGAGCCTCCGCACTTGGTATACTCCGAATTCCGAACATTGATATTCGCCGCATCCCGGAGTATAAGCTTTCCCTGTGCTTTCGCTTGCTCCGTTATATACACCTTGCCCTTAAAACCATCTTTGTAAAGCTTAGGAAGCAATCCGATATGGTCATAATGCGCATGCGTTATCACGACAAATTCAATCTTCGTCGCATCAACAGGAAAGTATGCGTTGCGATTGCTTGCTCCTTGATAGCCACCAACGTCTATCAAGCCGTACCGGTTCTTGCCTTCAATTTCTATCGAAACCAAGGTTGATGAACCAGTAACATCATCACCAACGCCTCCTAAAAACATTAGCTTCACCGAAGTTTTTTTGCCAGATTCTGACTTTGTCATATCAAAGCCTCCTTTTAAAATTTTAAAAGTATATGCTAAACCTAAATTCCAAGGTTATTTTATTATATTTCATACCAAAAATCAACACAATTCATATTGAATGTAAATATTATTTTATTAGTTATAGGTCAACTAAACTTTTCTTCCGAATTAATGCTATTCTTAATTCAATTACAAAATATTTACAATTGAAAGACGTTCTCTTTTTATTAAATCATCTAAACCCGATATAACTTTTTGCTTTTCTAGGTCAAAATCTTCTTTCTTCATATTTTTATAGTAATGAAAGCATTCATATAAATTTTCCTCTATATCTCCAACTAAATCGTGAGATTGAAAAATTATAAGAGTACCTTCGTTTGAAAGCCAAACATTCTCAAGGTCATTTATCTTCTGCTCATCAAAGGAATTGTTTTCGAGTTCTTTTGACATTTCAGTCAATTTATCATTAAACTCATTTTTTATATCTTCATAATATTTATAAGTAAAATAACTCCCTGATATTATTAATCCTACAATTACAATTATAATAATTAAATCTCTCATACATTACCCTCTTCTTTTTTGACAGTATATATTACCTTCTTCGTCTGCAATAAGCACTAGTATTTTATCGAGTGTCAGCTTTATTTCTTTTATCCTATCATTTAGCCATTTATCATCTTTTTTTATAGCCAAAACATTATTTTCCATTATCTTCCCTTCCATAATCAGCACTCTTGGATACCCTATATATTCTGCTTGTATATTCATGTCTCCAACTGTAACTTGATTCTTCTCTGTTTTAGGTATTACGCTTATTTGTCCGCTAGTCTCTAAGATGGCATAATCAACATCTCTAATGTCTGGGTATCCAGCAACTCTTATTTGCTCTAGTAAACCTTCAAGCGAATACCTTTGCTTTTTCAAATTATTTTCTAGTATTTTTCCTTTTTCAATTAGTATTGTTGATTTACCTGTAAATAGCTTATGAAAAAACGGAATCTTTATATTTAAATACGAAAATGTAAGTTGCCCAACTAGCAATGATACTATTGGAATTAACCCTTGTAATAATGGAATATTTATATCCTGCATTGGCACACTAGCAACATCTGCAATCATTATTATAACCACTAATTCAAATGGCTGTAACTGCCCAATTTCCCTTTTTCCCATTAGTCTAACGGCTATTAAAACTAAGATAAAAACAATTAATGTTCTTAAAAATATAGTTGCCATTTCGCACCTCCCACATAATTTGTATTTTTAACCAAATTGGAAATTTTATGCATAAACTACGCATCATGACAAATAATATCTAATAAGTAACATTTTAAATTTTAGGAGGTTTTTATATGAGTAACAATATTAGAAGTGCTACAAATTCTATGACAATAGGAGGTGTAATTTTAAGATTTATAACATCTGCTGTCGTTCTTGCTATAACAGCATTTTTCACACCTGGCTTTCAAATAGCATCATTTTTAACACTACTTCTATCTGCCGTTGTTCTCGCAATACTTGATTACTTAGCAAATGCTATACTTGGAATTAATGCCACACCTTTTGGAAGAGGCATAATTGGATTTGTAGTATCTGCAATCGTTCTTTATGCCACACAATTTTTTGTTTCAGGATATTCTATCAGTTGGATTTCAGCAATAATTGGTGCACTAATATATGGAATAGTTGCATCAATAATTCCGGGAAAACAAGCAATGTAAATTTAAAAATTCAGCACAAAAAATGCGTGAAAAATTTCACGCATTTTGGTATTTTATCTATTTTATAACTTCAACTATTTGTTTTTCAAGCTCGCTTAATCTTTCCATCTTCTTTGCAATTTCTTCATCAGTTGTTTCTTTCTTTAAATCTGCATTTAAGTAAGTTGTCATATCATCCAACTCGTCTCTCAAGTTCTCTAACTTTTGTAGTAATTCTAATCTAATAAATTTGTATTCATTTGGTGACTTCAACTCTCCGACTTTGTTTATTCTGTAATCAGATACTTCATATACATCGCCACGCATTGGAATATCAACAGGAATATTAAACTCTTCTCCGATTTTTCCAGCCAAAACATTTTGTGCTTCTTCATCACCATGAACCAAATATATTTGCATTGGTCTCTTTTTAAAGGACTCAACAAACTTTAAAAGTCCATTTTGATCAGCATGACCTGAGAAAGCTTCAATATATTTAACCTGTGCATTTACACCGATTTCTTCACCAAATATTTTTACTGTTTTAGCTCCATCAACAATCTTTCTACCAAGTGTACCAATAGCCTGATATCCAACAAACAAAATAGTACTTTCAGGTCTCCACAAATTATGTTTTAAATGATGTTTTATTCTTCCTACCTCGCACATACCACTTGCAGAAATTATAATTGATCTGTTAGCCGTTTCATTTAACAATTTAGATTCTTCAACAGATTGCGTAAATCTTAAACCAGGAAAATCTAGTGGTTTAATTCCATCTTTAATGTCCTCTTGTACAAATTCATCTAAGCAGTCTAAATTCTTTAAAAACACTTCTGTTGCTGAAGTTGCAAGCGGACTATCTACATAAACAGGAGCACTCATTATCTCATCATACTCACGCCTAAACTCTTCGTTTTCGCTTTGTTTACTCTTTTGTAGTTCATATAATATTTCTTGAGTTCTACCAACTGCAAATGATGGGATAACTACATTTCCGCCTCTTTCTAAAGTTTCAGAAACAGTTTTTAAAAATTCCGCTGCCTTATCTTCTTTTTTCTCATGAAGTCTATCACCATATGTTGACTCCATTATAAGTATATCAGCGTCATCAATCATCGTTGGCTCTCTAAGAAGTGGAATATCATTATTTCCTAAGTCTCCTGTGAAAACTATTTTCTTTTCTTTTCCATCCTCTGTTATCCAAAGTTCTATAATACTAGAACCAAGCATATGTCCCGCATCTTTAAAACGCACTCTGATATTTTGATCTATTTGAATAGTTTCATCATATTGAACTCTCTCAAATAATACCAAAGAATCAATTGCATCTTGATAAGTGTATAGAGGTGGAACCTCATGCTTACCTTCTCTTTTTCTCTTTCTGTTTAACCATTCAATTTCTGATTCTTGAATGTAACCACTATCAGGAAGCATTATTTCGCACAAATCACATGTTGCTTTAGTCGCATATATTGGTCCTCTAAAGCCCTCTACATATAGCTTTGGAATTCTTCCTGAATGGTCTATATGTGCATGTGATAAAAGCATAAAATCAATCTCAGATGGTTTAAATAAGAAATCATCTGTATTTAACGCAATCTCCTTTTGTTGTCCTTGATATAATCCACAGTCTAAAAGAAATTTTTTATCTTTTGTCTCGATTAGTACATTAGAACCTGTAACTGTTCTCGTTGCACCCAAAAAAGTAATTTTCATCTTCTTCCTCCTTTGTAATTTTTATTCATTCTACAAGTAATATAATACCTTTAGTATAACAATTCGAAGAAATATAATTTATATATATCTTCGAATTGTATTTTTATCATTACTCATTTGAAGCAGGGTCAAAGCTCTCTTCTCCTTGCTCTTGCATCTCTTCCCATTCTTCTTTAGAAATTAAAACTTGTCTTGGTTTAGAACCTTCATGTCCAGAAATTATGCCTCTTTCCTCCATTTGGTCAACTATTCTTCCTGCCCTAGCATAACCAACTTTAAATTTTCTTTGTATCATTGAAGCTGAAACTTGTCCCATATTAACTGCAAGTTCAATAGCTTCCATCAATAATTCATCACAGTCATCTTCATCAGAATTTGTAACTTGTGGCGCACCTGCTTTTTCTAATGTCTCAATAACATTTTCGTTGTACTTAACTTCATTATGTTCTTTTATAAAATCAACTACACTCTCTATTTCAGCATCCGAAACAAATGAACCTTGAACTCTCACTGGCTTTGACTCACCAATTGGGTTATATAGCATATCACCTCTGCCTAGAAGTTTCTCTGCTCCACCCATATCTAAAATAGTTCTCGAGTCCACTTGTGATGAAACAGTAAATGCTATTCTTGAAGGAATGTTTGCTTTAATAATACCTGTGATTACATCAACTGAAGGTCTTTGTGTTGCAATAATCAAATGCATACCAGCTGCACGAGCCATCTGTGCTAATCTACAAATTGCATCTTCAACTTCATTTGGTGCAACCATCATTAAGTCTGCAAGCTCATCTATAATTATAACTATTTGAGGTAAAACTCCTTCTTCGCCATCGTTTTGTAGTAGCTCGTTGTATCCTTTAATATCTCTTACACCTTTGCTTGCAAACAAATTATATCTATTTACCATTTCTTGAACTGCCCAGTTAAGTGCTCCTGCAGCTTTCTTAGGATCTGTAACAACTGGAATTAAAAGATGGGGGATTCCGTTATATACTCCAAGCTCAACAACCTTTGGATCTACTAATATAAGCTTAACTTCGCTTGGATTTGCTTTATATAAAATACTCATTATTATAGAATTTATACATACACTCTTACCTGAACCTGTACTACCTGCAATCAACATGTGTGGCATCTTTGCTATATTTGCTATTACTGGCTCCCCATCTATTCCTTTACCAAGTCCAAATGAAACTTTAGATGTAGCATCTTGGAATGCATCAGATTCTATTATCTCGCGAAGTGAAACTGTATCTGTAACTTTATTTGGAACTTCTATGCCTACTGCAGATTTACCTGGTATTGGTGCTTCAATTCTTATTGATTTTGCTGCTAAGTTAAGTGCTATATCATCTGCGAGTCTTAGTATTTTACTAACTTTAACACCAACACTAGGTTGTAATTCATATCTTGTAACTGTTGGTCCCCTTGTAACATTTGTAACCTTTGCTTCTACACCAAAGCTTGCAAGAGTTTTTTGAAGTTTAATTGCTATTTCTTTTAGTTCTTTATTGCTATAATCCTTTCCTGCGGCTTTGGATTGATTTAACAAATCAATTGGTGGAAATTCGTATTCTTCGTATTCTTCAACTGTATTGTGTTCCAAGTCTAATTCTTCATCAGACTCTTCATCCTCTTCGCCATCTGTTTCTTCTTGTTCTTCTTCAGCTTCTTGTTTCTTTTTTCTAGAGAATAATTCTTTTATATTATTTTTAGTTTTAGCTTTTTCTTTCTTTAGTTCTTCTAATTCATCATCTTCTGTTTCTTCTTCCTCTTGTTCTTCGCCATCTCCTGTATCATCTAAGTCGAAGTTCAATTGTTCTGCTGCTTCTACAACTTCTGTTTGATCAACTATATCTTTAAATTTTTGACTATTTCTAGTTCTTCCTGAGCCTACATTATTTTGAGCCTTTCTAAATTCTATAACGTTATTTGCATATTCTTTTTTAGTTGCCTCCATCATTTCTGCAAATAGCTCTTGAATTGCAACAACGATAGCAGATATTGTTATACCAGTTATTATCATTGTTGAAAATGCTGCAAGTCCCCATAGTATAACTTTTGCAACTAAATCATTAAACCATCCTGAAATGGGAATAGCCATTATTCCGCCTATAACACCTCCGCCAATCATTGCTGGCGACATTGAAGCTCCAGATGCGTAAAATGCTTTTATACATTCAAATACACCTTGAGGGTCATTTTGCAAAATCGTTCCTTTTGAATATATTGAAAATAATCCTGCAACAGAAAGACATAAAATTATAACTTGGAATGCTTTGACTTTAAGTCTTGAAAAGTCTTGAAAAATAACATATATTCCAAGTAATATAAGTATAATTGGAAGTGCCATTGTAACCTTTCCAATTAATCCTCCAAAGATACCATATTTAATAAATGTACCTACATTTCCTAAATCTTTACTATATATGACAACAGCCAAGATTATACCTGTAATTATCATTATAATGGATGTTAAATCGATATTGACCTCGCCCCTTGACTTTTTCTTTTTTCTTTTTGCCATTATAAAATCACCTCTTATTTAAACTATTCATACAATAAACATCTTATCAAAGTGAATCTTAAAAAGCAAGTAAAAGCACAGGCTTTTGTTAAAAAAGTCTGTGCTTTATTACTAGTCAAAATTTAAACTTCATCCATAAATTTTATTAATGCCTAAATCCTTCAACAGAAAAATCACTATAATACACAAAACATGTTTCGTCATCTGATTTTTCAAATTCCACTCCATATTTTAAAATCGTATATTCTTGATTTTGAATTTTTTCTAATATTTCTTCTTTTGTAAGGCCTCTTTCCAGTAGCTTATTTTGAATTACAGAAATATAGTCATATCCTATGACAAATAAATCATCTAAGCTGTTTATCTTTTCTCCATCGCTAGCGCTATACACTTCTGTGGTAACGTTTTCATAGCATTTGCATTTATTTTTTTCTTCATCATTTAAATTAATTTTCAAATAAAACGCTTCATCATTATAGTACATTCCATTAGTGCATGCATCTACCATTTTTTCTTCAAAAAAGTTTTTAAAATCGTCCATACTAACTTCATATAAAGTTTCAATTTTACTTTTCACAAATCCTACTACAATATCTTCTGTTCCTGGTGTTTCAATAGTAATATCATGGAATATTGTGCTTATTCCTAAATAATAATATTTATCATCGTTTTTATTTGCTTCTAATAAAACTTGTGTTTTTTTATTTTTTACTTCTGATTCAGCAGTCTTGAAAATCGAATTAAATATTTCGCCCGATTCGTACCTTCCAGATACCCAAGATTGCATTCTAGAATCTATTCTAAAATTAGAGGTAACGTCTCCTATATTATAGCTATATTTCTCCGTATATGGTTCAACAATAGAACATACATATAAATCTTTAAAACCTATATCATCTCTTTCGAATATACTATCTTTTGTAACAAACTTTGTATAAACAACTAGATCGTTTAGACAATCTTTATATTTTATACATATAGAATCGTTCCATTCTTTACCATACTTAATGTATATGTAATTTCCCCCTATATAAAAATCTTTTTTGGCATTCTTATATCTAGTAAATCTTTTAATGTAATTAGCCTCATCTAATTCATTTGTGAAATATGTGCATTTGCCATCTTTCCAATACTTATCGTCAAAAAACACATTAGTTTTAGAAAAAGCTTCATGTAGTGCGTCCTTGTATATATATTCTCTGGCATATCCATCTATGTCTGCGTTAGGCAAAAACAAATCTTTTAATTCAATTTTATTTCCAGTAGTTAAATCGTAATTTAAATATTTTTCCTTTTCTATTGAATCAAATGAACTATACGAGCTTGCCTCCATACTTATCGAGAGTATATTCGAAAAATTTGCTACCACATATTCATTAATATATTTGTGTTCACCTGCTTCAAAATTGCTAAGTAGATTAACAAATTCTTCTTCAGTTTGAGCTATTTCATTATTTATTTTGTTTTCAATCTCTTTATTTTTCAATCCTGATATTCTTATAGATTGATATTCTACTATTCCATCAACATTTTTTCTGATAATCTCTAAGTCATTTTGATTATACTTTTGATTTCTTTTTGTACCAATCTCTGTCTCAATCTCTTCTTTAGGAATGTTAGGTGTAACATTTTTAATTTTATTTTCTTCTATTATAAGTACTGTCGTAGTTGAAACAGCAACTATTGTAAAAACAATCAATCCAATTATCGTTTTCTTCAAAATTTTTGCCCCCCTTTTTTAGTTTTCTAATTAGCAGGAACATATCCTGCATCCTCTATAATTTTACCACCTCTATCTGATGTTACAGCTTCAACCCATTTCCTTGTGTTGCTATCTTTAGGTTCGTCTTTTCTGTATACAAGCCAACCAGCTGTCATAATTGGGTACTCTCCGCTTTTTATTGATGGAATAGATGCAGGTATTCCATCAATAGCAAGTATTTTTATTGTATCTCTTTTATACATTGTGTTTACATAATAGTAATACGAATAACCAAGTGCATATTTCGAATTATCATATTCAGCAATAGCATCAACTAAATCTCCCATACCAACTGTTAATTCCGTTGAAGGAGGATTCATAAGGGGTGTGTCTTTCATAACTAATTGTAGCATACCTGATTGACTTCCTGAGTTTACCGGTCTTTGATATGGTATTATTTCAGCATCCTCGCCACCAACTTCTTTCCAGTTTGTAATCTTTCCTGAATAAATGTCTCTTATTTGTTCTAGTGTTAGTCCATCAACTGGATTGTCTATATTAACTATGAATACAAAAGCAGAATTTGTTGCTCTAACAATTTCTAATTCAACACCTTTTTCTCTTGCATATGCCATTTCCTCGTCAGATGGATATGACATGAAGCATACATCTCTCGTTCCATCAACAACTCCTAAAAAACCATAATGTGTATTTAGATATTCGATTTCTACATCATCGGCTGTTGGTCCAATAAAGTTTTTTCTCAATTCTTCTGCAAGTGGTTGAATTGCAAGTGAAGCATCAACCTTAGGGTACGTTTCATTTGTAAATATAGGCTCATCGTTTACCTTTTCTCCACTTTCTTTGCTTACATCAGTAATAACATCTCCACTTTTGGTTGGTATCTCCTCTTTTGCTGTAAAATGTTTATATGCCCAAACACAACCAAGTAAAACGGCAATAACAACTACTATTGATAATAAAATCGTCATACCTTTTTTCATATCATTTCCCCCTTTTCCATTATATAAATTATGTTATCATTTAAAACAATATAAGTAAATAGAAAAAAGTTTTATTTTAGTAATGACCTATTTTTCGTAACACTTCTACAATATTCTCATATCATGTAATGTGGAGGTGAAACATTTGGATTGGTTTGAACAATTAAATCCTATACTACAAGCTTTTATTGCCACCATATTTACATGGGGAATTACAGCTCTTGGTGCACTTACTGTTTGCTTTTTTAAAGAATTAAATCAAAAAGTTTTAGATACAATCCTTGGCTTTAGTGCTGGTGTAATGCTAGCAGCTGCCTTTTGGTCGCTTCTAACACCATCACTTGACTTGTCTGCCGAACTCCGGATACATAGAATGGCTTTTACCTTCTATCGGATTTACAACAGGCGGATTATTTGTATTGTTTTCGGATAAACTTTTGGATAAAGTATTGCAAAAAAAGAAAAATATTGATGATGCCTCTTCTTTTAAAAGATGTGTACTTCTTGTTTCTGCAATCACAATTCATAATATACCTGAAGGAATGGCTGTTGGCGTTGCTTTTGGCGGAATTGCGAGCGGAATACCAGGAATGACTTTAATCGGTGCAATCATGCTTGCAATAGGAATAGGAATTCAAAATTTTCCCGAAGGTGCGGCGGTTTCTTTGCCTCTTAGAAGTGAAGGCCTTAGCAAATTTAAAAGCTTTATGTATGGTCAGGCATCAGCATTAGTCGAACCAATATCTGCAGTTATAGGTGTATTACTAGTTTTAAAAATACGAACTATTCTACCATTTTTATTATCATTCGCAGCAGGTGCAATGATTACGGTTGTAGCACGTGAGCTATTGCCAGAATCAGTAAAAGAAAACAAAAATTTATCTACACTCGGATTAGTCGGAGGATTTATTCTTATGATGATACTTGATGTTGCATTGGGATAAATTTTTGAATTAAATATTGTAGTAGCACAAAGGCAATCATGTTTTTACTAAATTAAAAAGTACCAATAAAATAGCTGGATTTGTTATTCGCCATTTTATCGGTACTTTTATCTATTTAAGAGACTTTAAAATCTCTTCGCCTTCTTCTTCACTAATATAACCATATGCAATCATTTTGCTTATAACTTGTTTTTGCCTTTGAAGAGCAAGTTTAGGATTTTTAGTTGGCGCATACACACTAGGAGCATTTGGAATACCAGCGAGTAGTGTCGATTCGTATGGAGTCATTTCACTTGGCAATTTTCCAAAATAACCTTTGCTTGCTTCTTTAAGAGTATAATAGCCATCTCCATAATAGCTCGTATTAAAGTATAATTCCAAAATTTCATTTTTATCTAATTTCGACTCTAATTTAAATGCCATAAACATCTCTGCAATTTTCCTTTCTATTTTCCTCTCCTGCGTAAAGTATATATTTTTAGCAAGTTGTTGTGTAATTGTACTTCCGCCCTCTACAAGTTTTCCAGCCTTAATATCATTTACAATCGCTCTTGTTATTGCTATCAAATCTATTCCTCTATGTTCATAAAATCTATGGTCTTCAACTGCAAGCACTGCTCTAACATAAATTTTAGGAACCTCTTCAAATTTTGTATATTCTTTTTTGGATTTAATATCCTTTACTTTCTGTTCTATACTAACCTTATTTAAAGCATCCACATATACGCTATATCCTTTTATTGTGTAAAATGCTATAACACCAACAAACAATATTAATATTATAAACAAAGCTCTAAAGATTATTTTCAAAATTCTTTTCATTCGTGCTAACTCCAATCGCATCTTATTTCTTATCTTATAATTATATACGAAAAATAAGAAATTAAAAATAAAAGAGATGTTTTTTGTTGTGAATTTTTAATGTTCACATCATACACATCTCTTAATAATTTAAAATAATATTTTCAATTTTAATTTTTGAAATTTTTTACATGTAACATTCTAAGTGAATTTAATATTGCAATTACTGATACGCCAACATCTGCAAAAACAGCTTCCCACATTGTTGAAACTCCAATCACTGTTAGTAAAAGTACTATAAATTTTACTGCAAGTGCAAAAACTATATTTTCTTTTACTATCCTCATTGTCTTTTTTGAAATCTTTATTGCCTTACTTATCTTTGATGGTTCGTCTGTCATTATTACAATATCTGCTGCCTCTATCGCAGCATCACTGCCAAGACCTCCCATTGCTATACCTACATCTGATACTACAAGTACCGGTGCATCATTTATTCCGTCACCGACAAAAGCAAGCTTTCCTTTTGTTGATTTCACTTTCATTAGTTCTTCTACTTTTTCTACTTTTCCATCTGGCAATAATTCTGAAAATACTTCATCTAACTTTAATTTTTCGCCTACGCTGTTAGCTGCTTCTTTTCTGTCACCCGTTAGCATTACTGTCTTTTTAATGTTCATCTTTTTAAGTTCTTTTAATGCTTTTTCAGAATCATCTTTTATTTTATCTGAAATCAAAATATATCCTGCAAATTTATTGTCTATTGCAACATAAAGTATTGTACCTGCCTCACCGCATTTTTCGTAAGCAATATTTTTCTTTGCCATTAATTTATCATTGCCGACTAATACCTCTTTATTTTCTATATTTGCAATTATTCCGTATCCACCAATTTCTTCTATGTTACCAATTATGTTTTCATCGATTTCGTTATTATAGAATCTCTTTACAGACTCTGCTACAGGGTGCGTTGAAAATTTTTCAGCATGTGCAACAAGTCTTACTAATTCTTCTTTTTCTATTTCAAAATTTTTTACATCTTGAACTTCAAACACACCTTTTGTAAGTGTACCTGTTTTATCAAAAACAACAGTCTCAACATCTGCTAACGCCTCTAACGCATTACTTCCTTTTATTAAGATACCAAGTTTAGACGCACCTCCAATTCCTCCAAAAAATCCAAGAGGAATTGATATTACAAGTGCACAAGGACAAGAAACAACTAAGAATGATAACGCTTTATATATCCAATCTTTAAATGTTGCGTCTTGAATTATTAGTGGTGGTATAAACGCTATTATTAAGGCTATTATAACAACAGTTGGAGTATAGTATTTTGCAAATTTAGTGATAAACTTTTCTGACTTTGATTTTTTACTACTTGCATTTTCAACTAAATCTAGAATTTTATTAACAGTAGATTCTCCAAATGGTTTTGTTACTTTCACTTTTATTAAACCTGTCTCGTTTATCGTTCCACTTAAAGCATCATCGCCAACCTCTATTTTTCTTGGAACTGATTCACCCGTTAATGCTGATGTATCAAGCATTGATGTGCCCTCTACCACCGTTCCATCTAGCGGTATTTTTTCGCCAGGTTTCACAACTATAATTTCTCCTATTGTAACTTCGCTTGGATTTACTTTTTCGATTTTATCTTCTCTATACACATTTGCGTAGTCAGGTCTTATATCCATCAAACTTGCTATTGATTTTCTCGATTTATTTACAGCATAGTCTTGGAATAACTCTCCTATTTGGTATAAAATCATTACCATTGCAGCTTCAGGAAATTCTCCAACTGCAAATGCTCCAACAGTTGCAAGCGACATAAGAAAGTTTTCATCAAAAACTTTTCCTCTTAAAATATTCTTAATCGCTTTCTTTAATATTTTTATTCCAACTAATAAATAGCTTATTAAAAATATAATATTATTTATCCATACATTTTCGAATTTGACAATCATAGAAAACACAAATAATATTACCGAAGCAATGATAAAACATAATCTTTTTTTCATAAGCATGGCCTCCTAAATTTTCTCTATAGTAACATCTGGCTCTTCTTTCTTTATAACTTTTTTTACTTTTTCTATAATCTCATTTTCTCTTGTCTCATCTAATTCCATTGTTAATTTCTCGCTCATAAATGATATTGAAGCATTTTCAATTCCGTCTATGTCCGCTATTTTTTCTTCTAACTCTAATGCACATGCTGCACAATCTAAACCACTAATTTTATAAACATCTTTTTTCATAAAAACCACTCCCATATTTATTATTTATGCTCTATGTGTTCAAGTGCCACTTCAAATACTTGTTTGATATGTTCATCATCTAAAGCATAATAAACTTCTTTACCAACTTTTCTGCATTTTACTATATTCATTCTTCTAAGCGTACCAAGTTGGTGCGAAATTGAAGATTTGGTCATACCTAAAACATTTGCAATATCACACACGCACATTTCATTTAAATCAAGTGCAAATAAAATTTTAGTTCTTGTTGTATCGCCAAGAATTTTAAAAAACTCGGCTATCTTATTAAATGTATCTTCTTTTGGCATTTCTTTTATTGTATTTTCAACAACTTCATCATGTATAACATTGCAATCGCATATGAATTCGTTTCTTGACATATAATCACTCCTTTTTAGTTGAACAAACATTCAATTATCTTAATTACATTATAATTGAATAGCTATTCAATTGTCAAGACATTTTTAAAGGATAAAGTGAATTCCACTTTATCCTTCTTATAACTATTTATTTTTCTTCTTCTCCATATAGTTCATCATATTCAACACTTGCTTCAAGCGCTTCTAAAAATGCAACTTTTGCTTCACCAGCTGCCATTAATGCTATTTCAATTGAATCTGCTGCATAATCTAATCTTTTTTCAATATATTTTTCTAGTTTTGCCTTATCTCTAGCTTCTTTTCTTTCTTCCATTTCTTTTTTGGCTTCTTTTAAATCCATTTGGGCTTTTAATAAATGGCTTGATATTTTTCCTTTTCTTTTTTCAGAATTAATTCTTGCATTTTCTTTTATTGATTCTAAATTTCCTTTTGCATCACTAATTTTTTGATCTAATTCATCTTTTGCATACATTCCTGATATAGCAATAGTATCAGCTGAATCTTTTATCTTATCCGTGATTTTCTTTAAATCATCATTTATTTCTCCAATTTTATTTTTCATTTCTTTTGAATTCATAATACATCCCTCTTTCTATTTTTTATATAGTATTTACTAAACTACTATAATAAATTATAAAAATAGTGTATAAATATTTTCAATATTCAAAAAAGGCTAAATGTAATATTTTTTTACATTTAGCACTTTTTGTCTAATTTTTCAAAGATTCTATCGCTTATTCAAAACTAGTCTTTAACATTAGATTTAATTTATTTATTATATTTTCTGGTTTTTCTTTCATACCATTTTCTATCCACTCTTTTATTATTCCAACAAATGCATATTTATAAAAGTTAGCTATAAACTTTTTGTTTTCTGCCGTTATTTCTACATTTTCAGTTTTCTGTTCAATCACTCGTATTATAGACTGACTTGTTTTTGTATACAAAAAATTCATCAAATAATCTTTGCCATCTGAATTATATGTGTTTATTACAAAATTCTTATTTTCTAATATGTACTTAAATATGAACAAAAGACCATTGCTCCACGATTCATAACTATTATTGTCTTTTAATTCTTTTATAACATCATTAATGTAAATCCATTCAATCAAATCATATATATCTTTGAAATGATAATAAAATGTTTGTCTGTTTACTCCACAATAATCAGTTATATTTTTTATAGTTATTTTTGATAATTCTTTCTTCATAGACAATTTTTTTAAAGCCTCTCCTAATGCTTTTTTCGTGATTTCAGACACTTACTTCACTCCTCTTATTTTTGCATCTTAATTTATTAATCCAATTTGATTATTTCTTTTTCTTCGCTAACATTTTTATATACATTCTTAATATAAGGAACTACAGCAATAGCTGATAACAGGTATCCCATTACTAAATCTCCAATAAAAGATGATATTGCATCTGATTCATTTAAAATTTCTATCAAATTCATATATAGTTGAATAAATGGAAGCTGAATTCCGTTTTCTGCTTTTACTAATTCAATTATCTCTAGTGTCCAAGCACTTTGGTTTGCTACATAAATCATTATTATAGAAATTATTGTTGATATGATTACACCTTTTTTATCTAAAAATTTTCCTAATTTTTCATAACCTTTCATTGCACAAATTACAGTAGCCAAGCCTGCCAAACTCGCAATATAACCCATTTTATATATAACAATCCAAAGTGCCACACCAATTAGCGAGCCAATTAACGCTCCTAATGTTCCGGAAATTGCGTTAGACTTTTGCGAAGCTTTAGTAGCCTTTTCCTCTTCACATTGACTTTGAATTTTCGACATACAATCTTCACATAAAGCACAATATGCCTTTCCATACTCATAGTTTTCAACTCTTTCATCTTTTCCGCATAAATAACAACCGCTTTCGAATCCTTCTGAAGAAAGAAAATCAATAAAGTCCGTTATAAATTCATTTGCATTCTCTACAACCTTTTTAGAAAATCCGTTCGTAATATGTATTTCACAAAAGAAATCATTTGCTTGCATATAAGTAATTGAAAGTCTTGCTCTACTTATAGTATCAAAATAATCATTTATTTTTTCTTTGTAATTTTCCACATTACTTTTAATACCAATTCTAATCACAAATGTCATTGGTGTTTGCGTTGGATTGTCAACGTATGCTAATATATTGAAACCTTTATATTTTCCATATAAACATCTTGGCTTTCTTTTCAACTCTAACCCATCTGCTAAAATTTGTTCAACAATTTTCATCTCTTTTTCCCCCTTTCCATTGATTATAGCATACATCTTTGCAAATTTTAACATTTTTGTACTCAAAATGACAAAAAATGAGAACATATTAATTATAATATGTTCCCAAAAATTTTGGATCAAATTAATTTGTGGTATTGCTTTTTTCTATTTTTACAAGTCTGCTTGTGCCTAGCCTTGAAGCTCCTTCTTCTATAAATCTTTCAGCATCTTCAAATGAAGATATGCCTCCAGCTGCTTTTATTTTCTTATCATTTTTAATATGCTTTTTGAATAATTTTATATCCTCTATAGTAGCTCCTGCAGTAGAAAAACCTGTTGACGTCTTAATAAAATCGGCATTAGAATTTGAAACAATATCACACATCTTTATCTTTTCTTCTTCTGTTAGCAAACATGTTTCTATTATAACTTTTAAAATCTTATAACCACATGCCTTTTTTATCTCGTTAATTTCATTTAATATTGCATCATATTCTTTTTCCTTTAGCATTCCAATGTTTATCACCATATCTATTTCATCTGCACCATTTTTTATTGCATCACTAGTCTCAAAAACTTTTACTGCTGTAGTATTATATCCATTTGGAAAACCTATAACAGTACACACTTTCATCTTTTCATTCACATACTCTTTGGCTTTTTTAACAAAGCTAGGTGGAATGCATACAGAAGCTGTATTGTATCTTATTGCGTCATCACACAATTCCCTTATATCATTCCAAGTTGCAGTTTGTTTTAAAAATGTATGGTCAACTTTGCTTAAAATTTCGTTTTTGTTTATCATGCATTTTCTCCTTTCGTTTTATTAAGACTTTTTCAAAAAATTCAAATGCTTTCATTATTTTTCTTGTATCATTATATCCACTAAAACCAAGTTGTCTTTTAACTCTTTCCAAAATGTGATTTTTCTTTCATTAATATCGTATGTATAAATATAATTTACATTCCTATTATCAATTGAACTAATAACACCATATACTTTGCCATTGCACATTCGATGAGTATCTCGTGAATCCACTGAATAATCTTCATTTATGTAATTATCAATCTCAATCCTCTCTTGCGATAACATATTAAAATTTTCATCATATTTTTCAATATATATCTCTTTAAAGTTTCCATCTCTTATCTTTTTTGTTACAATGTATAAATCTCCATTCATGACATTTAAGCATTGAACCTGTCTATCATCTAATTTATGCAATTCATACTCTTGTGTGTTTATGTTATATTTTATCACATTAGCACTATATATTCCAGTACTTCTATTTGCGAAAAATATGTTGCCATTTATGATAGTAGAAGAATTTATATACACACCAAATTTTTCTATATTCAGTTTATCAAAATCAATCACGTAATCAGTCGTAGTATAATCTTTAGTATTAATTTTTATTATCTTTATATCGTCTGTAGTTCCTTTACCTGAAAATAGATATAAAAAATTCTTATCACTATATATATCGTCCACTCTTTCATCTATTTCATGCTTATAACTACATAATTGCACATTTCCATCATTATAAACAAATATAATATTATAGCAAGGATTTCCAGCCCATCTTTCTCCCTCTAGCAAATAAACCTCATAATCATTATATTTAGCATATATATACACTTGACCAAGCCCAGTATTAACATCGTCAAGACTATTAAATCCGATTTTCTTGCATGCAATTAATAAGCTTTCTTCCGGATATGCAGTGTAACAACCGAAATTATATTTTTGTTCACTTCTTTTCAAAGTTGTTCCATCCCATATATATGTTTTATTTTGGCTGTAGTCAAATAGAGAACTATAAAAAAGCACGTAATTTACATTGCTTTCTTGTTCAATATCTAAACTTTTCATTTTAAATATAAAAAATCCACAAACGCATAATAAAACTAACAAAAAACATACAAATTTTTTATTCATTTTCTCACCCTTATTTATCATTCAATTTTGCAATCGAATCTCACTATAAAAATCTACCTCACCATTTCCATCAAGGCACAGTACTTGTCTATAAATGTTAGTAAAAATCCTTCTTTTGTTCTTGGTGGTATTATTGTTACTGGCCACATGTGCTTTTTTATCATGTCTTTTTCTTGGTCTGTTAGACTAAATTCTTTTATAGCATTTTTGAGGGCAAATTTTCCATGCTTAAAAGCATGCCATTTATGCCATCCATCATCCTTTCGCCAATCATATAAGAAGAAATCATGTAACATTGCAGCCCTAGTCATCGATTTATAATCCCAGCCTAATTTTTTTGCTGTTTTATATGATACATATGCAACAAAAAAGCAATGCTCATAGCAACTTCTATTAAAATGTTGCCTATACTTTTTCATTTCTTGTACTCTTTTGTTTTTTAGCAATTCTTCTATAATTCGCCTAAACTCATAAGTATCTTCCATCGCTTTTCCTTTCAACGTTTTTATTTATCCTTTAAATAGTAATGTCTAATTGGCTTTAAGTTTTCATCTAATTCATAGCAAATCGGATTGCCTGTTTGTAATTCAAGATTTATTATATCTTCATCGCTTATATTATCTAAATATTTTATTAGACCTCTAAGGCTATTTCCGTGTGCAACGATTATTACTTCTTTGCCTTTTTTTATTTCTGGCTCTATATCTGAATTCCAATACTCTAAAACTCTTTTAATTGTATCTAGCAAATTTTCTGTTTTCGGCAATTCTTCTTTTGTCAAATCTTTATATTTTGGATCATTTCCAGGGTATCTTGGATCGCTTTCTTCTAATTCCGGAGGTCTTACATCTGTACTTCTTCTCCAAAGTAAAACTTGATTTTCACCATATTTAGCCTTTGTTTCATCTTTATTTAGTCCTTGAAGTGCACCATAATGTCTTTCATTCAATCTCCAACTTCTTTTGATTTCAATATCTTCTTGACCCATTTCTTTAAGTATATAATCTAGTGTATTTTCTGCTCTTTTTAAAACAGATGTAAAAGCTAAATCGAAATGGAATCCTTTTTCTTTTAACACTTTTCCTGCTTCTTTAGCCTCTTTTATTCCTTGCTCTGATAAATCCACATCTGTCCAACCTGTAAATTTATTTTCTAAATTCCACATACTTTGTCCATGTCTAACTAACACAAGCTTTGTCATATAAATACATCTCCTTTTTATAATTTTAAAAGCAAAAGTGGAGTCGACACTTTATTTTCGCTCCACTTTATGCACTACTTTCTACGTTATTGATGCGTTATATATTTTAACAATTACATCATTTAATTTAGCATCAAACTCTTCTGGTGTTTGATGAACATTTAAGTCTTGTAATAATGCTCTTGAGAAGCTAGCTATCATTCTATTGTTTTTAGCAAGTAATTCAACTGCTTTTTCAATATCATATCCACCAGATAATGCAACTATTCTTACAACGCACTCATAATCATATAAGTCTAAGTAATGGTTTGCAACTGTTGGAATTGTGAATTTAAACATTATCTTATCTTCTTTATTCCAAGCATCTAATTGTTTCTTAATTTCTGCTTTTAATATTTCTTCGCATTTTTCTTTTTCAGCTGAATTTATATCAACTTCTGGTTCGATTATAGGAACTAATCCTGCATCACAGATTATTTTAGCAAATTCAAATTGTTGTTTTACGACATCTCTTATTCCCTCTTCATTTGCTTCATATATAACTGATCTCATTTTTGTTCCAAATACATGTTTCTCGTTTGCTTCTTTTAATTCTTCTGCTAAGTTTGGTATTTCTTTCATAAGTTTAACGCCATTTTTTTGTTCTGCTAGGCCTTTATCTACTTTCAAAAATGATACTATTTGTTTTTCATTCCATAAATAATCGGCTGTGTATTCTCCATTTACTTTTGAAAGCATTGTTTTTTCAAACAATATTGCTCCTATTATATGTTCGTTTGTAAAAGCTTTGCTTGTGAAAACTCTTTTTCTCATCTCATGAATTAAATTGAACATCTCTTCTTCTGTTGTATACTCACTTTCATCTATTCCATATGCTTTTAATGTTTTACTGCTACTTCCACCACTTTGGTCAAGTGCAGCTATAAAGCCTCTCTTATCTTTCATTATTTCATACATCTTTTCATTCATAAAACTCATTTCCTTTCTATATTTAATTTGCGTTATCGAATATATAATTATTCTTCTTGTTTAATAATACACATACTAGAATTTATATTATATAAAATATATTCTCTCATCGCATTTTCATTATATAAATTGCTAAAGTTATTACTTTATTTACAAGAATTATTTTATCGTTTTAATCTTTAAATATCAACTATTATTTTTGATTAAAATAATCAACATTAAAATTATTATACCAAAAACACCTCGAAATATCAGAAATACTCTCTAATACCTCGAGGTGTTGTATGTTTTAACTATAAAATTAATCCTTATCCGCTGTAAAATCTATCTTTATTTCTCCTGCACCGCAATATATTTCAATTACGTTTTCGCCTTTTCCTATCACTTCATCTTTAGAACATTTTTTATCTGAAACAAAAACTTCACCAGTAGATTTTAATATCTCTATTTTGTAATCTTCTATGCTACCTTCTAAATGTAATTTAAGATTACCTATTCCAGTTGTAATTTCACTAAGTCCTAACAATTTTGCTGTTATGTCTGCTTCACCAATTCCTAGTTTAAAAGTCAAATCAGTGATAGTACCAGAATCCAATTTTAATTTTCCTGCACCAACATTTATTATTGCATCAAAGGTATTGATATCTGCTATATTGGCTTGACCTGCTCCTATTTCTAATTTCATTTTCTTAGCTTTTAAAGTATCTTTTATTTCAACATTACCAAGCTCAGTAGAAATATTAGCTCTTCTTAATTTAGTCTTTTCTGGAATGTTAACAACTACATTTTGAGTTTTTGAAAGAATACTTCCACTTTCCTTTATTTCCATAATGCCATCTTCGTTGGTGTACGTAACATCGCCACTTACACCTTCTGCAGTATAAGAATTTCCACTTTTTAATGTTAAATTTGAGCCTTTTAATTTCACATCTAATTCAGAAGTTAGATTATTTTCATTTGCCCAATTTATATTTTCATTTTTATTCTTAGATATCAAGCCTATTCCTAAAACCACGGCAACAGCCACTATTAAAATCACCGCAACTATAATCGGTGTTAAATTCTTTTTGTTCTCCACTTAAAATCCTCCTTTATACAAAACTAACAAATTTATTTCTCTTGTATGTTAGTTTTCCTTGTTTTCCTTCTTGTAACTCTTCATATTTTGAATATGTTACAGCAAATTTTTTTATTTTCCCAGCTATATCGAAAAACAAAATATACTCTGTATTAATCATATTATTTGCATCGACTATACTACCAACTTTTTTCTTTATCAAGGTTGCATCCACCGTCTCTTCTGGTGCTCTCTCATCAAGAACTCTATTAGTTATAACATAAGCAAAAGCTAGAAAAACCAAAACCAAAAATATATGCAATATAATTTCTCCTTCCATAATTTCATACTAAATATTTTCAACTACTGACCAAAAGATTATATCATAAATCATTAAGAAATAGAATATGTTTAACTAATTTATAGCTAAACGTTTTCATTTTCTTCTAACGCTTCTTCACTAGCTAGAAGGATTTCTTTTCCTTGCTTAATTTTTATGGTTTCTCTTTCTTTGATAACAGAAAAATATGCTTTAACAAATATTGTTATCATTTCTGTAATTGTTTTTCTATCTTCTTTTGATATTTCAGTGTATTTTCTTAATATTTTAATGATATTTTGCATTAACGTAGCTGATATTTCTCCAAAAGTTTCAGCTTCTGTTGAATAAAAAAGTTCAAAAATTGAGTCTATAAATATTTTCCTTTGTTCATTTGTAGTTTCATCAAGCCATGTGTTTAAAGCATTTTTAATGTCCTCACTTATTTGAGTATTTTTCTCTAGAGTTATAGGATTTGTCTTTAATACTTGCCAAGAATATATATCGTGTTGCCACAAACCTTTTTGAACACTTTGCACAACTGTTATTTTTTCCTTGTGATTTAACACTCTTCCGATTACTGAATCTTGTGATATGTACGTTTCTATTTGATTTATGATTTTCTGATTTGCATATTTTTCTATTATCTCATTGTTAAAACCTGGTCCATCGTAGTTATAAACTTTTATGATTCTATCTTGTATTTCTTTCGATGCAGTAATAACAGAAAATATAGCCACATTTCCGCCTTTTGAATGACCGCCCACACGTATCATAGTATTTTTATATTTTTCTGCTATTTCACTTAAATACTCTTTTCCTGCGAGTTGACATGGCACATTCTCTAAAAAGCCCATATTAAAATCTTCTTTCCAGCCCATTATCGTTGCATCTGTGCCAATAAAAGAAACATATATTTCATCATCTGATATGTGTACTGTTATCGCGCCAAATTGTTTTTCAATTTCTTTATCATCCAATTGCACAAAATCTGTAACCACCATATTTTTAAATCTTTCACTCTGACCAAGATATGTTATTAATTCTTTATCTCCGTTATATCTAAATTCTTCATTGTCTAAATCTTTCATTTTATTAGATATGCTTCCTATAGTTTCCAATGGTTCAACTTTTATTTTATCAAATCTTAAATATGAAAACCTTGCTAAAATCATGCTATCTATTTCGTTAAAACTAAACTTATCATTTATTGGAAGATCTCCACGCCATAGTAAATAATCGTTTATATTTGCCATAATAAACCCCTCTCTTGCAAAACTTTTTATTTAATAAAAGAGATTAGTAAAATCACATTTATAATGTAATTTTTATACTAACCTCTTTGATTATATCATATTTTATAGGATTCGGATTTCAATTTGCTTTATTTCATCAGTTTTCTCTGCAAAAAGTATCTGGAATAGCAACATTATACATTTTTTATTACAAACTATTTAGTCTACTATTTCAAAACTTAATCCAAGCATTTGTGCAACCCTTGAGGCCCATCCTTCTATTGCTTCCATAAAATAATATTCTTTTATTATATAAACCCCATTTGGTGCCTCTACATATATTATATCTTCAAATTTTGAATCAAACCTTAATGTATCATTGCTACTTGGCGATTTTCCATCTACACAAAAAGCTCTATTTTGATTTACTGTGTAGTCATCATCTGATATTATGTTTTGCTTTTGTTTTTCTTTTTCCTCTTCAAAATTTATATTTTTAAACTCAACCGTAAAGTAAAGGTCATTTTCTAAATCTTTCGATCTGTAATAGTCTTTGTCATCTTCTCTACTTATTAAAAAATCAGCTTTCTCTAGTTGAAATCTATATCCTAAAGAACTTTCCACATATTCATAATTTACCTCTTCTTCCATTCCCTCTAGCATTATGCTTTTTATTCTTTTATCATCTGGTACCTCGTAAAACTTAAAGTCTTCTTTTTCTAAATTTTCACCAGACTCTGCTGTTTGATTATCATTTGTAGTTTCGCCTGAAACAGTTGGATTATTAGGAGTTATTTCATCTTTCTTTAGTCCAAGAATTGTTTCATAGATGTTTGAACCACCTGTCATAAGCAATACAATACTTGAAATTAAAAATATTGCTACTAATAATACAACAACTTTTAATACTATTTTACTTTTTTCCATTTTTATTCTCCCTTTTCTTATTATATACCCATACTAATAGCTCTATTAGTAGTAAAGCTATTGTAACTGGTACTACAGTAACTAGGAGTATTATACCACATAAACCAGCAAAAAGTCCAGTAGATGTTTTTATATCATAAATCGCATATAAAAAAGTTAAAACACCTATAATCGAGTCTGATATGGCAAAAATCTTATAAGGTGAGGCTTTCGTGATTGTTTTTTCAATATACTTATGGTTAAAAAACATATTGCTAAAATCGAAAATAATATGCTAGCAATCCAAATCCACACTCCATCAGCAATTCCATACACTGCTACAATCCAAGATATTATAGCAAACAACAATGCTATTAGTGTTATTTTAAAATATTTTGACATATACATTTCTCCCTATTATAGATATTTCAATAATTAAACTATTTTCTTTTTACTGGTATTTGTATCTCTGTCAACCAATCTTCTACATTTTCTTTATTCCATATTCCATCTATGTAGCATTCTCTAGGACATTCAATTATTTCATAGTTGTTATCTTCGATGTATTTTAATATTGCACTATATGAATTTCCAAGTTCATCATATGCTCCTTTATGATAAATACAAACCGCTGTAACAGGATTTAGTTTCATAAATTTTATCTTATCACTTTCCACTCCTGCTTTCTCAACGGCTTGTGCATACCTTATTTTTATGTCATGCTCTTTATGCGCCTTATCTAGATAATTTACAAAACAATAATCCGGACTTACACATTTAATATCTGGATTTAGCTTTAAACACTCTGTTCCCGAATCTTGTATAAACTTTGATGCCTCGCTATAATCTTTTAAAACTCCTTCTTTGTAATATACCGTATAGGCTGGTAGCTCCTTCAAAAATATTTCTTTTTCCATGTTTTTTCCCTCCAATAAATAATTTATTTTTGAAAGCGAAATATTGCATAAAGCCATGTCATTTTCGATTTCTTTTTTTCTTTTTATCAAAACTTCTTTCATGTCTTCACCATTTAAAATAGCCTTTATATCATTTATCGATATCCCTATTTGCCTTAACGATATTATTTTTGATAAATCAGCCAACTGCTTTGACTCATAATATCTATATCCTGTGATATTATCTATCTTCGCAGGCATCAAAAGTCCCTCTTTTTCATAATATCTTAAAGCTTTTATCGTGGTTTTTGACATTACTGAAAATTTTCCTATTTTATACATGTTTTCGCCTCCATAAATCACTTATACAACCTCCTCTAAAGGGAGAGTCAACAAGTTTTTATATTTTATTAAACCACCGGATATTCTTTTTCATCGGAATAGTGCCACCACTCGCCGGCATATCCTTTGAAACCCGCATCTTCCATTATTTTTTCTAGCATTTTTGCATTTTCTCCTGCTTCTTTAGATACATCGCTATAGTCTCTATCTGCTTTTTTAGTAAAATCATCAAAACCTGATGGCATTTCTATTTTTTCTCCACTTAGTGACACAATTGTTATATCCACTGTGTTTCCTCTACTATGCTTTGAAAAACCTTTGTTAGGATTTGCTACATATATAGGGTTTGGACAAATCTTCCACAATTTAAATTGAACCTCTTTTGGTCTAAAGGCATCCCATATGCATAACTTGTATCCAAGTTTTTTTAGTTCTTCTTGTGCCTTTTCAAGTTTTTTCACTGTTCCATATCTAAGCAAAGCCTCATCGCTTTCATATATTACTACACCTGTGAAGTTTTCTTCTGTTGCATATTTTAAATCTATTACTACATCTGGAATGTAATCTAATATCTTTACTAGTTCTTCATCTTTTGGTTCTTCTTTTTGCTCTTTCTTTGACTCTTCTTCTATCTCTGGTTCTACATAAGTTGGAGTTGCTTCTGGTGTAGGTGTTACAATAACCTCTTCAGGGTCCTTTACATTTTCGTTTGTTTCTTCTTGCATATTATTAGTCATGAAAAAGCAACTAACAAACGCAAGCACTGTAATTATTAAAAACTTTTTCATATTTCTCCTTTCCGCTTAAAAGCATATAAAAACCTTATCTAAATTATTTAACTTATAACTATTATATATCTCAAATTGTAGTTCCTCTAAGCCTTTTTCTATATACTCTTTTATCGCTTCTCCCTTTTTTTGGACATATCCCTCGCTTTTCATGCATTCTGCTATTAGAGGCTTTTTTATAATACTTTTGGTTTTCATATAATCATAAGATCCATCACTTAGAGTTATATTGAAATTATCTTTCATGTATTCTAGTCTATATAAAGTATGTTGCCAACTCTTATCTTTTAATAAGTTCAAGAGTTGTTTTATAGATTCGCTATTTTCATTAAAATCATATGCCAACAAATGTGTTCTTCTTTCTTTATAATTTGAGGTTAATTCAGTTCCAATTAAAAATTTTATGCCATTTTCTTATAGAAAAGCTTCGTGTTCATGTATTCTTTTTGACCCCTCTATATTATCATGATCAGTAAGTGAAAAATATTTAATTCCTTTTTCTTTTACTTTTTCTAATATTTCTACTTCATTTAAAACTCCATCCGACCAACTCGAATGCATGTGAAAATCATACATCTTTTAAACCTCTTTCTTTTCATATTTTGCCTATATAATACCATATTTTTAGAAATAGGTAAATCGTTCATTGGGATAACTTTAAAAAAGCACACAGCCTTTAATTGACTGTGTGCTTTTTGGTTTTCTTATTTTATTGTTATGCTATCATTTATTAGTGATGTGCTATATTCAAATATTACATCTTGATTGGTGAATTCTATATATTGATCCAATATTTTTGGTGATATATATCTTGTGTCTACCACCATTATTTTTTTGTATCCTTCTACTAGTAGTGGTGTTAAGCTGCTTCCATAAGAGTCTCTAAAGATTATTAGTTCTTTATTTGTACTACTATTTGGATTATCTATTCTTAATAGTGGCGTTGCTCCTGATAGATAGATGTCGTATTTGTCATATGCTTTTGTTTTATCCATGTTGTATATTTTTGTTTCTTCATTTTTTTCGTAGTTATATACTTTGCAGTTTTCTAACATTTCGTTTGTTAATATTATTATTTTGTCGTTTTTCGTTGTTATTGGATATTGTCCTGCATATACTCCTTTAAATTCTAATATTTCTTTTGCTTCATATTTTTGATTGCTTTCTATTCCCATTGCTTTTAATATTTTCTTTGCTACATTTTGTATATTTTCTTGTTTCCAGTGTGAGTCTGTAATGTAGTAATCTGATAATTTTAGCTCATCAAATATATCTATATACTCTGCAAAGTCTAATTGCTCTTTCATTATATCTTTCATTTTTTGATAATCTAATTTTAAATTATCTCCACTTACAAAGTAGTTTTTGTCCGGCACTATTGTGAAGTATACTTTGTTTTCTTTTGTTAGATAGCTTTCTTTTATGCTGTTTATTTTGTTTGTTAAATTCAATATTGATTTTTCGTTTAGTGGATATAACTGCTCTATTAGCATTCCATCTTTTTCGTATATATTGTTATAATCTAGCTTTCTAAACACTTCTTTTTCTGATAAAACTTTTGTTTTTCTAAATGTTTCTCTTGCCACGAATTGGTCGGTCACATATTTATCGAATTTTGAAAAGAAACTTCCATCTACTATTTTTGCAAATGAGATTTTAGGGAATTGTTCAAGTTTTCTTCTTTCTGATACTGATATTTGTGTATCTTCTTTTATTATATTTATTAATAACATAATTGTAATTACTCCAACGAATGTTGTTATTACTAAAATATTTTTTATTTTTTCTGTCATTTTACGCACCTCCTAAAATCTAAAATACAAAAATGGATTGTATGAGTTATCTACTAAATATGCTGTTGTTATGAATAAAAGTGCAACTAGACAAATTGGCTCTGCTACATTTATTACTGCATTCATAACTTTGTTTTGTTTTAATTTTTCTATTATATTTTTTAGAAGTGGAGTTGCTCCAATTATTGCTATTATTATTGTTACTAGGTAACTCTTTAAATAATATAATGTGTATTTGTTCGTAAGTGCTTCGCCATTTGCACCAAATAGTCCTACTATGTTTTTAATTGCTTCAACCATGCTATCTGCATTAAATATTACAAAGCTTATCATTACGATAAATAATACATAAATTCTTTTTATTATGTTTGGCATTTTCTCTAAATATTTTGCCAAGAAGAATTTTTCTATTATTAGCAATACTCCAAACATAAGTCCCCATACTACGAAGTTCCAGCTTGCTCCATGCCATATGCCTGTAAGCATCCATACAACTAATATGTTTCGTATTTGTTTTAATGTGCCTTTTCTGTTTCCTCCAAGTGGAATATACACATAATCTCTGAACCATGAGCTAAGTGATATATGCCATCTTCTCCAAAATTCTGTTATGCTTTTTGATATATATGGATAATTGAAATTTTCTAAAAAGTTAAAGCCAAATATTTTACCTAAACCTATTGCCATATCTGAATATGCTGAGAAGTCAAAATATATTTGTAGCATATAACTTATGGCAAACATCCAATAAAATAATACACTTTTTTCTGTCGTTGCAGTGAATACATTACACAATTCGCCTAGCATATTTGCTATTAAAACTTTTTTAGAAAGTCCTATTACAAATCTTCTTACGCCTTGGGCAAATCCATCTATGGTACATTTTCTATTATCTAGCTCATCCTCGATTGTTTCATATCTAACGATAGGTCCAGCAATAAGTTGTGGGAATAACATTACATATGTTGCAAGTTTTAAAAAGCTTTTTTGTACTTTCACTTTTCCTTTGTATACATCTATGACATAGCTTAAAATTTGGAATGTGTAAAATGAGATTCCTATTGGTAATGCTAATCTTAAAAGCGATATGTTGCTCTTAAATATTCCATTTATATTAGATATTATAAAATCAGTATATTTAAATACGCAAAGAAGTAATATGTGTATTGATACTGTTGCTATAAATATACCTTTACTTTTATATTTGTCTATCAAAATTGCACCAATGTATGCAACTAAAATTTCTAATAACATAAGGAATATATATTTTGGTTCGCCATATAAGTAAAAGAAAATTGACGCTACGAAAAGTACCACATTTCTTGCTTTTTTAGGTAATATAAAGTACATTGCTATAACTATCGGTAAAAAATAATATAAAAAACTGATACTGGTAAATAGCACTTTTTTTCCTCCTAACTAGTAGAGCTCCCTTATTGGAAGCTCTTTTGTATCTTAATCGCAAATTATTTCTGGTGGAAGTTCAATATCTTCAAAGTCTTGTGTTTTTTCTAAGACTTTTCCTATATTTTTTTCACCAACATATGCCTTAAATGACTCTAGTACTGACTTTGCCCAGTCTTTTTCACTCATCACCAAAAATATTACATCTTTATAGTTCGTAACATATAGCGTATCTGCCGAAACACAAATCCACATATTCATATCAATATTATCTAAAATTTCTTGTTTTATTTTCTCAATATCTGCGCCAGCTTTAACTTTTATAATTGCTGCTTCATATGGTTGTGCATTTATAGTTGGAATTGATACTACAAGTGATTCAATATCTTTATTTGATGATAATCCTGTATAGTTTGAAAACTGATATTCATCATTTACACTAATAGTCATCGTTTCTAAATCTGGCAACTCTGATGTTGTGTTTTTATGCACCTTTTCAATTGCTTTTTTCAAATCTTTTTCTGTTTCGATTTTTACTAATGAAGTGTTATCCTCCTGAGGTTTTGATACTGTTAACATTGTCCCAACAATTACAATTGACACAAGTAATACCCCCAAAATAATCCCTAATACTTTCTTGTTCATAAAATCATCCTTTCAAATTATTATATTTTTCTTTCTCCTATCATTAGACAATTAAAATTTTAAAAAGTCTCTTTTTTGACAAGAAAAAGATTATTTCTGCCTCCAATATTAAATTAACACAAAGACACTCAAATTTCAATCTCTATTTTTTTCATTAAATACTATTTTTTAGCTACAAAAATAGCATGCCTTTCTAGCATGCTATTTTGATATAATTTATTTTTTACTTTTATAACACTTTAATATCATTTACTCTGTTAGTCGTAAATTTCATATTTCTCATCATTGTTGCAAATCAGCTTGATTTCTCCATTATGTATCTTGTATCCTTCTCCGTAAAGTGTGTTATTTTTTATATATGAACCATCTGGCAAGCCATAAATCACTCTTTTATACGACTGTGAAAGTATAGAATCCATTTGAATTTTGTTATTATTCTTTACATCAAAATGAGGTTCAATGTTTATATTAGTAAGTCCAAGCCCTGATAGCAATTCAGGATTCAAAGTATCTTCTTCGCACTCTGGGCTGTTGTATGCAACACTTGCTGCATTAATTGAACCAGCACTAATACCAACAATAGTGGTATCTAAAGCTAAAATATATTTTTTCAAATCAATCTCATTAAAAAACTGATTTTGCCTATATGTATTTCCACCACAAAGCATAATAAGTGAACTATCTTCCAAAACCTCTTTTACATTTTCCTTGTTTCTATTATCTAAAACAACATATTCGTCAAAAAGTATATCAGACATATTTAATGCAATAACATCTAGTTCTAAGTATCTTGAATTTTGTTCAATAGCTTCTGGATTACTACTAACAAGAACAAACTTCTTATTTTCTCTAAGAGATTCTTTTAACATTTCTAAAAAGTTATTTTCATTTGAAAACTTTTCTGCTTTTTTCTCGCCATTTTCTTTTCTTATTACGCCAATATTACTTGTTAAAAAATATTCATATACATGCCTCCTTACTAATATCATTTGTATTTACTATACTTATGGAACACACCTAAATTTAAACTACATTTTTACTCAGCGCATTTTATTTACATTATCCAAATATTTTTAATCATTTTCTATAATCGCTAACAATTCTTCTTCGATTTTTCTCCAATCTTTTGATAAATCAATAGTTCTAACTCTAAATTTTGCATCTGTTATTTCTTTATTTTCTACTATCTTAAGATCGTACTTTTCATCAATAGGTTCATCATTTAACGGATATAAAAGCATACCTGTAATACTTTTGTTAGAATTTATTTGGTTCATATATGTATACATTTGGTACATACTACCCGAAATTAGTGTTCCTTTTCCATCTCTATAACTGCTTAAATAATCAGAATAATATTTTGTATCAATTATAATTGTCTTCTTCTCATTTTCCAAAACTATATCTAGCCTCATTTTCGGAAGTATCTCACTATTTCCATTAACCAAATTCCATTCTAATTGTTTTTGATAATTTACTTTATATGTTTTTTGTTGTTTTTCTAAATGATATTTATAAAATCTAAATATAAACTTTTCATATATATCTTGCATTCTTTGGTTATCATCTAAAATATTTATGAATTTATATGGTCCATTATTTTCTGAAAGCATCAAAGAATTGTTAATCAATTCACATATATTTATCAAATATTTAGTATATAAATTGTTTTTATTATACTTGATATCAAAACTTTTACTATTTATTTCTATACATTCCACCTGATTAAAATCTAGCAAAATATTTTTTAGTTTTTTTCTATTTTCTTCTGTTATCCCAATTGCATTATATAATTTTAATGCTGTAGCTTTTATAATCTGATTTATAATATTATTTTCATCTAAAACATCATAATTACAAAATGCTTTTGCATTATTGAAAGACAGCTTATTAAGTGAATTTTTAAAATCAACTTTTCCTTTTATCCCCTTTATTTCTTCGTTAATCTCATTGTATTCCTTATATAATCCTCTTTTAAGAACTGTGTTTACATTTAATAAGAATAATTTGCTTAAAATATCTGCAGAATCGAAGTCATCTTCATCACTCAAATACGTGTATTCTTGAAAAGAAATTTTATTCCACACATAACTAAACATATATAAAACATTTTTTATCGGAACTTTTCTATTTGATCTTTCCATATTATCATCCTATATCTTTTCAATTATTTTTTTAGCCTCTTCAAGCTTTTCGCTATTATCGCCAAAGTATGCCTCCAACAACGGGAATATCTCATAAGTAACAATACTACTATATACTATTTCGTTATTTTCTTCATTGTTGAATTGGTTAATAAAATAGCTATGCCCTATCATAAACTCTTTGCCCAATTCTCTATCTATATAATCATTCAACTTTTTGTATGCCGTTATTATTCTTTCTACAAACGAAGCATCTATCTTTTCTTTCTCAACTAAGTACTTTCTCAATTTGTCACATGCTTCTCCTTTAAATGCTGGTTCTAAATCTATAAAAGCAAATCTTCTTCTCAAAGCATAATCTATTGTTGCCGTGCTTTTATCAGCAGTATTCATTGTTCCAATAATATATAAATTACTTGGAATATAGAAATCATCGTCAGAATAAGTTAAGTTAATACTCCATTTTGAATCTCTTTTGTCACTTTCAATAAGCATCATCAACTCGCCAAAGACTTTTGACAAATTACCTCTATTTATTTCATCTATTATCATACAATATTTTTTAGGTTCCTCATTGCTAGCAATAGCCCTTTCGTATTCTTTTCTTGCCTCTTGCACTAAATCATAGAAAATTCCATTCTTGATTTCAAATTTTCCATCATCATTAGGCTTGTACCCTTGAATAAAATCTTCATAAGAATACGATTGATGGAATTGTACTATCTTGATTTTTGATTCATCTTTACAATTCATCAAGGAATACATGATTTTTTTAGCACAAAATGTTTTACCAACTCCAGGAACGCCTTGTAAAATAATGTTTTTCTTTCTCTCTAAAGTATTTATAATACTATCATATTTTTCTTCTGTAATTAGTACTTCATCTAAAAAATCAAACTTTGTATATTCATTTGAATTTTGTTCTTTGGTTTTATTGTCACCGTAAAACTTTTCTAATTTTTCTATGTAATCATGATACTTTGAAATATCCGTTAATGTCTTTTGAACCAAAGTATTTCCCATAAGCTCAACATGATTTCTTTCTTCATTATAAATCCAATTAACTTTTCTATAGCTTTTATATTCTGGTCTATTGTTGTCAAACATATAATCAGATTCAACTATACCCTTACCAACAATTGTATCTGTTCCTCTTTTAGCATATACAACATCACCTATTTTAAGCACATTTACAAACTCCCAATTTGCAAGAACATCATTTTTTCTTGAAGAATCTATATTGCTTTTTTCAATTAGTGCCTCTTTAATCTCTGATTTTGATGCGTACTGCCTTAAATCTCCCAAATCATCCCACTTCAATGCCATGATTCCATCTCTATAAAATTCATCCCACTTATTTGCATTTTCACCTGGGGCATATATCCAAATTTTATTTTCTATCTTTGCTTTTTCTCTTTCTTCACTTTCGTTATTTATATAATAAAAATCCCATATTAAATGTCCAATAGTTATAGATGAATCATTTGCAATTTCGGGAATATTATCTCTTATTGTTTTGTTAATTAAAAATGCTAATTGCAATGATGAATAGTTATCATCGTATTGAATTTCAAATAAATCCAATACTCCTTTTAATTGTTTTCTACCTGCAATACATACTATTTTTTCAGAGAAATAACAATATGCTATTTTTATAAGGTACATTGACATTCCTTTTAGTGATGAATAATCATCTTTGATATCTGCAACAGAATTAGCATTTGCAACAGAATACAAAACTTTCAAGAAATCATCTCTTATGCTTTGCCATGTTTTCTCGGGTTCTGTTGCTATTCCTGTTCTTGTCACAAAACTATTTTTATCTTTAGAATAATATATTCCATATTTAAACGCAGTTGAACCACCAATCCCTGGTCCAGTGTGCTTATATGTTCCAAATTCCATTTTATAACACAAAGAATCTTTATTATCCGTTCCTAAAGCATATTCATTAAGAGATAAATTAGAAAATCTTTCTATTGGATATTCATTTTTAAACATTTCTAAACTTTCATTTTGCTTTTTAAAAATACTTGAATTTTCAAAAACATTTTTGTGATCTAAATAATATCTTTTTAATTCTTCTATCTTTTTCATGTTAATCATTCTCCTTTATTGCTTCTTATAAAATGAATTATATAACAAAAGACAAAAAAAATTCAATATTCACAAATATAAAAAATAATGACTCGGATTCAAAGTAAATTCCGAGTCATTATTTAATCTTTTTATTTTATTTCAAATTCAGGACAGCCTATTGCTCCAATTCCTATTTCGTATTTATCAAATACTATTACTGGGTTTCCAGCTTCATTTATATAAAATTCTTCTTTATTTGAAAGAAGTTTATATACATCATCATATGTAGCAAAATAGATATCTACTCCCTCTTCAGCATTTAATCTTTCGATTTCTTTCACTATATCATTTGTTAATTTTTCTATATAATCTTCTGATTTTATCATGTCTTTTAGTTTTATTTCTTCACCTGTTATTTTGTCTACATTGTAAAATTTGTGCTTTGTTGATGAAGAACCTACTGTATTTACAACATATATATCTACTGACAAATATTTATCATTGTCTGTTTTTACGATGTATCCAGCATCCATTCCATAATGTGCTTCTGGATAATTTTCTCTTAAATCATCTGCACTTTTTTCAAATTCATCTATAACGTTGTTTATCATTTCTTCAATTTCTTTATTTATTCTTTCTTCTACTTTTTTGTCTTTTATTCCTGTTATTTTTGCAGTTACTATGTTTGCATTGATGTTTTTGTCGTTCACTTCATATTTGTTTGCTGTTAGCACATTCACAATGCCTCTCACAAAGTCATTAGTCGATATGCTTGCAGCAAATACAGGATTCACATTTAAAATTGTTACGAAACATAGAAAAATGCCCATTGCTGTCCCAAGCATAACCTTAGGAAAAACTTTTCTTTCGCTTTTATTAAATGTTTTTTCAACGCTCTTTTTTAAAGTTTTTGGAGCATGAATAGTCTCATATTTTTCTTTAGCTTCCTTGAAAATATTTTCGTTCATCTATTAACGCCTCCTCATTCATTTCTATTTTTAGCAATTTTAGTGCTTTGTAAAGTCTTGTTTTTACTGTACTAACATTTTCATTTAAAACTTCTGCAATCTTGTCTATTGCCATGTCCTCATAAAATCTAAGTACTATCACTATTCTATATTTGCTATCTAATTTCATAACCATATTGTACAAATCTGTATCTTGATATTTATCCTCTTTTACTAGTGTGTTTTCTATGACTTCATCAATGTAAATAAGTTTTGATTTCATTTTCATATATGATGATGCTGTATTTATAACAATTCTGTACATCCATGTTCCAAGAAATTCCTCTTTTTCTAGTTGATAAATTGCATCTAATGCTCTTTTCACACTTTCGTTAACAATGTCTTCTGCATCATGTTCATTTTTGGCATATGAAAAAGCTAGCCTATATAATTTGTCTAAATTGTTTGTTATATATAGTTTTAACTTTTCCTTTTTATTTTGCATTACTTTCTCTCCTTTCACACTTTAGACAAATTTATGACACTAAAAAGTTTTAAGTATTTTAACTTTTCTATGAGCCTGTTGATTTGTACGATTTTAGTCCATAATCCCAGACCTTAAACGAAATTGCCATAAAAATAAATGTTGTAAGCGGTAATAATCCGTACCACCATTTTGCTTCCGGTTTTTGAAGCAGGCATAGTAACGGATAATAATTCACGCATCCAAATGGTATGATGTATGTAAATATATCTGCAAACCATTTCTTATATATATCTATTGGATATGATGCTAATTCTCTTCCTCCATCTGATATTATATTCATTGCTTCCATTCCCTCTATTGTCCAAAACGAAAACGATGCTTTAAGTAATAATACCGAGAAGAATATTATTAGTGTGCCGATTATCATAAGTGATAAAATAATTATTTTGTATAAGTTCCATTCTACACCTAGCGTAGCTATAGCATATATTAGAATTATAATATTTTCAACAACTCTTCCACATTTTGAAGTTTGAAAGTTTGAACATAGTACTTGAAATGTGATGTTTCGTGGCCTAACTAATATTTGATCTAGTAATCCTCGTTTTACTTCTAGATGAAAGTGATCCAATCCTCTACAAAACATTTCTATAGCTGAATGCCCGAAACCTGCTATTCCAAGTACCAGTAAAATTTCACTTAATGTCCAACCTTTTATGGCTCCAAATTTATTTATTAAAATAATGACACTAAGAAAAGAGAAAAACGATGAAAGTATTGATGCTACTGTGCTTAAGATAAAAGAGGCTCTATATTCTAATTCACATTTTATAAACATCCAAATTGATTTTAAATATAATTTCATTTTTCCCTCCTTATCCACCTTGTACTACAAGCTTTTTGCTCGTTTTGCTTATTAAGTAACTTCCAAAAAAGATGATTATTGCGAGCCAAATAATTTGAATGCCTATGCTCTGTATTCCCTCTATTACAGGAATCTCCCCAACATATAAGCGATATGGCAAATCAAATGCAAGCCTGAAAGGAAGCATATAACATATTCTTTGAAGAAAAGCTGGCATAAATGGTATTGGTATTATCCTCCCCGCAAAGAATTCTGAAATTACTGCATATACATTGAACACGCCTTTTGATGAAGTCGTGTAAAACATTATCACATATATAAGCATTGCGATTCCGACTGTTAAAAATGTTCCTAATGCTAATGTTAAAATAAATAGTATAAATGCTAAAAATGATACTGGTGCTGCAAGTTTGTAACCACTCGGCAGAATAATCGCTACCAATATAATTGGTAAAAATCTTAATAATCCTGATGCTGTTTTATTTGCCATTATCTTTGTATACCACATTGCATATATGCTAAGTGGTCTTGTGTATTCGTATGCCACATTTCCAGTGATTATCGATTCGCTTATATCAGTATCTGCACAATTAAATCTAGTTAGCATAAGAAAAGCTTGCCCAAGCCAAATATACGAGACAAGTGCCGTCCACTGCATCGGCAATTCAATATCTATTTGGTAATATGCATCGTATATCATAAGACGCATCGCACCCCAAAAGAATTGCGTTAGTATTCCTGCTATTGCTGCGAATTTGTATTGAAGAGCTATATTAAATCTTAATTTAAAAAACGATAAATATGTTTTCATTTTAGCCCTCCTATCCTATCTTCATTTCTTCGTACATTTTAGCTATTACTTCTTCTATTGGAGAGCTTTCAACTTGAATATCTAGGACATTTACTTGTTTTGTAAGCAAACTTATTACATCTTGAAGCTTAATAATATTTGAATTAAATTTCATAGTTGCTCTTTGTTCATTTTGGTTTACAATTTCAACATCATTTATGTTTATTCTGTTATGTGTGTATTCGTATTGTGCACTAACAATAAATGTTGATGAATATTTCTTTCTTATTCCATCTAATGTGCCATCATAAAGTTTCTTACCTTTACCGATTAAAATTATTCTGTTAGTAAGAGCTTCGATATCTTGCATGTCATGTGTTGTCAAGATTATTGTTGTGCCTTCTTCTTTGTTTAGTTTTTTAATAAACTTTCTGACTGCTATTTTTGAAACCGCATCAAGGCCTATTGTTGGTTCATCTAAAAACAAAATCTTAGGCTTGTGTAGCAGCGCAGCAGCTATTTCGCATCTCATTCTTTGCCCCAAACTTAATTGCCTTGTTGGAGTATGAATTACTTGCTCTAAATCTAAAGCTTCTATTAACTTTTTCCTTGTTTCTTCAAATTCTTCTTTGGGAATTTTATAGATATCTCGTAGGAGATAAAATGAATCATCGGGTGGAACATCCCACCATAATTGAGAGCGCTGACCGAAAACAACGCCAATATTTTTTACATAGTCTTTTCGTTCCTTATATGGAACTTTTCCATCAATTATACAAGTTCCGCTACTTGGAACAAGTATGCCACACATTATCTTTATCGTTGTGGACTTGCCTGCACCGTTTGGACCTATGTATCCGAACAATTTCACCTTCTTTAATATCTAGTGAAACATCTGTGAGTGCATGTACCTCTTTGTACTCTTTCTTAAAAAAAGACCTTATTGCATCTTTTGTAGAAGCCTTCCTAGTTGCAACCTTAAACGTTTTAGAAATATGCTCAAGATGTATCAAAAATACCACCTCCCATAAACCAACGTCCGATATACTAAAACTTAGGTTTCAATGCAAAACCATAGTGCCATTTTATAACAAGAATTTACATGTGTCAACAAAAATTTTTCTAACACTTCTCGTTTAAAATGACGCTATTAAATACTTCTCCTCTAAATATATTTTATCACAAACTCCGTTCCTACCCCTTGTTTTGATGTTACGCTTATATATCCATTTTCCTTTTGTATTATTGCTTTTGCGAGTGCCAAGCCTATACCTATACTTCCATTGCCAGAATTTTCGCCTTTATAAAATCTTTCAAATATGTGTGGCAGGTCTTTTTCGCTTATCCCTGTGCCTGAGTCTTTTATCGTTATTTTTGTGTACATTTTATTTTTTTCTAATTTTACTATTACTTTTTGATTTGGTTTTGAATGTTCCACACAGTTTTTTAATATGTTTGTTAGTGCTTCTTTGTGCCATGCTCTGTCACATTCTATATAGATTTCTTCTGGTGCTTCTATTTCTATTGCTACATTTTTTAAGTCGCAAATCGGAAGCAAATTTTTCTTACACTCTTCTAATATGTCGTTTAGCTTTTCTTCTTTTTTGTTGAATGTTATTGTGTTTGTGTCTAGTTTTGACAATTTCAGTATTGTGTTTACCAAGACATTTATGTTTTGTATTTCGCTTCTTATATCTTTTATGAAGTCATTTTTTATGTCTTGTGGCATGTTTTCATCATCAATTATATTGTCTAGCATTATTTGTATTGATGTTAGTGGTGTTTTTAATTGGTGTGATATGTCTGCAAGCGAGTCTTTTAGATTCATTTTGTCACTTATTGAATTTTCTGCCTGCTCTTTTAACATTATTGTTATTTTGTACAATTCATTTTGCAATATTGATAATTCATCTTCTGTATTGTTTTGTATTTTTAATGAGTAATTTTTTCTATTTATTTCTTCTATATATTTTGTTATTTCTTTTATTTTTTTATCTTTTCTTTGATTATATATTATGAATATTATTACAATTGTTAGTAGACTAATCATTAAAAAAGCCAGGTTCATGCACATAAATTTTTGATATGTTTTTTCGTTTTCGTATATTACCGAATCTTTTTCTATATCTATGCCATATTCTTTTAACAGATTATTTTGATTTGTTTTTTCTCCATTTAGTATCTTTACAATTTCATTTTTATCGGTCTTTGGATATTCTTTTACTACTTCTTCTACTATTCCATTTATAACTATGTTGGTATTTTGAGTATATTTTTTATATTGAATGCTAAATATTATTCCAAAGCACACTTCAAATATTAAAATTGTTAGCATACTAACTATTAGGCATTTTTTTAGTTCTATTTTATTTTTCATTTTAATCCACCCTATATCCAATACCTTTTATTGTTACTATTATGTCGCTATCTAGCTTTTCTCTGATTCTTTTTATATAGACTGATACGGTATTATCGTTTACATCATTTCGTGTCCAATCCCATATTTTTTCTATTATATATTCTCTTTTTATTACTTTGCCAATGTTGGTAAATAGCAAAGTTAAAAGCTTTATTTCTAATGCTGTTAGGTTTATTATTTGGTCATTTTTATATACTACCAATTTATCTAAATCTAGTGTTATGTCTTTTACTTTTATTTTGTTGTTTTTTCCTTTTAATAATATTTTATTCATTCTTGCTATTAGTTCTCTTGTTGAAAAAGGCTTTGTCATGTAGTCTTCTGCACCAAGCTCTAGGCCTTTTACTATGTCATCTTCATCATCTCTTGCTGTTAGAAAAATGCAAGGAGTGAAATAATCTTGTTTTATTTTTTCATAAAGTTCAAACCCATTTCCATCAGGAAGCATTATATCTAATATTATGATGTTATATTTTTCTGCTTTTAGCATATTTTCCGCTTCTTTTATATTTTGTGCATGATTTACTTCATATTCATTTTGCTTAAAAGCATATATTAAACCTTTTGCAATGCTTAGATTATCTTCTACCAATAAAACTTTCATTATTTCACCACCTACTATTATTTGAATCAATGTATTTTTTATGGAGCACGCTTTTTGCACTAATAATTATTTTTTACTCTATCTTTTATACATTTTCATTTCTTATTGTTTCTATTATGTTTTGTTTATCTATGTTCTTTATTGAATATTTCATTATACCAAATATTATTATGAAAACAAATATTATTGATAATATTATTGATTTATATGGAAGCGTGAAACCACTGTCAAAGCTCGTGGCAAACATTCCATACACCATGTAACTTCCTAATATTCCAAGTGCTATTCCGAAGATTAAAGATTTTAAACTATAAAAAATTGTTTCTAAGTTTATCATTTTGTTAAATTCTTTTTTAGTCATTCCTATACTTTTTAATGTTGCAAATTCTTTTTGTCTTAAATTCATGTTTGCTGTTATTGTGTTAAATATATTTGTTAATCCTATTAGTGTGATAACTCCTATAAATCCATACATAAATATTGACATTACGATTGCCGTTCCTCTTTGATATTTTGCCATTTGCTCTAAATTTGAAACTCTTAATGTTTTAAATTCTTTTTCTATATCTTTGGTTAATTTGTCTGGATTTGATGAGTTTATTAAAATATTTTCTTCAGCGAATTTTATTTTATCAAAATTTTTAACATCTACAAATAAGAAACCGCCATTTATATACACAGTTTCATATCCACTTGGTCTTATGTCTGTAATTTTTGATAATTTCACATTGATTATTCTTTCATCTTTGCCATACTTACCCTCTATTATATCACCCGTTTTATATTTGTAGTACCTTGTTAAAACCTTTTTCTTACTACCATTTTCGTTTCTTTCTTCATATCCATAGTCGTCGCAAAGTACTCCATCTTTTTTTACTTTTTCATAGTTTAATCCAAGCTTTTTAACATATTTTTTATAAGCATCACTGTTTAGTGCCACAACGCTTATTATATCGTAGTCATATGCAAAGTTTTCATTCACTTTGCTTTTGTCTGTTATTTGTATTTGCCCCTTTCCATCATCAGAGCCTGTATATATCATTGTATAATCGATTATATTATCAAGCTTTAATACATCATTTAGATTTGTTTCATCGTTTCTTTCTTTACCTACAGTTACATTATAATCCATTTTTATATAATATTCATCGGTCATGTCAAATCCATATTTTAAGAATGTACTCATCGTGATAAATATAAATATACTGCTTATTAGTGAAAGCACTGTCGTTCTATATTTTCTTCTACTTCTTTTTAAGTTTTTATATGCTATTACCCCACCAATGCCAAAAAGTTTATCTATTATTTTTGGTGTTTTTAATTTTTTAGATTTGATTTTTATTTCGTTTGTTCCTCTTATTGATTCTATTGGATTTACCTTTGAAGCTTTTCTTGCTGAAGACAATGCCGAAAAATATATTGTAATAATGCCCATTATAACAGATGCAATAATTGCAATCCAAGAAGCTTTAAATACCATTTCTCCTTGCTGTATAACTCCTGGTTCTAATAACATGTTACAAATTTTTATCAAAACAAAATCTGCAAACACTCCCAAAAGAATACCTAATGGAATTCCTATTACACCAAGCACAAATGCTTCAAACAAAACATTTTTCTTTATTTGCTTTTTAGTTGCTCCTACACTTGCTAATATTCCATACATTTTTATTTTTTCTGTTGTCGATATTGCGAATGAATTTCTTATGCAGAATATACTTGTTAAACATATTATTAGAACTCCAAATATAACAAGCGAAAGAAGCATTCTGAAAATGGAATCACTTACATTAAAAACTTCCCAGCGAAGTAATTCACTATTCATTGTATATTTGTAGTTAGCATGATTTGGGTCATAGTCTTTTCCTAAAAGTTCTTCAAAAGTCTCTTTATATTTATACGGATCTTTTAGTAATAAATATGAGTTCGTTTTTTCATATTTTTCTCCAGATGTTATTACCGTGTATCCAGGTTCTAATGTGCTTTCCAAGCCTCTACCTGGCTTTTTTATTATTCCTACAACAGTGAGTTCTTTTTTATATTCGCCCACTAGCTCTTCTTCTTTTTTATATTGATTTTTAGGATTTATTTTTTCTCCACTTACCATCCTTGTTCCTAAATTCAAACTTATTTTATCGCCAATTTTGTATGGAACTTCTCCATTTTCTATAATCCATTCATTTATAACAACTTCTGTATTATCTTTTGGAAGTCTTCCTTCTTTTAAACTATACGACATGTTATAAAACGTTTTTTCATCATATATAGAATACATATGTAAGTACGGTTTTCTATGATTTTTGCTTTCTTTTAAATTACTAAATCCATAATCAGTTATAAGATTCAAATCTTTTATATCTCTATTAGCTTCTAACTTTTGTACATCATCTTTTGTTAAATCACTAAGCTTTACATGATAATATCCACCCTGTGCAATTGTTGCACCTACAAGTGTTGCTTGTGCACTCGTAAACATATTACTAGCGGCACAAATAAGTGCTGTGGCCAAAACAATTCCTATCGTTGTCACTATACTTCTCTTTTTATTTAATTTCAAATTTGTTATCGCTAATTTGTTAAGAATATTCATAATTAAACCTCCTTAACAATTTTTCCATCTTCTAATTTTATAATTCTGTCTGCTTCTTTTGCAAGCTCTAAATCATGTGTTATCATTATAATTGTTTGTTTATATTTTTCGTTAGATATTTTTAAAATATCAATAATTTCCTCGCTTGCCTTTGAATCTAGATTACCTGTTGGTTCATCTGCTAAAATTATTGCTGGATTTGTTATTAACGCTCTTCCTATTGATGTACGTTGTTGTTGTCCACCAGATAATTCATTTGGCAAATGAAGCCTTCTAGATGTCAATCCTAGCATTTTAAGCATATTGTCCATATCTTCTTTTTTAGGTTCTCTGTTATCAAGTTGAAGAGGAAGCTTGATATTTTCTTCAATATTTAAAACAGGAATCAAATTGTAAAACTGGTAAACAAGGCCTATTTGGCGTCTTCTAAAAATAGCTAGATTATCATTAGACATCTCATATATATCTTTGTTATCAATAAAAACCTTTCCACTTGTTGGTCTATCAACTCCTCCTATTAAATGAAGCAATGTTGATTTTCCACTTCCACTACTACCAGTGATAGCAACAAACTCTCCTTTATTTACCTTGAAAGAAACATTATCTAGTGCTGTAACTTTTGCCTCGTCCTTTCCATATACCTTTGTTAAATTTTCTACTCTTAAAATTTCCATAGTAACTCTCCTTTCAAGATAAATATATAATATCTAAATGACAACTAAGTGACGAACAAAAAAATTTCCTAAAGGATAATTTTTCACTTTAGGAAATATACAATTTTATCAATATAAATTTGCTAATCTGCTGTTATTTCGGCAAGATTAAATCTAATTGCTTTTTTCAAATCCTCTATTCCAAGCTCCACTTGATAGCCAATTTTTCCTGCACTAAAAATTATCGTTGCAAAATTTATGGCTGTTTTATCTATCGTAGTAGTAAAGAATTTTTTCATTCCAATAGGTGAACATCCACCGTGTATATATCCTGTTAATGCAAGTAAATCTTTAGATTTTACCATTTCTATATTCTTCTCGCCTACTGCTTGTGCAGCTTTTTTCAAATCAAGCTCTTTATTTACTGGAATTACAAACACATAATTACTACCTGATTTTCCAACTGTAACAAGTGTTTTAAAAACTTGATTTGGATTTTGTTTTAATATTTCAGCAACTTCCATTCCATTTACAGCTTCTGTATTTGAATAATCATAGCTTTTATAATTTATTTTTAATTTATCTAAGATTCTCATTACATTTGTTTTTTCTTCTGCTTTTTTCATATTCATCTCTCCTTGTATTTGCTATTATATCACACTTTTTTAAATATCGCACATTTTTAACACTACAAAAAACAAACCCCATTCATAAAGAATGAGGTTTGCCTTAATAAATAATTCATTAACCAAAATTCTAGTTAATAAACTATTTTGGCTTTACCAAAAAGTTATCTCATACGAAAATACTTCTTTGGTAGTATAAAACAAGCTTAAATCGTAATGTCGTGGCAGATGAAGAGTTTTCCTTCTTCCGCGATTTTCTTCTTTGCCTCGTCGTACCTAAACATCGCGACGTTATTCAGAGGATCGTAGAAGATTAATCCCCTACTCCAATAGTATTTGAACTCGTCAGCAGTGAGTGGAAAGTGTAAGAAGATATCGACCATACTAATATGGTTTACCTCTTCTTTTGATCCACACATGCAAAGTGGGAGTTTGTATTCCTCAAAGTCATTGAAGCTCAGTTCGTCCTGGTAATAAGCATCCTGTTCAAAATCTTCCATCAGCTCATCATCCGGCTTATTCATGTCGAACAACTCTTCATAAAGTTCACGGCGAAGTCTGTCATCCGAGCGATGAAGTGCTTTCGACGGCCGTCTATGCTTGTCATTCTCGGTTTGCGTATAAAATTGCTTAAAAACAAGCCCTCCTTCGTTTACGTAGTGGAAGTCTTGCTTAGCAAGCGAATTATTTGCCGTGCTTTTCGCATGAAAGACCCTTCCAAGTTTAACGGCATTCGGTTTGGACGACTTTTTTCCACCGTAAACATACCGGCCATAACCTCGGTGTGCTCCGTCTTCTCTCGCTTTCGAGGCGATTCTTTTCTCGTGGGTATGATAGCCTTTGCGATGCTTTCTCGCTCTCTCCTTTTCGCCTCCGTCGTGGATATGTTGAATCTTTTTTTGTTCGTGCATCCAGTCTTCTTCATCACATTGGAAATCACCTTTCCACGTTTCCTGCTCAATTGTCTCATCGTGAGAATCCTCGAAAGTCTTTTCCATCTCTTCTTCATAAGAACTTGGAAGTTCAAGTTCCTCACAGCCGAGTATTCCTCCAAGCCTCTTAGTGATATTGGTTAAAGAAACATTCTCATTTCTTGGTTGCTCTATCACGTCATCGTATGGCTCCTCGTACCGAACCTTGCACTCCTCGTTTTCGAACTTCTCCGTAACGTCGTTGAAACTTCTGAAAGCCTTCATTTCCTTTCCTCCTGCGTTCTTCTGCGTGGCATCAAAGTACATAATAATGTTCTCCTTTTGTGTTATAAAATTTGGGAAACAAATAGATTATATCATCTTTCCAGAATTATGTCAATTTGTTTTGCGTAATCAGTATTTCACTCCATATTTCTAATATTACAAAAGCGCCATATTCTCATCATATGGCGCTCCCTTAGTTCTTCATTTATTTACCTTCATTTATTTTCTTTAACTCTTCAAACCTCTTAACCTTATTAGTAGTTGTCTTTATCAAAGGCTCATCCGTTAATATCATGCCTTTTATGTATTTATATGTAGGCATTTCTTTGTTCACTTTTTTGATGTTTTCCCAGAAATATTCCTCTAGTTCTTCATCTTGTATTACTCCTAATTTATCTAAAACAGCATCTTTGTCATATACTATTTTTACTCTTACCTCAACATCGCCATCTTTGTCTTTGCCACCGTAAACCATTGACTCTTTTACACAATCTATTCTATTTACTAGTGCTTCTAATTCTTCAGGGAATATATTTTTACCGTTTTTTAGCACGATAACATCTTTTTTTCTACCTGTTATGTATAAGAATCCATCTTCATCGACTCTACCTAGGTCTCCTGTTTTAAACCATCCATGTGATAGAACCTTTTTAGTCTCCTCATCATTCTTATAGTATCCAAGCATTACGTTAGGTCCTTTTACAAGAATTTCACCGATTCCGTCTGCATCTGGTTCATCAATTTTCACTTCATTTTTCTTCATTGGTTTTCCTACGCTACCATTTCTTGAAAATTCCATATTTTCTACAGACACAACAGGAGATGTTTCTGTAAGACCATATCCTTGGTACATTATTATTCCAAAATCATTAAACCCTTTAGCAACCTTTGGATCAATTCCTGCCGCACCACTAACTAGAAATCTAACGTGTCCACCAAAAGTTTCATGAATTTGTTTAAATAATTGTTTTCTCATATCTACACCAACTTTTAAAAGTGCTTCGCTAGCTTTTAGGGCAACTTTTACTTGTTTTTCTCTCTTGCCCTGCTCTATCTGTTTCCATACTCTTTTATATATGCTTTCGTACAATGCTGGTACACTTATCATTGCAGAAACTTCGTATTCTTTCATGTTATCAACCATATGTCTTATTCCATCGCAAAAAGCGATTTTAGCTCCAACGCTTATCGCATATAAGAATCCGGCTGTACATTCAAATGTATGGTGAAGTGGTAAAAATGATAACAATGTATCATCTTTGTTAACATCCAGTGTTGCACTGATTTGCTCAATATCTGCACATATATTTTTGTGTGATAGCATAACACATTTTGACATAGAAGTTGTTCCTGATGTAAAAAGCATAAATCTCATTTTTTCATTATCTATTTTTACCTTTTTATATTTACAGTTATTTTTCAAATAACTAACTTTTCCCTCTTCTATGCACTTATTCAAGTCTGTGTCCATATTTATGTAATATTTCAATGTTGTTTTTTCATTTTCCTTTAATTTTTTTATTCTGTCCTCATAGATATTGTCATAAATAATTACATCAGCTTCTGCGCGTTCTACTAATGAATAAAACTCTTCTTCTGGAAGTGATTTATCTAGCGGAACAACTATTAAATCAGATGTGACTGTTGCTAAATAACTTACACACCACTCGTATCTATTTTTTGATATTACTATTACTCTGTTATTTTTCATATTCAAATCTAATAAATATGCCCCTAAAGCCTTTATATCATCTATAAATTTTGAATATTTGATTCCAACAATCTCACTTCTAAATTTTAGTTTATATGCAACTTCATCTCTATATAACTTTTCTGTATTTTCTAGCATATCTCTTAAATCTCTATAATGAACATCTATCATCTATATTTTCCTCCTATTCATCTTTTAACATTACTATGATATACCGAAATACTCAAATTTGCAAGTTTTTATTACGTTTAAAGGGGCGACCGACTGGTCAGCCCCATTTTACATAAATCAAGTGAATTCCTCTTCTATTCTCAAAAGTTGATTATATTTTGCTATTCGCTCACTTCTGCACGGAGCACCTGTTTTAATGTATTTCATATTAAGTGCTACTGCAAAATCTGCTATAAACGTATCTTCTGTTTCACCTGAACGATGTGACATTATTGGGGTATATCCATTTGCCTTTGCCATTTTTATGGTATCTATTGTTTCTGTTACAGTTCCTATTTGATTTGGCTTTATTAAGATACTATTTGCTACTTTCTTTTCTATTCCTTTTTCCAGACGTTTTGTGTTAGTCGTAAATAAATCATCACCCACTAACATTATTTTATCATCAAATTCTTTTGTAAGTTTTGCCCAACCTTTCCAATCTTCTTCAGCTAGGCCGTCTTCAATTGATATTATCGGATATTTTGATATTAAATTATCGTAATATTTTATCATTTGCTCTGCAGTTTTCTCTTCGTTTGTTTTCCAAAAATTATACTTTTTATCTTCTGTGTACATCTCACTTGCCGCAACATCTAATGCTATACCAAAGTTATTTTTGTATCCAGCCTTTTCGATAGCTTCAACTATAAGTTTTAATGCTTCTTCATCATTTTCTAAATTTGGCGAAAAACCACCTTCATCACCAACTCCAGTTGATAAGTTATTCTTTTTCAAAATGCTCTTTAATGCACTATATACTTCACTGCACATTCTCAATCTGTCAGAGAAAAAGTCAATATCTTGTGGCACTATCATGAATTCTTGAATATTTACATTGTTATCTGCATGCTTTCCGCCATTTAAAATATTCATCATCGGATACGGCATGGTCCTACCCGATATTCCGCCCAAATATACATGAAGCGGTATTGCTAGATTATTAGCTGCTGCATTCGATACAGCCATTGAAACTCCTAAGATTGCATTTGCCCCAAGCTTTGATTTATCTTCTGTTCCATCAACATTTATCATTATTTCATCTATATTTGATTGTTCAAATACATTCTCTCCAACTATGTTTTTAGCAATTACTTCATTTACATTGTTCACTGCCCTTAAAACACCATTTCCATTGTATCTATTACTATCATCATCTCTCATTTCTAAAGCCTCAAATTTACCGTGTAGAAGCCCCAGAAGGCACTATTGCTCTTCCTATATCCCCATCTTCAGTATAAACCTCTACTTCAACAGTTGGTTTTCCTCTTGAATCCAACACTTCTCTAGCATGAATATAGTCTATTCCAACATATTTTTTCATAAAATATCATCCTTTCCAGTCTTTTTAATCAATAATAATATATCCATTTTTTATCTTTATATTACATCTCTTAAAAGTCAACAAAAAAACAGACACTAATTAATGTGTCTGCTTTCTAGAAACTATATATTCAAAATTATATAATATAAACTTTTATTATATAACTTTTGAATACTCTCATTAACAAAAATCAATGAGCTCCACTATGTTTTTGATATCTCAATCGGCTCCTCACTTTCTTCTTTCGATTTTTCAAATTCACTACATTTTTCATGCAATTCGTTGTTTTCGCTTTCCAAGATACTTATTATCGAATCTTTTTCCAATAATTTTTTTCTGCTTTTTCGTTCCATTTCTTCTGCTTTTCTATTTGTTTCTCCGAGTATCTTCATAAGCTGTAGGTTACGATTTTGAAGCTGTTCATTCCTTTCTTCTAAACTTCTTATCTGCCGAATTTGCATATTCGACACCCTAATTTCAGAGATAAGTCCAACTCCGCAAAGAATAACGGAAAATGCCAGTATAACAACCAAAAGAATCATGTTCTTTTCCTCCAAGTTCTATTTTGGGTAAGTATTATGCAGTGTCATTAGGCACGCACACTTCCAAAGAGTAATTTTAACGAATACATTTTATCACAAATTTACATAATTTTCAACTCTTTTCACTTTTTTACTCTCCTCTATATACATTTTTATGCTATAATATAAGTTATAGTATGCTTATTATAGGAGGTTTCCATATGAATAACAAAATTTCAATTGTAGTTCCAATGTACAACGAAGAAGAAGTAGCAAATGAATTTTATACAAGAACGTCTAATGTGCTTAAAAGCCTACCATTCGACTATGAAATAATAATAGTAAATGATGGCAGTAGGGACAAAACACTAGAAATAATTTTAAACTTGGTTAATATCGATGAACACGTAAAAGTAATTAATTTTTCAAGAAATTTTGGTCATCAAGCAGCAATCACCGCCGGAATAGAAAATGCGACAGGTGATGCAATTATAACAATAGATGCTGATTTACAAGATCCTCCAGAAGTTATATCCGATTTAGTGGCTAAATGGTGTGAAGGTTTCGATATAGTTTACGCCAAAAGAAAAAGCAGAAAAACAGACACGTTTTTCAAAAGATTCACAGCGGAAATGTATTATAAAATACTAAACAAACTATCAGATATTAAAATACCAGAAAATGTCGGTGATTTCAGACTTATCAGTAAAAGAGTACAAGAAGTCTTTATAAAACTGCCAGAAAAAGACAGATATATTCGTGGGATATTCGCTTGGATGGGATTTAAACAAGCAATTGTTGAATTTGATAGGGCACCACGCTTTGCTGGAAAAACAAAATACCCTCTTAAAAAAATGATTAAACTTGCATTAAGTGGAATTGTAGGCTTTTCAACTAAACCACTTAGATTAATTTTCAAATTAGGTTTAGCAACAACATTTATTTCATTTATATTAATGATTTATGCTATTATAATAAAAATATTGGGATTTTCAACGCATGGATGGTCATCTCTTATGGTAGCCATAACTTTTATAGGTGGTGTACAACTGATTTCCTTAGGTATAGTTGCAGAATATATAGCTAAAATATATGGTGAAACAAAGGCAAGACCGGTTTATATAATAATGGATAAATATTCAAATTCATTGACAACTCAAAAATAGGCTGATATACTGTAATCGTCAGCAATCGATTTATTTAAATTTAATTGGAGGACGCATCATGAAGAAACTTGCAAATTTAAGAAACAATCCAGTTATAGGTTGTCTTTTGCTCGTGTTTACAGCACTTGGTGGCCTAGCACTCATCGTCGTTTTCCTTGAAAGGTCGATTTCAAAGGTATTCGATGAAAAATGGCTCGGAATTTCTCTTTTCGATGACGAATACGGAAATTCAAGAACAACCCCCGAAATTGTCATAAATGACAATGACGACGATTATTTAGGTATCTAAAAACAAACTCCCATCGTTTTTTGATGGGAGTCTTTTTGACATTTGGAATATTTCATATTCATTTTGTTTTAACTTTTTACATAGACAAAAGGTGGGCAAAAGGTGGGCAGTGGGCAAATTTCACTGCTATTTTTTATTCACTCACATTTTATTTATTTTTATAAGTTCTTACAGTATCAACTATTTCATGGCCTCCTCGACAGCAACAGCAACTGCAACTGTGGCACCAACCATTGGGTTATTACCCATACCAATTAGTCCCATCATTTCAACATGCGCTGGAACTGAAGATGAACCTGCGAATTGTGCATCTGAATGCATTCTTCCCATAGTATCTGTCATACCATAAGAAGCTGGGCCTGCAGCCATATTGTCTGGGTGAAGTGTTCTTCCTGTTCCACCACCTGATGCAACTGAAAAGTATTTCTTTCCTTGTTCAATACATTCTTTCTTATATGTTCCTGCAACTGGATGTTGGAATCTTGTTGGGTTTGTAGAGTTTCCTGTAATTGAAACATCAACACCCTCTAAGTGCATTATTGCAACACCTTCTCTAACATCATTTGCTCCATAGCATCTAACTTTTGATCTTTCTCCATCTGAATATGCTATTTCTTCTAATACTTTTACTTTTCCTGTAAAGAAATCAAAATCTGTCTTTACATATGTAAAACCATTTATTCTTGAAATTACTTGTGCAGCATCTTTTCCAAGACCATTTAAGATAACTCTTAGTGGTTCTTTTCTAACTTTATTAGCTGATTTTGCAATACCAATTGCACCTTCAGCAGCAGCAAAGCTTTCGTGTCCTGCTAAGAAAGCAAAACATTTTGTTTCTTCTGTTAAAAGCATAGATGCTAAATTTCCATGACCTAGTCCTACTTTTCTGTCATCTGCAACACTTCCTGGTATACAGAATGATTGAAGACCTTCACCTATTGCTTTTGCAGCATCAGCAGCTTTTGTACAACCTTTTTTGATTGCTATTGCAGCACCAACCGTGTATGCCCAACATGCATTTTCAAAGCAAATTGGTTGAATTCCTTTTACTATATCATATGGATTAAATCCTTTTTCTTTGCATATTTCTAAAGCTTCTTCGCAATCTTTAATTCCATATTTATTAAGTACTGGTGTAATTTGATCTATTCTTCTTTCATAACCTTCAAATAAACTCATTTTCTTCATTCCCTTCTATATATAAATTATTCTTCTCTAGGATCAATCTTCTTTATAGCTTCGTCGAATCTACCATATTGTCCGCTAGCCTTTTTTATTGCTTCCATTGGGTCAATTCCTTTTTTGATGTTTTCCATCATCTTTCCTAGATTTACATATTTGTATCCTATAATTTGATTGTCTTTATCTAAGCCTATTTCAGTTATGTATCCTTCAGCAAGTTCAAGATATCTTGGTCCTTTAAGCTTTGTGCTATATATTGTTCCAACTTGGCTTCTGTGACCTTTTCCTAAATCTTCAAGTCCTGCTCCTATTGGTAATCCACCCTCTGAAAATGCTGATTGAGATCTACCATAAACAATTTGTAAGAACAATTCTCTCATAGCTGTATTTATAGCATCACATACAAGGTCTGTATTTAATGCTTCTAGTATTGTTTTTCCAACTAAAATTTCTCCTGCCATTGCAGCTGAGTGAGTCATACCACTGCAACCTATTGTTTCAACTAAAGCTTCCTCAATTATACCATCTTTAATGTTTAATGTAAGTTTGCAAGCTCCTTGTTGTGGTGCACACCAACCTATACCGTGTGTTAAACCAGAGATATCTTTAATCTCTTTTGCTTTAACCCATTTTCCCTCTTCTGGAATTGGCGCTGGTCCATGATCAACTCCTTTTGCTACTGGACACATGTTTTCTACTTCTTGTGAATAAATCATTCTACTTCCTCCTTTTACTTCTTTTTCTATAATTATTTATCATATGTAACTAAAATTAGTATATCTATTATACAACATAAAAATCAAATCATTTTAGCATCTTCAAGTTATTAGAAAGAAACACCTGCTAGAGGATTTTGGATAACAACTTCATCTCCGCTTTGAATTCTAGCTCTCATATATACTGTATAATCGTTTTCTGTGATGTAATCGCTATTATCATTTATTTTTTCTATTTTTATTTTGTCTCCAATTCTAATATTCTTCAAATTCGATGTGCTTTCTTCTGTTTCTAGAACATAATCAATTGAATCAGCTGTTACTGTGTATTCTTTATCTTTTACATCTTCGTATTTTGTTTTAACATTTTCTATTTTATTATCTTTTATAATATAGTAACTACCAACCAAAGCACCTTCTTCAAAGTATACAGGCATGCCTAATATTTTGTTTTGATACATTTTCATTTCTATACCATCAAAGTTTGATACTTTTCCTAGCTCTACAATCTCTCCATCTACATATCTATAAAATACGTTTGATGTCACATCACTTTCATTTGGATTTGATGTAGCAACAAGTTCAACATATTTGTCATTTTTATCGACATCAACTATGTAAAATTTTCCGTCAGAATCGAAATTTGCTTTACATTTTGCGCCATCTATATCTACTTCATATGTTGCTGTTACAAAATCATCTTCTTGCATTCCTAAAAACTCAATTTTAATTTTTCTTTCTACTCCATTATCTGCATATTCTCCACTGTAATACGCAACATCTCCTGAATCTTTGTTTAATTCAAGTTCTTTTATTACTTCTAATTCTTTTATGTCTCCAGAATTAATTAATGAAATATTTTTATCTTCGTTTTCTTTATTCTCTTTTTCACTATTAATCTCTCCACTTGTGATTTCTGTAATTGTTCCATTGTTTTCTTCATTAGTTTTATTTTCTTTACCGCAACCCGTTAAAAGACAGGCAAGTGCAACTGTTGCAAAGAATATACCTATATATTTTTTCATTTATTTACCTCGTTTCTATTTGGGACTGTATCCACCATTTTTTATTTAACACACCTAACCTTAAGCTATTTTAAATGATATGTTTTATAATTTTTCATAAATTATTTTGCTTACCCTATTTTTAATCTTTTTGTAATAGTGATTCGCCTGTCATCTCTGCAGGTTTTTCTAATCCCATTATATCAAGCATTGTTGGTGATAAATCTGCAAGTTTTCCACCATCTTTTAATTTTATATTATTTTCTAATCCCATTACTATTAGTGGAACTGGTCCTGTTGTATGTGCTGTATGAGGATCTCCAGTTGTGTAATCTATCATTTGCTCTGCATTTCCATGGTCTGCTGTTACAAGTAAAACTCCATTTACGCGTCTTACTTCTTCTATTATTCTACCCATACATTCATCAACTGTTTCAACAGCTTTAACAGCTGCCTCCATAACACCAGTATGACCAACCATATCGCAATTTGCAAAGTTTAATATAATTGCATTGTATGATTGTTTTCTTATAGCATCTACAACTTTATCTGTTACTTCATATGCACTCATCTCTGGTTTTAAATCATATGTAGCAACCTTTGGTGATTCTACAAGTATTCTGTCTTCTCCTGGATATTTCACTTCATTTCCACCATTGAAGAAGAATGTTACGTGAGCATATTTCTCAGTTTCAGCTATTCTAAGTTGTGTTAATCCCATTTTGCTTATGTATTCACCAAATGTGTTTTCTATTTTTTCTGGTTTAAATGCAACCTCTACATTTGGCATTGTCGCATCATATTCTGTGAAACATACATAATTTACATATTGATATTTCTTTTCAAATCCATCGAAATTCTTATCAACAAATACTCTTGTAATTTCACGAGCTCTATCTGGTCTAAAGTTGAAGAATATTATTGAATCGTTTTGTTTGATTGTTGCAATTGGTTTATCGTTTTCTGTAATTACTATTGGTTTTACAAACTCATCAAATTCTTCTCTTTGATAAGCTCCCTCTATTGCATCAATTGCAGATGTCGCTGTGTTGCCTTCACCTTTTGCAAGTGCATTATATGCAAGCTCAACTCTATCCCATCTCTTGTCTCTATCCATTGCATAATATCTTCCCATTATGCTAGCTATTTTTCCAACGCCGATTTCTTTTATTTTGTCTTCTAGCTCAGCGATAAAGCTTTCACCAGATGTTGGTGGTGTATCTCTTCCATCTAGGAAGCAGTGTATATATACATCTTTAAAATCTTCTCTCTTGCATAATTCAAGAAGTGCATATAAATGTGAATTATGACTATGAACTCCTCCGTTTGATAAAAGTCCATATAAATGCAAGTTACTGTTTTGTTTTTTACAGTATTTTATTGCATCTAAAAATTCTTTTATCTTAAAGAAATCTCCATCTTCAATTGATTTTGTTATTCTTGTTAATTCTTGATAAACAACTCTACCAGCACCAATATTAGTGTGTCCTACTTCTGAATTTCCCATTTGTCCATTTGGAAGTCCAACATCAAGTCCGCTTGTTTTAATCTTTGTGTTTGGGCATTGTTTCATTAGTGCATCCAAATTAGGTGTTTTAGCAGCCTTTACAGCATTTCCTTCCTCTTTTTCGTTAATGCCCCAACCATCTAATATTGCAAGCATTACAAGTTTTTTATCCATATCTTTTCGTCTCCCTCTTTATTTAGTATAATTTACAATTTTACTAAAGTCTTCTGCATCCAAACTTGCTCCACCAACAAGTCCGCCATCAATATCTGGCATGCTAAATAATTCTTTAGCATTAGAAGATTTAACGCTTCCACCATATTGTATTATAATTTCATCAGCTATATCACCATATAAGCTTCTAATTTCTTCTCTTATCCAACTGCAAACTTCATTTGCATCTTCTTTTGAAGCTGTTTTTCCTGTACCGATTGCCCATATAGGCTCGTATGCTATTATTATTTTCTTTGCATCTTCTTTTTCTAATCCTTCAAAAGCGTTCTTTACTTGAGTTGTAACAAAATCTTTAGTAATTCCTGCTTCTCTTTGTTCTAAAGTTTCACCAACACAAACGATTGGCTTTAAATCATGATTTAAAGCAGCTTTTATCTTTTTGTTAACACTCTCATCTGTTTCGGCATAGTATTGTCTTCTTTCAGAATGTCCTATTATAACATATTCTGTTCCAATTTCTTTAAGCATCTTTGGAGAAATTTCACCTGTGAAAGCTCCCTTTTCTTCGAAGTGAATATTTTGTGCTCCAACTTTTACATTTGTACCTTTAGCAAGCTCAATTGCATCTGCTAAATCTACAAATGGCACACATATTACTACTTCATCTTCTGTATCTTTTACTAAACTTGGAAATGTTTTCATGAATTCTCTTGTTTCGGCAGGTGTCTTATTCATCTTCCAATTTCCTGCAATAACTTTTTTTCTCATCAAAATCATCTTCTTTCTAAATTTATTTATCTAATAAACAAGCTATGCCTGGTAGTACCTTTCCTTCAATAAATTCAAGTGAAGCTCCACCGCCTGTTGATACGTGTGTCATTTTGCTTGATAGTCCAAATTTTTCAACAGCTGCAGCACTATCTCCTCCACCTATTATTGTTATTGCATCTTCGTTTTCAGCTAATGCTTTTGCTATGCTAATTGTTCCTGTAGCAAATTTATCTAATTCAGAATATCCAACTGGTCCGTTCCAAATTATTGTTTTATACTCTTTTATTGCTTCTACAAATTTCTTTGTTGATTCAGGACCGATATCTAAACCTTCCCAATCATCAGGAATATCATTTGTTGGAACTACCATTGTTTCAGCATCTGCAGAGATCTCTTTTGCACATATTGTATCAATTGGTAGATATACAGTAACATTCTTTTCTTTAGCTTTTGCAAGTATTTCTTTTGCTAAATCTAGTTTATCATCTTCGCAAAGTGACTTTCCTATTCTTCCGCCCATTGCTTTGCTAAATGTATATGCCATTCCACCGCCAATCATTAGTCCATCTACTTTGTCTAATAAATTTTCAATAACTCCTATTTTTGATGAAACCTTTGCTCCACCAAGTATTGCTAAGAATGGTCTCTTTGGATTATTTAATGCATCTCCCATTATTCCTATTTCTTTTTGAATCAAGTATCCACATACTGCTGGTAAATAATTTGCAACTCCGGCTGTTGAAGCATGAGCTCTATGTGCTGTACCGAAAGCATCATTTACATATACTTCAGCAAGTGAAGCAAGTTCTTTTGCAAACTCTGGATCATTTGCTTCTTCTTCTGGATGCATACGAACATTTTCAAGTAGCATAACATCTCCATCTTTTAACTCAGCAACTTTTGCTCTAGCATCGTTTCCAATTACATCACTTGCAAAAGGAACATCTCTTCCTAATAATTCTGATAATCTCTTTGCAACTGGTGCAAGTGTTTGCTTGTCCTTTGTTTTTCCAATGTGTGAACAAAGAATCACTCTAGCACCATGACTCATTAAATACTTAATTGTTGGAAGAGCTTCTCTAATTCTTCTATCATCTGTTATTTTTGATTTATCGTTTATATCTAGAGGAACATTAAAATCACATCTTACCAACACTCTTTTTCCATTAACATCAATATCTTCAATAGTCTTTTTATTCATATTTTTATCTCCAATCTATATAGCAAATTTAGGGGACGAACTTAGATTTTCGTCCCCTATTATATTTTAACCTAGTTCTGCAAAATATTTAATTGTTCTAACCATTTGGCTAGTATATGAATTTTCGTTATCATACCAAGCAACAACTTGTACTTGATATAATCCGTCTTCTATTTTTGTAACCATTGTTTGTGTAGCATCAAATAATGATCCATAAGTAATTCCTATGATATCTGATGAAACAAGTGGCTCTTCTGTATAACCGAAAGATGCTGATGAAGCAGCTTTCATAGCAGCGTTGATTCCTTCTACTGTTATGTCGTTTCCTCTAACTACTGCTGTTAATATTGTTGTAGAACCTGTTGGAACTGGGACTCTTTGTGCAGATCCAATTAGTTTTCCATTTAATTCTGGAATAACAAGTCCGATCGCTTTAGCTGCGCCTGTTGAGTTAGGAACTATGTTTACTGCAGCAGCTCTAGCTCTTCTTAAATCTCCTTTTCTGTGAGGACCATCAAGTATCATTTGGTCTCCTGTATAAGCATGGATTGTTGACATTATACCAGATTCGATTGGTGCGTATTTATTAAGTGTATTAGCCATTGGAGCTAAGCAGTTTGTTGTACAAGAAGCTGCTGAAATAACTGTATCTTCTGGTTTTAAGATATTTTCGTTTACTCCAAATACTATTGTTGGTAAATCTTTACCTGCTGGTGCAGAAATAACAACTTTTTTTGCGCCTGCTCTGATATGAGCTTCTGCTTTTTCTTTTGTTGTATAGAAACCTGTACATTCTAAAACAACATCAACGCCAATTTCTCCCCATGGAAGTTCTTCAGCATTTGGTTTTGCGTATATCTTTATTTCCTTTCCATCTACTGTTATTGAATCTTCTCCTGCAAATACAGTATCAGCTTTTGCATATCTACCTTGTGCAGAATCATATTTTAACAAATGTGCAAGCATTGTTGGGCTTGTTAGATCGTTTATTGCAACAATCTCGTATCCCTCTGCTCCAAACATTTGTCTAAATGCTAGACGTCCAATACGTCCAAATCCATTAATAGCAACTTTTATTGACATAATAATATTCCTCCAATTCATTTAAAATTACAAATTCATTCTATATCATTTTATCCAACTTTGCAATATTTAACCTTTATTTATAATCAAAAAAATGGTATGAATTTTTTTAAATTCACACCATTTTGGGTTTAATATTTTACCACGATATCTGCCATATCTAGTTGTGGTAATACATCTTCTGCAATCTGAGGGAGAATGAAATTTTCATAATATTCCGAAATTTGCTCAGCATTACGATTCTTTGGAAATGGAAGAAACATTTCTTCTTTAATTCTCCTCGGCATCCATGTACTAGCATCTGTATTAAGATAAATAGTAACTGAATCGGGAACAATTTGTTTGAGGAAAGTTATTGCATGTAATCCAATGAAAATGTTAGTGCGATTATTTTGAAATGCTTCTATTCTACATTTCGGTTCGCCTTCTTGTACACCATTGATATCCACATACCTATATGGCCATTTCTTACTCCAATCTTTGATGTTATATCTGTTGATTAACACACATCCCTTATCAAGCAAATTTCTAACATCCATAATGAATCTTTCTTTTTCAAAGGCCTTAATAGAATCAATCCGTCTTCCGTACTCCTTTTCTTCTGGAATCAATTCTTTTTCCTTATAATAATCCTCCTGTGAAAAAACCGTAACATGTTCTCCGCTTATTGTATCAAACCAATCCTTCATTGCATTTGCTAGCTCTTTTTTCCCTGATCCAATAGGTCCTGCAATTATAATATTGGCTCTACAATATTTCCTGTAGCAGTACCTAATTGCACTAGCAACCGTAGATTCACATATCTGCATCCTTTTCCTCCATATTTGCTTCATGCCTTGTCATCATTTTTCGAACTTTGTACATGACATAAAACCCAAGAACGATCATAATAGCAACCACTACTGAAAATACCGTAAAAAGTACTTTCAGCTTTGTCGAAATGTCTTCACCTAGCACAATAGGTACCATAAGCACTAACATGCAAAGTACACATATCATAACCACAACAAGTGAAAACATGCAACTTGACATTCTCCGCTTAGTAAGTTTTTTCATACTGAAATCCTCTCTTTAAATAAATTTGTTTTCTTCGTTGTTATTTTATCATAAACTCTTGATAAAATCAATATTTGCAAATTGAAAAGCAAGAGTCATATTAACTCTTGCCTTCAAAAATCATTCGATAATCATCTGCTCGCGCTCAGGTCCAACTCCAATAAATTTTACCGGAATTCCAGTATATTCTTCGATGAATTCGATATACTTTCTTGCATTCAACGGAAGTTCTTCTCTTTTCCTGCAATTTGAGATATCGCCGAAGTTGCCCTCAAACTCTTCATAAACAGGCTTCACATTGGTGTCTCCAATTTTACTTATATCAAAGTCAATACGCTGTCCATCAAAATCATAACCGACACAAACTTCAAACCTTTCAAGTTTTCCAATTGTATCAAGATGATTTACTGCCAAAGCAGTGATACCATTGATTTCGATTGCATACTGGAGAGCAGGCAAATCCAGCCAGCCACACCTTCTAGGGCGCTTGGTAGTTGCACCATATTCGTGACCAAGCTCACGAATCAAATCGCCAATTTCGTTATTTTGCTCGGTAGGATACGGTCCTTCTCCAACTTTGGACGAGTACGCCTTTATCACACCGTATATTTCTCCCAAACTCTGAGGATTTATTCCGCTTCCGGTGATAATTCCACCAATTGTCGGGTTCGATGATGTCACATACGGATAACTTCCAAAGTCAATGTCAAGCAAAGTTGCCTGCGCACCTTCACAGATAATCTTTTTGCCTTCTTTTATGTACTTGTGAATAAGCGAAACTGTGTCTACTACATAGGGTTTAAGAATCTCTGCATAAAACATATACTTGTCGTAAAGCTCATAGACATTGAAAGCATCATACTGATTGCTAGCAGAAGTACTCCAGATAAATGTTTCATTCTTCCAACGTAAAGTGTTCATGAGCTTGCCTAAAAAATCAGGCTTGTACAGGTCTTCAACCCTTATGCCACAACGTTCATACTTATCGCAGTATGCAGGACCAATTCCACGTTTTGTTGTGCCAATCTTGTTTTCTGCACGCCGATCTTCAAGAAGCTGATCCATCTGCACATGGTACGGAAAAATCAGATGCGCTTTCGAGCTAATCCTTAAGTTTTCTGCGCTGTATCCATGGCTCTCAATATCTTTGATCTCTTCGACAAGAACTGCAGGGTCAATAACAACGCCATTACCAATGATTGCCACCGTGCCCTCATTTAAAATTCCCGAAGGAATCAAATGAAATTTGAACTCAGTGCCATTTACCTTAATAGTATGCCCTGCGTTATTGCCACCAGTCGCCCGAAGAGCAACATCAGCATCTTTTGCCAAGTAGTCAATAACCTTTCCTTTTCCCTCATCGCCATAGAATGCGCCGAGAACAACGTCAACTGCCATAATAATTCTCCTTTTTTTGTGTTACTTGAAGTTATAATACATAACTTCTTAATGTTTAACATTCATACTCGGCAATTATATCATTGAATTTACATAATGTAAAGCTTTATGTGTTAAAAATTGTTAAAACAATTCATACCATATTATTGTTCAATCTTAAAAGTTAAAAGTGTATATAGAACATAATTGTATTTTACAAAAATGCATCTTAAACTTAGGTGTGCTACATAAAGACATTATAATTCAACATTTGTCATAAGTTAAGGATGAATGGTAACCATACCATCAATTGATATTTTCAAGAAAAGCTAGATACCTAATTAAAATATCTAGCTTTTCTATTTTAAGTTTTATTCACAATTTAAGTAAATAAGTCGTAGCAAGTTCGAAAACTGCATAATTGAAGTTCTTTCATCTTCCTGTTCATCATGGTAAATAGCTTCGGTTATTCTTTGATATAAATCGCTATTTTTATTAAGCCAATCGGATGCATTTACCTTTTGATCTTTTCTTTCTACCTTTGCAAAATGGTCATCATAATAAGTGGTCGGCTCGGATATGATTTGTAAAGCGCAATTCATTGCTACATCAAGATTGATATTAAACTCAAGTTCTTCTAGCTCTGCAATCCTTTTGTTACCCTTAATTGTAATTATAGGATCGTCTATAATACTGTACATTAAGCAACTAGCTATAGTAAAACTGTCCAGCTTATTGACAACTCTACTTTCACATATCCAATCCTTATAGTTATCAAAAGAAATTAAATATTCTGGACTTGTATTAACGTCAAATGCTCTAAACACTTCTTCGCCGAGTTTTTCTAATGTTTTTTGAACTTGAACATTTACCAAGTCTATATAACATTTATACCGTTCTTCTATTTCTAATATCTTTTTTTCCTTTATTATCTGCGCTTCTTGTTTTTTTCTTTTGCTTGTTGTTTTTGCAAACATTGTAAACCATACTACCGCATAAACATAAAAAATAATAACAAGTATTACTTTGTTAATTATCGGATAATTTCCAGCCACACAGATGACCAAAGTGGTCGCCCCCAAAAACATCAAAATAAAAAGAGCTACTAAATACAGAATTTCTTTAAAAATTTGCCTAAAAACACTTTTTTCCATAGCAATTCCCCCTAAAAAATTATTTTTAATAAAACTGTCTCATGTCGTTTTGCCAAAAAGGATATAACATATTAGAATAAGGAGAGTGTATCATCTTTTTGTTTAGATTGCAAGGTTTGTTGATTATAAATATATATGATTCCGTTTCAGTTTATGCGTAATCTGATACTACATGCAATGCATGTTTAGTGTATAGCTAAGTAGCAGATACCTTTGTATGGATAAGAATAGCACCTATTGGGGGTACCTAATAGGTGCTACTTTTTATTGATAACTTATTTTAGCTATCTATGTTTTTAGGTTTTAAGTTAATCGAAATTTACTTTTGGTACTTCTTTTGCACTTTCGTCTGCTTCAAAGTATTCCATTGGATAATATCCAATCATTTCTGCTATTATGACATTAGGGAATCTCTGAACTGCTGTATTATAAGCATTCAATTTTTCATTGTAATACTGTCGTGCTACTGCAATTCTGTTTTCTGTTCCTGCGAGTTCATCTTGCAATGCTATAAATTGTTCACTTGCTTTGAGTTCTGGATAATTTTCTGAAATTGCAAGTAATCTACTAAGAGCAGTATCTAAAGCATCGTTTGCTTCACTTATGCTTTTAATATCTCCACTTTCGATGCTTCCTGCAAGTTTCGTTCGTGCGTCTGCAACTGCTGTAAATACTTCTTCTTCATGCTTTGCATATCCCTTAACCGTCTCTACTAAGTTTGGAATAAGATCGCTCCGCCTTTGAAGTGCTGTTTCAATTTGAGCCTGTTGCATTTTGACATCTTCTTTTAGAGTTAGTAAACTGTTTCTAGTGCCGAAGATCCAAAATACTGCCATTACTGCAACAACGATACCAACCAATATTCTTGTGCTATTTTTCATTGTGAGTTACCTCCTAGTTGTTTTGTTTTTGATTTGCAATTTGTTATCGTGAAGCGCCTCCGCCTCCAGAAAAGCCTCCGCCAAATCCACCACCTGATGAACCTCCTGAATAACTTCTATGGTATCTACCAGATGAGTTACCATTATCACAAAGGAGCCAAATAATTATCATTACAAGGAAAAAAATAAAGATCAGTAGTAATACTTTCGATAAAGTTATCTCTTCATCATTTTCGACCGATGTATTTTCTTCTAATCCTTGAATATCAATTTCATACTCTTTAGCAAGAACATTTAAAACGGCTTTCACCGTCATTTCTGTTGCTTTAGTGTATTCATCATCTCCGCGATAAGGAACGAAGTAGTCATCGAGTATCCGACCACATTTTGAGTCATTTAAGCATCCCTCTAATCCTCTACCTATTTCTAGTCTGACTTTTTTATCAGAGCGAGAGAATAAAAGCAATACTCCATTGTCTTTTTCTTTTTTGCCTATGCCCAAGGTGTTAAATAAGTCATTTGCATAATATTCAATACTTCGACCAAGCAGACTTTTTACTGAGACAACAGCAAACTCAACTCCAGTTTTCTCTTCAAGTTCTACTAGCATTTGGTTGAGAATTTTTTCTACATCATCATCAACGATATTATCTTCATCGTAGATATAAACATTCTCTTCAACTGTTGGAATTGGTATTTCCTCTGATATAACGCATGCCGTAATCATGTTCATAAGTGCTACAATCACCACAAGTAATACCAGATAAGATGTTATCCGTTTTTTGCTCATAACTTTTTCCTTTCTCAGATTACAATCTGATTCTTTTATATATGCGATTTTGCTTGGCAATAATATATCACAGCTTAAGATAAATTTCAAATTTTATATTATTTCCGTTGATCATAAAGTATAAATTTTAACTTAATTCAAGTTAAAAGGGCAAATTTTCGATCTTCTCAATACTTTTACTATTTTGTAAAGTTTGTAATTGCTTTTTAGCAATTTCATTCAATCTCTCTAACCTTTTACTTTGTTCCATCCCTTGATTTATGAGTTCTGCATTAACATTTTCTAAATTACTTAAAATTACAAGCTGAAGAATATTAGCATAATCCCTCATATTACCACTCACATTAGGATTTTTGTCTTTCCATTCCTTAGCTGTCATCCCAAATAAAGCAACATTTAATATATCTGCCTCGCTAGCATAAGCATATGATTTTTGACTTTCTGTCAACTTAGGAATTAAATTTTCTTTTATGCTATCAGTGTGCATTCTATAATTTGTTTTCACCAGTTTTCTTCTAACAGACCAATTTATTTTCTTTTGATAACTTTCATCTTTCTTTAATCTTTCGAATTCTGTAATCAAATATAAATTAAATTCTGGACTTATTCAACTTGCAAATTAAAAAGCAATGTCCGGATGTGCATATGTACCACCATTTTTACCAGATTTAGAAATAATGCCTATAGCATTCGTTTCCTTTATCCACCTTTGCGGTGACATTGTAAAAAAATGGGTACCCTCCTCCGCTTTAAAGGAATCGATTTCGACCCCTTTTAAATTCGGATTATGCATTTGTTCCCAAAGGGCTAAAAATTCAATATTCATTTTTGCCCTCATCCGATTTTTTATCACATCTTTCGGCTCTAAAGAGTTATAGAACTTTAATTTTCGTTAATCAATAAAATCAAGCTAAATTGGTAACATAATATTTTGCAAAACTGCAAAAGGCCTTATCTTTTCTTATCTTCGAAAAATTATACTCCCAAGATTGATTAAATCAACTGAGTGAATTATATAAGATTTATTGTCAAAAATCAGTGGCTCTATGGTAAATTTAATTAAAACATAGTATAATTTTATCGATTGATTAATTTGTAAACAAAGGAGGTTGTTAAAGTGAACAAAAAAGATTTAGATACCAATTCTACAGATATTATTGTTTCGGGTGTATCTGCGGCTGTAGGGCTTGTTCCTATTGCTGGTGGATTTGTGTCTGAAATAGTCCAAAACGTTATCCCTAATCAAAGAGAGGATAGAATTGTAAAATTTATTTCGGATTTAAGTGATGAATTAGAAAAAACACAATTTTCATTAGAAGAACTAAAGAAAAAATTTGAAAATTTAAAATATGGAACTTTTATCTATAATTGCTTACATGATTTAGTAAATGATGTTTATGAAGAAAAAATTAATTATTATAAAAATTTGTGTGTTAATGCCATAACCAATGATGAAAAAAATTTGATTCATTGCGAAAGAATATTAAAGATATTAAGTGAATTGGATTATTATGAAATTTTATATTTGAAATTTTATTCTAATGTATGTATTGTTGGAACAGAAACTATGAAAGAAGTTACCACAAAGCTCGGTTTTGAAAATTTACGTCCTAATTATTATATGTCTATGGATGAAAATGAGAAAGATGAAGAAACTTACAAGCAAATCACATTAAATAATTTATGTACTGCAGGTTTATTGCAAAAGGAAGTAAAGTTAATAAGTAATGGAAGAAGAGAACATATTAGTTATAAAATAACTCCATTAGGAAGATTAATTTTGAAAAAAATCGGAGAAGATGTTGATGACTGATACTTATGATTCATTATGCGATATGTATAATGAATAAAAGAAAATATATGTTATTATTTTAATCTTTATAGAAATGTTAAAGGTAATGGACCTAATGTTTTATTAGATATATTATTAGAACATTAAAAAAGCTATTTAGAGTAGAAAAGAAAAGCACTATTCATCCAAACTAATATTGATAAATGAAATCTAAACGTGATATTTTGAAACCTTAACTGTTTTCTTTTTTTGCAAGACACAAAAAAATCAATCTTTCGATTGATCCTATATATCAAGTTCAAACTAAATAGTTCGAAACAGATTAGTCAATGGAGCCAATGACAGGAATCGAACCTGCGACCTGCTGATTACGAATCAGCTGCACTACCGACTGTGCTACATTGGCAACTACTATTTATTATACAATTTTAATTCATAAAAGCAAGTATTTTTTTCTTGCTTTTATGAATTTTTATTTTCAAATAAAGCCACATTTTTCTCTTCTTTTTGTTCAAAATTATTTATATTATTCTGATTAGATAAAAACATATCTAATTTTCTCATCGTTCCAAGCTTAGCAATTTGAATTTCTATTATTATGAGTACGACCACTGCTGGGAATAGTTCTATTAGTAATAAGCATATAAATAATTTGATTTCATTCAAAAGTACAGATATACTTAAACATATTAGTGGAAGTATTGCAAAAGAAATTATTATATATACATCTAGCAAAACTTCACATTTCTTTATTAATCTACTGTAATCATCGTTCATATTTCATTCTCCTTTTTCTTTTGTATTGTCGGACTTTTTCCAAAAAAGAGACAACCATCTTTTAAAATGATTGTCTCATATTTTCTTTATTTATTCAACTCTTCTAATATCAATTTATTTAATATTTGTGGGTTTCCTTTGCCTTTCATTTCTTTCATACATTGTCCTACTAAGAATCCAAGTGCTCTATCTTTTCCTGCTTTATAATCTGCTATTGAACTAGGGTTTGCTGCCATTATTTTATCTACTACTTCTTTTATTGCTTTTTCATCTGATATTTGCACTAATCCTTTTTCGGCAACTATTTTTTCTGGGTCTTTTCCCTCTTCTACCATTACTTCAAATACTTCTTTTGCTATCTTGCTACTTATTGTTCCTTTGTCGATTAACTTTATTAATTCTGCAAGTTGTGTAGCTGTAAATGGCAACTTAGTATATTCTATTCCCTTTTCTTTTGCTATTCTTATTACATCTACCATTATCCAGTTGCTTACTGCTTTTGCGTTACCGCATTCTTTTGTTGCTGCTTCGAAAAAGTCTGATAATGCTTTTGATGATGTTATTATTTCAGCATCATAGTCTGGTAATTTCATTTCTTCTACATATCTCTTTCTTCTGCTTTCTGGTAATTCTGGCAATGTGTCTTTTATGTTTTGTATATATTCTTCTGATAGGTTGATTGGCAATAAGTCTGGTTCTGGGAAGTATCTGTAGTCGTGCGCATCTTCTTTTGTTCTCATTGCATATCCTTCGCCTTTTTCGTCATCCCATCTTCTTGTTTCTTGATATATAACTCCGCCTGCTTCTAATACTTCTTTTTGTCTTTCTATTTCAAATTGAATTGCTCTTGCTATTGCTCTAAATGAGTTTAAGTTCTTTGTTTCTGTTCTTGTACCGAATTTTTCTTGTCCAACTGGGCGAAGTGAAAGGTTAACATCTGCACGAAGTGAGCCCTCTTGCATTTTACAATCTGATACTCCAATGTATTCTAATATTCCTTTTAATTTTTCAACATATGCTACTGCATCTTCTGCTGATCTCATATCTGGTTCAGATACTATTTCTATTAATGGTACGCATGCTCTGTTTAAATCTACTAGTGTGCCACCTGTATAGTTATCGTGCACTAGTTTTCCTGCATCTTCTTCTATGTGTATTCTTGTTATTCCTATTTCTTTTTTCTTTCCATCCACATCAACTTCTAATTTACCATGTTGGCATAATGGTAAGTCGAATTGTGATATTTGATAAGCTTTTGGCAAATCTGGATAGAAATAATTTTTTCTATCTTGCTTGCTGTATCTAGCAATTTCACAATTTGTAGCTAAACCTGCTCTTACAGCATATTCAACTACTTTTTCATTTAATACAGGAAGTGCACCAGGCATACCTGTACATACTGGACAGCAATGAGTGTTTGGTGAACCACCAAATTCTGTTGTACATCCACAATATATTTTTGTCTTTGTTGAAAGCTCCGCATGAACTTCAAGTCCAATTATAACTTCATACTCCATTATATAATTCTCCTTTTCGTATATAAGTTTTGTGTCTAATATATTTTAGTTATTTTTATTTTGTTCGAATGTATATGCAACTCTATACAAAGTCTCTTCATCAAAATGCTTGCCTATAAGTTGCATTCCTATTGGCATTCCGTTTTTATCCTCTTTGCATGGTACCGATATTGCTGGTACTCCTGCTATGTTTATTGGAACTGTAAGCAAATCTGCCATATACATTTGAAGTGGATCATTGATTTTTGAACCTATATCAAATGCTACTGTTGGTGCAGTTGGTGTTAATAACACATCATATTTTGAAAAAGCCTCTTCAAAATCTTTCTTTACTAATGTTCTTACTCTTTGAGCTTTTTTGTAATACGCATCATAGTACCCTGAAGATAATACATAAGTTCCAAGTATTATTCTTCTCTTTACTTCTTCTCCAAAGCCCTCTGTTCTGCTGTTTGCGTATATATCATGTAAATTTTCATAATTTTTAGTTCTATATCCGTATCTTATTCCATCATATCTTCCAAGGTTTGAACTTGCTTCTGCACAAGCGATTATGTAGTATGTTGGAAGTGCATATTTCGTTCTTGGAAGTGAACATTCTTCTACTGTAGCTCCAAGCTCTTTTAATTTTTCTGCAACTTCTAATATTGCTTCTTTAACTTCTTTATCTACGCCATCTTCCATAAATTCTTTTGGCAAACCAACTTTCAAGCCCTTTACATCATTTACTAAAGATTTCGTATAATCTTTCACTTCAACATTTGCTGATGTTGAATCGTGTGCATCGTGACCAGCTATTGCATTTAACAAAATTGCGTTATCTGTAACATCTTTTGACATTGGACCGATTTGATCAAGTGATGATGCAAATGCTACTAATCCATATCTTGAAACTAGTCCATATGTAGGTTTCATTCCTACTATTCCGCAGAAAGATGCTGGCTCTCTAATTGAACCACCTGTGTCACTTCCAAGTGTGATTGGTGCCATATCTGCTTTAACAGCAGCTGCACTACCACCTGATGAACCTCCTGGGACTTTATTTAAGTTTACTGGATTTTTTGTTGTGAAAAATGCTGAATTTTCAGTAGAACCACCCATTGCAAATTCATCCATGTTTAGCTTTCCAAGTATTATTGCGTGCTCTTTTTCTAATTTTTCTATAACAGTTGCATCATAAGGTGATACAAAGTCTTCTAACATTTTTGAGGCACATGTTGTTTTTATTCCTCTTGTACATATGTTATCTTTTATTCCTATTGGAATTCCTGCAAGACTACCAAGTTTTTCGCCTTTATCAAATAAAGCTTGTACCTCTTCTGCCTTTTTTAATGCTTCTTCTTCGCACACTGTTATATATGCTTTTATGCTATCATCTTTTTCTTTTATTTTATCTAAAAAAGCCTTTACAACTTCTGGCGCTGTTATTTCTTTTTTATCGTACATTTCACGAATTTCGTGAGCTGTTAATTCACATATATTCTTCATGTATTTTTAGTCCTTTCTTTTTATATTTATTCCATCATGCTAGGAAGCGAATATGCTTCACCATTGCTACTTGGTGCATTCTTTAAAAGCTCATCTCTATCAAAAGATTCTTTAACTTCATCTTTTCTAAAAACATTGCACATATTACTTGCAAATGCTGATTCTTCTATTCCATCTGTATCAAGCTCATTTATTTTATTGGCAAAACCAACAATTTCTTCCATGCTAGCTCTATATTTTTCGATTTCTGTTTCAGATAAGTTTAGCATGCTTAGTTTTGCTATATGTTCTATATCTTCTTTTTTGATATTCATTTATATCATTCCTCTCTATTTTAGTTACTTTTCTCGCTAATTATATACTTTTTACTCTTTTTGGTCAAGTAAGCATGGAATATATTTATGTAAATTCATTTTTCTACCAAAAACAAAAAGTGTGAAAATACTTTTGCTGTACTTTCACACTTTTTTACTAACCAATAACTGGCAAGTAGAATCTCGCGACTTTTACTATATTGGGAGCAATGTTTGCATCGTCAAGCAGTTTTCCAATGAAGTTATAATATTCTTGTCTGCCGTTGATATAAAGCCCTGCCGCCACTATGTTTGCGATTGACTTATCCCTATATGCGTACAAGCAACTACACGCATTTACTGTTTTTTCTATAACGGACCCATTTTCCTTTTTTATAGCTACAGAAACAGACTCGATATTCTCTTCTCTCGCAAGTCCGACATTTACAGGAAAAGCGTCTTTTATTTTGCCAGCAATCGCACTAAGGAGTATCTGATTTATCGATTTTATTGTCTTACGATAGTCAAGGTCAAGGTGCTTACAAAGTATCTTGATTATCTCTGGCGTACATATGATATTTTCGATAAAAGGCAATTTGGTGCAATACACACCCTCGTTAACACGCAATTCCTTTATTTTGCGTTTTGAATTCGAATCACGGTCAATTAAACCGAACACTTCTATTTCTTCGTTTCTTTTTCTTATGCTTCGTAAAAGTTTAGTCACATCTGTCCAGCCTCCAACTGGTATAACCAGAAGTGCTGGATAAACTTTCGAATATAGCTTAGCATCTAAGCTGTTTATTTCACCCTCGCAAAGTAGTATGCCATAGTACTTTTCTTCATCATACTTCTCATCGATTATCTGGCATATTTCCTTAATTGCAAGTTTCCGAACTTCAGATGAGCCCATCATATGGCAAACCTCCTAAAATTTTATTGGGTATCTACATAATTTTTCTATACAATTAAACTTTAACATAGTGTAAAAATAAAATCAATTTTTATTTTTGCTGTAACACATTTTTATATTCAGAATATTATATACCATAGCTAATAAAAAACATATTTAAAAAAGGAGGTCTACTAAAAATGGGAAACTTTCTAAGAAATTTCGGTTGCAACAATGACGATGAAATATTATGGTTTTTGATTTTATTCTTATTACTTTTCTGGAATGGATGCGGCAACAGAAATAATAACAATTCTGATTGTTCATGTAATAACAATGGCTGCATTAATACATGTAATTGTTAGTATTTAACTATATTTGAAAGGGGGTTTTTTTATGTCAGACAGAGGAGGATGCTTCGGCGGATGTGATGATCTTCTATGGATTATAATCCTAATATTCATCATTTGTTGCTGCTGTGGCGGAAATGACGGTCGTAGAGGAATTGGATGTGGCTGCTAATTAAGCAGAAGATTATTTAATTTCTTGAGACGCGAACACACCCTCATCTTTTTAGATAAGGGTGTGTTTGTATTTTATTTTTTATTTACTACTTCGCCATTCTTTTTAAAATGTTGCATAAATTGTGTTTTAACAGGCTTTGCCTTTATTTCTAATCTTCTAACCAACTCTTTTGTCAAAGTCTCTGCTCTCATACCAGTTATTATTTTTCCATCAACAACTAAAGATATATTTCCAGTTTCTTCCGATACTACAACTATAACCGCATCTGATTGTTCTGACATTCCTATTGCCGCTCTATGTCTAGTGCCGTATTGTCTATCCAGATTTTCTTTATCAGTTATTGGTAAAATGCAAGATGCCGCAACAATTTTATTGTTTCTTATTATTACAGCTCCATCATGTAATGGTGTATCTGGCACGAATATATTTCTTAAAAGTTCTTGAGATACCAATGAATCAAGCTGAACTCCTGTACGTGCAATCTCTGTTAGTTTCATTTCTCTTTCAAATACAATCAAAGCTCCAACTTTTTCCTTCGACATTCTTTCTGCCGCTTCAACTACTTCTTTAACGCAACTTGTAGGATCTTCTTGATTTTCCATCTCGAATATATCTTTAATTCCTTTGCTACCTATTTGCTCCAAGGTTTTTCTAAGTTCTGGTTGAAATATTACTATAAACATTATAACACCATATGTCATCACAGAACTTAATATATAATGTAGTATATCTAATCCTAAAAATTCACTAAGTTTAGTTGCAATTATTAATATTGCTATACCTTTAAATAGTTGCATAGCTCTTGTGTTTTTTACAGCTTTTAAAAGCTTAAAAATCAAATATGCAACAATTGATAAATCGATAGCTAAAATTACAATCTTTATTGGATAGGTCGCTAATACGTTAAAATAACTAAGTATATTTTCTTTAAAAAATATTGCAAATGATTCTTGAATTGTTCTCATATATCACTCCTATGTCCTCTTGTATAACATTATCTATAAAACAATAATGAAACTAGTGTTGGAATTACAAACAAGGCTGCTAAAATCAAACACATAACTCTACACATATTTTTAGTCTTTGGTTTCATAATCAACATTCCTCCTTAAACTCTTATACCTATATCTTAATTAAATTGCGTATTAAAGTCAATACACAAAATTAACCTTTTGACAAAAAAAAATACCAAAACAATGATATCTCAAAGCCTTGATATTTTTGGTGCACGAGACCGGAATCGAACCGGTACGCCTTATTAGGGCGCAGGATTTTAAGTCCTGTGCGTCTGCCTGTTCCGCCACTCGTGCATTGCGAACTTGCAAGATTTATATTAACATTTTGCTTGTACTTTGTCAACAATTTTTGTAAAATTTTATCAAAATATCTTTTTATACCTTGTAATCACGCATTTATCAACAAAAATTGAAGTGAGTCACTTAAAATATAACTCACTTCAATAAAGAATTTCCTTAATATCCAAATTCATCCAACGAGCATAACTCATATCCTTGATTTCTAATCTCATCAATAACTTCTGGTAATAATGCTGTGTTGTCCTTTGAAACAGCATGTAATAGCATCACGCATCCGTTATGAAGATTATTTAGTATCATCTTTCTAGCATATTCTAATCTGTCTTGTTTTTTAACATCCCAATCGTCATATGCTGCACTCCATAAAACTGTTGTATATCCTAAATCTTTGCATATTTTCACTGTTCTTTCACTATATTCCCCTTTTGGTGGTCTAATATAGCTCATTTCATAATTAAAGTTTTCTTTAACATAGTCATGCAAATCCATAACTTCTTTTTTTACTTTTTCATCATCCAAAACTTCTGGCATGCTAGGGTGATTTACAGTATGATTTCCAACTATATGACCTTCATCAATCATTCTTTGCACTAGCTCTTTGTTTTGCTTTACATATGGCATTGTAACAAAAAATATTGCAGGAGCTTCCTTTTCTTTTAATGTATCTAAAATTTTTGCTGTATAACCGTTTTCATAGCCTTCGTCGAACGTCAAATAAATAACTTTTTCATCCTTGTTTCCAACATAAATTCCGCCGTATTCATCTAATGGCTTTACATACCCTGCCGAAAATTCTGGTTGCATGGCATCTTTCATTCTTCTAAATCCCCATGCACATTTTGTGTTAGATAAGTTACTTGTAGATGTTTCAATCACATCAACTTTTACATCTGGTTCTTTTTCTTCTTCTTTTTCGTTCTCACCTGATGCTTTTTCAATAGTTTGGCTTAAATTTTCCCCACTCTCATTTGTTGTATTATCATTTGTTGTATTATCATTTTTGGTGCTTTCAATTTGATTAATAGGTTCGTTATTTCCTTTATTCTCAGTGTTTTCCAAAATTTCGTTATTCGACTTACACCCCACTAATACTAAGCAACAAAGAATAACTAGTAAGATTTTTTTCATATCACCCCTCCTCAAAAATAATTCTAGCAGATTTATATTACTTGGTCAAAGCAATCTTTATTTTATATAATAATATGTTCTTTTCTCCCTCTTAATTACTATTAATCGAGTTAATTCTATCCAGATATAACTCATAAATTTAAAATAGCCACCTTTTATAAGGTGGCTAAAACTTAAGTAATTTTAGTTATTTGTTGCTAATATTAGAAAGATTAAAACAAAAAATAAGAATTTGCTATTGCAGCAGCAATTTTCATTTGAATTGTTATTATTGCATCCGCAGCCTTCTCCCATTTTACTTTACCTCCTTTTAGCAGTAAATTTGGTAAGCTCGTTACTATTCAATCTTATATATGTTCGAGTAAAAAGAGTTTCATTTTTTAAGTCGAGTTCTTCGCTTAGCAATATGTGATGTTCTTAGCATAAAGTCTTGTCTTTTGTAGTCTTATGTCTTGCTCATGCTAAAGAACATCCATAGTGCTTGGCGAAGTTGTTTGAGATCTAAAAAATGAAAACTTTTTGCGAAGATAAAATATATAAGATTGAATAGTAATTCGAGCTTTTACTTCTTTGCTACTTTATAGTATGCAAATTGCCTAAAAAGTGTTACAATATGTAAATAGAAATTTAACTTAAATGAAAGGATTTTATTTATGAACAAAGATATAGAATTACTTGCTCCAGCAGGTACTTATGATGCATTTTTAGCCGCTATAGAAAACGGCGCGGATGCCATATATTTAGGCGGAAAACTTTTTAACGCACGTGCAAATGCTAGCAACTTTTCACTTGAAGAACTTGAAGAAATGGTTAAATTTGCTCATTTAAGAAATGTAAAAATATATGTCACTTTAAATACTCTGTTAAATAATGCAGAACTTGCAGAAGCTTTGGATTTTGCATATGATCTTTACAATATAAACATTGATGCAGTAATAGTACAAGATTTCGGGCTTGCAAAAGTCTTACATGAATATATCCCAGGCCTTGAACTACATGCTAGCACTCAAATGACAGTGTATAATCTAGCTGGTGTTAAAGAGCTTCAAAAAGTAGGCTTTAAAAGAGTGGTACTTGCCAGAGAATTATCTTTTGAAGAAATAAAAAATATATGTGATAATACCGATGTCGAAATAGAAATTTTTATTCATGGTGCACTTTGTATTTCATATTCTGGTCAATGCCTTATGAGTAGCATGATTGGTGATAGAAGTGGAAATCGTGGAAAATGTGCTCAACCATGCAGACTTCCTTATACTCTACTTAAAAATGATGCTGAAGTTGCTAAAGGTTACCTACTTAGTCCAAAAGATTTATCTATGCTAGATTTAATATCTTCTATTCCAAATGTTAAATCATTGAAAATAGAGGGCAGAATGAAATCACCTGAATATGTTGCAACAACAGTTAAAACATATAGAAAATATATTGATAAATACCTAAAACACGAAGACTATTCTGTAAGTGAAACTGACAGAAAAAATATTGTACAAATATTTAATCGTGGTGGCTTTACATCAGCATATTTAAAGAAAAAACAAGGTAGCGATATGATGTGCTACGAAAAGCCTAAAAACTGGGGAATTTACATAGGTAAAGTTACTTCTTATGATGGGAAGAGATATATCGAAGTTTCTAATAAAACTGAGCTTAACATCGGCGATGGTATCGAGATTTGGAATAATGAAAATACTCCTCCATCTACTATAATAAGTGAAATTGAAGGAAACAAGATTGGTAGAATACATGGAAATATCCATGTTGGTGACAAAGTTTATAAGACATCTGATAAGAATTTAATGAAAACTGCAAGAGAAAGTTTTTCTAGGAATTTCGTTAAAAAATCAAATATCGATATGAAAGTCACAATAAAAAAAGATGAGCCAATTTGCTTTGAAATAAACGGTATGAATTATAACTCTGACACAATTCCCGACATGGCTCAAAACAAACCTATAACTAAAGAGAAAGTTATAGAACAATTATCTAAAACTGGTGACACGCCTTTTAAGATTGAAAATTTAGATTTAACCTTAGATGAAAATTTATTTCTACCAATAAGTACATTAAATGATTTAAGAAGAAATGCTTTAAAAAGTTATGAAGAATTCGTACTTAATAATGTACATAATAAAGTTATTAAAAAGCCACTAGAAGCAAATTTCAAGCATTCTAGTAAGCAAATAAATAATGTAACACTATGTGTAAGAAGCCTAAATGAAGATTACTCAAACCTTAAGAATGTTGATACAATTTATGTGCCTTTTAAAGAGGTACTAAAAAATAAAGAAACATTTGAAAAAGTACCATTTAAGAAATACATCATGCTACCTACTATAACTAAAAACAATTATGACATTTTAATCAAAAAGCATGTCTTAGAATTTTCAAAAATTTGCGATGGTTTTGTACTATCAAATATTGGTCAATTAGAGTATTTTAACGGAATTGATACTGACTTAATAGCAAATTATACTTTCAACATTTTTAACAACTACTCAATTGATTATTTAAGCAAGCTAGGCTTTTCAAAAATAACATTATCACCTGAGCTTACAAAAGAACAAATAAATTCACTATCTTATGCCATTCCAAGCGAACTTATGGTATATGGAGCTCAAAGAGTTATGACATCTGAGCATTGCCCAGTAGGAAATTTAATAGGAAAATTTAGCGGAAGTAATGCTTGTTCAAAGCCATGTACTAAAAATGATAAATTTTATTTAAAAGATAGACTAGGAATGAAATTTGAAGTATTACCAGATAACATAGACTGTGAGTCAACGATTTATAACTCAAAAATAACATCTATAGAATCAAAAGATTTAAAAATAAATTCTATTAGAATTGATGTTACCGATGAACCATTAAACGAAGTACAAAAAATAATTAACACACATAAATCTGGTCAAAAAATGTCTGGCGAAAAATACACAAACGGACACATAGCAAGAAGTGTGTAGAATAAATCTTAGCGATACAAAAATAAGCCCAAACTGTTATTTAACCTAAAACAGTCTGGGCTTTAATTTTTAATATATTAAATTTCCAACTCTAACACCTTCAGCTTCTGCCATTTTCCACTTTCCATTTTCAAATCTCCATATTACTGTAACTTCATCTAATATGTCGTTATCTTCAAAAGCACAAATTCTTTGTGTCGTTTGTATTCCAGATTTATCGCTTAGTTTTACTATTTCTACGCTTGTAAAACCAGTTGTTGTGACCTTTTTGTTTTCGCATATTATTTTTCCTGATTCATCTATTTTTTTAGAAGCTATGTAGTCGCTCTTTTTATCTGCTAAGTCTAAGTATAATTCTTTAGCTACTTTTCCACATCTTAAATGAGCCTTAACTCCATCAATTATTTCTCCGACAAATATTATGCCTCTATTATCTCTTTGCCCCCATATATCTTTTAGTGTGTCTTCTCTAACCTCTACTACTCTTATATTTTTTGTTTTATCATCATTTTCAAGAATTATAACAACTTCCATTTTATCATCACCTGTCAAATCATTTAACAAGATTTTTGAATTCTGTCCACTAAAATTTTTAAGCCCTGCTTTGGTAAAAGTTTGGCTTGCTGTGTCATATATAACCACATCTACTTTGTTTGACTTCATTTCATTTTTTTCATCTTTTTCACCTATCAAAATAATCATGTCATTTTCGCCATCGCCTGTGACATCTCCTATTTTATAATTTATAACATACATTTGATTTTGATATTCAATTTTGTTAAATTCATCTCCAACATTTAATTCAAGTGGTTTAAATTCGCTTTTCTCTTTATTGCCAAGCGACATGTTAATAAATATAGTTGCAACTACCAATAATATAGTAATAAACCAAACAGTTTTCATTTTCATAAAAAACTCCTCCTTTATACTATAAGTATTAGGAGGAGTTTTTAAATATACATATATTTTTAATATGGTAGTGGATTTGAACTAAGCTTTATTATTAAGCCCATATTATCATCTTTAGCCGCAATATTTTTTCTTATCGCACCACATTTTTTGCACTTGTATACGATTACATAGCCTTTTTTAGGACTATTTTCTATTCCAATAGGCTCTAGCATTCCATGGCAATCTTCGGCTCTATCACCTGGATTTATATCTACATGTTTTGCATATAAACAATATGGACAATGGTCCCTGCTTGTGTAATGTAATTTTGGAACTTCTTTTCCGCAATTTTCACATATAAATTCTTCATCTATCTCTGTAAAATTAGACATATTTTTCTCTCTTTCTATCTATAAAAACATCCGCCACCAATAAACTCTCTTATTATTGAATTTATCGGGATTTGTTCAGTGCTCATTGGCAAAAAATATCCTAAAAATTCATAAAGTCTCTTAGCCTCAGAATATTCTGGATGTGTGTTATCTACTGCTGCAAGAAGTGGTTCTACATAAGATTTTAAAACTGCTGTTTCATATACTAAAGAAGAATTGAACATTACATCTGCATCTTCTTGATATGGGAATATGTACTTTTCTTCACCATTTCTAACAGATGGCCACATTTGAATTGTGGCAATTGCCCCATGTCCTCTATATTTACTGTCTCTAAGCATTCTTCTTATAAGTCTTGAATCTGATGTTGAAACTCTATTGCAATCGTCAACATTCAATGCCGTTAATGCGCTAATATATATTTTAAATTTATTTTCCCTTGGTATAGATTTTGTAAGCTCTTCATTTAATCCATGAATTCCCTCTATAACAATTATTTCATTATCATTTAATTTAGCCATATTACCTAAATATTTTCTATGACCTGTACTAAAATCAAATGTTGGCAAGCTTATCTCTTCGCCATTTAAAAGGGATGTCAATTGTTCATTAAATAAATTAACATCAATTGCTTCTAAACATTCGAAATCATAATTTCCATTTTCATCTTTTGGATTATGCTCTCTGTTTACAAAGTAGTTATCCATAGATAGTGTAATTACTTTGTATCCATTAACTCTAAGTTGTATTCCTAATCTTTGAGCAAATGTTGTCTTTCCTGAAGATGATGGACCAGCTATTAAAACTATTTTCTTGTTTTTATCAGCTGCGATCATATCAGCAATTTGCGCGATTTTCTTTTCGTGTAATGCTTCTGAAATTCTAATAAGCTCTCCAACATTTCCGCTCTTTATCCAATTATTAAGCTCAGAAACGTTTTCAACTTCTAACACTTTATGTATCTTTTCATATTCCGCAAATGTGTTATATAGCTTTTTAGTCTCTTTAACTTTCATCACATTCTTAGGATTATATCTTCTTGGATAAACCAACAATACTCCATTTTCATATGACGTAAGCTCAAAATATTTTAAACATTTAGTTGATATTGGCATTACTCCGTAAAAATAATTATATGTTTCACCACAATAATACATTGAAACATATGGCTTTGCTCTATTTTCCATAAGTCCAATTCTATCTAATCTATTATTCTTTTTATATAACTCTTTTGCCTCATCAATAGATAATGTTTTCTTTACAAATGGTAAATCCTCTTTTATTATTTCGTTCATTCTATCAATTACTTTTGTAACCATTTCATCTGTAATTTTAGTGCCATCAGCACATTCGCAATATATTGAATGACCTAAGCAATAATTTACTATAATTCGACAATCAGGATATAACTCCTCAAAAGCCTTAAGCATAACAAATGTTAGTCCCCTAACATAAATCCTACTACCATCGGCAGTTGTATAATCAACAAGCTCCAAATCACAATCTTTTTCTATTTTAGTTTCTAATGATTTTACTTCATTAAAAAGCTTGCATGCCATTATTTCATTTTCATCAACATTCAAATTTTTTCTTATAAAATCTATGACTTTAGTTCCCTCTGAAGTATCATAATCTAATCCGTCAAACGTAACCTTAACCATATTCATTCCTCCTTTGTATACAAAAACCTGCACACAATTATATTTTATATAATTATATGCAGGTAGTCAACTAAATAATCTCACCTTTCAAGTACCATACATGTTGTGAAACTATACGTACATCAATATTTTTTCCTATCAAGTCTTTGCTTCCAGAAAAATTAACCACTTTGTAGCTCTTTGTCCTTCCTGTTAGGACTTCGCTATTTGTTTTGCTAACGCCCTCTACTAAGACATTTTGAATTGTTCCTATATATTTCATATTCTCTTCTTCGGTTATTCTATCTGCTAATGCTTTTAATCTTCCAAATCTTTCTGATTTAATTTCATCTGGTACATGGTTTGGCATTGTTTCTGCCTTTGTTCCCTTTCTTACAGAATAAATAAACATGAAAACTTGCTCAAATCTAACTTTTTCTACAACATCTAGTGTGTCTAAAAAGTCTTCTTCTGTCTCACCAGGGAAACCAACGATAATATCTGTTGTAAATGTTACTTCTGGAATTTTTGCTCTTATTTTATCTACTAATTCTAAATATTGCTCTTTGGTATATCTTCTATTCATAAGTTTTAAAACGTTAGTACTGCCTGATTGAAGAGGTAAATGTATTACTTTACAAACACTTTTACAATCTCTAATTGCATCGATTACATCATCTTTAAAATCCTTTGGATGTGGAGACATAAACCTAACAATATCTATTCCATCTATCTTATCTATATCTCTTAATAGATTTGCAAAAGTATATCCATCTCCTCCGTTGTATGAATTTACATTTTGCCCAAGAAGCATAATCTCTTTGTAACCTTCTTTTGAAAGTTCTTCTATTTCTCTTAATATATCTTTAGGGTTTCTGCTTCTTTCACGACCTCTTGTATATGGAACTATACAATATGAGCAGAAATTATTACAACCATTCATTATAGTTACAAGTGCAGTTTTTCCATCCATTCTCTTTATTGGAACGCCCTCAATTACTTCGCCGTCTATATCCCACACATCTATTATTTTTTTCTTTTCTGTTATTTCTTTATATAGCATCTCTGGGAACTTGTAAAAGTTGTGCGTGCCAAAAATTATATCTACTTGTGGATAACTCTTTTTAATTTTATCTATAATGTGCTTTTCTTGGCTCATGCAACCGCCAAAGCAAATTATCATATTATTTTTTTCTTTAAGCCTCTTTAGCTCTCCAAGCTTTCCAAATACTTTTTCTTCTGCATTTTCTCTTATACAACATGTATTAAACACCATAACATTTGCATCTTCTACGCTATCTGTTGCCGTATATCCCATGTCTTCTAACATTCCAGCTATTTTTTCAGAATCATTTTCATTTAACTTGCATCCCATTGTGTTTATGTTGTATTTCAAACCTGCATTTAACTCTTTAACTTTTTTTATGAATTCATTTTGCTCATCCATGTTTTTTTCGACTATATTTACCATATTTCACCTCTTGTTTCATTAAAAAATGAGGCACATTTATAACATGCCTCACATATAAACTATTTTTATTCTTCTTCGTCTTCATCATCATGATGATGTCCGCAAGAATCGTGATGGCAATCATCACATCCACAACCGCAATCATCATCAAACATCATTTCAAGTTCGATTGTGTTATGGCAATTTGGACATTCAAAATCTTCACCATCTTCTGGAATTTTAAAAGGAATTGTTTCTCCACAATATGGGCACTCTGCTTCAAATTCTTCATTCATAGCAGAAACTAATTCTTCTTCCATATCTTCAAGCATTCCATAAATTTCAGCTGTTTTTTCTTCTAAAGCTACTTGTCTTTGCTCAATGCTATTTATTCTATCATCAAATTCTTCAACAATCTCTAAAACAATTGACATTACTTTTGTAGCCTCATCTTCGTTTGATATTGAATTTTTAATGTCCTTTAGTTTTGAGTTTAAATCTTTTTTTATATCAGCCATATTTAACCTCATTTCTATTATATTAAAATACTAAACTCTTTCCATATATTCGCCTGTACGTGTATCTATACGAACTTTGTCCCCAATGTTTACAAATAATGGAACATTTACAACATAACCTGTTTGTAATGTAGCTGGTTTTGTTGCACCTGTTGAAGTATCGCCTTTGAAACCTGGCTCTGTATATGTAACTTCAAGCTCTACAAATATTGGAGGTTCAACTCCAAATACTTTTCCTTTATATGAAACAACTTTAACCATCATATTATCTGTTAAATAATTTAATGTATCACCTAAATCATCTTTTCCAAGTGGTAATTGTTCGTATGTTTCATTATCCATGAAATAATACATTTCACCATCTGAATATAGGTATTGCATATCCTTTCTCTCTATTTGTGCTTCTTGAACTTTCTCAGTTGGATTAAATGTTCTCTCTAAAACAGCACCTGTCATAACATTCTTTAATTTTGTTCTAACAAAAGCAGCTCCTTTACCTGGTTTAACGTGTTGGAACTCAACTATTTTAAAAACTTGGCTATCCATCTCGAAAGTTGTGCCATTTCTAAATTCTCCCGCACTTATCATTAACTAAAACCCCTTCCATATTTCTTTTCGTAGTTACTTTGATATTCTATACTATTTTTGCCATTTTTTCAATACTTTTTTTGAAAATGGTGACATAAAGAGGATAGAGTACTAGTACATATTTTACCAATTTTTACTTATCCCCTAAAAATCCACACTGTGCTTGTGCTTTCTGGCAAAATGTGGTATACTATAACAAGTATACAAAATATGAAAACGTAACACATTCGTATTATTACTTTTGAGTCATATTAGAAATAGATGAAAAAACTTTTGATAAGACCACTTCATTCGAATATAAATTTGATTATGTTACTGATAGCGATATGATAGAACCAGATGAGGCGATGTTTTCTATTTACGAAAATTGATATTAAAATTGATTATCCCAGTTAGATTTAACTTCTAACTGGGATTTTTATGTATGTTATAAATTATTTACATGTATGTTTTCTGCTTTGCTTTTTAATTCATTTTGTATTATGTTTTGTATTTGTGCGACTTTGTCTTCAGTTAGTTTTTCTTCTGCCACTATTACATTCACACTTTCTCCATTTTGCATTATTACTACATCTCCAAAGCCTTTTAGTTTTATTAAGTTTTCTGCTATTGAAATTGCATTTTTTTCGTTATTTATGTTTTTTATTTCTTCTTGCGCTATGCTTTTTTGCTTTTCTTCTAAGTTTTGGTTTTCAAGCATTTTTTCGTATACTTCTATTCTTTGCGCATAATTATTATTTCTTTCTATTCTGCTTGCTGCAAAATATTCATTTGCCGTTATTAGTTTTGTTGATGTTTCTATGCTATTCATGTAATCATCAACATTGCTGACTAAACTTTCGCCATTTACAAGCACCGCGTTTCCTAAATCATCTGTTATTGTGCCTGTGACTTCTACTTCATAATTTCTTTTTGGATTATTGGCATAATTTAGATATCCTGCTACGCAAAGCATTATTGTTAACATCCATGCTAGTATTTGATTTTTCTTTATTACGCTTACTCTAAAGCTCATTTAATCTACCTCCTATTTGCCATGGTTGTGTTTTTTATGGAGTTTAAGCTACTTCTACAATGCTTTTTCCATAAGTTATTTTACACTCCCCTTGCTATTACCTTTTTATTGTGCAAACACTTGAATTTTATGACTTGGTATATTTGTTACGGCTGATACTGCGTTTATTATATTCTCTTTTACCTGATTTACTTCTGCTCCCTCGGCTGTTACAATTACTCCTATTATTTCTGGCATTATATTTTGCTTGGTTACAATATTTTTATTAGTACCGCTTTCTTCGTATACCACTTTTCTTTCGTTACTTGTTTCTTTTGTTTCTCTTTTGCCCCCACTACTGTCTAGCTCATTTGTAAGTGTTGTGACCTCTTTTGTATCGTATATTGGCACTTTTTCTACGCTATTTGTGTATGAAATCATTACCTTTACTTTTCCTACACCTTTTATTGAAGTTAATATGTTTTCTAGTTTCTTTTCTAGAATATCCGAATTTACTTCTTGCTTTACTACCTGTTCTATTTTCGGAACTTCTTCTTTTTCTGTGAATAATGAATTTATCACTACCATTACTATGACAACTAGTACCAATAATATAACTAAATTTTCTATTCCTTTTTTGGAAGTTAGATTGAACTTTTCTAAAATTTTTTCCATCATATGCCCCCTATCTAGCCGTAATGGTTACATTTTCGCTTTTTATTCCATAAGTTTCATATGCTATTTTTTCTATTTTCTTTTTGTCTATGAAATTTGGTTCATTTGGGGCTTGATAATTACTTGATACTTCTATGCGAACTGGTTGAACATAACCATCTTCCGTTTCGATTTCTAATTTTAATGCTTTTGGTTCTAATGTATCGCTGTCGCATTCACATTCTATTTTATTTACTGTATAGCCAGATTCTTTTAATCTTTTTACTATGTCATTTCTTAAATTTTCCTCGTATGTATCTTTTAATTTTGAGCTATAGTATGTCTCATAATCAAAGTCTTTTGATGATATTTTATATTCTTCTTCATTTTCTTTATATAAGCTTGATACATCTATATCTTTATTAAAAATTGAGACAAATGGCTCTACTATAACTATTGTTATTACTATAAGACAAGTGAATATTACGTTTTGTTTTAGCTTTCCTTTTGGCAAAATCATTTGAATGATTCCTATAAATATCGCAAGGCACAGTATTTTGCTTGTATAGCCCTCTAGAAATTCAATCATTTTAAAACCTCCTTATCATCTGTACATTAGTGAGAAGTTGCTCACTTTTAATAAAAATGTTACTGAAATTATAAATAACATTGACATTACTGCTAAAATTCCGAACCATTACTTTGGTTGAATCACATATTCCGCTCAAACACTTTGATATTCGCTTGTCCACTAAAGGTTCTGCAATGCAATTAGTTATGTTAAATATAACCATTATCATAAGCGATTTTATAAGTGGTCCAAGTGATATTGAAATTATTACTAAAACTCCTACAATACCTAGTGCGTTTTTTGTAATCGATGTTGCTCCTATAACACTATCCGCCGCATCACCTATTAGTTTTCCAACTACTGGTATGCTTACATTTACAACCGATTTTGTGGTTTTTGCAACAATTCCATCAACATTTGCTGCAAGAGTGCCTTCTAATGATAGAATTCCAACAAATATTATTAGCGATATTTCTAAGACAAACAGTGCATTCTTTTTTAAAAATGCTCCGAACTTTGATACATCAACTTCATTTGAAATATTGCTGACTAATGTTAAAACGGTAGATATTAAAACAAGTGGGATTAAAAGTGCAGAAACTAAGTTGCTTATAATTGCTGTCATTCCAAGCAGTACCGGCTGAAGTGAGCTTACTATTACTATATTGCCGTGATATTGTTAAGTAAATTATTATTATAGGAATTATTATGCCCATAAAAGCATTTAGACTTTTTATTGTATCCTTTGTAAGACTTACCACTTGCATAAACGATGTTATTATTAAAATTGCTATCATAAGATAACAAACATAAAAAGCTACTTCTGAAACTCCGTTTTCACTCGAGGCTTGTATACTTTTTATAATGCCACAGAATATGCAAATTGCTAGTATTTTAAACATGAGCTTTAATGAACTTTTTATCTCTTTTATAAACAAATTAAGTATCCTATCAATAAGCGTTTTGCTGTCTATTTTTACATTTCCAGTTGTGAGCGACTCTATAAAATCTTCCTCTTCAATTTCAGGAAAAAGCTCTGTTCCATATTCTTTCATTTGATCTATATAACTTTTTAAATCACTTTCTGCTTGTACACTACTAAAGATGCAGATTAAAAATATTAGTATACTAACAATAAATTTTTTCATATGTACACCTCATAGTATTTTTATAATTGTCTCTAATAACGTTGATATTATGGGAATTGACATTGCAATTATAAGTATTCTTCCTGCGAGTTCTATTTTTGAAGCTATCGCCGTTTCGCCAGCATCCTTGCATACATTTGTTGCAAACTCTGAAAGATATGCTATTCCTGTTATTTTTAAAAGTATTGTAAGAAATCCTGTATTTATATCTATTTTGTTTGAAAGGCTTTTTAGCAAATCTATTATTAGAGATAATTTACTTACTGAAAAAAGCAAAATCATTATGCCTGCAATTATTGAAACATAAATCGCGTATTCGCCTTTATATTGCTTTAATATCATGATTATGAAAACACTTATAAATGCAATTCCTATTATTTTTATAATCTCCATTTTTCTCTCCTTACAAGCACACCTTAGTATAAACCACTATTTTGCACTATCAATTACTCACAATAATCACAAGAATGTAATTATAAATTAAATAATGTTTTTACCGTATCAAATAAATTGCTGATTTCTTTTACTACCATTGCAAGCACTATTACGATTCCGGCAAGTGCAGTCATCATTGCTTGGTCTTCTCTGCCAGCTCTAACTAGTACTTGATGCAATACTGCAACCAATATTCCTATGGCAGCTATTTTAAATAAAAGTTGTATCTCCATAAAAACCCCCTATATTAACAAAATAATAAGAATAAGTCCTGTTAAAACACCCATATTTCTATACATTTTATAGCTTCTGCTTTTTTCTTCAGTTGCATCTTTTAATTGTGTCATAAGCATTTGCTGAACAAGTCTTATATTTTTTATTTGGTTTTCCAAGTCTGTTTGACCAAGTGATACAGAAAGCCCCTTTAATATTTCTATATCTTTATCTTTTAGCTCTAAAAAAATCTTTTCTTCATCTACTACATTTCTAAAAACATCACCTGCAGACACGTTTTTGTTTTCTCTTAAATGCTCCGCCGATATAAAAAATATTCTATAAATCTTTGTCTTTAAGTTTTCTGATATGTACATAAATGTGTCAATCAAACTATCATATGTATATGAGATTTTTGTTTCAAATATTTCTAATGCGGATATAATATCTTCAAGTTCACTAACTCTAGTGCTAAACCTATTAGATATAAAAAAGCCTATTGCCATCGAAGCTAGAAAAACAATGGTAAGCAAAATAATTTTAACTACTAATAACATAGTTTTTATCCTCCAGTTTATATATTTTTTTAATCTCACCTGGTTTTTGCTTTTTAGTGAGAATAATTATGTTTTTGAACATATTTCCTTCTAAGAAGTCTTTAGAAATATCTTCTATATCCTTTCCATGCATTGTGAGCAATAATTTTGTACCCATAAAGCTAGCTTCTTTTATTGCCTCTAAATCATCTTTTCCACCAATTTCATCCGTAGCTATTATTTTAGGAGCCATACTTCTTATCATCATTTTTATTCCAATAGATTTTGGCAAGTTGCACATTACATCTGTTCGAACTCCAATCTCATTTTGCGGAGTGCCTTTGTACATTGCCGCAATCTCCATTCTTTCATCTACTAAAGATATGTTTTCGCCTCTTATATTTTTGAAGCCGTCACTTAAATTTCTTATCATGTCTCTCAATATTGTCGTTTTCCCTGCACCGTGGTGGAGATACTATAAGCGTATTCTCAAAAGAGTTATTTTTCGTTATCTCTTCAAGTACTGCTTTGCTACAATTTTTAACTTCTCTTGCAACTCTTATATTTAAACTAGATATGTACTTTATGTTTTTTATTTTTCCATCTTCTATAATTCCCATTCCTGATATGCCTATTCGATGACCTCCTCTAATCGTTATATAGCCCGAATTTATCTCGTTTTGCACGGCATATATAGAATTATTACAAAAACTTTCTAAAAGCCTTAGCATGTCCTCTGTATTTACTTTATGATTTAAAAAAAGTTCATTGCCTAAATACCTAACTTCTATAGGTTGTCCGTTTCTTATTCGTATTTCTTCTGCTGTATCCCATATATTTTCACTTGCTATATTTTTGATTTCATTTAAACTATCTGGAAAAAAAGAAAGAATTTCATCATATACCTTTTGAAACATGCTTTTCACCTCTAGTGTAATGTATATGCTGATTATTTGATTTTTAGAACTAATTATTATTTTTTATTTTAGAATTTTCAGAATTATAATATCTGATTTACTAACTTTTCTAATATTATAATGATTATCATACACGATTTTTTTAATTATCCCATCATATGTTCTAAGATACTATTAAATAAAAAATATGGCAATCAAGTTAACTTGATTGCCATATTTTTTATTTAGTCTTTTTTGCTTTCACTTCTGAAAATATTCAGAAAATCTTTTGCTTCAATTTTAGGATACATTTCTGCAATAGATGCATAATTTGTTTTCATCCATTTCTCAAAGCTCTTTCTTACATCAATTCTCACAAGCGCTGAGTTCTTTCTCATCTGTCTTGCAATATCATCGTAAATCTTGTCGATAGATTTTGCAGAACTTGCCATGGAAATAGCCTTTTTAAAAGTTTCTCCACTAATCTTAAGTTCATCACAAAGATGGAAAAGACGCTCATCATAAGAACCTGTAGAAGGATTCAAAAACTTAGCAATAGCATCGCCAAAAGTTTCTTCCAAAACTTTATTCAAAGTCACTTTAATTTCATTTTCACTTGCAACCCTTTCTTCAGTTTCGGAAACTTGTGTAATGGTTTCTTCATGAGACTCTTGCATCTCATCATTACATTCTTCCTGTTTCAAATCAGCCTCTTCGGGGATGCAAATCTTTTGAGCACTTTCGTCCTCACTAGTTGCATCTTCAATTTCTTCTGATTTTTCAGGAAGATTTTCCACTGCCAAGCATTCTTCATCCACATTATGATTTTCTGATTTTTCATCTACCATTTCCTTTTCAAAAGATGTTTCTTCAACGTTAGTAGTTGTACCTTCCTCGTTAGTGGAACCTTCAGAGTTTTGCCCTGCTTCGATAGCCGATGATTCAGCTACATTGTCATCTTTTGGTTCTTGGAGTGTATCTTGAGAATTGCCACTTCCATGTTCATGATCACAAGAGACAGAACTAACATCAACCTCTTCAATATTTTCAGGAAGTTTTTCGAACTTTTCATTTCCCTCAGAGGTAGTTTCTATGATAATTCTTGCATCAAGGAAAATTCTTCTGAGGAAAAATAGAAGCGTCGCTACCTCGTCCTTTTGACTCCAGTCCCACAAGATTACGATAGTTGAAAGCTCATTGTTCCATTCAAACTCAACATTAAGTTCGTTGATCACATGCATCAAATCAAAAAACTTCGTTTGATCACGCTGACCATAGTGAATTGTGATTTTGTTCTTCATCTCAATTACCTCTTAGTGATAATACGCAATCATGTTAATAAGTCTGAGAAAAGCCTCAAAACAAGGATACAATTCTTTATATTTCTTTCTTAAAAGAACCGTAACCTTTCCCTGAACAGCATCAGGTTTCATAAGCTTGCCTCTAGAGATGTCAACAAAAAGCTGCTTACTATCAATGTTAGTTGAGAACCTCGTCCTCTTGATTGCTTCAAAGAGATATGTAGAAGCCTCATCAACATCAGGATAAAAGCCGAGCAAATTCATGAGTTTTTTTACTTTTTCCTCATAAGTAAACTCAGAATTGCCAATCTCGACAGCTTCCTTCTCTTTTCCGCAAAGAAGATTCAACTGCTTTGGACCAAGTTTCAAATCTTCAAGCGTAAAGTTTACATTCTCGTCAGAGTTTCCTCTCTCACAGCATCTCTCGATAATTGCGTAATACTCCTCGGAAATATCTCCAAGATATTGAATAAAACGCTTTTCAGAAACAGACTGCCGCTCTTTAAAGAGCACATTAGTTGTCTGATGAGCATAGAACTTGGGGCTTTTGTTTTTTAGCACTTTCGGATCAAGGAAAGAAAGTTCCAAAACTTCTTTTCCATCACGATACTTGGTACTGCACGGAATCACATTCCAAAGTCCCTTTGACGTTTCTTCGCAGAGGATAGCGGGGTGCGGATAACCAAACTCACCGCCGACCGGTACTCCAAAATCAACCATCCAAAGAGACATTTTTTGGGGCTTCGGAAAATCCTTGTAAAAAAATTTGTTATCAACCCTATCATTTCTGGAAGAAACAAATCTTCTATCTGGATTTTTCAAAACTTTCACATCCGTTCTAGGATGAAGTTCTGTTGTCACTTTTCCGGTTGCTGTCGGAACACCAACAAGTTTATCCGGTCCAACTGCCGAAATTTTAATGTCACTCGGTTTTGTGTTCGAGACAGATTTTATCTGTCTAATCCCTATAAGGTTCAAAATGCTGTTCGAAGGATTACCATCACTAAAGGTAACTCTCCCACTCTCAATGTCTACCTTTATATCTCCTAAAGTCCCGTCGCCTGTTTCAGGCATCTTAATCATGTTCCGCGCTAATTCATACGGATCAAAGTTTTCGTTTACCGATACTGTAAGCATAAATGTAATTACCTCCTGTTTTTGTATCTTTGTTGCCATACATATCTTCGCCTATTCTAAGAAGTACACGAGAAATCCGAAACCATAATGTTTCTCCTTTCTATTTAAGAAATAGATTAATAAAATTATTCACGCTCTTATATTATAACATTAAAGTGTTTTGAGGTCAACATAATTTAAGGCTTTTGTATCATTTTTTTACCTTATTTTTCTAATTCCGACATAAAAAACACATTGGAAGCTTTAACAACTTCTAATGTGTTTTTATAATTATATTTCTATTCACTTCTTATTGCATCTAATGCTTTAATCTTCGTTGCTCTAATTGCTGGGTATAATCCTGATACAACACCAATTACCATTGCAAAAACAACGGCAGCAGTAGCTAGCCATACTGGTATAACTGATATTGTGCTTGCAGAATCAAAACCTAATACACTTCCAATCTGTGGAGCATATTTGTTTAAAATATGTGATACAAGATAACTTAGTCCTATTCCGGCAACACCACCGCAAAAACCTATAATCATTGCTTCAAATAAGAATATTTTTCTTATATCTGTTACTAGGCAACCTAATACCTTCATAACACCAATTTCTTTCGTTCTCTCGTATATCGACATTACCATTGTGTTTGCTATACCTATTGCTGAAACTAAAAGCGAAACTGCTCCTATGCCACCTAAAATAAGCTGTAACATATTTGATGTTTGTTTTACATTATCAAGACTATCAGCCATACTATATGAACCATAACCCATATCTTTAATTTTTTGTTGAATCTCAGCGACATTATCTACATCATCAACACTTACCCAAATTGAACTATAACTAATATCTTTTGCAGAAACCTTTTTACCATTGCTCTTTTGTTTCTTTATGTACCATTCTCTCACTTGCTCAAAAGGTGCATATACACTATAGCTTGTTTCATCTTGAGATTCTGCTAATACACCGGCCACTTTTAATTTTTCATACTTTGGCACTTTATCGCTTTCCCATGTATTATCAAATGTTATTTGTATTCTATCATTCATTAAATCTATATCAGGTGTGTCTCTTCTTCCACCATTACCTTTTGGATTATAGAAATAAACAGCTGAGCTACCAAATAATACAGCTTCCGGATTGCTATTTGATATATACTCACCAGATTGTACTTTTGGAAAATCAAAATATTCTAACATAGCTGGGTCTATACCTGTAATACTGGCATAAGCTTGATATTTGCCAGACTTTAGCGTAGCATCTACTTGCATTATCGGAGTTACACCTCTTACATGGTCAAATGTCTTTAATTTATTTACAAGTGCTTCATCTAATTTTTTCTCACTAGATGAACCCATTCCTGTATTTTCATCCCACTCGTAATTATAACGATTTATGGTTATTTTGGTCAAACTACCCCATTGGGCAAGCTGTTCCTTGTAGCCTTCTGTCATGCCTACACCTAAAGAAACCATTATTACAATAGAAAAAGTACCAATGACAACACCTGTAATAGTAAGAATTGTTCTAAGTTTTCTTCGCCAAAGATTTCTAAATCCCATCTTAACAAAGTCTATCTTTTTCATCTTTTATTCCTTGTATAAATAGATTTAGGTTTTTATATGGAAAACCTATAAACCACTTTATTCTTTATTTCATTGCACTTTTTCTTCCAAGTATAATTCCTAGAGCTATACCGATTGCAACGCATACACCTATTGTAACCCACAATATTGTTGCACTTGTATTTGTATCTTGATTTGAATTTATTCCATTTCCACCAATATAACCTGTATCTGCCATATAATTGTTAGCAATTGCGATATCATTTCCACCTTCAATAGCCTTTTTAGCACTAGCAACATCAGCCGTTGCAATAAAATCAGCTGTAGCAACATCAGCTGTTGCTACTGTATCAACTACTACATCTTCCATAATAAGTCCTCCTTAAATTTCATCTTCTAATTTTTTTCTAACTATTTTCGTTGTTATTATTTTTACAATAATAAATGTAACTATAAAGCTTCCGAAACCATATAGGGCAATTTGCCACCATGTATATGTTTTAACTTCTTCTGTTGGAGTATCGATTCCACCTGGATCTATAGGATAAGGATTATCAGTTCCACCTGGATTATCGTCTGGCACATATGCTGGTGTTACGTAGCAAGAAAAATCTTTTCTAACTTCTATTGTTTTTCCCGAAGAATCTTCAAAAGCTAAAACAAGTACTCCATTTGCATTGCCCTCTTTAATTGGTTCAACCATAATATCGTAATAATCAGAATTTCCCGCATCTAAGTTTCCTATGTAGTTTATCGATTGCACTGCTTTAAAATCTCCTTCTACGCTTGCTGTTAGATTAGAAACTTTAGCTTTTCCCATATTTATATAGTCAAATGACAATGTCGCTTGGCTACCCATCATGCAATCCATGACATTAGCACCATTTATAACTAACTTTGAATACTCTGTTATTGGTAAGTTTATTACTTCTTTTGAAACATATGTATTCGAACTGCTATCTTCATAGTCAAAATCAATATTTATTGGGTAAGACTTTGATGTCAAATCTTGTTTTACATTAAGTTCTATACTTCTTGCAGCAGATTCCTTTGGTCCTAATTTTTCTACATAAAATGTATTGCTACCTTTTGTAATCATATAAGCACCATCATCCGAACTTAAAGTTATTTTCATATTTGATATTGATTTGTCATTACTTGTGTTTGTAAACTTAAATGAGAAGTTTATTGTATCTCCTGCAACAATGTTTGCTTTATCTGTTGAGTATGAAGCTATCATTATCTTTGGCTTTCCTGATGTTTCATCTCCACTCTCATTTTTGCTTAAAACATCTAGAATATATAAAGTTTTTTCTTCTGTTGCTTGTTCTCCGTTAGAATCTTTATAATAAACAGTTGCTGTCAAAGAATGATTACCTTTTGTAATATTTTTAGAAGCCATCATATCAAAACTTGCTGTATATGTAGATTTTGCTGCAAGTTTACCTATGTAATAAAAATCCTTTTCATCAACAGCCATAAAACCGTCTTGACCTAATCCTCCGATTCTTACATACATATCAGTCGCGTCTATATCACCAATATTATTTATATTAAACTTAAGATTAAATCTTTCGCCTGCAGAAACTCTCTCAGGTACTGTACTTGCACTATCAACAGTTACTATTGATTTTACTTTTTCAGCAACAACCTTTACAAAAACGCTTCCTTCTGAAGAATAATTTTCATCTCTGTTATTCTTATATTCCATTTTGAATTTTAATTCATAAATACCTTTTTTAGTAGAAGCTTTTGACTTTAAATTGAAAGTTGCTATGCCTTCTCTGTCTTTCTTTACAGAGCTAGTTGTTTCATAACTAGTAGCTCTCTCATATTCTAATATGCTATTTTCAAAAACTGGTGTAATCTTAGTGTTGTATGCTGTGTATTCACTATCATTTTTGTATGTAAACTTTAGTGTAAAATCTTCTCCAGCAGTAATTTCTGGCATCTTATTGTCTTCCACAACAATCAACTTTGGAACTCTTGGTTTATAATCATTATCCGAGCCATCGCTATAGCCGGCATTGTATCCAGCATTATAACCATTTTTGTAATCGTCAGATTCTGTTGCTAATACAAAGCTTGTCATTAATACAGTAATTACAACAATTAAACTAATTATTTTTTTCATTTTCATTTACCTCCACAATTTTTTCAATATGTCCATCATGAATATGAACAACTTTATTTGCGTATTTCGCCATGTTCACATCGTGTGTAACCATTACTATCGTCTGCTTTCTCTCCGTTGCAATTTTCTTTATGATTTCCATTATTTCGTTCGCCGTTTTACTATCAAGATTTCCAGTAGGTTCATCTGCAAAAACTATTTCCGGATCCGTTACGAATGCTCTTGCAATACCAACTCTCTGTTGTTGTCCACCACTCATTTGGTTCGGTTTATGCTTCATTCTTTCCTTTAACCCTACCGCAATTAGCATCTCTTTAGCTCTTCTAGTTCTTTCCTTTGCTTTTACTTCTTTAAAAACCATTGGCAATGCAACATTTTCTATAGCATTCAAAGCCGGCAACAAATTATATGATTGAAACACGAATCCAAGATATTTCTGTCTAAACTTTGCTAATTGATGTTCACCCATTTTGCATACATCTTTACCTTTTATCAAAATTTCGCCTTTCGTAATTTTCTCAATACCAGCCATAAGGTTTAAAAGTGTTGATTTACCAGAACCAGAGCTACCAAGTAAACAGCAAAAATCACCTTTGTTTATAGTAAAGCTGACATTGTCTAGTGCTGTTATTCGTTCGGTGCCAACTTTATATATCTTAGTAACATTTTTCACTTCTATAATCGGTTCCATAAACTCCTCCCATAATATCTAGTCTGTACTAGATATGCTATCACAGTAAATACAATTTTTCAACATATATTTGCATTATTTTTTCTAATACACCAATTAGACAAATTAACTTACAAAAAAGTCTCATCGTTTTTTAAAATTTATAAATTTGTCCTAATAAAAAGTATGCTTACTACGAAATATTTATTATATTCTTTTAAAACATTTTATTTACATCATCAAAATTCAACTCTAATTACATAAGTTTCATATCATATAAAAAAGTCTGGCAACAAATATACGTTGCCAGACTTAAAACACTAATGCATTTTAATCACTTTTCAAAAAATAAGAGCCACTTGTTTCCTAAATCTAACGCTGTTATGAGCGTCACATTTGCGTACGTAGAGCTTTGACTGCATACAAACTCCTCTAGGCTAGCATGCTTCTTTTTTGAGATTTGCTTCACAAAACTCGGATGTTTCTTCTCATTGTTGACTTGCTCAAATATAATCTTCAAATCCGCACCTTTCAGATAAGCCTCTTTTATCTTACAGAATGCTTCTTCATTGATTATTCGTTGAATCTCTCCTTCAGCATTTTGGAAACCGGAAATATTTAAGCTCCGCTCATGAATAACTGTATCCGACATAATGTCCTCCCTCAGTAATAAAAAATTTTCACATTATCTATTTTAACACATTTTTAAGTAATGTGCAAGTAACCTCATTTTGTTTTTCCATTAATATCCAATCGGTATCAAATTAATTAAAAGTTTATATCCATCCACAGATTTCAAATTATATATTATGAATTATTTTAACTTTTCTATTATTGCATCCACACTTAATTTTTCTTGTTCGCCAGTTTGCATATCTTTTAGTGTATATATTTTTGTTTCTCTTTCTTCTTCGCCTATTATTAAAATATAAGGTATGGCAAGCTTGTCAGCGTATTTCATTTTTGCTTTTGGCTTTTTGTTTTCAACATACACTTCTACTTGAATTCCGGCATCTCTTATTTTTGATGATACTTTTAACGCTTCATTTATATCATCATCCATTGAAATAACTAGTAATTTAGCAATTGAATTTCTTTCCGCTTTTATTAGTTTAGCTTCGTTTAGTTGGAAGAAAAGTCTTGTTAAACCTATTGATATTCCAACTCCAGGAAGCTTTTTGTCTGTGTAGAATTCTGCCAAGTTATCATATCTTCCTCCTGAACAAATACTACCCAAACTCTTGTAATCGTTTAGCAATGTCTCATATACTGTACCAGTATAATAATCTAGTCCTCTTGCAATTTTTAAATCGATAGTAAAATATTCATCTGGAACGCCAAACATTTTGATTGCTGATACGACTGTTTCAAGTTCGCTTACGCCTTCTTTGAATAAATCGTTTTCTATATTTATATTTTTAAGTGCATTTACTTTTTCATCAGTTGTTCCTGTTATTAAAATAAATTCAATAATCTTATTTAGTGCAGACTCATTAACTTCTATTTTTGTAAGTTCTGCTCTAACGCCGTCCTCACCGATTTTGTCGAATTTATCAATGATTCTCATAACATCAGCAGCATTTTCTTTAAGTCCCAAACTTTCAAATAATCCATTTAAAATTTTACGATTATTCATGTATATTGTAAAATTATCAAATCCTAAATTTTTAAATGTTTTGTATATAACTGCTGGCATTTCGGCTTCATTTATAACACTTATCTCACCATCACCAATTATATCAATGTCGCATTGATAAAACTCTCTATATCTACCTCTTTGTGGCTTTTCACCTCTATATACTTTACCTATTTGATATCTTCTAAAAGGGAAGCTCAAATTTCCGTAATATTCTGATACATATTTGGCAAGAGGCACTGTTAAGTCAAATCTTAGTGATAAATCGTTTTCGCCTTTTTCAAATCTATAAATTTGTTTTTCTGTTTCGCCACCAGCTTTTGCAAGCAATACATCTGAATACTCTATAATTGGTGTATCTATCGGCAAAAAGCCAAAACTTTCATAAGATTTTTTAATAGTGTCCATCATTTGATTAAATAATATTTGTCCATTTGGTAATAATTCCATAAAACCAGCAATTGTTTTGGGTTCAACTCTTTTATTTTCCATATACATTCTCCTTTTTGTTTTATTTATATTATCATACCTACGCCATTTCTTCAATTAAGAAAGAACAAAATCTATGAATTGAGTTTCGATTTTCATGCGTCAATCACTAAACTAATTATTCTTGAACAATAGAAAAAATGTTACTTTTCCGCTTTAATACCTTACAAACACCGACCAGTAATATTTTTATAGAACACACTTAAGTTCAAGTTACATTTTTATAAAACATAATTACATTCTATGCATGCTTTCCATTCTTAAGCCAGAATAGTAACGAAAAAGTGCAGGTATTTAAATCTACCTACACTTTTAATAAGCCTATAATTTTATAATAAATATATCTTATATTTAGTAGGTAAACTTTTTAAACACCACAAGTAGCACTTAAAGCACCTACTAAAATTAGGTACCATAAGTGCTAAATATGCATGTGAAGTTCCATACAAGATATATTATTTTTCATAAAATTACTCCGCCTTTCCACAAGCTTGACTTCCGTCAACATCTTCTCCATAATATGCACTATCTCTGTTTCCACATTGGCCCTTTCCAACGTTTCCGCTTTCATACCAGTCACAACTGTTACATAACATAAAAATCACTCCTTACTCTTCTTCTTCATAACACTTACAAGAATCATAAACATCTTCTATATCTGCTTTATCTACGCCACACCAGTATCCAGTGTTAGAATATCCTCTTAAGTTTACACAATTTTTGCAATACTCTCCTTGCATAAAGAACGCCTCCTTCTCGCTTTCTTTTACACGCAAGTGTTATTTTACCACAAAATAACAAACTTTTCAATAGTCTTTTAAAATTATGTAACCTTAGTAATAAAATATCTGTCTAACTATTAAGAATTTTGCTCTAATCGATATTTTATTGCTAAATAAGTTTCGTGTTTTATAACCATCATATATATTACCTATCATGCATAAGCTAGTTGCTTCCAAGTTCTTTCTTTACAACATCTGCGACTTCTTCGGCTACTTTTTTCATAATTTTTTTATCTTCACATTCAACCATCACTCTTAGTTTTGGCTCTGTTCCAGATGGTCTTACTACTATTCTTCCGATGTCTAATAGTTCTTCTTTTGCCTTATCTATCGCTTCTTTTACTGCTTTATTTGTATAGAATTTAACTTTTCCTTCTTGTTTTACTGGTACATTTATTGATATTTGTGGATATTTCTTCATTATTTTTGCAAGTTCAGATAATTTTTTGCCACTTCTCTTAACCAAACTTAAAAGTTGAATTGATGTCAACTCTCCATCGCCTGTTGTTGCAAAGTCTCTAAATATAACATGACCAGATTGCTCACCACCAAAATTATATTCTTCAAGTAACATTTCTTCTAATACGAATTTATCTCCAACTTTAGTTGCTATAAAGTTTACTCCATTAGCTTCGCAATACTTTATAAACCCCATATTTGTAAGAATTGTTCCGATGGCAGTATTTTTAGCAAGTTTGCCTCTTTCCATCATATCTTTTGAGCATATTGCCATGATTTGGTCACCATCGATTAGCTCTCCTTTTTCATCTACGCAAAGACATCTGTCAGCATCTCCATCAAAAGCAACGCCCATGTCTAATTTGTTGTCAACGACATATTTTGCAAGTGCTTCTATATGAGTAGAGCCACAATTTTCATTTATATTTATTCCATCAGGTTCATTATACAAAATCTTTGCATTAGCACCAAGTTGGCTAAATAATGTTTCAGCAGTAACACTAGCACTACCATTTGCGCAATCAACTGCTATGTTAAGTCCATCAAGTGATGCTGGAACTGTACTCTTTAAATGCTCTATGTAATCTTTTACGGCATTTTTGGCATAAGAAACCTTACCAACATCTGCTCCGGTAACGACTTCATTTGAAAATGCATCATTAAATATAATTTCTTCAATTTGATCTTCAAGTGCATCAGGAAGTTTGTATCCATCACCACTAAACATTTTTATTCCATTGAATTCAGCTGAGTTGTGTGATGCAGAAATCATTACACCAGCATCAGCTTTGTATTTTCCTATAAGATATGCAACTGCAGGAGTTGGCACAACTCCTAAAAGAAGGACATCTGCTCCCACAGAACAAAGTCCAGCTGTTATAGACGATGAAAGCATTTCTGAAGAAATTCTCGTATCCATACCAATAACAAAAAGTGGTCTACGTCTTGCATTATTAGACAAAGCCATTGCTGCAGCCTTTCCTAATTTTGTTGCAAGCTCTATTGTAAGCTCTGAATTTGCAATACCTCTAACACCATCTGTTCCAAATAATCTTCCCATATTAAACTCCTATTCTTTAATTTTTTTAACTATATGCTCACTATCTTTGTATATACTATTCTCCTCAACTGTTCCGCGAACCATGTTAGATGGATAAACTATGCTATTTCTTCCAACGATCGTACCAGGGCAAAGCACTGTGTTACAACCAATTTCCACATTATCTCCTAAAATAGCACCCATCTTTTTCATGCCTGTATCTTTTCTTTCATTACCATCTGAAACTTTAACTAGTTTTTTATCACTTTTAACATTGCTTGTGATTGAACCGGCACCCATATGAGCCTTGTATCCTAGTATTGAGTCACCAACATAATTGTAGTGAGGTACTTGAACATTATCAAATAAAATAACATTTTTTAACTCTGTAGAATTACCTACAACAGCATTTTTACCAACAATTGCACTACCTCTAATAAAAGCGCAATGTCTTATTTCGGCTTCGTCATCTATAATACATGGTCCACCTATGTATGCCGTTGGAAACACTTTAGCAGATTTAGCTATCCATACATCATCACTTGGATGATTAAATTCATCTTCTGGAAGCGTTTTGCCAAGTTCTAAAATAAAGTTCTTTATATCCGGCAAAACATTCCATGGAAACTCCTTATCATCAAAAATTTTCTTTGCGATAGTTTTGTCTGTGTCTAATAAGTTTTCAATCTCTAATTCTTTCATATCTTACCTCTTTTCTCTTCGAGGACAGAAGCAAAAAGTCAATTTAATATGAAACTATCTGCCTCTGTTCCTAAAAGTTTTAAGTTTATTCAACTGTTACTGACTTTGCCAAATTTCTAGGCTTATCTACATCTAGATTTTTCATAACTGTTACATGATATGCCAAAAGCTGCATTGGTATTATAGCAACAATTGGTGCCAAGAATTCATTCACACTTGGTAGTACAATTATATCATCGTATATATCCTTTGGCAAATCAGCTATTGTTGTTACAACCATAACCTCTGCTCCTCTAGCTTTTATTTCTTTTATATTACTAATTGACTTATCTAATAACTTCTTTGAAGTACAAAATGCTATTGCATGTGTTCCCTCTTCAATTAACGCAATCGGTCCATGTTTTAACTCACCAAATTGTAATGCATCCGAATGGATGTATGATATTTCTTTTAATTTTAGGGCAGCCTCTAAAGCTATATAGTAGTCTAGTCCTCTTCCTAGAAAATACACATCTCTGTCATTTACTATTTTCTCTGCATACTCTATATACTCACTATCATTTTCTAATACTTCTTGAACCTTCATAGGAAGAAGTTTCATCTCTTCAATTAAACCTTCCAATATACCTTTATCGCATGTTCCTCTTTGCATTGCCAAATATATTGCAAAAATATCTATAAGCACTACTTGTGCGATATACGCCTTGGTTGAAGCAACTGCAATTTCTGGTCCAGCCTTCGTATATAACACATTATCGCTAATTCTATCAATTGTACTTTCTTTTACATTTACAATTGACAAATGTTTTATTCCTCTTTCTTTCACAAGTTCCAAACCTGCTATTGTATCTGCTGTTTCGCCAGATTGACTTATAAATATTGCTAAATCATCTTTATCCAATATCGGATTTTTATATCTAAACTCTGATGCAACCTCGACATTCACCGGTATTCTTGTTAATGCCTCGATTATATTTTTTCCATTAAGGCCTGCATGCATTGCCGTGCCACATGCAACTATATGAATATGTTTAATATTTTTCAAATCTTTATTTGTTAATTTAAGATTTATATTTAATGAATTATCTTGATTTATATACTCATCTAATGTTTTCTTAACAGTAATTGTATTCTCATTTATCTCTTTTAACATAAAATGTTCATAACCATTTTTTTCAGAATCTTCATCTTGTGTTTCAATAACTTTTATATCATTTCCTCTAGGAGATAAATTATTATCAAAAAATCTAACTGAATTCTCTTCTATTACTGCAAACTCGCCATTTTCTAATATGCTTATGCTATTAGTATATTTTAAAATCGCTGAAAAGTCTGATGCTATAAAGTTTTCTTTATCTCCTATTCCAACTACAAGCGGACTGTTCCTCTTTGTAGCGACAATTTTATCAGGTTCATCTGTGCAAATAACACCAAGTGCGAAGCTTCCAACAAGCATATCTGTTGCTTGTTTCACTGCTTTTAAAATATCTCCTTTATAATACATGCTAATTAAGTTTGGAATAACCTCTGTATCTGTTTCAGAATAAAACTTATATCCCTTATTTTTAAGCATCTCTCTTAGTGTAATATAATTTTCAATTATGCCGTTATGTACAAGCACAATTTTTTTATCATTGCTTACATGAGGGTGAGCATTCTTCTCGGTTACTCCCCCATGAGTCGCCCAACGAGTATGACCAATTCCAATACTAGCGTAACCCAAATTTTTGCTCTCAGAAACTAAACCATCAATTCTATTTGTGGTTTTAATTATATTTAGAGAACCATTATTAATCGTTGCAATACCACAAGAATCATAACCTCTATACTCCAACTTTTTAAGACCTGCTAACAATACATCACTTGCATTTTGTGTACCTACGTAACCTACTATTCCACACATATTGTTCTCCTTTCAATATTCACTTATATTATATTCATTGTTAGCAACTCCTATGCTTTATCTGTTCACATGTCACCACGTGTTTTTGCAAGCAATTAACGACAGAGTATGCCGTAAGACCATCCGCTGATAAATCGATAAGCCTTACCCTCGTCAACAAATCATAAAATCAATTTGTCCATGCGCTATATGTAAATACTATCCTCCTTATATTCAATGTCTGGCTAACACATACAATTATATAGTATTCCATTTCTAATGCAAGTGTGAAATTTTAGTGAACTATATTGACAGAAAACAAAAATTGCTCATTAAAAATAAATGACGAGAATAAAAAATTTTTTTCATTCTCGTCATAATACTTTTATTTCATTAATTCAATAGGATTTAGACATTCACCGTTTTTCAATATTTCCAAATGAACATGTGGTTTCTCTTTGCTTTCAAAACCAAAGCCCTTTCCTATTCCTGCTATTATTTCGCCCTTCTCAACTTTCTTACCAACATAAGCAAGTTCTGTTGTACTTAAATTTGAATATACACTTTTATATTCATCATCATGTTTTATTACTATAGTATTTCCATATCTAGGATCCATTTTTACACTTTCAATTACTCCACTTTCTATAGCTTTTACTGGCATTGCCTCTTCTCCTAAAATATCTACACCATTATGTGTTATCCATTCCTCTAACGTATTTGAATATACAAGTTTTTCTGTTGCATAACTCATTCCGATTTCACCTTCAACTGGTTTTATAAAATCCAATTTGCTTTTCTCAACGTTTGCAATAGTAGGTATAACTTCATCGCCATTTATCTCAACATTAGTCTCAATTTTGTTATCATTATTTTCTAATTCACTTACCAAAATTGAATCATCACCAGCAACATCTTTTAGAAATGCTAAGTATTCATCTTCTGTTATTTCCATAACTTCTATTTCTTCGCCTAAATACTCATCCGTTGTAGTCGCCGCCTCATCGCTGATTGCCTCAATTTCATCAATCGGAATTTTAACTTCATCTTGATTGTTTTTAACCAACAAATCTTCTTTTTCATCTTTTCCCGAATTGCCTTGCGCTAACTCACTTTTTTTAATACTCTCATCGATTTCCTTTTCATAATTGCTATCATAAAGCTTAACCGTAACAGCGAATGAAATTATCCCCATTACAAGTGCCGTACCACACACTATTAACATTGCTTTATATTTTCCTTTTTGCATAAAAATAACACCTCCAGAAAAATTTTCTTTTACTTTATTTCTAAAGGTATTATTGCCATAATTTTCATTACTATTCAAACTTATATATGTTCGAGTAAAAAGAGTTTCATTTTTTAAGGCGAGTTCTTCACTTAGCAATATGTGATGTTCTTAGCATAAAGTTTTGTCTTTTGTAGTCTTATGTCTTGCTCATGCTAAAGAACATCCATAGTGCTTAGTGAAGCTGTTTGAGATCTAAAAAATGAAAACTTTTTGCGAAGATAAAATATATAAGTTTGAATAGTAATTTTCTCTTATAATTATTGTTTTAGAAGTTCAATTTTTGTTCCAACATAATAATGCTTTATAATCTCCTCCGCACTTTTGCCGTCTAGTGCCATTTGATTTGCACCTTCCTGACTCATACCAACACCATGACCATATCCAACAGTATAAAATATTATTTCATTTTCTTTTTCTTCTATTCTAAAATTAGTCGACCTTATATTTAACAAACTCCTAAGCTTTGTTGCTTTAATCTCTGTATCTGCAATCTTTAAATTGTTCACTCTTCCGCTTCCTGTATAATCTATTATTTCTATTTTTGAGCTTTTCTCATCATAATTTGGAATGTCATTTTTTAATAACTCCTTAAGTTCCGACTTTGTAAAAGTTTTTGTGTCTGTGTAAGCATACCCTTCATTGCTTTCTACACTTTGAAGATATGGAATCTCTACACCACTCCACACATATTTAACATTTTCTGTTTTACCACCACTATGCGCATGAAAAAATGCCTCTATTATTTCACCATCATATGTTATAACCATATTCTTAGTTTCTTCAACAGCACTCTCTAACTTTTGCCACTTTTCTAGCTCTTCACTATCATCCCAAGATGCAAATGCATACTCCTTTGTTTTATATGCTTGGCAACAATTTATATCATCACACATATCTGCATTTTCATGAGCTGATGGATTATTCTTAAGTTTATATAACGTATATGTTCTTGCCACAATCGCTTGCGCCTTTAGTGCCTCTTTCTCATATTTTATAGGAACTTCGCCAACTAAAACACCTTTTATGTAATCATCAAAAGAAAGCTCCACAACTTGATTTGTAGCAGTTAACAAAAGTCTTATGTTTTCAATTTTTTCTATATTATTTTCTACTATTTCCTTTTCTCCACTCGGTGCTATTTCTTTTTCGTCCGCTATAGCGGAAATTTGTTTATAATCTATAAAAAAAGCTGGTACCAAAAAGCAAATAGCAATAAAAATAGCAAACACCAAAAATTTTTTAATCATAAAAAACACCTCTTATCTTCATAGTTAATTCTATGAGGACAAGAAGTATTTAGAACTAATTTGTCTGTTATTTTTCAAACATATAAAACTATAAAAATTTATAGCTTTTCAAAGCCAAAAAGGCTTAACTTATGCATTTAATCATTCATAAATAATACGAAAAATTTTTAAATGTTTTTCCCTATATAAACAAAAAATCTAACCTAATGTATCTCTAGGTTAGATTTTATTTCAGCTTATTTAGTAGCAGCAGCAACTAAATCTGAAAATGCTTTTGGATCTGTAACAGCCATTTCAGCAAGCATTTTTCTGTTTATGTTGATGTTTGCTTTCTTCATTCCATTTATTAATGTGCTGTAGTTGATTCCGTTTGCTCTAGCAGCAGCGTTAATTCTTGAAATCCATAACTTTCTGAAATCTCTCTTCTTTAATCTTCTTCCTACGAAAGCATAATTTAAAGATTTCATAACAGCTTGTTTAGCCATTCTAAATCTTGTGCTTTTAGCTCCATAGTATCCTTTAGCCATTTTTAAAACTTTTTTATGTTTTTTTCTTGTTATTTTTGCAGTTTTTACTCTTGCCATACTAATCTATCTCCTTTCTCAATCTCCTATTTTGTTCCATATGGTAACATTTTTCTAACTGTTGATTCCATTGTTTTATCAACTGTTGTTGCTTTTCTCAAATGTACCTTTCTCTTTGCTGATTTAGCATTTAATAAGTGTCTTCTGTTCATTTTGTTTCTTTTGATTTTTCCTGTACCTGTAAAGCTAACTCTTTTTGCAGTAGCTCTATGTGTTTTCATTTTAGGCATATTAAAAACTCCTTCCTATTTCTAACTATTTTTTGGATTAATCATAAGCATCATGCTTCTGCCCTCTAGTTTTGGTTCTTTATCTGCTGTACCAATATCTTCAAGTGATTCAGCGAATTTTAGTAATACATTAGCTCCGAAAGCTGTATTATTAACTTCTCTACCTTTAAATTTGATTGTGGCTTTAACTTTATTGCCATCTTCTAAAAACTTTCTAGCATTTTTAGACTTAAATTCAAAATCGTGAGTATCAATTGTAGATGAAAGACGAATCTCTTTAACTTCAACAACTTTTTGTTTCTTTTTAGATTCTTTTTCTTTTCTAGTTTGCTCATATTTGTACTTGCCATAGTTCATTATTTTACAAACTACTGGACTAGCATTTGGAGCAACCTCAACTAAATCCAACTCATGCTCTTCTGCAATCTTTAATGCCTCTTGAACTGACATAACGCCTAATTGCTCGCCATTTTCACCGATGACATTAACCTCTTTTGCAACGATTTCTTCATTAATAGATAATTCTTGTTTTATACGAATCCCTCCTATACAATAAAAAAAGACTTAAGTCAATACTTAAGCCATACCACAATACAATAATTCGTGCAATTTTAATATACATAAATTATTTATAACCCTAGGCACTCTAACCGTGCTAAGGTGAGAAGTGGATGACTTCTTCTTGAACCATGATTTATTCTAACCTAATTCTACAAATTTGTCAACACTTTTCGTATTTTTCTTGACAAAAAGGCACTTTGGTATTAAAATAATAGCGCATGGTGATTTTAGGCTAAACCCGGAAGGTCTAAGATACCATAAAATATTAAGTATATTTTGAAACGGAGGTTTAAGTATTACCATGAATAATACTACATATAGCGTTAAAGCTAACGAAATTGAAAGAAAATGGTATGTAATCGATGCTAATGGCAAAGTTTTAGGTAGACTTGCTACAGAGGTTGCTAAATTATTAAAAGGAAAACACAAGCCAACATATTCTACACATATGGATGTTGGAGATCATGTAATCGTTATTAATACAGATAAAATGATTTTAACAGGAAACAAATTAGAAGATAAAATTTATAGAAGACATACAGGTTACATTGGTAACATGAAAGAGGAATCAGCTAAAGAAGTTATGGCTAAAGACTCTACAAAAGCTCTTATGCTTGCTGTAAAAGGAATGCTTCCAAAGAACAGCTTAGGAAGACAAATGTTAACAAAACTAAGATTATATGCTGGACCAGAGCACGAACAAGCAGCTCAAAAACCAGAAATATACAACTTTTAAGGAGGAGAAATAAATGCCTAGAGGAGTTAAAAAAGATACAAACACATTTTGTGGAACAGGTAGAAGAAAAAGTTCTATCGCAAGAGTAAGAATTATGAGTGGTAAAGGTGATATCACAATAAACGGAAAGACACTTGATGAATACCTTCCAAGCGAAATTTTAAAATCAATCGTAAAAAGCCCACTTGCTACTACAGGTACAGAGGGAAAATTCGATGTTATAATTAAAGTTGAAGGTGGCGGACTTTCAGGTCAAGCTGGAGCTATTAGACATGGTATTTCAAGAGCTTTAGTAAAAGCTAGTGAAGATAACAAAGCTGCTTTAAAAACAGCTGGTTTCTTAACAAGAGATCCAAGAATGAAGGAAAGAAAGAAACCAGGATTAAAGAAAGCAAGAAAAGCACCACAATTCTCAAAGAGATAATATTTTATATATTACAAACCCTACAGTTTCAATCGGCTGTAGGGTTTTCGTTTGTTTAAGATTGTAGAAAATTAAGCGTAGTTTTTCACCATACTTGTCAAAAAATAATTTTATGTTAAGGCAATCTATATTGACATATAACAAAACAGGAACTTTTGTAGTAAAAGTTCCTGTTTTGTTTGTTAATCATTTGGCATAGAAACGACCTCTAATCTCAGTTCGCATTTGCCAAAATTAACAGCTTCCTCGTTCGAGAAAAAGAATACATCTATTCTCTCGCCCTTAATAGCTCCTCCTCGATCCTCCACAGAATAGGTTCCAATGAACTCTTCAGTACCATATGGAAGCGTGCGATAGAGTTCTACCACGGTACCAAACGGAAACAGATCGGTATCAGCTGCTATAATATTCTTCTCGTAAGAGAAAACATTATAGCCAGAAGCTGTAATTCCATAGCCTTCATCGCCTTCATGTTTTCCACAGCATGAAAAACATGGACAATACGCCGTTGCCTCTACGAGATAGCTTTTTCCTTCTAATGTTTCTTCCGTCTTGGAATCATCCTTAGAAGGTGATGGTGCTGGTATGAAAAGCTCCTGACCAATCCAGATGTTATCGCTTGTCATACCATTGGCCAACTTGAGCTCCTTTACAGAAATTCCATTCGCCTTTGCAATACCCCAAAGAGTATCTCCTTGTTCAATTACAATTACTTTTTCCTCATACGGAATTTCGGACTCTGGAATTTTCTTCTCTGGAATATTAGGCGTTTGCCTAACGCTACATTCGGGCATGACACTCACTTGTTCAGGTCTCCGAGTTACTTGTACCTCTCTCGATGAGATCATCATGTTACCTGTGGTAAAAAAGGTAATCAAAGAAAGTCCTACTGTGAAAAGCTTCAGCATATGCTTCATGGTTAATTATCTCCTTGAAATTTCAAAATACAAAAATACCCAATTTATATTTTATCACGGTTTCGACATTTTGTCAAATTTTGCAAGTTTTATTAGAGTTTTTTATCAATTCTATACTTTTGAGTGGGCTTTTTATCTTGATATCTTTCATTTTGCGAATTTATTTGTAATTACATTTTTTCTACTTTATTTTTCATATTTCTACTTATTAATCATCATTCCAGAATCTGCTCCCCCATAAAATTCTGGCACATCTCCTATTAAAACTGTTTCTGCCACCACAACACCATTATTCACTATGATTTCATTGCCCACAAGTGGGGCTGCAACATACATTGTACAATACACAGTCAAATAAACTCTATGCCTTGTTTGATTAATTCCAGCACTCACAAATTCAGTCTTAAAATCTGTTGTTACAGTTCCTATTGGAATCACCTTAACTTTCACATTCGGTCCACAACCAGCTAACAAGCTATTTCCAGTAAAATTTCCGTAGTGGCACATAAATATATATATCTTCCAACTCATCATACATTTCTTGAACTTTTATTGCTATTTTTGAAGCAATATCATTCATTTCTATAACATTTGATTTAAGTGCAACTATCTTTCCAGAACCATCTTTTACAAAAGAAATTAAATCTTCATAATGTTTATCTCGCATAACTTCTTCAATTGCACTATTTGAAATAGTAATTCCTATCCCCTCTACTTTGGCTCTACAAATCATTACAAGTGTTTCTTCTACTTTGTTCGTTACATAAACAAATATTACTAATATTAATGCCAATAATATTAGCACTTTGAATATAAAAAATCTTTTTATGCTAATTGAGTTTCTTATTCTATTTTTCTTTAATCTAAGTCTCTCCATAAGAAACTATAATAAAGAATCAACTTTTTCTTCTGCCTTTTTTCTCATTATTATTAATTCTTGATTTGGATATATGGTGTCATCTTTCAAATTATTTAGTGATTTTATCTCATTCACAGTTGTGTTAAATTTTTTAGCAATACTCCATAATGAATCGCCAGCCTTCACATAGTATACAACTATGCTTGGCATCTTTGGTAAATCTTCATCCGTAACCTCTACATTTTTTAACGATGTTATATTTTTATCTTGATTATTTAAAACATTAATATTCATATTTAATCTTATTTGCTCTTGATTTCCACCAACGTCTCTATGCTCTAATTCACCTAATTCAATATTTATCTGTGGATTCATATTGCTTTGAAGTTCACTTATTTTTACAACTTGTTGAAATGGCAATTCCATCTTTTTGCTTTCTAATAAATTTTTGTCATTTCTACAATACAAAATGTTAAATTCGATATTTCCCTCTAATGCAAGTTTTCCATCTAATATATTTACTTCTGAAATCACAGGATTCGCATCTATATTTAGTATTTTTATCATATCCAACTCTGGTATTAAAAGACTTTGATTTATTTCAATATTTTCGCTCACATTAACACTATTTTGCATTATATTTAATGTATCAAATTCCGCATTAATCTTTTTATTTGTACAATACAGATCATTTATAACATCAAACTTCACATCATTGTATATGTATGCACAAATTTCAACATCACTATTTACCATTATTGAATTAGCTTTTAAATCTTGATATATTGGCTTAACACTAAAACATTTTATGCAATACTCTAAGTTGACAGTCATATTTTCTGTTAATCCGTCAACATCTATAAAGCCCATTACTGGAATTTTGGTTTCGAAAGTTTCAACTGAACCTTGCTCATTATCTGCTATATAAATAACTCTTATAATTGCATCTGCTTTAGCTAATATTTTGTTATAACTGGTCTTGTAGTCTTTTCCTACAATTTGCATACTAGCTCTTAAAATTTCTCCAATTGGTTCATTGTTTTCTCCTAAATTAATTGTTTCAGCTATATTTATATTTTCACACTTGCAGCATTGCAAAGTTTTAAAATTTACATTTTCTTTTTTCAGTTCAATATTTCTGTTATCTGCAATGTCTTTGCCAACTTCACATTTTTGTTCTTTTGCAGCTTCTACCTCCACATTTATAGGACATTTTACATTGACTTTTCTACCATTAACAACTTTGCATTCTGGAGAAGTTTCTGTGCATTTCAATCTTAAAAAAGAATTTTCATTAACGTTATCCAAATCAATATATTCAGTAAAATTAAATGTATTATTTATACCATGAAGTGTGCTATGTTCATCATCAGATAAATAAATTATAAATACATCCACTGTTCCTTCGATTTTAACTCTACCATCAACTACTGATTTATTAGTTATAAAAGCTCTATCAGAAACATTTATAATACTTAAGATATCAGGTTTTATATCCGGCACATTCACCTCACCTTCAATATTAATTTTCTTTTTCTCATGCCCAATATAATTTGTAGTATTCAAATTTTCTTTTATTGTTTCAATATTCATATACCATACCTCCAAAACGAATTATTTATACAGTAAATATGTATGGTACAACTTATAAAAATAGAACAAAAACCCTAATTATTTTTATAATTAAGATCTTTGTTCTTTTTATTACTAATTTTGTTTACTTATCTTTTACGCACAAAATGACAACGAAAGTTGTCATTTTTAAATCTTTAGATCTGGGTTTACAGTATTTAAAATTGAATTATACGCTCCATCTAATCCAACACCTAATTCAACCGAATGTGTTAACACATCAGTATAACTATATGTTACATTTCTTTGCGTATCATCCATTTTAACTACAAAAATATTTGGATAAGTGTTTACAAGCGTGCCTTCTTTTTCAAACGATTTATTTCTACCAAGGCTACCACGAAGAAGTACTTTTTGGCCAACACAACCTTCTATATTTTTCCTTACCTCACTAATGTTGCTCTTTTCTATCACTTAAAACCACCCCTCTTAATCTTCTGTTATGAGCTTAGTATAGCACAAAATACTCAAAATGTCAAAGTAATATTATGTCTTTTGTCCTTAGAGCCCCATGCTTTTCTAAGTTTGGTTATGTAAAGAAAACATAATTTGTGTGCGTAATTTAAGAAGTAACCTCCATTTCTTCTTTTGTTCTTAAAGAAGCTTCTTTAAGAATTGGCCTGTATATGATTTTTCATTTTGTGCAACTTGTTCTGGTGTACCAGTTGCAACTATTTCTCCTCCTCTTATTCCACCTTCTGGACCTAAATCAACTATATAATCTGCTGTTTTTATTATATCTAAATTGTGTTCGATTATTATCATTGTGTTACCTGTGTCTACAAGTCTTTGAAGTATATTTATTAGTCTATGAACATCTGCCATATGAAGTCCTGTTGTTGGCTCGTCCAATACATATAGAGTTTTTCCTGTTGATTTTCTGCACAATTCTGTCGCAAGTTTTACTCTTTGTGCTTCTCCTCCTGATAATGTTGTTGATGATTGTCCAAGTTTTATATATCCAAGCCCAACATCAGATAATGTTTGTAGTTTTGTTTTTATTTTTGGTATGTTTGCAAAAAATTCTAGTGCTTCTTCTACTGTCATTTCTAATACATCTGATATATTTTTTCCTTTATATTTTACTTCTAGTGTCTCACGATTGTATCTTTTACCACCACACACATCACAAGGTACATATACATCTGATAAGAAGTGCATTTCTATTTTTACTATTCCATCGCCCTCACAACTTTCACATCTTCCACCAGGAACATTAAAACTAAATCTGCCTTTTTGATATCCTCTAGCCTTAGCTTCACTTGTTTCAGCAAATATATCTCTTATTAAATCAAAAATTCCTGTATATGTTGCAGGGTTAGAACGCGGTGTTCTTCCTATTGGTGATTGGTCTATGCAAATTATTTTATCTAGGTTCTCTACACCCTTTATTTCTTTGCATTTTCCAACTCTTCCATTTGCGCCATTCAATTCATTTGAAAGTCTTTTTGATATTACTTCGTTTATCAATGAAGATTTTCCAGAACCTGAAACACCTGTTACAACTGTCATTACACCTAGCGGTATTTTTACATTTACATTTTTTAAATTATTTTCAGTAGCTCCTATTACCTCTAAATATTTCTTGTTGCCTTTTCTTCTCCTTTCTGGAACTAGTATTTTTATTTCTCCACTTAAATATTTACCGGTAATCGATTTTGGATTTTTCTTTATTTCTTCTGCCGTTCCCTCGGCTATAACTTCTCCTCCATGAACTCCAGCACCTGGACCAATATCTATTATATGATCTGCAGCATACATTGTATCTTCATCATGTTCTACTACTATAAGTGTATTTCCTAAGTCTCTAAGCTTTTTTAGTGTTGCTATAAGTTTTTCATTATCTCTTTGATGTAGTCCTATGCTTGGTTCATCTAATATATATACAACTCCCATTAAGCCAGAGCCTATTTGCGTTGCAAGTCTTATTCTTTGCGATTCACCACCAGATAATGTTCCGGCATTTCTCGAAAGTGTTAAATAATCTAGTCCAACATCAATCAAGAATCCGAGTCTTGCATTTAACTCTTTAAAAATTTGTTCCGCGATTATTTTTTCTTTTTCTGTTAATTTTATTTTTGATAAAAATTCTTTTATTTCTACAACAGACATTGATGTTAATTCATATATATTTTTGCCACCTACAGTAACCGCAAGTGCAGCTTTGCCAAGTCTTGCGCCATCGCATTCAGGACAGTGAGATGTTGTCATATAATGCTCATAGAATTCTCTCATTCCATTTGATGATGTTTCTTTGTATCTTCTTTCTAATGTATTTATCAATCCCTCAAATGGTGCCGTGAAGCTTCTTGTGCCTGTTGAACCCTCATATTTAAAATCTATTTTTTCATCGCCTGTTCCGTACAAAACTTTATTTACAAAATCTTCTGGCAAATCCTTTATAGGTTTTGTAACATCTACTCCATAATGTTTTCCAAGCGAATATATATACATAAGTCCCATGCTGTCTTTAGCTTGACTCCACCCCATTGCTTTTATTCCACCATCAACCATTGATAAATTGTGGTTTGGCATTACAAGGTCTGGATCCATCTTCATTAAAGTTCCAATTCCACCGCAAAGTGGACATGCACCTTGAGGATTATTAAAAGAAAACATTCTAGGTGTAAGTTCTTCTATGCTTATGTTACAATCAGGACAAGCATAGTTTTGAGAAAATAATATTTCATCTCCACCTATAACATCAACTAGGACTAACTTGTTTGCAGCTTTTAATGCTGTTTCAACAGAGTCTGTAATTCTACCTCTTATCTCATCTTTCACAACTATTCTATCTACTACGATTTCGATATTGTGCTTTTTCTTTTTATCTATATTTATCTCATCTTCACCAAGTTCGTACATTGTTCCATCAACACGAACTCTTACAAAACCATCTTTTTTAGCATCTTCTAAAAGCTTAACATACTCACCTTTTCTACCTCTAATAACTGGGGCAAGTATTTGAATTTTAGTACCTTCTCCAAGCTCTAAAATTCCGTCTACAATTTGGTCTATACTTTGTTGTTTTATAACTTTTCCACATTTAGGACAGTGTGGAACGCCGACTCTTGCATATAAAAGACGAATATAATCATAAATTTCTGTAACTGTTCCTACTGTTGAACGAGGATTTTTTGAAGTCGTTTTTTGATCTATCGCAATAGCAGGTGAAAGGCCTTCAATTAGCTCTACATCGGGCTTTTCCATTAAGCCTAAAAATTGTCTTGCATATGATGATAAGCTTTCAACATATCTTCTTTGTCCCTCTGCATATATTGTATCAAATGCAAGAGAAGATTTTCCGTGAACCGCTAAGTCCAGTTATAACAGTTAATTTATCTCTAGGTATCTTAACATCTATTCCTTTTAGATTATTTACTTTAGCACCCTTTATATTTATATAATCTAGCATATTAGCCTCCCCTTTAAATAAACATACAGTATAGATTATAGCATAAAAATGCAAAAAGTAAAAGCACCTACTAATTAGTAGATGCTTTTATTTACTTTTATTTCAAATTACTCTTCACATTTCCAGAGTTCAATTTCATAAGGACATTCTCCGCCGGTTGAAGATATCTGGGTCTTCACGAAGTTGTTCTCTTCTAGCAAATTTTCTACTGCTCTATAAGTTTCATAAACGCTACATCCGCCTTCTTCACTTAATCTTTCATTTCTTCTCTCAAGCTCGTTAGCCTCTTCAAAAAGTCTAGAAGCTCTAGAACGTGATTCTTCTTCCTCCTTACTATACCAAAAGCGGTAGAAAGGTCTAGCGTTCCTCACTTGGCTATTGATTCTCTCTGCTTCGCTACGTAACCGCTCTATCTTTTCCTCGTTTTTCGCAATAGTAGCTTCATGCTTAGCATTAAGCTCTCTTTCGATATCGCCCCATTTTTTCTCCATCTCTTCTGCTCGAGAACCTCTGAAGTATACATTGCAAAATTCAAATGCTATATACCCAAACGGTACATAATTTCGATGCCTAACCTCTGCCGTGGTAATTTTCATAGTTTCTTACCTCCTATAATATTAGGTAAATTTATACGATTTTCTCGACGGGTATATTATATCATGAATATATACAAATGTCCATATTTCCAAAAAGGACGCACATGAAATTCTCATGTACGTCCTTTATATTTTTTATTCTTCTTTTGGTTCTTCTTCTTTTTCTGGCACTGTATTTTCTGTAGGTTCACCTGTTTCAGCGTTTACTGGTATTAATTCTCTATATCTTGTTAAACCTGTTCCTGCTGGAATTAGTTTACCAATGATAACGTTTTCTTTAATACCTTGCAATGGATCTACTTTTCCTTTTATTGCTGCTTCTGTTAATACTCTTGTTGTTTCTTGGAATGATGCTGCTGACAAGAATGAGTCTGTTACTAATGATGCTTTTGTTATTCCTAGTAATACTCTCTTTCCTTCTGCAGGTCTTAAACCTTGTTCTACAGCTTTCTTGTTTTCTTCTTCAAATCTTAAGTAGTCTACCATAGCTCCTGGAAGCATTGTTGTGTCTCCACCATGTTCTACTTTAACTTTCTTAAGCATTTGTCTTATTATTGCTTCTATGTGTCTGTCGTTGATATCAACACCTTGGCTTCTATATACTTTTTGTACTTCTGATACGATGTATCTTTCAACACCTTCTGAGCCTTTAATTCTCATTATATCTTGTGGGTAAATTGAACCTTCTGTGATTTCGTCACCAGCTTCAATCTCATCCCCGTCATGTACTACAAGTCTTGAACCAAATGGTATTAAATATGTCTTTGATTCTTCATTATTTGTAATTATTGCTTCTCTCTTCTTCTTTGTATCGCTTATTGTTACTTTACCAGCGATATCAGAAATTATTGCTAATCCCTTTGGTTTTCTAGCTTCAAACAACTCTTCAACTCTAGGAAGACCTTGTGTGATATCTCCACCAGCTAATCCTCCCATGTGGAATGTTCTCATTGTAAGCTGTGTACCAGGTTCACCAATTGATTGAGCAGCGATAATACCAACTGCTTCACCAATATTTACTATTTGTTTACCAGCCAAGTCATTACCATAACATTTAGCACAAACACCTTGGTGAGCCTTACATGTTAGAAGTGTTCTAATCTTTGCTTTTGTAACACCAGCTGCTACAACTGCATCTGCCATCTTGTCTGTTATTAGTTCATTTCTAGGAACTATTATTTCTCCCGTTTCAGGATTCTTTATATCTTCAGCAGCAAATCTTCCTGATAATCTCTCTGCTAATCCTTCTATTAATTCGTTGCCGTTCTTTATGTCTGTTACCCAAACGCCATCTGTTGTACCACAATCATCTTCTCTTACTATGATATCTTGTGAAACGTCAACAAGTCTTCTTGTTAAGTAACCAGAGTCGGCTGTACGTAGAGCTGTATCAACTAGTCCTTTTCTTGCACCATGGGCTGATACGAAATACTCTAGTACGTCCATTCCTTCTCTAAAGCATGAACGAATTGGAATTTCGATTGTTCTACCTGCTGTATCGGCCATAAGTCCTCTCATTGCGGCAAGCTGTCTTATCTGTTTCATGTTACCACGGGCTCCTGATGTAGCCATCATGTAAATTGGGTTTGTCTCTTTGAAGTTTGCAATCATGGCATCTGTAATATCGTTTGTAGCTTTATCCCAAACTTTGATTACAGAGTTATATCTTTCTTCGTTTGATATTAAACCTCTTCTATATTGTTTTGTTATTTCATCAACTTTTGCTTCTGATGCTGCTAGTATTTCCTTTTTCTCTTTTGGAACTATAACATCGGCAATTGATACTGTAATAGCACCTTTCGTAGAATATTTATAACCCAAAGCTTTTATATTATCTAGCAATTCAGCTGTTGCTGGTAATCCATGAACTTTAATACATTTAGAAATAATCTTACCGATTGTTTTCTTTGTTATTGTAAAGTCTATTTCTGGATCAAACATCGTTTCTGGATTTGTTCTATCTACAAAGCCTAAGTCTTGTGGTACGATGTTGTTAAATATTACTTTACCTATTGTTGTTTCAATAAGTTTCTTGTATATTTTACCATCTAATTCTTTTTCATATCTAATCTTTATTTTAGCATGAATTGAAATGTCGCCATTTTGATATGCCATCATAGCTTCATCCTCGTCTTTGAATATCATGCCTTCACCCTTTACACCAGCTTCATCTATTGTTAAATAGTATGAACCAAGAATCATATCTTGTGTTGGTACTGTAACTGGTTTACCATCTTGAGGTTTCAATAAGTTGTTAGCTGATAACATTAAGTATCTTGCTTCAGCTTGTGCCTCTGGTGTTAGTGGCAAGTGGATAGCCATTTGGTCTCCATCGAAGTCTGCGTTGAATGCTGTACAAACAAGTGGGTGAAGTTTAATAGCTCTACCCTCTATTAAAACTGGTTCGAAAGCTTGGATACCAAGTCTGTGAAGTGTTGGAGCACGGTTTAGCATAACTGGGTGGTCTTTAATTACATACTCTAATACGTCCCATACTTCTGGTTTTAATCTTTCTACCATTCTCTTAGCATTTTTAATGTTATGTGCAATTCCTCTAGAAACTAGTTCTTTCATTACGAATGGTTTGAATAATTCAACAGCCATTTCTTTTGGAAGTCCACATTGATATATCTTAAGTTCTGGTCCTACAACGATAACGCTACGGCCAGAGTAGTCAACTCTTTTACCTAATAGGTTTTGTCTGAATCTACCTTGTTTACCTTTTAACATATCTGATAAAGATTTCAACGCTCTGTTTCCAGGTCCTGTAACAGGTCTTCCTCTTCTACCATTATCTATTAAGCTATCTACAGCTTCTTGAAGCATTCTCTTTTCGTTTCTAACGATTATTTCTGGTGCTCCAAGTTCAAGTAGTCTCTTTAATCTGTTATTTCTGTTTATAATTCTTCTATATAAATCGTTCAAATCTGATGTTGCAAATCTACCACCATCCAATTGAACCATAGGTCTCAAGTCTGGAGGTATAACTGGCAATACTTCAAGAATCATCCATTCTGGTTTATTGCCTGAAAGTCTAAAGCTATCAACTGTTTCAAGTCTTTTAATAATCTTAGCTTTCTTTTGTCCATTTGCTTTGTCTAAATCTTTTCTTAAATCAGCAGCTAATTTTTCAACATCAATTTCTTTTAGCATTGCTTGAATTGTTTCAGCACCCATACCAGCTTTAAAAGAACCCTCGCCATATTTGTCGATAAATTCTCTATATTCTTTCTCTGATATAACTTGTCCCTTCATAAGTGATGTATTTCCTGGGTCTGTTACAACGTAAGCAGCAAAGTACAATACTTTTTCCAATGCTCTTGGTGTAATATCTAACATAAGTCCAAGTCTACTTGGAATACCTTTAAAATACCAAATGTGTGAAACTGGTGCAGCTAGCTCTATGTGTCCCATTCTTTCACGTCTTACTTTAGCTTTAGTAACTTCAACGCCACATCTATCACAAACGATACCTTTATATCTAGCTCTTTTATATTTTCCACAATGACATTCCCAGTCTTTTGTAGGTCCGAATATCTTTTCACAGAATAATCCATCACGTTCTGGTTTTAAAGTTCTATAATTTATTGTCTCTGGTTTCTTAACTTCACCTTTTGACCACTCTCTAATCTTTTCTGGAGATGCTAAGCCTATTTTTATACGGTCAAATACTTCTAAATCAACCATTTTAAATTCCCCTTCCTATTTTTATATAACCAACGTTTTGCTTAATTCTTTTGATGTGTCTGCTAAGAGGCTTTTTACAGCCTCTCAGCTATTTTATTACATTTCATCATCAAAATTTTCTTCATCGTCTATAAACATCTTGCTCTCGTCGAATTCTTCATCTTCTCCAAATTCGTCTTCTTCGTCTTCTGTGTCATCTACTAAATTTCCGTCTTCGTCCTCAATTGACATTCCGTTTTTCGCAAGATCTTCATCATCTTGTGAAGGTGATACAATATTTAATGTGATATCATCATCGTCATCAACACTTTCTTTTAGTTCAATCTCATTTTCATCACTTTGATTATATAATCTGATATCTAGTCCTAAGCTTTGTAACTCTTTAACAAGAACTTTAAAGCTCTCTGGGATACCTGGTTCAGGAATATTTTCACCTTTTACTATCGCTTCATATGTTTTTACTCTTCCTACAACATCATCTGATTTAACTGTTAAAATTTCTTGTAGTGTATATGCTGCACCATATGCTTCAAGTGCCCAAACTTCCATTTCACCAAATCTTTGACCACCAAATTGCGCTTTACCTCCAAGTGGTTGTTGTGTAACTAATGAGTATGGACCAGTTGAACGAGCGTGAATCTTATCATCAACAAGGTGATGTAGTTTTAACATATACATGATACCTACAGTAACTTCGTTATCGAAAGGTTCACCTGTTCTTCCATCATATAGAACAGTCTTTCCTGATGCAGGAAGTCCTGCTTTTTGGAACATTTCTTCAAAATCTTCATCTCTTGCACCATCGAATACTGGTGTAGCAACTTTGAATCCTAATGCTCTAGCAGCATAACCTAAGTGTACTTCTAGTACTTGTCCTATGTTCATACGAGAAGGAACGCCTAGTGGGTTTAATACTATTTGAAGTGGTGTACCATCTGGTAAGAATGGCATATCTTCTTCTGGAAGTATTCTTGAAATAACACCTTTGTTACCATGACGACCAGCCATCTTATCACCAACTGAAATCTTTCTCTTTTGAGCTATATATACTCTAATTACTTCATTTACGCCTGTTCCTAGCTCGTCTGAATTTTCCTTCGTGAATATCTTAACATCAACAATTGTACCATAAGCACCATGTGGGCAACGAAGTGAAGTATCTCTAACTTCTCTTGATTTCTCACCAAAGATTGCTCTTAATAGTCTTTCTTCAGCAGTTAATTCTGTCTCTCCTTTTGGTGTAACTTTACCAACCAAAATATCTCCAGATCTAACTTCTGCACCTATTCTTATTATTCCTCTATCATCCAAATCTTTTAGTGCATCATCACCAACGTTTGGAATATCTCTTGTTATTTCTTCAGGTCCTAGTTTTGTATCTCTACATTCACAGTCATATTCCTCAATATGTATTGATGTCAAAACATCTTCTTTTACTAATTTTTCATTTATTAAAACAGCGTCCTCGTAGTTATAACCTTCCCAAGTCATGAATCCTACTAGTATGTTTTTACCAAGAGCAAGCTCTCCCATTTCTGTTGAAGGTCCATCACCTATTATTTGACCCGCCTTAACCTTTTCACCTTTTGCAACTATTGGTCTTTGGTTTGAACATGTACCTTGGTTTGAACGTTTAAACTTAATTAAGTTATATTCATCTAAACCTTTTTTAGTTTTAACGATTATCTTGTCAGCTGTAACTTTTTCAACAACACCATCATTTTTAGCTATTACGCATACACCAGAGTCTTTTGCCGTTCTATATTCCATACCTGTACCAACTATTGGTGAATCAGTCTTTATTAGAGGCACTGCTTGACGTTGCATGTTTGCACCCATTAGAGCACGTTTTGCGTCGTCGTTTTCTAAGAATGGTATTAATGCAGCACCAACAGAAACTAATTGTCTCGGAGATACATCCATCAAGTCAACTTGATTTGGACTAACTTCCAAAAGTTCATCTCTGAATCTTACTTTTATCTTTGAATTTATAAATTTATTTTTATCATTTAATGGCTCTGTTGCTTGAGCTATAATGTATTTATCTTCTTCATCAGCAGTGAAGTATCTAACTTCATCAGTTGCCATTCCCTTTTTCTTGTCAACAATTCTATATGGTGTCTCGATAAAACCATACTTGTTTATTATAGCAAATGTTGATAAAGAACCAATAAGTCCAACGTTTGGTCCTTCTGGGCTCTCAATAGGACATAATCTACCATAGTGTGAATGGTGAATATCTCTAACTTCGAAACCAGCTCTATCTCTTGATAAACCACCAGGTCCTAACGTTGAAATTCTTCTCTTATGAGTAAGCTCTGTAAGAGGATTGTTTTGATCCATAAATTGAGATAATTGGCTACTACCAAAGAACTCTTTTATAGAAGAAACAACTGGTTTAATGTTAATTAAAGATTGAGGTGTAACAACATCTAAATCTTGTACTGCCATTCTTTCTCTAACAACTCTTTCAAGTCTTGTTATACCTATTCTGAATTGGTTTTGTAAAAGTTCACCAACACATCTTACACGTCTATTTGCTAAATGGTCGATATCATCTGTGTTACCAATTCCATAAGCTAAGTTATTTAGATAGTTTATTGAAGCAATCATGTCTTCTTTTGTTATATGATTTGGAAGCAATCTATCATAATTTTCTTCAAGAGTTTTATATAAATCCTTTTCCTTTGTATCTGCAAGGATTTCTTTTAATACCGCATAATTAACTCTTTCTTCAAATCCAAGTTCTGATAAATCTCCATCAACGAAACTTCCTAACCATACTGTTCCGTTACCAATTACTTTTACTATTTTATCTTCAACTTTTATGCTTACTTCGTTAATACCAGCTTCTTGTATGTTTTCTGCTACTTCTTCAGTTATCATTTTATCCTTTGAAACAAGTAATTCTCCTGTCTCTGGATTTACTATTTTTTCGGCTGAAATCTGACCAGCTATTCTCTTAGCGATTGATAACTTCGTGTTGTATTTGTAACGACCAACTTTTGTTAAATCATATCTTCTAGGATCAAAGAATAAAGCTGCCATTAATGATTTTGCTGCGTCAACAGAAGGCATTTCACCAGGTCTTAATCTCTTATAAATTTCTATTAAAGCCTCGTCCTCTGTTTTAATTGGATCTTTTGCTAGAGTAGCAACTATTCTTTCGTCCTCTCCAAATAATTCTAATATTTGGCTATCTGTTGTTATTCCGATAGCTCTCAAGAACAATGTTATAGGTAATTTTCTAGCCTTATCAATTCTAATGTTATAAATATCGTTAGAATCTGTTTCAAGCTCTAACCAAGCACCACGGTTTGGCATAATTGTAGCTGCATATAATTTTTTACCCAATTTGTCGTATGTTCTATCATAATAGCATCCTGGTGAACGAACTAATTGAGATACTATAACTCTTTCTGCACCATTTATTACGAATGTACCATAGTCAGTCATAACAGGGAAATCGCCCATAAATATTTCTTGTTCTTTTACTTCGCCTGTTTCTCTGTTAATAAGTCTAACCTTAACTTGCAATCTTGTTGCATATGTAGTATTTCTAGACTTTGCCTCTTCAATAGTATACTTTGGTTCTTCACTAAAATGATAATCTACAAACTCAAGTATAAGTTTTCCTGAATAATCAGTAATTGGTGAACATTCATTCAAAACTTCTTTTAAACCCTTTTTTACAAACCAATCATAAGAGTCTTTTTGTACTTGAATAAGATTTGGCATTTCAATTGCGTCTTGTATTTTACCAAAGTACATTCTGCTAGTTTTTTCGTTTTTTACTTCACGCATAAAATAACTCCTCCAAATATTAAATTTTTAAACTTTTTACTAGCCACCACGTTATATTCATTACCTCAACTACGTTCAAGATGCTACGCGAATGTCAATATTCATTTGTTTTCGTTAATTAGCCTAAGGCTTGTACAAATATAAAGTTTTCATACAACGACAAAAAAGCAATTGGAAAAATTCTTTTAAAAACTAACCAATCACCTATACTACTTTATCTTACTGTACCTAGAAATAACTTTTTTATTTTAATCAACCCTTACCTAATAACAATATCGTGCTTATTTTACCATATTTTATAGTACTTCGTCAACATTTTTTGTGGAAAAATCAACACTTTTTGGCATTTATTTTTTTAGTTTCGAAATTCAAATTAATTATTGACATAATAAATTTATGTATATATAATGTCCTTGCAATTACAAAATTTTTTACAGGAGGTTCTTTCACTATGGAACTTACTCAAAAGAAGGCATTGCCACGGCTTCCTCTTTCTCTCAGGCAACTGAAAAGAAAGTTAGAAAAACTGCAGGCCGCCGTTTTCTTCCCATATGAAATCGGCGTCACACTCGACTCCCTCTATGGTCTCGACCAGGAGAAGGAAATCATGCAAGACATTATAACTTATCTTTCAAGTGATAATAAGAATCGCATAAAACCACATTTTAGCTATTGCATTTACGGAGAGCTCGGTGTTGGTAAAGCTTCGCTTGTATATGCAACTTCAAAAGCCGCAAACATTCCGGTCATTACAATCGACTCTAGCGTCATTTTGAGCCAGGCACCGAAAAAGCTCGGATCGATTCTTGACACCATATACAAGACCGCTAAAGAGATGAAAAAGATATTTGGTGGTTGTTCGGTGGTTTTCAAGAACGTTCAAGAATTTTTCGAAATGGAAAATGACTCTATCTTTTTCTCGAATCTCATCAAGAACGTTTCCGGCCTCGAGGATGTCTTCTCTTTTATGCTTTCGATAGTTGGTCCCATAGATGTACCCGCTGCAGTGGTTGAAAACAACCTTTTCGTCACGGATATATACATCGATGAGCCCAACCTTGCAACAAGAGAAAAGATTTTTGAAGATTTGATTCGAAAATTCGAAGTCAAGGTTGCTGACGACGTTTCGATTTCCAGACTGGCGAAAGACACCTTTGGTGAAACTCCTCTTGATATTTCATATATCATAAAAGAGGCTTATCTTTTTTCTCAGAGACGTAAGCACGACGTTGTCACGGCTAACGACTTTTCTGAGACAATCATGAAACTTGCTGCTGGAGAGAAAAGGGAGAAAATGACTGACAAAGAAAAACTCTCCACTGCCTACCATGAAGCCGGTCACGTTATTGCTGGATACTTTTCTACTCCTAATTACCAGTTAAAAAGAGTGGAAATCTCTCCTCGTGCTTCCAGTCTCGGTCTCACCGCTACCGATATCGATGAAAAGAAGTTTTCATACTTCAAAGAGGACTTTGAAAATCTAATTGTCGAGTATCTTGGTGGCCTCGCTGCAGAAGAAGTCATCTATGGTTCACATTCGTCCGGAGTTCTCGCTGACCTTGCATACGCAACAACCGCAGCTGCCAATATGGTAAAAGCTTTCGGCATGTGCGATGCAATCGGACCTATGCAAGTTATCCCTGACGTTACCAATTCTGAAGCTACAAAGGCGATGGCCGATGCCCAAATTGCAGAGATTCTCAAAAAAATGAAAAAGAAGTCTATCGACGTCGTCTCCAAACACATTCCCTACCTCGAAGCGCTTGCGAAAGAGCTTGTCGAAAAAGAAGTGATCCTTGGTAACGAAATTGAAGAAATCTTTACTAAAGTAAAAAAATCGCTTTCAAACGAAAATGATGGACAAGCAACCTGAAACGAATTGCTTATGTAACTAGTTAAGATGTTAATAGCAAATTTGCATTTGATATCTTCTAACTAAAAGAACTTTTAAGTCTCTATGTCTTTTTGACATAGAGGCTTTTTTTTGTTATAATTTAAGCATTGGTTAGAATATATTATGCTAAATGAAAGGAAAGTTATAAAATGCTTATTAAAAATCCAAAATTTGAAATATCTGCTATGAATAAATCACAATATCCTAAAGGAAGAATGCCTGAAATCGTTCTTGCTGGTAAATCTAATGTAGGCAAATCTTCTTTTGTTAATTCACTAACAAATAGAAAAAGTCTTGCTAGAACCAGTAGCGCTCCTGGTAAAACAAGACAACTTAACTTTTATAATATGGATGATAGATTTTACTTTGTTGATTTGCCTGGATATGGCTATTCTCAGATGTCAAAAGCTGAGCAAAAAAAGGTTGCAGACTCAATTGAGGTTTATTTAAGAAATAGACAAAATATAAATTTGATCATTCTACTTGTTGATATAAGGCACAAACCAACAGCTGATGATAGAACAATGATAAACTATATCCGAGATTCCGGAAAAAGATATATAGTAATAGCTTCAAAATCAGACAAGATAGCTAAAACTAAAGTTCAAACGTATGTAGACGACATAGCAAAAGAGCTTGAGATTCCAGACGATTTGATTTTTCCATTCTCTTCTGAGACGAAATTTAATTTAGAAACTATATGGGATGTTATCGAAGAAAGCTTGAATAGCTAATTTTTAATTTATAGTACAAATATCTTCATTGTAAGCTTTTTTATTTTTATATAACGAAAAAACGTGTAAGATTATAAACCTTACACGTTTTTTGGTGTCACTTAGAAGAGTTTTTGTACGCGAAAAACATAAGATAATATTTTTCGTTCTTCTCCACAAAGAGACATTCCTCGGTGTACATTTTGCGAATGCTTACCGGTACGATAATCCGCCCCTTATTATCCACCGTCGACTCAGCTCCTGCAACTTTTTTTACATTATACGGTCTGTCGTCGGTGCAATATAGTCGGTAACAAAACGGACTTTCGTAGGCATAGGAAATTTTGTCCCCTTCCACGATGTCATAGGCTTTTCTGAATTCCTCTGGTAAAAGAATTCGCCCTTGTGAATCTAGCATTTTACTATCCTCCATTAAAAGTTTCTTGGGCACACTGTAATTATACTATATTTCGCAAATTATGTCAACTATTATATTTTCTTTATTATTTCTTCTCTTGATATTCCAAGTTTTTCAAGCTCTGCAACAGTATCTTTAATTAATTTTATTTTTTCTGCAACTTTTCTTTCTGCAATATCTTTTATTTTTTCTGTAACAAATGTTCCTTTTGTTGATACTGTTACTATTGCACCTCTTTTTTCTAGTTCTTCATATGCTTTTTTTACTGTATTTGGATTTATTCCAAGCGAAGCAGCAAGCTCTCTAATTGACGGAATTTGCTCTTTAGGTTTCATTACACCGAAAGCTATATATCTTTCTATTTGCTCTACAATTTGTTCATATATAGGAGCAGGATTTTGATAATCTATATTTATCATCTATTCCACCTCCATTATATTTCTATATCGTCAAAAGAAGGGTCTAAAAACTTTTCCTCTTTATAAAGTTTGTCATCATTCTTTTTTATAATATCTTTCACAGTTTGTATATCATTTGTGTAAAACCTACTTACACCGATACTTATATACATATATTCTTCGTCCATATTACATACTGTATCTCTATTTTCAATAATAAACTTTCTTAATTCTGTTGGGCAATCTCCATAATATCCAACATCATTTCCAATTGATATGTATATATATGAATATTCACGATTTTTAATATAATCAACTGTACTTTGGTTACACATTTTTGTGACAATATTAAAAACATCTTTGCTTATATTCATAGGATAAGCAATTCTCCTTATTCCATGATTTACATAGTCATATGCATATATGTATACTCCACTAGCATTATCTTTTCTATATATTTCGTTTATTCCATTAGCTTTTAATGCATTATTTAAAGCTATTTTCAAGTTTTTATTTACCTTTTTGTCTGTTGCATTAAAGAAATTGAAATTGCATTCGATTTTTTTGACTTCAAAATCTTCAGTTTTTGCCTGCTTAAGAATAACTTCTAACACATCTTCTCCAACATATGCATCATATAATTTTTTAGTTCCATTCTTTAAATTAATTTCTGTATCCATGTATGTTCTTGAACCACTGTATCTACGGTCACTTACAAGAATTTTTTGTATTAAGTCAGAATCAGTAACTTCTATATCAAGTCCCTTTATATTATATCCTGCATTCTTAACCACAACAGACTTTACATCTTCTATTTCTAATGTAAATGAAGTATCCTCTGCTGCTTTAGCAATAACATCATAAACACTAAATAGAACTAAAATAGAAACTATCATTGCCACTAAATTAGTAATCAATTTGTTTTTCTTGTTTGTTATTAAGTCATAAATTAAATAATATACCGCAATGATTGCTATTATAAATAATATTGCTTCTCCTTCTCTTTCTTCAACTAAAGGAACCAAGATCATTGCAAATGGAATTAAAGTTAACCCCTTAACAACTAAATGTTCATATTTGTTTTGAAAAGACTCCCCTGCAGATTCCATTATTTTTTTATTAAACATTATATATCCAATCACGATATAAATTAAACTTAGTACAACCATTTTAGCAATTGAAGTATTATTATACTCATATGACATTCCGTTAATTGCACATCCAAAAACTGCACTTGGAGCCGTATAATTTCTTGTATCAGTCACTGTGCTATATAACATGCCATACTCATCTGCAATTCTATAAGAGTTTCCTGAATTCCATATATCGAAGTACGCAACACCTGATGGGATTAAAAATGTAATAAGAAGTGTTGTGACTATTTGAGTTAAAATATTGCCCGATAAAGACATTGCTAAATTACTGATTGTAAACACAAAAATGTATGCTATACTTTGATAAACAAAAATATCCCATAGCATTCCAACAAACACCGTTCCACCCACAAGTGTACCTGCCAAAAGAGAAACAAGAAGTGTAACTAATTGTGACAAAATAAGGAGAATGCTTCCGCCAATTGTATTAGTTATAAATATGCTCTTTCTGCTAATAGGCATTGAACCGATAAAGTCTATGCTCTTTTTCTTATATACATATCCAAATAAAACTACTGAAAGCACAAAAGGTGTTATATACATAAAAATAATATTTGCCAGTCCAAGCTTCCAAAATTCCAATATGCTATCTTTTCCAAGTGTAATTATTGTTAATGCTGTAAATATTGGTACTATTGATAAAAATAAAAGAATTGCCATCTTAGATTTTTTAACGTTTTGCATAAAATACTTCATATTAAACAATTTCATTAAATTCATATCCTAAAACCTCCATTTCATAAATAAATATTTCCTCCAAAGTTAATGGTAAAAAGTCTAGGATTATAGGATTCATATCATTTAACAATTTCTCATATCCTTCTTTGTCGCCCTTTAAGATAACAGTTGCTACGCTACCAGTCTTTTTGAAAGAAAGCACATTAAAGTTTTGAAAATCTTTTTCATCAAAATCTTTTCCAAGTGAAATTTGAATTTTAAACATATTAGTTTTTAATGAATCGACATCACTTTCAAACAAAACTCCGCCTTTATATAAAAGACCTAAGTTATCGCAAATATCTTCAAGCTCTCTAAGATTATGGCTTGTCATAATTATTGTAGTCTCTTTCTTCTCCATTTGCTCTGCTATAACTTTTTTCATGTAATTTCTAACAACCGGATCAATTCCATCAAACGTTTCATCAAAAAACATATAATCCGCATTTGTAGAAATAGCACATATAAGTGCCGCCTGCCTTTTCATACCTTTAGAAAATGTTTGAATTTTTTGTTTGGTATTAAGTTTCAACTTTTCAGCAAATTTCATTGCAAAATCCATATCAAATTTCGGATACATTTTGCTATAAAATATTGCCATGTCTTTCAAATTGTAATTCTTAAAGAAAAACAAATCATCTGGAACATACACTAACTTTTGCATTGATTTTTCATTATCTGATAGTTCCTCACCATCAATTTTTATACTTCCAGAATCTTTTCTAAAAATCCCCATTATAACTCTTAATAGAGTGGATTTTCCGGCACCATTGGCACCTATTAAACCATAAATGGAACCAGTTTTTATAGTACAATTTAAGTTCTCTAAAACTTTCTTATTTCCATATGATTTATTCAACTCCTTAATTTCAATCATATCTTTACCTCCAAACTGTATTAATTGAGATAGCACAATTATATATTTATCATATTCACTTGTCAATAAGATTTATTCTTAAAATTAATAAAAAAGCACTAAGTTATAAAACTTAATGCTCCCAAGACTATGCTATCACTAGATAGGTTAAATATCCAAGATACGCTAATATAAAAAATATTCCTTCTCTTTTTGACATATGATCCTTTTGACCAACGAATGGGAAAATTGCAAATATAATAGTCGCTATCAATAGTACTATTAAATCAAAATTATAATTTACTGCATAGTTAATTGGTGAAATAACGGCAGAAACACCTAATATCAAAAGTATATTAAATATTCCTGAACCGATTATATTTCCAATAGCCATATCTACTTCGCCTTTTTTAGTAGCATTTATAGATGTTATTAGCTCTGGAAGACTTGTACTAAACGCAACTATCGTAAGACTAATTACTCTCTCTGTTATGCCAATTGCTTTTGCAATCGCACTAACATATTCTACAACCAAGTCTCCCCCAAATTTTAATGCAATTATTCCAAGTACGATAAATGCACAAGATTTAAAAAGACTTAATTCTTTTATTTCCACTTCTTCTTCCTCGTCATTTGCCTTTTTAGAAATCCAAATAGTGTAACCTATAAAAAGTGCAAATGAGATTAAAAGAAATATGCCTTCTACTCTTGTAATTTGTAAAATTGGTATCGCACTAAGTGGTTTGTTTGTTGCCATTCCCTCAGGCATAGCCGGAGTAATATGGTTAGGTATCATGCAAACTAAACAAAGTATTATCGTTGTAGCAATCGCTATAAAGTTTTCAATTAATTTAGTTTGCTTTTTAAACTTAAGTGGTTTTATAACTGCACAAACCCCCAATATAAATAAAAGATTTGCAATATTGCTACCAACCACATTTCCTATGGACATGTCCGAATGTCCAGTTATTGCTGCAGCAGTGCTTACAACCATTTCTGGCATAGATGTACCAATCGCAACTATTGTAAGACCAATAACTATTACCGGTATCTTAAACTTCTTTGCAACACTTCCCGCACCATCGACCAAAATATCTGCCCCAACTGCTAAAAGGAAAAAACCTAAAACTGTCAATAATATATTAATAATCATTTTTCTCTCCTTATTCTATTCTACAATATTAATAATTTTCTGCTTTTATCTCGAATCTAGCCTTACTTGCGAAATAAGTATATTTATTTCTAGCTTGTGACTCACCTACGAAAGAATCCATTAAATTTTTTCTGTTTTTGTAGCTTTTAATTCCATTATAGAATCCTCCTATCAATTATTATTTTCTTAAAAACTTTAAAATATTTTATAATTTAAAAGACAAAAAGTCAAGTTTAAAAAACTTTTGACATTGCCTATTTTCAAACACCTAAAAACTTTTCTTTTTCTACTTGAAGTGACAATATATATATCATATAATCATCTTTATAGAGGAGGGATTTTTTTGAATAGTAAAATTTTAGTTACAATAATTATGATTGTTTCAGCAACACTTGGATTGTACATTGGAATTAACCAAGTATCCTCTCAAAAAGAAGGTACTAAAGACGTTTTTAACCCCAATATTGAAACATCTGGAGATTTTTCATCAGGAGACATCACACCTATCTCAGGCGATTCTGGTGACACAAAGCAAAGTGGTGAAGATATAAAAAGTGGAGATAAACATTCAGAAATAATCGACACACCAAAAACAAGTAGACTTACAATGCCAGAAAATTTTAAAGCTACATATATTACTGGCTGGGGTGCAGGTACAAAAAACATAAGAGATTCTGTTATAAAAACAATGAAAGAATATGGTTTTAATGCAATTGTTTTAGATATTAAAGATGAAGGTGGTCAATTATCTTACAATTCAAAAGTACAAACAGCAATCGATATTGGCGCATCAAGAAATATGATTAAAGATATCGAGGCTGTTTTAAAAGAATTCCACGATAATGGAATTTATGTTGTTGGCAGAATAGTTACATTTAAAGATCCAATTTATGCCGGAAGTGTTAAAACAACTGTTGCATACAAAAAGGCCGACGGAACAACTTGGAAAGATTATTCTGGTAAAGCTTGGCCTAACCCGTACAATGAAAACTCTTGGGAATATCCAATATCGCTTGCAAAAGAGGCTGCAGACCTTGGCTTTGACGAGATTCAATTTGATTATATTAGATTTCCATCTTCCGAGGGAAAAGTAAGAGAAATTGCATATGGTTTTAATTCAGCCACTGCTTCTAAAGCAGATACAATTTGTGCTTATTTAACTAAAGTTATGCAAGAGTTAGCTCCATACAATATACCAATTTCTGCTGATATTTTTGGAATAACAACAAAACGCGATGGAGACTTTGAAAATATAGGACAAGACTTTGCAAGAATTTCTGGTATTGTTGATGTAGTTTGTCCAATGGTTTACCCATCACACTATGCAAATAACGAATACAAGATTGCAAAACCTGATTTAGCTCCTTACGATATAATATATAGAGCACTTCAAGATGCGCAAAAAAGATTATTAGTTTATAGTGGAGATTCAAGCGCAAAAGTTGCTTCTATTAGACCTTATCTTCAAGACTTCACAGCCTCTTGGTTAGGAAAAGGAAATTATCAAACTTATGGGACAGACCAAGTCGCAAAACAAATTCAAGCGACATATGATTTAGGATTAAAAGACTTCACTCTTTGGGATCCAAGCAATAAATACTGCTATGATGCAATAACAAAAGTCACAATGAAAACCGAGGAATAATTTTAAAAGCTTATCTTCTATCAACTGATAAAAGATAAGCTTTTTATTAAGTAGTTTTTTGTTATTACTATAAAAACTTATAAGCATTAAATTAGAAATTACAAATGATAATTTTTATACTTCATTCTATCTAAAAAATCTCTTAAAAATGACATAAAAAGGACCCCACGTGAAGCCGTTTAATTTGAGCGGATTTAAGAGCCTGCGTACACAGGTGGGTGTTCTCCTAGGTACTTACGGGCTTCTCACTTACACATATAAATGTGTGAGCTTGCACACCATACCCAGAGTTCCAAACTCCCTTAAAATTTAGTGTTGGTTCTAAATATAACTCAAGTAATCGTACTTTGTAGGGTTAATATTATTATAGCATATTTTTATAATTTTGCAAAGGTTTTTGATGGCAAAATTCTTACATTTTTTGTGTTTTTATGCAAGTCTTACTAATTTTATTTTTACTTTTTCACCATTTATATCTAGCTCTGTTTCTCCCTCGCCTTTTTCTATCTTGTCTGCTAATGTTTCATCTGCTATTTGTGCTTTGTTTCTTTCTATTATTTCTGCCATTTTTTCGTTATCTGAATAGTAGATTTCTATGTGATTTTGAACTTCAAATCCAGAGTCTTTTCTTAGGTTTTGTATTTTTGAAATTAACTCTCTTACAAATCCCTCTTCAATTAGTTCATCATTCAATTCTATATCTAAGACTACTACTATATCTCCCTCTTGTGCAGATATGTATTTTTCTGATTTTGTTGTTTCTATTAGTAAATCTTCTTCTTTTAATTCTATTTTTGCATCTCCGATTTCTAATATCAATACGCCTTTTTCACGTAGCTCATGTACAAATTCTGTTCCATCTCCACCCTTTAACATTTGGCTAATTGTTGGCAATATTGCCCCATATTTTGGTCCAACTGTTTTTAAGTTTGGCTTTACATTATATGATACAAATCTACCTGCATCTTCTGTAAATTCTATCTCTTTTACATTTAGCTCTTCTTTTATTATGTCTTGATAATCTTTTGACAATTCTTTTGTTGTTCCAACATAAGCTTTCGCAAGCACTTGTCTGTTTTTCATGTTTGATATATTTCTACATGATCTTCCAAGTGTAACTATCTCTAATACTAGTTCCATGTTTTCTTCTAGTTTCTTATCGATGTATTCTTCATTTGCTACTGGATAATCACACAAATGAATACTTTCTGGAGCTGTTTTATCTAAGTTTCTTACTAAGTTTTGATATATTTCTTCTGTCATAAATGGTACAAATGGTGCTGTTACTTTAGCTAAAGTAACTAAACATGTATATAATGTCATATATGCATTTATCTTATCTTGTTCCATTCCGTTTGCCCAGAATCTTTCTCTACATCTTCTTACATACCAGTTAGAAAGTTCATCTGTGAAGTCTTGTATCAATCTTGCACTCTCTGTTATCTTGTATTCTTGCATTAAGCTATCTACATCTTTTACGAGTGTATTTAATTTTGATAATGCCCACTTATCCATTTGAGATAATTTATCATATTCTAATTTATATTCTAATGGATTGAAATTATCTATGTCTGCATATAGAACATAGAAAGCATATGTATTCCAAAATGTTCCGATAAATTTTCTTTGATATTCACTTATTCCTTCTGGATAAAATCTTGTTGGAAGCCATGGTGATGAACTTGCACAAAAATACCATCTTACAGCATCAGCGCCTTGTTTATCTAGTACTGACCATGGATCTACTACATTTCCTTTGTGCTTGCTCATTTTTAATCCATCTTTGTCCTGAACATGTCCTAATACTAAGCAGTTTTCAAATGGTGCTCTATCAAATAATAATGTTGAGATTGCCATAAGTGTATAGAACCATCCTCTTGTTTGGTCTATTGCTTCACTTATAAATTGTGCTGGAAATCTCTTTTCAAATAATTCCTTATTTTCGAATGGATAATGGTATTGTGCGAATGGCATTGAACCAGAATCAAACCAGCAGTCTATAACATCTGGAACTCTATGCATTTCTTTTCCGCATTTTTCACATTTTATAGTTATTCCATCTATATATGGTTTATGTAATTCTATATCATCCGGAACATCTTTACCAAGTTTCTTTAATTCTTCTATGCTTCCAATTACATGATAATGTCCACATTCGCATTCCCATACTGGAAGTGGTGTTCCCCAATATCTAGAACGAGATAAGCCCCAGTCTATAACATTCTCTAAGAAGTTACCAAATCTTCCTTCTTTTATGTTCTCTGGCATCCAATTTACTGTGTTGTTATTTGCAACAAGTCTGTCTCTTAATGCAGACATTTTTATAAACCATGTATCTACTGCATAATATAGAAGTGGTGTGTCACATCTCCAGCAGAATGGATATGAATGCTCGTATGGAAGTGCAGCAAATAATAAGCCTCTTTCTTTTAAATCGCTTAAAACAAGCTTATCTGCATCTTTAACCCATGTTCCAGCCCAATTGCCTGTTTCTTTTGTAAATTTTCCTTCTCCATTTACAAGTTGTACGAAAGGTAAATCATTATCTCTTCCAACTCTACTATCATCTTCACCAAATGCAGGAGCTATATGTACAACACCTGTACCATCTGTAAGTGTAACATATGAATCTGCTACAACATAGTATGCTTTCTTAGTAGGCTTTGCGAAGTCATATAATGGTTCATATTCTGTGCCATATAAATCATTTCCTGTGTTAGAACGAACTACTTTGTATTCTTCTTTTATTACACTTGGAACCAAAGCTTCTGCTAATATGTATCTTGTGCCATCTTCAACTTCAACCATTACATAAGTATCTTTAGGGCTAACGCACAATGCAACATTTGATGGAAGTGTCCATGGTGTTGTTGTCCAAGCTAGAATGTATGTGTTTTCTTCATTTTTAACTTTGAATTTTGCTATACAAGATGTTTCTTTAACATCTTTATATCCTTGTGCAACTTCGTGTGATGAAAGTGATGTTCCACATCTTGGGCAATAAGGTACTATTTTATGACCTTTGTACAATAAACCTTTTTCATTTATTGTTTTTAATGCCCACCATTCAGATTCGATATAATCATTATGATATGTAACATAAGGATTTTCCATATCTGCCCAGAAACCAACTCTATCACTCATTAGTTCCCATTCATGTTTATATTTCCAAACACTTTCTTTACATTTCTTTATAAATGGTTCAACGCCATAATCTTCTATTTGAGGTTTACCATTGATTCCAAGCATTTTTTCTACTTCAAGCTCTACTGGAAGACCATGTGTATCCCAGCCTGCTTTTCTTGGAACTTCGTAACCCTTCATTGTCCAAAATCTTGGGAATACATCTTTAAATACACGCGTTTCAATGTGACCTATATGTGGCTTTCCGTTTGCTGTTGGTGGTCCATCATAAAACATGAATGTTGGATGTCCTTCTCTTTCTTTTATACTTTTTTCAAAAATCTTGTTTTTCTTCCAGAAATCTATGATTTCTTTTTCTCTTTCGACAGCGTCTAAATTTGTAGAAACTTTTTTGTACATTTTTATTCCTCCTTTTTATTTAATTCTAAAGCAATTATTTTTCTTATATCATCTTCTAATGTGCTTAAATCGTTGTTTATAACATACCAAATACTTTTTAAGTTTATTCCCTCATAATCATGAACAATTCTATTTCTAAGTCCTTTTATCATATTCCATTCTATAAAATCATATTTATCCATTAGCTCTTTTGATATATTTTTTATAAGCTCTCCAATTTGGCTAATTGCAAAAACTGTAGCATCTCTTGTTTTCTCATCTTCTGTAAACATTTCAAATGTATATCCTTTTGTATATCTTTTTGCTCTTTCAATATATTCAATTATTTTTTCGAGTGATATGTACTCTTTATCTTTCATATACAATCACCCCCGTTTTCTTAATCTCTTCTGCTATTTTCGAATTATCTATAATCTCTGCTTTTTCAAATGCATCAACTTGTTTTTGAAATGCCTCTTCTATCTTAGTAATTAAACTATATAATTTAAAACCTATTAAAGTCTCTTTCGTATCTATTACAAAATCTAGGTCACTATTTTCATTTGCCAAGTTTTTAGCATAAGAACCAAATAGCACGACACTCTCAACCGGAAAATTTATCATAATTTTCTTCAGTATTTCTTTTATTTCCTCTAAGGTATATACTTTACTGCTCATGGCTACGCCCCCTTTTCTAAAAATTTTAATTTTCTCAAAACAAAAAGCACCTTGCCCTAAAGTTACCTTCGGACAAAGTGCTTAAGCTCTTTGCTATACCACCTACATACTAACATATGCGTTCTTCTATAACGTGAAGACCAATCCGGCAAAACTTACTCTTGTTTCTGTTTTGCAACATAAAAGGTGATTTTCGGCTTATCTACTAGCTATGAAACTTTCAGCAAATGTTTCACTCTCTAAAGCTTTTAATAAACTTACTCTCCTTTATAATAGTTTTTATTACTCTCAAAACTAGTTATAGTATATCACATATTATGGAAATGTAAAGAGATAAAACTACTTTTTAGTCACTAATGCGTAATTACCAAATTCTTGTATTTTGAATTTTTCTGTGTCAAAAAAATATTTTTCTGATGATTTTATAATATATGCTACTTTTTTATCTTCTAAATCTCTATATTTTATACTTCCAACACTTGTATAGTACTTATATCTTTCATTGTATGGCAAAAGTTCCTTTCCATTTGAAATATTAGTTTTTCCTTGAAAATATTTTGCATCCATTTTGGTATAAAACATTAACAGCGCCCTACTTGCATCTAGCGAATTATAATTATCTGCTGTAACGTAAATTTTGTCTACATCCATTTCTTCAACAATTTTTACTGCCTCGCCAAATCCATACCTAAATTCTCTCGCAACACTCTCGGTATAATCTCCAAAATATGTATTAATCAGCATTGCTCCAGCTACCAGCCACATACACAAATCTATATATTTGATGTATCTTATTTCACGTATCGTAAAATATATTCCTAATGCCATAAACATCATTATTTCATAGTATATAACATTAATACGACTGATATTAACATCATTAGTTATTAAGCCACACCATATACCAGTAGCTAATGCAATTATAAACAGTCCTTTACTTTTGCATTCTTTATTTCTAAATAATTCAATAAATCCTAAAAAGAAAAATGGCATCGTAAAAGTATACAGTGTTGCAAAACCAGGCATTCCGTTAAATATCCAATCATTTTTTTGAAAGATAATAATATTTATTAATGATTTCATATTACTTATAATCTGTTGTTTTGGATTGTTACAAAAAAATAATATATCACTAGCACGTACACTTTCGGGAAAATATTGAAGTGTTACAAACGGGAGCTTTATTGTGTCAATCTTGAAATAATTGATTGCCATTGTTGCTATGAAAGGCCATGCTATTAATAGATATACTAGCGCTGAAATCGCAACTTCTTTTATTTTCAATTTCTTTCTTATCATATAATATAAACAAGCGATAGCCAAGAAAAAAGGAATCGTATAAATTGCAACTCCATAGCTATACATAGACAGGGCAAAAAATATCATCGATATGTATATATAACGTTTTTTAGCATTCAAACCTTTGTTAAAGAAATATACACCAATTATAAAAAAATGTGCAAACAGATTACAGTCTAATGCCCACCTACTTTGTAAAAAGTGCCATGGATTAATACAAACTAAAAATGCTGAAATTAATCCCACTCTCTTTCCAAAAGAATCTTTCATAAGTAAAGAAAAACAAGTGGCACCAATCATACTAAATATAAGTAATGGTAATCTCGCCGTTATTTCATTCAATCCAAAAAGCTTAACCAAAATAGCGATTAAATATGATAACAGTGAAGACATTTGACTATATCCCCAACCATACAAATGAGCCGGCATAAACGTGCCATATCTATCTGTCCCATAATCTGCGAGTGCCTTTCCATCTACTGCTGAAAAAGCACCATCCTGATTAAAACCTGCTGGTATTATTCCAAATTTCCATGTCCTTATAAAAAGTCCCAACAATAAAATTGTAATAAGTAAAGCCCTATATTTTTTATCGCTAATTTGCTCAATGTCCTCATTAAAGCAAAATAATTTCTTCTTTCCTTTTTTCTCTGCTATCCTATTATATATTTTTATAATTGAATTTAACAAAGATAGTACGCACATTATTATTACCAATATAAAAAACACCTTATTCAATTCGTCCATATATAATCACCTTTTATATCCTATAAAAATAATATAATTGCAAATATTATTATCGCAATAATAACATAGACAATTTTTATTTCTATATCACTGGCATCTAAAAAGCTTGAACTGCTAATGTTGTTATCAATTAAATTTATAGTATTGCTTTCAAGCGGAACATATTTAACTTTTTCAATTGTAAAATTATCAAAACACACTATTCCGGCACTTTTCTCTTCATAGTTTCCTAATCCTATGCTTAAGTCTAACTCGCTTTGTTCTTTCTCTGTATTTATGTATATTTCAAACTCTTTCCAACCTGTAAAACTATTTGTTATAGGATACGATACAGTTGAATTCATCGAAGAAACACATGCTAACACAAAATCTTTATACGGCAAAAATTTTGCCATTACTGTAATTTTGTAATATGAATCTGGTTTTACTTCTATTATTCTGTGAATTCTAGCATCATTTTTTGTATCTCCAGAAAAGTAAACGCATTTTCCGTCATATCCATTATCACCAATAAAAATATTCGTACCATCTGTTTTATTTGTTTCATTTTCATCATATATGCTCCAATTATCTAGATTTTCAAATGGTTCTTCGTATCTATCTCCATTTTCTATAACACTAACACTTGGCTTTGCATCTGCTTTTTTAAAACTTCTTATTATTTGAAGACAAATAATAAGAATAACTAGTACTACAATTACAAGTATCACTATTAATTTCTTTTTATTTTTCAACTTATTCATCTTCATCCTCCACTTTTATATATTTTTTCAAAGTTGATTGTGCAAATATCGTCAATACAATCAAATAGAATATAGAAAGAGTCGAATTAGATATTGCTGTACCAGTGTATATAAAATTCGAATATTCTATTAATGTCATTGCATTTAAAGCAACTGGCAAATATATATCTTTTTTATTTACAATAAAATAAACAACACTTAAAACTTCTGCGACATATCCATATCTTTCATGCATTCCTGGAAGAAAGAAATTACATATCATTATTGATAAAAGCACAAAAGATAATATAGCTTTTTTATCAAATTTTTCTTTCGTCTGTAAAAGACCATATGCTATAACACCAAAAAAAGCTATAGTTGTAATTACCATCATCGTACCAAGATTATCATTTGGTGCATATGTCATTTTATTATCTGCTGTTTTCAAAAGCAAATTATAAAATGATGGCGAGTTCAAATTAATAAAACCTTTATAGGTGTTTGCTTGCTCTATATAAAGTAAAGCAACTTCTTTAAAATCTCTACCTGCTATAATTGCAGGAGAACATAACAACAAATTAACTATTGGGATCAATAAAAAATATGCAATAGGGAACTTCTTATTTTTCACATATGCAAAAATATAAACAGGCAAAATAAATACAGCTTGCAATTTAAAAGCAAATGCAATTCCCAAAAATACAAACGATTTAAAATATTTTCCTTTCATTAAAAATATAAGTGAAATAACTGAAAATGTAGCATATATCGAATCGCATTGTCCCCAATCAGCCGAATTAATAAAAACTATAGGAAGAATTAAAATCAATCCATATGCAAGTACAGCCAAATCATTTGCATTCTTCTTTCCTTTTAGCAACTCTTTCACTAAAAAAGCTACACTTATGGCTAATATATAATCAAAAATGATAGAAACTGCTTTTATAGATATAAAATATTCTATAGGCAAATACGTTAAAAGTGCCATTATAACCAAATATGGAATATTATAATTCCCAATACTATTTTTTAATGCCAATAGTCCTCCATTAGCTTTTAGCTCATTAAACCACGAATTTAAATCCCAAGCCATATCACCAGATAAATTTTTTATAGATTGCAATCTTATAGCAAAAGCTATAAACGTTATAACAATTACAAAAAATATTTTTCTATATTTAGTTATAAAATCAAACAATTTTATTCTTAGTTTTTGTAACATATTTTCCTCCTTTTAAAATGTCCACGTTTCGAACCATTTTAGTGAATTTATATATTCTTTATTAACTGGTATTCCACTTATTACTGGATAAAACTTTATAAACACTACTAAAACTATTAACAAATATATTGCTAATAAAATTTTGGTGAATTTGTTTTTCCATTTAAACTTTTTAAAACAATAAACTAATAGCAATATTGCATATGGTATCGGTGTAAAATACGCATATATAAATGTACATCTAGTTGTAAGCATCCAAGGTATATATTGAAAAGCATATGCAACTATTAATAACAATCCTACTTTATCTTTATCTCTTATCGTATAAAAAATCGAAACAAAAATTGCAATTGTTGAAACACACCATATTGCAGGATTACCAAAAGAAGCTATTGTTGAAGCATATCCATTAGCTAAACTATAATCACCGTAAATCCATATAGGTCTTATATCTAATGGCCATGTGTACCATTTAGATTCATATGGGTGTGTAGCTGTTAATTTGCTATGATAGTTGTACATATATTCTTGATTTTCCAAAACAATTTCAATCAGTGATTTGTTTGAATTCGATGGCAAGTACACAGTATACGATAATGTATATATCGTTATTGGTATGATAACAAAAAAAAGAACACACCAAAGACATGTTGGCAAGAAATCTTTTAAAAGCCACTTCTTTGTTGCTTTTTTCACTTTTCTAACTTGCATAAATTCAGAAAAATTCTTCATAAAAAATACAAAGGCAAGTCCTGCACCAGAATATATACAAGTCCACTTTGTTGCAGCACCAAAGCCAAACATAATACCACAAAGCAATAACGATTTTAAAGATTTCTTATACCTTTTTCTATGTTCTTCACTTTCAAAATCATATTCTTCAAAATTTTTCTTATCCTTTTTCAAAAAATTAGGAATACTCAAAAAATAGTTAAACATAAAGAAATACATAGAAAGTACAAATAAAGTTGCAAATGAATCAATTGTTGCAAGTCTACTATGCGACAATCTCATAAAATCAAGCATAATAATAAATGTTGAAATAATAGCATATTTTCTATTTTTAAAAAGTTTCATGGCAAAAATATACATAAGCGGTACTATTAAAACTCCTGCCAACGTCCCCATGAACCTCCAGCCAAACGGATTCATTCCAAAAATCAATATACCTAAAGACATTAAAATCTTTCCAAAAGGTGGATGAGTTATCTCATAAACACTCCAACCTTTTAATTGTTCATAAGCTGTCCTTGGAAAATATACCTCATCAAAATACGTTCCATTCATATAAGTTCTATATTCTGGCACTAAATCTTGTTCATCAAAAAGCATCTCCGGTGTACCATCAGATTTTTCCGTATAATAAAAATCTATAACTTCTAAAGGAATAATTTCATATTTATTTTCATTATTTTTATTAAAAAATGCAATTTCATTTATTGCCCAATTGGGTTCTATTGCCTCAATTTTCACATATTTGCACTCAATATTTAAAAGCTTTTCATAATGCCACTCAAAAAATGCTGTCTTAGGCTTTTTTAAAGATGTTGCTGTTTCTTCGGTCTCACCTAAAGTTATCCAATTAGTATAATTTTCATTATCTTTTGAAAAAGAAACTTTATAGTATCCACCTGTCGGCACATTTCCAAGATATGCTATTTCGTCAAGATTAACTTCACTCTCAAACTCAACAGTTACATACTCACCAGACTTTCCTGCTTTCCAATAATTTGATGCCATCTTCATATCACCTAACTTATAAAAAGAAACACACGCACAAATTATAGTAAGTATTGAGACAACAATAAAATCTTTCTTTTCAAAATTATATTCTTCAACTTCTGAATTTAACTTTTTTTCAACAAATATGGCCAATGCTAGTAATAAAATAACACAAACAACAAAAATTGCTTTAGAAATTTTGTCTTCTGTTTTTTCAACAGTAGTATCTGTGTTTTCATATGCATCAGTAAATATAATAGCAGTTTTATTAATCGGTAAATATTCAACCTTTTCAATTTTCAAATTATCATAAAAAGCATACCCTTCAGAAACACTAGAATATCCACCCAATCCAAAACTAAGTTCAATCACGTCTTGCAAACTTGTCGTTTGAAAAAACATCTCATAGCTCTTCCAAATACCATCGGTATCACCAATATCATAGGCTTGTACACTACCTATTGCCGATATACTCGCACCTTTTCCTTCTCCATTAGTTTCTGAACAAGCATCTATCGAAACTTTATAATACGAACTAGGTTCAACTCTTAGTTTTTTATATACCCTTGCATCATTTAATGCTTCACTACGAATACAAAGAGATTTTCCATTGTATCCTACATCTTCGACAGTTATAGTACTTACATCATTACTTAAATAATCTTGTTCGTAATCATATATCTTCCACAAATTAATACTCTCAAAAGTTTCAGATACCACACTTATTTTTTCATTTGAATTACTAGCAAAAATTAAAATTCCTATCACAATAAGAAAAGTAATCAAAGAAATTTTAACCCATATTTTCTTTTTGCTCTTCATCTTGCTTTGCTCCTTTCTTATTTATAAAATTTTTAATTGGTACATTAATCGACACAAGAGGAAATAGTATCACAATATATAGTAAAATATATCTTGACTTAGCCTCCCACAATATATGAAAGAAAAATCCACCCATAAAAATTAAAACCAATAACAACACTTCTTTTGAAATATTTTTTCTAAACTTAAATAATATTCTAATCGACATACCAAATACAAAAAGAATTACTCCCTTTTGCACTATACTAATCGGCTCGTATGCGTCATCAACACATTTATTCAAATACTCTGTTTTTTCTTTACTATTTTCTAAGTCAAAATATTCAGCTGTAACACCACAATAAGCCGAATTATTATATAAGCTTGCAGCATACGTATTTTCTGCCCACATAGAAGCAATTTTATCCAAATAAAACTTTAAAAATATTGTAGGATTTTTCTCAAAATACTCAAACCTATTATTTATTAATTCCTTATATGTTTCATTTGCTTCTTCTCTAGAATCAAAAGTCATTTCCATTATACTAAAATTATACCAACCATTTGCTTTATAAGATTCCGACATTCCCATATATAAATAAGCAAGCGTAGGTAAAGATCTTTCTTTATCAATATTCAATTTATTTTGAATACTATTTTTTATTATTGCAGACGGCAATATACTAAAAGCTATTACGCAAACAAAAACAAGTAAACTTTTTAAAATACTCTTTTTTTCTAATGCAAGCAAATCTAATAATAAATAAATTACTATTGCAATTAAAAAAACATAGCTATTAGTTCTAACAATAATTGCTATTGCAGTAAGCAAAGATGATAAAATCGCATATTGTATTTCCCTAGTTTCTGTATATTTCATTATAAAATATACAGCATACACACAACAAGTAATACTTGGTATATCGCCATAAACAAAAGTCGAAAACATTGCAAGTGATATAAAAGAAATACAGGTAAGCATCGTTTTAAAAACATTAATCTCATATTTTTTACCAAGTTGTTTAGAAATTAATATAATTCCGATAAAAGTCAATGTATTTAAAACTGCATTCATATATTCTAAATTCAAAATTTTTCTAATTCCAAATACCCTATATAGTTTAGACCAAAACCATGAAAGTGAAATTTGTTGTGGGCATTTAGCTAAATAATCAACATGCCATTCTCCAATTTCATCATACTTATTATCATACATTTTTTCAGCAATGGTCAGCACAAATTCTTGGTCATATGATGGAGTTGCATGTCTTATATTTATCCATACTACTTGAACTGTCAAATACAAAATAGCAATAACCGAAAGAAAAATTATCTTTTTAATTTTAGGTTTATTTTCAAACATTTTGCATAAAGCTTTAGAAAAAAGTAAAATTGTGCAAATCATAAGTAACGATAAAATTATATCAACTAAATTTGAAGAGCTTATTTTTACAATTTCAGAATTATCTAACTTTGCCCCCCAAAAAACATTTATAAAAAATATAATCGCACATGATATTATTCCAATTATAGAAATTGTTTTTTCAAAAAATTTTTCCATCTTCTCCTCCAAAGGCTTAGTTTTTCCATTATTATTTTATGATAAAAAAAACTAGAAAGCAAGGTGCTTTCTAGTTTTAAACTAATAATATTATTATATATTAGTGTGTACCTGTTTGTTCATAATCGTTATTTGCACGAAGTGAAACATCATAGATGATTACTGGTGCGTCTGTTTGTGGATATGAACTAAACGTTTTTCCATTTGGTAATTTAATTGTTGTCTTTAGCGATTGTGCTCCGTTGTTTGTTTTTTCGTTATACATTATAGAAGGTGAAACTAAGTTAGTACCTACAGGAGAAAATTGTGTTCCATCTGTATCCCTTCCAACGCTATATCTCAAATAGTTATATCCTTCCATGGTTTTTGAATCAATATTCTCAAATACAACCACTAAATATCCTGTTTTCTTTGTTTTTACACCTCTAGCTATTTCTGTAACCGTTGCTCCTTTTTCCGCAACCACTGTACTTGAAGGCACATATACTTCTCCATACCATCTTCTTGAATTTCTAGATGGTCTGTCTATATATCCTTCTGTTTTTCCCGATTTTCCTGGCTCTTTAAATTTATATTTCGTTCTTGTTGAATTATTAGCAGAAAGCAATATTTCTTTCAATCCGCCAATATTTAATTGCTTATTATAATCTATTCCTGTAAATACAGCCAACATTTTAGAACATTCTTCCTTGAACAAAGCATTAAAATCAGTTCCTCTTGTATTGTTCATGTTCATATTTATTGTAATATCATTATCAGATAATTTCTTATATTCAGTTGCAGAAGTTCTATAGTATAGGTCTACCGTATTAGTTAAATCATTTCCATTCAAATCAACATAATATATCTTTGGAATTATACTAATTTTTTCAGATGCACTTCCAAGAGTTTTTAAATCAAAATATGCTCTATAGCCTAATTTTACTCCATTTTTATATGTTGTTACTTTGTTATCACCATTTTCCCCTGTTGGCAATTTAGCAAGCGTTTCTGCTTTTTTTAGTTTCCATGATGGGTCATCAGTAGCTCTTACTTGTAAATCGTATATTTTTCCTAATACTGTAATTCCGCTTTCTTGTTCCAATACGTAATAATCATCTGGTGAATTATATATTGCATTCTCCGTTTTATCTGCTCCACCACAAGCATGATTTTCTACCCATACTTTTGAAGTTATTGGATACCAACTTATATCCGTAACTTTTTCTGGGTTAACCCAACATTCATGAGTATATTCGCTTTTTATATTATTTTGTTCTTGCACTACATTAGTTCCACACACTCCACAATATAATTCAACTTTTTTCACATATTTCTTTACATTATTAGACACATACGGAATTCCGTTATAATAGTAAGTACTTCCATCCAATTTCAATGTAACTTTGAATTTATCATCTATTGTTACCAATTTATATGAATTTCTTGTCAAATTCATATTATTTAGTTGATTCTTAGAATCAGATACAATTGTTAGTTCATCGTGGATAGGAGTATGCACTTTTACGCCATTAACATTTAAAATATCTACAAATTTACTTCCAACGATATGTCTAGCATATTCAGTTACATACTCACTATTGCCTACAGACTTATTAGGAATCAAAGGTATTTTATTTATTAATAAACTATAAAATTTGATTCTATCAAAAGAAAAATCATTTGTGCATATATCAGTATTGCAATTATATCTTTGTATTCTTCCCTTTGCTGTGATTATAACATTACCATCACTTTTGAGTTTAAAATAATGATCTATATTTGGATTCACTTTATAGCTATCTACAGCTTTTTTTGCAGCATCGAAGCTCTCATACTTGCCAAGAAAATAGTCATTAAATAGAGTTACCCTGCTAGCACTTGCTGCTGGTCCGTAGTTATATGTTGTATTGTTTAAAGTCAGTGTCATGCCGCTAGATATCGATGAAGATACTTCTCCACCAATTGCCGTATTTTTAATAACGACAGTAGATGAATCTTCTATTTTGGCATCTCCTATATATGTATATGCTGTTGTTTTTTTTCCTACTAACTTTGTACTCTCAACATAGTCCCAATATTCTTCATAATGTTTATCATAATCATACTTGTAAGTAGGGCTTTCCGAAGGAAGAGTGCTAACATTACGTTGATCTTCATATTTCCAAATATATTTATCCCCACTTTTTATATAATTTCTTTCCGAAATATCATATGTTCCATCCCAATATTTAGCTGTTACTGTTTTTCCCTGCGCCGAATCGCATCTTAATACCCAACTTTGAATTCCTGTCAAATTGGCAATCCAATTTGTGTCTCCGCTTAGATATAATTCCTCACTTGTAGGTATTGGTTTCCCAGCAGCAACATTAAATATAGTATTATCTATTTTAGCTACAGTATTTACTGAATTGCCATAACAATTTTTTGGTCCAGCATACATAAGAGTATAGCTTTGACTAGGTTTTACTGGAGTTGGTGTACTTGGCGTTGGTGTTCCTGGTGAAGGTGTGCCCGGTGAAGGTGTGCCTGGAGTGCCAGGTGTACCTGGAGTGCCAGGTGTACCAGGTGTTGGTGTTGCCGCTTTCAATTGATGAATTACTTGCCCTATTCCATCTGGATTAGCCAAAATAGCTGCATAAAGCTCTGGATTTTCTTCTTGTAATCTTTCTAGAACAGTATCTATATAAATACACAAATTCCAATCATCTCCATAGACTTCATCCGCAACTGTTACTGGTACTCTCATAACTTCACCAGTAGTCTGATTTTTTATCGTAACATATGGCTCAATTTTTACTGTTACTACAGATGTATTTGTACCATTTCTTATTGCATCACAAGTTGCACTATCATACCCAAGAGATTCCGCTAATTTTGCTATATCTTCTCTTGAAGTATCATATTTATCAGAAGGTGGAAGATATGGTGCATTAGGATTATTCGTTGCATATTGATACCCTTGATATACTGTTCCATCAACCCCTTCACCTGGTTTATAATAAACAGTTTCTTCTTTTCCATTTATATTAACTGTAACTACTGTACCAGTTCCCTCTTGTGTTATGTAATATTCTTGTCCAGGGGTATACTTCCATTCACCACCGCCACCATATGAATTACCAGTGGTATCATCACCTTTTACGCATAGGTAAATACCAAATAATGTCAGAATTGTAATCAACGATATACAAAAAACCAATATATCTTTTCTTTTTTCTCTCATATTATCACTTCCTATCTATTATAAATTGCTGTATATACCATTTTGGATGCTTGTGCTCTTGTCAAAGTGGCATTTGGTCTAAATGTTCCGTCTTCAAAACCATTAATTAGGCCAAATCGCACGCAATTATCTATTAGCATTCTACTTGTACTGTTTGTTATCAAACTTTCATCAGAAAAATTTTTTATATATTCTTCATTCTTTCCAAGCGTAAATTCTTCTTGTTTACTTCCATCAACTAGCACATGAAAGTAACATATCAACTTTGCAGCTTCTTCTCTAGTTATAGCTCTTGAAACAATTGCATCATTATAATCTCTTGCCTTAAGCAATACTCCATCTAAAGCTTCTACATATGGTCTAGACCAATTCGAACCATCTTCAGGTGGAATATATTTGAAGTCTGGAAATACCTTTACACAAAGAATCTTAATAAACTCCCCTACTTTAACTTCTTTTTCAGGTTTAAAAGTTCCATCTTCATAGCCATTTATTATATTTGAACCTTGCATTTGTTCAATATATGATTTAGCCCAGTGATTGTCTGGAACATCTGAAAATGTTGCAGCCTTTGTTGTTGGCATAAGTGCTACAATGTTCATTAGCATCATTAATGCTAATACTAAACTAAATATCTTTTTTTTCATTTTTTCTCCTCCTTTTCCAACAAAATTTTATCATATCAATCACCTTTCCGCATTATTTGTTATCGTTTTTTAATATTTCTGTAATATTTTTGTAATATTTCAGTATAATAAAACCGTAATCTCGCTCACGGCTGTCGTGATTGAAATTACGGTTTTGCTTTCCTACTTAATATTTCTTATTTGTTATTTTTTTATTCAATTAAATATTTTCTGTTTGCTTTTTCTCTTCGATATTTTTTCTGTTCAATTTGATTTGCTTTCACTATTTATTAGTGTGTTCCAGTTTGTTCATAATCATCATTTGCTCTTAGTGACACATCATAAATTATTATCGGAGCTTCTGTTTCCTCATAGCCATAAAATACTTTCCCGTTTGGCAATGTTATTTCTGATTTTAATGTTTGCTTTTCGCCGTTTGTTTTTTCTTCATACATTATTGATGGGCTTACTAGTTTGTTTGACGCATCTGGCGAAAATTTTACTCCGTCTGTTGTTCTTCCTATACTATACTCCAAATATCTACTTTCATTTTCTCTTCTCGATACGATTTCTTTAAACGATACTATTAGATATCCTTCTTTTAATACTTTAGTGCCTCTTGCTATTTCTGTCACAGTCGCACCTTTTTCTGCTACTATTGTACTAGCCGGTATATATACTTCTCCATACCATCTTCTAGACTGTTCCACCGTCGGTTTCCATGTATATACTCCATTATATTTTGTTGCTACTGAATTTTGTGCTGTTAGCCTTATGTTCTTTAATCCTCCAATTGTTAATTTTTGATTATAATTTATATTTGGATTTACAACTAGCATAGCTGCTCTTTCTGTTTTAAAGTCTTTATTATTTACATCTCCATTAGTATTGTTCATTACCATACTTATTTCTATATCATTGTCTTCTAATTTTTTATATTCTGTTTTTGAAGTTCTATAGTATAAATCCACTTCTTTTTGATTTCCGTTTTTATCTACATAATATATCTTTGGTATTATTTCTATATCTTTTGATGCTGTGCCTAATGTTTTCAAATCGAAGTATGCTCTATAACCTAACTTTACGCCATATTTATATGAATTTATTGCATTATCTCCTTTTTCACCTATTGGCAATTTTGCTAGCTTTTCAGCCATTCTTAATTTCCAACCTGGATCATCTGTTGTTCTTACTTCTAAATCATATATCTTTCCTACTAAATGAACTCCTCCATATTGTTTTAATACATAGATGTCATCTGGCTCATTTTTATTTGCTTCTGCCTCGCCTTTAGGTCCACTATTCTTAGCTATTACTGTTGTTGTTATTTGATATTCTGTATCGTCATTTTTTTCTATTGTATTATACCATTCGCAGGTATGCGTTTTTGAATGATATTGTTTTCCACATACTCCGCAGTCTATTATTACATCCTTCACATATTTCGATGTATCTAAGCTTATTCTATTTGTTGTACCATCTGGAAAATAATAATACTCATATGGTCCACTTATATTTACTGTTACTGTGAATTCATCTCCTATCGTTACTATTTTATATCCACTTGTTACTCCATTTGTATTTTCTAATTGGTTTGTTGATGGTGATGTTATCTTCATTTCATTATATATTGGTGTATGTATTCTTATTGCGTTTGGTTTAAATGGCCAACCTGTTTCCTCTCCTGCTATTCTTATCCATTCTACATCGTGCAAACCTGTTGATGGATATGCATTTCCGCCTAATGATTTATTCACTACTTCTTTGGTTGTTGTACTTTCTTCTTTTAATTTATTACATGCATTATTTGAAACAACTCCATTATATGTTATTATTCCTTCCGACGAATTTAGTACATCTGATATGACATTCCAAAAGTCGCTCCAAGTTGCAGTTTTCGCAAATTCTTCTGCGGCTTCTTTTGCATCTGATGCATACTCATATACACCACCTACCATACATACTTTTTCACTTATTCTTGTCGCATCTGAATATATCATTGGCATATATGTTATTTCTCTCGGTGATTCAAATGCTACTTCTCCAAAAGCTTCATTTGATACTAGGAGATTTTTTAATTTTGCCCAGTTAGTCTCATTTCTTATTTTATAATAGTATGTTGACCAATTTTTGCTATACACTGTTGCTGTTTCTACTCCATCTATTGTTTCCATATATGTATATTCTTCCATTATCGGATCTCCATTTTCATCTACTTGTGGAACACCATCTATTTCTTTTTGTCTTCTTCCTGTTCTTTCTTCTTCTCTAGACCAATACGCATATACTACATACTCAACTCCATCTGTGAATTTTACCGTATTCAATCCTAATTTTTTTACTACACCAACTAAACTAGTGCAACCATTTAATTTCAATGTTTCATTTGTCGGTATTGGATTTCCATTAGAATCATATCCTAAGAATACCTTGAATTTTTCATTGTCTATTTTTACTTGTGCTGTATAACCCGAGTTTTCCGGTGCATCTCCTTCCGTTACGGTATACTTTGTTGATTTCGGTGGTAATTCTGGTGGTACTGGTGTTGGCTTTGGAGTTGGTGTCGGTGTTTGCTCTTCGTCTGGTGTTGGTGTTGGTTTTTCCGGAGTAGGTGTATTGTTTTTAGGCGTTGGTGTGGTTGTGGTTGATGTAGGCGTTGGAGTTGGATATAATCTCTCTTGATGTACAGCTTGTCCTTGACCATTTGCATTTGCTAATATTGCTGCATATAGGCCTGGTTGTTCTTCTTTTAATTTCATTAAAATCGATTTTGTATAGTTTTCTACATATCTTATTCCTTGCCCGTTCTTCACTCCGTTTGCTTCCGCATTTTTACATGCTGCTAATATTTCTGTTACAGTTCCTTCTATTATTTCTCCTGTTTTAGTATTTTTTATTCTTACTGTTGGCTCTGAAAGGATAGTTACAACTTCCCCATTTTTTATTTTCTTGCTTGTTTCAGAATCAAAACCCATTGTATCTACCATCTTCTTCATTTGATTTGTATCTGTGTTAAAGCCATTTGATGGTGGAGCATCTCTTCCTGTGCATGATGACCAATCATATCCTTTGTATACCGTACCATTCACGCCTTCGCCTTGATCATAATACACACTTTTAGAAGTGCCATAATCTCCTCCTACATATACTGTAACTTTTGTTCCAGTTGCTCCTACGTGATTCCAGTTTTTATCATATTCTGTTACTACCCATTCTTGATTACCATTTGCCTTAGACCAAGCTGTTGAACCTATATTAGTTTCTCCTTCATAATCGTTTGCAAGACTTATTCCTATATTTGTTACTGCAATTAATATTCCTATGTATACGGCGATCATTTTCCTTATAATGCTTCTTCTCGGCTTGTTTTGGTGCAAAATACTTTTTGTCATTTGCATCGCCTCCTTATGTTAAGTTTACCATAACATAAAACTTTTGTCATTAAATTTAACGTGCAAACCCTTGCCAATTTATGGCAAGGGTTTCACTTTCTATTTTAACACTTTATCATTTTCATCAAATTTTATTTTTTCACTTTTTCCGTTCTTATCATACCAAATATATTCCTTATATCCTAAATTGCTTTTTAATACTTCAAGATTTTTGTCTCCTAATATTTTTATTACATTTTCTTTTGTATCACCGCTTTGTATTTGATTTACTAACTTACTTAAATCCTCTACATCTCCCGAAAGGCTTTTATAAATTTCTTGGTTATATTTAGAATCTTGTGCAATATCATTTATTACCTCATACAATTTTATTCCTTCAACTTTTACTGAAATTAATTTTGTTTTTTCGCCTTGATACCATGATAAATATTCTTCCGTCTCGTTTTCACCAGAAGCCATTTTATTTGGTTTTCCAAGAATTCTTATAACTTCATCTTTCGTCATTATTGGATTTATTCGCTTATATGCTAATTCTGCATTTGCTATCTCATCACCACTTGTTGTGGGCTTTTTTATTTCAAATTTTCCTATATTATCTTTCGGTGTTACTTTTAAGTTGTTTTTTATTTCTTCTCGCAAAGCTTTTATTTCTTCGTCACTTGCAGTTGCAATTTCTATTGAGCTTAACTCGTCAATCTTTCTTACATTTCTTGTAGGAGTTTTGTACATTGTTATATTCATTTTTCCAAGCGCACTATTTTTATTTAAAGTTACATTTCCATTATAAAGTTCTTTTTCTAACGTTCCGTCATACTGAATTTGTAGTGTTTCCTTGTCTTTCTTTATAGTAAGTGTAGAAGTTTGTTTTTCGTTTGTCGGCTGTGTCTCTAATATGAATGAATATTCCGAGTCTTTCTGCTTTAATTCTAATTCGGTCTTTATGTTTTCTTTTTGATATTCATATGCCTTTATTTCTAGTTCAATATTTTCATCTATTTTTATATTATTACTTATGTTTTCAATTTCTTTTCTTATATCTTCAGTCGTTATGTTTTCTTCTGTTTTCATATTTGCATACTCACTCTTTAACTTATTACATTCATTGATTTTTTTCGATACGAAGTCAAGCGTTTCTCCATCGTCTTTTAATTCTTTTAATAATTTTTTTATGATTTCCGTTAATTTTTTACTATCTAAGTCTAGCTCGTATTTTGTTGTGCTATAACTATTTCCGTTCAATTCTATATTTTTATCTTTTTCAATTTCAATATCATCTTTTATGCTACTTGCTAACAACTTTTCATACTTTTTCTTTATTCTACTTATTTGTTGTTTGCTATTTTCATCAGACGTTATATCAAGTATCTTTTTTATATCTCTTTCCATATTTGCATTTTCTACTACAATATATTTCTTATATAGTTTAGGCATTGAAACGGCTAATTTGTTACCGTTTTGAATAATTTCACTATTCACACTATTGTTTAAGCTCATTTTCACATCATAGTTTTTATCTTCTGTAACCACTGTTCCTTCTATTTCGATATTTCCATTTAATAATTTATATTTGCTTATGCCTAAAAATTTTTGCACTTTAGTTAACGTTGAATTTTGAAGTGAAAATTTATATTTCTTCTCTCCATCGCCACTAAAATTATCTAAATTCTTTTTCACCATAGAACAAAAATATTGCTTTTCTGTTAATAAAGATATAAATTTTTCCCCATTGTTATTAAAAATTCCTGCATTTACCAAAATTATGGCTATTTGCGAAATTAATATTATTGCTACTATTACTATTGCCAAAATAATCTTTTCATTTTTTCTGCCTCTTTCAACTTTTTCCATAAAAACCTCCCAATGTGCTAATATACATATATTATGTCCTTTATAAAAATTTTTACTATTTTTTCATCTTTTTATTGACAAATATTTTTTACAAATATATAATTAAACTCGTTCACATTCCTCTTTAGCTCAGTTGGTAGAGCGTCCGGCTGTTAACCGGCAGGTCGTAGGTTCGAGTCCTACAAGGGGAGCCAAAAAAAGTAGCCCATCGGGCTACTTTTTTTATATATCTTTTTGTACTTTATCTATATATGATACTTCTTCATTTTCATTAAATTCAATAATCAAACTATTTTCATTTTTATCATACCATTTCATTGCAACGTTTTTATCTTCATCTTTGTACATTTCTAAGTACTTGTTTCCTAATATTTCTTCTATTTCTGATTTTTTCATTTCTAATTTTATTTCGTCATATTTCTCGTTTAAATCTGCAAGCTCTGTTCCTAGCTCTACAGATATTTGTATGTTGTTATACATATCAGAAGCGACATCATTGTATACCGCATAAACTATATCATTTTCACACGCAATTGAAACTAAATATACATTACTTGTGTTTTCCAAATACCATCCAAGATATCCATTAGCTGTTGTTCCATATGTTATGTTTGGTTCGCCTAATATTTCTACTACATCTTCCCTCTTCATACCCGGATTTATCTTTTGATATTTTTCTTTTGAAACATCTAATACTTTTAAAACATTATTTTCGTCCGCAAGTTTAAATTCTCCACTCTCATATACTTTTGATACTTCTTCTTCACTTATTCCTAGATTTTCTCTTATCTCTTTCTTTATTTTTTCTATTTCCTCGTTTGTAGCTTTATCTAATGAGATTGCGTTTATATCTGCTATTTTTCTTATTTTTCCTTGTTCATTTTCTTTTGAAACAATATTAAATTCTGCTACTGAAACTGTTGCACCATCTGTACCAATAGTTATTTCAGAAGTATAATTGTCATCCAATTTATTGCCTATAAATTCTATATTTAGTGCTAAGTCTGTTATATTTAGTGTTAATAATGCATAGTCATTTTCTTTTTCTCCGACTGTTTCAAATGAAAGACCATATACTCTTGTGTCTCCACTGTAATGTAATTCTGTTTTTACATTTTTTCCATTAAATGCGTATGCGTTAATTGTTATGATGTCCCCGCTTGCCTCTACTGTTTGATAATTTTCTTTCATCTCTTCATATAAGTCTGATATCTCACCTTTTAATTCATCCGCTGTATATTCTCCATCTATTAGTAATGCTATTCTTTCATTTTCATTCATACATCTTGTTATAAATTCAATAGTTTCATCATCGTCTTTTAGTTTTTCTAATAGAATTATAGCTAGTGCATTCATTTCTTTTTTGTCTAATGAAAATGTATATTTTTCCGCACTCAATTCCTTTTGATTTATGCTTACTGATTGTTTTGTAACATTTATATAATCATTTATATTTTGTGCTAATAATATTGCATATTTCTTTATGATTTTTTCAAATTCTTCTTTATAGTCTCCTTCTTTATCGCCAGAATAAATTTCCAATTTATCTGTAACATCATTTATATTTTTTATGTTACAAGATAAAAAGCCTTCATACAAATTTGGCACACTAAGGGCTACTTCTTTATTTTCTTTAACTAGTTCTAATGTTTGTAATTTCAACTCTCCAAGACTAATCTCTCCAGAAGCATCTATATTTTTTCCGTTTCTTATTACATCAGCAGTTATCACAAAATCGCCATCTATTAGTGAAAATGTTGAATCTATCATTGATAAAAGATTGTTTTTTATAGTTGCTGTATATACTTTTTCCCCTTTATTATTAAAGCTTTTTGCTCTACTTGAAAACATATCTACTGCATATTGATCTTTTGTCATTAATTCAACAAATTTAACACCATTAGTTTTCCAGACTTCTGACTTCCAAACAAACACACCTAATATTAAAATCACAAGTATTACTATCGCTATTACTGGAATCTTCTTTTGCTTTCTTTCCACCATTTGCACTTCTTCATTATTTTCCATACATCAATCCTCCTCTTTAATGTCATTATACCATATTAAATTTAATTTTCATTATTTTTACAACTAATTCATTTTTACATTTTCTTCGCCAGCAAGTTCTTTTAATTTATTTAGTATTTTTTCATTTAAAAATACATTTAATATTTTGCTTACTTCCTTATTTACTATTTCTATTTGTGCATTTGTTTTTTGATTTCCTATTAGTTTTATGAAGTTTCTAAGTTCTGTTTTTCCCTCTTCACTTAGGCTTTCTGAAATGTTTACTATTATTTTTTTGGTTTCTTTTTGAGGAATTTCTTCTGTTTGTTTTTGTGCTTCGTATGTTTCTATTTTTAAAACTACTACTGATAATTCATCTTCTCGTACATTTATTTTTCCATCTACTTTCACTATGTTGTCTTCAAATATCACATTCTTGTAACCTGCATATGTTTTTGGAAATACTATTGTTTCTATTGTGCCTTCTAAATCTTCTATGCTAACAAATGCCATTATTTCATTGTTTTTAGTTATCTTTGTTTTTATACCTGATATTATTCCTATAAATTTTACTTGTTTTCCATCTAGTGTCTGATTTGTAATGCTTTCTTTTTCTCCATTTTCATCTACTTCCATCGGCAATAAATCTGTGCTTTTTATATTTGATATTTTTTCTATATCATTTATTAAACTATCTAGTGGATGACCTGAAACATACAATCCTAGCACTTCTTTTTCCATTGATAGCAAATATTTTTTGTCTAGTTCTTTTTGTGGAACAAGTCTATATAATGTTTCACTTTTTACTGTATCTTCGCCTGTATCAAACATATTTAATTGTCCACTTAAAGCTCTTCTGTTATCACTACTTATCGTATCTATAACATTTTCATAAGACTGTAAAAGTGTGTTTCTATTTGCTTCTAGTTTATCAAATGCACCCGCTTTTATCATACTTTCAATACATTTTTTATTAACATCTTCTGATGCAATTCGTTTGCAAAAATCTATAAAACTTGTATAAGGTCCATTTAATTCTCTTTCTTTTGTTATGTTTTCAACGGCCGCATCGCCTACATTTTTTATAGCTGAAAGTCCAAAGATTATGCTGTCACCATCTACTGTGAATTTGCTATAACTTTTATTTATATCTGGTCTTTCTATTTTTATGTTCAGTCTTTTACATTCATTTATATACACAGATATTTTGTTCATTGTTGTAATGAAACTATTTAGCATAGCTGCAAAAAATTCTGTTGGATAATATGCCTTTAAATATGCAGTATAGTAAGCAACAACAGCATAACATGCTGCATGAGATTTGTTGAATGCGTATTTTGCGAACTCTGCCATCTCATCGAATATTTTATTTGCAGATTTTTCATCTACTCCATTTCGTATAGCTCCAGGAATTACTACATTTCCCTCTTCATCTTCTTTTCCATAAATGAAGTTTTTTCTCTCTTCTGCCATTACATCTAGCTTTTTCTTTCCCATTGCACGTCTAACTAAGTCAGCTCTTCCTAATGAATATCCACCTATGTCTCTAACTATTTGCATGACTTGCTCTTGGTAAACCATGCAGCCATATGTTACATTTAGTATTGGTTCTAATGCTGGATGTGTATATTCTGTTTCTTTTGGATTTCTTTTTCCTTTTATATATCTTGGTATTTGATCCATTGGACCTGGTCTATAAAGCGACACACCAGCTATTAAGTCTTCTAGGCAGTCTGGCCTTAGCTCTTTCATAAAGCTTGTCATTCCTGCACTTTCAAACTGAAATATTCCTATTGTATTTCCATCTGCCCAAAGTTTATATACTTTCGGATCATTCATATCTTTATCGTAGACAACATCTACTTTTCTATTTTTCTTTACTAAGTCCACTGCATCTTTTATTACTGTAAGAGTTCTAAGTCCTAAGAAGTCCATTTTCAAAAGTCCAAGCTCTTCGAGTATTGTCATTGTATATTGTGTTGAAATTATGTTATCGTTTTTGTAAAGTGGTACATATGTGTCAACTGGGTCTTTTGTGATTACAACTCCCGCCGCATGTGTTGAAGCATGTCTTGGCAATCCTTCTAATTTTCTTGAAATATCTATTATCTCTTTCGTTTCATCATCGGTCTCATACATTTCTTTTAGTTCTGGGTTCATTTCAATTGCTTTATCTAGTGTCATATGAAGTTCCATTGGCACCATTTTAGAAATTGTATCAGCCTTGTTATATGGAATGTTCAAAACTCTTGCAACATCTCTTATAACACCACGAGCTGCCATAGTTCCAAATGTTATTATTTGTGCAACATGGTCATCTCCATATTTTCTGCAGACATAATCAATAACTTCGCTTCTTCTTTCATAGCAAAAGTCTACATCAAAATCCGGCATGCTAACTCTTTCTGGATTTAGAAAACGCTCAAATATTAAACTATATTTTATCGGATCAATGTCTGTTATAGTCATACAATATGCTGCTAAACTTCCTGCTCCACTTCCACGACCTGGGCCAACTGGTATTCCTACACTTTTTGCATATCTTATAAAATCTGCAACTATTAAATAGTAATCAACATATCCCATCTTTTTAACTACTGATAATTCATAAACAAGCCTTTCATAAAGTTTAGGCTCTAATTTCTCTATCTTTTCTTCATCATTATACTCTGCATCAATATTATATCTCGAGACTAACCCCTTAAAGCACTCTTGTTTCAAGTATTCATAGTGGTCCATATTATTTGGCGTATCATAATTTGGAAGAATCGTGTGTCCAAATTCAAATGTAACATTGCATTTATTTGCAATTTCCACCGTATTTTCTAATACTTCTGGCATATTCTTAAAATTATCATACATCTCATCTATAGATTTTATATAGAATTCATCTGTACCAAATCTCATTCTGTCTTCATCTATCATCTTCTTGCCTGTTTGAACGCAAAGTAGAACTTCATGACTATAACTATCTTCTCTATTTAAATAATGGGCGTCGTTTGTTGCGATAATCTTTACGCCAAGTTCACGTGCAAGTTTTATAAGCCTTTGATTTGCAAGAACTTGAACATCTAAGCCATTATGTTGAAGCTCGATATAAAAATCATCTTTGCCAAATATATCAATATACTCGCTTGCAACTTTTCTGGCTTTGTCAAATTCATCATTTATTAAAGCTTGACTCACAAAGCCTGCAATACAAGCACTCGTACAAATAAGTCCTTTGCTATATTTTCTTAAAATCTCTATGTCAACACGCGGTTTATAATAATACCCCTCCGTAAAAGAAAGCGATACAAGTTTAATAAGATTTTTGTATCCCTCGTTATCTTTAGCAAGTAATATTAGATGACCATACTTATCATCTATTCCTGCCTCCTTATCTAGCCTACTTCTAGGAGCCACATAAACTTCGCAACCTATAATTGGTTTAATATCATTCTTTACACATTCTTTATAAAATTCAACAGCTCCGTACATAACACCATGGTCCGTTATCGCACAGGCTTTCATTCCTAAGTCTTTAACCTTTTTAACTAAATCTTTAATTCTATTTGCACCATCTAACAGACTATACTCTGTATGCACGTGCAAATGAACAAAATCCCTATCCATAAAATCACCTTATAGGGATTATATACTAAAACTACGCGTTGTACAATGGTGAGTTGAAAAGAGTGCATTTTGATGATATAATTTAAACACTTTTAGATTAGGAAGGAGTATTATGTCAAACATATTAGATAATATTAATACATTAGAAGATTTTAAAAAAATAAATAAAAAAGATTTGCCTGAGCTTGCCTCAGAAATAAGAAAGTTTTTAATAGATAACATTGCAGAAACTGGCGGACATTTAGCGCCTAATCTTGGTGTTGTTGAACTAACAATGGCATTGCATTACGTTTTCAACTCACCAGACGATAAAATTATATTTGATGTCGGTCATCAATGCTACGTACATAAAATTTTAACTGGTCGAAAAAACAAATTCAGCACTTTAAGAAAAACTGGTGGCATAAGCGGATTTCCAAAAGCTCGCGAAAGTATTCATGATATTTTTGATACAGGTCACAGTAGCACATCTATATCTTCGGCACTTGGTATTGCAGTTGCAAACAAACTTAAGGGAAATGATAATTATGCAATAGCAGTAATTGGCGATGGCGCATTAACTGGTGGTCTTGCTTTTGAAGGATTAAATAATGCAAAAATCGATGATACAAATTTAATAGTAATTTTAAATGACAATCAAATGTCAATTTCGCCAAGTGTAGGAAATCTTTCTGCTTATTTAAATAAGATTCGTTCAAACCCACTTTATACTTCCACTAAAGAAAGTGTCAAAAAGTTTTTGAGTCACGTTCCTCTTATTGGAAAGCTTCTTATAAAACTTATTGAAAGTATAAAAAATGCTATACGTGAATTTATTTTACCTAATAGTGTCATGTTTGAGCAATTCGGTTTTACATATCTTGGTCCTATCGATGGTCATGATATAAATGAACTTATATCTATTTTAGAACGTGCAAAAAAAGTAAAAAAACCTGTACTCATTCATGTTGTTACTAAAAAAGGAAAAGGTTATAAATATGCTGAAGAAAATCCAAATAAATTCCACGCAATTTCTAAATTCAACAAAGAAACTGGTGAGGTTATTTCCAAAAAGGCAGGTTCTTATTCAAAAGATTTTGGAAATACTTTAGTTGAACTTGCAAAAGATAATTCAAAAATTGTTGCAATCACCGCTGCAATGCCAGATGGTACTGGATTAAATGAATTCGCTAAGAGTTATCCAAATAGATTTTTCGATGTTGGAATTGCCGAATGTCATGCTGTAACTTTTGCATCTGGTCTTGCAAAGCAAGGTTTAATTCCTGTCTTTGCTGTATACTCAACGTTTTTACAACGTGCTTATGACCAAATTGTTATCGATGTTGCTCTTCAAAAACTGCATGTGATATTTGCAATCGACCGAGCTGGAATAGTTGGTGCGGATGGTGAAACGCATCATGGCATTTTCGATTTATCTTATTTATCTCATATTCCAAACCTCATTGTTATGGCACCAAAAGACGGAATAGAACTTTCGAAAATGTTGGACTTTGCAGTAAAATACAACGGACCAATCGCAATAAGATATCCACGAGATGGATATGTTTTAAAACTTACAAATACTGAACTGCCAATAGAATTAGGAAAAGCTGAAATTCTAACAAAAGGTTCTGATATAACAATTATCGCCTTTGGAAAAACCGTTTTAACCGCAACGAAAATAGCTGATATTAGAAAAGACAAATCATTTGAAATAATAAACTTAAGATTTTTTAAACCAATTGATAAAGAAACAATTTTAACATCTATAAGAAAAACAAAAAATGTAGTGGTTATAGAAGATAACGTAATTAATGGTGGAATTTCGTCATGCATAAAAGACTTAATTTCTAACGAAAGTGGAATTACAGCAAAATATTTTGCATATCCTGATGAATTTATACGCCATGGCGAAACATCTGAAATAGAAGATGAATTTCATATGTCTGCAAATGAAATTGCAAAATGTATTTAAAAAACGAGTATAGCGAAATTTATATTTTTCGTTATACTCGTTTTAATTTATTATTTTACGGCATTTCTAGATATGTTAAGTAATATTCCACATGAACATAAAAGTATTATAAGAGCTGTTCCACCATAACTAAAGAATGGTAGCGGAATTCCTGTTACTGGTATTGCCGATGAAACAACCGCTATACTAAGTAGTGCTTGAATTCCAACCATTGTTGTTATTCCAACAGCAAGTAGCGTTCCAAACATATCTGGTGCTTTCATCGCAATAACAATTCCTCTCCAAATAAATATTGCAAACAATGCTATTACTCCAATTGCACCGATAAAGCCTAATTCTTCTGACAAAATAGCAAATATAAAATCATTATGCGGTTCCGGTATATACATATACTTTTGAGTACTCTTTCCCAATCCTACACCAAAAAGTCCTCCAGAAGCTATTGCATAAATTGACTGAATTATCTGCCATCCATCTCCTAGTTTATCTTGCCATGGGTCTAAGAATATCATTACTCTTTTCATTCTGTATTCTGCAGTTAACGCAAGTACTACACATGCTGCTACACCTCCGATACCAACTGGAATTATATATTTCCAACTAAGACCCGCAGAAAACATTATAGATGCTGATATTATTAGTATTATAACCGTAGCACTCATATGGGGCTCAAATAAAAGCAATCCTGCTATTACTCCTAATAAAAGCAAATACAGCAACATACCTTTCCAAAAACGATTTATCGACTCTGGATATTTTGATATTTTTGCAGACAAGAAAATTATTATTGCTACCTTCATTATTTCTGAAGGCTGGAATTGAATTCCTATATTAAGCCACCTAGTAGCATCATTTCTTGTAACACCCAATCCCGGTACAAATACCAAAGCAAGCAATATTATTGCGCCAACGATTCCAATATCTGCAATTCTGCCTTTATATATTCTGTAATCAATCATAGAAATAAAAAACATTCCGAATTATTCCTATTAACGCATTCTTTGCTTGACTTTTAAAATAGAAATAGCTATCGCCTTCGTATGTAAGCGCACTTGGTGCACTTGCACTAAGCACCATCATAAGACCGAAGAGCAAGTAAAATAAAAATTGTTACAAGTAAGCCAATATCTAAACGTTTCTTTTTATTTTTCGTTATTTGATTTTCTGCTTTTTTTATCAGACTTCTTTCTGCTATTGCTATTTTAATCACCTCTTATTAACAGACTAATATTTTCATTTATACTCATATCATCATAACACCGATACATGCAAGAATTGCACTAACTAGCCAAAAAACTGGCACTATTGTAGTTTCCTTAATCCCACACAACTCAAAATGATGATGTATCGGTGCCATCTTAAATAATCTTTTTCCCTTAGTTGCCTTGAAATATGTTACTTGCAATATTACAGACAATGCTTCAATTACACAAATGCCTGCAACTACAACTAACATAAGTGGCATTTTTAACATCAAAGCTACACTACAAAATGCACCTCCGAAGTGCTAAAGAACCTGTATCACCCATAAAAACCTTGGCAGGATACATGTTAAATAATAAAAATCCAATTGTACTTCCTAAAACTATTGACGAAAATGCTGACATATCTTTATTGCCTAATTTTATAGATGCAATTACAAAGAACATCATTATAATTGCAGTAACTCCACTTGCTAAACCATCTAATCCATCTGTTAAGTTCAAACTATTGGTACATGCAAGTATTATAAATACCGCACAAGGTATATACACCCAAACTGGTAATGTAATATATTCTCTAAGTATTGGTATATATGTTTCTGTTCCAAAATTTATATATGTTAAATATACTACAAATGCCGTTGCAATTATTATTAATCCAAACATCTTCAAACTAGGCTTTAAGCCCTTAGTATTTTTTAATACCAATTTTATAAAGTCATCTATAAAGCCAATCAGCCCATATCCAAGTGTTACCAATGCAACTGGCAACACTCCTTTATATTTAAATGAAACCACAACTGATATTACGATTATTGCTATAAGCATTATAATTCCGCCCATTGTAGGTGTGCCACTCTTTTTCAAATGCTCCTTAGGACCATCATCTCTAACAACCTGACCTACTTTATGCTTTCTTAATATTGGAATTATAATAATGCCTAAAATTATTGTTAATACAAAACTTGCAATGAGTCCTTCTACTTCAACTCCTGTATTCATAAATAAAGATTTTATAATATCTACCATGTTCCCCCCTAGAAAATTACCAAGCATACATTGTTTTATCTTTTGGTGCTGGCAACTTTGTCACAAGCTCTCTTACAACTTCTCTATCATCAAAATGATGTTTTTCACCATTTATCTCTTGATATGTTTCATGACCTTTTCCAGCAATTAAAATCAAATCACCTTTTTCAGCTTTTCTAAGTGCATGCTCAATTGCCTTTTTTCTATCTACTATTACCTTATACTTTCCGTTTGTCTTTTTCATTCCTTCTTCAATTTGTCTAATTATCTCTTCTGGCTTTTCTGACCTTGGATTATCAGAAGTAATTACTGTGTATCCTGCAAGTTTACCTGCTATTTCACCCATCATAGGACGTTTTGCAGTGTCTCTATCTCCTCCACATCCAAATACACAAATTATTTTTCCTTTTGTATAAACTTTTGAAGCCTTCAAAATGTTTTCTAAGCTATCTGGTGTATGGGCATAGTCTACAATTACAGTAAAGTTTCTTGTTGTAGGAACAACTTCTGATCTTCCTGGAACTTTGACATTTTCAAGACCAGCTAAAACATCTTCAACTCCTGCACCAAGTCTTATCGAAACACAAATTGCTGCTAATGCATTGTATACCGTGAATCTTCCTGGTATATCAACTTTTATTCTTTGAATTACTTTATTAAATGGCATTTTGAAATCCGAATAACTATTAGTAATAATTATATCTCTTGCAGATACAAAAGGATTATTATCTATGCCATACGTTGTAATAGGGCAAGTTGCCATATCCATAAGCTTCTTTGCATACATATCATCACAGTTAACAAATCCTTCTTTACACATTGTGAATAATTTTGCTTTTGCAGCTAAATAATTATCAAATGTCTTGTGGAAGTCTAAGTGATCTTGTGTCAAATTAGTAAATACACCAATATCAAAATCTATTCCCCATACTCTGTCTAATGCAAGCGAGTGAGAAGAAACTTCCATCACTGCCACATCACATTTGTTATTTACCATTTCTCTAAACATTCTTTGCAAATCCAAGCTCTCTGGTGATGTTCTTTCTGACTCATAACATTTATCACCAACATAATTAGCGATTGTTCCAATTAAGCCAACCTTTTTACCTGCATGTTCTAGTATAGACTTTATCATATATGTTGTTGTTGTTTTTCCTTTTGTACCAGTTACACCAACAACCTTTAATTCTCTTGTTGGATTACCATAAAAGTTACAAGCAACCATCGGCAAAAATTTTCTTGTATCTTTGCTAAATACAACTGTAATTCCATCTGGAATCATTCCAGCATCATAAGCACCTTCTTGCATTGCAATAACTTTTGCACCACTTTGAATTGCAGATTCAATGTAATTGTGTCCATCTGTTTTGAAACCAACAATTGCAACAAACATACCACCATTTTCAACTTTTCTTGAGTCATAAGCAATACTTGGAATATCAATTTCCAAATCTCCTCTTACCTCAATTTCTTCAATACCTTTTAAAACCTCTGATAATTTCATAATTATCCATCCTTTCTTAGTAGACTACAAACTACTATTTAAAAATTAAACTTTTAATATTAATACGAATTTGTAATTACAAAGTCTCGTATCTCGTGCCACTATATTTTATTCAAAGTGGCACTAAATAATTATAATACACTATATATTTTTATGCAAGAAATGAACAACCTTTTAAATCTAATTGACTACTCAACATCGATTCCTACCGGTCTAAATTCAACTCTTACAATAGTGCCTTGCTCTACAGTTGTGCCTGCTGGTGGATCCTGAAGAATCGACATTCCACTACCAGATATCTTTATATTCAAATGCTTATCTGATAACTTTTTAGTTGCCGTAACAATATCCATATTCTTAACATCTGGCACAGTAGTATTAAATCTAGTATCATTTCCTTGTAGATACAATTTAACAAGTGATTTCTCATTTAATTGCTCTTTTGCAACTGGCATTTGTGCCGTTACAATTTGATTTAAATCAGAGCTGTCAACATCGTATTTTAATCCAACACCATTCAACATTCTGATTGCTTCACCGACAGTTCTATTAGTTACATCAGGCACTTCGATTTTCTTCGTTGCTTCAGACGTTTCATAGCTCTTCGGTATTTCTAAATATTCAAATACTTCCGTTAAAATATTTGATACAACCGGAGCTGCGACAGCACCACCAGAATGTCCTTGGCTACCTCTTGGATTTGCTATACTAAGCATTATTGCAATCTGCGGATTTTCAACAGGTGCAACCGCTACGAATGATGCTGTATATGTTTTTGCATTTCCTCTACCTTGCTCAGCTGTACTAGTTTTTCCCGCAACGTAATATCCTTCTACTTTACCATTTCTTCCTGTACCATCAGAAACAACACTCTTCATCATATCCAAAATTTTCTCAGATGTTGTTTTTGAAAAGACTTGCTTAACAACAACTGGTTCATTAGATTGAACCACATTTCCTTCTTTATCTTTTATTTCTTTAACAATTCTAGGTCTCATTAAGTTACCACCATTAGTTAAAGTGCATATAGTATTTAACATGTTTAATTGTGTTAATGTAAAACCTTGACCAAATGCAGCAGAAGCAAGTGTAGAATCTGTTACGTCAGATATTTTATGTATAACTCCATTTACCTCTCCAGGTAAATCTGCGCCTGTTTTTTTAGCAACACCAAGGGCTGATAGATAATTGTAATACGTACTCTTTCCTAAGCTCAATGCAATTCCCATAAATGCTGGGTTGCATGAATTCATAAGTGCTTTTCTCAAACTTTGACTACCATGCGGATTATAATATCTCCAACATTTCATTTTCCAGCCTTCTATATTTAGGAAACCTGCACAATTAAATTGTACTTTATCCACATCATAAGTAATTCCTTCTTCAAGAGCAATCGCTGCTGTCACTGTCTTGAAAACAGAACCAGGCTCGAATGCATCAGTTACCGTTCTATTCTTCCATAAATTTTGTAAAGCTGTTGTTCTTTCAGCAGAAGTCATTGTATCCCACTTAGCAGAAAGTTCTTCTGTGGATGGCGTAAATGGTTGATTAGGGTCATATGACGGGGCCGTTGCCATCGCTAGAATATCTCCATTTTGAGGGTTCATAACAACACATGATGCATAATCAACTGGTGCATTATCTTCTATTGCTTGAGCTAAATATTTCTCAACAATATATTGTATCATTTCATCTACTGTTAATACTAAATTCAAGCCATCTTCTGGAGGAATATATTTTTCGTCATTTAACGGCAATTCATTGCCATTCGCATCCGTTCCAATAACTAATTGCCCCGCAACGCCTTTTAAAATACTTTCATATTGATTTTCTAGTCCTTCAAGTCCATTATTGTCTGTTCCACAAAAACCTAAAACCTGCGCTAACAACTTTCCGTTTGGATAATACCTTTTCGTATCTTCGTAAATATTTATTCCTTTTATCTTTTCTTCAGAAATCCATTTTCTTACCTTATCTGTAACCTCTTTATCAAGTTTTTTTGCAATTATTTCATCTGCACTATTTTTCTTAGTCTTTGCAAGTACAGTTTCATAGTCTAAATTTAATATTTCAGAAAGCCCCTTAGCTGTTTTTTCTTTATTTTCACTCTTAATTTTCTTAGGTGTAATACTTATAGTCTCAACCGTAATGCTCTCGGCAAGCACAGTGCCATTTCTATCGTATATAACACCTCTTTTAGGACTAATTGTTCTGTTCTTTGTTTGCTGATTGTACGCAGCTTCTTTTAGTTCTTTTCCTCTAACAATTTGCCAATAAAATAACTTGCCAACTATGTACACCATAAAGACAGCAAATAAAACTAGCAAAGTTATAACTCTTTTCTTATTTTGAATCGTTGCTTTTGACATCTAAAGTATATCACCTCTTTTTCATACTATTTATATATTATACTACTTTCATTTTTATTACAACAACAATATAAGCAAGAAACATAAGTAAAATGTCATGCATTAATAACTTAGGTTTCTTGCTTATACATTAATCCAATATTTTTAGTAATCCATCTAAGATTTTTGTAAAAACTCCTTCTTCCTCTTCTTCTTTTATCTCTATAGGAGTCGTTATCTTATCTTGTTTCTTTACATTAATCTTTTGTATTTGTGAATCTTTAGGCTTTTGCATTCCAAGTTGATACTTAGCATAATTTTCAATGTATGCAAGATCTGTTTCTTTTTGAATATTAGACTCTATCTGTGCATTAACAGTTTGCTTTTTCTTTAGACTATATTTCAAATCATTTACTTCATTAAAAGCCTCATTAATACATGAATATCTGTAACATACTAAAAAAAGCATTCCGAATATTATTGAGGCAACAAAAGTATTTTTCAACATCTCTTTCACCTTCGCCTTTTGCTTTGCAACCTCTCTTGCCTTAAGATTACTCTTTGGTTTCTTTAATTTCATTTCACTCGGTTTTTCGAAAGTCTTTTCTTTCCTTCTATTTGAAAGCAAATATTCATCTTTTGAAAGCTCACGTTTCTTAGTATTACTAACTTTTTTAGTTGCAGGACGTGTTTTTTTTGTTCCGATAAAATCATCGCTCATTGCAATTCTAGTAGCCTTTTTGGTAGCCTCTCGTGTTGGATTTGTTTTTAATGTCATAGTTTGAACTTGCTTAGATTTCTTTGACACAGCAGAAGAAGGCACCGCCTTTTTGGCTGTACCTTGACGTGATCTTGCATATTCATAATAATCGTACTCCTGCTTTAATGCTGGCATCTCATACCCCTTTCAATTATATAAAAACACAATAATTAATTTCTCATATCAAACAAATTACTATATAACAAAATATTTTAAATTCTCATATTTATGTAATTCTATCTTTAATTATGCCTCTTTTTTTCTTTCAAAAACTCTAAGCTTTGCACTCTTTGAACGAGGGTTTCTTATCATTTCCTCTTCACTAGGTACAATCGGTTTCTTAGTAATTATCTTACCGTATGATTTATATCCACAAACACATTTAGGAAAATCTTTCGGACAAGTGCATCTGCCCTCATATTCTATAAAAGTATTCTTTACAATTCTATCCTCTAATGAATGGAACGTTATAATGCAAAGCCTTCCACCATCATTTAAAGAAAGTATTGCATCTTCAATTGCCTTCTTCAAATCTTTAAGCTCTCCATTCACTTCAATTCTTAATGCCTGAAAAATTCTCTTAAGTGAATCTACGGTATTTTTAGGTACTGCTTCTCTTATTATATCTGCAAGTTCAAATGTTGTTTCAATCTTTTTCTTTTCCCTTGTGCTAATTATTTTATTAGCAATTTTCTTTGAAAACTTTTCTTCGCCATATTCGAAAAAAATCTTTTCAAGTTCTTCTTTTGTATAATTATTAACTATATATTCAGCGTCGATATCTTGTTCACGATTCATACGCATGTCCAACCTAGCATCTTTGGTGTAACTAAAACCTCTTTCTGGCTCATCAATTTGGTAAGACGAAACACCTAAATCAAGCAAAATCCCATCAACCAATTTAACATCTAAAGAATCCAAATGAGCTCGTATATTCTCGTGATTTCCCCATACATAAGTTACATTCGAATATTTCTCTAATCGCTTTTTACTAGCAGTAAGAGCATCTTGGTCGCGGTCAATTCCTATAAGCCTTCCAGAAGGACTTAGACGTTCAACAATTCTTGAAGAATGTCCAGCACCACCAAGAGTACCATCGACATATATTCCATCTGGTTTAATATTCAAATTCTCTAAACACTCTTTAAGCATTATCGGTTCATGTTTAAACTCCATTAATTACACCCTCATAAAATAAACTAAAATATAAATTCAATTAATCATGTTTTGTACAAATTTATAAAACTATAATATACACACGTTGCAAATTAATTAAAATTATAGCTATATGTAATAATCCATGTTCATGATTGTTATGCTGCAACTACTAAAAATTAATTGAAATTGTAATTATTAATAACTAGTCCAATTTCATCATACACTCTCTACAATTCATTGCATTAATCGAATTATTAAAGAATTAGCGGTCACAAGCGTGACCGCTTTTCTTAACTTTAAAATCCTCTCTTATCCTTTGTACACTTGTAAACTTTTCATTAGTAACTTAAATAGCAAAGCTATTTTTTTCATATGTAAATATATTTTGCCATGCAATTTTGATTCTTCTTTAGTATTTAAAAATTCATCTTTTGTATTTTTCCTTCATCTTTTGTAAATCAATTTTTCATCTTATGTAACTATTTAAAAAGGTTTTAGCCTAATTAAATTCCAAGCATAGACATCTTTTCTGCAATGTCATCAGAATCTTGTTCTTCATTATAAGCTTCCCATTTTTCTTTGCTCCAAATCTCGATTCTAGTTGAAACACCTATAACAACCACATCTTTTACAAGCGATGCGTGCTCTCTAAGATTATTGGTTATCAAAATTCTTCCCTGTGCATCAAGCTCGCACTCAATCGCACTTGAAAAAAAGAATCTAGTAAAATTTCTAGCATCTTTGCTCGTTATTAAAGGTAAAGTTTTGATTTTCTCTTCAATTCCTTTCCATTCATCAATAGAATAACCATAGAGACAACCATCAAAGCCCTTGGTAACGACGAACCTCTCGCCAAGCTCACTTCTAAACTTAGCCGGAATAATCATTCTGCCCTTAGCATCAATAGTATGAGAATACTCACCAATTAGCATAACGATTCCTCCTTTCGGTTCCACTTTCCACCACTTTTCCCCACCTTCGATTAAATTTTAATATATATTAGTGAGAAAAGCAAGCCTTTTTCAAAAAAAATACATAATTTGTTAATAATATTTTTCATTTTAATTCTAAACAGTTATCCCGGTTTTTTTACTATATGCTTTTCTCATCTTATACAATTACACTTGTCAGTAATTATCTTGCTTCTTCGTTTCATTAATATATATATCAATAATGTTTTTCAACAAAAACTTATTTTCCACTCATACCTAAAATCCATTAAATCTGAAATTAACTGTAAAGCATTTTTATAATTCTTCTTCTCTCAAATGCATTGAATAGTTTAGACTTTTAATATAAAACTCTGCCAAAAACAAATTCATTTTAAAATATTGCGTTTTGATAACAAATTGATTGCAAATTATGTAAATCTGATGTATAATGTGCATATATTATACTATATTTTTTTATGGAGATAACAATGGTCAACGCTTACTTAGTCATTAAACTCATCGCATGGATTTTTCGCTCGATTTTCCAAATTTTTTGGGCTCCGATTGAATTTGTATATTGTGTGAATGAAAGTTTTCCGCACAGTACTGCAGAGCAACTTCAGAAAACGATAGGCATTTGCCTACGTTTTATCGTCTTCATTTTTGTTCTTTGTGGTATAATTATATCAGCTCTATAGAGAACTCGAAGACTCAAAAGCCAAGTTTATTATATATAAACTTGGCCTTGTTGCTTCTATATCTTTTCTAAAGTAGACTGTACGATTTAAATCACAGCAAATACTAAGCCAGAATATTTTATGGAGCAGTCTAAAATCTCTTCGCTACATTTTTATTTTCTTCTTTAAAATGCAAGTTCTATAATTTTAGTGGTTCTGTGATTTTAGTTTTGGTGGCAAACTCAAACTATTGACAAAGAGCCAAAATTCAATATAGGTAGAATAAAGTACAAAAAATCCAAAAAAGACATACATAATTGTAATTTCATCGCCGAAACAAAAAATACCTCTTTTACCTACAGATTGCAGTTTAACCTGTACATAAAAAAGGTATTATTTTTATTGCCTTTATATCCGTATTCTAACATTTTCATAAATCTGTTTAGCGAATAAAAGATATAGCCTTGTTATATTCCCATATTTTACCTACAAAAGGGCATAAAAAAATCTGGCAAATTCCTATTTTCACAATGAGCGACCCATTACTATCTTCGGCAACGGCGAGCTTAACTT
>CAKPEV010000002.1 GCA_934149405.1 uncultured Clostridia bacterium | reverse complement strand
CCCAATGTGCATACAACGTATGATCTTCTGCAATCGTTACCGTTGACGCGTTTGTTACTTGTGTTCCTCCTGATGAAGCCGTCCACCATCCTTTGAAGTAATACTCTGTTGTATCTGTTAGTTCTGGTATTGTTGTTCCATATGTTCTTTTGTATTTTACGGTCTTTGATGTTGGATTTGATACTACTCCTCCACCATTAAAAGATACATTCAAATCAACAATTTCACTTACCGCTACTTGGTCATGATTTGCCTCACCATAACTATCTAATATTCTTCCATATATAGTTTTATTATCTATTAATGTGATTTCTTTTCCATTTACCCAATTAACTTTATCTTCACTATACTGAAATGTATAATTATTATTTTTGCATTCCAATGTCACCTTTATTTCTACCGGTCTTACATTGCTTCCTGCCATAACTTCTTTCTTCATTACTAAGTCTTCTACTATTGTTGTTATCTCTTTGTTTGAACCTGTTGTAAACGTATCTCTTAACTCAAAGTCTTGTCTAATTGTTAAGCCTGACTTTGGAAATACATATGGATTAGTTGCACTAGTATCATTTTCTAAACTTCCATTTGCAAAGTATAGCGTTGCACCTGTTGCCATTTCGTATGGAGCTTTAGTAGATGTTACTACTATAGTGCTTCTCGAAAAATCTGCGTCTTGGTCTCCAAGTGTAACTGCTCCAGAATTATATATTCCGTTTGGCGCTGTTATCTTTCCTTTTATTAGTTCCATATTTCCTGCATTTCTTATTCCATATCCACTACTATTTATCGTTCCGTCAATCAATTTAAAGCTTGCATCTTTGTCAACAGTTATCGCTGTTTCGGCACACGTTAAAACGTTAGTGTCCATTGAAACTGCCACTTTCTTCCCTGCTGGTATTTTTACGCCTGGTGTTGTTTCATTTTTTATTTGTTGAATTGTTACATAGTCTGTTGTGCCTTTTTCGACTGCGTCCACAGCTTTTTGAAGAGTTGCATAATACCAATCTTTTGAAGGTATATATGCTAAGGCTTCCACCCATGTTGCCACAAATTTCTCATCTTTTTCAAGTAAATATTTTTCGTCTTCACCATACAATCTTCCATCCAATTCAGCTTTCCATTTTGAAAAAGCATATAATGGTTTTTTAGGCTCTATTTCTGTCATGCTTGCTGCATAACCAGATGCCTTATATTTTGTATCTACTAATGTTGTATCATTATAGAATGTTAATCTGTAAACGTCTATAGAGGCATATGATATATTTCCACTCTCGTCTTTTACATAGAAGCAATGCAATCCAGACCTTAAAACATCTTTCGGTATTGTGATTTCGGTTCTTGGTGTATTTAAACTTGTCCAACTTATGCTTCCTTGCTCTGATTCTGAGTAAAATTCATTTGTCCAAGCATAGCTTATTACACCACCATTATCTATTGCATTACCATTTAATATTAACTGATTATTTTTTTCTTCTGCAGTTATATTTACGATTGGTTTCTCAGAGTCAGACCAAACTGCATAAAGTGTCGTACTCTCCGTCATCGTAAAGTAATCATTCTTCCTGTATTCTGGTTCCTCTGCATCCTTTGTTCTTGCCCAGCCTAAGAATAACAAGTTACTTCTTATTGGTGCTTCTGTTGGTATTCTGATTATCGAGTCCTTTACTGCTGTTATGCTACTAGGAGCTTTAGTTCCGCCGTTTGAATCAAATGTTAATACGCATTGGTCTGTGTTCTTTTTCCATATTGCATACAAGGTGCAACTTGCATTTTCAGTGTATTCTGCTCCTGGCAAATATTTTACTGTCGTTGCGTTTATTTTATCTCCCCAACCTAAAAATTGATGTGCACTTCTTGAAGGAATTGTTGTGCTTATATTTATGCTCTCATCATGCTTTTTGTATTGTGTATTCGGAGCACCGAAACCGTTATTTGCATTATACTTTATTGTATAATCGTAATCTGTTTTCTTGAAATTAACTGTTATTTTTACTGTTCCTTTTGGCATTACAAACTTAGTAGTTTCGCCATAATTATTATCCAATTTAACGTTATTACTTGTTACTGTCCATTTGTAGAATGAATATCCTGCATTCGGAACAGCAGTTATATATACAATGCTTCCGGCTTCTTTGATTCCACCACCAACGGCAGTTCCACCTTCTGCTGGATTAGCTGTAAACTCAACTCTTATTTCGCCTTTTTCCCACACTGCAAATAATACAGCATTTCCTTCTTCAGAATATGTAGCTTCTGGCAAATAATCAACTTCGGTAGCTGTACTTGATTTACTCCAACCTTTAAACACATGATTTATATATGTTGGTTCTTCTGTTGGTATAGTAATACTTGCTCTTTCTAATTTGGTAATAGCACTAGGTGCATTCTCTCCACCATTTGCATTAAATGTTATTGTGAATTCTCTAGCTTCTCCCATTTCCCATATCGCATACAAATCTGTGTCTGCATTTTCTGCCAAAAGTGCTCCAGGTGCATATTCCGGTGTCGTCGCTGACGCTGTTTTTGACCATCCAACATGTACATATCCTTCTCTTTTTATTGCTTTTAATCTAACTGGTGTACTTCCCTTTTTCTTTACTGTCTCATCCGGCGTTGTTCCATCTTGATAATGATATACAATGTTATATTCACCTTCTGTTATTTCCGAAACTTTAACCCTCTTTATTGAAGTTGTTTCTCCTTCTTCTGCTGTTATGATATATGTTCCATTACTCGTCGCAGTATAATCATATATGTATTCATCTTTTTCGTCTAATCCCATAGAATTATTAACTCTTACTGTAACTTCGCCGCCCTCATTAACAGGCATAACCCCTATAACCATATCCACAACATTAGAAGCTTCGTTATATACCTTTGTTACACTAATCACTGGTCCATCTTCTGATAGAACATCTGAATAGTATACTCCACCGTCTATATAAAAACCTTTTGCATAAAATACTTTCCCTGTGGCATCATATATATACACATCGTTGTCTTTTCCATTCTTTCCAAAAGTTATTGTTTTATTTTCGGAACCGAACATGTACTTTTTATAGTCATAGCCCTTTTTACTTTCTCTATTTTTTACATAATTCAAATCTACTATATAACCATAATAATCATCGTCACTAAAACTAACAAAATTCTCTGGTGGATTTTCAATTATTATTGGATAAAAACCTGTCTCCTTATATTCCTCTCCTATTCCACCTTGCTGATTTTTTATTCTTGTTTGCGACACACTTACTTCCACGTCTTTTAACTCATGTTTATATGTTGCAATGTTTGCTTCGTTTATCGCACCATCATTAGACCTTAGTGCAATTGTCGCAATGATAACTACAACTATTATCGTAATGACCAAGACAATCAAGCTAACTCCCTCTTGCGATTTTAATTTTTCTTTTTTCATGTACCTCATATTTTTTATCATATGCATTTCCTCCTAAAGTGGTTTTCTAGCCAACTTCCTATATATTTAGATTACCACTACTATACAGAAAAGTCCATTACAAATTTAGCCAAATTTCTTTTACTTATTGCACTTTTTGACACTATAAATTATAATGATTTTAGAAATGATTTCGGGAGTAAACTTATGAAAAATAAAATTATAATATCTTTAGTAGTTTTGTTACTACTTTCTTTTTTTCTCCAAGGAATTTTTGAGGCAAATTCAACTATTAGCACTTCGGACATTCCCTCGATTAAACCTTCTGGTGAAAATATTGTTATAGCTAAATCTAACGTTCCATCAGGTGATGATCAATCTGTGGTTAAGGAAAAAGAACCTAAACCAGATTTCGTGAACCCTCATGGCACAGAACTTAGCAATGTAGAAAAATTTAATATGAAATACCAAATAAAATATGAAAGTGGCGAAACTGCTTATTCTTCAAATGTTAATATGACCAGCACAGAAAATTATTCAAAAGTAAAAGGAATTACAACATTTAGAGGAAATAATTACAGAGACTCAGCTGCTTATCGGAACCGTTGATATTACTGAAAACAAATTAGAAAAAATTTGGACTAACACAATCGGAAAAGTTGACGGTTGGGGCGGTGTCGGTTGGAATGGACAACCCTCAATAATAACTTGGGACGACGACGTAAAAATTCATATGAATATATATGAAAAATTTAAACAAAAGGAAAATTTCACAGAAGTTATATATGGAGCACTAGATTCTTATATACATTTCTATGATTTAGAAACAGGCGAATGCACAAGAGACAAAATAAAAATTCCAAGTTGTATAAAAGGAAGTGTTACTATAGACCCGAGAGGTTATCCTCTACTTTACGTTGGTCAAGGAATCGATACGAATAGTGGCGAAACAGTAAAAATGGGATATTTTATTTTCAGTCTAATTGATGGAAAGGAACTTTACTTTATAAACGGTAGAGATAAATTCGCATACGTAGGCTGGGGAGCATTTGATGGAAATCCTGTGATAGATGCAGAAACAGACACAATGTTCTTACCTGGCGAAAACGGTGTAATATATGCTGTGAAATTAAATACTAATTTTGATAAAATTAACGGAAGTATTTCAATTACCCCAATGACTACAAGATATAGATACTCTATTAATGGAAAAATGGCTGGCACAGAAAACGCAATGACAATATATAAAAACTATGCTTACTTTATAAACAACCATGGATATGTTCAATGCTTGGATTTATCTACCTTGACACCAGTATGGCTTCATTACATGGAAGATGATTGTGACGCAACACTCGGACTAGAAGAAGAAAACGATGGAATCATGCTATATGCATCTTGTGAAGTAGATAGAAGGCGAAAAGCCACACCAGCATATATAAGAAAAATTGATGGCATAACAGGTGAAAAAGTTTGGGAATATACAATAGAATGTAACTACGATGCCAATGTTAATGGTGGTTTTCTATCTTCTCCAATAATCGGTAAAAATGAGATATCTGATTTAGTAATTTTTAACGCTTCAAAAACAGTAGGAAAAAGCTTTAATAGCGGCAAAATGGTAGCACTAAAAAAATCAACTGGGGAACTTGTCTGGGAAAAAGATTTAAACATCTATTCTTGGAGCTCTCCAACAGCTATATATGATGCTGAAGGAAAGGGATATGTTATTTTCTGTGATGCATATGGAAGAGTACATTTAATAAATGCAAGAACTGGCGAAACATTATATGTTTTAAACACAGGTGGTGGAAATATTGAAGGTTCTCCTGCCATATATAACGATATAATGGTAATCGGTACAAGAGGACAAAAAATATATGGAATAAAAATTAAATAATTTTAAACAACAAAAAACTCCAAACAAATTGGAGTTTTTTGTTGTTTAGGTGATTATCACCAAGTTGCATAATTGCTCAGACGATAAACTGCTTTAACGAAAGAACAACACGCTTCTCTCAATGCAAGAACAACATCTGCAATGAAGAAAAACACTTTGGCTCTTCTGATCCATTCTCCTTGGTAAACCCTACGCATCTTTCTGCTGATTCTGAGCATCTTATTACCCATCGCAACAGAAAGTCCGTAAATAAGCACCATCACAACTCCGACGGCTATGATTCCAGCAAAAAGCAGAACCACACCCAACGTAACATAGACGAAAGGTCTCCACCACGGTTGGACATACATTCCCTTTGCAACTGCAAGAATCGTAATTCCGCCTATTGCGAATGCGAATGACAAAGTCACCCAAAGAACCTGAAGAATCCGGCACGCACATAATGCGACCATTTCCTTCACGGAGTTCTTTCTCTCTTTTCTCTTCGTTGCCTTTGCGTTGTTGATTTCTCTTGTCATAACAATGTCGTACCACGTAAATACCATACATAAGGTAATATACGCTTAATGGTACGCCTCCTTAATAAATAAATTTTTATAGCTATATTATAGCACATTTTACATAATACGTCAATTTTAAGTCAAACTACTGGTTTTTATCATTTTTTGGAATTTATTATGTCTATTTGCTCGATCTCTTTAAAGTTTCTTTATTCTTTCTCACATATTGCTATTGCACATTTTATTCCATCAACTGCCGCTGTTACGATTCCTCCTGCATATCCTGCCCCTTCTCCACAAGGGTATATTCCTTCGACATTAGCCTCACATTTTTCATCTCTTAAAATTTTTACCGGTGATGAACTTCTAGTCTCAACACCTGTTAAAATTGCATCTTTACTTGCAAAACCTTTTATTTTTTTATCAAAATAAACTAGTCCTTCTTCCATTGTCTTCGTAATAAACTCTGGCAAGACATCATGTAATTCTGCAAACTGAACTCCTGGCATATATGTTGGTTTAACATCTCCAAAAGCTTCAGACTTTTTGTGATTTAAGAAATCACCAACCAATTGAACCGGAGCCTTATAATTCTCTCCTCCAATCTCAAATGCTTTTTCCTCTAATTGCTTTTGAAAGTACATACCAAGTAATGGCGAATCTCCAGGAAAATCTTCTGGAGTAACACTTACAAGCACCGCACTATTTGCATTTTCACCGTCTCTTGCAAATTTACTCATACCGTTTGTAACTATTGTTCCTTCTTCGCTAGACGATGCAACGACAACACCTCCAGGACACATACAGAATGTATAGCATGATCTATCTTCTCCATGATAAGCAAGTTTATATTCAGCTGGCGGAAGCTTTAATTTTGTTTTATCCCCATATTGAGATTTGTTTATCATCTCTTGCTTATGCTCTATTCTCACACCAACGCTAAAGTTCTTTTTCTCCATGCTTATACCTTTTGAATATAACTTTTCAAACGTAGCTCTTGCACTATGCCCTATAGCTAAAACAAGTGTATCCGTTTCAAAGACTTTTCCACTTTTGCAAATTACCTCTTTTATTTTATTATCTTCAATCTTGAAATCAACAACTTGTTCATTAAAATATACGTCTCCACCAAGCCTCTTTATTTCTTCTCTCATATTTCTAACTATATTTATTAAGTTGTCTGTTCCTATATGAGGTTTACTCGTATATAAAATTTGCTCTGGTGCTCCAAAATTATAAAATTCTCTGATAACTTTTTTGCATAGCGAATCATTTACTCCTGTTGTAAGTTTTCCATCAGAAAATGTTCCCGCTCCACCTTCTCCGAATTGAACATTAGATAATGTATTTAGCTTTCCTTCTTTCCAAAATAATTCAACATCCTTTTGACGTTCATCAACACTCTTGCCTTGTTCTAATACGATTGGCTTTATTCCATTTTGTGCAAGCGTTAAAGCCGCAAAAAGTCCTGCTGGACCTGCGCCAACAATAATTGGCCTTAGTAAGCTTTTTCTGTTTATTTTCACATCGATTTTTGCCTCATCTTCTAAATCTATATGTTCGAATTTATTATATAGCTTCTCATCCTCTACCAATATATCCACAGTATAAACATAGAAGATGTCTGCTTTATTTCTGGCATCTATAGACTTTTTGTATATTCTAAAATCTCTTACATCTGTCAATTTTATTCTGCTTTTTTCACATATGTATCTTATAAGTTCTTCTTTAGAAAAATCTTTTTTAATTTTTACATCTTTTATTCTTAGCATTTTTCACTTTTCCTTCTTATAATTCTTTCGGTTTTCGACTTATTGACATTAGATATTTACCAAATTGTAATCTATGCTTAACTTGTCTAAAATTTCTTTTTCCCTATTACTACACGTTAAAATTATTATTTGTCTTTCTGCATATTCGTTTGAGAATATTTTTAGTATGTTTTCTAGTCTTTCATCATCATAAAACGCAAATGCTTCATCTAAAATCAAAGGAAGTTCTGCTGTTCTATTTGCAATCGCTAATCTAAAGCCCAAGTAGACTTGGTCGATTGTACCAACACTTAATTTATCTAATGTAATGATGTCTCCTAAATAATTTTCAACTAATATTCCCTGCTCATCATTGTATATGATTTTTTGGTATTCATTATTAGTTGTTCTTTTTATACTCTCTTTTATCTCATTTTCAAATTTAGGTACAACTTCTTCTTTAAGTTCAAAGTAAGCATCATCTAACTTAGTCATTGCAAGTTTAATACTATATTCAAGCTTTCTTAAATTTTCCTCTTTTTCATATAGTTCATCTAATCGCTCTTCTAGTTCATTAAGTCTATCTAAATTTTCTTTTAGGCTTTCCATCTCTATTTTTAATTTATGTTTTTCTAGTGTCAAATCATCTTTGCTCTTCTTAAATCCATCCATTAATGATTTTAATTCTGGTATTTTTCTTGTTATTAGACTCTCTTTGATGCCATCTTTCTTTAAAAGTTCTAACTCTCTATTTTCCTTCTTTTTAAAATCTTCTCTTATTGCGTCGAAATTAGGCACAGTACCCATTTTCACATCCATAGATAACACATTTGACAATATGATTGCCACTATAACTCCAACAGCAGCAACAATACCAGCTGGAATGTACCATTTCAAGATAGCACAAGCTATTACTAATATGATAGTCAAAACTGCCGTTAATATCTGTGAATCTTTCTTGGTTTTCTTTTTTATCTCTATTCTCTTTTGATATTCCTTTTCTGCTATTTTTACTGCAATTTCATAATCATTTTCTCTTTCTCTAAGAAGATTAAAATATCTATCTTTTATTTCTAGTACTTTCGATGTTTTTTCTAAGTCATTCGTTGTATTTGCAAGTTTTGCATCTAATTCCTTCTCTTTTTCTAAAATCACCGTTTGTTTTTCTCTATTTCGTACTAAATTTGCTTTTTTATCTTCAAGCAGATTAATCTCACGCATAGTAACATTTAATGGCTTATTTTGAGTTCTCTCACTTCCTATCTCATCTAAAAGTTTCTTTTGCAACTTTTGTTTTGCCTTGTCATAAGATATTGTTTCATCTCCACTTTGAATCATATTCGTAAGTTTTTGTATTACACTTTTTCTGCCACTATCATCAACCTCTACGTTTTTTTGAGAAACAAAAATGGAATTTATAAATGTTTCTTCGTCTATCTCAAGTTGCTCAATTCCTATTTCCGAACCTCTCATTTTATCTTTGTTGAATAATGCCGTTATTTCGTTTCCTTCTTTATCAAACACTTTACAATTATTTTTATTAAACTCTCTAATTGCCGTATAGTTTTTTCCGTTTATTTCATAATCGATTTTTCCACTAAAATCGCCTTCTCCCCAAGGTTTAAATCTTTCATACTCTGAGAAAGGATTTCCATTTTTATTTCTATTCACGCCATAAAACATTGCCTTTAAAAAGTTTGCAAGTGTAGACTTTCCAGTCTCATTTTCTCCAAAGACAATATTTATTCCATTTTTTAAATTCAAATTTTTCTCTTTCAAATTACCAAATCCATTAATTTGAATATTATTGATTTTCATTAGTTCCTCCCATTATAAAACGTTATATGTTATCTCAATTGCTTTTAAAATTTCCTCTTTTCTTTCTGGATTTTTTTCAATTTCTTCAAGCATCTTTTTTGTAAAAATCCCCTTCAAATTTTTTTCTTTTGTGATACTATCAAAATCATATGATATATGTGTTAAATCTCTTATTTCACAAATATTTTTTTCTGTATTATTTAATGTCTCAATTATTTTATCGGTATCAACATTTCTTTCTCCAGATAGAACAATCCTATAAATATTATCCTTTAAAGAAATATGATTTAAAATTTCATCTGGCGATTTGAAATTTGAAATATCTACTTCTATAATTTCAAAGTGCCTATATTCCATATTTTCAAATCTATATTCTATATCATTCTTCTTCAAATCTCCGAATCACAATTCCGTGCTCTCCTAATTCGTCAAAGCCAATAGATAAAAGACTTCCTGGATATACAATATTAGAGCCATCAACTTTTCTTTCGTGTATATGACCTAATGCAACGTAATCAAATTTTTCTAAATCCTTTGACTTTATATCCAAATATTTTTTACTTGCACCATCTAATGTTCCATGCACGACTAATACGTTAATTTTGTCTTCATCCTCAATTTGAATTTTGCTGATCTCGTCTGACGAAAACTCATAATCCGTAAATCCTATGCCGTACACATTAATATCTTCGAATGAAAACATTCCTACTTCACCAGTAAATATCGTTACATTCTCAGGCCATTCAAAAGTTTGATATGGAGAACTTTTTATATACGGATCATGGTTTCCTGGCGATATAAAAATCTTTGTATTTGGAATCAATTCAAAATTTGAAATCAAAAAATCTATAGTGTTTTTTTCAACAAATTTTTGTTCAAATAAATCTCCAGAAATAAATAAATATTCTATATTCTCTGCTTTAATTTTATTTATGATATCACTAAAAACTTGTCTTTGTTCTGTTCTTCTTTTCTTTATTAAATCTCTATTATTTCTTAAAGATACTAATGGCGTATCAAGGTGCAAATCTGCTATATGTATAAACTTCATAAATCCTCCTTAATATATTTCAAAACCAAAATTTAATATTGCTTACAAGTAATACTTAGAATCTTTTAGTACATAATAAAATGATAATACAAAATATCGATTACCGCAAGCAAAGTCGAAAAAAATAGGATGAAAAGCAAAGCACTTTTCATCCCATAAATTATAAAATTATTGTTTTTTTGGCGAGCCAAAAATCTCATCAAATTTTCTTTCTAACTCCATTTGTAAATCATACGTTTCTTCATTTACTTCTTTTGGCGCAGTAGTATTGTCTGAAACATTTTTATTTACATTAACGCCTTCGCCAACATCCACATCAACTTCTTCTTTAGAAGGTGAGCCAAACAAATCATCTAAGCTATCATTCGTTAACTCGTAAGGGTTTGTAATCTTATACTCGCCTCTTCTTGGCTCTGCAATTCCTTTGTGGCTTTCCTCTACGGATTTCGCCATCTTATACATTGGATGCATCTTGAAATACCAATACTTATTTGCTTTGATTGGTTTCATCGCTTGAACAAATATAATACATTCATTTGTATCCATTCTTCTAAGTTCATCAGGTGTCATAAGGGCTCTCGCCATAATCTGGTCAGAATAACTTCTACCACTAAAATTAGCATCTTTGTCTGTGCTTCTTGAAATATTATCTCTTGTAATTGTTTTTTCACCCAGCTGCTTAGAAAATGTTTCAAGTGTCTTTTGTGCATTGCTTCCTAAAAACAAATGTGTACTGCAGTTAGCCATAATGTTTTCTGTAACTTTTTCATCATATATTGCAATCAATTGGTCTATACTTTGCAAAATTATGCTTATGTTTATTCTATAAGAACGACACGTACTTAAAATTTGTTCAAACCTAGGTATTCTTCCTATGTTTGCAAACTCATCAAGTATTAGAAATAGTGGTGTTGGTAAGCTTCCACCTTTTGAGTCTGCATACTCATACAATCTATCTAACATTTGTGAGAAAAATATATTCATCAAGAAATTGTATGTATCGTTTGTTGCCGGAGTAATAAAATAAAGTACTGATTTTTTATCAACCAAATCTTTAAATTCTATTGTGTTTGTACTTGTCATTGCAGTAATTTCTTCTGAATCAAATGCATCTAGTTTTGCAGCAAGTGAAACCAAGATATTAGCAAATGTTTTGTCACTACCAAGTCTAATCGTTTCAAATGCTCTACGTGCTGGATTTTCAAATGGCAAACTCATAAATATATTTTTCAAATCTTCACCATCGTTTTCGCCACCTAATCTTAAAAGAGCCAAACAGCTTGCAAATGAATGCTCTTCTTTAGGTCTATTTAAAAGCACATAATAAATAACAGCTTTAAGCAAAGCTTCTGATGTTTGATCCCAGAATGGGTCTCCACCTTTTTTATCTCCACCCTCTTTTTTAGAAACAATCTTTACAATTGTATCAACATCAAGTGTACCTCTTATATGTGATAATGGATTGTATCCATCACTGTATCTAGGGTCTTGAAGATTGATAACATGCACATCGTATCCATTCTTTCTAAAAAAGCCTGCTGTTCTATCGTATAGTTCTCCTTTTGGGTCAGTAAAAACATATGAACCTAACATCTGAAGTGCATTTGGAATAACGAAAGATGCTGATTTACCTGCACCAGATCCACCAATTACTAAGATGTTACCATTTTTACCTTCTGGCGGCTTTGGGATTACCGGCAAATATGTTTTTTCTGCAAGAATCATTCCATCTTTAGGACTTAGAACTGTGTACTTTTCGGCATTACTGCACCAGTCAGCGCTACCATGTTCTATTTTATCATACTCACTTTTTCCAGAAGCCTTTATTAACATGATTATAACAAATCCAAGATAAAATATACCGAATCCTTTGATTACCTCAAAATATGAGTTTCTCGCAACTGTAAAAGCAATTTTAATATTTTGAGGAATCTCCTTGACTACATTTGTAAAAATATCTATGCTTCCTTTTCCAAAATATTCTCCGCCGTTCTAAGCGTTTTTCGTATCCAACTCTCGCAAATGCAGGCAAAAGAAGAAGGGCTAATATTATAAATATTACCCCAAAAACTATTAGCATTCTTTTATTCTTATCCCACCAATTTTTCATTAGTGTTTCCTCCTTTGTTAGTACATCTCTAGCAAGCCATACTTAAAAGCAATCTTATCTGTCTTGCTCCTCATCTCTATAATATTCGTTGTAAAGATGCTTATAATTGATTGGTTTATCTGTTGAAACTTTGTAGTACTCATCACTTTCTTCAACACTTCCAAAACCAATAACACTTTTGATTGCGCTCATTTAGACCTCCAATCTACTAACTACTCAAACGTGCAAACTGTATAGTTAGTCTTATAACCGCCTGTTTCTTTCTTTCTAACTTCCAAAGCTATATATGATTTATCCGGCAATAATTTAACTCTTGCTCTAACCATATTAGCTGTTTCGTCGAAATATAAAACAGGTTTGACCTCATCTGCTATTTCCGGGTCAATAATTGAAATAGGTCTTTTAAAGTTAGGAGTATATTTAATATCCTTATATGTGATGCTATCTTCAGTTCTTAATGTTCTATACGAAACATTCGCTGGTTCTTTTGATATAAGTAGTTCGTCTTTTTTTAAAACTGCCATATTCATAAGAGCCTTTTCTTTACCTAATGTCAAAAGTAAAATATCATAATCTCTTTCGTCATTATTTAGATCATCATTGCCAACAAAAAAAGTTTTTTTGTAACCACCTGCAGACTCTTCGGTCTTGCAATCTAATTTTTGTATCGTAGCACAAGAAGTGTTCCCTTCTGGCTCGTTGATAACAAAAGCCATTGTACACATTTCGTTTGGATCCACGATAGTAAAACTTCTTTCATTTGCTAATTCCATATAAAACTCCTCCTTCAAAATGCTCAAACCTATTCATAATGCCTAAGACTATTATACCACCATTTTATGTAAAGTGCAACAATTATATCCCTCTTGGCCTAAATTCGGATATTTTTCCAAGTTCTTCATATAACTCTATTTCTCTTTCAGATGGCCTTTTAGGAACCATTATCTTTACTTCCAATAATAAATCTCCTCTTCCGCCAATGCCATCTAAATATCCACTGTTCGCGACTCTAAGCCTTTCGCCAGACACAACACACTTTGGCACCGAAATAAATATGTTTGAGTCAATATTTTGCACCTCCACTTTGCAACCAAGAACGGCCTCCCATGGAGATAAAAGCAAATCTACAACTATATCTGAACCTTCTAACTTAAACTTCTCATGTGGCAAAATATTCACTTTAATGTACAAATCGCCATTCTCGCCACCGTTTTTACCCGGTTTTCCTTGATTTGCAAGTCTAATCTTTTCGCCAGCACGTATGCCTCTAGGGACCTTAACAGCAATCGTTTTAAGTCCACCTTCAACTGTTTTAAAAGCGATTTTCTTTTCTGCTCCAAAAAAAGCTTCTTCTAAACTTATATCAATCTCAGACTCCAAATCTTCTCCAACAACAGGATAATCTTTTTTATCTAAATTAGTTTTTATACTAGGCTCTTCTTTCTTACCAAAAACCATATTAAATATTTCACTAAAACCATGTTCTGTATCCACAGTATTTTGAACTTTTTCCTTTGCGAATCCATCCCTAAATTTATACGCAAAATATCCCCTATCATACTTTTTTCTAGAGGCTTGATCACCCAAAACATGATAAGCCTCATTTACTTCTTTAAATTTTTCTGTAACCGCTTCATTACCACCATTTATATCTGGATGATACAACTTTGCCAAATGTCTATATGCTGTCTTAATTTCCTCATCAGTTACCTTTTCATTTTTTAAGCCTAATATTTTATAATAATTTTTGTACTTCAACTTACTTCATTCCTTACATAAAAACACTTACAACTAAATTATATCATAAGGTAAATCTATGTAAAGCGAAATTTAAACTTTTTCAATTCTCGTATCCGCTATATATCACAATAACTTTATCAAGTTCTCCAATAGCAATTCTGTCGCCTTCTTCAACTGATAAATTGTCTTTTGTAGCCATCTCTAAAGAATTGAAACTCCAACCACTTTCTGCTTGCTCTAACACTTTTGCTTTCACAATTCTGTACGTGTTCAAGTTTATCCTACTACCATTCCATATGTATACATCTTCGTTAAGAGCCATTATACTTCCATCATTTAATGTTATCTCCCTATTTTGAACATCAAAATCTTTAACTATCAAATCCCTCTTATAACCTATAGATTCTCTTTTAAAAGTTTCTTCAAGTACAATCTTTTTATCATCTTTTTCGTCTGGTTTAAATGTTATTATATCTCCAACTCTATATTTAGAATAAACATTTTCATCGATTTCATAAGAACCAACTGTTGAGCCTGTAACACTAAGTATTGCTTTATAAGTATACTTGTCCTCTCCTGTTTTTGAGACTTTTTTTTCTTTTACAAGTGCAATTCTATTGTCAAATTTATTAGTCTCTACTATTGCATATACTCTAACAACTCTCATATTCTCATCATATACAAGATTTAACTTGTATGCTAATAAGTCTCTCATATCTGAAAGTTTCAATCTCTCCATCGTACATTTTTCAACTACAGTTGTTGAATTGTTTTTATATTTTAAAACAACTTTATAGTACTCTGTACTGTCATCAGCAATGTATTCGCCAATCATTGGGTCTTCGATAACTTTCGCATCATATTCGTACTTAATTGCAATATCATTATCGAAAGATTGGTCTTTTGAAATCATGCTAAACTTAGTAGTGTCATCGTCATCATTCCATACCACCATCAATTTTCCAACTTCAGCATAAGATTTCTCGCCCGCCTTAATTATAGCTTTTTCTGTATTATTAGGTGTTAGCATAATCTCTACTGACTGTTCATCATCTGCGGATGTATCTCTCACTCTTGTAACATAACCTATCTTAAATTTTTCATTTTCTTCCTTAGTCTTTCCAAATTCAATCTTGCAAACCTCTTCTGCAACATTCAAATAAACAGTAGCCTCTGTTCCAACAAATTCTTTTAATCTGCTCGAAGAAATTAACGAATACTCGCTTGCTTCTTTCGCATTATATCTATAATACACACACATATCTGAAATAATATATTTTTCGTCGCCTATCCAAATCGCACTTTTTCCATCAACATCAGTTATCTCATCGGTTATAACATTTGTGGAATACATGTATAAACCATTTCCAAGATTCGTGATAATATCGTTCTTCTTCAAGTTCTTCCAATTAACGCCCATGCCGTTTTTTACTAGGGCTGTATTTGTAGATCTCAATTCATCGCCATTCAATTTTATCTCTTGAATTTTTTTATCTTCGCTATCTCCACTCTTTTCACTAACAGTCACCTCGTTAACAATTATCGTTTCAGATGCATCAACATAAACGGCTCTTAATATTTCCTTGTTTTCATTCAAAATCAAATATGCATAATTGGCATTGTCCCTAGATCCAAAGCAATCTGACTTTTTTGCCTTAAGCAAATTATATCCTTGCTCTTTAAGATAAAAAATCGGTCCACTAACAATCTTTTCATTTTGAAATTTTTCATCGAAAGTTACACCAATTAAGTTGCTAGTATCTTTTTTATATAAGCCTGTAACATTTCCACCCAAAACATACAAAGGAACTTTTTCATCTATACTGTAAGCTCCCTTTGTTGTTACTATCATAGGATTGCTGTCATATCCGCCAAGTGCAAGAACAGGTGCATTGTCTAAGAAACTGTACTCGTCAAAGAAAGTTTCAAGTGGAGTTGATTCAGAATATGTATAAGTAAAACCTGTAGACTCGTTTTCACTCTCTATAGCCCATCTATTTGTTATAAGAGCATTCCAAACAAACATTGCCACATCGCCACGTTTTGCTGGCTTTTCGTAATCAAATTCACCAACATTATCATTTAGTTCAATTTCACGCATCTTAACAACATAGTTCCAATACCAACCATTTGAACTTTGCTCGCTTAATCTTGTATAGCCTAAATTTCTAAGTAAAATAGCAATAAGCTCTGCGTACGTAACTTCTTTATTTGGTTTAAATGTTCCATCTGAATAGCCATTTAATAATTCCAAATCTGACGCAACAACTACGTAAGGATAATACCAATCTGTTTTCTTAACATCCGAAAACACTTTTTTATATTCAACACCTTCAGCGTAATCTTCTATTCCTCTCATCTTTACAATTATCTTTGCTAGTTCAGCTCTTGTAACACTTTTATTGGGTGCATAAGTTGTATTGCTTACTCCGTTAATAATATTTAATCTAGCAATTCTCTCAACTACGCCCTCATATTTTGTTCCCCTAGTATCATAAAAAATAGTGGTACTCGCATAAGTTTTTGACATTATCAAACAAGTAATTACTACCACGCACAAGCATAAAAACTTTTTCATTTGTATTCCTCCTACTACATTTAATCATTAGAATCGATTGTAATAATCTCTGCAACATTTTTATATGCTGATGTTCCGTTAAGCTCGATTTTATATTTTATTATTACTCTAAACGGATTCTCATAAGATATAATTTCTTCGCCATAAGTTTTCATAGATATTATACCATAAGGTGTATTGTAAGTTAAAATTTTTTCTTTATTAAGTTCTATAACAATCTCATTTCCACCATTATTTAGCGTAACAATATTTGAAAGTTTGTCAAATATAATCTCTCCACCATCATATTTTATTCTTAAAACATCTTTAAACTCAACTACTGCATTCTCATATTCTTGTATAACTTTTTCCTCATGTTCATCATATATCTGTGTTCCAATTACTTTTATTTTCATAACATTCTCCTAAAACTACTTAACTGGATTCTTTACTCCTCCGACAAATTTTCCAACTATATTTGATTTATATGTATAATTATTTTTATTTTTTTCTGCATTTTCTTTTTCTGCAATTTCTATTAATTTATCTATTAGATTTGAATAACTCAGTCCATCATGTTCCCATAAATAAAAAGCAAACGAACCTGGAATTGTGTTTATCTCGTTAACGTATACCTTGCCATCATAATTATCTATCAAAAAGTCTATTCTAACTACGCCCTTTGAATTTAATGCTTTAAAAGATTTTATTGTCAAATCTTTGACTTCTTTATCTTGCTCCTTTGTAATATCTGCTGGCACTCTTCTAGACATAGAAGCCATTCCATTCTTTGTACCATTTGAAGTTTTAGAGCCTTTGCCACCAGATAAATATTTCTCATCAAATGTCAAAAATTCTTTCCAACTAACTGGTTGTTCAGTTGTAGAAGCAACAACATCATCAGCTCTTCCAAGTGCTGAACAATTTATTTCTTTCAAATCTTCAAGGCCCTTTTCCACAATAATTCTCTCATCAAAAGCGATAGCAACTTCGATGGCTTCTTTTAAACTCTCTCTATCTTTTGCCTTGCTGATTCCTATGCTAGAGCCCAAATTAGAAGGCTTAACGAACATTGGATATTGAATCATGCTCTCTATCTCATTTAAAATTTTATCATTGTCTTTTTGCCATTCGCTACGTAAAAAATATGTATATGGAAGTACAGGAATATCATGTGCCTCAAAAACTTTCTTCATTAAAATTTTATCCATGCCAACGCTAGCACCTAATATTCCAGAAGACGTATATGGTATGTTTGCAAGCTCCAGTAATCCTTGAACACTGCCATCCTCGCCATTCATTCCATGCATTGCAGGAATAACACAATCAAGTTTAATAAAATTTTCTTTATTAATTAGCCCTTTATTTTTCATTACTATTCCTTGCTTATTTGGCATAATGCATCCCATTCCAAGATTATTTTTGTGTTTATCAAATTCAGCATAAATATTTGTATCCACAAGTTTATCATCAACATACCATTCGCCATCAGAATGAATATATATTGGATAAACTTCATACTTTGATTTGTCTATATTATTAATCAATTGAATACCCGTAACTATTGAAACATCATGCTCACATGTAACGCCACCAAAAATAACACCTATCTTCTTCATAACACAAATCTCCTTTATTAATCAATATTTCGATTTCACATAGAGCAACTGTGCTCTGCCCGTTTTTCACAAATTAACTTTCACTAACTATTTTTCGTCATAATTATCTGGCAAATCATTTTCAAACAAAATAACATCACCCGCTTTAGTAATCTCTTGTAACTTCTTACTAGCATTATCTAAATTATCTACAACAAAAATATTTTGGTCATTAAACTTTCCTTCTCTTAATCCTTCTACTATTGCATTACTTCTCTTAACACCAACTAAAATAGCAATATCAACAACTGACGCCATATTTCTTCCAAACTCTTTGTTATATTTGTACTCTTCATTTCCGAGCTCCACCATTCCTGGGGTAATGATAATCTTTCTGCCATCGAACTTTTTAATAACATCTAAAGCGGCCTTGCTACCAACCGGATTAGAATTAAACGCATCATCTATAACAATTGAACCATTTGAACTAGGAAGCAATTGTAACCTGTGAGGAATAGGCTCTAACTTTTTAATGCCGTTTGCGATTTGCTCATTTGAAAGACCTAAGTAAACTGCGATTTCGATGCATCCAAGAATATTTTGAATATTGTGCTCACCTAATAATTTTGAAACGCATTTGATATCTCCATTTTTCGTAACAGCTGTAAAACTTATTCCATCTGCATTAAATTTAATATCCTTTGCGTAAACATCTGCATGCTTATCATTTACTCCATAAATGTACTTTTCTCTCTTTTCTTTGTTGTATAATTTTAAACAATGTGAATCGTCATTCGGCAAAAATACAACTCCATCACTTGGTAACGATACTAATAACTCTGCTTTCGTCTTAACTATATTTTCAATATTCTTAAAAGTTTCTAAATGCTGAGGACCTATAGAAGTAATCATCGCAATTTTAGGTCTAACTAAATCGCAAATCTCTTGAATATCAAATCTGTATCTTGCACCCATTTCTGATATAAAAACTTCATGCTCTGGTTTCAACATTTTTCTTATAACCTTCACATTTCCCATAGTTGTGTTATAACTTTCTGGTGTTGCAAGAACATTGTATTTTTCACTTAATATTGTACTCAAAATAAATTTTGTACTTGTCTTTCCATAACTACCTGTTATACCAATCTTTATAAGCTTTTTATATGATTTTCTTCTCAACTTCAATTTAGCTAAATCAACATAAATATCACCAATAAATCTTTCTGTTGGATAAGCAAAAAGATTTGAAATAATCATGTTTACTGGCAATAAGAATGTAAAAATGCTGTACGCAACAATTCTAATCATCTCCACCATGACAGTAATCGTGCTTTGCCTTATTTCATCTAAAAACATCACTTCTAAAAATGCAAGAGTAATAAGGTTCCAAAACATAAGTCTTTTTGCTCTAGCTGTGTACACTAGCGGTTTTTTAGCAAGCTTTCTTTTCTTCTTATCCCTTATTGCTTGAACAAAATTTATAACAACGTACATCAATAAAATTGCAATATATTCAATAAATAGCACTATTATTGCCGTATCGCTTTGAAACTTCAAAACAAAAAGATTATTTAAAATTGCAGTTAAAATATAAAATCCACATATCGCAATAGTTTGCCCAAGTGCAGGTTTGAATGCTAGCTTCGGATTTTTAGTAATCCACCTAAAGAAATCTCTATTCTTATATCCTTCCAATTGTGCATAATGTAGCACTCTAGGCACATTCATCATATACACTATAAGTGGTCCATAAGACATCAAAAATCTTAAAATTTCCAACAAAACTATTCTTAGACTATCCAAAATATTACCTCCTAAATTACTATGTTAAATACTTGCTTACAATCAAATTAAATTCAGTTGCATCATCTATATAAGAAAAATGACCCGCGTTTTTTAATACCACTAATCCAGCATCCTTTATTTCCTTTTCCATTATGTGTGCCATATAAAGCGGAGTATCTGTATCATTTTCGCCCCACATTAAAAGCACTGGATTTTCTATATCTTTTAAGTTTTTAGTCAAATCTAAATTTATTACATTAGCAAATGTTTTTCGCATAACATCAGATTTTAATGCTAAATAATCGCTTGAAGAATGTTTTTTTCTATACTCATTTAATTTATCTTCTAACTTATCCTTTGGAGTAAAGATTTTTAAACATGCCTTTCCACATTTAAACACTATCTTTTTAAATCTCTTTTTCAAGGTTTGCTTAGGTTTTACACCTGCCGCATCAACTAAAACAATTTTATCAAATAAATCTTTATATTTTGACGCCAAATATATTGTAACCCTACCACCAAATGAATGAGCAATAACATGAGGTTTTGAAATGTTTAATTTTTGCATAAAGCTTCTTACCATCTCAGAATATTCTGGCACTCCCCAAGGAACTTTTGGCTCATCACTGCCGTTTCCCTGCATAGGAAAATCTAAAACATAAACTTTAAAATTATTCTTAAAAAATTGCCAAATCGGCGCCATAGAATTGATGCACGCACCCCAACCATGAAGAAGAAGTAACGGCTTTCCATCTCCAAAGATTTCGTAATTTATATTTGTGCCATCTATATTTATAATCATATTACCTCCATGTTACTATAAGTATGTGTGGTGATTGTCACTTATGAATAATCATTCTTTCCTTCAATTAGTATACCATATATCTTATAAAAAAAGAACAGTGAAACATGTATAATATTCACTGTCCTTTTAATTTATTTAGTCTATTTCTATTTCTCTCTTTTTAGCCCCTGCATCTGTCTCAAGATACTCATCATAAGTCATTCTTCTGTCTATTAGACCATTTGGTGTTATTTCAATTATTCTGTTAGCAATTGTTTGAACGAATTGATGGTCATGTGATGTAAATAAAATTACACCTTTGTAATTTATAAGACCATTATTTAATGCTGTAATTGACTCTAGGTCTAAATGGTTTGTTGGCTCATCAAATATCAAAATGTTAGCTCCTGAAAGCATCATTTTTGCAAGCATGCAACGAACTTTTTCTCCACCAGAAAGCACATTAACTTTTTTAAGTGCTTCTTCTCCAGAGAATAACATTCTTCCTAAAAATCCTCTAACAAAAGTTTCTTCTTTAATTTTTGAATATTGCATAAGCCATTCAACAATTGTCATGTCTTTGTTAAACTCTGATGTGTTATCTTTAGGGAAATATGCAACTGAAGTAGTTATACCAAACTTAAACTCTCCGCTTTCTTGAATGCTGTTGTCAGTTAGTATTTCAAACAACTCTGTTTTTGCAAGTCCCATAGGTCCAACAAAGGCAATCTTATCTCCGTTTTGCACATTTATTGAAATATTGTTTAAAAGCTTCTTTCCATTTAATGTTTTTGTTAAATTCTCAACAAATAAAATTTCTTTTCCTGGTTCTCTGTCCATTTCAAAATTGATATATGGGTACTTTCTATTAGATGGCTTAATCTCATCTAATTCGATTTTTTCAAGTAATTTCTTACGAGATGTTGCTTGTTTAGATTTTGAAGCATTTGCACTAAATCTTCTAATGAATTCTTGTAATTCGGCAATCTTCTCTTCTTTCTTTTTATTAGCATCTTTCATTTGCTTTAAAGCAAGTTGGCTAGATTCATACCAGAAGTCATAGTTACCTGTGTACACTTTAATCTTACCAAAGTCTATATCGGCAATGTGAGTACAAACTGTATTTAAAAAGTGTCTATCGTGTGATACAACGATAACTGTGTTTTCAAAATTTATCAAAAATTCTTCAAGCCATTCTATTGCTTCGATATCTAAATAGTTTGTAGGCTCGTCTAAAAGCAAAACATCTGGATTTCCGAATAAAGCTTGTGCAAGAAGCACTTTAACCTTTTGAGCTTCTGTAAGCTCTTTCATATATTTATCGTGGAACTCTGTTTCAAGTCCAAGACCATTTAAAAGCATTGCGGCATCTGATTCAGCATTCCAGCCATCCATCTCAGCAAACTTTGCCTCTAATTCACCGGCTTTAACACCATCAGCCTCTGAGAAATCAGGTTTTGCATATAACGCATCTTTTTCTTGCATTATCTTAAAAAGCTCTGTGTTTCCCATTATAACAGTCTTTATGACTTGTTCTTCTTCATACTCGTGGTGATTTTGTTTTAAAACAGAAAGTCTTTCTCCTGGATTCATAGAGATATCACCTTGTGATGGCTCAAGCTCACCAGACAAAATTCTTAAAAATGTAGTTTTACCTGCTCCATTTGCACCAATCAAACCATAACAATTTCCTGGTGTAAAAGCTATATTAACATTCTCAAAAAGTGTACGCTTACCAAAGCGAAGCGTAACTCCATTAGCACTAATCATTTATATAATCTCTCCTATTCTTTTAATCAAACTAGGTACATTTTAACAAATTTATCCTATTTGGTCAAGGTTTTGGCTAAAAGTACAAAACACCTCTATACATGCTATAATTTTATCTTATTCCAACTATGTAAAAATTCATTTTTATATTTTAGCATATACTTGCTTTAATACATTTTTGACTTTATCTATGCTAACTTTATATTTATCATTTAAAACATATTTGTTCTGCATATTTTCAAATTGTTTTACTAATTCGTCCGAAAATTCCATTTTAAAATAATTAAAATCTTTTATTTTTATATTTTCATTTATCCCGCCAATTCTCACCTTTTCCTCCTGCCTTTTATATTCTATTAATTTTGATAATTCTTCTTTATTTTCTAATAATTTTTGTATTTTATCATTGTTAAACAATATTGATATATCATATAGATGCTTTGATACATCCATATACATATTTCTAATATAATAAAACTCTGCCGCAAATATTTTATCTATAAACATCCTTTCTAACTTTATAATTTCAATTTCAATTTTTGAAATATCAAATTTTTCTTCTAAAATTTTCTTTTCAGTATCACTTGCTAATTTATATATCAGAGGTTCTATGTAGTACCTTTCTGTTGGTTCACTTACAGTAAAAGATGTCGATTCCACTTGTATTCTGCCTGCTCTCTGTAATGGCATTTCACTGTCAACATATACAGAGGTATACTTATACATTCCTGTAATACTGTTCTTATTATCGATACATTCTTCTTTCACTAATTCTAGCCCATCTATATTATATCCTAAAGCAGAAGCCTTTAGCCTTTTTTTATTTCTTGTGTTAGATTCTTCCGACAAAACTTTCACGGTTAAATCGATATCTTCAGAAAATCTATTCATATTTTCTAATATTTTATATACTGCCGTCCCACCTTTAAAATAAGCCTTTAAATAATCTTGCTTTTTAGATAATTCATTTAAAATAGTACAAACATAATAGTCTTTTTCTATTATGTCTACAGCAATTCCGGTTCTTGTATTTAATGTATCTATTATTTCTCGAAATAATTCTTTATTTAAATGTAAATTCATATAACCCCTATCTTGCAATCATGACCATTTTTTCTATTACTGATTTGCTATTAGTCTCTCTTGCATATTTTAATATTTTTTCAAAATCTAAATCATTTTCTTGAATAAAGTTATATATTACTTCATTTATATCATTTGTTTCTACACAAATATTATCTTTGTTTTCTATTAAATCAAACAATTGCAAATATTTATAATTTTCATTATTTATTTCAATTTTCGGCTTTCTTATTATTACATTTAAATATTTATTTGCATACTTATTATTGTTTTTACATTCATTTGTGACTATATCAATAATATTGGGGACTTGTGTTGTTAATCCGACTTTATTAAATAGATTTGCTCCTGTTACATATCCTTTTACATTACCAAATTTATCAACCAAATATTTGTATTGAATTATTTTGCTATTTGCAAGTGGAACTTCTCCAAACATATTAGTTTTTGGAATATAGTAAATACCTTTGTATGCTGTTTTTATAACATTTTCCTTGTTCAGCCTATTTAATATTTCTTTTACATTATTACATATTTTTTCTTTTTCCTTTTCCTTATAGAATTGCATAATATACTCTTTTATATCTTCTATAAAGATAGGCTCATTTCTTTCACAATTTTGTATATAATTTAAGACTATATTACGACAATTCATATCATTCACCCCATTTGTTACTATTTTATGATTATAACGTGTAATTATTCATTTTATAGTAACATTTTAACATTTTTACTTGCTCTTGTCAAATATAGCTTCATTACCTTCAATTATGTACACTCTACTTTATCTCCTCTATTTCTGCCAAGACAATATTTATTACCTTTTCTAACAAATCTCTCGGTAATTCTTCTACTTCTTGAAATGTCCTGCTATTTAAATCTAGAGATTTTATATGTTCACAAAGGATTACGCCCGTTGTTTTTGTCCTCTCATCTAATGATATATGTAATGGAAAATGCTTATCCGTATTTGTTATTGGGCAAACTATAGATAATTTCGTTTTTTCATTGAATATATCATTGCTTATTACGACCGCCGGCCTATATCCTGCTTGTTCGTGCCCTGATTGTGGATTGAAATTTATTTTTATAATTGTTCCTTGCTTTACCATACTTCTTTTCCCTCCGGCTTTCCCCAATCTATTTCTTCTGGTGTATATTCTTCTTCGTAATTTTCAAATAGTTCCATTATACTCTCCTTTTCTTTTTTGGCTTTTTCGATTATTAGTTTTCCGTCATATACTGTGATTGTAACTTTTTCATTTTCCGACCATTTTACGGCATCTAATAACATTTTAGGTATTCTCACCCCTTGACTATTTCCCCATTTTTGAATTGATGTAGTCATTTATATCCCCCCATTTGTATATACATAGTATATACTTACTATTCAAATAAGTCAATCGTATTATATGTTATTTTTTGAAATTCATCGTTTTATTTTTCTGACATTCTTTAAAATGACTTAAAATAAAAAAGAACCCAAACTGTTAAACTTTTGTCTAACAATTTGAGTTCACATCAAAAAACTCGTCCGTTTTTCGATTTTAGACTCACATTCCAAGAATCGAATTTATTTTATCAATTCTTCTCTGTCTTTCTTCTTCGTCCTTGCCATAGATTTTCGAAATTATTTCTCCATCATGTTCTACTACAACTATATCTCCTTCGCCGAAATCGTCTTCATCCCAAGGAAATTTCTCGTAGTCTACATCAAGCATCCGTGTTTCACGTTCGCCGAATTCGCTTGTATTGCTGTCTTCAACGTCCATCATCTCAACCTCAAGCCTAACATAGTTGCGATCAAACTCTTCTATTGATGCGTAGCTTTTCATTTGTTTTTTGCCTCCTCTAATTCTGTGCCACTTAAATAATCGCCTGGATCCGTGCTAAATTTCACGTCATTTGCCGTTATCGTAGCAACGACAGTGCCATTTTCATCAGTCCGATAAACTTTTATTTTTCGCTCTTCTAATTTTTCCATTGTCGATTTTATTGGGTGCTCGTACTTGTTGCCAACCTTTGCAGAAATAAGTGCGTATAGAGGCGATACTTCATCAAGAAATTCATCGCTCGATGAAGTGTCACTTCCATGATGTCCAACCTTTAAGATTTCAGCGCCAAGTGCTTCCCCTGACTCTATGATGGCCTTTTCAACCTTTGTTTCTGCGTCGCCAGTCATTATTACATCCATGTCTCCAAAAGTTACTTTTAAAACAATTGAATAATTGTTTAAGTTGCTTTCATCGGTTTCTATTGGACCAATAATTTTAAAGCTTGCATCACCAAGGTCGTACACTGCACCAAGTTTAGCATACTCAAGTTCATAAGCGCCTTGCTTGATTTCTTGCATAAGCTTAACATACCAGTTGGTAGTAACCTTTCCTGCTTCAACTTCTGGCATGATGATTTTGCCAATCTCAAAATTGGTAATTACATCATACATTCCGCCCATGTGGTCATCGTGTGGGTGCGTACCAATTACATAGTCAAGTCTTTTTATGCCCTGTTCATTTAGGTATTTAACAACATCTTCGCCTGTTGACCGCGTTCCACAATCGACAAGCATTGTCTTGCCATTTTGAACAAGCAAAAAGCTGTCAGCCTGCCCCACATCAATCATTGTGAGTATTAGCTCACCATCTGGTCTGGCAGTTTCGGGCATTTGCACTAGGGTCTCAGCAGTTGTTGTGGTTTCGTCGCCTGCATTACTTGGTCCTAGGGTTATATCATAGATGTTGATTCCTAAAAAGTACAAAGCGACGATTGAAGCAATAACTATCCATACTGCTATACCGCCTTTGTTTTGGTTCTTGCCATTTGACATATACCATTCCTCCAAAATTTTCGAAAGTGAATTTTATTATAGCAAGTTTTACATAAAATTGCAAGTCTGACAGTTAGCACACTCCTCTTTATGTTGACTTTTCTTTCCATGTGTACTATACTTATAAAGTCAATTGCGTATATGGCAATATTTTTTTCAATTATAAAAGGAGTTGATTTAATGAAGAAAATTATTTTTACAGTTTGTATTTTAAGCATAATTTTATTGGCTGGCTGCAATTCTAATAACGAAATAAAAGATGTTAAAAACCCTAATAGTGGCGAAATTATTTCTTCTGGTGAAACAAAGATTTCTGAAGACAATCCTACATTACCAAACTCAGGAGAAACTACTTCTTCTGGTGAAGACGTTTCAAAAGATATTAAAAATTCAGAGTATTTGAATTTGTATGAAACACATTTAGATGCTTTATTAGCAAGCAAAGATATCGATTTTGCTAATATGAAATCTGGTGATGTTAACACTATAGGAAAAATAAAATTAGATGATAAAGTTTTTACTCTACAAGTTTCAGGCGATTTCAATGATTTCTGTTCAAACTTATTTGTTGTAGATGAAAACGGTGTCGCAACTGCCATTACTTCTTATTGGATGAAGTCAAATGAATGTGAATTATCTATTTATAATGATAGTTATCTTTTAGTAGTAGGAGATCAATACCTTGCAGATTGTTATGGTCTTACATTATTTGATAAAAATATGAAAGAAGTATTTAACAGCAAAGTATCTATTAGAGATGATAAATATGTTTATTCGCTTGAAGACAATAAAATTTTATTCTCTGCACCTGAATATCTTTCAGATGAAGAAAAAGCTGCTCACAATTTAAGCGAACGTTTTGAAAATTATTGTAGAGGAGATTACGAGTTGTCTATAGAAAATGGCGAGGTTAAATCAACTCTTTTAAGTAAAGACTTTAACGACCTAGAGTTTCATTCATATGTACCTTAATGATATGCAATCATTCTTAAATAACAAAATTTAAATATTTAAAAGGTCAAAAGCAAAAAATGCTTTTGACCTTATTTTTATTCTACTGTTAAATCTCTTCTCTTTGGTAAGAAGTGTAGTTTGTATTCTGCCAAGAAATAGTCATCTGTCATTCCTGCAATGTAGTCTATTACTATTCTTTCTGGCGATGTTTCTCTTTTATATTTTGCACATTTGGTTTGTAGATAAACCTCGTTTATTCTGCCCGTTTTATTTTTTAAATCTTCTAGCAAAGCTTCGTAAAGCATTTCAAACATGCATATGTATTTTTCTTCTTTATCTTCTTTTTTAGGATTAGTATATATGTTTTTATAATTGAAGTCTAGCAGTTTCTTTAATGCTGTGAATACTTCTTTTGTGAACTCTAAGTATGGTTTATCGAAGCTATGATATATCAAATCTTCTACTAATGTGTCGATTATTTCTGAGTTTTTATTTCCAAGTACTTTTGTTATCTCTTCTGGTATATCTTCTCTTTTTATTAGTTTTACTGTGATTGCGTCTTCGATGTCTCTTCCGATATATGCAATTACATCTGAAATTCTCACTACACAGCCTTCTAGCGTCATTGGTTTCAAAGTTTTGTCAAATCCTTTTTCAAGCCATGTTCTTTTATATTCTTGCATGAATTCTTCTGGTGTTTTCTCATAATTCGGTTCATATTTTTTACATAAGAATTCTCCGTTATGACAAAGTATGCCATCTAATACCTGAACGGTTATATTTAAACCATTTCCGCCATTTTCTATTTCGTTTAAAACTCTAATACTTTGTGCATTATGAAGAAATAATCCAAGGCCATGTTTTTCACTAATAATATTTAAACATTTCTCGCCCATATGGCCAAATGGTGCGTGACCCAAGTCATGACCTAATGCCACGGCCTCTATTAAGTCTTCATTTAGTTTAAGGCTTCTACCTATTGTTCTTGCGATTTTAGAAACAAATTGAACATGCAATCCTCTGTGTGTAATCAAGTCGTTATTTATTAGTGGAAAGACCTGCGTTTTATCCATGTAGCAAGAGTATGCACCAGAGTGCAATATACGGTCCGCATCTCTGAAGAATGTAGGTCTTACATTGAATTCATTTTTTCTTCTTTCTTTTTTAAATCTATATGCTTCTTCTGTTTTGCAAGCATACGGTGAAAAATATTTCTCCATCTCAGCACTGTTTTTTAGTACGATTTCATCAATCTCCATAACACACCTCACTTTTTATAAAAATATTACAACCTTTCTACTATTTTAGTATAAAGCCTTTATGTCCCATACAGTTCCTTCTGCTGTATCATTTAATATGATACCTTTTTCATCTAACGAACTTCTTATAGCGTCTGCTGTTTCAAAGTCTTTTGACTTTTTAGCTTCTGCTCTTTTTGAAATTTCACCCTCGACAAATGAAACATCAATATTTAATTTGCTTAAATATTTCTCTTTCATTTTGCTTATAAAATCTTCTGGTTTTTCTGTGAATAAACCTAAAATTCCATAAACTTCTTTTATATTTTTAAGAATTTTTGCAAGAGTATTTGCTGTTTGTTCTCTTGTATTCTTTTTAGCTAATTTTATAATTCCATTAGCATATTTAAAGATTCCATGTAAGTTTGCAAGTGCCGCAGCTGTATTAAAATCATCATCCATAACCTCGATGAAATCTGGGATTATTTTTTCAGATATGTCGTCTGGAAGTGCTTCACCATCAACATTTCCACCATACGTGTTAATAAAATCCTCCATTTGTTTAATGCTCATGTAAAAATAATACATATGCTTTTCTGACATTAGAAAATCGCTATCTAGAATATCCATATCTGAGCCATAATGCTTACTAAACATTAAGTATTTTATAACTTCGTAATCATACATCTTTAAAGCATCTCTAATAGTTAAAGAATTGCCAAGTGACTTGCTCATTTTTTCACCATTTATTTTTATAAGTCCGCAATGAGACCAATAATTTGCAAAAGTTTTGCCTGTTAAAGCTTCACTTTGTGCAATTTCATTTTCATGGTGTGGGAATAATAAATCTCTTCCTCCACCATGTATATCTATTGTCTCTCCTAGAGTATTTAAAGCCATTGCAGAGCACTCTATATGCCAACCTGGCCTACCTTTACCCCAAGGAGAATCCCACGAAATCTCGCCAGGTTTAGCTGATTTCCAAAGTGCAAAGTCTATAGGATCTTCTTTGCCTTCTTCAAGTTCTATGCGCACACCGTTTAACATGTCATCAACATTTCTATGTGAAAGTTTTCCGTAATCTTTAAACTTTCTAACACTGTAATAAACATCTCCATTTGGTGCAACATATGCAAAGCCTTTATCAATTAGCTTTTGAACAAAATCTATGATTTTATCAATATATTCAGAAGCCTTAGTTTGTATATCTGCTGGTGCAACATGAAGCCCTGCCATGTCTTTTTCTGTTTCTTCAATTTGTTCTCTTGAAAATTCTATTGCATTTTTTCCTAGAGCATTTGCTTTATTTATTATTTTGTCATCTACATCTGTATAATTTCTAACATATGTAACTTTATATCCTCTATATTCAAGATAATTTTTAATCATTGAGTATACGATTGCTTGCCTTGCGTGACCTATATGACTTAAATCATACACAGTTATTCCGCAGGCATACATTTTAACCTCGCCATCTTTTATAGGCTTAAATTCTTCTTTCTTTCCAGTCATTGAATTATATATCTTCATAACTAACCTCCAATACAAATAATTTACCACAAAAATCCAATATTTACAATAAGTATACACTATGTGGCTTTTCAAATTTCCTAACTTACTCGCTTTTTTCTTCTTTCACATGAATAAAACAAAAAGCTATGTTTGCAATTTTACTTGCCTACATAGCTTCATAATTTATTATAATTATTTCGATAATAAATATACTTTTATGTAGGCACGACTTCTAATACTCATGTCTACTAACTAAGACAGAGCATTTATCTCGTACAACAGCATATTAAAAGTATATTTCTAATCATATTTACATCTCCTTATATCTCAATAATTATAGGACTCCTAGACGATTTCTCACCTTCCTAATACTACTACATATTATATTCAGCTTGCCATATAATGTCAACTATTTTATTGTCCTATTTCAAAAAATCCTTTTTCATTCATTGTAAATGGCATTTCAAAATGTTGCTCTCCAAAAGCAGTTGCCGAAATCTCTGAAGGGTCATAATAAACTGTAAGTTTATTATCTTTTATATAAAACTTTTGTTTTTTAGGAAGTTTTGTCAATCCATTTCCACCAACAAGCTCCATGTTCTTTGCCTCAGCTTGTTTCGTTATCTCTGCTATGATGGCCTCTTCATACTTAGCGCCGGCCTCAAATAACTCTTCTAGATAAAATATTCTTTGCGTTTCAACATTTATATTGTATATATCTTTCCACTTGTTTGAACGAATTCCGCCAGTTTGATAATCTTGGTCAATAACCAAAGATAAATACTTATCACAGTTATATCTTGAATATGTTGTAACATATCTATACATTTCCGTAGGCAAAGTTTCATCATCAACAATATACTCGATTTCACTTCTATATTCGTTTATATTAGTAGCTATTTGCTTGTTAATATAGTTTTCAAACTCTTTGTCTGTAAGATTTGTAATCTTAGGATACACGCAATTTATATATCTATTATCCGTATAGTTTTCAACTTTTACATCTTGCACAACAATCGAATCAGCCTTTGCCTCAGGCGTTTTTATATCTCCAGATGGAATATCAATAATAGGTGGTGTAGGTTCTTTATGCATTGCATTATAAGTCAAATACCCTCCAACGCCTAGCACAACAATAATTACACATATAATCAAAATCATCTTAGACTTTTTATTCATCAGTATACCTCCAAAACTATAATTAAATATCTAAAAAAAGTATACACCACTTTTTTATCGTTAGCAACTATATTTTGCGTTTACAAATTGTAAAATAAATTATCTACTTCAACATAAAAAAGAGGCCATTTTCATATTGGAAATGAACCTCTTTTTAAATTTTATTTATAAATCATAAATATTTATACTAATACTTTTTAAATCACTTTAGACCACTATTTTTACAATGACAATGAAACATTTCCCGCCTCATCCTTCAATAACAAATAAACTCTCTTCACTCCGTCATTGCTTGGTATCTGCCATGTCACCTCGTTTTTATAGTCTTCCCACACTATATCGTCAAGTGTTTTCAAATTATCAAATTCTTCTTTATTTAGTATTTTCATCTTTATCTTTGCTGTATCTGTAATGTTGTCTATTGCTGTTAGTATCAATTTTACGCTTGTATTATTTACATACGTAGCCCCATCAACTTCATTACCAACAATCTTCAAACTTCCGATAGGTGCCATGATGTCTTTGTATATTGTTATATCTTTAGGTGTGCATATATTTCCCGCTCTATCCTTTAACCAGATATAATATGTACCCAAACTCAAACCTTCAAAACTCAAATCCATTGGTGTAGCAATACCTGAAACTGAATACCATGTATTTAACTTATCTCCAGAAACAGAATCTGTTGTTACTTTGTTCTTAGGAGCTGTTGTACCATCTGTCACAGCCCAAGCTGCAACACCTGAAAGTGCATCTGATGCAGTAAACTCAACCGAAGAATCAGTAATCTTATTAACTGTAATATATGGAGTAGTTTTATCAATCTTGATTTCAACAACTACTTCTTCGCTTATATATTTTGTGTCATCTGCATTTATAGCTCTACCATATAGTAATGTAGTTCCTTCTGTATTAATCACTGTTTCAGCTAAATAATCTGTCCAAGCACCATTTCCAATCTTGTATTGCAACGTTTGATTCTCAGGCAAATTTCCCCCATTTACCATTGTGAATGAAACATCTGTATAACCCCAAACACCTGCTGGTCTAGAAGTTATTATAATAGGATGTTCTGGTATTAGCGTAGACCTAATATCAACCGTCACAACATCTTGCATAGCGATTAACATTGCGGACTCTGATATCGTTGGCTTTGTTGATGTTGTTTCAGCATATAACAAAGCTCTTAGTTGATATCCACTCTTATCTTCGCTTACTGTTCCTGTACTAAATGTTGATGTTGTACCTTGTAACATCGAGTAACCCCAAACTTCGTTTGTAGATTTCCATTCGGCATCTCCACTTTCTCTGTATTCCCAAACAACCTTTTTAACATTTTCACCAGTAACGCTAAAACTTGCAGATGAACCATCTTTAATCTTTTGCGTCTTTGGATTAGAAACAATCATAGGCAACTCAATCGTGTTAATATTAATGGTCAAATTAGAAGTTATATTCTTAACTGTAAAAGTTTTACCATAACCATTTCCAACGCCACTTATCGTTGCCACTCCGCTGTTTGCAAGCGTAGCACCTTTTAGCTCATATCCATCATTCGAAACTATCGTAAATGTGAAATTTGTGCCACCATCTATTGTAGAATTATTCTTTAATTCTACACCATATTGGTCAAGAATTGTAACATCTCCGTCGCCGGAAAACGTAACACTATATGTTCCTAAAGTAACCAATATATACGTTGAAAAACTAGTGGCATTAAAACCAATCTTGTTTTTGCTAAAACTATCTAGCGGAATTATTTCGTATGTAAAATCACCTAATATGTGTAGCATCGCCATGTTTTCTTTATCTTTTACACTTAATCCATCAATGCTAATATTTACACTTTCGCCATATTTTTTCGGCTCGAATTTCATATTATTAACAAGCATTGAAATATCATATCCTGCAATAATATCTTCATCTTTAAGTGTAGGTATATGCTTTTTAGCAAGTGCAATCGTATCGGCATTTTCTAATTTACTAGCCACAAGCTCGGTCCCGCTTAACATGTCGCCTTTCGCTTGTATAGTTTCATCACCGCTAATACTCTTTTTTAGTTCCTGCTCAAAAGCATAAGCTTTAAAAGAAAGGCTAGCACCACATGAATCACAAATCATGTCTATATTTTCATCAACATGCTTGCACGATATTAAATTATTTCGGCTCGTGCTGGCAAGTTTGTGCCAGCCAACCGCCAGAATTATTGCACCTACCGTTATAGATATTAGGCTTGCTATAATTTCTTTTTTCTTCATACGTGCCATCCTTTCTTAAAATTAATACATTGGTACATATTCAATCCTGTCTTGTAACGTTGACGAACCATATAAAACAATTGTATATGGTGTTGTATAATACCCGGTTGTACTTCCTGATGAACTTTCCTTCCATGTACCCGCTTCACCAGCATAAAGCTCTATTACTACCGGTTTAACTTGAGAAGGTGTTGAATCATTAGTATACCATGATCTTCCTTGTATATATTCGTCTTCTAGTATCTCATCTGTATGGTTGTTTCCTGGAACTCCACCACCATAGTATGCTGATATACTTATTGTATCACTCGTTTTCTCTTTTAGGAATATTGTATATCCACCTACCAAAAGCAACCTTACTTCTTTAAGTTGTGTACTTCCATCAGATACACCCAATCTTATATACTCGTATTTTATTTCTCTTACTTCTGACCAATCACTTGAACCGCCATTTATATTAGCTTTAACCTTTACGTAATAATGTCCATTCGTTTGTGGCCAATATCCATTCTTAATAGGTGTTGCCAAACTAGCACTTTCTGTTTTCTCTGTCCATGTCGAATTATCTGTAGAATATGCAATAGTATACGATGTTGCTCCTTCAACATCATCCCAACTAGCCCATATATCTCCTAAAGATGCAGATGTTTTTCCGTATGAATTTATCCAGAAATTACTTGGTGTAGTCAGCTTATTCCAAACCGCATATAACGTTGTATTCTCTGTTAATATTATAGAAGCTTTATCTGCATAAACAACTCCTCCATTTGCGCTTGTTGCCCAACCTGCGAATGTATATCCTGCTTTTGTAAATGTATTTGCTTTAATTGCTTGCGCTTTGCCTTCTCTGTATGACTGCGTTGTCATAGTTCCTGTTCCACCATTTGAATCAAATGATAATACAAATGTATATCCAATCGATGTCCAATGTGCATACAATGTATGGTTATAGTTTTTTGTAACTTTTGTTGTATCTTTAACCAATGTGCCATCAACACTTCTTGTATACCAACCGTCAAATTGATATCCCTCTCTTGTAGGTGTTGGAAGTATGCCGTATTTTCCAGCATATACAACGTCCTTGCTAACTTCCGTTAAAGTTCCACCGTTTGCATTAAAGCTTACAGTTATCTTATCTAATTGTTTTTCTGCGCTCCATTTATCATACGCATTCTTTCCTGCAGTTAACGTCAAATCTTTTAGTGTAATTAACACGTACACATTGTTGCCATTTTTAGTTCCTTTAACATTTGGCTTTTCATCACTAACATCTACATACTTGTTTAAAAACAACTCGCTCAACTCTATGTTATTTTCAAATCCATTTTCCGAATAGTTATTCATATTAAAGAAATCATTTACTAAATCTGCAGATGTATTTGCTAATGTTAACGGTATACCAGTACTTATCACAACAACTGAACTTCTGCCTGTAGTACTGTTTTCAACCTTTGAAATCACTTTCCAATCTGTTCTGTTATTTCCAGACAAATCGTTATAATATATTGGCAAATCAATTAAATCACCAATCTCTACCACCTCAGAAATTAAAGGCTTGTTTCCCCAAACAGCATATAAATTTATGTTTTTATTTGTTCCACTAAATGTATCTGCTTGCATTATTCCGCCAGCCTTGTAACTAGCAACTGTAGCAGAGGCATTTGTGCTCCATCCTAAGAAATACATACCACTCTTAGTAGGAACCTTGTTACTTAAAATTGCAGGTGAACCGTAATTTGCAGTTCCATTTTCAATGCTACCTGTACCACCATTCAAATTGTATATTATGCTATACTCTGTATCTGCTCCAGTGAATGCAGCAGATGTGTTTCCAGCAGCATCTTTAAATAATGCATATATTCTTGTTGTCGTCGAAAGATTTGTAATTGTAATAGTCTTTGTCATACCATTGCTGTAATTTTCCCATAAAGCATCAGCAATTTTTTTAGTTAAATCTATTGCTTCAGTCGTAATATAAACTTTAATCTCCGAAGAAGTTGAAATATTATCTTGTGCCGAAATCTCTAATGTAACATTGTTTGATGGAACATAGTTAATATTATTTCTGATTGTAGCATCTTTAACTGTTATACTACCTGTTGGAGGAATAATATCTAGTCCTACAATATTACCTTCCTCTACTACGACTATTCTTACAACATTCATTAATATTTCTACCATTCCAAGTCCTGATGAACTATCTTTACGTTTTAAAGTATACGTTACAGAATAACTTCCAATCACAGAAGAGTCTACTGTACTTTTTACTGTTGCACTATATCCATAAACACTATAATAAATTTCGTCTTCTTCTGTAAAGCCAGCAATAGTATATCCAGCATCGACATAGTTAGTTCCTTTAGTTATTGTTATAGGCGAGCTACCTTTAAGTTCTAGTAAAGGCTTAATTCTATCTTCACTAAAGCCCTTTTCCCATGCTTTTCTATAAATCTCTAGAAATTCCTCATCTGTAACATAAAATGTTTTTCCTTCCAAGTCTTCTATGCATGGTGAAAATTGTTCTGCAGAAGGAGTATTTCCTAAAACAATTATTGCAGTCAAATTAGGAGTATTCAAAAACATCTTGCTCATTGGCACTTTAAAAGTTGAACTAATTTGTATGCTCCTTAGGCTAGTACAACCGTTAAGCATACTATTACTATCGTCACCTTCAAAATAATTGCTCACAACAAAGTTAGAAAGATTTAATGTTTTAAGCGAACTACATCTTGCAAACATTTCGTCAAAGTTAGTAACCTTTGAAGTGTTAAATTTCGCAACTGGGATTTCAGTCAAACTACTGCAATTGTAAAACATTCTTCTCATATTGATGACATTTACTGTATTAAAGTTAAGAGCAGAAACTTTCAAGCTTTTCAAACTAGTACAATTGCTAAACATCTCATTCATGTATGTAACTTTTGATGTTTTGAATTTACTTAAGTCCAAATTAGTTAAATCACTACAATCTATAAACATCTCTGTCATATTAGTTACTTTGCTAGTGTTAAAACTAGATAGATTTACCTTAGTAAGAAAGCCACATTGTCCAAACATAGCAGACATATTCGTAACACTGCTTGTATTAAATGAAGATAAATCAATCTCTTGTACTCCCGCTTTAAATAACATATGATTCATATCTGTTACTTTCGACGTGTCAAAATTTGTTAAATCCAATTCTTTCAATCTCTGGCAAGAATAGAACATATTTGCCATAGTAGTAACATTTGAAGTAGAATTTGTCGTTGCACCTTTAACAGAAGTTAAATTTGTGCACTGTGAAAATCCATAGTATTGAGCATTTAGTTCACCAAATTGTTTTACTTTTGTTAAATATTGTGTGTATGTATAATAATCGCTATTCAATGTTGTTGATACTCTTCCAGAGCCCATATATCCCCATGCTGGACATGTTCCACTTACTGTTATATCATACGTTCCAGCAGTTGTATAAGTATGCGTCGGGAAGTTTGTTGTAACAGTTTGAACTGCCGAACCATCTCCCCAGTCAACTGTGATATTTAGACTATTTCCACCATGTGATTGAACCGGTAATTTTATTGTTGTGTTAGCAGATGGTATTGTCCATTCTGTTATCATACTTGTTGCAATTGAACCCTTCACAATAACATTTCTTGTAACATTCATTAGTGTGTCTGTTTGTGCCACACCTGCGTTGTTATATGTTCTTGTTATTTCATATTTTATTTGATATACACCAACTGTGCTTGTTATAACTTCGCCAGTCTTTGTAACCTTATAACCATAAGGTGTGTAATATTTCTCGTCGGCTATTGTTAAACCAGCAACTGTGTAACCTGCATCTGTGTATGTAGCACCAACATCTATAGTAACATTTTCATCGCCTACTAATTCTAGAATTGGCTGAATTCTATCTGCTGTGAAATCTGCTGCCCAAGATGTTTCGTAAGCTGTTTCTGCAGATTTGCTTGGTACGTAGAATGTCTTGCCGTCTAGTTGAGCTTTAACGTTTGTAAATTGACCTGCAAGAGGTGTGCTGTCTACTAGGATGATTGAGGTTAAGTTTGTAGTGTTTGTAAACATGTTTGTATTATTTGATGCAGGTATAACAAATTTGTTGCTTAGTTGTAGAGTTTTTAAGCTATAGCAAGAGCCAAACATTGTTTTCATATTAGTTACTTTTGATGTATTAAAATTATTCACATCTAAATTTGTCAACCTACCGCAGGCATAAAACATCATTGACATATCGGTCACTTTCGATGTATCAAATTTACTTACATTCAAATTTGTCAAATTACTACAGCAATCAAACATCCATGACATATTTGTTACTTTTGACGTATCGAAATTGCTTACATCTATATATTCCAATTCTGTACAACATTGGAACATGCCCATCATTGAAATTACATTAGAAGTATTAATATTTTCTAGTCCTTTTATTTCTTTTATTCCTGAGCTTACCTCATTATTAACCGACCTAACTCCAAACATATATGACATATCTGTTACTTTAAATGTATTAAAATTGCTTATATCCAAACTTATCAATCCACATCTAGAAAACATATATGACATATTTGTTACTTTTGATGTGTCAAATTTACTTACATCCAAACTTGTTAAGCTACTGCAATAATAAAACATATATGACATATTGGTTGTCTTTTCAAATGTTTTGCTTGTTACTAAGTTTTCACCAGAAACCTCTATCAAGTTTTTGCATTGTGCAAAACCATATTGCACTGCACTTAGTTCACCAAATTGTTTTACCTTAGTTAAGTATTGTGTAGATGTATAATAATCGCTATTTGATGTTGTTGATACAGAGCCCAAATTTGCATATCCCCACTTTGGGCATGTTCCCCATACTTTTATCTCGTATGTTCCTGCTGTAGCATATGTATGCGTTGGAAATGATGTTGTTACTGTTTGCTCTGCCGTGCCATCGCCCCAATCTACTGTGATGTTTAAGCCTGTGCCTTGTACTGGTAGTTTTATTGTTGCATTAGCAGATGGTATTGTCCATTCTGTTATCATCTTTGATTCTTCTTTTATTACTTCTTTTACTGTTATATTTCTTGTAACAGTCATTAGTGTATCTGTCTTTGTTGTGCCTGCGTTGTTGTATGTTCTTGTTATTGTATAATCAATTTTATATGTTCCAGCAACGGCTGTGTTCACTTCTCCGCTTGTTGTTACGTTGTAGCCGTATACTGTGTAATCTCCTGAATTTGTAGTATCAAATCCTGCGACTGTGTAGCCTGCATCTGTGTACGTATCGCCTGCGTTTATAGTAACATTTTCATCGCCTACTAATTCTAGTATTGGCTGAATTCTATCACCACTGAAATCTGCAACCCAAGATGTCTCGTAAGCAGTTTCTGCAACTTTGCTTGGTACGTAGAAAGTCTTGCCGTCTAGTTGAGCTTTAATATTGGTGAATTGACCTGCAAGAGGTGTACTGTCTACTAGGATGATTGAGGTTAAATTTGGTGTGTTTGTAAATATATTTGTATTATCTGATGTCGGTATAACAAATTTGTTACTTATTTGTAAAGATTTCAAGCTTGTACAACCTTTAAACATCTCTGTCATATTAGTTACTTTTGACGTATCAAAGTTGCTTACATCCAAGCTCATTAGTTTGCTACATTTATAAAACATACCTGACATATTTGTTACATTTAATGTATCAAATCCGCTTACATCCAAGCTCGTTAGGTTGCTACAATTACCAAACATAAATCTCATATTTGTTACATTTGATGTATCAAATCCGCTTACATCCAAACTGGTTAGGTTCCTACAATTATAAAACATATATTCCATATTTTTTACTTTTGATGTGTCAAATCCGCTTACATCCAAGCTCGTTAGGTTACTACAATCAGAAAACATATTTGACATAGTAGTTACATTTGATGTATTAAATCCACTTACATCCAAGCTCGTTAGTTTGCTACATTTATAAAACATCCATTCCATAATAGTTACATTTGATGTGTCAAATCCGCTTACATCCAAGCTCGTTAGGTTCATACAATTATAAAACATAGATGACATATCTGTTACCTTTGATGTGTTAAATTTGCTTACATCCAAGCTCGTTAGGTTGCTACAATTACCAAACATAAATCTCATATTTGTTACATTTGATGTATCAAATCCGCTTACATCCAAACTGGTTAGGTTCCTACAATTATAAAACATATATTCCATATTTTTTACTTTTGATGTGTCAAATCCGCTTACATCCAAGCTCGTTAGTTTGCTACAAATATAAAACATATATGACATATCTGTTACCTTTGATGTGTTAAATTTGCTTACATCCAAGCTCGTTAGGTTCTTACAACAATAAAACATATGTGACATAGTAGTTACCTTTGATGTATCAAATCCGCTTACATCCAAGCTCGTTAGGTTGCAATAAGGAAACATATATGACATATTAGTTACCTTTGATGTATCAAATCCGCTTACATCCAAGCTCGTTAGTTTGCTACAAATATAAAACATAAATGACATATTAGTTACCTTTGATGTATCAAATCCGCTTACATCCAAGCTCGTTAGTTTGCTACAATTATAAAACATACCTGACATATTCGTTACCTTTGATGTGTCAAATCCGCTTACATCCAAGCTCGTTAGGTTGCTACACCAAAAAAACATCCCTGACATATCTGTTGTCTTTTCAAATGTTTTGCCTGTTACTAGATTCTCGCCAGAAACTTCTTTTAAGCTTTTACAATGTGAAAATCCGTATTGCTGTGCTCCTAATTCGCCAAACTGTTTCACTTTACTTAAATATTGTGTATATGTGTAATAATCGCTATTTGATGTTGTTGATACATAACTTGAACTTGCATATCCCCACTTTGGGCATGTTCCCCATACTTTTATTTCGTACGTTCCTGCTGTTGCATAAGTATGTGTTGGGAATGATGTTGTTACTGTTTGCTCTGCCGTGCCATCGCCCCAATCTACTGTTATGTTTAATGCAACATCGCCACTTGATTGTGCAGGCAACTTGATTGTTAATCCTGCATCGCCAGATACGTTCCATTCTGTTATCATCTTTGATTCTTCTTTTATTACTTCCTTTACTGTTATATTTCTTGTAACAGTCATTAGTGTATCTGTCTTTGTTGTGCCTGCGTTGGTGTATGTTCTTGTTATTGTATAGTCAATTTTATATGTTCCAGCAACGGCTGTGTTCACTTCTCCGCTTGTTGTTACGTTGTAACCGTATACTGTGTAATCTCCTGAATTTGCAGTATCAAAACCTGCAACTGTGTAGCCTGCATCGGTGTACGTTTCGCCTGCGTTTATAGTAACATTTTCGTCGCCTACTAATTCTAGAATTGGCTGGATTCTGTCACCACTGAAATCTGTAGACCATGATGTTTCGTAAGCTGTCTCAGCAGACTTGCTTGGCACGTAAATTGTCTTGCCGTCTAGTTGAGCTTTAATGTTTGTGAATTGACCTGCAAGAGGTGTGCCGTCTACTAGGATGATTGATTTTAGGTTTGTAGTGTTTGTAAACATGTCTGTATTATTTGATGCTGGTATGAAAAATTTGTTGCTTAGTTGTAGAGATTTTAGGCTTGTACAAGCAGCAAACATTTCATACATGCTTGTTACTTTTGATGTATCAAAATTGCCTACATCTAAACTTGTTAAATTACTACAACCAGCAAACATTTCATCCATACTTGTTACTTTTGATGTATCAAAATTGCTTACATCTAAACTTGTTAAATTACTACAACCAGCAAACATATATCGCATGCTTGCATCAACCTCATTTGTACCTCTCACAACGTTTGACGTATTAAAGTTACTTACATCCAAACTTGTTAAGCTACTGCAATTATAAAACATCCCTGCCATAACGGTTACTTTTGAAGTGTTAAATTTGCTTACATCTAAACTTGTCAAACTACTGCAATTATAAAACATCTCTATCATATCCATCACTTTTGATGTATCAAATTCGCTTACATCTAAACTTGTCAAGCTACTACACTCATAAAACATACTGCTCATACTTGTCACTTTTGATGTGTCAAATTTGCTTATATCTAAACTAATCAAACTACTACAACCAGAAAACATGCCACTTATATCTGTTACATTTGACGTATCAAAATTATTTACTTCCAAGCTTGCCACTTTCGAACAAGAACTAAACATCTTTGACATATTTGTTACTTTTGATGTATCGAACTTGCTTACATCTAAACTTGTTAAGTCGTAACAAGCACCAAACATCTTTGACATATTTGTTACTTTTGATGTATTAAAGTTGCTCAAATTCAAGCTTGTCATGCTTTTGCAAAACCAAAACATATATGACATATCTGTTACACTTGATGTATCAAAATTGCTTAAATCCAAATTTGTTAACTTATCACAATATTCAAACATCCCTGACATGTCTGTTACACTAGATGTATCGAACTTGCTTAGGTCTAAAGTTGTTAATTCGCAACCTATAAACATATCTGACATATTGGTTACATTTGATGTATTAAATTTGCTTAAATCTAACGTCAACAAACTTGAACAAAAAGAAAACATATTGCTCATATTTGTCACTTTTGATGTGTCAAAATTGCTTAAATCCAAATTTGTTAATTTATTGCATCCTTTAAACATATAGTCCATGCGTGTCGTCTTTTCAAAAGTTTTACTTGTTACTAAATTTTGACCGGAAAACTCTGTTAATTTAGTACATCTTGCGAACCCATATCGTGTTGCACTTAATTCACCAAACTGTTTTACTTTGATTAAATATTGTGTATATGTGTAATAATCGCTATTTCTAGTTTTTGTCACATCATCTGCACTTGCATATCCCCATATTGGACATGTGCCCCATACTTTTATTTCGTATATTCCTACATTTGCATATGTGTGTGTTGGAAATGCTGTTGTTACTGTTTCTGTAGCACCATCACCCCAGCTTACTGTGATATTTAGAGCAGTTTCCCCATATGATTGAACCGGTAATTTTATTGTTGTATTAGCATATGGAATTGACCATAATGTTATCATCTTTGATTCTTCTTTTATTGGTTCATCTATTGCTACAGGCATTTGCAATGTTCCTTCTGCCAATATCACATATGCCATATCTGTTTTTACCTCATATCCATTATCAAAGCTGTCATTTGATAACATACATCTTATGCTATATCCATTTATTGCATCAGTCACATTTGTTATCGTTAATGTGCCATTATTTGTTGTGCCTATTTCTGATGCTGATTTCCAATAATCATTTTCATTTGTTCTATATTGCCATTCATATGTTGTAGCATTTTGTGCTGTCACTGTATATATCGCAGTTTCACCAGAATTTACTTTTACTGTTACCGGTTGTTTTGTTACTACTGGTGCTGCCACAGTTGTTACTGTTATTGTTGTTGCTTGTGTTATGTTATCAATTGTTGCTGTTTTTCTTAATACATCACCATTTGTTGTTATTGTTCCATTTGATGTTGTTATTCCACTTATTCCATAACCAGCTTTTGGCGTAACAACAAATGTAAAGTTCGTACCACTTACTAACTCTGTACTATTTGTTATTTTATTTCCTCTTATCGTTTGAACCTCAAAGTTTCCTGTTCCTGTGAAAGTTACATTATATGTTGCAACTTTTAATACTATATATGTTGAAAAGCTCGTTGTTTTAAATGAAACCTTATTTTTAGTTAGTTCATCTAACTTCATTATTTCATAACTTTTATTGTCTATTATATGCATTACTGCTACATCTTTTTGATCTTCAATTTCCAAGTTAGTTAATGTTATATTTACATCTTTACCATAGTTTTCTGGTTGATATTTTTTGTTTTTTAAAACCATTGAGATGTCATATGCATATAAGACTTTGTCATCATCTAGCGGTATATATCTTTTTGCAATATTAGTTGCCACTTCTCTTGTGATTTCTTTTGTAGTTAAAACCGCGTTACTTGGCATATCGCCTTTTACCTCAATTGTTGTGCCACTTTCTAATGTGTTTTTTACGGTTTTATATTTAGTATCGCTTTCACCAGAAAGGATCGCACCACATATATCGCAACTCATATCTTGATTTTTATCGATATGACCCTTGCACTCTATTAAATTAGGCTTTGTGGCGCTGGCATCAAATATTTTGTGCCAGCCTATGCCCAGAGCTATTATTCCTACCATTATAATTATTAGGCTTGTTATAATCGCTTTATTTTTCATATGTGCCATCCTTTCTGAAAATTTTAATTTATCTTATTTCTTCACAAGTTAATTTTTATTCATTATGCACTCGAGAAAATTTGAATTATCACACTTTTAGTATTTGTGTATTCTTGATGGAGATGTTGTTTTAAATCCTGAACATGTACATAAACCACCATAATATGTTGTGCTAGCCCCACACTTGTTACAAGTCTCTGTTATTTGATGCACATCAGAATCCGAAGAATACATTCCACACGATGGGCATGGTACATGTGTATCACTTGTAACCACAAAAGAACCTGTACAAGATGTAGTTCCACCAGGTGTAGGCGTTGGTGTTGGTGTAGATTCTTTCCAATGAGCATATAATGTGTGTGCAGATGGATTTGTCACCTTAGTGTAACTTGATACATGGCTACCTCCTGTTCGAGAAGTATACCAACCATCAAATTCACCTTCACTACTGTACCAACTTTCTGAGAATGCTGATCTGTATATATCTCCATATGTGACAGTAGTTGTTTTTGTAGAAAGATAATTACCACTTTTATCTACATATCTTCCTCCATTTCCATCAAGTGTCAATGTAACTGATATACCATACCATTGTGCATATAGCTTTAAATTAGCATTTGTTGAATATGTTGCACCTGCTTTATATGCTTTTCCACTACCATCAGATTTTGTATTCCACTCTTTAAATGTATAGTATGTTCTTGTTGGTATTGTCGTTGATAATGTTATTGACTCATTTACACCTTTTATTTGACTTGCTGGCGCTCCACTTCCTCCATTTGCATCATATGTTATTGTATACTTCGTACTTGCAGTTGCCCAACGTGCGTATAGTGTATGGCTTCCTGTTTTTGTTACTATCGTTGTGCTCTTTATTTCTTCAGGTTCTGCATCATCAGTAAACCAACCTGCAAATACATATCCATCTCTTGTTGGTGTTGGTAGTTCTCCATATGCGCTACCTTTTGTTATATCTTTTGATGTTGGAGTCACTGTTCCGCCATTTGGATCAAATAATACTTGTTGCCTTTGTTCGTATAGGTAAAATGGATAAGCTCCTTGAGGAATCGAAGAAGAACTTTTTATTCCAAATCTTCCATTTGTATATATCCAATAACGCGGATTTGAATAAAAGCTCACTGCCGGTTCACTTAAAGTACCATTAGAGTATGTTATGACATCTTCTGTAAGCTTTTGTCCAGACCATTTATTTGTAAAGTAACCACTGCTTCCACCGCTACTGCCTTGTGATGGCCAGCCAGAACTTGATGGTTTACCTCTTTCAAATGTCCAAACCATTCTTGTATCATTTGTATATATTATATCGTTTTCTGGCGTTACCTCTCCCGAAGTCAAACTATAACTAGATGATGTCCCTGTCGAGTTTCCTGTTTGCACCACTGCAACACTGTCGTTATATGTTATTATATACTCATTTCCTGTTGTTAATGTTGATGAAGTAACTTTTACATAACTTCCAAGTGGAATCCACTTTGCATACAATGTCACTGCATATGGCAAACCAACTGTTGTATTTTCATCTACTTTTGTTACATATTCACTTTCTGTATACCAACCTGCAAATTCATATTTATCTTTTGTTGGTACCGGTAACTCACCATATGTTCCAAGGTATGGCACTATTTTACTTGTTGGGGATACCGTTCCACCAACTGGATCAAATGTAACTTGTATTTGGTCTGGTATTTCTTCACTTGCTGCTATTTTTATATCCCATGCTCCTGTTTCATCCATTCCATCTGTTCTTACAACATTTTTTAACTCAACAACTGGACGAACACCCGCCTTTGCTTGCCCTTGACTTAAAATACCTGTGCCAGTCACATTATATAAACCATATCCACTATATTTTGTCGCTAACTCATATAATGAACCTACATTTAACAAGCTGTTATATTTTTCATCTGCTAATGATGTATTTAACGCTATGCCACTAATTCCTGTCACACTTTCTATATCAGTAAGATTAACGCTTCTTACAGCAGGTTTATTATTGTTTATTACCGTATATTTATTTTTGAATATGCTAGACAAATTATTGTTAATGAACCCACATGCTGGGTATTTGCTACCGTTTATGAAATCATTAAACAAAAATTCTTTACCACCAATTGAATAATTTTCCGCTAATGGTATTCCTGCTGTAATTATATTTATTGTCCCCTCTGATGCAGTTCCGTTTATATCTACGTCTTTACTAATTACACGCCATCCTGTTAATTTTGAATTATTTGTATAATACTGAAAACCTTTATTTTCATAACTTACTGGATAGTTTATATAATCTCCTACTTTTGCTCTATCTGTTAATAATGGCAATTTTTCAATGCTATCTGTCCAAATTGCATATAATGTTACAGCGCTTGATGTTCCTGCAAATATATTTGCAGGTATCGTGTCATTTTGCAAATAACTTGCAACATTTGCATTTTTATTTGTACTCCAACCCAAAAAATATTTTCCCTCATAATTTGGTTTCTTATGTGTTACTTTGTATGGCATTCCAAAATATGCTGTTTCTTCTGCCGGTGCATTTGTGCCACCATTCGCATCATATTTTAATTTATATGATGTATTTGTACCTTTAAAAATTGTGTTTGTATTTCCCATAGCATCTTTTAAAACCACATACACAATCGCATTTTTTGCACCGGATGATGCTGTTAATATTTTTGTATATCCATCAGTATAGTTCTCCCAACTGCTATCTGGAATCTTTTCTGTGTCTGGAACTTGATCTAATACAACATAAATTTTTATTTGATCCGCTTTTGAAACATTGTCTGTTGCTGTAACTCCAATTTTTATTTCCGTACTTTTTACAGTGATAGTACCATTTTGCATTGTGCCATTAATAATTGAAATAACACCTTTTGGTGGAATTATATCAATATCTATAATTTCAATAGTTCTAGTTACTTCCTCAACAGTTGTTGCAACTGCATTTTCTGTTCTTTTTAGTTGATATTTAATAGTATAAGTCCCTGTATCGCTTGGGGAGATACTGCCTATTTTAGCAACGCTATAACCATAGCAATTATAATATTGAGCATCAGCAATATCTAATCCTGCAACTGTATAACCCTCATCAAGATATGTCTCACCTTTGTTTATTGTTATCTTTTCATCGCCAACTAACTCTAGGATTGGATGAATTCTATCTGCTGTGAAATCTGCAGACCATGATGTCTCGTAAGCTGTTTCTGCAACCTTGCTTGGTACGTAAATTGTCTTGCCGCCTAGTTGAGCTTTAATATTTGTGAATTGACCTGCAAGAGGTGTGCTGTCTACTAGAATGATTGAGGTTAAGTTTGTAGTGTTAGCGAACATGCTTGCATTACTTGATGAAGGTATCTTGAATTTATTGCTTAGTTGTATAAATTTTAGGTTGCTACAATAATAAAACATAGCCCACATATCTGTTACTTTTGATGTATCAAATCCGCTTACATCCAAGCTCGTTAGGTTGCTACAATAATTAAACATAGATGCCATATTGGTTACCTTTGATGTATCAAATCCGCTTACATCCAAGCTCGTTAGGTTGCTACAATAATTAAACATAGATGCCATATTGGTTACCTTTGATGTATCAAATCCGCTTACATCCAAGCTCGTTAGGTTGCTACAATTACGAAACATCCATGACATAGTAGTTACATTTGATGTATCAAATCCGCTTAAATCCAAGATCGTTAGGTTGCTACAATTAGTAAACATAGATTCCATATTGGTTACCTTTGATGTATCAAATCCGCTTACATCCAAGCTCGTTAGGCTGCTACAATCACCAAATATATATGACATACTGGTTACCTTTGATGTATCAAATCCGCTCACATCCAAGCTAGTTAGGTTGCTACATTTATAAAACATAGATGACATATTCGTTACATTTGATGTATTAAACTTACTTACATCCAAGCTCGTTAGGTTGCTACATATAGAAAACATATATGACATATCTGTTACCTTTGATGTGTCAAAGTTGCTTACATTCAAATTTTTCAAAGTACTGCAATCTTGAAACATTGCACCCATATCAGTTACTTTTGATGTATTAAAATTGCTTACATCCAAGCTCGTTAGTTTGCTACAATTAGAAAACATATATGACATAGTAGTTACATTTGATGTGTCAAAGTTGCTTACATCCAAGCTTGTTAGGTTGCTACAATAATTAAACATACATGACATATTAGTTACCTTTGATGTATCAAATCCGCTTACATCCAAGCTCGTTAGGTTCCTACAGTCACGAAACATCCATGACATATTAGTTACCTTTGATGTATCAAATCCGCTTACATCCAAGCTCGTTAGGTTCCTACAATAACAAAACATATATGACATAGTAATTACCTTTGATGTATTAAAATTACTTACATCCAAGCTCGTTAGATTGCTACAATTATTAAACATCCATGACATATTCGTTACATTTGATGTATCAAATCCGCTTACATCCAAGCTTGTTAGTTTGCTACAATTATCAAACATATATGTCATACTTGTTGTTTTCTCAAATGTTCTATTTGTTACCAAATTATCTCCAGATACTTCGGTTAAGTTTTTACATTGTGCAAATCCATATTGTTGAGCTCCTAATTCACCAAATTGTTTTACTTTTGTTAAATATTGTGTGTATGTGTAATAGTTGCTTGATGTACTTGCTGAAGAACTACTTATATATCCCCACTTTGGACATGTTCCCCATACTTTTATTTCATATGTTCCTGCTGTAGCATAAGTGTGTGTTGGGAAGTTTGTTGTAAATGTTTCTTCTGTTGTTCCATCGCCCCAATCAACTGTTATATTTAACGCACTATCACCACTCGATTTTACTGGCAATTTAATTGTTGTGTTTGCAGAAGGTATTGTCCATTCAGTTATCATATCACTCGCTGCTGCATATGAAATTTGAGATAGCATCATAAAGAGTGTTACCAGCATAAACATCATTATTAATTTTATTACTCCCTTGTTATTCTTTAGATTTTCTAACATCATAACACCATCCCATTTCAATTTGATTTTTATGAACTTGCTAATTTCCTTATATTAAATTTTTATACTATTACTTTTTCTACTACTCTATCGCCGTTATCTCAACATCATGTGCGTCTCTTATATCTGATAGCACATATGTTACAAACATGCTCTCTTCTTGTGGTGCAAGGGCTGTTACTAAGCCTCCAAATATTTCGTCTACACCTTCGTCATCGATTGCTTTTATTTCTATATTAGTTGACTCCAAGAACTTATCTCCAGTATTTTTAACTTTTGCCTCTACTCTGCAATTGTTCTTCTCGATCAACGTTATCTTTATATCGCTTATTTCTATATCTCCAACTTTCTTTGTAACGTTCAAATACATCTCATCTCCTGATGATGTAACTAAATCGCCTGAGTTATTAACATTTCCACCAATGTTATCTTCAATTGGCTCTGGTCTTCTTGCTAAAATACATACAATTGCTACGATTGCAATTACGCTTACAGCTAAACAAACTGCTAAAATTATCTTTTGTGATTTTTTCATATGCTCATTCCTTTCTTCGTGAGGGTTAACACACTTTGCAACTTGTTGAGATCAACATGCTTTGCCACTTGTTAAGTTCACACATACTCTGCCATTCGTTGAGTTCAACATGCTCTGCCACTTGTTTTTTAATCTTCATATGCCAACTTACTGCTTATCTTTTAGCTCACTTTGTTTTTATTATAAATATATAATTTTTTTGTGTCTAGTCCTTGAAAACGTGCATACACGTGCGTTTAGAAATCTTCTATCAAACTTCTTTTTACGGAAATACAAACTCCTACTTTTAAAATTTTGCATTTTTATACATTGTTAAATTTGGGTTAAAAAAATATTACAAGCAACGTAACATGCTTGTAATATTTTCGTAACATTTCGATTATTAACTTGATTTTATACTCGTAGTATATGGCGTGCGTAAGAGTTGGCGGGTTTTGATAAAAAGTATACTTCTTAACTTCTGTTGTACCTTTAAGCACAAACATCGGCTTTCATTAATCGAAAGCCTACGTTTGTGCTGTTCTACTAAACAAAATTTATTTTCTTATGCTTTTGTACAGTACACTAAATACTATTTCTTTGGGGCATTTTTTCTATATACTCATGTAACATTTCTCTTTAATATAAATCTTAAAAAATGTGAAACTTTTTTGCGTTTTTTTCTCTAATTTGTTTCACATTTTTTGAAATTGTCGTATTATTTTGATTTTATCACTAATTTTGTATCAATAAAAAATAAGGACATAGAAATATTAAATTTTTCTACGTCCTTATTTTTATTCTTTTTATTTCTCGTCCACAAACAACTTCTTTGCGTATTCTGTAATTTGCACAGTTACCACCATAGCTATTATTAAGAATATTATTTTATACACATCCGTAAGCAACATTTCTGAATTTATTATTTCGTCGTATGTGTATTTAGATATAAGCAAATACAAGTATTTTGGTATTATTGATACAAATAGTATTCCGATAAATAGTGGTAATTTTTCTGCTATGTTTTCTTTTATCGCTTTTTTATCTCCGTTTGTGTTAATCGCCATGCATGATATATTTGATGTTACAATCATGCATAGTAAAATAAAGCTAGATATATAAAGCATATAAAAATCTATTGTTCCTTTTGGAAAACTTTCCAACATATTTAACACTTCATATGTTATACCTGAGAAGTTTGCTATATTTGAAACGCCAACTAGTACAACTGTTAACGCTAGTGTAACAACGATCGTTGAAAATATTGCAGCAACTGCTTTAGAGTTTAGTCCAACTTTAATTACCGATTCAACTATGATATATAAAATTGATGTAACTATTGTTAGCCATAATAAACTTCTTCCTGCAAATAGTTCTGGCACTAGCACAAGCATTACCATATCTGCTAGCAATATCATTTGTGGGATAATTTTCATACCTTGCTTTCCTAAATATACAATCATCAATAGCACAGCAACAATAATTAATGCAACTGTTAATGGCACTCTATTCACAGCAGAATCAACTGTTGTCGCGTACGCGTAGGATTCATCGCCTGATTCACTTATTACTATATTTATTTTTTGATTTGCTTTTAATTCTTTGACTTTCAAATTCTCGTAGCTATCTGCAGTTAAAATATATGAGATATCATACGTCTCGCCTTTGTGCTTTCCTTCTAGCACTTGAACATTAACTGGCTGATATGATATTTTAGACAAGCCATAGCTATCATACGAATAATATTCTTTCTTTCCTTCAACATTAAGCACTCTAGCTTTTACAACATCTGGTCTTTCTGTTAAATCATAATTAAGAACTGCATTCGCTAAATCTGATAAATATTGCTCCTTGTACACTTCTTGCTCATCAACATTTCCAAGCGCTTTTAAATAATCCTCATACGAATCTAAATATATCGAACCATCATCTTTCTCACCAGACGAATATTCTATGTATTCCTTTGTGTCCGTAGCAAAGACAGCTTGTCCTACGCATAGCACTAGAATACTTAATAATAAAATAAAATACTTTTTCATTTTATCTCTCCTCACTATTGTAATAGCTAGATTATACACCCAAATATAAATATCGCACAAGACATTGGTTTGTGAAATTTTTGTATTATTGTTTATGATAAATCATGTACAATACATAAAAAAGAGAACCCAAATTGTAAATTTTTATTTAACAATTTGAGTTCACATTAATATGGTTTCTTTTGTAATATTATTTTTTATATATTTTCTGCATTAATGCCTCTTGCAATACTTGTGAAAAGTTTATATTTAATGATTCTGCTTTTGTATTAAGCCATTGAGGAATTGTTAAATTTTTTCTAACAGATTTGTTACTCCATTTTTGTGCAAATTCATCTAAATCCACTAAAACTAAAGTTTTAAACGAACTAATTATGTCTTTATCTTCAATCTCCCAATATTTTTGAACCTTTTTTATATCTATATCTTCAATATTACTTTGTTTTGGAATTTCATTTTTGCTTACATCATCTAAATCTTCCAATATATATGTTGCAATTAAATCTTGTGCCATATACAAGGCTTCCTCCAATGTTTTACCATAAGTATTATTCGTATCTAGGTCTGGAACAAAAGCCATATATTCTTCTTTTGTTTGAAAAATGCAAACTGGATAAATAACTTTCATACTCACACCCCCTAAATTATATATTTACAAGCAAGGTCTATTTTAACCTTGCTTGTTTAAGTATGCTATTAAGAGTTTTCGTAGGCAAATCGCCAGCATGCTTTGGTATAGTTACCTTGCCGTGGTTTGCTTGAATGTTTATATTGATAATGAGAACTTTTCGAAGCTCCTATACAATACCATCCATCTTCTCTTAATAACTTATCTACTTGTCGGAAATTCATGACTTTCCTCCTTTCGATACTTCTTATTATAATACGCATTATGTGTATTGTCAATAATATTATATGACAAAGAAACGTTTTTATACATTAATATATCAAAAGACTGCCAGCAAAATTTTTGCTAGCAGTCTAATGTGATTTTGAATCACTTAGGTTTGTTAAATTAATCGTGTTGACCCACATTACCATGGCTACAATATTTGTGTGTTGATGATGAGCCATTTGAAATATGTGAACAATAGTAGTGTGAAGAAGAATATCCGTGTGGACAAGGTCTTGTTGCCTCTGTTGCTTCACCTTTACCATCGCATCTACTACATGTTGTTGTATAATCATGTCCACTACTGTATCCATGACTACATGTATATGATATTTCGCCATCTCCACCACAATTAGTACAACTTGCTGTATGTGAGCTTGTATAGCCGTGTGAACAAGTTGTAGAACTTCCTACTTTTCCAGTGCCTCCACAGCCACCACAATTGCCTGCATGATTATTCGTTCCCCATTGTATACAAGCTACTCCGTCTGTCCAATGTGGACAATACTCACTTTCACCTGTTATACCGCAAGTATCACATCTATAATCAGTATGCGTTGCGTCTGTATGTCCATTTGAGCAAGTAAACGTCCTTACGTTTGTTTCATGTGGAGTTCCTGGGCAAGAGCCGCTACCGTCACAAATAGAACACTTCGATGTCGATGACGAGCCTCCTGAACAAGTGTATGTTCCTTTTCCATTACATGATGAACATGTACTTGTTCCACCTCCACTACACCATTCACTTGCTTCTCCGTCACCACCACATCTACTACATGTAGTAACTTTGTATGTATAACCATCACAATACGATGGATAACATGTATAGTCATCACCAGGACAATATGTCCTTACGTTTCCTGTTGCACTTTGTGCTTCTTGCATTCCATCACTTGCTATTACATAGTAAGAATAATATGTGTATCTTGATAAACCTGTAACTGTGTACTCTGTGCTACTACCAGAAGCGACTTTTGCTGTTGTTGTTTTATAACTTCCATTAACATAAACATCAAATGTTAATTCGTCTCCATCTTTATCTGTTGCTGACATTGTAAATGTTATCGAATTTGTTGTTTTTGATTTTACTTTTACAGTTACATTTTCCGGTGCTCTGTTCCAGCAAGCATACAATGTATGTTTATCTTTTATACTTACGATTGTATCTGCTGTTATTAATGTGCCTTTTCCTTCTTTTTCTGTGAACCATCCTATAAATGTTCTTACTCCATTCGTTGAAACTGGTAATTCGCCATATGGCTCATCGTATTCAACAGTTCTTGTATGATATGCCGGTGTTCCACCTTGTGCATCAAAGAATACTGTAAGTAATTTTGTAACTCTTACGTTTATGCTTACACTTGCTGCGTTATAGTTTGTTGATTCTGGTATGTTTAGTATTAGTGTTGTGCTATGTCCCACTGTAAGAGGGTTTAATGTTATTGTTCCTTCTCCATGTGCTTCTTTTATTACCGGCTCAACCATGTTCTCACCAGATATTGTAGTTGTTATTCCTTTTGCTTCTTCGCCTGTATATGTAAAATTGATTGTTGCTGTATCTGGCATTCTAATACTTACATCATCTTTATCTAATGTTACAATTCTGTCTACTTTCTTTATCTCCCAGTCGAATGTAATATTTGTTCCGCCTTCGACTGTATAGTTGTTGTTATCTACACTTAGTACCTCTGCTGTGTATTTACCCGAGTTAATTCTTATACTATTTCTGTATTCTCCAATTGGCACTCCGTCACCTAAAATAACATTCTTTACAATTGCTGTAACGCTCTTTTCTGTTCCGTCGTAGTTAAATACTCCATTTGACCATTCTAATATAACTGGTCTCTTCTTTACAGTTATATGTATTTTCATTTTCGCATCCATGTAATTCTTAGTTCCAAGAGTTCTTACTGTTATTTCACATTCACCAGCGTTTACTGGTAATACGGTAATTTCTTTTGTGTTTGTATTTATAGAAGCATTAGCTATTGATGTATCGCTCGATTCGATATAAATTGCACCATCTCCATTATATACGTATCCGAATTTTTCTGCTTCACCACCATAAACAAGAGTTACGTCATATTTATCTGCTGTAAGCATTGGTTCAACTGAACTTCCTACGATATGAGTCAATGTATTTCCGGCTTTATCGTATGCAACTATTTTTTCGCCATCTAAAAGTCCTAATGATATTTTGCCATTGCTTAAGTTATATGTTTTTGTTACACCTTTATATGATACTTCTATTGCTTGAATTAAGTTGTTTTCGTTATCTACAACTGTTATATTTCTTATTAATTTTTGATTTTCGTCATATAAGTCCGTATTTTCAACTTTTACTTTTGGTGAGTTATTATCTATAAATATGTCTGTTAATTTAGCAACACCCTGAATTGCGTTTCTAGCCATATCTGATACTGCACCACCTAGTACTACTAAGCTTAAGTTGCCTGTACCAGGTATATTTTCCATACCTAATTCGTATAATTCGCCTTTGTATTGGTCGCTATCCATTGAAACGTAATCTTTAATTTTGGTTAATGTTAATCCTGTTTGAATGTTTCTTATTACTTTATCTCCTGATGTTAATCTTAGTAAGATGTCTTTTTTCTCTAAAGCATTTTCTGGATTATAATCATAGTTCCAGTCCTTTATTCTAAATCTTAGTCTTGATTTATTATATATCACATCACTTCCAACATAATCTTTCTCATTGTCTCCTATGATTAATGCTTTTAGTTCTGAACTTGCTGTCGCATGCAAGCTTATATTTCCAGCTGCATCTTTTACCCAAATATATATTGTATATAACTTATCTCCTTCAACAGGCAATTTGTATACATTATATCTCGTATATTCTTTCCAATCTTCCGAAGCCTTAACATCGTTATCTGACATGTTTTGACTCGTAATTAAAATGTCTGTTACTCCAATATTATCTGTAGCAATAACATCTACTAAAACAGCTTTACCTATAATATAATCTTTACCATTTTCTTTGATTATTTTTGCACTTTGTATTACTGGAGCTATTTTATCTATTTCATCTACTATGATTTCGCCGTCATATTTGCCGATATTTCCGGCTCTATCTTTTGCGAAGCAGTAATTTGTTTCTCCTCTCTTTATTGCAACTGGTATGATTTGTTTTGATGTAGGATACTTATCTAATAAAATCCAGTTTTCATCATCCGTCGGAACTTCATCAACATTTTTAATTATAATTCCTGCTAGACCTGATTGATAATCTCTAACTGTAACAAGTACTTTAATTTCTGTATCAGAAATTTCTTCATCAGCTGTTATTGATAAAATGTTTGGTGCTTCTTTATCTATAGTGTTAATTTGTATTATCTTATATGAGCTGTTTCCAACATTGTCTTCTGCATAAACTACATACTCTCCGTTTTCATCAAATTGAACTTCTTTAGTTAAATCTGCATCCATTACAAGTTCTTCTGTATTTAACTTAACTATCTTAATGCCTGATTCTTCATCAAAAACAGTTATTTTAACCTTTACAAAATCTTTTCTCCAGCCTTTTGTTAAAATTTCATAATCTATTCTTGGTGGAATTCTATCCACTCCGATGTACGTTTTCTCTCTTGCTGTTTCAATGTTTTGAGTAACAATGTTGTATCCATCACAAGTTGTAATTTTTCCATAATATGATTTGCCTCTTGCACCCATTATTACACCATCATAGAATTCAAATGTTCCGCCATCTGACACGTATACACCAAATTCTGTTGAATCAATTATTGGGCTTTGCTCACTAACGTTGCCATCGTTCTTTCCAACAATAAGCGTACCTTTATTTGAAATTCCCACTGCACTTCCCGATGTGTTAGTTGTCTTTGTTTGTATATATCCAGTTTCAATTGTTAACTTTCCAAGGTTTTCAATTCCTACCCCATTATCTACTGCATTAACTATAATTTTGCCTGTACCAAGTTCTTCACTAATTCTTAGCTCGCCTTTATTTATGAATATCTTGTAATCTCCACCGTTTGAAACAATATCCTTACCATTTTGATATAAGAAAACTTTTTTGTTTTCTTCAACAACAATTGCCGTTTCAACATCTTCATTTAAAAGTAACTCTATTGTTTCTTCGACTTTATTATCATTTATGCTATCGATCGCATTTTGAATATATGGATAGTATGTTGCATCTCCGCTTTGATCTATTTTTCTCACACCTGTTCTTGCAAGCACGCCAAATGCCTCTAATGATGGAGCGAAATTATATTCTATTACTTTTCCATCTAAGGCTCTTACTTTTCCTTTGAAGCTTACCCCTGTTAATTCTCCTAAATCAGCAAGTTGTACAGTATATGTATATTTAATCAAATTGTTTTCTTCATCAAAAGTACCATCTAATGAGATGTTCTTTCCGGTGCCAAATTTTATTACAAGTGTTGGATTTGTAACTAATTTTATGGGCTTTGTAAATTTAGCATCAATATTTATAATTGTACCAAAAGCGTATGTACCTGCATTTGGAGTTGTTACATTGATTGTAAGTTCAGGTGTTATTGATTCTACGAATTTTACAACTGAATCTGACGCAACTTCATTTCCAGTTATATCTCTTAAAACAGTTCTGAATTCGTAGTAAGTATTTCCTTCCAGTCCTTCTATAACATTCAAATCTGTTTTTGTAAAAGCACTATCGCCACTCTTTCTGTATTCATAATATATAACTACGCTATCTGACTCCACGTCTGTTGTTTGATTGCAAGTAATTGTTGCCTTATTATATTCAATTTCAACATCTGGAGCATCTGTTGTTATATTAGAATTTACATATATTACAGGTGTTTCATATTCCATTTCGATGTTTCCATTTAAAGCTTTATCCTTAATCGTGTCTGCTGGTATAACAAGTTTAATCTCTCCTGATGCTGATATATTAGGCATTTTATTAACTACTACTTTTACATTTTCTCCACTTGTTATTGTTTCTTTTATTATTGATATTGCATTTGCCGGAACCGTTTTATCTCCAATCATAATTTTTATTGTATCGCCAGAAGTTTTATTATATGCACTATAATAATTATTATCTGTAACACTAAATAAAATTTCAAAACTCTTTCCTATTCTAGAATACTTGTCTAATGGTGCATATGAAATGAAATTAATTATTGGTTTAACTGTATCCAAAACTGTGTCGCCAGAGATTATATTAGGCTTTGTTGAACCTTGTGTATATGTGTAACTACTATAACTTATATCATCATAAGCTCTTAATCTGTACTCAAATGTTTGGTTAGGACTTAATCCCTTGTGCAAATATGGCGTATCAGCAGTTGTAGATAAAATCTCCCATGTGCCTTCTGTATTTTTATATGATAATTCGTATTTTGCGTTTGGATCTTTATGTTTTTGCCATGTTAAAGTTATGATTCTTGTATCAGCATGTTGAGAGGCCTTAAACTTATCTGGTGCAGTTATGGCTTTTTTATCTACCGTAACAATTTTCTTAACAGACATAATTGTTGTTTTCACACCATCAACCGTTCTTGTTAAAATGTACTCATGTTCATACGTGCCTGGCGTATCACTAACAACCGTTGAGTTATGTTCAACGTTGTATCCAAGAGTCATATAATCTCCAGAATTTGAAACATCTATGCCCATAACTAAATAATCTTCTGTATCATAATCCTCATATGTTCCTATTGTTATTTCTTTATCTCCTGCCAACTCTAAGATAGGTCTTATTCTATCCACTGAAAAATCGCTTGACCAAGCCGACTCATACGCCGTTTCAGCATTTTCACCAGGGACATAGAAAGTTACATTTGGTATATCATCCTTAACAGTTGCAAATTGGTCTATCGTAGGTGTGGCATCTGTTAATATAATCTTCTTTAAATTTGTAGTACCTGTGAAAATGTCGGTGGCACCTGCTGGAAATTTCTTATTAATGATAATTGTTTCAAGTGATGATGCTTTGTAAAGTAATCTATCAGGGTTTGTTACTTTTTCAGAATCTATGAAAGATAAATCCAAACTCTTTATTTTTGCGCAATTACCAAACATTCCTCCAACATTACAATTGCTTCCTAATCTAATACAACTTGTATCTATTTTTTCCAGGCTATTACAATATGAAAACATATTAGAAATATCTTTTGCAACAGAAAAATTAAAAGCGGTCAAATCAATTTCTTCTAGTTTATTGCAAGAACTAAACATACTTCCAAACCTAACAACATTTGAAGTATCTAGTCCTGTTACTATCACCTTTTTTAATGCGTTACATGTACTAAACATTCTTTCCATATTAGTTACATTCGAAGTATCAAATGTAGAAATATCAATTTCTGTTAGTCTCATACAAACCCAAAACATTCCAGACATATTTGTAACATTACTTGTATCAAATCCATTTAAGTCAAGACTAGCTAATCTATCACAATATGCAAACATATTGCTCATATCTGTTACATTTGCAAATGTATTCTCTGTTGCATCTCCTGAAACATATTGAAGTTTGCCACAATTTGAGAATCCATATCTTGTAGCAGAAAGTTCTCCAAATTGTTTTACACCTGTTAGATATTGTGTAAACGTATAGAATTCACTCGTTGTAGCTGGCGCATTCATTCCAGTATATCCAAATACTGGACACGTTCCTGTCATAGTTACATCATATGTTCCAGCAGTAGTATATGTATGGGTTGGGAATTCGCTAGTTATTTGCGCTGTTGTTCCGTCACCCCAGTTAATCGTAACATTTATTCCTACGCCTTGTATTGGCAATATTACTTCTGTATTTGCGTTTGGTATTGTCCATTCTGTAACCATTGTTTTAGAATCACTTGCCGACGGTGCTCTCAATATAGTAGGTGCTTTCATAACTGCACCTGCTGCAGTAAGTGCTCTGTAATAAACGCCAATTTCTTTTACCTCTATATTCTCATCTTGAACTGTATATATTTGATTTGGATTATACGATACCCAGTTCGATTCGTCTGTTGGTTCTTCTCCATTCTTTGCAATGTATATCTCTCCGCCTTCAACCGCTTTTATAGAAACATCTAACGTTCCATCAGTATTTCTGTAAGTTGAAACTGTTGAAATACCGTTTTTTACGTATTCTACAACAGACAATCTCACATATCTTTGAGAGCCAGTTTTTCCAAATATAAGTGCATCAAAATAGTACTTGCCGTCCTTTCCATTAACGTCTGAAAAATTGACATCTGCCTCATAGCAAGCCGTATTTTCGTTGTATTCAGCCTTTATAGAATATGTCGAACCTTTGTAATACGTTTTTCCTTCCTCGTCAACTCCTTGTTCTAGTTTTTCAAGGGGACTCTTGCCATACCAAGCAGAAACTGAAATTCCATTAACTTCATCTCTGTTTGCTTTAATCGATATTTTAATTTTGTCATCCAATGTTAGATTGCTACTAACATAACCCTCGGCAGTAGTTGGAGCAACTGCTGAAAGCTTTGCAAGGCATGCGTCGCAACGCATATCATTATCCTTGTCGATATGCGTTTCACTTTCCAAGTCTTCCCCACACTCTTCGCATTCAATGCTATGTGTTAGACCTGCATATATGTACTTTAACTTCTCGTGTGTACATTCCTGCGTTATAGATACGCTTTCTACACTTCCGCTTTCAGTCGCTAAAACTTTGTTTCGCAGAGAAACCGTGCTACCTCCAAATATTAACATCATAGCTCCAACTAGAAATATCGATTTTCTTTTCATTCGTAAGTCCCCTTTCGAGAGTTATCTTTGCTTTTTATTATAATATAAATTAAAGAACTGTCCAGCGGACAAACTCACGTGTTTGAGTGCTTTCGTGGCATTTTTAATGCCTCACAAATTACGGAAGTACGCACTCTAATTTTTAGAAAATCTCAAAAACATACTTTGTTAATTTTGCATTAAAAAAATGTTACAAGTATGTTAATTTACTTGTAACATTTCTGTAACATTATATTTTCATTTTTCAAAAGCCTTGTTGCCGTAGTGTATCTTGTTGTGAATAGCAACCAAATTATTAAGTGAATTTATTTAATAATAAATTTCTTCTACTTAAGTTAAACTAAAAATCTAATCGCATGGCATTAAGCTTTTTATAATCGTTCTGTCGTAAATAATTAATCTTCCTCAGACAACTTAGCTGCTCTATCTGCTGCATTAAGTGCATCAATCATCTCGTCAAGACCGCCATTTAAAAACTCATCAACTTGGAACATGCTTAGTCCAATTCTATGGTCTGTAATTCTACCTTGCGGGAAGTTGTATGTTCTAATCTTTTCAGAACGGTCTCCACTACCAACTTGGCTCTTTCTTGCAGAAGCAAGCTCGCTGTTTTGCTTCTCAAGTTCAGCCTCGTAAAGCTTAGAACGAAGCATCTTCATAGCAGTTTCTCTGTTTTGAATTTGTGAACGCTCTGTTTGGCATTCAACAACAACACCAGTTGGTATATGTGTAATTCTTATAGCCGATTCAGTCTTGTTAATATGTTGTCCACCAGCACCGCTAGATCTAAAAGTATCAACTTTTAAGTCTGCAGGATTGATTTCAACTTCAACGTCATCAACCTCTGGAAGAACCGCAACCGTAGCAGTTGAAGTATGTATTCTTCCGCTAGACTCTGTATCAGGAACTCTTTGAACTCTGTGAACGCCACTTTCGAACTTAAGTCTGCTATATGCACCTTTACCAGTTATCATGATAGTAGCCTCTTTAATTCCGCCAAGCTCTGTTTCATTCATATTTAAAACTTCAAATTTCCATCTCTTTCTTTCAGCATACATAGAGTACATTCTAAATAAATCAGCAGCAAATAAAGAAGATTCCTCTCCACCTGCACCGCCTCTAATTTCCATGATAACGTTCTTATCATCGTTAGGGTCTTTTGGAACTAATAAAAGCTTCAACTCTTCCTCAATTTTAGGCAACTTTTCTTTATTCTCATCCAACTCCATTTGAGCCAAATCGTGCATTTCCTTATCGTTAAGCATCTCTTTTAATTCATCGATACTTTGAACGATTTTCTTGTATTCTCTGTATTTTTCAACGATTTCTTCAATATCTGCATGCTCTTTCATAAGCTTTTTCCACTCATTTTGATTAGCAATAACCTCAGGGTCACTAATCTTGGCATTAAGCTCTTCGTAACGCTTTTCAACATTTTCTAATTTATCAAACATAATTTATCCACCTTTAAACATAATATTCTAGACTAGTATTATATTACAAAATACCAAAATATGCAAGGCTCTCTGGCTTAGTACAGAAAAATTCCACAAAATTCAACAAACAGCTAAAATATAGGCAAAAGCCACGCTAGGTGGATGGGGGTTGTTTTTTGCCTTTCTGCATATAAAATCGCAAAATATATGCAGAATAATATCGGCTTTCTGCATATAAAACCGCAAAATATGTGCAGAATAATATTGACTTTCTGCATATAAAAAGATAAAATATATGCAGAAAAAGGAGGTACTATATGAGAAGATTTGATTATTCTTTCCTTGATAACGGCTTATTGCCAGCAAATTTAATAAATTTAACAAGTACTATATACTCTTTAAAAACAGGTGCAGAAATAAAAAAAGATGAATATCAAAAAATATTTACCGAGCTAGAAAAAATTGCAAAAGTTCAATCTGTTAAGAGTTCAAACGCAATAGAGGGTATCATTACAAGTGATGAACGTATAAACCAAATAGTAAATCAAAGCAGTGAGCCTTTGAACCATAATGAGCAAGAAATAGCAGGATATAGAGATGCATTAAACCAAATCCATTTACATTATAATAATATGAATTTTAACGAAAATACGATTTTAAGATTGCACGAAACAATGATGATGTATGGCGGATATGAATATGCTGGTAAATATAAAACAGAAGATAATTTAATCATTGAAGAAGATAGTGAAGGAAACAGAAAAGTAAGATTTAAACCTGTTTCTGCCAAAGATACTCCAAAAGCAATGCAACAGCTTGTACTTGCATATATGGATGCAAGTAACAATTCTAACATCAATCAATTGCTACTAATACCATGCGTTATTCTTGATTTTTTATGCATACATCCTTTCAAAGATGGTAATGGAAGAATGTCTCGTTTATTATCATTACTTTTACTATATAAAAATGGTTTTGATGCTGGAAAATATGTTTCTTTCGAAGAACAAATAAACAATTCTAAAGGATATTATTACGACTCGCTAAAGCAATCGTCCGTAGCTTGGGACACAAATGAAAACACTTATATTCCTTTCATTCAAAACTTTCTAGCAACACTTTATATGTGCTACAAAGAACTTGATAAAAGATTTAATGTTGTAAATGGTAATAGAATCACCAAAAAGGCAAGAATTGAAGCAATTGTATTAAACAATTTAACACCTATCTCTAAAGCTGAAATATGTAGCCTTCTTCCAGATGTAAGTCCATCAACTGTTGAAACTGTACTCGGTGCAATGGTTAGAGAAGATTTAATACAAATAATCGGCAGTGGCAGAAATGCAAGATATATTAAGAATATATAAAAAACATCCAGATACATTCGTTTTTGTGTTCCGAATATATCTGGATTTTATTTTTTTGCTTTTTATGCAAGTTTGCTTAATTTAATTTTATGGTTTTTGTACTGCTGCTCCTTTTGTCATTGTGATGTTGCCTGCTGTGTCTTTGAATACTGCGTAAATTACATTGATTCCTTGTGGTTCTTTTAATGTCCATGTAACTGTTGGTGTATATTGTTTCCACTCTATTTCTTTTGTTCCTGCTTTTACTTGTTCGTAGTCTTCCTCGTTATAAAGTGCATACATTATTCTTGCTTGTTCTGTCTGATTATCTGTTACGTTTAAGTTTATTAATACTGTGTCTTGATTTGTGTACTTGTCTCCGCTTACCACATTCGTTGGTATTATATCTATTGTGCCTTTTGGTGCTTCAACGTCTTTTATAACGTTCATATAATCTCCATTTGATACATTTCCAGCTACATCTTTTAACCATAGATAATATGTACCTGAGCTTGGCAATATCTCTTCAATCTTGCCGTCAGTTCTATCATATTCCTTCCATGCTATTTGTGTCTCGCCACTTTGCATTATTGAGTACTTCGCAATTCCACTTAGACTATCAAAGACTTTCGCTTCTAACTTAATTACTCCGTCTATTGTTTTTGCTGTCATATCTTGTACTACTGGTTTTTCCTTGTCTATCTTTATTATGCTTGGCTTTGATTGATATGTTGTCGCATTTCCGGTTACATCAACTTCCTTGAAGTAAACTTTTCCGTTTAATGACTCATGGAACGTCACAACCATCTGCTCTCCGCTCTTGACAATATCTGCGTATGACGGTTCTTCGGTCCAATCACCGTTTTCAACCTTAACGGATACCCATGTTGTTTGTGGTGATAAGATAGTCATAATAGCTACTACATCTTGATTTGTCCAATCGCCGTAGTAAGGTTTATTATTCTCATGCAAATGTACTATCGGTGAATCATATACATATACCGTTCTTGTTGCTGTATAGCTTTCCTCTTTTGTAGCTCCGTTTGAATCAGTATATGTTCTAGTCAAAATGTATTCAACTTTATATATTCCACATTCGTTTGTATTTACATCTCCGCTTACTTCAACATCATAACCATATGCCATGTAGTATTTTGCATCTTCTATTCCAAAGCCTGCAACCGTGTAATTTTGCTCTTCATATGATGTTCCAACAAGCATACCAACTTCAGTCTTGCCTATTGGTTCGATAATTGGTTTAATCTTGCTAGCATCCGTGTCGCCACTTAATATTTCCTTGTAAGCATCTTCACATCCATTTGGCACGTATAATGATGTACCTGTTGGCAATTGACCTTTGAATTGGTTTGCAACTGGGGTGGTGCTTGTGGTGATGACGGCGGTTAAGTTAGGACAGTTGTTAAACATATCTGTTGTATCACCTGAGATAACAAACTTTTCACTTGTTAAAATACTCTTTAGTTTTGTACAACCAGCAAACATTTCATTCATTGATTTTACATTAGCTAATTCAATATTTTTAAGATTCAATGTTTCTACTTTACTACATCCTCTAAACATTCCGTTCATCGCGGTGACATTTGAAGTGTTAAAGTTACTTATATTTAAACGTTCCAATGAACTGCAATTTGCAAACATTGACATCATATTATCAACTTTCGAAGTATCAAAACTGCTTACATCTAATTCCTTCAAGCTCTTGCAACCGCAAAACATATCATACATATTCGTGACATTTGATGTATCGAAATTACTTATATCCAATTTTTCCAAGCTTCTGCAATCATAGAACATATCATTAGTAGATGTAACCTTAGAAGTATTAAAATTACTTAAATCTAATTCTTTTAATGAATTGCATGCATTGAACATTTGAAACATCGATGTCACATTTGAAGTATCGATTGATGTCAAATTCAACTCAACCAAATTTCTACACTGTTTAAACATTCCTGTCATACCAACCACATTATTAGTGACAAAATTTGATATATCCAATTTTGTCAGACTCTTGCAATCATAAAACATAGTATACATATATTTTACATTCGACGTATCAAAATTTTTTAAATCTAAATCTTTCAATGAGTTACATCCACTAAACATATTACTCATATCATTTACTTTATTCGTGTTTAATGTATCTAAATTTATGCTTTTTAAATTAGTACATCCTGCAAAAACTCCATGCATGCATGTAACATTAGATGAGTTTATAAAACTCAAGTCTAGTTCTTGCAGACTCTTACAATCACAGAACATTCTTGTCATATCATTTAATTTCAAGAATGTATTGGTTGTAGCGTTTCCATGCACATATTTCAAATTTATGCATTTACTAAACCCATATCTTGTGGCATTTAATTCTCCCCATTGCTTTATACCAATCAAATACTGCGTATAGGTATAATACTTGCTTTGATTTCCAATCGAAGTACTTTCTTTATATCCCCACTCTGGGCAATTGCCCATCACTGCTATCTCATACACTCCTGCTTTTGCATATGTATGTGTCGGATATTCTTGAGTTATTGTTTCTTCTGTTCCATCGCCCCAGTCTACTATAATGTTTAATCCTGTGCCGCTTACTGGTAATGTTATCTCTAATCCTGCGTCGCCTGATACATTCCACTCAGTTATCATATATTTGTCTAGGTCTACTACTTTTATTTCTCTTGTTACATCCATTAAGTCTTCTTGTATTGTTTCTGCTCCGCTTTGGTATGTTCTCGAGATTCTATATGTTAATGTTTGTGTTTGTTCTTTGCTTGTGTCTATTGTGTTTAACATAGTTACTGTGTATCCATAGCAATTATATAATTCTGCTTTTTCCATTTCGAAACCTGCTACTAAGTAGCCCGCATCTTGGTATGTTTCGTTTATGTTTGCTCTTATTGGTGTCTTACCTACTAATTGCAAGATAGGTTCTATTCTTTCTTTACCAAAGTCGTTTGCCCATGATTTTTCGTAAGCTTCTTCTGTTGGCACATAGAATTTTACATTTGATGATAAGCTATCTTTTACATTTGTGAATGCTCCTGCTTTTGGTATTTTGTTTGATACTATTATTGCTTTTAGGCTATTTGTATTATCAAATATACCATTTGAATTTGCTACTACCACAAATTGATTGCTTACTTGCATTGATTCAATGCTTGTCATTTTGTTAAACATGTTTTGCATGTTTGTAACATTTGTTATGCTGTAATTACTTAAGTCTAATGTTTTTAAAGATGTACAACCATAGAACATATCACTCATGTCTTTTACATTTTTGAATGTGCTTCTTGTAGGTTTGTTATCTACATAGTTTAAGTTTTTACAGTTTGCAAAGCCATATCTTGATGCTCCTAAATCTCCCCATTTGCTTAGCTTTGTCATGTAATTTGCAAATGTATAATAATTACTTCCCGCTGTGATTTCGCTTTCGCTATAATTTCCAAAGTCGCTTAGTGTTCCACTAATTTTTATTTGGTATGTTCCTGCAGTTTGGTATGTGTGTTTAGGGAAGGTCTCGCCTTTTACCCATTCCACATTTCCATCGCCGTAGTCTACCACGATATCCACATTTTCACCATTTGATATTGGTAATGTTATCTCTGTGTTTGCTGGAACTTGCCACTCCATTATCATTGCAGTACTCAAGTCTACTTTTAATTCTGTTAAATATGATTTATCTTGTGTGCCCAAGTTTTCTGTTGTTATTTTGTAGCCTGACACTAAGTTTATTATTCCATTTGTTGTCTTGCCTTTTTCTGCAATTATTACACCATCATAATAGTTTAGTGTGCCACTTACACTATATAGTCCATAGCCTGTTGATGTTAATTTTGGTTTTGATGTGCTTACCGCTGTAGTATTATCTCCTACTGTTGTTACGCCACTATTATTATAAATTGCATATGATGTTTCTGCTCCATTTGTTTTTGCTACTTCTATTTCTATCTTATCTAATTCTACTGTTCCACCATCGTTATATATTCCATATACTGCTTCTGCATTTGTAGATGAAACTAATAGTTTTCCTGTTTCTTTGCTGTCTGTTATTTTGATTGTTCCTTTGTTTGTTACTCCATATAGTTTGCTACTTGATGTTCCAAGAATGTTTACCTCGTGTCCATCTAAATCTAATACGATGTTTTTACCGCTTGCAACTGTGATTTCTGATGCTCTTGTTTCGTTTTCTAGCATTGTTATTTTTGCACCACTCACATTTGCATTATCCATTGCTTCTTGTACATCTTTATAATATGTCACTGTGCCACTTTGTTCTAGCTTTGCTGTGTATGTTGGCACTGCGATTATTGCTGCTACTGATTCTGTCTCTCCCTCTGTTGTTACTATCTTTGTTTTTACATAGTATACTTTGCCTGTTTCTAGGTTTTCGAATACATTACTTTCTTGCCATGCTAGATAGTTCTCGCCATCACTAGATATTGCATAATATGTGTTTGTTATATTTTCTCCTGTTTGATTACATGTTGCTGTAATCTTTTTGTATCCTGCAACTAGTGTTGGTGCTGTTTTTGTACTTTCTACTGGCTCTTTGTTTGGATCTGTAACAGTTACTGTTAACGTACCTGTAACACTTGTGCCATCATAGTTTACTGCTGTAACTGTAATTTCTGTATTGCCTTCTTTTAAGCCTGTAACCACTCCTGTTTCTGCATTTACATGTACTATTGTTTCATCTGTTGCTTTATATATAATGTTTGCTGCTTCAGAACCTGTTGGCGAAAGTGTTACTGTTATTTGTGTTTCTGCTCCTACTTCTGCGTTTATGTTGCTAGCTGTTATGCCAGTAACTTTTATCTTTATGTTTTCGGCTGTTACGCTTGCTGTATTTGATATATTGCCTGCCATATCCATAGCCCAGAAATAGTATTCGCCATTTTTAGTTACTTCGTAGCTAAAGTCTATTGGTCCATTTGTAGCATCTATATATGTCCAATCTGTATTTGCTTTTGTTGGTACTGTCATACTATTACTAAATCTGTATGCTACAATGCCAAATCCAAAGTCTTCAACATTTTTAACAGATATTGTTTGCTTGTATACATTTAAGTCGTTTGTTATTTCAATGCTTCCGATTGTAGGTGCAATACTATCTAGTGATAGTTTTGCTGTTTCAATTCCATCAGATGTTGTTTTTATAATTCCATATTGTGCTGGCGTGTTTATGTTAGCAAAATCACAATATATTGATTTTCCATCTGCACCTTTTATTGTGCCATCATAGAAATTGAATTTACCTGTGCTTCTGTATAGACCGTATGTGTTACCATAGATTGATACTTGTTCATCTCTGACAATGCCGTCATTTGTGCCGATGGTTACGGTGTTAGTTGCATTATTTAAAAGCACTCCATATCCTGTTGATTTACTAGAAGAACCCATGTAGCTACCTGATAATAATTTTATGTCTCCATTTCCAGTTTTCTTAATTGCGCCTGCACCTGCGTTTACAGATGTTGCACTTATCTTTGTGTTTTCAACTTCTACTGAACCATTACTCATACTCCAAATGCCGAATACCTCTGCTACATCTTTACTTACAACTTCTATGTTTGTATTAGTTACTTTTGAAGATACTCCGTTTGTGTATCTACTATCATTATATATGCCATAACCAAAGTCACTAACAATTTCTACATATATTTCGCCACCAGCCATGTTTAATACTGCTGAATTGCCAGTGTTCTCTATTGCCATAACCTTTCTGCTAACCTTTGTAGTTCTAAGTATTTCTAATCTTCCAGCTTTTACCGTTAAATTCTTTTCATTTTTTATAATTCTAATTTCATTATTGGTACATGTTCCAACTATTTTACCACCTTTTTGACTATCTATTAATTCTAGATTTCCCTTATTATATATAAGTATTGCGATTGTGCTTGATACTGTTTTTCCATTTAGATCTAGAATTATATTTTTATTTGTAGCTATATTTAATGTTGCGGTAATTGTTGTATCTTGACAAACTATAATCGTTGAAGGACTTGTACTTCCTGTTCTTGCTGCGTTATATGCTTCTGCAATTGATTGATACTCTCCAACTAGGTTATCATCCTCAAACAATACTGCTACTGGTGGTATAAACTCTGTTGTTGCTACTAATGCATTTGATGTGTTGTGAGCTTTATCCATTAGCCATAAATATATTGAAACTTCGCCCTCGCCTTTTTGTATGTAATAATCATATGCATCGTGATCACCCTCATATTTTATCCAACCTTCATCATCTTCTGCTGGTGCCTCGCTTAAGTTTTCTTCTGTTATATACATATATGCTATTGTACCTAAGCCATCGCCAACTGTTGAGGCGTCGTCTATACCTGTTATTTTTAATGTTACATATCCATCATATCTTGGGTATGCTTCGTTTATTGCTAGTGTTCCTGTAGGTGCTAATCTATCTATGTTATCTACTGTAGCTGATTTAATATCGCTTTCTTCTGTTCCATCATAAATTAGCTTTGTATAAATTGTTGTGCCATTTTCTTCTATTGTTACTTGAGTTGTTTCGTTTGTCTCTAATGTCCACTCGCCCTCTCCTACTTTATAGTATTGTGGTGTTTTTTGTGGATTGTTCCATGTTATTGTTACAACTACATTTTCTTTTGTCATTGTGTCTGGATTAAATGTAAATTTAGAATTATTTGCAAGCTTTGTACGAATCTCTGAAATTTCTGATTCTGCAGTGTTGCCAAGTAAATCACTTGCTTTTGTTTTAATCTTATATAATGTATCTGCTTTTAAACCGTTAATTGTAGCACGCTTGCTCCATGAGCTCCATGTAACACCATCTTCAGATATTGCATAATATATTTCATTTTTGTCTATGTTTTCATCTTCTTGGTTACATGTTATTGTAACTGAACTTCCTGTAGATGTTGCTGTTGGTGCTGTTGTAGTTGGAGCCACTGTATCAACTAATAGCTTAACTGTTTGTGTTAATGTTTTGTCAGAAAGGTCTGTTGCTGTAATTGTAATTTCGCCACTACCTTCGCCTTTTGTTCTTACACTATATATGCCTTCTTCAATTTCATTTACTACCGCTATATTCACATCTGAGCTTTCAACATCTAATCTTACTTCAGCTGCATCTGCTGGCATATATGATATTTCTAATGTGTAATCTGTATTCAAATTGTTTGATAAAATTGCACTTGGTTTTACATTCAAGCTTTGAATATTCTTTAATAACATTACAGTTTCTGTGCCATCGTTGTTGCTCTTTGTATAAACGAATGTGTTGCTTTCGGTATCGCTTACGATTTCTGTAGCATTACCTGTTGTAGATGTTTTTATAGCCCCACCGGCTTTACCGGTGATTGCACCGTCGTAAATACTTGTAGATTTTGTCTTTGTTATATAAATTCCTGCTGTTTCACCAGCTATATATGGTGATGTTGTGCTAACAATACCATCTTTTTCACCGATTGTTACTGGTACTGTCGCAGCACTAGCATCCGCATTATATACACCATAACTCTCGTTTAATGCTGACGTTGCCGAAATCATTGTGTCTTTTCCGGTTATACATACGGCACCATATTGTCTATTATACACACCATATGCTTTACCTGAAACTGCTGAATTAGTTCCAACTTCAGACTTTGCAGAAATACTTCCACCTTCAACTCTTATAGCTTCATTGCCAACCTCTTTAGAAAGTCCATTTTGAGTATATATACCATAAGCGTCTCCACCAATTGACGTTACTTGAATTTTTCCACTGATTATTCTTATCTTGCCTGACGAACTATTATTATATATTGCATATGCATTGTACCCCTCCGCTTTTACATCTATTAGTCCATCTCCACTTGTATCTACAATTTCAAAAACTTGTCCGCTAGTATTCCTTAGTGCTATTACCTCTTTTACTGTTGAATAATATTTTATTTTATGCCCATTTAAATCTAGCTGAACTTTTCTACTATTTTCTACTCTAACAGTTTCTGAAAGTTCACAGTCTGTCAACAATTTTATCTTTGATAATGTACCATTCGTTGGTACTGCATTAAATGCTTCTTGCAATGTATTATAATATGTTATTGTGCCATCTTGAGTTGTTAATTCGTAATCACCTGCGGTGTCTAGTTCGCCAATGTATACATGGCTATCACCAGATTTTGTGTAACTAACTTTTAGGTATGTGTTTTCAGGTAGATCTACTACTCTGTTGGTTGGATTAAACATCGTTGAATGTGATGTGTTTATAAACTTACCGCCATTTATGTTCAATGTGCCTTTATTTCCAAAGTTAATTATTCCATCTGCCCCCCTTGCGGAGAATATTCCACCATTTATTGTTATAGAAGCTGTGCTTGCATTATTGATTGTTTTCGCATAACAAGTTTCAATTACTTTTAATAAACCGTTATTTATTACAACATCACCAGTGCCTTTATTGATTACAGGCTCATATTTTGTTGTAACTATTGTTCCACCATTTATTTCAACCGTTCCGTTATTTTCATTCTGTATTCCTTTATAAACTGGGTACATAGTACCACCATTCATAACTACAACACCATTTTTGTTATATATTCCACCGCCATCAAGACCATTGTTATTTACCATTTCACCGTTTGTAAATTCCACTCTACCATTTGATGCATTATATATACAATAGCTCCAATGCGTTGTTTCTATATTTATTTTTCCACCACTCATTTTAACAGTACCAGTACTATTGTTGTGAATTCCATATCTAGGTGTATAAATATTTGTGTATGCTCCTAGCAATCCTGATTTTAATTCAACTGTTCCTGTGCCTTGATTGTAAATTACATATTGAGAATCTACATTTATTTTACCTGTTTGTTCTTCTGATGTATCACTTATTATAAGGTCGCCATTGTTATTTATATAATTTTTTCCTACTAACTCTTTTCCATTTAAGTCTATTTCTATATTTTGTCTAGCTAGTATTTCTAGCTTTTTCGATATTATTTCATTTTCATATAGAGTTATTTTTGCATATGTTCCATCAGTTGGAGAAGCTGCAACTGCATCATATATAGAACCATATTCTGTTACTGTTCCATTTACTTCTAATGTTGCTACTTTTGAACCAGCTGTCAAATAGTTTACTATATATTTATCTTCCATTTTATATGCTATATGCATATTTTGTGGTATATTTACTTTTCCATTTTCATACGAGCCACTATTATTTATTGACATTGCACTAGGGATATTCATTGTTGATTGAATAGCTCCTATTTCACCACTCTTAAATATTAGTGTTGTACTTGAGTTTTCTACTAGTAAACCTGTACCTGATGAATATACTTTTCCTCCTGTTATTTTTGTAGAGCCCCCTTTTCCAAGATCATGTAATCCTTGTGCATAGACGTTTGCCTTTGTATATATTGTACCACCACTTAATATTATTGTTCCTGTAGTAGCATTATATAAGCCACTTGAACGACCATTTTCTACTTCTACATCTATCGTTCCACTCGCTAATTCCGCTGTTCCTGTGCCATTGTTGTATATACCATAAGTAGTAATACCAGAACCCGGAGCATAATTTTTTATTCTTCCTTGTTCCCCGTTTAAAGAATCAATTACCTTTATATTTCCGTTATTCTCTATTAACCTTGCTTGATATAAAAATTGCACATATATTTCTTTTCCATTTAAGTCTATTTCTATGTTTTGTCCATTTGCAATCTTAACATCTTTCCACAAATTTTGATTTTGCACTAATTTGATTTTTGCAAGTGTATTGTCTGTTGGAACTACGGCGATTGCATCGTATATAGAATTATATTTTGTTGTTTCTCCATTTAACTCTAGTTCTACTATTGCTTCGCCATCTGCTAAGTAATTTACAACATCTCCATCTTCTACTTTATATGCTATATATTTATTTTGTGGTATATTAAACATTCCGGTTTGCGCAGTTCCATCACTGTTTACTTTCATTCCATCGCATATGTTTATACCTGATTGTCTACCTTTAAATTCACTGTTATTTACAATTATTTTAGCATCTTTGTTCTTTATATACATAGCCCATGTACCATATTCTGTCGATGTTGATTCTATAAAGCTATCTTTTATTTCGATATTACTTGCTCCCTCACTATGCACACCTCTAATTCTTCCTATAATTGTAGAATTTTCAATAGTTAATGAAGAAGTTCCTTCATTATACACTGCATAGCTTCCTTCAAAGTTTGCACAGTCTATTATCTTTAATTTACCTGTGTTTTCATTCTTTATTGTAATAACCATGTTGCCATTACCCGTTGCATCAATAGAACCAGTTTTTAACTCTGATGTATCTGTGATTATCAAATCGCCTTGGTTTATTATTCCCTTTTGATTTCCTTTTGTTGTACTATCTCCACCGTATATTACGCCTGCTTTTACATCTGTTATCTTTAAAGCTTTTCCATTTAAGTCTATTTTTACTTTTTGACCTAAAGATACTAAAATACTATCTTCTTCTATGTATTCATTGTCTTTTACTAATTTTATTGTTGTATATTCAGTTGCAGTCTTGCTACAGCTACCTATTGCTTCTTGAAGTGTTCTATAGTACGTATTTGTTTCAACAACATACACTCTAGCCCCTACTGATATTTTGTATCCTATTAGCTCTATCTCTGTTTTTTGATACTTGTTGCCTACTTCATCTTCTATATCTCCGCCTTCTAAATCTACTAATGTCAAATCTCCTTCATCTGCCATTTGGATTTGATATTTACATGTTATTGTGCTTGCACCTGCTGTACCAGTTGTGATTTCTCTTACTTCGCCATTACCAAATTTTATTTTTAATATTGGCATTTCTTTTACAACTATATTTTCACTAAAGTTCACTTTAAGTGTTATTTCATCGTTTTCAAAATAATGGCCTGTTACTGGCGAAGTAACTTCGATATTAGAAACTATAGGGAATTCTGTATCTATATTTGTAACTACCACTGATGCACTATTCGATATATTTCCAGCAGCATCTTTTACAAATACATACCAAGTACCATTTTTATTAACTTTATCTGTGATTGTCTCACCAGAACTTTCTATCCATTTTGCATCGTCTAATAACTTTGTAGCATCCATAGTTAGTACATATGCTACTACACCTGATGCATTATCGTTTACGCTAAATGTTATTGTTTGACTTGTAGCTTTTGCTGACGTTGCTGTTATATTTTCTATTGTTGGCACTACTTTATCTATATTGGTCACTTCATATTCTCCAGAGTATATTACATTAGAATTTGAATCTAATGACCTTGCATAAATTGTGCAATTTTCTTGTGTAGCTACTTTTATAACATTATTGGTTAGCGTTGCTGTTTGCCATTCTCCATTTCCTATCTTATATTGGTTTTTATAGTTACTGTTTGAATAGAATATATCTACATTCAAATCTTTGTTAGTCCATGCTTCTGTTTCTGGAACAATTGTGATACCTTCCTTTTTTACAAGGTATTCTACCCAATATACTCCATCACTTGATAGCACATCTTTTCTCATATATCCTTCTGGAACTTCATACTTACTGCTGCCATTACCATGTATTACTCTTCTTCCGATAATTTTTCCATCATACATTTTGAAGGTACTAGCAATATTATTTATTGCCTCACCTTCAGAAAAGATTATTGGAGAATCGATATTAACTGTTCCGTCGTCTTCACCTAGTATAAATGTTCCACCTGTACAATATTGTTGAATTAGCTCTATTACACTGTCTGAATCATATCCTTTGATTATTCCTGTTCTTTCGGCTGATTTATCCACTACCTGTAATGTACCACTATTTACTATCCCTTGAGTTCTCCATGTTACACCAGGAGTATTCATTATCTTCAATTCTTTACCATTCAAATCCAATATAATGCTTTGATTTTTCGTAATTTCTACAAATGCTGTTTCTTCTGTATCTTTTAATAGTTTAATTTTTGTAGTAATATTTTCTGGTGTTCCTTTTATTGCAGTTTTTAATGTCGAGTATAGTTTTACAATATTTTGTCCATTTTCTATATAACTTAGTTCGTAATTTGCTTCTTTAGAATACGATATTACATTAAATGAATCTTCTCTAGTATATGATAAATATGCATCATCTATCGTCATTATTAAGTAATATTTTTCTGTTGGAGTCTCATTTGATTTAAATTGAGTATTCGCTGGATACACCACATTAACATCTGTACCTTTCAAAATACCATCATAATAATAAACTTCACTGCCTAACGCTCTCTGATTTATAGCATATCTACCAATTATTACAGGTTCAGAAAGTACAATTCCATCATCTTTACCTATTATGATTTTACCTTTAGAAGTATTGTTAATTCCTGTGCCATCATTTCCTGCATCTAACTCTCCTCCATATACATAAACATTTCCCATGTTACCATTCCATATTACATGATTGCCACCACTAATTTTTATATTACCACTATTTACAATAACATTTCCTGTGCTACCGTTTACTATTCCTGAAGCTAATTCAACATTTATTGTTCCACCATTAAGTTCTATATTACCATTACCGCCATTTACTATTCCTGTTGCTTTTATTGAAGTTAGATTTCCACCGTTAATAGTTATTGTACCAGAAGCTTTATTTTCAACTATGTTTCCATTAGCTTTAATATTACCTCCATTTATTTCTATGTTACCATTTTTCCAGTTTAGTATTAGCACATTTCTATTTGATGTAATCTCACCACTATTTATTTGTATTGTTCCTGTTCCATCATTTCCTATCAATCTACCTTCTGATGTTTTTAGAAAACCACTTATTTTTCCACCGTTTATTATAATGTTTCCTGTACTTGTGTTATATATTGTTGTAAATGTCACATCTGCTTTTGAAGAAATAACGCCTGCATTTATTGTTACTGTTCCACTACCGCTATTGTTTATAACCTGTCCATTTCTAGCATTTGCAACAGCGGTTAGTTTTCCTTCTCCATTTGAACTATCGTTTATTGCTATATCACCATAATTTTTTATTAACACTGGTGTGCGTCCAAAATAAATTTCTTTACCATTTAAATCTAGTTCTACGTTTTTGCCACTTGCTATATCTATTTGTCTGCCTAAACTCTCGTTTTCATACATTGTTATTTTTGCTTTTGTACCATCAGCAACAACTGCAGCTACTGCATCTTGTATTGATGCGTAATTTGTAAATACTCCATTTTGTTCTAATGTTGCTACAACTTCACCATCTTCTAGATAGTTTGTTACATAATTCTCTTCTGCCATATATGTTAAGTGTTTTCCTTTTGGCAAATTTACTTTTCCACTTTGAATTTCTCCGTTATTATTCATTGTCATGCCACTTAATATATATGTTCCATTTGCCATAGCTTTTAATTTTCCGCCATTTATAACAATTGTTGCTTGTTGATTTGTTGTTCTTATAGCTTGAACACCTATTATAATGTTATTAGTTGAAGTAGCCATTATTGTGCCACTATCTATCTGTAATAATTTAGAGCCTTGCTTAATTCCATATGCATCATTAATATTTGTTAGCTTTATTATGCCTTCTTCATTTGCAGATGTATCTTTTATTATTAAATCACCATCATTTTGTATTGCTTGCACCACATTTTGGGCTGTTATTGTTTTTCCATTTAAATCAATGCTTATGTTTTTGGTTGAATCAACATTTAAAAATGTATACAACTCCTCATCCGCCAACACCTTTATTTCTCCTGTTGTTCCATCTGTAGGTGCTGCATTTACTGCTTGTTGTATTGAGTTATAGTATGTTGTTTCGCCATTTACTGTTAATGATACATTTGGTGTTTCTGCTCCATAGTTTACTTTATATGTTATTCCTTCTACTATTTCTGTGTCTTGTTTTAGGTATTGACCTTCTAATAAATATACACCTATTGGGTTTAGATATTTTTTGTCTTTTTCTAATGTATCTCTATATATTTTTACATTGCCTAAGTTTACTATAGATGTTGTGTCGCCAGTATAATCAAAGCCAAATGCTTCGTTTTCTCCTGCGTTTTTAGCAAATAGTTTTACATTGTCTAATGTTATTGTTCCATTTTTATAGTTATATACTGCGTATACTTTTACATCTTCTTGTGATATTGCTTCTATTTTTCCTGGTGCTTCGGTTTTTGTGTCTGTTATTTTTAATGTTCCGTTATTTAATATTGCGTAGATTACACCATCTATTGCTTCGTTTCTTGTTATTGTGTATCCATTTAAGTCTAACTCTACATTTTGGCCTTCATATATTTTTGCCACTTGCATTAAAGTATCATTTGCTAGCATTTTGATTTTTGAAAGTCTGCCATCTTTAGGTACTCTTGATAATGCATCTATTAATGTTAAGTATCTTTCTGATTTGCCATCTACTGTTAGCTCTACTGTGTTTTCGTTTGATAAATATGATACTGTGTATAGTCCATATTCTTCTACTTGTTTTTCTACTTTTTCCATGTAGCCTGTTGGAATAATGTATGCAGCTGCTCCACTAGCTAGTTGTAATGAGTCACTAGTGCCTTTTATTGTTCCATCGCAATAGTATAATCTACCATTTGCATCTACTAATTTTATTCCTATACCATTTTTAGCTTTTGCTTTTATTTCTGGTATTTCTCTTAATACAGTTCCATCATCTTTTCCTAGTGTTATTACGCCTGCTTCTTTGTTGTATATTCCATATGATTTTAGTGCTATTGATTTTGTGTTTGATACGGCTTCTACTTTGCCGTTTTCTATTGTTAGTCTTCCTGTGTTGTTATTTATTATTGTGTATGCTGAACGCTCTTCTGAATATGCTGTTATTTTTGAGTCTGTATTTGTACTATCTTTTATTACTAACGTTCCGCTATTTTCTATTGCTGTCACTATTGAGCTTTCATTTTTTATACTTACTGTTTTGCCATTTAGGTCTAATGTTATGTTTTGACCTTCTTTTATTATTACTGTGTTTCTTAATTCTGTGTTGGCTGTTACTGTTATTGTTGTTGGTTCTGTTCCTGCTGCGTTTACTGCATTTTGTATTGTTGCATAATATGTGTTTGTTGCTGCTATATATGCTGCGTTTTCTGCGTAGATCTCGCTACCTGTTTGAGCTGGCAATGTGTATGTTGCTATGTTTTGAAGTGAGTCTTTTACCTCGCCACCTTCTAATGATATTATTTGTAGTGATCCATTATCTTCAGCTCTGATTGTATATTTATACACGATTTCATTTGTTGTTTTGTATTTTGCTGTTAATGGAATATTTACATCATCGTTGAATTTTATATTTAACTTTGGCAACTCTGATGCGTAGATTTCTTCGTTCCATGTTATTTTTAGTGTTATTTCATCGCCGATACCATATTTACCACTCTTTGGTGATACTACTTCTGCTACTTCTACTACTGGCCCTTCTCTATCTATGTTTCCTACTATATATTTTTGAACTCCTGTATCATATGTTCCATCGTTCATTTGGTAATATATTATTCCGTTTTTTGGCATTTCGATTGTTGTTACTGTGTCTGTTTCTTTAGTGTAGTTTATGCCATCTAAGCTATACTCTTGTGTGTAACCTTCGCTATTGTTCCATGTTATTGTTACGATAACATTATTTAATGTTTTTTCTGATGGTGAACTTTCTATTACTATTTTATCTGATGGTATTTTTGTTTTTACTTTTGTGATTTCTGATTCTACTACATCGTTTATTCCATCTGATACTCTTGTTACTACTTCGTATTCTTTCATTGGTGTTAAACCTGCCATTGTGTGTTCACCTGAATTTACATTTCCGCTCCATGTAAAATCTGTTGTTCCTACAAGTCTATATCCATACTCTGTTAATACAAATTCGTTTTCATCTTTTTGATTTAGTTTTATTTTTATTTCTGTTGCTGTGCTTTCTACTGTTGGTGCCTCGTTTGTTGGAGCTGAATTGTCTAGTTTTATTGTAGCCTTTGCAGGTTCGATTGACATTGCGTTACTATCGTTTTTGAACCATACATATATCGTTTTTTCACCATCTTTTAAATCTTTTAATGTGTATGTTGTTCTTTCTAGTAGTGGTAGCCATTCTGTAGAATTAACCGATGGCTTTTGGTTGCTTTCTGTGATGTACATATATGTTGCATCTTCTACGTATATTCTTAAATCAACGGTTGCAGCTGATGTATATTCTGCGCCATTGTTTATTATTACATTTCCATTGCTTGGTAAAATTGGTGTGAAGATTAAGTTTTTGATTGCCGCCATATCTTCGTAACGATTTACGTTTTTATCTTTCTTGTATTCTAATTTCAATGTGATTACGCCATTAGTCGGTATTGCAAATCTACCTGTGTAGTTTTGCCAATCATTTTCGCCTGTTTGTGTTTTTGTTGTTTCAGTTGCTTTGCCTGACTCTGAAACAAGTGTTGCTCCAGATATTTCGAATTTGAATGTATCGAATTCTTTTTCTGAGCTTGACATATAATCAAAGCTTAAAATTCCGGCATGTGGTGTGTTTATTCTGATTATTGCTGTCGCTGTTTCGCCGTGTTTGCCTTGGATTGTTGATTCAAAAATGTTTGGTGTGTCTTCATATGACATCCAAGTGTTTAATCCATCTGATTGTGATATTTCAAAGCTAAAGATATCATCATTTTGGAATGTGCTTGATGATGCTAATGAATTTGTTGTAACTACTGGAATACTACGTTTTGGCATTGATACAATCTTTGGAGACTTATACACAACACTATATGTTTGAACATTTGAAGACATTGCATCTTCGTTTGTTTCATCTTCTAAACTCATAAGTGAGATTGTATTTTCTCCCTTTTTTACGCTTTGCCATACTGTATTTTCGCCTACTTCTTCTCCGTCTTTTAATACTGCAATTTCTCCGTCTTCTTCTGCTTTTACCGTTAGTTCTACATTATCTCCACTTGTTTTAGTAGATGCTAAGAATCCTTTTTCTGTGTATTGCACATTGTCTAAGTTATAATAGCTCATCGTTTTGTTTGTTCCATATACACATGCATCAAATGAGTATATTGCTTCTTCGGCATTTTCTTTTGCTCCAGTATTGGTATTTATTATTTCATCAAGGTTAAAGGTTGCTGTATAGATTTCTCTTGTAGCATCATATGTGGCATTTTTAGTTGTTTTGAATTTAGAGTATGCTCCGCCAGACCATGCAGATATAACGATTTTTTCTATATCGTTTCTACTGGTTTCTAAGTACACCTCTATTTCTTTCTCACTTGTAAAAGTGCTTGAAAGCTCTGCCGCATTTAGCTTTGGCGATGTGCTTTCATATGAACTTTCGAGCTTTGCAAACTCATCTATAGTCGCCGCTCCATCCGCGAGAGATACACCCGTTATTCCTCCCGTGATTAACAAAATCATTGAAATTAAAAATACCTTAACCTTGAATTTTTTCATACCAATTTCTCCTTTGTTTTGATGCATGCCGCTTAGCATGTGCGTCACTTTTATGACTTGCCTTAATTATAATATATATATAAATATTGTCTAGCCGGCTAAAGCATGCGTGCGTTGAGTTTTAAGGTTTTGATATTTTGCATTCTTTTACGGAAATACAAATTTCGACTTTTTATTTTGGATGTTTTTATGCATTGTTAAATTTGAGTTAAAAAAATATTACAAGCAATGTAACATGCTTGTAATATCTTTGTAATATTTTAATTATTAAGTTTGTGCCAAACTTGCATTATGCGGTATGCGTAATGGTTTGAAGATTTATAGATGTTTGCTCTCAATGTATTTTTCTGCTCGCTAATACACCATTACAGTTTTTCAATCTCCTCTTCTGCTAAACCAGTAATCTCTGATATTTGTTTTATATCCATGCCTGTTTGTTTTAGCTTTTTAGCTATTGATAGTTTTTCAGCCTTTGCTTCTGTTCTAGCTTGTTCCATGCCTTCCTTTTTGCCTTGTTCTCTGCCCTCCTTTTTGCCCTGCTCTATGCCTTCCTTTTTACCTTGCTCTATGCCTTCTTGTTTCGCATCATAATTATCTTGCAGCATCTCTCTTCTTGCTCTTTCTCTTACTTCTATTATCGCCATCATTTTTTCATCTGAGGTTATTTTTTTGTATTGTTCTTCTGCTTTTTGTATCTGCTTTTCTGTGTAACAAGCCATTTCCACCGCCTCCTTTTTATCATGCTTTATGAACCATAACCATGCTTCCATTTTGCTTAGCTCAATTTTATCATGAAAGTGTAACTTTTTCAACTCAATTATATGTATCTCTTCATGCATAAAATGCCCTTTTATTCCGCTATTTACTTCTTGCATTTGCCATTTTGTATGATATTTTTCGGTGTCTTCATATACATTTTCGCCTAATATCCATATTCCTATTGTTCTTCTGGCTTTCATATAGTCTTTGCCTTTTTCTACTGTTGTTTGATAGATTCTTGACCAATATTCTAAGCATCTTTCTTCTGAAAATCCTCTTTTATTTAACTGTATTTCTATATTTATTTCTGTTTTATTATCTAGTCTTGCTCTTACATCTAATCTTACTCCTTTTTCTTTTATTGTTTCCGCTAATACTTCTGTTTGCAAATCTACTGTTACTTGTTCTATCTTCTCTTCTAGTATTGCCTCTAGAAACTTTTTTAATATTTCTTCATTTCCTTTTGTTCCAAATATTTTTTTGAAGATATAATCATTTTGTGGGGTTTTATATGCTGTGTTTGTCATATTTTATTTTTTCCTTTCTTTTTTGATGGATTTCTGGCGATTTGCCATTAGAATTTTTAGATTATTTTGAAAATAACTCAATTATATTTTACCATTTTAATTGCTCATTTTAATCACCTTCTTTTAGCACTTGGCTATTCAACTGCCTTGATTATAGATTTTTTATTTTTCTTGATTTGGAAATTATCGTAATGATTTTTACGATATAAGAAAAAGATGGTTAAGTTTTTGTTCTCAACCACCTTAAATATATATTACTCTTTTTTAATTGTCAAACATCTTCGTTCGACATTTTTCGACTATCTTGTTTTTATGTCGTGTGTTTTAAATTTGCATTGCTTTTGCTATTTTTTCTTCTATTTCTTTTGCATCAGGAGATATTATCATTATTACTATTCCTTCTTCTTGTTTTATTATTGCTTCGTTTAATATTTTTAGTTGTGCTTCGTTATTTTCGAATGCACTTTTTAGTTTTTGCACTCTTTGCCCTAGCATTCTACATACATCTTCTTGTTGATTGTAACTTCCTAATTTTATCATCCATATTTCGTTTACATTTTCATCAGTTGTATAGACTAATGCCTTTTTTTCTAAGACATTGTACTCATTAAAGTCAATTTCGTCTACTCCTTTTGCGATATCTTCGTTTTCTACATCTGAATCAGTTTCTTCTACGTTTTTAAGTACTTCTTCAAGATTCACTTTTTCATTAAGTGGCTTGCTTACAATTATTGATGGTCCTTTCTTGTTTAATATTAGTGATACAACAATGATGACACTGACAATTCCTATTACTAAAACACCAATTGATATGATTTTTTTCTTATTCATTTGCGTTTCCACATCCTTATTTCTTCGGGCTTTTTGTTACATTTGTTTTGCTAATTTTTGTTTTGCTGCGTTATGCAAAATGTTTATTTCTTTGTCTGTTGTGTATGTCGTGATTGTTGTATCTACTCCATCTACTATTGTAGCTGTTCCGTGTATTTCTTCTTCTGCTAGTTTTTCTAATTTTACTTTTTCTTTTGCCTTTGCTTTTGCGGCTTTTATTGTTTCTTTATATACGTTCATTGTGCTCTTGCTAATTGTTTCCCAGTTGAATTCTTTTATTACTTTTGCTCTTGCGTTTTCCGCCATTTGCTTGCATAAGTTATCGTTATACAATGCTTCAATTATTGAGTCCGCAAGTGAGTTTGGATTTCCTGCATATGATTTTAATCCATCTATTCCATGTGATACTATTTCATTCAATCCACCAGCATCAGATACGACTGTTGCTGCTCCTGATAGCATTCCTTCCAATGCAACTATTCCGAATGGCTCATACAAACTTGGGAATGTTGCTATATCTATTGCCTTGTACATCTTTGTGATTTGAACATCATTTAAGTATCCTGTGAAGTATACTTTGTTTGATATTCCAAGGTAATCTGCCAAGCCTTTTAATTCATCTAGGCATGGACCTCTACCAGCTATTACAAACTTTACATTAGGGTAATTTGATATAATCTTTGGTGCCGCATTTAATAAAACTTGTATTCCTTTTTCATTTACTATTCTTCCAGCAAAGAATACGATTTTTTCATTATCAGCTGCATAGTTTCTTCTAAATTCCCAATCTCTTTCTTGTCCATCAAATTTATTTACATTTATTCCATTTGGTACAACATGTATATTTTCATATGGCTTTCCAAACAAATTGCTTATCTCGTTTTTCATAAACATACTATTGCATATAACGTTTCCAGCTTCGTATGTTAACATCCACTCAACATCGTTTACATAGCCTTGTGCTCTGTTGTGTATTCCTTTATTTCTTCCACTTTCTGTTGCATGTATTGTTGCAACTAGTGGCATTTTATATGTTCTTTTTAGTGTTCTTGCGGCATATGCAACTAGCCAATCGTGTGCGTGCAAAACATCAAATTTTCCATATTCCTTAATTACATCTGCAGCTCTTTCAATCATGCAAAAATTAAGTTGCATTACCCAATCTATTAAATTGTTTGCGTTGATTGGATAATTAGTTACTCTGTGTACAAATACTGGTCCGTCTTTTTCAAATTCTTTCGTTTCTCCCTCTTGATATGTTATAACGTGCACTTCATGCCCTTGTGCAGCAAAAGCATGTGAAAGATCATGAACGACTCTCGCAATACCTCCAACTATTCTTGGTGGGTATTCCCACGAAAGCATCATTATTCTCATTATACAAATCCCCTTTCATTTTTTCGTTTGTTATCAGTACTATCATTGTATATTAGTGCAAAAAAAATGTAAACAATTTTCGATAAATTTTTTCACTATTTTTTCACATGTTGTTGTAACGTTTTTTAGAATATATAATCTCCATTTTTCAATTGAATTATTTATATGTTGCATACCAATTAGTAATAAATTCAATGTTTAATATCAAAAAACGCAATACTATTAATTTATTTTTGATAATACTCTCTATACAATTTATTCGTATAATTTATATTTTTATTTTTCGCTAATCTACCAACTATAAAACTCATAGGTATCTTATTTTTTTCAGATATCTCTTTAATACTTTTCTCATTTAGATTAGCTTCTAAAATTTGTTTCCAAACATCCTCATCTATCATCATTTTTAATGCAAAATCGTCTGCCTTTTTTTCTTTTTCTTCACTACCATCAATAATTACTTTGCTTTTCCCCTCATTATAATCAGATTTGCAATGTCCTAATTCATGAAATAATTCAAAGAAAAAAGAATCCTTTCCCGCATAATTATCAGTTATATAAATTGCTGGCTTTTTGCCTTTTACTTTAAAACAACCTCTTACTTTAGTCCCTGTTATCGCTTTTTCAACAGCAAAATAAATTCCATAGCTATTTAATATTTTCATTATTTCTTCAACGTTTATCCCGTTACTATAAGCATAATCCTTCAAATCTTTTACTAAGAACAAAAGATTATAACTGTTATAATCACTTACCACTTGCTCTTTCACGACCTCATCGCAATGTGCAATCCACAAAGCAAGTTTGTTAAAATTATTCCCTGTTTTCTTAAACAAAACTTGTTCTTCTAATTTAGATAAAATACTAAAATCTTTTATTTTCAAAAAATCTAAAATATCTATACACATTTGAAGTGAATCTGTTTCGTCCCTGAAATTCACCCAAGAAATCTTTTTTAGTTCATTTATGCAATATTCTTCTGACAATACTTTTTTAACGTTTTTTATATCTCCATATTGGTCTAAAATACCCTCTTTAAGTTTTTTGGTATTCTCAACATTTATTATAAAGCTTGAATCTATTCCTGTTAATCTTTCAATATTAGCAGCCATTTCTAAAGTTATATTGGCTTTTCCGTTTAACAATTCATTAATGTGTTTTTGGGTTATTCCCATTCTAAGTGCAAATTCACTCTGCGAAATATTATGAAACTCTAAATAATCTTTTAAATACTTTCCAAAATATATCATCTGACATCCTCTCCTATCCATTCCCGTAATGTTTATCATCTATTTCTTCCAATTCTATCTCCACTATTTCTTCTAATACATACGGATAAATTCCAACCGGTTTCATATACATTCGTAATTTTGTATTTATTCTCGCAGTATATATCTCTTTTAAATCACCTTTTTTCTTCTCTATATTGTACACTACTGATAATGGATTTTGCATTAATTCTTTCATATTCTTACTCTGCACAAGCAAACTTTCAATTGCTTCAATTGTTAATTCTTCTATCTGTTTATGCTTATTTTTTATTTTCTTTTGTACATCTTTTATATATGTTTTTGTCTTTATTACTTTCAATCAACGCTCCTCCTTGGTTAAGTTAATTTATTATAACATGTCAGGTTATAATATGTCAATAATACACATTTCACTTTTTAGAATATATAATCTCCCCCTTTTTCGTGTTAAAATATTATTGAAAGGGGGAATTCATATGATGTTAGATAAGTATCATGGAATCGTAACAAATGATAAAGTATCAAAGAAACAGTCGATTTTACAAATGATAAAAAATAAGATTTCCACTATTCAAAGTAGCAATATTCAAACTACAAAAGATGATAAGAAAATTCCTGCAGACATGACTCCCCGTACGATTTGGGAGATTGGTTACGACATTTTGAAAACTAAGCACGATGCTAATGTCATTACAGACAACACCTACATAAGGGACTACAATGTTCTGCGACTTATTAAAAATGGTATTGGCAATATTGAGCCAAAAAACATTACGAAATCACAACTTCAGGACTTTTTAAATTCTCAAAAAAAGTATTCTAATTCTACCATAGCAAAGATTTATCAGCTTCTAAATGTTATTTTCGAAGAGGCAATTTCAAGAAGAAAACTCCAAATAAATCCACTAAAATATGTTATCAAGCCGAAATCTATTAAGGCAAATAAAAAAATTTCCGCATTCACACTTGATGAGCACAAAAAGTTTATTAATGCACTAAGAAAAACGAACTACAAGTATATTTTTCTTGTTGCAATTAATACTGGTATGCGTTGCGGTGAAATACTTGCACTAACGCCAAAAGATATTGATTTCAAGCGAAAAACTATCAGCATTACTAAGACAATTAGTCGTGATATTAATTCAAAGCCAATTGTTGAAGATAAAACAAAAACTCCTGCAAGCACTAGAGTTATTCCACTTGAAGAGAATGTTGCAATTTATTTTAAGAGTGCAATTGCCGAAATGACTAAGAATGATAATAATTTGATATTTACGCAAAAAGACGGTAGTATTATCCGTTCGTCAAATGTAAATACTCAGTTTAAAAGAATTTGCAAGACACTAAAATTTAAAGGAATTTATAATTTTCATATGCTTAGACATACATATGCAACACGTTGCATCGAGGCAGGTGTGCCAATCGCTGTGTTGCAAAAACTTTTAGGACACACCGACATTTCCACAACTATCAATACATACACAACGATTTTTAACAAATACACCAAAAGCGAACTAAGAAAAGTCGCAAATTACAATAAAGCACATAACTTAATTGAAAAGGACTGAACACATTGAATAACATGTGTTTGGTCCTTTGTGAAATAAACACATTTGCAATATGATAAAGCTTCTTCCATTAAATATTTTTACTAAGAAAAAATTCTAAATCTTCATTTTTATTAAAGCATGCTAACTTTCGTTGTTTGCCTGATTTTTAATAATTATTAGTTTTCTACTTTTGTTTCAGCAACTTAATACAAAAAAGAAAAATGAAAATCCTTGATTGTAGATTTTCATTTTTCTTTTTGATGATTTACTTCGCTTTCTTGCGATGCCTAATCGCATACACAATCATGTATACTGCAGTAAAGTCCATCGCTATATACATTGCATAACCAAAGATAGCAAACAAGAACCAACCTGCAATCAGACACTTTGCTAAGAAGCCAAGTAAACCCAGTATTATAGGAAATAGAAGAACTCCGATTGCCCCTTTCACGTCGCCTACGATAACACCTACAACCACAGCAACAATCAATGAAATGATAATTGCTTTCGTTGAGCCATTTAAGACTAAGTTTAGGAACAACCAACCTAACCAAGCTACAAACATAACGTACCTCGCACTAATAAATATATTTTATGTAAATATTATACCATATTTATTTGCGATTTGCCACATTTTAGGCCGTTTTTATAGTATTATACAAATTAGTCCTCCACTGCCCTCATTTATTATCTTTTCTAGCGTTTCTTGAAGTTTGCATTGTGCCTCTTCTGGCATCTTCATTAACTTTGTTTGCAATCCCTCATTTACTAACTCATGCAACGATTTGCCAAATATATTCGATTGCCAAATCTTTGTTGGATCATCCTCAAATTCTTTCATTAGATAATCGATTAATTCCTCTGATTGTTTTTCACTTCCAACAATTGGCGAAACTTCGGTTTCAATTTCTGCTTTTATTATATGAAGACTAGGTGCTTTTGCCCTAAGCTTTACACCGAATTTTGAGCCTTGCTTAATTATCTCAGGTTCTTCAAGCGATAAATCTTCTATGTTAGGTGTAACAATTCCGTATCCCTTGCGTTTTACATCGTTCAATGCCATTTCTATTTTATCGTAACTCTTTTTACTTTGTGCAAGTGACGCAACAATTCCAAATAGTTCGCCCTCCTCTTTTACTTCTATTCCAGACATTTCACTTAAAATCTTATAAAATACATCTTTCTTAATGTTTATATTTATTTTTGCAATGCCCTCGCCTAGCTTTATTGAATCGACATCTATATTTTCAATCTCTTCCGCACTTTCCATGCTATCTAACATATTTTGAATTTGTCTCAAATTCTGAATGTTCTTAAACTTGTTTCTTACCATATTTAAAATATTAGTATTGATTTGATGATCATTCGGTAATGTTTCAGTCCATTTTGGCAAATCGATGTCTATCTCATTAACAGGAAATTCATATAAAATAGTTCCCATTATTTCGTTTATATCTTCATTCGTCAAGTTTGCACAATTGATTGCTTTTACAGGTGCATCATACTTTTCCTCTAAATTGCCACATAACGTTTTTGTGTTTTCTGAGCTTGGATTACTTGTATTTAAGATTATTATGTATGGCTTATTTTGTGCCTTTAATTCGTTTGCAACTCTCTCCTCTGCCTTCTCATAATCTTGTCTTGGAATGTCTGTAACACTGCCGTCCGTAGTTATAAGTATGCCAATCGTTGAATGCTCCTCTATTACTTTCTTAGTTCCAAGTTCAGCCGCTTCAGAAAAAGGAATCTGATTTTCAAACCATGGAGTGCTTACCATTCTTGGAGTTTCACCCTCCATATGTCCAATTGCACCATCGATTAAATATCCGACGCAATCTATCATTCTTGTATTGAATTTAACGTTATCTAAACTGACCTCAACTGCCTCATTTGGAATGAATTTAGGCTCTGTTGTCATTATTGTTCTTCCGTTAGAACTTTGTGGCAACTCGTCTTGTGCTCTAGCTCTTTTATACTCGTCAGTTATGTTTGGAAGCACAGCACGTTCCATAAAACTTTTTATAAACGTAGATTTTCCAGTTCTAACAGGTCCAACAACACCAATATATATATCCCCACCCGTTCTTTCCGCAATATTTTGATATATGCTGTAATTATTCATTAATAACCCTCCTTTTATAATTAGTGTTTGTACACATATCTTTAATAAATTTATATGAGGGTTACGTTATAATATTACTATTTTTTTAGAATTCATATCAAACTAGCAAAAAGCGGATGAGTTTTAGCTCATCCGCTTTTGCTTTATTTTTGTTTTATGGCAATTGTTTTATTGTCATTGATATATTTCCTGCCTTATCTTTAAATATTACGTAGATTCTCTTTAAGCCGTCTCCTGGGGTTGTTTGATGTTTTGTCTCTAGACCTCCGTCTACATAGTTGTATGCAAAGTTTATTGATGTGTAGCTCTTTATATTCTTGTACTCTTCTTCGTTGTATATTGCTATCTTAATGTCTTCTGGCTTGCTTTCATTATCCTCTGCTGTTATCTTTAAGTTAACTTCATTTCTGTTTGCATATGGCAAATCGTTTACTATATTTTCTTTAACTTCTATCTTTCCTGTTGGTGCGAAAATATCTTTTATTGCAATTTGCTCATATCTTATGAAGTTTCCTTCTAAGTCTTTAATCCATACATAATATTTATTTGTTCCTGGAACTGAGATTCTTACAAATCCGTCTGCGTCAGGCTCTTTCATCTCCCATTTGTTTGGCGTGCCATCGTCTGTTGTTACTGCATATCCTCCAATACCACTTCCGTCATCGCTAGGTTTTAGTATGATGTTTAATTCGCCATCAACTGTCTCGTAAGACTTATCTTCAACATTTGGTGCATCTTCATCTTTGAATATTGCATATAATGTGATGTCTTCTTCTGGCATTACTAAGCTTGTTAGAACATCTCCACTTGGTATCTTAGCCCAACCTTTAAAGTTGTATCCAGGTTTTGTTGCTGTTACTGTCAAGTCTATCATTGTACCTGCAATTCTTTCTTCGCTTGCTAATGATACGCCAGTACCACCATTTGTCAAATAATCATATGTTACAACTTTTCTTATTATTCCAGTTGTTTCAGAACCGCCATCAATCATGTCCGTTTCGTTTCCTGCATTATCTGTTATCTTGTACTTAATTTGATAAGTTGTTGAACTTGAAAGTTGTATAAACGTTGCCTCACCTGATGCTCCTTTATATGTTCCTAGGCAAACATTATCTTTATATATTCCAATTTCATATTCTTTAATACCAGATAAATTATCTGTTGCTCCGATGATTGCTACATCAATCGAATTTGTTCCTGGTGTCTTCTTAGCAGCTCCGATTGTTGGTGCTGTTTTATCTAGTCTTACAACAAATGCTCCAGCTTCTGATGTTACGATGTTTCCATCTTTATTCACACCAGTGTAATATTTTTCACCGCTATAATCTCCACTGTATGTAATCGTTGTCAAACCTGTTATGCTGTCTGCACTAACGTTTTCTGGTTTTGTCCAAGCCCCATTCTTGCTTTCCTTTTCTTTGTATTCAAAAGGCTTTGTGCCGTTAGTTGTAAGAATTGCATTTACATCCTTGTTAGTCCACTCGCCGTTATAGTCTACGCCGTCTGACATTAATTTTGCTTGCAACTCTGTAGGTTTAACTGTAACTTTAATTATTACTTGATGCTCTGTGCCATCGTAATCTTTTATTACAACAACTACATTCGCAACACCAACGCTGACACCTTCTATTTGTCTAATATTCTTTTCAACTTTTACAATACTGCTGTTGCTTGAAGAGTATGACTCGCTCATTGCTTCGCCTGTGTATGTTATTTCTATCTTAGCAGTTTCACCAACAGAAATCTCCATTTCTTCGTTGTAAGTAATATTGCCTACTCCGCTTACAATACCAGTAGCAATAACTATTTCTGCCTCTGAAATATTACCTACATTATCTGAAACCCATACATAGTATGTTCCATTCTCTTTTATAGTGTATGCAAAGCTTGTACCTTCAAAGCTTACCCATGTTGGATTATCTAGGTCTGCTGTTTTGCTTATATAGTATCCCTTAATTCCACTAACTCCAACATCTTTAACATCTGTTGCAATTATTTGTTTTGAATTTGATTTTCCACTTGGAGAAACTTCAACCTTTCCAATTATAGGTCTTTCTTTATCTATGTTGTTTACCTCATAAGTAACAACATCGCTGTAGTTCTTGCCATCTGTCAATCTCGCATAGATTGTCAAGTTAGCTTTAATAATCAATTCTTTTGTATTTCCATTTGTCAAGCTGATGTAATTTGTACCATCTGTTGAATACTCTTTATGGAACTTAGAATTGTATGTTATTGTAACTGTAACATCTCCGCTTGTTAATGTCATTGGATTTATAGAAATACTAATCAAACTGCTATCTAAACTTGATGTTTTAACTGTTACTGTCTTTGATTCTTTCTTGTTTCCAGTTGAATCTTCAACAACTGTTCTAATCTCGTAGTATGTATCTGCTAAGGCATCTTTTAGAATATTTGATGTTGCTGTATCTCCGCTTGCCCCATTTGGAATTGTTGTAAACTCTGTATCTCCACTAATTCTGTATTGATACTCAATCTTCACTATCTCTGCAATACTTGTTTGATTGTTTATGATAGTTATTTCGTTTTCGTCTACTGTAACAGTCGGTTTTGAGTCTGAAATACCACCATTTGCAACAAACGTTGGAATATTTAGTGTTGTTTCAATATTCTTGTTGCCTGCTTTATCTACTATCTTGTCTTTTGGAATAACTAACTCAAGTTTACCAACACCGGTTACGTTAGAAAGTTCTAGCTCGTATTCCTCACCGTTTGTTGTTTTTAACTTTGTAATCTTTTTGATAGCATCGCTATTAACAATTCCACCAACTTTTATAACAATATCTTCTGCCTTAATATCTGATTCTTCATATTTGTAATTAATATCTTCTGCTTTAAACTTAATTTTAATTGTATTGTTTGATGCGATGTATTCTGCCTCCGGTATCATCTCCACAAATTCTATAATTGGTGCAATTTTATCGTTTCTGATTATAATCTCAAGTTCGTCATATGCTGTTCTACCAATTGCGTATGCGAATTTGCTTTGTACACCATCTTTCGTCACCGCACTAATTCTGTATTCGTATGCCTTATTGTTTGAAAGACCACTATGTATGTATGGCGAAGTTGCGTTATCTGATAACTTCTTCCATGCACCAGTATCATCTAAATATTCAAGCTTGCACTTTGTTGTTTCTGCCATGCCATTAGTTTCCCAAGTCAAGTTGATTTTATCTGCACTTGTTGCATCACTTGCTTTGAAGTTTGTTGGTACATTTGGCATTTCAAGAACCTCGACATCTCTCTCCGCATTAGAAAAACCTGTACCATCCTTAGTTAAAGAATATCTAACTTTGTAGTTACCAGTTGTAGTTGTATCTACATCACTTGTGCTACTTACTCCATAACCATAGCATGTATAGTATATAGAATCCACACCTGTAAATCCTGCAACCGTGCAACCCTCATCAATATACTCTGAACCTTGAACAACTCTAACACTGCTCTCTCCAATAGGCTCGATTATTGGTTTAATCTTGCTTGAAGATGTGTCACCACTTAATGTGGTTTTGTATGCGTCCTCTGCTCCGTTTGGAACATACAATGTTGCATTTGATGGCAACAAGCCTTTGAATTGATTTGCAACAGGGGTTGGGCTTGTCGTGATGATGGCTGTTAGCGAGTTGCAGTTATTGAATACATTTTCACTACCATCTGGAATAATAAATTTATCACTTATTTGTATACTCTTTAATTTCGAGGTTACATTTAATATTCCATCCATTCCTCCTGTTACATTACCTTTTTCATCAACTAACCTTGTCATATTTGTTGTATCAAATCCGCTTACATCCAAGCTCGTTAGGTTCCAACAATGAGCAAACATAGATCTCATATTTGTTACCTTTGATGTATTAAAATTACTCAAATCTAGTTTCTTAACTTTCGTTAATTGGAACATACAGTACATATTTTCAACATTTGATGTGTCAAATGAAGATACATCTATCGTTTTTGCACCACAGTTATTAAACATTATAGCCATATTTTTTACATTGCTTGTATCAAAACTGCTAAGGTCTAATGATTCTAAGCTTGGACAATTTCCAAACATCCAAGCCATATTCGTTACATTACTTGTGTCAAAACTACTGAAGTCTAATGTTTTTAATTTTACACATCCGGCAAACATATATGCCATATCTTTTACTAAATTTGTTTTTAAATTGCTTATGTTTAAATTTTCAAGATTTTTGCAATAGCCAAATGTTTCATACATGGTTGTTACTTTTGAAGTATCTAAAGATGTTAAATCTAGTTCTACTAGTGAATGACAGCCACTAAACATTCTATTCATATCTGTTACATTTTGGACATCAAAATTTGTTAAGTCTATTTCTTTTAAGTTAGCACATCCCCAAAACATATATCCCATTGTATTTACATTTGCAAATGTATTTGGTGATACTAACTTCTCGCCCTTAAAGCTTGTTAAGTTTTCACATTTTGCAAATATATATTTCGTAGCATTTAATTCGCCAAGTTGTATTACATTTGTCAAATATTTTGCATAAGTGTAATTTCTACTTGTCTCCCCAAATGTCACAAATTCTTGATATGAGATTTTTCCCCACTCTGGACAATTGCCTGCAACCGCTATTTCGTATACTCCAGCAGTTGCATATGTATGTGTTGGGTATTCTGTTGTTATTGTCTCTGTTGCCGAGCCATCGCCCCAATCTACTGTGATGTTTAATCCTGTACCACTAACTGGCAACGTTATTGTCAATCCTGCATCTCCTGACACATTCCATTCGGTTATCATGTATTTAGATTTGTCTACTACGTCTACATTTCTAACTCCGCTTGATGTTTCCGCTCCATCTTTTGTCAATGAATATTTTACAGTGTATGTTCCTTCTTTGCTTGTGTCTACTGTACCATCTTTTGCAAGAGCGTAGCCGTAGCATGTGTAATATTTTGAGTCTGCCTCTGTGAAACCTGCAACTGTACAACCTTGTTCTGTATATTCTTCTCCAAGTTTTAATGTCATGTTTGTTTCTCCGACAGGTTCTATTATTGGTTTGATTTGGCTTAGTGTTGTGTCGCCACTTAATGTTGCTTTATATGCTTCCTCGCTACCATTTGGAACATATAGTGTTGCGGTTGATGGCAACAAGCCTTTAAATTGATTTTCAACTGGTGTTGAGCTTGTCGTGATTACTGCGGTTAGTTTAGAACAATTGCTAAACATGTTTGTTGTTCCACTATAAACAGTAAATTTTTCACTTAATAAAATACTCTTTAGATTTGTGCAACCTGAAAACATACTTTCCATGTTATCTACGCTTGATGTGTCGAAATTGCTTACATCCAAACTTGTTAAGCTTTGGCAATTAGAAAACATAGATATCATTTTTTGTGTATTCGATGTATTAAAACTACTTACGTCCAAACTAGTTAAGCTTTTACAATTAGAAAACATATTTTTCATATTTGTTACTTTAGATGTATCAAAGTTACTTACATCCAAACTTGTTGTGCTACTGCAATTAGAAAACATATATAACATACTTGTTACTTTCGATGTATTAAAACTACTCAAGTCCAAGCTGGTTAAGTTTCTACAATCATAAAACATCCATGTCATGCCTATTACATTCGATGTATTAAAATTACTTATATTCAAACTCGTTAAACTATTACAATAAGAAAACATATATGACATATCTGTTACTTTCGATGTGTCAAAGTTACTTAAATCCAAACTAATTAAGTTTTTGCAATACTGAAACATCCATGACATATTTGTTACATTTGATGTGTTAAAGTTGCTTGCATCCAAAGTCGTTAAACCACTGCAAAAATTAAACATGTATGCCATACTTGTTACTTTTTCAAATGTTTTATCTGTTACCAAATTGTCTCCAGATACTTCTGTTAGTTTCTCACAATATGTAAATCCATATTTTGTTGCATTTAATTCGCCAAATTGTTTTACTTTTGTTAAGTATTGTGTGTATGTATAATAATTGCTTGTTCTGCCCGGTAATGAGTAGCTCGAATATCCCCACTCAGGGCACTCTCCTGCAACTGCTATCTCGTATACTCCAGCAGTTGCATATGTATGTGATGGGAATTGTGTTGTTACTGTTTCTGTTGCCGTGCCATCGCCCCAATCAACTGTAATATTTAAGCCTGTGCCTTGTACTGGTAGTTTTATTACTGTATTATCCGCTGGTATTGTCCATTCGGTTATCATTAGTTTTGAATTATCATATTGCACATCTACAATTTGTGTTTCGCTAAGTATTAAAAGTGTTGCTATGCTAGATAATTTTGCTTCTTCATATTTATAATATTCTCCACCAACAGAACATCTGAATTGATAATTTTCGTATTCTTCTTTTACTGGAGATATTGTTAATTCTGCTGTCTTAGCACCCTTTCCCATGCTGTCTGGGACTTCTGTCCATGATGTGTTTGTGCCAGGTGCTTTGTATAGCCACCTATATGTAAGGTTTGTCGAACCAGTTGTGTCTACCCTGAATTTAACTGTTGCACCAGCATATACACTTTGAGATGCTGGTTGCTCAACAATTTCGTATTCTTCATTTATGTATTGAATGTCTACATAGCCTTTGCTTGTTACTTGAAGTGTTGCACTGTCTGATTCTTTTGCATTTTCATCACCATAATAATAGTTTGTGCTTCTTACTAAACATCTGTATTGATAATGGTCTTGGGTACCTGTTAATACTGTCGTTGTGAATGTGTTTGTATCAAAACCAGTGCCATCGCTTTTGGTCAAGTTAGTCCAAGCTGAGTTTGGAAGAGAAGATTTGTATTGCCACTGATAAGTTAAATCCGTGCCCGTTGCTTCTACTGTGAATGTTGCCTTTTCACCCACAGAAAGCATTTGAGATAATGGTTGAATTGTAATTACAGGAGCTGTCGGAGTTTCGCTGACGTATTTAATCTCGAAGATTTGATCATCTATCACATACAAGCTTGCTGCATTAGACATTATAGCTTTATCGCCAGAATAAGTATCGTTCGAAACTAGACACCTGTACAAATATTCATTTTGGTCGTTTGCCACAAGTTTAAGCTTGTTGGTTGTCGCTCCTGAATCTGTCGAATTTGTCCATGTTCCGCCTTTTATACGTGGCTTATACTGCCATTGGTATTTTAGATTTCTGCCAGTCGCAGTTATGCTAAACTCAACATTTGCACCATATACATTTCTCTGAGATTCCGGATGTTCCATTATCCTAGGAGGGCCATCACGACCTCCATATGTAATGCCAGTGTACATTCCGAGTGTCATGACTGTGGCAAATATTAACTTAACGAATTTAGGCAATCTTCTCATACTTTTCTCTCCCTCTCGCAACGGTTGTGTTTTTTATGGAGCCCACTTAAGCTCCTCTACTTTTGTAGCGGTTTTTATTTTTATAAAACGGCTCGCACTACTCCAGTAAGTTTATCGTTTGCTTTTATTATAATATATAAAACAAAAGTGTCTAGTCGCGAAATGCGTGCGTACGAGCAGGTTTAAAGCTTTTATAACTCATGCGATTTTACGGAAGTACAAACTTATAATTTTTAGATTTTGCTTTTTAGGTTTTATTAAATTTGAGTTAAAAAAATATTACAAGCATGTTAAAACACTTGTAATATTTTTGTAACATTTTAATTATTAAGTTTGTGTTGATTGTGCATTATGCGGTGTGCGTAGTGGTTTGAGGATTATAGGTGTTTGCTCTCAATGTATTTTTCTGCTCGCTAATACACCATTACAGTTTTTCAATCTCCTCTTCTGCTAAACCAGTAATCTCTGATATTTGTTTTATATCCATGCCTGTTTGTTTTAGCTTTTTAGCTATTGATAGTTTTTCAGCCTTTGCTTCTGTTCTAGCTTGTTCCATGCCTTCCTTTTTGCCTTGTTCTCTGCCCTCCTTTTTGCCCTGCTCTATGCCTTCCTTTTTACCTTGCTCTATGCCTTCTTGTTTCGCATCATAATTATCTTGCAGCATCTCTCTTCTTGCTCTTTCTCTTACTTCTATTATCGCCATCATTTTTTCATCTGAGGTTATTTTTTTGTATTGTTCTTCTGCTTTTTGTATCTGCTTTTCTGTGTAACAAGCCATTTCCACCGCCTCCTTTTTATCATGCTTTATGAACCATAACCATGCTTCCATTTTGCTTAGCTCAATTTTATCATGAAAGTGTAACTTTTTCAACTCAATTATATGTATCTCTTCATGCATAAAATGCCCTTTTATTCCGCTATTTACTTCTTGCATTTGCCATTTTGTATGATATTTTTCGGTATCTTCATATACATTTTCTCCTAATATCCATATTCCTATTGTTCTTCTGGCTTTCATATAGTCTTTGCCCTTTTCTACTGTTGTTTGATAGATTCTTGACCAGTACTCTAGACATCTTTCTTCTGAAAATCCTCTTTTATTTAACTGTATTTCTATATTTATTTCTGTTTTGTTATCTAGTCTTGCTCTTACATCTAATCTTACTCCTTTTTCTTTTATTGTTTCTGCTAACACTTCTGTTTGCAAATCTACTGTTACTTGTTCTATCTTCTCTTCTAGTATTGCCTCTAGAAACTTTTTTAATATCTCCTCATTTCCTTTTGTTCCAAATATTTTTTTGAAGATATAATCATTTTGTGGGGTTTTATATGCTATGTTTGTCATATTTTATTTTTCCTTTCTTTTGGATGGATTTCTGGCGATTTGCCATTAGAATTTTTAGATTATTTTGAAAATAACTTAATTATATTTTTATCGTTTTAATTGCTCATTTGAATCACCTTCTTTTGCACTTGAGTATTCAACTGTTTTAGTTATAGATTTTTTATTTTTCTTGCTTTGGAAATTATCGTAATGATTTTTACGATATAAGAAAAAGATGGTTAAGTTTTCATCCTTAACCATCTTAAATATATATTACTCTTTTATTATTGTCAAACATCTTTGCTCGACATTTTTCGACTTTCTGAGATGTGTCTGAAATATTGGCTCTTTGTCAATAGTTGGAGTTTGCCCCCAAAACTAAATTTAGAGAACCGAAACATTAAATTTTCATATTAAATTTCGTTGGGCTTTACTCTTGTATCGTCCACAAAAATCAAACATTTTTGACAAACTTATTTCTAAACTATACTTTCCTCTAGTTTTCTTCTATTTCTATTTTTGCTATTTCTGCTATGTTTTGTCTTCTTACAAGTGTTATTAGTTGTTTTTGCTCTCCTGGTTTTAGGCTATCTATTTGTGCTCCCACTGTGTCTTGCAAGTTGCCATCTTTGTCGTACAGTTTTAATTTTACATTTTGCACTTCTAGTTCGTTTGATGTTTTGTTTTCTACTATCGCTGTTATTTCGCATTCTCTTTGACTTATCATTTCTAGTTTGAATGATGATATTTCAAGGCCTTTATATTTTTTTGTTTCTTCTATTGTGACTGGATCTTCGTATTTTTCTGTGTAGTCTTTTTCTATTTGCTCATATTCATAGTTTTCACCAGAAACATTTGCATCACCTGATGGTTTATTTGGATTTTCTTTTATTACATTTTTTCTGTTAATTCCAACTGCAATAAGTGCTACACCTAAGATTAACAAAACCACACAAATTATTAGTAATATTTTTTTGTTTTTCATTTTCTAAGCCATACCTTTCTTCTTGAATTTTGAGAGCTGTTATTCTTTCAAGACTCAAACTCGATATCTATTACGCACTGCTCTGATATGTTATTCAATATGATTACATATCCGCTGACATATCTGTTGCCATATCTGTATCCCTTATGCCACTACTTGTCATATATAATTGCCATACTCCGTTTGAATCTGTACCAGTTGTTTCAACATTTGCCTTTAGCGAAACTACAGGACGTATACCAAGTTCATTAAACGCCTTAACCACACTACTAAGTTTAAATGCTCCACCATTATTGCTTACATACCACAAATTTCTTGCACTGTCGGCAGAAAGTAACCAATAATAAGCACCTACTTCAAATAAATTTTGGTAGATTGAATCCGTTAAATATGTTGCATTACCTATTGATGTTAATCCTGTTGCTTTTTCTATATCCGTTAATGTCATTGCCCTAACTTTTGGAGTGCCAGATATCTTTGTTCCCGATACATTATTAGTAGAGTATGTTGGATATTTTACTGATGTATCATTTGTATATGTGTCTGTGTATTTATTTGTAAATATTTGTGTCAATGTCTTATTCGTATTAAATCCCGTTTTTCTAAATCTATAATTTTCGCTTTCGCTAACCGTTATATTTAAGAAATTTATACATAAATCTCTTATACTTGTTGTAGTATTATTATAGTGATAATACGTTAAAGGTACTCCTGCACTTATTAGATTTACCGTACCTATAGATTTATTTCCATCTATATCTACATCTTTACTTAATACTTTCCATCCTTTATATGTGCTTATATTGTTATTAACATCTGAAACATTATTATAATCAACTGGGTAATTTACATAGTCTCCAACTTTTACTGCATCTGCAAGACTTTTTGTTTCTGATTTCAATTGCCATACTCCACTTATGTTTCTACCTTTAGTTTTGACACTCGATTTTAGAGTGACTACTGGGCGCACGCCATAGGTAGCATTTGAGCTGAGGTCGACGATACAGCTGTTGCCATTGACAATCCACATGTAGCTGCCGCTGAAAGCCGTAGCGAGCCAATAGTACGTGCCGTTGTCCACCAAGCTACCATATCGTTTAATTCCGAAACCGTTTGTTGTCGTCTCGCCAATTACTTTATCTAAATCGTCCTTGGTCATTGATCTAACACTATCTGTGTATGGTCCTGCTGCTCCTCCGAATGCTGACTCTAATGATAAGTAGTATGTGTAAATTCCACCTTGCTTATTGCCTGCATAAGTAGTCGTTAAAAAATTATCTGTTAATGCTGTTACTGTGTTTGCCGGATTATTAGCATGATAATATGTTAATGGAGTGCCCGCACTAACTAGTTTTACAACATCGCCATCTATATCTAAAACTCTCCAGCCTGTGTATGTCGATTTGTGACTTGCATTGCCATTGTTTGTGTACACATTATCGTAATATACTGGATAATCTACATAGTCACCTATTTGCACTTGAGATGCTAAACTTGGTGCTTCATCTGCATATATAGCCCAAAGAGTTATATCACCTTTTATATATTTAGGCTCGATTACTCCATCTGAAAGCCATTGAACGCTTCCATTTTGAGTTAAGCTCCAGCCTAAGAAATATTTGCCCTCAAGCGTTGGCTCCTCTATTGCAATATTGAAAAGCATACCATATTTTGCTTTTTTAGGTGCCGGCATGTTCTCACCCTCGCCTGCATAAGTTACAGTAAAAGTACTTGAAGCATCAACAACTATGCTTGGCGAAATGTTTTCTGCCTCATCTTTTAAATATAAATATATTTTGTTGCTTCCTTGTAAATCAGTAAGTGTCCATGTTTTAGTTGAAGTGAATGCCTCCCAATTTGCATCGTTTAAGGCCTGCTCGCCAGTAACAGGAGAGCTAGACATAATCATCTTTATATTCTCCTTTGCAGTTGTATCATCTTCAACATCAATGTTTAATGTAACGTTCGTTGAACTAGTATAATACACTCCATCTCTTAAAGTAGCACCTTCAACCGTTATAATTCCTCTTGGTGGAGTTATATCACTCGCCGCATACACCATATTTGGCATTGCACATGCAAGCGCAAAACTGCCAAGTATCGCACCTCCACCAAACAACAATTTGCTAAACTTATTCATACTCTACTCCTCCCGTTTTGAAGAATACTGTAACTCGCATCTTCAATAATTTCTTATGTATCTTAGCTTTATTATATTTATTTATTTATATTCTGTCTAGATGGTCTTGGCATTGCGATTATTAGCAAAGGCAGATATTTTTATAAGCAAGTTTACGGAAGTACGTGTTTTAATTTTTTAACATAAAATAAATTAAAATGTTAATTTTATATTAAAAAAATATTACAAACAACGTAACATGCTTGTAATATTTTCGTAATATTGAGATTTGGTTATTAGTCTCAACACTGGCTATTTTTTTATTCATTTTAGGTCCCTCTTAATCTTTTAATATCTTCTTTCTAGATATACTAATCTTTTTTCAAATGGTGCGATAACGTCAGTTTTAATAAAATCGCCTACTTCAGAACATATCTTGTTTTCCATATCTTTGATGTCTTGCTTTAGCTCAGCTTTTGTATCTGCTAGCTCTTGTCTTACATCAGCTATGTCTTGCTTTAGCTCAGCTTTTGTATCTGCTAGCTCTTGTCTTACGTCAGCTATGTCTTGTTTTAGCTCTGTTCTTACATCGGCTATATCTTGCTTCAACTCAGCTTTTGTATCTGCTAGCTCTTGTCTTACATCAGCTATGTCTTGCTTTAGCTCTGTTCTTAGGTCGGCTATGTCTTGTTTTAGCTCTGTTCTTACATCGGCTATGTCTTGTTTTAGCTCTGTTCTTACGTTGGCTATGTCTTGTTTTAGCTCTGCCTTTGTATCTGCTAGCTCATCTTTGCTTTCAATCATCATTTGCATCATTTTTATCATATCTTTTTGGATTCCTACAACAATCCCATACAAATCAGTTAATGTTATTTCGTTCATTCTATCTCCTCCTTTCTTTCGTTTTTCTCTTCCTACTGACAATCTCATTATTTTCAAGATAAAATTATATCTAGATTTCCCCCACAATGAATTATATAACATTATACGATTTTGTTCAACATTTTTGTTAATTATTTTCAACACTTTTCATCGTCAAAAATCGACAATTTTTTAATAAAAAACAGAACTTTCTCTCCTTTTTTCAAAGGTTCAAAAGTTCTGTTTTGTTTATCTTTTATTCTCCTACTTTCACCGAAATATTTCCAGCCATGTCTTTTAAGATTAAGTATATCTTTTCATCGGCATTTTCTTTTTTTAATGTCCATTGCTTGTTTTCTTCGTATTGTTCCCAAACGATTTCGTCCTCTGATGTTAGTGCGTTATAATCGTCTTCTTTATATATTGCCATTTTTATTTGATTGCTTGTGCTTATATCATCTGTTGCTGTTATTTGCAATATTACATTCATTTGGTTCGTATAGTAGATGTTGCTTTCTACCGTGTATGCGTCTTTAACGATTATCGTACCAACTGGTGCGTGGATATCTTTTACAACATCAATTGTCTCATGTCCTATGTTGCCTGCCTCATCTTTTGCCCATATTGTATACGTTCCAGAGCCATCTACTATCGCTTGCTTTGTTCCTTGTGTGCTCTCTATCCATTCTCTTATGCCGTTTTCTGCTGTTATTGCATGTGCTGTTATTCCACTTAGGTTATCGTTTATTGTTGCCGTTATACTTAATTCTTTGTTTTCGTTTTTGTAAGATACATTTGTTATGCTTGGTGCTGTTTTATCTATCTTGATTAATCCTGCACTCTTCTCCGACGTTACCGCCTTACCCGCTGGGTTTACACCTCTTACAATTACTTCGCCGTTCATATTATTTTGTAATATTACAGGACTTGTTACTTGGTCAATCCAGCTTCCGTTTGCACCTATCTTGTATTGATATGCTGTTACATTTGCATTACCTTCTACGGTTATGTATATGTACACATTTTGATTTACCCAGTTGCCATTGTATTCAATCTTATTTTCTTTAGTTACTGAGACTTTAAGCTCAGTTCCTAATACTTTGAATGATACTGGATCTGTTAATGTTTCTTGATAGTTTTGATTTGCCTCTACTATTGCGTACATATAATATGTTCCAACTGGTAAAGCAAGTGAATCTTTAACAGTACTCCAATCAGTTCCGCCTTGGTTTGTATCATTTTCGCTGTAATAGTAAGTTACCTTTCTTCCTGCACTGTTGTTTGTTATGCTTGGTGTTGGAAGTGTTCCACCATACGAATAATTTTTCATGATTACTTGCATGTCTATTACTGTAACTTGAATATACCATTTCTTCTCTGTATTTACTGCACCTTCTAGTGTGTAATTTGTTGAGCTTAATGATTTTACTTTTGCTGTGTATTCGCCAACATTTATTGCTGTCGTTGTTCCTTCATATTCTGTTACTGTTATAACTTCACCATTTACTGCATTTGATACTGTTGCTGTTACCGTTTTTGCTGTTCCATCATATTCTATTGTTGTTGCACTCCATGTTATTTCAGCAATTATAGGTTTAATCTCCCATGTTATCTTGATGTCATCTGTTGTGCCGTCTTCCCAAGCATATGTGTTTTTATCTTTGATGCTTACTGTTATTTCTTGAGTTCCTGCATCTTTTCTTGTATTGTTTGTTATTTCAAATCTGCTTTCATTTACTGTCTTCAATTGTGCAGTCTGAATTAATCCATTGTATGTATATGTACCTATCAATGTTGGTTTTGTAAGTGGTAATGCCATTACAGTGATTTCTCTTGTAACCTCATATGGTTGTGTAGTTATTGTTTGTCCATCTTTTTCATATGTTCTTGTTACTTTGTATGTTATCTTGTACTTACCTGCAACAGCTGTGTTTACTTCTCCGCTTGAAGATACACTGTATCCATAGCATGTGTATGCACCTGAATCTGCTTTTGTGAATCCTGCTACTGTGTAGCCTGCGTCGGTGTATGTTTCACCAACGTCTATTATAATGCTCTCTTTTCCTACTAATTCTAGTATTGGCTGAATTCTGTCGCCACTAAAATCTCCTGACCACGATTCTTCATATGCGATCTCAGCAACTTTGTTTGGTACGTAGAATGTCTTGCCATCTAGTTGCGATACAACTGGGGTGAATTGTGATGCTAAAGGCTCGCTGTCTACTATTATTATAGATTTTAGGGTTGGTGTGTTAGTAAACATATTGCCGTTTCTTGATGTTGGTATCTTGAATTTGTTGCTAATTTGTATAGATTTTAAATTTGAACAAGAAGCAAACATACTTAACGTCATTGTTACTTTTGATGTGTCAAAGCCACTCAAATCCAAACATTTTAGGTTGTTGCAGCCAAAAAACATACTAATCATGTTTTCTACGCTTGACGTATCGAAGTTATTTAGATTTATACTATTTAAACTTTTACAACCATTAAACATATTCCACATCTGAGTAACTTTTGATGTATCAAAATTCGTCACATCCAAATTTATTAAGCTACTACATTCATTAAACATTGCTGTCATATTTGTTACTCTTGACGTATTAAAATTACTTAGATTTAACTCCGTCAAATTATTGCACCCATAAAACATATATGCCATATCAATTACTTTTAATGTATTAAAATTGCTTACATCCAAATTGGTTAATCCTTCACAATTAGAAAACATATTTGACGTATTTGTTACATTTGATATATTGAAGCTACTTACGTCCAAATTCTTCAATATTCTACAATTAGTAAACATTCCAATCATGTTTGTTACTTTTGATGTATCAAAGTTGCTTGTGTCCAAGTTAGTTAAATTATCACAACGTGCAAACATAAATGACATATCTGTTACATTCTTAGTTGAATTTACTGTTGCCCCCTTCACATCAGTTAAATTTGTACACCATGTAAATCCATAGTAAGTCGCATTTAACTCTCCAAATTGAATTACTTTACTTAGATATTGTGCATATGTATAATAATCATTACCTTCGGTTGGCACATTGCCCGAATACTTTCCCCAAACTGGACAATTGCCTAATACAGATATTTCATATATTCCAGTTGTAGCATATGTATGTGTTGGGAATGCTGTTGTAAAGGTTTCTGTATCCGAACCATCACCCCAGTCAACTGTTATATTTAATCCTATTCCTTGTGCTGGCAATTTAATTGTTAATCCTGCATCGCCTGATACGTTCCATTCTGTTATCATATACTTAGATTTATCTACCACATCTACATTTCTTACTGTATCTGCCACTTTTTCTTCATCTTTATTCAATGTATATGTTATCTTGTAATTTCCTTCTTGTGTCGTATCTACTGTGCCGTCTTGAGTTACTCCATATCCATATGCTGTATATGCATCAGAATCCGCCTCTGTGAATCCTGCTACTGTGTAACCTTGCTCTGTATATGTTTCCCCAACTCTTAATGTGATGTTTTCTTTACCAATTTGTTCAAGAATTGGTTTAATCTTAGCTTCATCAGTATCTCCACTTAATGTAGTCTTGTATGCATCTTCACTTCCATTTGGGACGTATAACGTTGCTGTAGATGGAAGCATACCTTTGAATTGATTTTCTACTGGTATTGTACTTGTTGTGATGACTGCAGTTAATGAACTACAATTTTGGAATACTTCTGTTGTTGCTTCTGGAACTACAAAGTTTTCTCCTATTTGAATGCTTTTTAGTTTACTTGCATGAACAAACATATTTAGCGTGTCACCATTTCTTGTATCAAAATTGCTAATATCGAGTGTTTCTATATTTAACATATTATAGAACATGGACGAAAAGTCTGTCACTTTGCTCGTATCAAAGTTAGTTACATTCAAATTCTTTAATGCAACACATGAATTGAACATACTTCTCATATTCGTTACATTACTTGTGTCAAAGCCTGTCAAATCTAATATTTTTAGCTTTCTGCAACCACTAAACATACTTTCCATCGCTGTAACTTTATTTGTATTAAAGTTGTTTCCAAATTTAATTTCATTTAATTCTGTACAACCTCCGAACATCGAATCCATTTTTTCTACATTGCTTGTATTGAAAGAACTTAAATCTAATGTAGATATATTTTTACAGTCAAAAAACATTCTAGACATTATACTTACATTATCAGTAATAAAATTACTCAAATCTATACTTGATAAACTTTCACAACTTTCGAACATTCTGTCCATATATTTTGCACTATTTGTTCTTATATCACTTATATTAAGATTTGTTAACACTTTACAACCTAAAAACATTCCTCTAAAGCTTTCTATGTTCTCAGTTTTAAAATTTGTCAAATCTACACTGGTTAAAGAAGTACAACTATTAAACATATACTCTAATCTCTCTAAATTCTGTGTTGTTTTTGTTGTTGCACCTTTTACTTCTGTTAGATTTTCACAATCTGTAAAACCATATCGTTTTGCATTTAACTCACCAAACTGTTTTACCTTGGTTAAGTACTTGATATATGTGCTATATTCTTCATCGGTTATTTTTCCTGCACTTAAATGTCCCCAAACCGGACAATTTCCCAATACAGATATTTCATATATTCCAGTTGTAGCATATGTGTGCGTTGGGAATGCTGTTGTTATTACTTCTGATTCTGTTCCATCTCCCCAATCTACTGTGATGTTTAATCCTGTGCCGCTAACTGGTAGTGTTATTGTTAATCCTGCATCGCCTGATACATTCCATTCGGTTATCATGTACGATGCTGTGTCTACTACGTCTACTGTTCTTATCTCTCTCATCACTTCTTCAGTTACTGTTTCTGTACCATTGTTGTATGTTCTTGTTAAAATGTATTCTATTGTGTACTTGCCAGCAACTGCTGTGTTTACATCTCCGCTTGTTGTTACGTTGTAGCCATATACTGTGTAATCTCCTGAATTTGTTTTGTCAAATCCTGCTACTGTGTACCCTGCATCGGTGTATGTTTCACCAACGTTTAATGTTATGTTTTCTTTGCCTAGTAATTCTAATATTGGCTGAATTCTGTCGCCACTAAAATCTCCTGACCACGATTCTTCATATACTGTCTCAGCAACTTTGCTTGGTACATAAAATGTCTTGCCGTTTAATTGGTCTTTTACATTTGTAAATTGATTTGCAAGAGGTGTGGTGTCGACTAGGATTATTGAGTTTAAGTTTGTAGTGTTAGTAAACATATCGCTGATATTGGTTGTAGGTATTTTAAACTTATTGCTTATTTGTAAAGATTTTAAGTTGGTACAATTATAAAACATCACCCTCATATCTGTTACTTTGCTCGTGTCAAATCTGCTTACATCTAGGTTTGTTAAGCTACTGCAATTTAAAAACATAGTATACATTCTTGTTACCTTGCTCGTGTCAAATCCGCTTACATCTAGGTTTGTTAAGCTACTGCAATTATAAAACATATCACTCATATCTGTTACTTTGCTCGTGTCAAAGTTACTTACATCTAGGTTTGTTAGTTTGCTACAAGCTCTAAACATCCACTTCATATTTGTCACTTTGGTTGTGTCAAAGTTACTTACATCTAGGTTTGTTACGCTACTGCAATTATCAAACATATATCTCATATTTGTCACATTGCTCGTGTCAAAGTTACTTACATCTAGGTTTGTTACGCTACTGCAATGAGAAAACATACTACTCATACTTGTTACATTACTTGTATTAAAATTGCTTACATCTAGGTTTGTTACGCTACTGCAACCAGCAAACATATCACTCATATCTGTTACTTTGCTCGTGTCAAAGTTACTTACATCTAGGTTTGTTACGCTACTGCAATGAGAAAACATACTACTCATATCTGTCACATTGCTTGTGTCAAAATTACTTACATCTAGACTTGTTAAGTTGTTACACTCACCAAACATAGCCTGCATATCTGTCACTTTGCTCGTGTCAAATCTGCTTACATCTAGGTTTGTTACGCTACTGCAATAAGCAAACATCAAACCCATATATGTCACTTTGCTCGTGTTAAATCTGCTTACATCTAGGTTTGTTAAGCTACTGCAATTATAAAACATACAACTCATATCTGTTACTTTGCTCGTGTCAAAGTTACTTACATCTAGGTTTGTTACGCTACTGCAATTAGCAAACATCCACCTCATATTTGTCACTTTGGTCGTGTCAAAGTTACTTACATCTAGGTTTGTTACGCTACTGCAATTATCAAACATATATCTCATATTTGTCACATTGCTCGTGTCAAAGTTACTTACATCTAGGTTTGTTAGTTTGCTACAATTATAGAACATATATGCCATAGCCGTTACATTTTCAAAGGTTTTACTCGTTACTAAGTTTTCACCACTCACTTCTGTTAAACTTGTACATTGTGCAAATCCATATCTGGTTGTATTTAGCTCTCCAAATTGTTTTACTTTTGTTAAATACTTAGTATATGTGTAATAGTTACTTGTTGTACTTACTGAACTATAACTCGAATATCCCCACCTTGGACATGTGCCCCATACTTTTATTTCATATGTTCCTGCTGTTGCATAAGTATGTGTTGGGAATGATGTTGTTACTGTTTGTTCTGCAGAACCATCTCCCCAATCAACTCTAACATTTAAGCCTGTTCCTTGCACTGGTAGTTTTATTTCTGTGTTAGCAGATGGTATTGTCCATTCTGTTATCATGTACGATGCTGTGTCTACTACGTCTACTGTTCTTGCTTCTCTCATTACTTCTTCAGTTACTGTTCCTGTACCATTGTTGTATGTTCTTGTTAAGATGTATTCTATTGTGTATTTGCCAGCAACTGCTGTGTTTGCTTCTCCGCTTGTTGTTACGTTGTAGCCGTATACGGTGTAATCTCCTGAATTTGTTTTGTCAAATCCTGCTACTGTGTAACCTGCATCTGTGTACGTATTACCAACATTTAATGTGATATTTTCTTTGCCCACTAATTCTAGAATTGGCTTAATTCTGTCTCCACTAAAATCTCCTGACCACGATTCTTCATATGCGATCTCAGCAACTTTGTTTGGCACATATATTGTCTTGCCGTCTAGTTGGTCTTTAATGTTTGTAAATTGACCTGCAAGAGGTGTGCTGTCTATTAGGATGATTGAGTTTAAGTTTGTAGTGTTAGTGAACATATCGCTGATATTGGTTGTAGGTATTTTAAACTTATTGCTTAGTTGTAATGATTTTAGGTTGGTACAATCATAAAATATACTCATCATTTCTGTTACATTGCTTGTATTAAAACTACTTACATCTATGTTTGTTAAGCTACTACAGCCAGCAAACATCCCATTCATACTTGTTACTTTGCTCGTATCAAAACCGCTTACATCTAAGTTTGTTAAGCTACTGCAGCCAGCAAACATCCCACTCATACTTGTTACTTTGCTCGTCTCAAATCCGCTTACATCTAAGTTTGTTAAGCTACTGCAGCCAGCAAACATTAAACCCATCTCTGTTACTTTGCTCGTGTCAAATCCGCTTACATCTAAGTTTGTTAAGCTACTACAACCATCAAACATACTAATCATATCTGTTACTTGGCTCGTGTTAAATCTGCTTACATCTAGGTTTGTTAGTTTGCTACAATTTCTAAACATACTCTCCATATATGTTACATTACTCGTGTCAAAGTTACTTACATCTAGGTTTGTTAAGCTACTGCAATCAGCAAACATTAACCCCATCTCTGTTACTTTGCTCGTGTTAAATCCGCTTACATCTAGGTTTGTTAAGCTACTGCAGTTAGCAAACATTACCCCCATATTTGTTACTTTGCTCGTCTCAAATCTGCTTACATCCAGGTTTGTTAAGCTACTGCAGTGATAAAACATATCTCCCATATATGTTACATTACTCGTGTCAAAGTTACTTACATCTAGGTTTGTTAAGCTACTACAGTGATAAAACATATCTCCCATATTTGTCACTTTGCTCGTGTTAAATCCGCTTAAATCTAGGTTTGTCAAGCTACTGCAAACATAAAACATCTGATACATACTTGTTACTTGGCTCGTGTCAAAGTTACTTAAATCTAGGTTTGTTAAGCTACTGCAGCCATCAAACATCCTACTCATACTTGTTACTTTGCTCGTGTCAAAGTTACTTAAATCTAGGTTTATTAAGCCTTCGCAATTATAAAACATACCTGACATATCTGTTACATTTTCAAATGTTTTGCTTGTTACCAAATTATCACCAGATACTTCGGTTAAGTTTTTACATTGTGCAAATCCATATTGTTGAGCTCCTAATTCACCAAATTGTTTTACTTTAGTTAAGTATTGTGTATATGTGTAATAATCGCTATTTTTAGTTGCTGTTACACTAGTAACACCTGCATATCCCCATTGTGGACATGTTCCCCATACTTTTATTTCGTATGTTCCTGCTGTTGCATAAGTATGTGTTGGGAATGATGTTGTTACTGTTTGCTCTGCAGAACCATCGCCCCAATCTACTGTTATGTTTAACCCTGTGCCTTGTACTGGTAACTTTATTTCTGTGTTTGCAGATGGTATTGTCCATTCTGTTATCATCTTAGCTTTTTCGTTTACTTCTACTGTTACTGTTCTTTCTACACTCATTAATGTGTCTGTTTGTGCCACGCCTGCGTTGTCGTATGTTCTTGTTAAGATATATTCTATCTTGTATGTTCCAGCAACGGCTGTGTTTACTTCTCCGCTTGTTGTTACGTTGTAACCATATACTGTATAATCTCCTGAATTTGTTTTGTCAAATCCTGCTACTGTATAGCCTGCATCGGTGTATGTTTCACCTGCTTTTATTGTCACATTCTCATCGCCTACTAATTCAAGTATTGGCTGAATTCTATCTGCTGTGAAATCTGCAACCCAAGATGTCTCGTAAGCTGTTTCAGCAGATTTACTTGGTACGTAAAATGTCTTGCCAGTTAGCTGAGATTTAACTGGTGTAAATTGCGATGCCAAAGGTTCAGTGTCTATCAATATAATAGACTTTAGGCTTGGTGTGTTAGTAAACATATTTGCGTTACGTGATGTAGGTATTTTAAATTTGTTGCTTAGTTGAAGAGACTTAAGGTTGCCACATTTTTCAAACATATATCTCATATCTGTTACACTTGATGTGTTAAAGTTACTCAAATCTAAACTAGTTAAGCCACTGCAATTAGAAAACATATATCCCATATCTGTTACATTCGATGTATCAAAGGCGCCTATGTCTAGAATTACTAAATCGCTACAACTACAAAACATTTCATACATATTTGTTACATTTGATGTGTTAAAGTTGCTTACACCCAAATTAGTTAAGCTACTGCAACTATAGAACATTCTGTACATAGTTGTTACATTCGATGTATCAAAGGTACTTAAATCTAAAGTTGTTAAGTTGCTACAGCCATAAAACATTTGATACATATTTGTTATTTTTGATGTATTAAAGCCAGTTACATTCAAACTTGTTAAGCTACTGCAATTATAAAACATAGTTGACATATTTGTTACATTCGATGTATCAAAGTTGCTTACATTTAGACTTGTTAGGCTACTACAGTCACAAAACATATTTGACATATTTTTTACTTGCGATGTATTAAAACCACTTAAATCCAAACTTGTTAAACTACTGCAACCATCAAACATAAATACCATGTTTGTTACTTTTGAGGTGTCAAATTGCATTAGATTCAAACTTGTCAATCTAGTACAGTCAGAAAACATATTAGACATATTTGTTACATTCGATGTGTTAAAAGCACTTAAGTCTAAAGTTATTAAGTTGCTACAGCCATAAAACATATAAGACATATTTTCCACACTTGACGTGTCAAAGTTACTTATTTCTAGACTTGTTAAAATTCTACAAGCAGAAAACATTCCTTTCATGTTTGTCACTTTCGATGTATCTAATTTGCTTACATCTAAATTTGTCAATCTAATACATGCACCAAACATATATGACATATCTGTTACTTTTGATGTATCAAATCCACTTAAATCCAAACTTGTTAAACTACTGCAACCATCAAACATAAATACCATGTTTGTTACTTTTGAGGTGTCAAATTGCATTAGATTCAAACTTGTCAATCTAGTACAGTCAGAAAACATATTAGACATATTTGTTACATTCGATGTGTTAAAAGCACTTACATCCAAAGCTGTTAAATTACTACAATAACAAAACATATTTGACATATTTGTTACATTTAATGTATTAAAACCACTTACATCCAAAGCTGTTAATTTATTGCAATAATAAAACATGTATGACATATTTGTTACATTTTTAAATGTTTTTTCTGTTACTAAGTTATCTCCAGATACTTCCGTCAATTTGTTACACTGTGCAAATCCATACTGTGTTGCACTTAGTTCACCAAATTGTTTTACTTTGGTTAAATACTGTGTATATGTATAATAATTGCTTGATGTGCTTATGCTCCATTCACTTGCATATCCCCACATTGGACATGTTCCCCATACTTTTATCTCGTATGTTCCTGCCGTAGCATATGTATGTGTTGGAAATTTTGTTGTTACTGTTTGCTCTGATGAGCCATCGCCCCAATCTACTGTGATGTTTAAGCCTGTGCCTTGTACTGGCAATTTTATTGTTGTGTTAGCAGATGGTATTGTCCATTCTGTTATCATCTTAGCTTTTTCGTTTACTTCTACTGTTACTGTTCTTTCTACACTCATTAATGTGTCTGTTTGTGCCACGCCTGCGTTGGTATATGTTCTTGTTAATGTATAGTCAATTTTATATGTTCCAACAACCGTTGTGTTTACTTCTCCGCTTGTTGTTACGTTGTAACCATATACTGTGTAATCTCCTGAATTTGTTTTATCAAATCCTGCTACTGTATAACCTGCATCGGTGTATGTTTCACCTGCTTTTATTGTCACATTCTCATCGCCTACTAATTCTAGGATTGGATGAATTCTATCTGCTGTGAAATCTGCAACCCAAGATGTCTCGTAAGCTGTTTCATCAGATTTACTTGGCACGTAAATTGTCTTGCCAGTTAGCTGAGATTTAACTGGTGTGAATTGTGATGCTAAAGGCTCGTTGTCTACTAGTATTATGGATTTTAGGGTTGGTGTGTTAGTAAACATACCGCCGTTTTTTGATGTAGGTATTTTAAATTTGTTGCTAAGTTGAAGAGACTTTAGGTTGGTACAATTATAAAACATATTTAACATATCTGTTACCTTTGATGTATTAAATTTGCTTACATCCAAGCTCGTTAGTTTGCTACAATTACCAAACATCATTGACAAATTTGTTACTTTTGATGTATCAAATCCGCTTACATCCAAGCTCGTTAGTTTGCTACAATTATCAAACATCATTGACAAATTTGTTACTTTTGATGTATCAAATCCGCTTACATCCAAGCTCGTTAGTTTGCTACAATAATAAAACATATCTGACATATTGGTTACTTTTGATGTGTCAAATCCGCTTACATCCAAGCTCGTTAAGTTGCTACAATAATAAAACATCCTTGACATATCTGTTACATTTGATGTGTTAAATCCACTTACATCCAAGCTCGTTAGGTTGCTACAACGATAAAACATATATCGCATATTCGTTACCTTTGATGTATCAAATCCTCTTACATCCAAGCTCGTTAGGTTGCTACAAGAAGAAAACATACCTGACATAGTAGTTACATTTGATGTATTAAACTTACTTACATCCAAGCTCGTTAGGTTGCTACAATAAGAAAACATTTCTGACATATCTGTTACCTTTGATGTGTCAAATCCACTTACATCCAAACTTGTTAAGCCACTGCAATCAGAAAACATATATCTCATTTTGGTTACCTTTGATGTGTCAAATTTGCTCACATCCAAGCTCGTTAGTTTGCTACAATAATAAAACATAGATGACATAGTAGTTACATTTGATGTATTAAACTTACTTACATCCAAGCTTGTTAGTTTGCTACAATAAGAAAACATTTCTGACATATCTGTTACCTTTGATGTGTCAAATCCACTTACATCCAAGCTCGTTAGGTTGCTACAATTATCAAACATAGATGACATACTTGTTACCTTTGATGTGTCAAATCCACTTACATCCAAGCTCGTTAGGTTGCCACAATTATAAAACATACCTGACATAGTAGTTACCTTTGATGTATTAAACTTACTTACATCCAAGCTCGTTAGTTTGCTACAATAAGAAAACATACCTAACATATCTGTTACCTTTGATGTATTAAACTTACTTACATCCAAGCTTGTTAGTTTGCTACAATGAGAAAACATTTCATACATATCTGTTACCTTTGATGTGTCAAATCCACTTACATCCAAGCTCGTTAGGTTGCTACAATTATAAAACATATATGACATATCTGTTACATTTTCAAATGTTTTGCTTGCTACTAAGTTTTCTCCACTTGCTTCTGTTAAATTTTTACACCACGAGAAACCATACTTTGTTGCATTTAGCTCTCCAAATTGTTTTACTTTTGTTAAGTATTGTGTATATGTGTAATAGTTACTTGTTGTACTTGATGAAGCACTGCTACTTGCATATCCCCATTCTGGGCAATTACCTCTAACCTTTATCTCATATGTTCCTGCTTCTGTATATGTGTGTGTTGGGAATGATGTTGTTACTGTTCCTACATCTGTACCATCGCCCCAATCTACTGTTATGTTTAAGCCTGTGCCTTGGACTGGTAATTTAATTGTTGTATTCGCACTTGGTATTGTCCATTCGGTTATCATGTAGGCTGCTGTGTCTGCTTGTGCTTTAACTACTTGGCATTCTATGCTTGCGTTTACATCGCCATAGTTTGTTGTTTCTTTTACGTTTATTGTTATATTGGCTTTTCCTATTTCTTTTCCTACTATTGTTAATGTTCCGCCATTTGTTGTTGAAGTATTTGTTACACTTATTACTGTTTCGTTATCATTTTTTACATAAACGTCTGCATTTTCTCCATCATATTTGTATGTTAATATTGTTGTTTTTCCTTGTTCTAATTCAACTGATTTTTCTATTGTTAATGTTCTATCTAGTTTCTTTATTTCCCATTCTAGTTTTACATCTTCTGTTGTTTGGTCTTCCCATGAATAAATACTGCTATCTTTTAATGATACAGTTACTACTTGTTTTCCTGAGTTTATTCTTGTTATATTGCTTGCTGTCATTGTTGCTGTATTATAGTTTTCTAGTTGTACTGTTTGCTCTGTTCCTGTGTAGATATATTCTCCACTTACTTTTGGTTTTTGAATTATCATTTTGCCAACCGTATCGTATGTTATTGCTTTTATTGTTCTTTCATTATATCCGTCTTTTGTTGCTACTACTTCAACGTATATGTATTTTCCTATTTCGGCTTTTGTTATTTGATATGTGTTTGTTCCTGTTTTTATTTGTGTTCCGTTTTCTGTTGATGCAATTGAATTGCTATACCATTTATATGTTAAGTTACAATCTGTTGGTTTTATTTCGCTAGTGTCTACAATTAGTGTTGCTCCATATTCAAGGTCGCCAGATATTAATATTTTTCCTGTTATATCTTCTAATACTTCTCCTGTGTATTTGACATCTAGTTCACTTGTTGTTGTATAGATTGCCATTACTGGATTAGTTTTTACCGCAGTTTCCTCTGTGTTGCATCCGTTATTTATTAATAAACATCTATATTCAAATGCTGTATTTGCTTTTGTTACATTTGTTATTATTAATTTTGATTGTTTCTCATTGCTTTCTACTATTCCTATTTTTGTTCCTTCAATGTTTTTCCATATATTTATTCCTGGCTCTTTATATTGCCATTGATATCTTTGAGTATATTGCGATTTTACTGTAAATGATACTGGTTCTCCTGGAACTGCTTTTGTTATTTTTGGTTGCTCTGTTATTTTTGGAGCAAAAGTTGTTCTTATTTTTACTCTCGAGCTTCCTTCTATTGTTGGTATTGTGTATGTTGCTGTTAGATTTGAAACTTTTTTATCTAGTATTGTTATTTTTCCGTCTTTATCTATTAATTCTATTTCTCCATACACTACATAGCCATCTTCTGGTTCTACTGTAAAGTTTGAAAAGTCACTTATTAATAGTTGTTCTCCACTTTCTACTTCCACTCCTGCATTTGTTTTTACTTTGAAGTTTCCGTTTCCTTCAAATGTTACAAAATATTCATTTATTTCTACTAAGATGTATGTTGAAAAGCTTCTTGCTTTAAATTCTACTGTGTCTTTTCCTATTTTCTTTATATTTATTTTTTCATATTTTTTGTTGTTATCTTCCATATGCAAGATTACATATGTTTTGTCTTCTTCTAGTTCTAATCCGCTTATTTTTACTATTACTTTTTCGCCTTGTTTTTCTGGTTGATATTTTTGATTTTTATTATTTATTCCTATTTCATAAGATGCTATTACTTTCGAATCTTTGTATATTTTTTGTGCTATTTCTTGGGATTTGTTTTCGTCTACTTCTTTTATTGTTAATTCTGATTGTGCCGGCATATTGCCTTCTATCTCTACTTTTTGTTTTTCATTTATGTTTTGCGTTAGACTTTTCTTTACTAGGATTCCGCTTTTTGAAAGGTCGACACCACAATTATCACATAGCATGTTTTGGTCTTCATCTATATGATTTCCACACGATATTAAATTCGAGTTTTCTTTGACGTTTTTATTACGCCAACATACTCCCAGTGTTATTATCCCTATCGCAATTATTGTTATTATTGTTAATATAATCGCTTTCTTTTTCATTCGTGTCATCCTTTCAAAATTTTATATTTTTAGTGTCTTCCTGTTCCTCCACACATGCCACATGTTACACATCCTTGTTCACTTGGACCTGTTTTAAATGAACTTCCACAACCTGAACATTTTGAGTCTGCCCACATATGCGTTGAACAGCCTTGTTTTATTAGAGTTTTCTTTCCACATATCGAACATTTTATTGGTGTACTATTGATATAGTATCCACATGAGTATCCAGTTCCGTTACAAACTGAGCATATTTCTTGGTCATCTCCTGTAGAACCACCGCCACTATTATTGCATTCGCAATGTATAAAACAATTTCCGCATTTGCTACATAAATCATAGTGATTTTCACAATTTTCACATTCATTACATGTTGTTTTGCTACATGTATGGTCTGTTGTAAATCCTGTGTCGCAACCATAACATCTACATACTTCTTCTATTCTTGCTGATATAGTGTAGTTTTTCCTTACATCTGCTATTGAAAATACTAATGAACTTTTTGGGGTATCTAAATAATTTTCTGTACCATCTATGATTGTCGATTTTATTTTATATCCTGTACTTGCATCTATATTGAATTGTGCCGTTTCTCCCTCGTTTACATATGCGTTATTCACAACTCTCCATCCATCTGATGCATTGTAATATATTCTTCCTCTACTTGGTTGTTTTATTGTTATTGTATATGTTATTTCTTGCCATTCTGCAAATAATGTATGTTCTTTTGAATTTGTTACTTCGGTGTTTTCTGTAACTGTTCCATATGAACCGTTATACCAACGTATGAATTTATATCCTGCTTTTGTTGGGGTTGGCAATTCTCCATATGTTTCTCCATATTTAACTTGTTTTTGTGTCGGTGTTACTGTTCCGCCTTGTGCGTCAAAGTTTACCGTTACTGATATTCTTTCTTCTTGTGTTGCACTTGCTACTAATGTTATTGCTCCTGCTGGCATTTCAAATATTGCTTGTTTTGCACTTTGGTCTGGAAGTAATGAGCTTGAGCTTGATGTCCATTTATTGAATACATATCTATATGATGAAGTTGTTGCTGCAACTGTTGCATCGATTGTTACCTCTTGACCATATTTATATCTTCCTGCTCCTGTGACTGCTGCTATGTTTGTACCTTTTGTTAATGTTAATGCATACGTTTTTCTTGTGTAATATAAATATATTGTTCTACTTCCATCTGGCAAAATTGTTGTGGTGGTGATTGCTTCTCCGTTTGGCTCTACCGTTCCTTTTGTATATGTTCCACCTGTTATTGTTATTTTCTGTGCTGCCAATCCAATTCTTGCTTCTGTTATTCCTGTTTTTTCTTCTATCTTGTAAATTGAGTATCCGTCACCTGCTAAATTTTCAAACATATGATAAACTGTATATTTTGTATCCGGTCTTACTGCCCAATGTGCATATAATGTTGTGTTTGCCGGATCCACGCTTGTACTTGCCTTTACAACAGTTCCTCCTGTTTTATCTGTGTACCATCCTGTAAATGAATATCCTGCCTTTTCTGGTGTTGGTAATGTTCCATATGTGCCTGTTGCTGATACTGTTATTTTTTCTGGTTCTACTGTTCCTCCATTTGGGTCTAATGTTATATCTACTGATGTTGTACTCCAATGTGCATATAGTGTTATGTCTTTTATATTTTGAGATTTGCTTGTTGAAACAACCCTTGTTCCGCCCGTTTTTGTTGTATACCAACCTATAAATATCATATTTGTTAATGTTGGTGTTGGTAATTCTCCATACATTTCTCCATACGTTACTGTTTTTGCACTTGTTCCTACTGTTCCTCCATTTGCATCGAATGTTACTGTTACGCTTATTGGTTCGAAATATGGATATAATGTGTGGTTTTGTGTTTCTGTTACTACTGTATTTGCTTCTATTTTGGTTCCTTGTCCATTTTCTTTTGTGTACCATCCTTTGAATGTATGCCCTTTTTTTGTTACTGTTTCAAAATTACCATATGTGCCACCGACTTTTATTTCTTTTCTAGTATAGCCTTTCAATGTAACTGTTACTTTATCTTCGGCTTCAAGCTCCCATATTCCATGTCTATCATACCCTGTTGTTTTTGTAGTAGTTTTTAATGATAATATAGGTCTTACACCTGCAACACTTTTTGATGGATATGCTGTGATAACACCATCATCGCCTACTCCCCATACTAGTGTTTTGGCTGCTCTTGATGCCAAGAAATATCTTATTCCTATATTGTATATTCCTTTATATTGCTCACCTATTAGTTTTGTATCACCTTCAAATGACAATATTGGAACTCCAGAAAAATCTACTAATTCTTTATCTATTATTGTCCCATCCGTTCCTCCTTTTGTTGGTGTTTTAATCGCATTTACACTGATTCCTGTATTATTTTCTAAACTCATTTTTGATACATTGGGTGTTGGTTTTATTGGGTGTGTTTCATCAGAAGTTGGCTTTGGTGTAATCTTTCCTGTGTCTGGTTTGGTTTCCGTTATCTCTAATCCTGCAACATTTGCTACGTCATAAAGATTTAATGCTCTAACTACTGGATTATTTGACGAATCAAACTTTGTATATTTATTTGTGAAGATGTCTATTAATTCTCCATTTGCTATAAAACCTTTTTGTATATAAGTATCGTCTTTCATCGCAATGGTATTACTAAATTCTGTTTTCAAAAATGATTTACCTAAATTTGTTACAACCGATGAACTTAGTGCGGATGTATGGTTGTACATCATTGGAATTCCAGCACTTATTAGATTTACAGTTCCTTTAGAGTAGTTTCCGTCTAGATCAACATCCTTACTATATACTCTCCAACCTGTTTTATATGCTCCATTCGTATCTGATACTAACTCATCTATCTTGTATGACACTGGATAATTTACATAGTCACCTACTTCGACCATATCTGCAAGATTAGGTAATTTAGTTACATCGTTTGTCCATACTGCGTATAATGTTATATCTTTGTTTGCTCCTTTAAAGCTTTCTGCTGTTATTGTAGAGTTTTGCATATAACTTGCTACTGTTGAATTTTTATTTGTACTCCAGCCCAAGAAATACTTACCATCATACGTCGGTCTTTCTTCTGTTACTTTTATCGACATTCCGAAATATGATTCTTGGCTAGCAGGAGCATTCTTTCCGCCGTTTGCATCATAAATCAAATTATATTTTACATTTTCACCAGTAAATATTTCTGATACATTTCCTGCTTCATCTTTGAAAAACGCATATATTTTAATATTTTCTTTTGTTTCCGGCAATGTAATTTTTTTGCTAGTTGAATATGTCTCCCAGTCTTCATCCAAAATTTCAATTTGATTTGCGTTAGGAGTAGTTGTTATATACATTTTCAAGTTTGCAGACGTTGTTACATTATCTGTTGCTGATATCTTTAAAGTTACATCTAGATTATCCACATAGTTTATTCCCTCTGTTATTGTTGAGTTTGTAATCGTGATATTACCTTCTGGTGGAATCATATCTTTTGTCCCTGTTGCTAATGACGATTTGACCATTCCAAGAGTTAATATAAGCATCATCGTTAACGTCTTTTTTAATATTTTTTTCATACGTACTACCCCTCCTAATTTTTAACCATCGTGTTTGCTTTTATTATAATATTTAATTATTTTGTGTCTAGTCCTGTAACGCATGCGTTTTAACACTTTTATTAATTTTGTTTTTTTATTTCGTTTACGGAAGTACATTATTTATGTTTGCTTTTTTTCTATTTTTTTCTTTTGTTAAATTTGAGTTAAAAAAATGTTACAAGCTTTTTAATATTCTTGTAACATTTCTGTAATATTTGCTTTTTTTATTTTTCTTTTCGCCTTTTTCACTTATATGCGTAAGAAAAAGTGGAGAGAAGCTTTTTTAGCTTTTCTCCACTCTTTAGTTGTTTTATCGTATTTCTTTTAAAATTTCGCTTTCTTCTCTATAGCCTAATATTCTTTTTACTTCTTCACCGTTTTTGAATATTATCATTGTTGGGTACCCTTTTACTTCATACCTTTCTTTCAATTCTTTTACATTTTCATTATCTATATCTGCTTTTGCTATTTTTATATCACTATTCTCAGATGCAATTTTTTCTAAAACTGGTGTTAATCTATTACATGGACCGCACCATGTTGCCCAAAAATCTACAATTACTATTCTATCGCTGTTCAATACTTCTTTTTCAAAATTTTCACCTGTAATATGCTTTATTTCATTTGTTCTTTGAACAACTTCTACATTTTCTTTTATGTTTGATATTTCATTTTCTATGTTTGTAACAACATCTGTCTCATCATACATTTCAATACCATTTAGCGCAATTATTGAGGCAATAACAATTGTTAAAATACACTTCATCATATTGATTCCTCCATTATTATTTTCAATTAATCTAGTACATTTTAGTATTTTAGATTTCTACTCTTTTTACTCATATTTGCTTTTAAATTTTTCATCAATTGCTTTTTCAACGTTTTCAGCATCATTAGATACTATTATTATTACTATTCCATTTTGTTGTTTCATTGAAATGTTTTTTTCATTGTTTACAATTAGGCTTATTGCGGTCTTTGTAGCATATATTTTTCTTAAATCTTCTATACGATCATTGAACATTCTGAATATGTCTAATGCTTGAGGCTCGCTTGAAATTTTAAATAGCCAAATTTCTGTGTATTCCGTATCACTTTCATATATAGCAACTCTCTTTTCTAGTCCTTTATATTCTTTCAAATCTAAAAGTTCATCTGCGGTCTCATTTTTCACAGGCTTTAGTTCTGCTACTTCGCCACTTTTTACGTTTTGCAATAAGTCGCCCAAATTCATTTCTTTATTTATTGGTTCCATTCCTTCTTCCGCAACATTTCCTGTATTGTAAAATGTATAATTTTCCTTAACTTCATTAACCTTGCAAGGATTTACTATTGCAACTATTAGTACTACTATAACTGATATTATAGCAACTATTCCAACACCCATTACTATTTTTGCCTTTGTTTTATTCTCCATGAAATTTCCTCCTTTGTATAATCCGCTTTTAAAATCAAATTTATTATACATCATTATTTTTTCATATACAACATAAGAATTTGAGCAAAGAAACATTATTTTTTATGTTTAATTTGGAAAGTGCAAAAAAACTGATGCAGAGCAATTTTCAGGTTACTCCACCCCAACCATTGACAAAGAGCCGACTATTTCGTGTAGATCCCCCTTGCTATGCTTCAGGCCATCTATGCTTATTTCCGACTCCTCGCTACGCTCTCGCACAGTTTCTGCGAGTAGACAAAAAAATAGTAGCTCTCGCTACTATTATCTGGTGCCTACTCGCGGAATCGAACCACGGACACAGGGATTTTCAGTCCCTTGCTCTACCAACTGAGCTAAGTAGGCATTTATTCGAATAAAAAAAATAACCATTAATAAAATAATGGCGACCTGAAAGGGGCTCGAACCCTCGACCTCTAGCGTGACAGGCTAGCGCTCTAACCAACTGAGCTATCAGGCCATTGTATTTTATCACGCGTTTATGCATGATTTTAAAGAAAGTGGTGGGCACTATAGGGCTCGAACCTATGACCCCCTGCTTGTAAGGCAGATGCTCTCCCAGCTGAGCTAAGCGCCCACTTCTATATTGCCTTGCGACTTCTTAAGTATACTTTATAGTAAGTATTTTGTCAATAAAAAAATTTATTTTTTTTGACTTTTTTCTTAAGAGGTTCAAGAGAAATCTTTTTTCTCTCAGCAAAATAAATTGTAACATCTTTGCCATACTTAGTCAAGCAAATTTTAAAATAATTCAAAAAGAATTTTTAAGCAACTACCATTCAGCCTTGTGCGTAAGGCTGAGTGGTAATTTGTCTTTTTATTTAATCAAGTTTAATATTTCTTCTTTGCTGAATTTGTATTTTTTATTGCAGAATTGACATGTTAATTCTGTTTCTTCATCTTCTGCTAATTCCATTATGTCTTTTTTTCCTATACTTATTAATGCTTTTTCCATTCTTTCTCTTGAGCAATCACATTTATATTTTGGATGTAATTCTTCGACTTCATATGTTGCTAAATCATCAGATATGTATTTTGCTATTTCTTCTAATGTCATACCTTCTTCTAGCATTTGTGTTATTGATTTTGATTCTTTTAAGCGTTGTTCTATCAGACTTATTATTTCATCTGGTGTGTCTGGCATTATTTGCAATACGTATCCTCCAGCCTTTTTTACACTTCCATCCTTTTCAACAAGTACCCCTAGAGCAACTGCTGATGCCGTTTGTTCTGACATTGCATAGTAATATGCGAAGTCTTCTGCTATTTCGCCCGTTTGTAGTGGAACATTTCCTACATATGGCTCTTTTAATCCTATATCTTTTATTACATTCAATTGTCCTTTTCCGATTATTGCACTTACATTTAATTTTCCATTCGGCTTTAGTGGTGCTTCTGCCATTGGGTTAGCTATGCAACCTTTTACTTCTCCGTTTTTGTTGCATACTGCTAATATTTGTCCTGCAGGACCATCGCCTAGTATTTGTATTGTTAATTTGTCTGTTTCATTTTTCATCATTGTTCCCATAAGTACTGCCATTGTTAGTGTTCTTCCAAGTGCAGCTGTTGGCGTAGGGTTAGTTTGATGTATTTTTCTTGCCTCTTCTACTAGCTCTGTTGTTTCCACACATGATATTTTCACCATGTCAACATGAGACATGAATTTTTTTAATTTGTCCATTATTATTCCTCTTCCTTATACATGATTTTTTCAACGATTATAATAACACATTTAGACTTTTATTTCAATCAAAGGCGAATTATGTCTTTGCTCTACTTTCTTGACATAGTACAAGCAAAAACGTAAAAATCCTGAAAAGGTGTAAAATATGTGCATAAAAAATCTTGAAAAGGTGTAAAATATGATTGTCAAAAATCTTGAAAAGGTGTAAAATATAGATAAAACATAACACGGAGGTGCTATATATGAGAAGAAAATTATATAATAAGTTGCTTGAATGGAAAAATGAAAGTCAAGGGAAAACAGCCCTCCTGATTGAGGGTGCAAGACGTGTTGGCAAAAGTTATATTGCCGAAGAATTCGCTAAAGAAAACTATAAATCATATATCATAATTGATTTTAGTAAGGTAAATAATAATGTAAAAGATTTGTTTGAACAGTATTTAGATGATTTAGATACATTTTTCATGTTACTCTCTGCATATTTTTCTATTGAATTATATTCTCGTGAAAGTCTAATTATTTTAGATGAGGTTCAACTATTTCCAAGAGCAAGGTCTGCAATAAAGCATTTAGTTGCAGATGGCAGATACGATTATATAGAAACAGGTTCTTTGATTTCTATAAAGGAGAATATAAAAGATATTTTAATTCCATCCGAAGAAGAACACATTAAAATGTATCCTTTCGACTTCGAAGAATTTTTATGGGCCATTGGTGATACAACACTTATGCCAGCCATCAGAAAAATGTTTGAAAGCAAGAAACCACTTGGCCAGTTGTTGCATCGAAAGGCAATGAATATTTTTAGACAATATATGTTAGTTGGTGGAATGCCACAAGCGGTGAATACTTTTATTGAAACAAAAGACTTTAACAAAGTAGACAAACAAAAAAGATTAATCTTAGACTTATATAAAGAAGACATCGCTAAGAATGCTGGAAACTATTCTATAAAAATTAGGAATGTATTTGACCAAATACCTTCTCAATTACAAAAACATGAAAAGAAATTTAAGCTATCTTCTGTCGAAGAAGGTGCTAAATTCAGAGACTATGACGATGCAATTTTATGGCTTAATGATAGCATGATTGTAAATAATGCTTTTAATACAACTGAACCAACCATAGGTTTAAAAATGAATACCAAATTAACATCAATGAAATGTTACATGGGTGATACTGGGCTATTAATATCACATACCTTTGATGCAAAAGGGATAATGAGTGAAGAAATTTATAAAAAGATATTGTTTGACAAATTAGAGTTTAATGAGGGTATGTTTATGGAAAATATAGTTGCACAACTTTTAGTTGCATCAAACAACAATTTATATTTTTATTCAAACTCTTCCAGAAATAATTCAGAAGATAGAATGGAAATAGATTTTTTAATTCAAAAAAGCAAAATAACAAATAGACACAATATTTCTCCGATAGAAGTAAAATCTGGCAAAAATTATACAACAATTTCTTTAAAGAAATTCATTAAAAAATACGCAAGCTTTTTAGATATGCCATATATAATTCACACAAATGATTTTGAAATAAAAGATGGAATAACCTATTTGCCTGTATATATGACTCAATTATTGTCTGAGTAAATGATTATTCACAACCTGCTTATGTTATTTTTAGTCAAACAAAAGCTCACTAACTTTTTGCTAGTGAGCTTGTTTTGGACTAATCTATATTATTAAACAGTTGCAACTGGTGTTACGTTAGCTGCTTGTGCACCTTTCATACCATCTACTATATCGAATTGAACTTCTGCTCCTTCTTCTAATGTCTTATAGCCATCCATTGTGATTGCTGAATAATGTACAAATACATCTGTTCCTGATTCTCTTTCGATGAATCCAAATCCTTTCTCAGCATTAAACCATTTTACTTTTCCTCTTTCCATCTTTCTTTCCTCCTACTTTCTTTAGTACTTTTTGTTGTTTTATCTTTTGAATTTCGCTCAATGTATAACAACTGCTTTTAGTTTATCATAGTGAATTATGATTGTCAAAACAATTGCATAAGTTTTTGTATTTTTTATTTTATCAATTTTTTCATTTCTTCTATTGCTTTATTTAGTTGTTCATCTTCTTCTGTTTCTTCGTTTTGTTCTACTTTTATTGTTGGTTCTACACCTTTTTCATTTATGCTATTTCCGTTTGGTGAGAAGTATTCGCTTATCGTTACTTTTACGTACGTTCCATCTCTCAAGCTCTTGAATTCTTGTACTAATCCTTTTCCGTATGTTGTTGTTCCAACTACTTGCCATCCATAGTCTTTTAGTGCTGCTGCCAATATTTCTGATGCACTTGCTGAGTTTTCATTTACTATTACTACTATTGGCACGTCGATGAAGTTTGAATCAGAATACAATGTTTCTTCGTTTCCGTTTTTATCCACGGTATATACTATTCTTCCTGTTGGCAACAATTTATCTGCGACATCTGCTGCTACTGATAATAGTCCACCCGGATTGTTTCTTAAGTCTAGTATAAGTCCTTTTGCCTTTTTCTTTTTAAATAATTCTTTTGTTGCTTCGTCAAATTTTTCTGTTACATTTTCGTCGAATGAGCTAAATGAAATATATCCAATATTTCCATCTAGCATTTTATATTCAAATGATGTTAATTCTACTTTTCTTCTTGGTAATTTCTTTTCTATTATTTCTTCGTCACCAGATGCATTGTATCTTACGAACTTTACATCTACTGTACTACCTGTTATTCCTTTTAGTCTTGATGCCACTTCCTCTAATGAAACTCCAACAACGCTTACGCCATTTATTTCCGTGATATAATCACCCGGTTTTACACCTGCTTCTTCTGCCGGAGAACCTTTTATTGGGCTTAGTACTATTACTGTGTCTTTTTTGGTATCAATTGATATATACATTCCAACGCCTTCATAATCCCCTTCTGTTTCCATCAAAAATGATTCTGTTTCGCTTTTATCAAAGTATGATGTGTATGGATCTCCAAGTGCTTCTAGCATTCCCTTTATCGCACCTTCTTCTAGTTTTTGCATATCATATTCTTTTAAGTAGTCTCTTTCTATAACTCCCATTACTTTTTTTAACTTTGCAAATTCTGCTGTTGATGATTTTAAATCGTATAATGTGCTGTAATATTCGTCGTTTTCTAATGCTTCCTTTGCATATGAGTATGACATTACTATATATACAACCGCTGCAGTTATAATCATCCATAATATTGTGTAGCCTATTGAACTTTTTGATTTATTTTCCATACATATTCTCCTTTATTTTGATTTTTTTCTTTCATTACCTATAAGCACTCCACTCGCTAGTGTTGTAAGTGGAATTGTGCATATCAATCCTATGCTTCCTGCTATTGCTCTTAAAATTTCTTCTGTTATTATTTCCTTATTTAAGACTTCGTATATATCTAAATTTCCAACTGCAAATATTAGAATTGTTACCAACGCACCGCCTGTGTACGCAAGGATTAACGTATTTGTCATCGTTCCTATCATGTCTTTTCCTATGTTCATTCCAGATTTTATAAGACCTTTTATTGTTATTTCCGGTTTTTCAGATTTTAATTCTTGAAGTGCTGATGCTATTGACATTCCAACATCCATACAGGCTCCTAATGCACCTATTATTATTCCCGAAAATAATATTCCTCTAAAATCAAATGTTTTTGCAGCATCTGATAATCCTGCAAGAAGTCCTGTTTCCTCGCACATTCCTGTCATATTCATTAAGTTTCCAAATATTAACGCAAATACTCCTGATACAACTACTCCGCCTATTGTTCCAAGCATGGCTACATAGGATTTTCTGTTAAATCCCGCTATTATCAAGAATGTTACTATTATTGACGCCATCGATATAAGCACTGTTATCATTAGTGGGTTCTTACCATTCATTATGCCTGGAACTAAGACATAAAATATTCCTATTATCGTGACAATCAAACTTATTAATGATTTTATTCCTTTAGTTCCACCGATTAACACAACAGCTAAAACAAATGTAACAACTATTGCTATTATATAACCGCTGTTATCTCTGTATGCTATTTCTGTTGCGATTATTTTGTCATCTCGAAAAGTTGTGTAGATATATACTTTGTCTCCCACTTTAAACGGTTTTGCATAATTTATTGTGTCTGCATAAAATGTCATCTTATATGTAATCAATGATGTGGCTCTATGCCCTTTATCATTTATATACACTTTTACATCTTGGCATCTTTCTTTCATTCCGTCATCTGTATCGTACGGTTCACCTGCTTCTATTATTTCTCCTTTTAGCGTTTTAAACACAAATGTGTCTGCTGTTATTTTGTCTATGTTCTCTATATCCTCACCCGAACTATCTAGTATTTCTACTGGTCTTGCTTCTATATTTTCTGTATTTTCTACTGCATATGTAAAACTAAACATGCATAAAAATATACACATGCATGCGATAATTTTCTTCAATTTTTTCACTCATAATCTAGCATTTTATTCCGCTAAATTATTTCTCCTTTCTATTTGATTTTTATATAGTTTAACTCCTTTTTATTTTACTACGTGTAATTTTTAAAAGCAAGAAAAAGGGAATATGTCACAGAAATTTCAATTATTTTTTGTTTACAATTTTATAGCCATTAGGCCTTTAGATTGTTTTACTTGAAAACTATTCACAGTAACATTCAACGCTGGTTTTATAGCCGCCAGACTTTGGATTATTTTAGTTGTTTCAAAATATTAATCTCTTTTTTAAAGTTTAGTACAAAAATTTTATATACCTACCGAAAATGTTTTTGAAATTATAAATCAGATTTTATAATCCTGCTTTTTCTAGATATAAAAAATCACTCTCTTGCAATGATTAACTAAATCTAAAAGTTTTATCTTTTTCAAATTTCATTAATCATATTTCAAGAAAGTGATTTTTGTTATTTAATTTTATAGAATCTTTTTGTGTTTTCAACTGTTATTTGAGCGAATTCTTCAAAATTCATTTCTCTTATTTCTGAAATCTTTTTGGCTGTATTTACTACTAATGCTGGCTCATTTCGCTTGCCTCTGTACGGTTCTGGGGTCATGTATGGACAATCTGTTTCTACCATAATTTTTTCTATTGGAATTAATTTTGCAACATCTATTAAAGAGCGTGCATTTTTAAATGTTACTGGTCCCGCAAGTGATATGTATGCATCTAATTTTAGTAGTTCTTTTAATACCTCAACACTTGATGAAAAACAGTGCATTACAAATCCGTTTTCTATTTTATTGTTTTTTAATATTTCTAACATGTCCATGTCTGCATCCCTAGAATGTATTACTACTGGCAATTTTAATTCGTTTGCAAGTTTTATTTGATTTACAAAAATTTCTTTTTGCAAAGTTTTATCAAAACCTTCATAATGATAATCTAATCCTACTTCTCCTATTGCTACAACTTTTTTATTTTGGGACGTTTCCTTTATGAAAGTTACGTCTTGCTCTGTTTCTAATTCTTCTGGATGAAGTCCAATTGTGGCGTAAATAAAATCATATTTTTCTGCTAACTCTATCGCTTTTTGTGATGTCTCTTTGTTATAACCTATGTTTATAATTTTGGTAACACCAGCCTCTTGTGCATTATTTATAATTTTTTCTACTTCTCCCTCAAACTTTTCATCCATTAAATGTGCATGCGCATCTATTAAATTCATTTTCGTACCTACCTTTTTTATATTTTAAAAATAGTCTGGTCTCACATAAATAGTGAAGACCCCTACGAATATGCAGATTCGTAGGGGTTTTATTGCGATTATCTTGCTAAAGATATTGTGACTATAATTTACACTTTTCATTCAATTTTGTCAAGTGGTTTAATGTATATCTTCTCCTTCTTTTACCAAGTCATCTACAATTAGTACTTTTACTGTTTCGCCATCTCCAGCTGCAAGGAGCATTCCTTCTGATTCAATTCCTTTTAATTTTGCTTTTTTCAAGTTTGCAACCATTACAACTTTTTTGCCTATTAGCTCTTCTGGCTTATAGTATTTTTGTAGTCCTGCTACAACTTGTCTCTTTTCGTCTCCTAATGAAACTTGTAATTTTAACAATTTTTCAGATCCTTCAACTCTTTCAGCTTCTAATATTTTTGCAACCTTTAGACTTATTTTGTCTAAGTAATCAATTGTTATTTCTTCTTTCTTTTCATTTTCTTTTTTCTTTTTCTCTTCTTCTTTAGCTAGTTCTTTTTCTTTCTTTGCTCTTTCTTTTGCTTCTGCCTCTAATTCTTTTGCAATTTCTTTTTCATCAAATTTTGTAAATAAGATTTCTACATCATCTAATTTTATGTGTGGTTCTACTTTTATGCTATTCCATGTTGCCTTTTCTATGTTTAATATCTTTCTTATTTTTTCTGATGATGCAGGCATAAATGGTTCCATTATGTTTGATATATTTGCTATTAGATTAGCACATGTATAAATTGTATCATTGAATGCGTTTATGTCTTCTTTGAATTGTATCCATGGTTTTCTCTCATCATAATACTTGTTTGCTTCTTCTATTAGTCTTATTGCTTTTTCTGTTGCATCTTTAAATTCTAGCTTTTCAATTGCTGCTCCTATTTCCACATATGCATCATCTATAAATTTTTGCATTTCTTCATCCATTTTTCCTTCTGGTATTTCAGAAATGCCTTTGAATTTTAATGTTCTATTAACAAAGTTTCCATATTTGTTAGTTATTTCGTTGTTATGTGTTGTCACATAATCCATTACACTGAAGTTTGTATCTTTTCTTTCTGGTCCATTATTTATCAAGTGGAATCTTATTGTGTCTGAATTGTATTTTTCAAATGCTTCTTCTGCTGATATCGCGTTTCCTTTGCTCTTTGATGCTTTTTCGTTGTTGAAATTTAAGTATTCTGATGAAACCATTATATCTGGCAATTTGTATCCTTCGTTTATTGCAAGTAGTAAACCTGGGAATATTATGCTATGGAACACGATATTATCTTTTCCGTGTACCATGTATATTTTATCACCTTTTTTCCAGTAATCTTCCCAGTTTAAGCCTCTCTCTTCACATATTTTCATGCATGCTGTTACATATCCAAGCACAGCTTCTATCCACACATATAATTTTTTGTTTTCATATCCCTCAACTGGCACATCGATTCCCCATGTTAAATCTCTTGTGATTGCTCTATCTCTAAGACCTTCTCTTAGATATTTTAATGTTTCGTTTTGTGCATTTAATCTCCATTTGTCTTTGTTCTCTTTTACGTATTCTTCTATTTCTGGTTGCATTTTTGAAAGTGCTATGTATAAATTCTTGTTGTCTCTTTGTACTACTTTTTCGCCACACTCTCTACATGTTGCATTTAATAAGTCTTTTTCTGTTGGTACATATCCACAGTCACATGAATCTCCTTTTGCTAAGTTTCCGCATACTGGGCATACAAATTGAAGTTCTCTATCTGCCATGAATTTTCCACATTTTTCACAATATGCTTGTGGCTCTACTTTTTCATATATCATGCCATTATCATATATCTTTTTAATTATTTCTTTTACTTTTTCATGATGGTATGGAGTATCTGTTAATGTATATAAATCGTAAGAAAAGTTTAACCCATTAAATGCTTTTACAAAGTTTGCATGATATTTTTCACACACATCTTTTGGTGTTATTCCTTCTTTTTTAGCTCTCTCTATTATTGGTGTTCCATGACAATCCGAACCTGAAACATATATCACATCATCTCCCTTTGCTCTATGATACCTTGCTAATACGTCTCCACCAACTAGTCCAGCTATATGACCTAAGTGCAATTTATAGTTTGCGTATGGCCATGCTCCTCCTATTAAAATTTTCATTTATATTCCTTCTTTCTTTTTTAGTTATATTCATTTTTATAGCATACTTAAGCTACCTTCTGGTACAGTGCATTTTGTTTTTTATAAACTAATTTGCACTGACATTTCTATTTTTCAATTACCACTGTTGCAATGGCATAATCATCATCATGCGATAGGCTTACATCTATTCTTTTATCTGATATGCCTATTTTGTTTGCATAATCTTTTATTTTGCCGTTTAACTTTATTATTGGTTTTCCATTTTCCATTCTTTTAATTTCTATGTCTTGCCATGTTATATCCTCTGATGTTTCCGGAGATATGGCTTTGTACACAGCTTCTTTTGCAGCAAATCTTGCTGCATAACTTTGATATTTGCACATTCGACGCGACTCACAGTAGTTAATTTCTTGCTCCGTATACACTCTTTTAGTGAATGTCTCACCCAATTTTTCTATTGTATCTTTTACTCTTGATATTTTTATTATATCGTTTCCACAAAAAACAGCCATATTTACCTCCTCTCATGTTTTTCAAGTTTACATTTTATCATCTTTTTAGCTAAAAGTCTAGCTATTTTCATGTGTACTCTTTGGCATTTAATATCCTTATAGCAAACATTTATAATGTTTTATCTGACAATTTGAAAATCCATAGTTGCGCTTTGATAAATTTTATAAACAATATTGACAAATAAGAACATTAGTTCTATAATATGTGCAAAGGATGTGGTTAAGTTGAATAAAATTATTGATTACACTAAAACATTTGAAGATATAAAGCACATTGATGAATTTAACAATGAGTACTGGTATGCGAGAGAACTGCAATTAGTGCTAGAATACAAACAATGGCGTAGATTTGAACAAGCCATTGAAAGAGCAAAAAAAGCTTGTGAAAACAGTGACATCAATGTTTCTGTACATTTTGCCAACATTGGCAAGTTGTCTAGGCGTGCTAATAATGCTGAAGTTATGATTAACGACTATAAACTTTCTCGTTACGCTTGTTACCTTATTGCTCAAAATGGAGACTCACGCAAAAAAGTTATTGCCATGGCACAAACATATTTCGCCGTACAAACTAGAAAACAAGAACTTAACGAAATAGAATATAATACACTTACAGAAGATGAAAAAAGATTTTATCAAAGAGATTTAACTAGAAAAGGCAATTATTCATTAAATCAAACTGCTAAAAATTCGGGTGTAAAAAATTTTGATAAATTTCACAATGCTGGTTATAAAGGTTTATACAACGGAGAAACCGCAGATGATATTGCAAAAAGAAAAGGCTTAAGGTATCGAGAAGATATTTTAGATAATATGGGTAGTGATGAACTTATAGCTAATTTATTTAGAGTATCTCAAACAGAACAAAAATTAAAAAAGGATAATATTCAAACTGAAAGAGATGCTACCAATGCTCATTTTGAAGTTGGTAAAAATATAAGAGATGTAATTGCCAAGAATGGTGGAACACTGCCAGAAAAATTGCCAACCCCGAAAAAAAGTTTAAAACAATTAGAAAAAGAAAACAAAAAATTTTTAAAAAACACTAACTTCTAAAAATATTCTACACCAAAAATTATTGTATTTAAAATTTACTTTGTGAATAATTATAAAATCACTTTCTTCACACATTTTTTATTTTCTATCATATTATATCGTATGCTTTGCATATAGTTTGTTAGGAGGTGTTCTTTATGAATAATGAAATGCTTTATAAATTATTTTCAAACAGTCTTAGCAAAATGAATGATGATGAGCTTGCAAAGAGTTTAGAAAAAGCCAAACTTATGCTTAGCGAGGATGATTTTTCTAAACTTGTGGAATTTATCAATATGGAAAAAAGAAAGCAAAATAACTAAGTTTTATCTTTAGGGGGGATTGTTCATGAGTGATATGCCAGATTTATCTGCTCTTTTTGAGATGCTAAATTCTAAAGGAATTAACGGAAGCGAGCTTATGAAAAATCTATCAAATAATGGTTCTAATTGTGGCAACAACAATTCTGCTCAAAACTCTTGTGATAATTCTTCTACATATTCAGAAAATACAGTTTCTACTCCAAGTGGTTCTTTTAGTAGCAACGATGGCGGAATGCCCGATATGGAAACGATGATGAAAATCGCTAAGATTATGAAGGCTATGAATTCAAATAATAACAATCCAAGTGCTGATTTGCTTTATTCTTTAAAACCTTTTCTTAGAGATTCCAAAAAGGAAAAAGTTGATCAATACATTAAGTTTTTAAAAATGTCTTCTATTATTTCTGAAATGAATAAGCCGGGAGGCGACTTAAAATGAACCTTCCGGCAGATTTTGATAATATTTTAATATTAACTATTGCCCTATTTTTATATAAAGAGGGGGTTGAAGACATGACTACATATATTGCTTTATTCCTAGTTTTTATTGCATAGGTCATGTCTTCATTTAGATTAATATCGATTGGCTTTATTATTGTTTTATTGCTTCTTTCAAAGCTTTCTTTTTGTCTATGTATCCCGGAAAAATATCTGTTTTATCATTAAAACCTGCTGTGTTAAATACATAGTCATGTTCATCTAATATGTTATAAAGCATCGTGTTTGTGTTATAGACTTCATAACAATTTATTATTTTTAAATCATCATACAATGGTGCTATTTTATCTTCTATATATTGATTTATTTCTTTTACAAATTCAAGAGTGCCTTGAACGACTATTGTTACAGGATTTGTTTCTTCTGACATTTCCAAAACAAATTCATCACTAAGCCATTTTATATCATCTAGGCCTTTCTCATTTTCAAATCGAATATTTAATTTTTTTACTAACTGTTTCATCCCTTTTTCAAGTTTATCTTGCGATATTACCATTATTTTATTCCTACATTTTAGTTCTTCTCTTATGTATGGTAATAATGCTGCAAACAAATGCCATTCACTTACATAAAAATTACAAGCTTTAATCATTTTTTGCATTATTCTTCCTCCTTTATTTTTGTCTGAAATCATATTACCATATATTGCCAATTGTGTCAATTTATTTTACCATTTTTTGGTATATATTTTTTTTATTTGTTAATCATACTTTTAACATTAAGAAGTTTTGAAAGGGTTTAGTAATATGAAAAAAATTTTTTTGTTTATTGTTATATTATTTTGGTGGTGCTTAATGTTTCCTAGTAGTTCATATACTGCTTATAATCATTCTCCTTCTAGTGATTCTTATTCAATTATGATTAATGATAAGAGGATTGAATTTAAGTTTTTTAATCTGCTACGCAAATAATTGGCATAAATATGTCGTTAAAAAAAGATTTTACTCGATGCTATGCTATATTTTTTGCAAATGAATTCTTGTCTTATCTCTCCATATATGATATAGTTTTTACGGGAGTATATATTTTAGGTTATATTGTCTCCCTTTTATTGACTTTATACAATTATTTAATTTACGATTTTTAAAATAAAGTACTTGGTTTTAATATATTTTTAGAAACGAGGTTTATATATGGATAAATTACTAATTAAAGGCGGTACACCGCTTCATGGAACAGTATCTGTAAATGGTGCTAAGAATGCTGCTGTTGCTATTTTACCGGCTACTATTTTGATAAATGGCAAGTGCAAAATTGACAATCTGCCAAATATAAGTGATGTAAATTTGTGTTTGGAAATATTAGAAAGTATTGGAGCAAAAATTGACCGTATCTCTAAAAACGAAATTGAGATTGATTGTTCAAATATCAATAAGACTGATATTCCTTATGATATGACAAAAAAATGTAGAGCATCTTATTATTTTATCGGCTCTCTTCTTAGCAGATTTAAAAAGTGTGATGTTGGTTCTTCTGGCGGTTGTAACATTGGGGCTAGACCAATCGATCAACATATTAAGGCTTTTGAACTTTTAGGAGCAAAGGTTGATTGCGAAGGTGTTAATATTCATGTTGTCGCTGATGAATTAAAAGGTAATGATATATATTTTGATATTGTAAGTGTTGGTGCTACAATCAATGCAATGCTTGCAGCAGTTTTAGTTGAAGGAACTACTGTAATTGAAAATGCCGCTAAAGAACCTCACGTTGTTGATGTTGCTAACTTTTTAAATACTATGGGTGCAAACATTCGTGGAGCTGGTACAGACGTTATAAAAATTACTGGTGTTTCAGAATTAAAAGGTGGAACTTCTTATTCTATAGTTCCCGACCAAATCGAAGCAGGAACATTTATGATGGCTGCAGCCGCTTCAAAAGGTGATGTTACTATTACAAACTGTATAACAAAGCACCTTGATTCTATTTCAGCAAAGCTTATAGAAATTGGTATTGGTGTTGAAGAGAATGATGATGGTGATGAAATAAGAGTTCATTATATCAAGAGACCTACTAAAACATCCATTAAGACTATGCCTTATCCAGGTTTTCCAACAGATATGCAACCACAAGCTGGTGTTTTACTTTCTCTTGCAGAAGGTACAAGCTATATTCATGAAGGTATTTGGGAATCTAGATTTCAATACACTGAAGAATTAAATAAGCTTGGTGCAAAGATAACTGTTAATGGCAAAACTGCTGTTTTTGAGGGAGTTGAAAAATTAGTCGGATGTCCTGTTTCAGCATGCGATTTAAGAGCTGGTGCAGCACTTATTATAGCGGGCATTGCAGCTACTGGTACAACTGAAGTTTCTGGCATCGAATATGTTGATAGAGGTTATGAAAACATTGAAGAAAAATTCAAGTCTTTAGGTGCTAATATAACAAGAATTCATGAATAGTTTTTAACAAATTTGCATTTTCAGGTTATTTATGAGGTTAAAATCATTAGCCTTTTAAATAACCTTTTTTAAGGAGATACATATGATTAAGTTTTGTAATTTATATAGTGGAAGTAGTGGAAATTCAACTTATATTGAATCTTCTTCTACAAGGTTGTTAGTAGATGCTGGTGTCTCATGTCAAAAGATATCTAAAGCATTAGACGAATTAGGAAGTTCTTTAAATTCAATAGATGGAATACTTATATCTCACGAGCATTCAGATCATATAAAAGGAATTGAAGTGATTTCTAAAAAATTCGGCATTCCAATTTATGCAACCAAAAAAACTTGGGATGCTATGCAAAATTTAAAAGTTGCTGATGAGCTAAAAAGATTTTTCGTTCCAGAAGAAGACTTTATGATTGGAGATATTAAAGTTTTAGCCTTTTCAATTCCTCATGATGCTGCTGACCCTTGTGGCTTTAGTTTCTTTAATGGAACTAAAAAAATTACAATTGCTACCGACATTGGTCATCTTGATGAAGAGTTAATTAAAAAAATGTATGCGAGCGATATACTTCTTATTGAGTCTAACTATGATAGGGATACTTTGCTTTGTGGACCTTATCCTTACATGCTTAAAAAGAGAATTCAAAGTGATGTCGGCCATCTTTCAAACGAAATGACTGGAAAGGCCGTAAAAGAACTATATGAGAATGGCGTTAGCAATATAATTTTAGGACATCTAAGTAAGGAAAATAACTTCCCTGAACTTGCATATCAAACCACATTAAATGAATTACAAACTTCTTCTTGCAATCTTCCTTTTTCGCTTTCTGTTGCAAAAAGAGATGAAGTTGATGATATGATAACATTATAAGGAGTGTTTTATGAATATTAAAGTTATTTGTCTACGGAAAAGTCAGAGAGTCTTCTCTTAATGAGTTAATAAATGAATACAAGAAAAGAATTTCTAAATATGCTCATTTTGAAATTATTGAATTTCAAGATGAGCCTATACCTGATTCTTGCTCTTTAAAAGAAGCTGAAAATATTAAAAAAGTAGAATGTGAAAAAATTTCAAAAGCAATAAAACCAAATGACTTCGTTGTGTCTCTTGATTTAACAGGTAAGCAACTTTCATCTGAAGAGCTTTCTAAAAAAATTCAAGATATAACCTTAAATGGTTACAGCACAATTGATTTTATTATCGGCGGCTCATTAGGACTTACAAGAGATTTTGTTACTAACAGTAATTTGGTTTTATCGTTTTCTAAATTAACATTTCCACATCAATTGATACGCTTGTTTTTGGCAGAGCAAATTTTTCGTTCTTTTAAAATTATCAATAACGAAAAGTATCACCATTAACATTTACCTTTTGCAAATAGAGTATTTCTCTATTTGCATCGGTACTGATTGCTTGCCTGTTATCGGCAGTTCGAATTCATAATCATATCCTATTTTCAAATATATTTCGTCACCGTACTCAACTGCCTTTTCAGTATATTCTAACGAGATTTTTTCTTTTTCAAATCCTTGTTTTTCTAACTCATCTAACAAATTCAATGCTTCTTTTTTGGTTAAATATCCGTATTCTTCAATTACAAAAACATATTTCAAACATGCACTCGATAACTTTTCATACCAAATGTATGGCACAAGAATTTTTATAGAAGTTACTATTAACACTGAAATTAATACAATTCCTATAGTTATAATTATTGGTGCAGTTATTATTGAATTACCATTTTCTTTATTACGTTTCACTACTTTTATTTCCTTTACTTTATTTTTACCATATTTAGATTGACATCTTCATGTATTGTGTATGTGAAAATATTTTCAAACGCATTATGCATTATTATCGGTCTTATTTTCACTTTTACAACTGTATGTAATGTAGTATCATCGCATCTCTCATTTGTATAACCATCTTTTCTTTCTTTTTCCAATATAACATATTCTTTTATTTCCAATTTTCTTATAAGATTATCATTATTTTCAAAATTATCATTTAAATCATAATTCTTTTTTAACATTTGCGAAAAATACCTTTTGTATTCTCTCTCATCGTACTCAAACTTATCTACATTTGCTTTATTTTTATTTACCGCCATTATGGCTGATTTATTTATTGTGTACATATCTGTTTTTACACTATGTAAAATACTATTTACATTACTCATAAAAACAACTGACACAAACAATAGCATAACCATAAAAATTCCAACAAAAATCATTGCAATTATTACTACATTACCATTATCTTTTTTTATATTTTTCATCGTTCTTCCTTACTTTACGTACTTTGTTAAATCTCTATTATATACTGTATTCCATGTTTCAAAGACATCTAATTCTTTTTCCTTAGTTACTATTCCTATTTTTGATTTTGCTTTCAAAACTAAAGTATATGGTTTATCTATTCTGTCAAAAAGTTTGCTTTCGTCTATTGTAAATGCATTCCTGTTTTTTTCTCTTAAACTCGCCCACGATTCAACAGTTTGCTTAGTACCGTACGGCACTATATATATACAAGTAAATATTCTTCTACCATTCTCATTATCATCTTCTGCCAATAACTTCTTTGGCATATTATAAGATTTCTTCAATGCTTGTAACGTTTTATACCTCGTCTTTACTCCTCGTCTCTTCGGCTCTGTCCACTCGAATTTCTCAGTTAAATCATCTAGTGTTATTATGCTTTTATCGCCTGCAAATTCTAACGTTACACTTTCTGTATTATTTAAAGTTGTAACTTTCACATAGATTACTTGACCTGCTAGGATAAACTCCTTATTTGTTTTCAAAGCTTTTGGTAAATCGACATATATTTCATTTCCTTTCGAATCTGTTGTTACTCTTTTTATTTCTATTGATGCAATTTTAGGCTTATCTCCACTTTCAAATCGTTTATTTACACTTTCAACAAACACATTTTGTTTTTCTGCATCTAGGTGTATTACTATTACTTCTTCACAACTTGAATACATTGGAGTATCTAAATTGAAATATGTTTCTGCAACAGAATTACACTTAACTGCAATTTCTACTGTGCCATTACTTGAATAATTTTCTTTCTTGAAATTTAACATATAGTTTTGATTAATGCTAAGTTCTTCTTTTTCACTTATTGAACTTACTCTTTTTCCGTCAATATATAATTCTGATTTTATGTTTTTAATGTCCTCTTTTGTTACATACTCAGACATTTCTTCTATAATTGCCCCAAAGGATATTGGGATTTCCAAAACTTCTTCATCTGGCCTAAGTATAAAATTATTTCCTTTACCAAACTTTAAATTACTCTTTAATTTGGCATTTGCAGCCATTGGTGGAATATTAAATGTTGCTACCCATATTCTATTGTCTTGTCCAATCTTTTTGGTATATATGCTCCCTGATGTTTTCCATGTTGCATAATTCTCAAGTCTTGCTTTTTTCATTCCTATCGTTTCAGCATTAATTTCATATGTTTCTCCATACCTACTTAAATTCTGTTTTAACATATATTCTTTTTGTTTCTCTGAATGGTATGAAGAGTTATCAAGCCATGATTCTTCTGCATCAGCTATTTCTATGTAATTCCATTCTAATGGTGAAGTCCCTGTCACGTAATCATCCGGAAATATTTCGTTATGCACCTCCTTTCCATCCGCATTTTCGCCAAGTATCCAATACTCTCCTCTTCTGGTTTTTATATTATTTTTAAATACTCCTCCATTATATGTCCATCTGCCGTTTTTTACGTCTTTCCACCTTTGTCCTTCTTTTATTTTTAATGGGCTACCATATACTAAAAGGTTATATGCATTATATATTTCTTCGTTTATTAGTAATCCACTCGTATTTTTTTCTGATATTTCTAATGTATCTAACATATATTTAAAATCTTCTGAATATGCATAAGATATAGAAGACATAACGATTATCATTAACAATAAAGATACTATTTTCTTCACTTTTTTCCCCTTTCTTTTAATTGAAATGTAGCCGCTTAGGAAAGCTACATTTCAATTTTTATATACATCACTAAACATTTATTAAAATTTTTAGTGTAAATGTGAAATCTACTTTATTCCTTTGAAATATAAAACTTTTGCGTATTTCCAGCTTTTTTATAATAATTCACTGTGTACTTTCTAAAGTTTTTTATTTCTAATATATCTTTATATTTGTTGTCATTTTCAAATTTTTCTTTATACTTTTCTATCATATAATCTAGCATTTTTTCTGCGTTATCTCTTCCAAATTCGGCTTCTAGTACTTTATATAATTTTTTCTTTTTATATTCATCAACGATATTTCCTTTTTCAAATTCATTATACTCATCCCATAATTTAAACAATTCTATTTTCATGTAACATTCTTTTGAAAACATTTGATTATCACTGATTCTTTGTAATTCATATGGCTTATTTTCGTAATATGTCAAAGAGAAGTTCATATTTCTATAATGTACATTCATTTCATTTTCACCATAAAATATTATTAGTTGATTTATCAATCCTTCAAAGGGGATATATGCTACTTCTGTATATGAATTTTCATCGACTAACTTTTTTATTACTTCTATAACATTCTCAATATCTATGTTTTTATTGTCTACCACATATCCTTGAAGCTTTGAGTACCTTCCGTTATCGTATATTATTATTTTTCCATTTTTAATTTCATATCTTGTTTTTTCAAAAACGCCGTTTACGTTTGCATCCTTCTTTATATTGGTAAGTTTAATACATTCATATATATTATATTTTCTATTACTCACTAATTTCTTCCTTACAGCTGTTGCCCTCCTTATTATTGTAATTGCTTCTGCCCTAGTTACGTTTTTCTCTCCTTTATATGTGCCATCAGCATAACCATTTATTACTCCCACCTTTACTAGCCTTAATATGTCGCTTTTGTAGTTTAAATCTAAATCATCAAATATATTTTTAGCTCTTTCTACGTTATTCACATTAATATATCTTGCTGTTATTCTAGCGATTTCATTTCTTGTTATTTTTTTATTATAATCTTCAAACTCATTTTCTAACACAAGTCCATTTCCTTTAGCCGTTGATATATAATAGTCTGGCCATAAGCTTGTACCTTCTTTTACTAATATGTATTTGCCTGATTTTATTATCATTTTTAAATATTCTACAATCGTTATTTCTTTTTCTGGTTTAAACGTGTTATCTTTGTAGCCATCTATTACTCCATTTTTTATTTCTGCTTCTATGCTTTCTTTTGCCCAATGATTTTCTATATCTTTAATCTCTGCCGCATTTACACTTGACATTACAAAAAGCATTAATACGCTTAATATACTTATAATCTTTCGCATTTTGTTTTTCCTTTCTATTAAATCTTTACACCGTTAGTTACTATAGTATTCTTGAGATTCTGTCTGCTATATATTCATAGTTTTTGGTATCATCATATATAATATCAATTGTGTTTAAATACTCGGTCATTTTGAATATACTTTCCTTATCTTTTCGATTGGTTATTATTATCAAGTTGTTTACTTTTTTGTATTCATCGTACTTATCATTAAAATCAGTTGTTATCACTATATCTGACTTGTTAATTCGGCCATTTATATTTTCCTTATATTCAATTTCTTTTTCTGTTATTTCTTCTATTCTTTTCTTTATGCATAAGTTTTTCTTTTTCTCATCTATAAAATATATTTTCATATATTAAAATTCTCCTATTCCCGTCACATTGAACACTCCAATATCTTTTAAGAGATTTATTTCTTTTGCTTCGCTTTCTGTGACAGCTATCATAATCGTGTCTATCACTTTTGTATCACTCTCTTTTATTCTATTTCCATCAATATCGTACGTTTCTAGAATTGACACATTGTCTATTAATTTTATTATTGTGTATCCGTCATCTTTTTGTCCTATTACTAATCTTTCTTTTTCATTTAAAAAATTTTCAGCTATATCGTTTCTTAATGTCACGTATATATTAACTTTTGAGTTTTCCCTTATAGAATATGAAACTCCATTCTCAGAGCTTTTTATTTTCAAAGATACTTTTTCTTTTCCTTCCTCAATTTCATATATCTTTAAATTTTCTTTCGTATCAAACTGTTTTTCTATTACCAACTGACCTTTACACATGTTGTCTCTCGCATATAAGTTTTCTATTTTAGAAAAATCCTGAACTATCTTTATGTTTGCAACTAAAGAAATATCTATATCCTTTAATACGAATTTTCCTTCTTTTGCAAGCTCATTCGCACTTATATCATCTGCTAAAAACAAGCATTTTATTTTAGGTTCATACTTTATTAACTTTCTTTGTGCAATTGTTGATGCTACAAACAATATTGTCGCTAATGTTATAGTGCCAATCAGAATCAATATTTTATTTTTCATTACTGTCCTCCGCTATTTTAAAATTCTCCGTGTATATTTTTTAACAAATCAATTTGTTTTTATATTGTAAAAGGTTTGCTCCCCGTTGTTTGAAACCAATCTGTCATTGTTCCCATAACTTCATTAAATAGACCTTCCATTTGAGGGTAGAAAAGTGTTATTATTAGAACTAATAATATTCCTGATATTAGTACAACTTGTAGTATCTCTGCTCCTCTTTGTGATTTTAAATTTAGTTTGATTTTCTTTTTCATTTTTTCTTTCCTTTCTATCTAAATATTGTGTTAAATCCTTGTCCTATTGATATAAACATTGGATAGAATATTATTAATACTATGTTTCCTAATGCCACTATAACTCCACATGTTATATACAATACTTTTTCTCTTGTTGTTTGTTTTAGTTTTTCTATATGCTTTTTTCTCAGCATTTCTGATAAATTATCTAACACCTCCTTGATGTTTTCTACTTTGTTGTATTCTTTAAGTGCATTGCAAAACATATTTATCTCTGTGATTGCAAATTTTTCTTTTAGCTCTTGTATTGCTTTTTCCACACTTAATTCAGATAATTCATATTTAGTTGAAAATGCAAGCATTGCTTTTTTAAAATCCTTGTTTTTACATATTTCAAATTGTCTTTTCAGTGAATCTTTCAGCGTGATATGTGCTGATAATTGAAGTGAAATTGAATTTACAACATTTAATAAATCTGTGCAAATCTCTGCGTCTCTTGTTTTTTTGTTTATTAAAATGTATAAATCTATTAGAAAATATCCTGTAATAGAAAAAATAATTGTTACTATCTGACTATCATAATTAACCTTTGCTGACAGCATAAAAAACAATGCCAACACAAGCTTAAAAATGTAGTAAGTAAATATATTTAAATTTAATGGGTAACCTTGTTTCGAAAGAAATTTGTCTTTGTGTTTGAAATAATTAATTTTTATCAAGAAGTTTTTTAGATTTTTTTCTTTGGAAGATAATTGTTTTATTCTGTTTTTCTTTTTATATTTATCTGCTTCTTTTTTAGTTATGTATTGATTCATTATGATAAATGATAGAATTAAAAACAAAATTATTAACAAGCAATTTATCATGTTCTTCACATCCTTAATTTTGTTTAATCAAAATATAACTAGTTTTTTGTCAATTTGTCAAACATTTTAGATAGACATTTTTCGACAAAAAAGAACACTCACTTCTTGTTTTTGCTTATTTATTCAACATTTATGCCATATATTTTTTTAAACATAAATATAGTTTTTTTGCGCTATGTAGTAATTATTTTACAATTTGTGTCAAATAATTACTTTTTATACTTGACTTTTTAATTTATTCATGATATATTGTATCAAGAATTTTAAAGTTTGGGGGTATGAAATATGAAATCAACAGGAATCGTAAGAAAAGTAGACGAATTAGGCAGAATTGTTTTACCAATTGAATTAAGAAGAACTTTAGATATCGATATTAAAGATTCTCTTGAAATATATGTAGATGATTCTAAAATTATTCTAAAGAAATACGAACCTACTTGTGTTTTTTGTGGAGAAAGTAAAGACGTTATAACATTCGGTGAAAAGAATGTTTGCAAAGATTGCATCGAAAAACTTAAGAACATGTAGTTTTTTAAAGCTGGTAATTCATATCGAATTTACCAGCTTTTTGCTTCTATTAATTCATTGTATAATTCATGCTTCCATCATATTTAAGGCCTTTAACGTAAAACACATCCCATTTTGCATCAAATACAAAGACATCACAATTTTTATCTCCAAATTTTAATGTATCCCCTTCACTGAAGTTTTTGTATGCTTTTCCGTATTCTCCATCGTCATATCCTATTTCTTCTAAGCTTATTAGATAACCATATGTAGGTTCATAAACATCTCCAAAACTTTGGAAGTTTGTTGGTGCGTCTTCTAAATATACTTTCGTAAAACCTACTGTTAATTTTTCTTCTGATGTTCCTTTTCTTGCGTTCTTTATTTTGGCATTTTCTACTCCAGTTTGAACATTTTCCATGTCATTTACGTATTTTGAATAATTTGCTTTATCTGGCAAATCACTTGATGTTGCTATTGCTAGAGTTGTCAATATTATTACAGCTATTATTGTTATTATCAAAGTTATCATTGAAAAACCTTTTTTATTTTTCATTCTTTTTTCTCCTTTTTCATAAGTATTAATTTCATTTTAAAAAATTTTTATTTTTTTGAATATTATTTTTTATTTTTCATATAATATGATTAGCGGATCAATACAGGTTGAGTTAAGAGTGTAATTAGATTATTATCGATGTAGTTTAATTATATTCGAGCAAAGATAAACCTTATTTCAAGTAAAACTTGGAGTATTGTTTGCCGGAGTTAAGAGTGTATATTGTGTGAAGCATGCTACATCGTTTGGTTTTATATGTGGTGTGTTAATATAATATCCATTTGAACTAAGATTATTCTGAGTATCGCAGGATCTCAATACTTTTGACTAAGCTATTCTATTAACTTAGGATAGCCTAGTGAAAAGCACATTTCTAATGATTTGTTTTGTCCCAAGTGGACAAAATGGGTCATACAGATATTCTTTATAGTCGCACAAAGATTGCATGTTGTTGCGTAATGTTTTAGCATTTCGAAAGAAATGCTGAGGTGTGCAGCTATAATATGTTGTCGGCGTTAAGATTTGTATTTGGTTCCTACGTAATTCCCATCTGGACGATTTACCTCTCCATGGGAATTATTTATTTTTCTATAACTATTTCTCCTAATTTTATGCTTGCCATTTCATATGTATTTCCTACATCTTTTTTATCTGAAACATTTTTCATTATTATATCTGCTATTCTTAATTGAGTAGGATTTATAGAGTTTGCGGCTATAAATGCTGACCTATTTCCTTTTGCACCTGCATGTGCAAATCCTCTTAAATTTCCTAATACAACTATGTTTCCTTCTGCAATTAATTCTGCGCCACTATTTACATCTCCAAGTACGACTAAGCTTCCTTCAAAATCAATTCTTTTTCCAGACCTAATTGTTCCAGTAACAACTTTGGTTTGAGTTATTGTAGTATCTTTTGTGAATATGTTATTTATGGTTGCAAGTCCCATTTGTTTTGGTCTTTCTATCTCTATCTCTTGTGGTGTTCTTTCGTTCAACATATTTGTTATCTCTATTTCTTCTCCATCTAAAAGTCTTTTTCCTTTTACTACAATCTTTCCATCAACTTCATCAAATAATGTGTCAGATGACTCTAATATCTCAGCCAACTTTTCTTTAATTTCTTTATAACTTGCATCTTTGTTTAAAGTTATTATTAATTTTTTTCCTTTCGTTTCAAATAAAACATCTGTATTCATATACAATCTTTCCTTTCCACTCTTTCTAATCTAATATCGTTTCGTCGAATGTTCTTATTTTCAAGTCTTCATCTATATTATCATTATTATATCCGAAATATTCTGCCATTACCTCCTTAACTACTGGTGCTGTATATCCACCATGTCCACCATGCTCTATTACGCATACTACAGCTATTTGAGGATTATCATATGGTGCAAATCCTACAAACCATGCATGTGCAGAACCACTGCTAGCTGTTGCTGTTCCAGTCTTTCCCGCGACTTCTATAGGGAATGTTCCAAATGTGCTATACGCTGTTCCGCCTCTATCACTAGTTACTGATTTCATTCCTTCAAATACTGTTTTTATTGTTTGATCTGATATATTTAAATCTCCTGTATTAACGTCTGTTTTTCCAATTTTATTTTCTACAACTGTTTTTACTACATCTCCGCTAACTTGTTCTCCGTCAGAATTTATTACTTGCTTTAAAATTGTAACTTTGTTTTTAATTCCACCATTTGCTAATGTTGCTATGTATGATGCCATTTGTATAGGTGTAAAACTATTATACGATTGGCCTATTGCTGCCGATAAAGTATCGCCTATCATCCATGTTCTGCTCTTGCCATCCCTCTCGGATAACTTAGCTAGATATTCTCTCGATGCTATTGTTCCAGAAACCTCGCCAAGTAGCTCTATTCCCGTTTTCGAACCTAATCCAAACATTTTAACATATTCAGCCAATTTGTCTATTCCCATTCTATATGCAACTTCATAGAAGAAATAATTACAAGATACTTTTAATGCTTTTTCCGCATTCACCTCGCCATGTGAACCTCTATAATCATTCCATATCCAACATGCTGGTTTGTGTCCTTTATCATATTTTCCTTTATCATATATCGTCTCGTTTTGTCCAACAGCACCAGATTCCAAAGCTGCTATTGCTGTTATCATTTTGAATGTTGAACCTGGTGAATACGTTCCTTGAATTGCTCTATTGAACATTGGTCTATCTTTATTACTAAAATATTTTTCGTATTCACTATTGCTTATTCCATCTGTAAATTCTGATGGATTGTATCCAGGATAACTTGCTAATGCAAGGACTTCAGATGTCTTTACGTCCATTACTACAAGAGCTCCAGAACGTGCATCCTCACATTTATCTGCAAAACCACCTGTCTGTATTTTCTTTATGTACTTTTCCAATACTTCTTCTGCTTTTTTCTGCAAGTCTAAATCTATCGTTAATACTATGCTACTGCCCATTTTGCTTTCTTCTACTTCCTCTGTTCTTGTTATTCTTCCTTTCGAATCCATCTCCAAACGACTCTTTCCGTTTTTTCCCCTTAAAAGAGCTTCGAACGTTGTTTCAATTCCGCTTTTTCCAATCATATCATTTTGAGAATAACCTTCATCCTTTTTGGTTTTATATTCGTTACTGCTTATTGCTCCTATGTAACCTATGATATGCGATGCTATGCTCTCTGTTAAGTATTTTCTTACCGGATACTTTGATATATTTATTCCTGAAAACTCGTTGTTTCTTTCTTCAATTTCAAGCATACTAGCTACAGATATTCCCTTTGCTAATATTATGCTTTTATAACTCGTATAACCTTTTGTAGCTATTTCATATCTTAATGGTATTATTCTTGATATTTCCTCTATGTTATCCGTTTCTATTTCATATTTTTTCTTATAGAATTCAATCACGTCTGTAACAGTTGCACTTTCTTTTATGCCGTTATTCTTTTTCCAAGTTTTTATACTTGCTTCGCTTTTTAAAAATGTCATTGAAGAAAAATCTACGGGAAAATTATTGTAGTATTTATCTTCGTTCTTTTCTAATATCTTCGCTACTTTCAAAAGCATAGTGTTTAATTCTTTCTTTTCTATTTTGGTGTAATAAATGCATAAGTCATATCCCGTTTCATTTGTAACTAAAAGTTTTCCATATCTATCGTAAATTTCTCCTCTTGGACCTTGGACGGAAACTTCTCTTACTAATCTTTTTTCCGATTGTTCAAGATAGCTTTCGCCATTTACAATTTGCAAATCGTATAATTTCACGATAAAAGCCAAACCCACGATACATACAAAAACAATCAATACATTAAATCGACTATTCGCCATCTCTCACCTCTCTTTTTATAACAAATAATAACTGTTTTTTGATTTATTAATTATTTCAGCTAGTAGCAACATTGGTTTAAATAAAATGCCTGCTATAATTAAATTGTATATCGTTTCTTTAAGTATTGTAAAAGTTGAATACAAAAACGATGTGTCATAGTCATACACCATTTTCGCTACTAACAAAAATGCTAAATTAAATAAAATGCTACTTACGCTTACCATCATTATCATGGTTGTTTTATTTTCCTTTGAAAAACCCTTACCAATTTTGCCAGATAAATAGCCTGTAAGCATGTATAGTAGCAAGTAAATTCCTATTGCTTTTCCAAACACTATATCACATAGTAAGCCATACGTTCCACCAATTATTCCGCCAACTTCTTTTCCGCACATGAGTCCTATTCCAGTTGTTAGAACAATTCCAATATTAGCGGCCGTTCCAAAGAAAGTTACAACACTAAGCAAGTTTATTTGCACAAGCATTGCCACCACTATAACTATAAATATAATTAGACCAACTAAAAATTTTTTCATTTACCCTCCAACTTTACTCTTGTGAAACACAAATTACAGCTACTGTTTCTAATTTATCAAAATCAACATACGATTCTATTATCGCTTCATTTTCTACAGGATTACTCTTTTGCTCAAAGCTCCTTACTTTTCCTATTAGAATTCCTTTAGGATAAATTCCTCCAAGTCCAGATGTTTCTATTTTATCTCCTTCAATTAATGAAACTCCTATAGGGATATTAGTTATTCTCATTTGTCTTTTTTCTGCAAGTGATAAACTTCCTTTTGATATTACAGTATCTCTTGTTCTTGTAACTCTTGCACTAACCGCATTTCCTGCATCTAATATAGATACGACCTTTGCTGTGTTTGAAGTTACAGATTCAATATATCCGACTAATCCACTCTCTGCTATTACTGCCATATTAGGTTCTATTCCATCTTTGCTTCCTCTATTTATTGTATACGTGTACTCCCAGTTGCTTGTTGATGCTGTTATTATATCTGCTACAATAATTGAATAATCAGGATATAAATTAGCCAATTTAATATGTTTTTTTAGCAATTCATTTTCTGCCTGCAAATTTTCATAATTAAGTAGCTTTTCGTTTATCTCTTTTAATTCCTGTGTTAGCTCCTCATTTTCCTTTTGTAGCCTTTCTACATTAGAAAAATACTCATTATTTTCCGAAGTATAATTTTTAGCATTCACTATAAATCTCTGAGGTAATGATATTAAATTTGTAACCACATTTTCAAATATAGTGACTTTTCTACTGTTTCCGTTTGTGTAATTTATTAAAATAAATATTGCAATTATAAATATAATCTTCAAAAAAATCTTTACTCTTTCTCTTTGCAAGAATTTATCCTCCCTTACACAAATTTAATTTTCTATCTTCTTCTTTTTGCGTTTATAAATACACCTTTTAAGTTATCCAAATCTTCAAGCACTTTTCCAGCCCCTTTTACAACACAATCAAGTGGTGTCTCTGCAATATTTACAGGGATTCCTGTTTCCAACGCTAGTAATCTATCAAAATTTTTTATCAAAGCTCCGCCACCAGATAGTGTTATTCCATTTATCATTATGTCTGCAGCAAGCTCTGGAGGTGTTTTTTCTAACGTCATTTTTATTCCATCTACGATTTGCATTATTACTTCTTTCATTGCTTCCTCAATTTGAATTGATGTTACTGTTATTGTTCTTGGTAGTCCCGTTGAAAAATCTCTTCCTTTTACGTCCATTTCTTCTGTTGTCATTGATGGATATGCAGAACCTATTGACATTTTTATTTCTTCTGCCGTTGTTTCTCCAATTGCAACATTAAATTTTTTCTTTATATAATCAACAATTGCCTCATTTAATTCATCCCCTGCTATTCTTAGCGATTTACTAGTAACAACTCCACCAAGCGAGATTACACATATCTCACTTGTTCCGCCACCTATATCTACTATCATTGTTCCACTAGGATCACCAACCTTTAACCCTGCACCGATTGCTGCAGCCATTGGTTCTTCCATTAGATATGCTTCTCTTGCACCTGCATTTAAAGTTGCCTCCTCAACGGCTCTTTCTTCAACTTCTGTAACTCCTGTAGGTACGCATACAACCACTCTAGGTCTTGCAACAACATATCTTTGACAAGCTTTATCTACAAAATATTTAAGCATCATTTTTGTTGCAGTGAAGTCTGCAATTACGCCATCCTTTAACGGTCTGATTGCATCTAAATTTTCAGGCGTTCTTCCGAAGCATTTCTTTTGCTTCCATTCCAACAGCAACAACTTGTCCTGTATATTTATCTACAGCAACAACAGATGGTTCTCTTATTATTATTCCCTTTCCTTTTAAATGTACTAATGTGTTGGCTGTTCCCAAATCAATTCCTATATCCTTCGCAAAAAAGCCCATTTTTTCCACTCCTTTAATCTTAAAACTTCTTCATTCTTTTTAAACTACTAAACTCCCCGTCACCTATTATTATGTGATCTAAAAGTTCTATTCCTATTTCTTCACCAAATTTAGCAATCTTCTTTGTTGTAAGTACATCGCTAGTACTTGGTGAAATATCTCCGCTCGGATGATTATGAACCAAAATCATTTTTATTGCATTAGCTTTTATTGCCTCTCTAAAAATTTCTCTAGGTTCAAACTCTGCTCGAATACTTGTCCCAATATTATTAGTTATGATTTTTATTATCTGATTATGACAGTCTAATAAAACTGTTTTCACATGTTCTTGCTTTTGATACCTCATGCTTGGCATAAGTATTTCCGCAACTTCATTCGGTGTTGATATTTTTTTCTTAAGTATATTATTAGGTTGCACTGCTCTTGCAGCTATTTCAGCAACAGCTTTTAACTGTATTGCTTTAACTCTTCCTATCCCTTTCTTCTCTTTTAATTGTTCCAACGAAATATCCTGTAAAAATGTTATGCTATTTTGTTTTTCAGCATCGCTTAATAATTCTTGTGCCACTTCAACAGACGTTAGCTCTCTCGTCCCACTTCTTATAATTATTGCAATAAGTTCGGACATAGTTAGAGAATTTGCACCATGCAATTCTAGTTTTTCGTACGGTCTTTCCATCTCGGGTAGTTCTTTTAATTTCATTTAACCTCTCCTTATTTATAAAAGATTGGTCCCTATATTTTTTTGTATACAATTATAGCTATTATTATTCCTATAATGCTTGCAACATTTAGATGTATCATTACGCTAAATGTAAGTTGCAAAATTGCTATGTCAAGTACAAGTGGCTCTGTTAAACCAAAGCTTTCCCCATATCCAAGCCACGAAAGCCAAGACACACTTTTTGCAAGTTCTCCAAGCAACCCCCCTATAATAATTCCTGAAAATAAAAATATTAAAAATATCCAAAATTTTCTGTCGCTCATAATTTATTTCCCCTTTTCTTTAGTATCTTCTCACTAAACAATTATATATATATATAATATTGTTTTCAAGTGTTTTTTGTGCTTCCGTAATATCTTTACGGCTTTTCTTTTAGACAAAAACAAGCATTAATAATCAATTTATTTGACCATTAATGCTTGTTTAATTTTACATCTTATTAAATAATTCCGTATCTTCTTGAAGTACCCTTTAGATTATTTACACAATATCTTTCCCATATCGCATACTCGGTTGTATCTTTTCTTATTATTTCTATGCTATACTTTGCTCCATCACTTTTTAATATTCTTACTATGTCAATTTCGTCTAAATCTAATCTTTCTATAACTTTTGAATATATAGAAATGCCTTTTCCGTTATTGGCAAACTTAGCTATATCGCTATACTTTTCACCATTTTTATTATCTAATATTTCTACTTCTATATCCTTATCTTCATTTTCTGAAATGTTTAAAAACTTCTCTACCAACGTCGCTAAAGATTTGGGTAATCTTATTTTTCCTTCGTCTGCTCCTGTTTTTGCTATCTTACCTGCTTCAATAATTAATGTTGTAACATTCTCAGAATTTATTTCTTTTATATCTTTTATTATTTTTGTTTTCTTGTTTTCATTTTCTTGAACGTTATAATCTTTTCCTAAAAGCCTTTTCAAATCTTTTTCTGTTTTGGTTGTTTCTAATATATCTTTTTTAGCTTCCTTTTCTACTTCTAATTCTACATTTTTTCTAAGTTCAATTCCATCGTCGAACTCTATATCCACATTATCCAAATCATCTACATTAAATAAGCCTAAGTTTGCACCTTCGTCATATACTTGCTCCCCGATTGATTGTTCTTTATTTCCGTACAATTCACTTATGCTTGGTATCTTTCTATCTATAATCCTGCTTAATATTTCACCATTCTTTGCTAGCAAAATTATATCTTCTCTATCAACCGTTTTGAAATTATTTGCTGTTCCTTGCAATAATTGATTTTTAAAAATTTTAAAGCTATCTTTATCTTCTATTGAATATCTAATTTCTGTTATTAAGCAAATGTTTTCTAACAAACCTCCTTCTGAAAGTTTGCCACCACACAAATAAACATAAGAGTCGCCAGCATTTGATTCAAAAACATAAACTCTCGTTTCAACCTTATCTTCTTCTTGATTAACATGAATATTCAAATCAACTCCAGCTGATAATAGTTTTAACAAAATATCTTTTGAAGTATTTTTTCTATCAACACCAATTAACATATGTACTTTTATATCATTGCTAATTCCCTTTTCAATGCTTTCAAATAGATATTCAATTCCAGAATCTTTTACAATTCCAGAAATAATCCATGCATCATCAAATCTTTCTTCTAGCCTTTTTCTAAGGATATCTCCCATTTTTAATTCTTTAGGCTGATTAATAAATTTTATATCCATAAGCATACTCCAATCTCTTATTTAATATATACATCTCCTTAAATTTTAACATATTTTGACTTAAAATGCAATATTTCAATTAACATAACGCCCACTTATGCATAATATATACTATACCACCTATATTTTGGAATAAAAATCTTATTTTGAGGAAACAATTATATTACACATAGAAATAGAGGTGAGTTATTTGACTATTAAAAGAGGAGATATGTATTATGCTGACTTAAGCCCTGTTATAGGTTCTGAGCAAGGTGGTATTAGGCCAGTTTTAATAATTCAAAATGATGTTGGAAATAAGTTTAGTCCCACTGTTATTGCAGCGGCAATTACCTCACAAACAAGTAAAAATAGGCTTCCTACACATATTAATATTAATTCAAAAGATTATGGGTTAATGAAAAATTCTGTTATTTTAGCAGAACAAATACGAACCATTGATAAATCTAGGCTTAAAGAAAAAATTGGTCAAGTCGATGAATCAATTATGGGGCAAGTAAACAATGCTCTTGGCATTAGTTTTGGTTTGCAAGGTTAAAAAAATAAGAGACTAAATTCAAGAAAAAGTTGTCTTTTTCTTTTGAGATTATGCTTATTTTAATCTCAATTATATTTAGTCTCTTTTAGTTTTTTCGCTAATTTTAAATTCATACTTATAATGCCAATTTTCAAAAATAGAGTTCATTACGATATATTCTGTATCATATTCTTAAGTTCTTCTAGCTCATCTATTTCATTTACTCGCTTTCTTATTTCGGCAGCATTTGCAAATCCTTTTATGTACCATGCAATATGCTTTCTCATTTCTCTTATTGCAGTATATTCACCTTTTTCTTTAATTAACATTTCTAGATGTTTTTCTATCATCTTCTTAACATCTTCACATGTTTTATTTACCTTTTGACCTGAAATTATTTCTTCAAATATCCATGGATTTCCCAAGCTTGCTCTTCCTATCATTATAGCATCACAATTTGTTTTTTCAAATATCTCGTTTGCTGCTTCTATGCCAGTTATATCGCCATTTCCAATCACAGGTATAGATACAGAATCTTTAACCTCTTTTATTATATCCCAGTCCGCTTTACCTGAATAAAATTCTTCTCTAGTTCTTCCATGCACCGTTATCGCTGAAATACCATTTTTCTCGGCTATTTTTGCTATTTGTACTGCATTTACGTGCTCTTTGTCCCAGCCTTTTCTGATTTTTATTGTTACCGGAACCTTTGCTTTTTCAACCACCTTTTTTGTTATTTCATCTATCAAGTCTGGACTTAACATTAATTTTGAACCATCCCCATTTTTTACAACCTTCGGTGCCGGACATCCCATATTCATATCTATTATATCCGCACTATCACTTATCTCTTCTGCGACTTTTGCCAGTATATCTGCGTCTGAGCCAAAAATTTGAACAGCAAATGGAGTTTCATTTTCCGCTTTTTTCATTAATAGCTTTGTTTTCTCATCGTTATAATGCATTCCTTTTGCACTTATCATTTCACTATATGTAAGTCCAGCGCCAAATTCCTTACAAATGCTTCTATAAGGCACATCTGTTATTCCAGCCATTGGCGCTAAAAAAACATTATTATTTATTTCTACATTTCCTATTTTTATTTTGTGTATCATTCTTATTTCCTAATTAATTTATTTAGATTTTGAAGGATAAATCTATAAACCTTTATTCAAACATTTTCTTATTTCTTCTTCCGCTAACACTAAGTAATAAGCCAAGCCCCGCAAAGTTTGTTAACATGGCACTTCCGCCATAACTTATGAATGGTAAAGGAATTCCCGTTATTGGCATAAGTCCAATATTCATTCCTACATTCTCTAAAAAGTGGGCTAGAAACATTCCGGCAACACCAACTGCAATTAATGCGCCATAATCATCTTTAGCTGTTTTACCAACATATATACTCTTACATATTAATAGTACAAATAATGCAACAACTAAGCTAGAAACAACAAAGCCCATTTCTTCACTTATTACAGCAAAAATAAAATCTGTTGTTTTCATTGGTAAATATCCAAGTTGTGTTTGATTTCCATTAAAAAGTCCCATTCCCCAAGTTTGTCCAGAGCCAACAGCTAATTGCGATTGAATTATATTATATCCAGCACCGCTTGGATCCATCTCGGGATTTAAGAATACGGTTATTCTGTTCTTAGCGTAATCTGGAAGCACATACTGATATGCTAAAAATACACTTACAGCCACTGTAACTATTGCCCCAACAACATACCAAATATTAATTCCTGCAATAAATATCATTAACGCAGATACAACCAAGAATACCATTGCAGTTCCATAATCCGGTTGCATTGCAAGCAAAACACATGGGATTGCAACATACATCAAAATAGCAAGAACGGATAATGGTTTATTTAACGTTTTCTTTGCTTTAAAATACTGTAGTAACTTACCGTAAGCCTATTATCAAAGTTATCTTTGCAATCTCACCCGGCTGAATGCTCACACCTCCAAATTGAAACCAACTAGTAGCCCCATTTATAGGAGGTGTAAATAAAACAGCAATGAGACTCAGTATGGTTAATATATATATTGGTATCCACAGTTTTCCAAGTAAATCATAATCTATCATTAATACAACTACCATTCCTGCAATTCCTACCAGAAACCATACTATCTGCTTTGTAACTTCTGACGTATCGCCGTCAACTCCACCATTTGCACTATATAGTGCAATTATTCCTATTCCAAACAATAAAATTGAAATTATTATTATCATATAATCTAGTGACTTTAAGATTTTTTTCAAATATCTGCCTCCTTCTATATAACAAAAGCCCATATACCTGCTGAAATTCGCTATATATGGGCATGTTTTATTTTTTAGTTTCTTTTTTTGTTTTCGAAGCTGTAGTCTTTTTTGATGCTGTTTTTGATGTTGTTTTTCTTGTAGTCTTTGTAGCTTTCTTTTCTATTTGCTTTTTTGGTTCTTCTACTTCTTCTTTTGGTTTGTCTTCTTCCACCTTAATTTCTTCTTTAATTTCAACTTCCTCTGAAATTTTTCCTTCGTCTTTTGCTTTATTCATTATTTGTTCAGCATGATTTAAAAGTTTTTCTGCAACTTCTTCTGCCTGTTGCTCTGTCATCACTGTTGGTGTATTCTCTTCTTCATCGTTCTCACTCTTAGGAGCTACTGGCTTTACATTTTTTATAGGTATGTTTGCGTACAAAGCTGGTCCTTCAAGCCCAACTTCAACTCCTCTTGTAAGTTCCACTTCCAAAGATTCTTCGTCTATTTCTATGTATTTCTTTATTACATCTATTATTTCTTTTTTCATCATTTCAAAGAAATCTGGTGAAACGCTTGCCCTATCTTGCATAAGAACCAATTTTAATCTATCTTTTGCCGCTTGTTTAGATGTTATTTCTTTATCTTTCTTTTGAAAATTTTTAATAAAGTTTAAAACTGGCTCAAAAACTTCCCTCAATTCCATAATATGTGCCTCCTAATCTTATACATTCAAGTCAATCTAACCGGCTTTTAATGTTTTGTCCAAAATGCTTTAAACTTTTTCCAAGCTCCTTCTTCTTTTCCTGGTATTGTTACTTCTAGGTCTTCTCCTAAAATTCTTCTTGCTGTCTCCATGTATGCTCTTCCTGACATTGATTTTGCGTTTGTTACAGATGGTTCACCCTTGTTAGTTTGAATTATAACATTCTCGTCATCTGGTATTGCACCAATCAATTTTATAGATAATAGCTCTACGATATCATTTGCGTCCATCATTTCGCCTTTTCTAACCATTTTTGTTCTTATCCTATTTAAAATAAGTTGTGGCTTTGGAAGGCTACTTGACTCAAGTAGTCCAACTATTCTGTCTGCATCTCTAACGGCTGATACTTCTGGAGTAGTAACAACCAATGCTCTGTCTGCACCAGCAATGGCATTCTTGAAACCTTGCTCTATTCCAGCTGGGCAGTCTATAATAACATAATCGAACTCGATTTTTAAATCTTCGCAAATTTTCTTCATTTGTTCTTCGTTAACGGCATTTTTATCTCTTGTTTGAGCAGCAGGAAGCAAGAATAGACCCTCATATCTTCTATCCTTTATTAGCGCTTGTTTTAGCTTGCAGTTTTCTTCGACAACATCAACTATATCATAGACAATTCTATTTTCTAAGCCCATTACAACGTCTAAGTTTCTAAGACCTATATCTGTGTCTACTAAAGCAACCTTTTTTCCCATCATAGTAAGTGCAGTTCCTAAATTTGCAGCACTTGTTGTTTTACCAACGCCACCCTTTCCAGATGTTATTACAATTACTTCTCCCATAAATATCCTCCATTCTAGTGGCTTCCTTGAAAGCCGTTCCTCCGTACACAATTATGATATATATTATTGGTTAAAAAGTCAAGATTAACATGGGGATTTTTATCTTTCTATATCATCCTCGTTTGGCTTTTGACTTTCTTCTACTCTACGATTATGTCTCCAACGTCTTATTTGATTTATCCAGTAGTTTATGAATGTTTTTACTCTTTCTTCTGGTATTTCGGCTGTCAACTCTTCCAAATCATCCATATCAAATTCTACTTCTTCTTTTATTTCGTTATTTCTCTTATACTCCTTCAACTTTTGCATCTCTTCATCTGATAATTGTGCGCCATATTCATTTGAAGTAGCTTTTGATTCACGTTCTAATTTTTGCTTTTCTTCTTCTAAATTAAATGTGCTTTTTTCATATCTTTCATTATATATTCGACTTTTATCGCTATCAAACATCATTTCCAAAAGTTTATCCTTTTGTTCTTCTTCACTCATGTTACCTTCTACACAAATTTCTTTGTATTTTTCTAACAACTCTTCTTCATTTTTTGTAAGTTTTGATTTGTTTTTTTCTTTATATCTTACTATTCCGATTCTTTTTGATATATCAACAAATGCTATAAAAAGTTCTATATTCGCCTTCAGTTCGCTTGGCTCTATCGTTCCATTTGCAAGCCTAAATTCAAGCGTGTTTTTCCCCTCATTTAGGTTAGTGAAATTTATCGAAAAAAATCTCTCACTTTCATATGGTTCTTTTTCTGCTTGTACTTTTTTAATCATTTTTTTGTAATCATAAGCATTCATCGGTGTGTCGTCGTATGCTAACATTTCTTCTATTTTAGGAGCTATCGGTTTTGCAAATTCAATTCCTCTGTGCTCTTCACCCGCACGATTCGTGATTTTATACATAATTTTCTCATTACTCTTCCACATTTCTAGCAAAGACTTCCACGTAAACTTTGTAGCTTCTTCATTCACTTTTTGGAAATCATCTCTTACCTCTAAATAATTTGCTCCAATGTGTATATGCCCTCCACAGCTTTTATTGGTATATTCGCCAAGCATAGTCAACTGCTCTGCCACAGCTAACGCATCATCTATATTATTGCCTTCAAGTATTGGCGAAGTTATTTCTATTCCCGGATATTTTTCATCTTGTATTGTATTGTCGCAGTCCCCACTAAATCCATTTATTGATATGTCATATAAATAACTACTTGCGGGTCCAACAATTTCAAGTTCTACGCCAAGCGTCATTTGATTTGGCATATATACACGCTCTTGAGAATTTAGTTTTCCATTAGAGTTAGTTAAATTTTTTATTATCGCATATTTTTTTAATATTTCTTCACGCAATTTTGGGTTTCCGCACAAATAATCTCAAATCTTTGAGTATGTTTTCAATTTTATCCTCTGTTGAATTTAGTATAATTAAGTCCGCTTCTTCTCCATTTAGTTTTCCATATTTTTCATCTATTATATTTTTTAGTATGTCTATAGAACAAGCATCAGTTAAAAATAATAATTTTCGCACATTTTCCTTATCCTTAAAAATAAAGTTTACTACTGGTAATATTCCTTCATGAGAATCTTCTAATTCTGTTTTTAAAATAAATTCTTGTAGATTCCTATTTTTTTCATCACATATAATTTTTAGTATTTCTGTTTCTGGAACTCCAAACATTCTTAGCTTTTTAAATTTATCTGCACTACTTTCTATTTTTAATAATTCTTTTATATCCAAATATCTTGATAATACATATATTTTTGAATGCTCACTCAATCCATATTTTTGTATTTTTAATTCTCCATTTTCATCATACTCTAATAATTTTGTTCTTTCTTCTTTTGGCATTGAAATAATCTCTTGTATTTTTGAATACTCATTCAAAGCATAAGGATCTTGTTCTACTAATGCCTTTAGAAAAAGCTTATTATAATAATTTTCGTCTCGCCTATCACAAGTTGTTTGAACGTAAAATTTTATCTCGGAAACTCTACTAAGTAAGTTATTATATGATTTTTCTGAATTTGTTAGTGCTCTCATCTATTTTTCACCACCCGTTTTGCTTTTAAATATACTTAAGAGCTTCTCTTTTGCATTTTCTTGTAGATTGCTTTTTGTATTTAGCACTTTTTCTTCAGTTTCATCTTTGCAAATATACTCATTATATAGCATTGCAAGAATTTCTTTTGCCTCTTTACTAATTGCTTGTTCCTTTAATTTTTTTGAACTATCGAACATAACCTCATGTGTCATATCTGCGTTTTGTCTTAAAAATTCCATGAATTCTCTCGGGATTTTTCTAACTAGTGTTCTATCTGTGTGTTCTAATACATCTAACACTTCTGCAAAAGCTTTTCTATATTTAATATCCATACTCAATCTCTATCACCTCATTTTCTCTCAAATAATTGTTTTTTCGCTTTCAAGATACAAAAAATGAGAGAAAGATTTTTCTTTCCCTCATTATACTACATATTTTAAATTATTCCATAAAAACTTTATACGCCCTGTAAGACATATATACATCGAATTTACTTGTTACTTCATATGGTGAATGCATTGATAGTACTGGTGTTCCGCAATCTATAACATCCATTCCTTTGTTTGCTAGGATATATGCGATTGTTCCACCGCCACCTTCGTCTACCTTTCCAAGTTCACTTATTTGGAATCTTACTTTGTTATCATCAAACAATTTTCTAAGCTCAGCTACATATTCAGCATTTGCATCGTTTGCTCCAGATTTTCCTCTAGCTCCTGTATATTTGTTTAGTCCTACACCCATTCCAAAGAATGAAGAGTTTCTCTTTTCTGCTACTGATGCATAAATTGGATCAAATGCTCCATCAACATCTGCAGATAACATCTTTGAATTTGCAAGTGCTTTTGCTATTGTATTTGGTGTTTTTTCTTCTCCTCTTAAAGCAATCATTTCAAGAACGAAGTTTTCGAATGCTCTTGCTTCCATTCCTGTGTTTCCAACACTTCCGATTTCTTCTTTATCTACTAAAATACATACTGCTGTTTTCTTTGGATTTTCAACTTCACAAATTGCTTTTAAAGATGTATATGCACATACTTTATCATCTTGTCCATAACCCGCAACCATGCTTCTGTCAAAGCCTAAGCTCTTTGCATTAAATGCAGGAACAATTTCAAGCTCTGCGCTTATAAAATCTTTTTCAACTATTCCATATTTTTCATTTAAAAGTTTCATAACATTTAGTTTAACTTTCTCTGAAACTTTTTCATCATTAAATGGAATGCTACCTATTAGAAGATTTAAATCTTCTCCTTCGATACCTTCAGACAACTTTTTCTCCATTTGTTTTCTAGCCATGTGTGGAAGTAAGTCTGTTATAACAAATGTTAAATCATCTTCTTCGTTACCAATGTTTACTTCAACATTTTTTCCATTCTTTAAAGCAATAACGCCATGTATTGCAAGTGGCATTGTAACCCATTGATATTTTTTGATTCCACCATAATAGTGAGTTTTAAAATATGCAAATCCATTATCTTCATATAGTGGATTTGGTTTTAAATCTAATCTTGGTGAGTCAATGTGCGCACCAACAACTTTCATTCCATTTTCAATTGGCTCTTCACCAATTACTGCAAGCACGATATTTTTGCCACGATTTATTTCATATACTTTATCGCCAGCTTTTAGTTTTTTAACTTTGCTGATTTCTTTAAAGCCGTTTTCCTCTGCAATCTCTTTAGCCTCTTTAACACATTCTCTTTCTGTTTTACCTTTATTTAAGAAGTTTATATAGCCATCATTAAAAGATAAAATCTCTTTCTTCTCTTTTTCTGAAAGCTCCTCCCAACCATTTTTATCATTCATCAAAAGCTCATCTTTAAGTTTTTGACCTGCTGTTTTTGTTTCTGCCATAATTATACCTCCTAACATTTTACTTTTCTAAATTATTATACACATATTAGAAATTATTATCAATAAAATGTGATTTTTTACAATGATTTTGTGGTATTCCAACATCAGGAGGAACACAAGTTAAGTCATCAACGGTTGTGAAGATAACGGCAAATCAGACGTTGTATGCACAATGGGAAGTTTCAAATGTTGCACCTAATATCCCTAATGTAACTTTAGACAGTAAAACTACAAATTCATTTACAGTGAATGCTGTATCTACAGACTTAAACGGGGATAATTTGATATATAAATTATATGTGAATGGCACCTTAAAAAGTACGTCAGCATCGACTACATCAGGAACATCAACTAAATTAACTGTGACAGGATTAAGTGAGTATACAGGTTATAACTATTATGTGTCTGTTAGTGACGGAATGGAAACAGCTCAAAGTAGTTCGGCTAGCGTCAGGACTTATTGTAGTGGAAATGGCTGTAATGGATCTGTAAAAAAATCTACTTGTACGAATTGCATAGGCACTGGGCACGGATACTGTAGATTTGATTCTTTCAACAATAAACAAAAATTATCTTATTTTTGTCCTGGTGGATGTGGATATGTAAATTCAATAGTAACAAGTTATTGTGCTAGTTGTCATAACTATTTTGAGTGGTTTTTACATATTAATTGTGGAAATGGCATTTATAGATTTGGTACAAAACTAGATAATTCGGATACATTAGAAGAATCATCTGTATATTTAGAAAAAAAATTTCAGTTAGATTCTGATGAAATTGATGAAGTGACCGATAGTATTGCAAGAGGAGAAAGTGAACTCAGTTGTTATCCAGATTTCCATTATCACTTGGAGAGTTGTATAGATTGTAACGGAAATGGAAATATCTACAAATGTAATACTTGTTCAAAAACATTTAGCGAGTCATCAACTCAGCATTGTGCGCATGGATATACTTCACAACATGATTAAACAAATCTAAATTCTATTAATAATAACCTAGCATATTCTAATCTCATATATTATAAATAATTCCCCCCAGTTATACTGGGAGGAATTATGAATATGGAATATATTCTTAGAAAATAATTATAACTCTTATGTGTTCTCTACATTATATTTTTTATTTAACTTTTCAGTAATTCCAAACACGTTTACATTAAACGTTCTATTTTTAATAATTATGTACAGGTGATCCATTTACAGATGAATTCGACACTCCACACAAATCACAATTTGATGATGTCTGATAAGAAGCCCCACACACGCTACAAGTATATGTTGTTATTGTAAAATATCCGGTACTACAATGTCTTGATCTACTTGTACCTGTCTCTACGAAAGAACCTGTACAACTTGTTGTAGAACCACCTCCACCACCAGAACTACCTCCTGAGCCTCCACTTGAGCATTTACATCCACAAGAACTACAGTATCCACAACTCGAGCATATAGTATAATGGTATCCGCAGTTGTAACAACCCGTACACTCTGAATAAGAATCACATTTCGAGCACTGCGAAGTATTGCAAGAGACTGTCGTACTGCATGCATTACATCTACAATAATGCGTTGTTGTGCAGTGTCTTGTGCAAGAGCCACTTGATGAACATTTTGAATAACTGCTACATGTTGAACAATATGAGTTGTATGTACTTACCTTGTTTGTACAGTTACTACATTTACAATCATACTTTGCCACCCATTGTGCATATAATGTCTGATTTGCCGTTATCTTCACAACCGTTGATGACTTAACTTGTATTCCTCCTGATGTTGCCGTATACCAACCCAAAAAGTCATAATTACTTCTGCTTGGGTTTGGCAATGTTCCATATGTTGAGTCATATGTTACAGTAATCGTCGATGTACTTACACTTCCTCCATTTGCATTTAATGTTACTGTATACTGATTTGCTGTCCAATGTGCATATAATGTATGTGCATTAGAATTTGTAACTGTCGATGTATTTGTTACTCTTGTTCCGCCTGTTGATGATGTATACCAACCAGCAAATGTATATCCTGTTCTTGTTGCTGTTGGTAAATCGCCATAGGTCTCGTCATAATATACTGTTTTTGTATTTGTTCCAACGCTACCACCATTTGCATTAAATGTTACTGTTACCGCGCATGGCTGTATTGTTAGTATTGCCGTATTGCTAGTTGCAGCTAAATAATTTCCGTGTGCTGCGATTTCTGCAACTACGTAATATGTTCCAACTTTACTTGGTGCTCCGCCAACACTTGCTGCACCATTAGCACTTGTTGTTCTGTTGTTTGGGTCATCTACTTTTTCACTAGTATAATATGTGTATGTTATGACCCCTGTTGGTGTTGTGCCATTTGGCGTCCCTGTAACTGTTGCACTCTTTATACTTTTGGTATTTCTATCATATACATAACTTGTATCATCTAATGTTATTGTTGGTTTGGCCGCCACTATTGAGAACGTTATCTTTCGTGTTCCGTTATACGCTCTTCTTCCTGTTATTATAGCTGTTGCAGTTCCTACATTAATATTGTTTTCGTACGTTATTGTGTAGTGAACGTCTTTCTTTAAAGTCACATTCTCATCTTCGTCTTTTACAAGAATTTCTGCCTGTATTTCTTGTCCTGTATATTCGTAATTATCTTTTGTTAATTCTACTTTTACATTTGAAGTAGTAATATCTTTTGCTTCGACGTTTATATATTCTTTCGCTGTATTTCCTGCGATATCCCTTACCCATATATAGTTGGGAGTATCAACTTTAACTCCAAATGTAATTTCTTTCTCTTTTAATGTTTCATTTAATGGAGTCCATTTTTCCGGATTATTTTCGGAATTTACTATCGCATAAGCGAATAGTCCAGACTCATCATCTCTTATTATGGCCGTTCCACCAAAATCAAAATTGGTTGGAACATTTGATAAATTAAGTTTTACATTTTCAACTTTTGGTTCTATCACATCTATATTTTCTATTGTTAGACTCTTTATTTCTCCAAATAATGTTTCTGTATCTGTTTTCTTTACAACGACTGCATCTATTTTCATGTTATCTTCTATGTATAGTTTTTCTACTCTTGCTGTTGCCTCTTTCCATTCCCCTTCTGCAAGTCTATACCATCTCTCAAAATCGTCATCCATTGCTCTTTCTGGATAAGTTATAACAACTGTAGATAAATTTGTCCAACCAGTTGTTGGTGAATATTCCATCACGATTCCATTTGGTATGTCATTAAGCTTTCCGGTTGAATGTTCTACAGATTCTGTTACATGTCCAACATTATCCTCTGCTCTACTTTTTATATTGTAACTTGCATTAGGCTTATTATTTTTTATTGTTATCTTAGGATTTAAAATATCCTCTACTTCAAACCATTTGTATTCCGACGCAGTTGATTCTTTATATCCTATTTCTATCTTTTTTAGTCCTGAGCCGACTGCTGGATCTATTTGTTTTGCTGTTATTTCAAAATCATATCCATCTACTACAACTTCTGGCTTTGTTCTTGTTGGAGGTGTTGTATCTAATATTATTGATGTTTTTTGATATAAAACTGTATCATTCTTTTTATTCTTAAACCATGCATGTACTACATTTAAACCTTCTGATAAATACAATGCTGCTGTATCAGCACTTCTTCTCCATGTTGCATCACCACTACTTGGCGCATCTAGTGTGTCTTCACTCTTGCTTTGTTTTATACACATTATTTCGGCATCTGTATCTATTCCCAATGTTGCCAATTGCCTTGTTGTATACGCTTCTCCAGTATTTATTTTAATTATTGCTTTGGTCGGTGCTTTTGAACTTTCACCATCTATATCTGTTTCATCTAATTTATTTACTACAGCTGTTGTCCTAGTGGCTCCGTTTCCTTCTTCAGTTGCAATAACCGTATAATTTCCATTTTTAACAACCTCAAACTTATATACGCCATCAGATTCTTTTGTAGCCATTTGTCCTTCAACAGTTACAGAAGTTATTTCGCCACCTTTTATTGGTATTACTGTTATGCTTATAACCCCTCCTGCTGTATTCTCTGCTGTTACATCTGGACCTTCTTTTTCTCTTGAATCTATTGTATACACATTTTCATTTCCGTCTATACTTATCCCTTTCACGTAGTATACAGTTCCTTTTTTGTCATATATGTACACGTCATCTTTGTCGAATGTTACCGTATCGCCTTCTTGCAAATCCTTATATTTTTGCCCAGTTTTTATTTTTGTATAATCTATTACATCAAGGTCTATCAAATACGCTGTTGCTTTACCAGCATCAAAGCTTACGAAGTTTTTTGGTGGATTTGACACATTTACTTTTTTAAAGCTTGAATTTAATGTTGCTTCATCTAATCCTTTTTTAGAATTAATTATTTTTTGTGTATCTACTCCTTTTTTTACTTCAGCTATTTCCTGTTTAAATTTGGTCGACACAGCTTCTTCTAGTCCAGTATTACTTGCCGTATATCCAATTGCAGCGATTATTATAACAACCACAATAGTTATCACGACGGTGATGAGCGTAACACCTTCTTGTTGGTTTCTTATTTTCATGTATTCATACCTCCATTTATATAAAACTAAACATTATTATCCTTAATATTATATTTAACATTTATTAATTTAATTGTCTAGAAGGTGATTTTTCCATTCGCTTTAAACCTTTGCATTTTCTCACTAAATGCCTTTACGGAAATAACTATAGTAAATTTTCAACTCTTTATTTTTTTTATTTATTAATTTTTCTTTACATTTTTGTAACAATATTGTAACAAAAGAGCATTTTCGTAAAATTACTATTTTTTTCATTTTACGAAAATGCTCTTCTCCCTAAGCTTTTGCAAGTTTTATTACCTCTTCTATTGCTTTTTCTATTCCTGTTTCACTTGTGTTTATTACTAAGTCGTAATTCTTTTTATCTTTCCAATCTTGATTTGTATAATATGTATGATAATTTTCTCTCTTTTTATCTGAATTTTCCATTATCTCTTTTGCCTTTACAGCATCCACTTTATACGACTTTTCTATTCTTTCTATTCTATCTTTTTCATTCGCACAAATAAAAACTTTTTTTGAATTATTCTTTAATATGTATGTTGCACATCTGCCAACAATCACGGCCCCACCTTTTTTAGCAATATCTCTTATTGCATCTGATTGCACCATAAATAATTTATCTGCTGCTGCCATTTCTTTATACGATGTTGTTTTTTCTTCTTTTTCATATGCATTTATAGAAAATTCATACCAAAAGCTATCTAAATCTGATTCATCTACTTGTTTAAACAAGTTTTCATCTATGCCGTTCTCTTTTGCCGCTTTGGTTATTATTTCTTTGTCATAATATTCTAGGTTTAATCTTTTTGCAACTTCTTTTGCAACTTTTCTTCCGCCACTTCCAAGCTCTCTTCCGATTGTGATTACTATGCCTTTCTCTTTTTTATTTTTGTTTTCCTTCTTTTCTTCTTTTTTTGTTTCACATGGAACAATTTTTTCTGTTTCTTTTTTCTTAGGCTTAAAAAACTTTTCAAACCACGAACTGCTAGACATAAATATCACTCCCCAAAAATAAATATAGTACTACTACAATAACACAACTTTCTACATATGTCCATAGAAAAAGGCTAGGATTTTGCATCCTAGCCTTATCTTATATTTACGCTTCTGTATTTGTTAATTTTTCAAGTTCTAGTAGTCTATTCCATCTTTCATCTACTTCTTTTTGTAGTTCTTCTATCATCCACTCATTACCTGGTTTGAATAAGTGTTTGAATCTCTTTTGCATTTTTAGGAACTCAGCTACAGGAAGTTTTTCCTTTGGTTTGTAGTTTACTACATATCTTCCATCGATTACTTCATATAGTGGCCAATAACATGTTTCTACAGCAAGCTTGTTTATTTCCATTAAATCATCTGAGTTGTATCCCCATCCTCTTGGGCATGGAGCAAGTACATTTAGGAAGCATGGTCCTTCTGTGTATATTGCTTTTTCAGCCTTTTCTGTAATATCTTTAAAATTACCAATTGCAGCTGTTTGGGCAACATATGGTAAATGATGATTTGCAAGTACTTCTGTTAAGTCTTTTCTCTTTTGTTGTTTTCCTGGCACTACCTTTCCTGCTGGTGATGTTGTTGTGTCTGCAAATCTTGGTGTTGCTGATGAACGTTGAATACCTGTATTCATGTATGCTCCGTTATCATAACATACATAAACCATATCATGTCCTCTTTCCATAGCTCCTGATAGTGATTGTAAACCTATATCATATGTTCCACCATCTCCACCAAATGCTATAAATTTGAAGTGTTCATCTTCACCTATTTTTCCTTTTTTCTTCATTACTTTATAGCATGCTTCAACACCTGACATTGTTGCTCCTGCATTTTCGAATGCATTGTGTATGAATGAATCTCTCCATGCTGTGTATGGATAAATGAATGATGATACTTCTAGGCATCCTGTAGCGGCTCCTATTACTGCGTGATCTTCTTTCTTTAATCCACGAAGTACAGCGTTTACAACTACTGGAGCTCCACATCCTGCACACATTCTGTGACCAGATGCTAATCTATTTGGTTTTTGAATTGCTTCTTTTAAATTATATGCCATTTTTCTTCCTCCCTTCTAACCTTTTAGTCCTAAATATCTATATGGATTTTCAACTTTTCCTGTCTTTTCGATTTCTGCTAAATCGCTATATACTTTTTCGATATCTTCTGCTCTAACATCTCTTCCACCTAATCCATAGATGTAGTTAACTGTTTTTACTCCAGTTACTCCAAAAGAATGCATTGCACATGTTGTATCTGTGTATAAAGGACCTGCAGCTCCATTTAAGCTATCTGCTTTATCCATTATTGCTACGACTTTTGCTTTTGATAATGCTTTTGCAAGCTCTTCGCCTGGGAATGGTCTGAATACTCTTGGTTTGATTAAACCAACTTTTTCTCCTTTAGCTCTAAGCTCGTCTACTACGTATTTAGCTGTTCCAGCTGTTGAGTTTAATACTACGATTATTCTATCGGCGTCTTCTGTTTTATATTCTTCAAATAGACCATATTTTCTACCTGTTAATTTTTCAAATTCTTCTGATACTTCTAATATAACCTTTTTAGCATTTCTCATTGCTTCAGCTTGTTGGAATTTGTGTTCAAAGTGATATGGTTGAACATCAAGTGGTCCAACTGCTATTAGCTCTTTAGCATTTAATAAGAAATGTTCTGGATGATATTCTCCAACAAATGCTTTGGCTTTATCATCTTCTAATAATTCTATGTTTTCAATAGAGTGTGATGTTATAAATCCATCATAGCAAACCATTAATGGCAAATGTACATCGACATGCTCTGCTATTCTGTTTGCCATTAAAACGTTATCATATGCTTCTTGGTTTGTTTCACAGTACAATTGAATCCAACCTGCATCTCTAGCTCCCATTGAATCTGTATGATCGTTATGTATGTTTAATGGTCCTGAAACTGTTCTATTAACACAAGACATAACTATTGGAAGTCTTGAACTTGATGCTATATATAATATTTCCCACATAAGTGAAAGTCCATTTGCAGAAGTTGCTGTCATAACTCTTCCTCCTGCTGCTGATGCACCAACACATGCACTCATTGCACTGTGTTCACTTTCAACTGGGATAAATTCTGTATCTACTTTTCCATCATTTACGAATGTTGAAAAATATTGTGGCACCTCTGTTGAAGGTGTTATAGGGAAAGCAGCAACTACATCTGGATTGATTTGACGCATTGCATTTGCAACTGCTTCGTTTCCACTTAATCTCTCTCTAATACTCATTTATTTTTCTCCTTCCTTTTCTTTTAATTTTTATTCCATTGTGATTGCGCCAAAAGGACATGCTTTTGCACATACTCCGCAACCCTTACAATAATCAAAATTGAAGTCTGTTCTCTTTCCACCTTCAACTACTGGTATTGCACTATCTGGACATGTTGGAACACATAGTCCGCATTGTTTACATTTATCTTCATGGAATACTGGTCTTCTTGATCTCCAGTCTCCTGTCTTAAACTCCTCTGAGTTTGCAGCTGTGTAGATTGTTCCACCTGGTGTCATTTCTTCCCATGTTGAATCTGGATTTATTGTTGTTCTTTTTTCAGACATTTATATCTCTCCTCTCAATTATTCTTTAACGTTTTATAGTCCTTTTACTTCATTTAAAGAACGTTTTAATGCAGCCATATTACCATCTATAACTTCTGGTTTCTTAGCAAATTTGTGTTTGAAAGATTCAACCATATCATCTAAGAAAGCTTGCTCTTCCATTATTCCACTAACTTTTACTATTGCTGCAAGCATTGGTGTGTTTGGAAAGTACTTTCCAAGTGTTTCTATTGATATTGTTTTTGCATCAATTGTGCAAACCTTTCCTTTATATCCTTTTAGTAAAGGTCTAACTTCATCTGGTGTTTTAGTTGTGTTTATAACTATAGCACCTTCTTCTTTTAATCCTTTAGTAACATCAACGCTTTCTAGTAATGAATCATCTACAACAACTACATAGTCTGGTTCATAAATATTGCTGTGAATTGTTATTTTTTCATCGCTTATTCTATTGTAAGCAGTGATTGGTGCGCCCATTCTTTCAGGTCCATATTCAGGGAAACCTTGAATATATTTGCCTGTATTAAATGCAGCATCTGCTAGTAATAAAGAGGCTGTTTTAGCACCTTGACCGCCTCTGCCATGCCATCTTATTTCAACTAATTTATTCATTTTCATCCTCCTATTTAAAAATTACAATGATAGTATATATCCGTATTTTTATAGTGTCAACAATATTTGTAACTTAAAATTCTTGTATATTTTTGTGCTTTAATATATACTTTTCCTAGGTGATGAAAATGTCAGTTATTTACTATTACACGAAAAATGAGAATTTGCCTATATTTTTAAAATATGGCATAAGACTTTCAAAAAACTTTAATAAAGAACTAAATATAAACGGCTACGTTAAGCCCTTTTTAATTGGTTTATTGAATCCAAAAGATGATTTAGAAAAATATAATTCTAATGATTATACTTGTTTAAAACTAGATATTTTAGATGACCATTTAAGAGTTATAGATAAAGAAGTTATTAACAATTATAACGGTGAGCAACTTGGCTATACACAAATTAACAATTACATATTTGGAAGCTTAAAAAATCCCATCGTTTTAATTGATACATCGGTAATCTCTGATAAGATTTCTATTTATAATAAAACAATTGATATTCCTCTACTATTTGATAATTCTGAAGATTTTTTCTATGAGTTAGAAGTTAGAAAGATTATAGATGAAATGCCCATTAAAGAAGTTTATGAAATTTTAAAAAGCAAAGAAAGTTAAATTTAAAGTAAGTGTGAATATTTGAAGTGCACCCAGAGTATTAGATTTATGTCTAACATTTTTGGTGCACTTCATTTTACACTTTAGCGCTAACACTCATTTTATAACCTTATTTTGCTTGTTAAAGCATTGCCATCAACAGTTATTTCAACTTCATTTATTTCTGTTATTTCTGTTAGAGAATTTACCACAGAATATATTTTATGTAGTTCTTCAAGTTCATTTGGTTTCCCATTTTTGTATTCGCTTGAAAAATCAATTTTTATTTTATCGTTTTCTTCTTTACATGAATTAACCTTTGTGCCAGTTGGTATTGGCGAAACCAGTCCCTCTGTGTTAGGACCTTTTAAAAGTTCGTTTATGATTGTTCCAGCTAAATCATTTTTTATGCTACTCAATTCTACGTTTCTATATTCTTTTGTAAGCTCTCCATTCTCAGGATTTGAAAAATACAAAACAACCTTTGTCTCTAAGCCTGTAGTTTGATTTGAAATCTCGTCGTTAAGATTTTTATTTCTTGATATTGTGAGACCTATAACACATACTATTATCATGGCAAGTACTAAAACAGATTTTACTTTATTCATTAAAATCACCTCCACTAAAATGTATGCTTATCCACTAGTTTTATGAATTTATTTTTTGATACATTATTTATAGCTTAAATCAAAGCTAAATAGTAACATGAACATCCGCTTAGAAAAATAATTGTTCGCCTCCTATATTGACATTTAATAAAATAAAAAGTATAATTCGTACAAAGTACATTTGCTGTATTTTTTTAATATATTATAGTAGGAAAAATATTGAATTGTTTCATTTTTTTTTGCATTTAAAAAGTGATAAATTCAACGTATAATATAATTAACATATGCAAAGGAGGTTTTGTGCTTTGAAAATAGAAAAATTGAATGAAGATAAATTAAAAATAACACTTTCTATTGACGATTTAGAAGAAAGAAATATAACATTGCATTCTTTTATGTACAATTCTCCAGAATCTCAAGATTTGTTTTGGGAATTGCTTCAAGAGGCTGAGAAGGAATGTGGATTTAATGTAGATGATTCTATGATATATGTAGAAGCTTCAACTTCTGGTTCTGGTAACTTTACTTTACTTGTTACAAAAACTAACGAGAAAGCTCCCATCGAAAGAATATCTAAGCCTAAGAAAATGACTAAAGAAAACTTTAGGCTTAAAAGAAAATCGGTTCCATTAAAACACGAATTGGCAATATATTCATTTAATACTTTTGATGACATTTGTGCATTCTGCAATGTTTGTGATGTCTCAGTATTACATGAAAACTCACTTTATAAGATGAATGAAGAGTATTATTTAAAAACTGATTTTATTCCATTCAACACAATTTTAGATTATGCGACTTTATCTAAAACACCAGATTTGTTGGAAGCAAAACTAAACGAATACGGAAAGGTAATTATACCAGATAATGCACTTCAAACAATTGCAACTTACTTTAATAAAAAGAAGAAAAAGAGTAAAAAGAAATAACAAATTTTTAAAGCTTCACATTTTTGTGAAGCTTTTTCTTCACGCTCAAAGCCCTCTCGGGTTCGAATCGTTTTCGTTTATTGCCAAAAATAAAACACTACACATTCTCGTGTAGTGCTTTATGGCGGAGACAGAGGGATTCGAACCCTCGCGGCCCTTGCGAACCCTAACAGTTTAGCAAACTGTCCCCTTCGACCGGCTTGGGTATGTCTCCATGGTCTACGTTTTTATTTTAATAAAGATTAGATGTGAAATCTAATCTTTTTTGTTGGCGGAGAGGGTGGGATTCGAACCCACGGTACGCTCGCACGTACGCCAATTTTCAAGACTGGTGCCTTAAACCAACTCGACCACCTCTCCATGTCGCGTCGACAATAATTATATTACCATTTGAATTTAGGTTTGTCAATACATATTTTTTGAATTTTTATTATTACCAACATACTGATATATATAAATTTTTAACTAAAAACAAGCGATAGTAGTAGCAATTTCCTAACTTGCCATACTATCGCTCAACGTTTTAGCCTACTCTCATATAATATTTATATCCACTATGTTTTGCTATATCTAGTGCATCTTGCTCTTCTTTTGTTAGTGTATATTTTGAAACTCCCCTTTCTATTGGCTTTGCATATGTTGTGGTTGTGTTATCTCTTGAATATATTCCATTTATTATTACACCATTATCTTCAAAGTCTAATAATGCTAACGCAAAACACAAGTCGCTTCCTGTGTTATTAAATGCATTATATCTAACAATGCCAACTTTTTGCAAACACTTTTCCATGTTTTTTTCTATTTCATTACACCTTTTATTTATTCTGTCTTCCTCTTCTTTTACTTCCTCAACTTCTCTTATGTATCCTCGTATCATTGTATCTAGATTAACACCGTTTCCAAGTTTTCGCATAAATTTGTTATATGATTTGTTTGTATTATATGAAACAATTGCAATATATGTTAAAATAACAAAATTTATAAATAGTAGTGTTATTGCAATTATTCCAAAGGCTTCTGTTTTGGCAAAATCTATTAGTATATCCACTTTTACCTCCTGTCTCTAAACCTTTTCGTATCACACCTTCTCATACTATTTTTCTAATATTTCTAGTATTCTCTCTAACTCTTCGCTTGTATAATACTCTATTATTATTTTTCCTCTACTTTTTGTCATAGGTCTAAAAGACACTTTTGTTTCTAATGCTTTTTTTAGTCTATTTTCAATATCTTTATATATTATCTCTAATTTTGATGTTTCTTTCTTTGGACTCTTTTTCTTTGTTGCTGCTTTTTCTTCTTTTGTTAGTTCTTCTGCATCTCTTACACTTAGATCTAAATTGATTATATCCATAGCCAATTTATATTGTTTTTGCGGACTTTCAATTGATGCTAAAGTTCTGGCATGTCCTTCTGTTAGTTTGCCCTCCTGTACCATTTCTTGAACTCTTTCATCCAAATTTAATATTCTAAGTGTATTTGCTATTGCACTTCTACTCTTACCTAATGTTTTAGCAAGCTCTTCTTGTGTAAGTGCATGTTCTTCCATTAGCTCCTTTATTGCTTTTGCTGTCTCTATCGCGTTTAAATCTTGTCTTTGTATATTTTCGATTAAAGCAACCTCTCTTATTTTCTTTTCATCATAATCTCTAACAATTGCAGGGATTGTTTTTAATCCAGCTTTCTTAGAAGCTCTCCATCTTCTCTCTCCTGCTATTATTTGATAATAATCATCTTTTTTCGCAACTATTATTGGTTGTAACACGCCATGTTCTGCAATTGAAGCAGCTAAATCATCTATTTTTTCATCATCAAAATTCTTTCTTGGCTGATTTACATTTGGTTCTATATCATTTATTTTCATCTCTATTATTTTTTCTGATGTTTCATGTGAAACATCGCCACCAAGTGTATTTATATCAACATTTGATGGAAAAAGTGCATCTAATCCTTTTCCTAAACCACCCTTACCTAATGCCATATAATCGACCTCCTATTTATTATTTTTTACTCTTTATTTTTTCGTTATTTGCTATTACTTCATCTGCTAAATCTGAATATGCTTTTGCTCCTTTTGAATTCTTATCATAAAGTGCGATTGGAAGTCCAAAGCTTGGTGCTTCACTTAATTTTACATTTCTTGGAATTACGCTTTGATATACCTTGTCTCTGAAATATTTCTTTACTTCCTCTATAACTTGCATTGATAGATTTGTTCTTGCATCATACATTGTTAGTACGACACCCTCTACATCCAAGTCTTTGTTCAAATGTCTTTGAACTAAATCTATTGTGCTCATAAGTTGTCCTAAGCCCTCTAATGCATAATATTCACATTGTATTGGAACCAATACTGTATTTGAAGCTGTAAGCGCATTTAATGTAACTAGTCCAAGTGATGGTGGACAGTCTATTATTATGTAGTCATACTCATCTTTTACTTTGTCTAATGCTTCTTTTAACTTGTGTTCTCTTGACAATTGAGAAACTAATTGAACCTCTGCACCAGCTAAGTTAATGTTTGATGCACATACATCCAAGTTTTCTACGCTACACTTTTGTATTACATTTTTAATATCTTCTCCATTTATTATTACATCATAAGTTGATTTTTCTATATTTTTATTTCCACCAACTCCGCTTGTTGCATTACCTTGCGGGTCCGCATCTATTAGTAACACCTTTTTACCAGCTAAAGCAAGACATGAACTTAAGTTTACTGATGTTGTTGTTTTTCCTACTCCACCTTTTTGATTTGCTATTGATATAATTTTTCCCATTTTAACCTCCGTTTTAAATTAAATTTAAAAGCAGTTTCTACATATATATATTGGCTATAATATATAAGGAATTTAGCTTTTGTAAATGTATTTTATTACGGGCAAAGCGTTCGAAATTGGAGCTTTGCCGTCTTTTTATGCTTAGTAAGTTTCACGTGAAACATACTAGTTTTATACTCACAAAAATATTATATATGTTTAATTTTATTTTGTATAGTAAATTTATGATTTTTTTGTTTTTTCTTTAAGAGCATTTTGCACCTACAAAGCTTTATTTTTGCGATATTTATTGAAATTTAGCTTATATCATTATATAATTATGCAAAATAATAACATTATGAAAGGAACTTAACTATGGAAATTCCACGGAAATTGGCACTTTACGTTTTTAACTTAAAAGAAGACTATACTACGCAGGAACTAAAAGAAGCATATAAAAAATTAGCGATGATTTCGCACCCAGACACTGGAGGAACTAATAACTTATTTGCTTTTATTAACGCCTGCAATGACGTATTGCAACAAGACAATAAGAATTCAAACAGTAACCAAAATAACACCAAATCATCTTCAAGCAATACCCAAAAAACAACAAATTCGTATGAATTTATCACTCTTAGCGAGCTTTATGAACTTTATGATATTATTAAAGAATCGGATGATCCTAATGTTTTCAAAAATATCATTTCAAAGGCAACCATTTCCATTGCACCTATATTTAATAGAAGGCTTCGCGTTGAACATACACTCTCTCTTTCTAGAGCATATGCTGATTTTCTAAAATATGCAAAAGATTATTTGTTTTTCTCTGTATCAATTTATTTGCCTGAGAGATTTGACAAATACCACTTTTTTAAAATTACTTTATTCATTGAAGAAAAAAAGTATGTTTTTTTGCATAATATTAAGCGAGTAAAAACTATTTCTAGTAAAAATACTTTTAAAAAAGATATGGCATTACCATATAAATTTTTAACAACGCTTACTCTGACATTATGGAACAGCGATGATGCTGACTATTCCTCCTCTCGGCTTTGAGTACATCTACACATTTTTATTATTCAAGATTAAGCAAAAGGAATGTTTCACATGAAACATTCCTTTTGTTTTCTATTATTTTATTGGCTTGTTTGCTGGTGTTCCAGCTTTTCTCGGATACTGATTAGATGTTTTATTTATCTTTTTTATTACTACTATATTTCTTTCTATATCTGTTCCAGGCAAATTAAATCTATCAATTTTTTCTATTTTTCCGCCTAGTGTTTCTATTGCTTTTTTAGCTTCTTCAAATTCTTCTGTGCTGTTTCCCTTCATTGCTATAAAGCTTCCACCTACTTTAACAAATGGCAAACACAATTCTGTTAGTGTTGAAAGATTAGCTACAGCCCTTGCCACAGCTATATCGTACCTTTCTCTATATTCTTTATTTTGGCCAAAGTCCTCTGCTCTACCATGAACTGTTTTTATATTTTCTAAATTAGTTTTTTCTATTACATCGTTTAAAAAGTTTATTCTTTTATTTAAAGAATCAAGTAGTGTTACAGATACATCTTCTCTTGCGATTTTTGTTGGTATTCCTGGAAATCCTGCACCTGTTCCAACATCTATCATATCAGCATTTTGAGAAATATATTTTAATACTGTTAACGAATCTACAAAATGTTTTAATACAATTTCACTATCTTCTGTTATTGCTGTTAAGTTTATTTTTTGATTCCAATCTTTTAATAGTTCTTTGTATGTGATAAATTTTGAAATTTGTTCTTCGGTTAAATTTACTTCTATTTTATCAGAAAGTTCTTTTAATAAAGTTTCCATAATTTCTCCTTTTAGTTTACTTTTAATTATTTTGTGTTTATTTTTGCTATTTTTTGATTTTTGTTCTTTAACGCATAATTTAACAAATATGATTTTAAAATGAGTTATAGGCTATTTTGAAGCTTTGCTTTTACATTATTTTATTCGATTCTTCTGTCGTAAAATTTTTCAAAACATGTTAAATTTAAAATTATGTTATTTAAAAATATTCGTTAAAATATCACCAACAAAATAACGAGTGTGCTTACTTTTTTACTTAGCACACTTAAACTTAAGCTACATTTTTACAGCTGTTTCATATTTTTTCATAAATCAGTTTACTCTACCAAAACAACATATTTATTTAAATATAAGATATGTTTAATCAAAAATGAATTATTCCATCTTCGATTAAACTCTCATAGACAGCTAAGTGCGACAAAATTCTTCATAAAATAATTTTATTTCTGGATATCAATGCTTTAAAATCAAGTCTTAAAAGCTAGTTTTATTCTGCTTTTTCACCTTTTAATGTTTGCATATATATTAGTAATACGCTTATGTCTGCAGGTGAAATGCCTGATATTCTAGACGCTTGACCTATTGATGTAGGTTTGAATTTTTCTAGCTTTTGTCTTGCTTCTATTCTTATTCCCTTAACATCTTCATAATCTATATTTTCAGGAATTTTCTTTTGTTCTAGCTTTTTAAATGCTTCAATCTGCTCTAGCTGTAGCTTTATATAGCCTTCATATTTGATTTGTATATTTACTTCTTCTCTTTCTTCTTTTGTTAATTCTGGTCTTTCTTCATCTATTGGTGCCAATATTTCATAGTCTAATTCTGTTCTTTTTACTAGTTCTGCTAGCTTTACACCTGTTGTTACTTCTGATGTTCCATGCTCTCTTAGTATTTCATTTAACTTGTCTGTTGGCTTAATATTTGTCTTTTTTACTCTTTCTATTTCTTTTTCTATATTCTCATATTTTTTTAAGAATTTTTCGTATCTTTCATCTGAAATCAAGCCTATTTCATGCCCTTTTGCAGTTAGTCTATAGTCTGCATTGTCCTGTCTCAACATTAGCCTATATTCGGCTCTTGATGTCATCATTCTGTACGGTTCGTTTGTTCCTTTTGTTACTAAATCATCTATCAAAACTCCAATATATGCATCTGATCTGTCTAATATAAGTGGTTCTTTGCCTTTTACAAATTGCGCTGCGTTTATTCCAGCCATTATTCCTTGCGCTGCAGCTTCTTCATAGCCTGATGAGCCATTTACTTGACCTGCAAAAAACATTCCTTTTATTTTCTTTGACTCTAAGTTTTGTTTCAAATCTGTTGAATCTATGCAATCGTATTCTATTGCATACGCACATCTTGTAAACTCAGCATGCTCTAAGCCTGGAATAGTTCTATACATTGCTATTTGTACTTCTTCTGGAAGGCTACTTGACATTCCTTGAATGTACATTTCTTCAGTATTTTCACCCATTGGCTCTACAAATACTTGATGTCTTTCTTTGTCTGCAAATCTAACAACTTTATCTTCTATAGATGGGCAATATCTTGGGCCTGTACCTTTTATCATACCAGCATATAGTGGTGAACGATTTAAGTTTGCTCTAATTATTTCATGTGTTTTCTCGTTTGTATATGTCAAATAACAAGGTACTTGTGGTCTATCCAAATCTTTATCTTCAAACGAAAATGGTACTATTTCATCATCGCCAGGTTGAACTTCCATCTTAGAAAAATCAATACTTCTTCTATTTACTCTTGCAGGAGTTCCTGTCTTGAATCTTCTCGTTTCTATTCCTATTTTATTAAGGCTTTCTGTCAAAAATCTAGCTGGAAATATTCCATCCGGACCGCTTTCGTAGTTTACTTCTCCAATATATATTCTTCCTCTTAGATATGTGCCCGAACAAAGGACCACAGCTTTCGCTTTATATATTGCTCCTGTTCTTGTTTTTACGCCTTTTATTTCGTTATTTTCTACTATGTATTCAACTATCTCGCCTTGCTTTACATCTAGATTTTCTTGTTTTTCCAGTGTGTGTTTCATCTCTATATGATATTTTTTTCTGTCTGCTTGTGCTCTTAGTGAATATACAGCCGGTCCTTTAGCCTTATTAAGCATTCTTGATTGTATAAATGTTTTGTCTATATTCTTGCCCATTTCTCCACCTAAGGCATCTATTTCTCTTACTAAATGTCCTTTAGATGTTCCTCCTATGTTTGGATTACATGGCATATTTGCTATACTATCCATATTTATTGTAAATACACAAGTCTTAACCCCAAGTCTTGCTGATGCAAGTGCTGCTTCACAACCTGCATGACCAGCACCTATTACGATTACATCATATTCTCCTGCATTATATTCATGTTCCATTATATTTCCCCCTAATTAGTTTCACGTGAAACAAGCTTGTTTTTTTGCTATATATAGCCATTTAAGCTTATTTCCCCACGCAGAATTTTGCAAAGATTCCTTTTACAACTTCTTCTGATATTGACTCACCTGTTATCTCTCCTAAATTTTGAAGTGCTTCTTGTAAATCTATTGATAACATATCTATTGGTAGTCCATTTTCTATTGATACAATTGCATTTTTTATCTCTTCTGCCGCTTTATGTATCAAGTTTTTATGCCTTACATTTGTTATTACTATTTCGTTTTCTATGTTTAATTCTGATATATTAAACATTTCTTCTATTGTTTCTTCTAGATCTTCTATTCCAACTAATGTTTTTGTTGATATTTCAATCACTTTATCGTTTTTGAACATATCTTTATTTATCTTTTTATCTGCATCAACTTTATTTATTAAGATAATTCTGTTTTTATTTTTGGTAACTTCCAAAAGCTCTTCATCTTCTTTTGATAATTCTCTTGTTGCATCAAGCATTAAAAGAACAAGTTCAGATTCATCAATTGCTTTTTTACTTTTATTTACTCCGATGCTTTCAACAATATCATCCGTTTCATGTATTCCAGCTGTATCAACCAGCTTCAAAGGTATTCCTCTTATTGTTATATATTCTTCTATCGTATCCCTTGTTGTTCCAGCTATTTCAGTAACTATAGCCCTATCTTCTTTTACTAATCTGTTCAAAAGTGAAGATTTACCTACATTTGGCTTTCCTATAATGACTGTAGACACGCCGTCTCTTAAAATCTTTCCACTTTCAAATGACTTTTCAAGTGTTTCTAGCTTCGACACATTTGTGCTTAATACATTATAGATTCTCTCTCTTCTCACTTCTTCTATGTCATACTCTGGATAATCAATATTTGCCTCTATATCAACCAACAAATCTACTATATCTTGTTTTATTTCTTTTATTTTAGCCCCTAAAAGTCCCTCTAGTTGTTTATACGATGCTTTGCTTTCTTTATCACTTTTGCTATTTATTAGCTCAATAACCGCTTCCGCTTGTGTTAAGTCTAATTTTCCATTTAGAAATGCTCTTTTTGTAAATTCTCCTGGCTCAGCAAGTCTAGCTCCATTTTTTAAAACAAGCTCTAGAATCTCTCTAGTAGAAACATTTCCACCATGGCAGTTTATTTCTATAACATCTTCTCCTGTATACGATTTTGGAGATTTAAAATATGAAACTAAAACTTGGTCTAATGCGTTTTGGTTTTCATCTACCACATAACCAAATCTAATCGTAAATGGTTTTATTTCGCTTTTGTTTTTGGCTTTAAATATTCTTTTGACCACATTTAAAGCATTATCACCACTTATTCTAATTATACCAATACCGCCAACTCCTGGTGGCGTTGATATTGCTGCTATTGTTTCCATATTTTCTTCTCCTTTCTTTTTATAGAATAGAATGCTTTCTCGTTATTTTTTCATCAACTATATCTACTCTTCTTTTAGACACAAAATCTACTATATTATACAATAAAATCACTCTATTTTCAATAAATTTACATAAAATGTTATAGTTTGTTGTTATATTTGTTACTTACCAAATTTCACTTTTATATTTACTTATAAAAAACGAACCCAAATTGTTAAACTTCTTCGCCTAACAATTTGGGTTCAATACATTTTTGTTTAATTATTTTAGAGATATAGTAACCTTTCTATATGGCTCTTCTCCTGTACTTGATGTTTTTACTTTTGGATGATTTTGAAGTGTTGTATGTATTATTCTTCTCTCATAAGGTGTCATTGGTTCTAGTGTGATACTTCTGCCTTTTGCAACTACTATACCAGCTTTTCTGTTTGCAAGTTCTTCAAGTGCTTTTACTCTCTTCTTTCTATAATTTTCAACATCAAGAACAACTCTTATATATTCTGTTCTTCCTTTGTTTCCTGCATTAGTTGCTAGAAGTTGTAACGCATCTAGTGTATCTCCTCTATAACCTATTATAATTCCTGCGTTATTGCCTGTAATTTCGAAATTAATTGTTCCATCGTCATATTTATCAGATATTTTTAAATCTAGGTTCATAGCCTTAAATATGCCCTCTAAATAATCATATACTCTTTTTCTTACTTCTTCAATTTCAGACTCTCCAAAATCTTTTTTCGACTCCTTTTTGCTAGCTTCTTTGCCTTCTATTTCAACAACTTTTACCTTTACTTGTTTATGTTCTAGTATATTAAATATTCTTTTCTTTGGCTCTTCTATTAATTCAACTGTAACTTGATCTTTCGTAAGTCCAACCTTTGATAAAGCATCTGCCAATGCCTCATCGTAATTTTTTCCTATTCCTTCTGCAACTTTAGACATAATAAAACCTCCTAAATATATAATTAACTATCATTTTAGATAGTTTAAAAGCAAAAAAATTGAGCGGGCATTTCTACCCGCCCAATACTATTATACATCTTTTTTAGTATTTGGCAATTTCTTTTTTAGCACTACTTGTTGAATTACACCTATTAAATTACTTGTTACCCAATACAAACCAACACCTTGTGGTACAATTGCTGCTACATATCCTGTCATTATTGGCATCATTGCATTCATAACTCTCATGTCTGGCATTGGCATATCCTCTGCAGATGGAATCATTGATTTATCTTCTGGTTTTGCATTATTTGCAGTTGGTTGATTTGGCTTTGGCATAAGTTTTGTTGTTATAAATGTACATAAACATGAAAGAACAGGAATTATCCATAATACCCAGTTTGTTTTGTTGTAAATTGTTATATCACACAAGTTTATTCCTAAGAAGTCCATATCTATTATGTTCATTCTGTCAAGGATTTCTATCTCATAATATCTTCCTGACATATAATCTGTTTCTTCAGCTTTCTTCAATAGCTCATTTAATTCTTGTTCTGTATAGTTTGAAGCGTTATTATTTATTTCTACAATAGCTTCTTGCTTCTTTATTTCTTGTACTTCTTGCTTATACTTCTCTATTTCTGCTGTGTCTAGCTTTAATATGTTTGTTAAAGGACTTGCCATCATATAAAGCATACCAAAAATTATGGGAATTTGAATAAGTTGTATTAAACAACCCGAACATCCCATTCCTGACATCATGTTCATGTTTTTTTCTTTTAGTAATTTTTGATATTCCTCAGCAAATTTCTGCTGATCGTTTCCATATTTTCTTTGAAGTTCTTGTACAAGAGGCTGTAACTCTTGAGTTTTTGCAAGTGATTTTTGTTGTTTGATTGTAAGTGGTAATAATAATAATTTTATTAATATAGTAAACAAAATTATTGCTAACCCATAATTTTGAGTAATCCCATAAATAAAGTTCATTAGGTATCCCATCAAACTAGCAACTGCATTAAACATACTCATCCTCCTTATTCATTTTCATCTGTGTTTTGAATTCCTGCTTTTTTAAAAGAATATATCAAATCCCTTTGTATGTCGCGAAAATTTGCAAGTTCAACTCCACAAGAAGTTTTCCAAATGATTACGATGTTAAAACCTCTTTCTATGTTATGCTCATTTAATCTATAGGCTTCTCTTATAAGTCTTTTTATACGGTTCCTTTTTACACTGCTTTTACTTACCTTTTTTCCAACTGCAATTCCTACATAATTTTTGTTAAGTTGGTTCCTATCTATATATACATTAATTAAACTTGCATTAGCCCACTTTCCTTTTTTTAGAGTCCTTTGAAACTCATGGCTTTTCTTTAAAGTTAGCAAAATTTTCACCTCATATTTTATTGAATTTGAAAAAAGGCCCACATAATGGGCCCTTGTTTCTTGTATTAACACTTAAATACAAAAGCGGTTTCTACTTAAGTTTTAATACAAATTAATCTACAAATATTGCTTCGTAAAAAGTATCTCTATTAAGCTGAAAGTTTACTTCTTCCTTTAGCCATTCTTCTCTTTAATACTTTTCTTCCGCCAGCTGTACTCATTCTAGCTCTGAATCCATGCTCTCTTTTTTCTTGTTTATTTTTTGGTTGGAATGTTCTTTTCATTTTTGCACCTCCTACAATAATATATCTATTATTAAATCATTCTCACTTAACAATAATGCACTAGTATTATACTTTATATATGGTGTTTTTGTCAACCTATTTTTTCCTTTATTTTTCTCTCATTTTCCAAGTTTTAGAAATAGAATTAACTTTACAATCGTATATGAATTTTCATTTTTACAATATTTTGTTTTTGAATATAAAAATATTGTTTCAAACATTTCTATTTATGTGAACTTATCTTTCGTGCTTTAATTTATTTTTACTTTCTTAAAGTTATGTTAACAATGTTTGCATAACTAATAGACATACGGAAGTGGGGCTTTGCACTTTTTTTCGATAAATTATTGCATTTATTGCTATAAACATATATAATGTGGATAACTCTTGAAAGTATTGATATTATTATACTTGAAAGACACATTACACATAATTAAAACTATGTTTAATTCACATAATACTAATATGTGTCAAAGAATTTATGTTCGTTCGAAAAATATGTAGGAAATAAGGTTTTTTTGTGAACAGCTTGTAACTCTAAGATTTAATTTTTAGATTTTTTTGATTTAGCTCTTTACTTCGGAAATAGCCTTTTCCAAGGATTTTTCAAAAGTTACTAACAATTTTATTCACAATTGTGTATAAAATGTTAGTAACTTTGTAAATTTTGTTAAAAACTCATATAGGAGGGGCTTATGTTGCAGAAAGAAGAAGTTTTAGCTCGTGCTAAAGAGCTTATGAGAGAAGAGTTAACCAACATTAGGTTTAATTCTTGGATAAAACCAATTGAGATTGCTTATGCAAATGAATCGAGTGTTTGTTTGCTTGTTAAAACTGATTTTCATAAAGCAAAATTGGAAGCAGAATATCTTAATTTAATTGTAGCTTCTTTTTCAGATGTACTTGGTAAAGACCCAAGCGAAATAACATTAGAAATTGCTGTGGAAGATGCTGGAAGTGAAGAACCTCAAACTCAAACTCCAGCTAAGCCAAACATTATTTCTAATGTTTCTGCCGTCTCTGAAGGATTGCTAAATCCTAAATATACATTTGAGTCTTTTGTTATTGGTAAAAGTAATGAGCTTGCACATGCAGCTGCTTTAGCTACAGCTGAAAATCCAGGAAAAGCTTATAATCCGCTTTTCTTATATGGTGGGGTAGGTCTTGGAAAGACTCACTTGATGCAAGCTGTCGGAAATTACGTATTGGCTCAAAACAGAAACGCAAAAATACTTTACACAACATCTGAAAAATTTACAAATGAATTAATTAATGCTATTCAAAATAATAAAAATATAGAATTTAGAGCTAAGTACAGAAATTTGGACTTACTTTTAATTGACGATATTCAATTCTTATCTAATAAGGAGAGAAGTCAGGAAGAATTTTTCCATACATTTAATGAATTGTATGAAAATTCAAAACAAATTGTTATTTCAAGTGATCGTCCACCTAAGGATATAAATCCACTTGAAGATAGACTACGTTCTCGTTTTGAATGGGGACTTATTGCTGATATAAGCAAACCAGATTATGAAACACGTTATGCAATTTTGAGAAAGAAGAGTGAGTTAGAAAATATCTTGATAGATGATGAGATTTTATCTACACTTGCTTTTAGAATTGAATCAAACATCAGGGAGTTGGAAGGTACTCTAAATAAAATGGTTGCTCGTGCATCACTTACTAACGCACCGCTTACAATGCAACTTGCAGAACAATGTATTTCAGAATTGCAACATTCTCATGAAAAAGCTATAACAATAGACTATATACAAGAGGCTGTTGCAAAATACTATAATATAGATAAAGAAGAATTTAATATTTCAAGACGTTCAAATGATATTGCTTTTCCTAGACAAATAGCAATGTACTTATCTAAACAACTAACAGGCCAACCTTTGGCTGAAATAGGTAAGAGTTTTGGGGGAAGAGATCATACTACAGTTATATATGCAATAAATAAGATAGAATCAGCTATGAAAAATAATCCAAATACAAAAATGATAGTAGACAATATCAAAAAAACTATTCTTGGATAAATCTTGAAATTATTTAACTGTATTTAACATAATTTATGCTTAAAATTTTATTTGTATATCTTATGAAAAGCTTAGGGAAGTACAAAAGAGGAGGAAAGTTACTAACATATTTTTAAAAATTGTTAATAACTTTCGTGAGATGTAAATTAGCTTATTTGTAAGAAGTTTTTAAATATTACTTTTTTTGGAATCATTTCCAAAAAACCGTAATCTCTTCTTACGGCTGCATTAAATTAGTTACTAACAAACAATTGTGGAAATGATGTTAGTAAGGTGTTAATAAGTCGAATTGTGTCAATAAACCATGAAACGATGTGATAAAATGTGGAAAGTTTCCACAAGTTATTCACATAGTAAAACTTACGGATACCAAGCTTTTGAGGTACTTATCCACCAAACTAACAATACTTACTACTACTACTACTAATTATATCTATTTAATATTAATAAGAAAGGATGCTTTTTATGAAATTTATTTGTGAAAAAGAAAATTTATTATTAGGTTTAAACGCTGTAAGTCGTACTTCCGTAGGAAGAACTACAACTCCAATATTAGAAGGAATACTACTTACATTAAAAAACAATCAACTAATTATGACAACAAACGATTTAGAGATAGGAATGGAATATACTCTAGATAATTGTGATGCTATAGAAGAAGGAAGTACAGTTGTTGAATGTAGAATGTTTGGAGAGATTATAAGAAAGTTACCAAATAGTTCTATTACTATATCAGTTAATGAAAAAAATTTGTTAGTTATTGAATGTGAGGGTTCTATATATAAGTTATCAACTATGAATGCAGAGGAATTTCCTGTATTACCTAATGTAAATATTGAAAAGAGTGTACATATTTCACAAAGAATGCTTAAAGATATGATAAAAAAGACAATATTTGCTGTAAGTGCAGAAGAGAACAGACCAATTTTTACAGGTTGTTTGTTTGAAATTAAAAATAATAATATGTGTGTTGTTGCAGTTGACGGATTCAGATTAGCACTTAGAAAAATTATGATGACATACGATGGAAACTTTTCAGCAATTGTTCCTGGTAAATATTTAAATGAAATCATTAAAAATTTACAAGATAATGATGAAATTATTGATATAGGTATAGCTAAGAACCAAGCATTATTTGAACTTAAAAATTGCAAAATAGTAACTAGATTATTGGAAGGTGAATTTTTAAACTATAATAATGTTATACCAGAGGATAGAGAGACTAGAATTAAAGTAAATAAATCTGCACTTCAAGGTGCTGTTGAAAGAGCATCAATTTTCTCTATTACAGCTAGCGAAAAAGAAAAGAAATATCCAATTAAAATGTTTGTAAGTTTAGGAAGTGTTATAATTTCTTGTACTTCACAAGTTGGTGATGCAAAGGAAGAAGTTATTGTAGAAACTGAAGGTAAAGAATTAGAAATAGGATTTAATCCTAAATATTTATTGGATGCTTTGAAAGTAATCGAGGATGAAGAAATATATATGGATTTCGGTACAAATATTTCGCCATGTGTAATAAGACCAATAGCTGATGATAAATTTACTTACATGGTTTTACCTGTTAGATTGAAAGAATAATTAACAAAAATGAAATATGAAAATTGAGTAATTAACAAAAACGTAAATTTTGTTAGTAACATACGGAAGGAAGACTTTCAATTGTCAATTAGTAGAATTAACATTTAAAAATCGTGCAAAAAAATTCTTATAGCAAACGAAGGATAAGGATATGGTAATTAAGAAAATTTATTTAGAAAACTTTAGAAATTATGAAAAGCAAGAAATAAATTTAAATGAAAATATAAATGTTTTTTATGGCAACAATGCTCAAGGAAAAACAAATATTTTAGAGGCTCTATATTATTCTGCACTAGGCAGGTCTTTTAGAACATATAAAGATTCAGAATTAATACGATTTGGAAAAGATAGCTCTAAAATTGATATTTTATATGAAAAAAATAATAGAGAAAATGAGATTGAAATAGTTTTAAATAAATCTGAAAAAAAAATAGTTAAAATAAATGGCATAAAAATAAACAAAAGTAGCGAACTTATTGGTAATCTGAATATAGTTATTTTTTCGCCAGATGATATTCTCATATTAAAGCAATCGCCATCATTAAGAAGAAAATTCTTAGATATTTTAATTAGTCAATTAAAACCTAATTATGTACATGTGTTATCTGAATATAATAAGGTTTTGGAGCAAAGAAATGCTTTGCTTAAGTCGAAAAACGTTGATACTATAGATATTTGGAACGAACAATTGGCGGATTTAAACGAGAAGATTTTTAATTACAGGAAATATTATATAGAGAAAATACAAGAAAAACTTTTAATGATTCATCCGAGGGTTACAAACGAAAGAGAAAATATAAAAATTGTTTATAAAACGAAATTTGAAGATAGAGAAAAATTTTTAAATTTATTAGAAAAAAATCTTACATTTGATTTGTATAAAGGATATACTAGTATCGGTGCCCATAGGGATGATTTTGAAATTTATATAAATGATAATATGTTAAATGTTTATGGATCGCAAGGTCAACATAGGACAGCTATTTTATCATTGAAAATTGCTGAACTTGAAATTTTAAAAGAGCAAATAGGCGAGAATCCTGTTTTACTTTTAGATGATGTTACATCTGAATTGGATTTAGAAAGAATTAGGCTTATCTTTTCTAAAATTCAAGATTACCAAGTGTTTATAACTTGTACAGATGTTGGTGTTGTAATGAATCATGAATGTTTGACAAATAATTTGAAATTGTATAAAATAACTAGTGGTAGTTTAGAAGAATGATTATATATTAAATTTTCTTATGGAGGGGTTTTTTTGTACGTTCACATAGGAAACGATGAAATGTTAAAAATAAATGATATTGTTGCGATTTTTGACGTAGATACGCTAAAAGAAAGTCGTAATAATTTAAGAATATTAAATATGTTAAAAAATCAAAGTAGCGATATAAAATCCGTTATTTTAGTTGAAAAGAAAGGTGAATCACAGGAATATTTTTCTGTTATATCTTCCAACACATTAAAAAGGAGAATAGAACAGATTGGTGCTACGAGAACTTTTTAAAGAAAACAAAAGAAAGGAATTAAGAAATGAGTAAAGATGAAAAAGTAACGAATGCATATAATGAAGATAGTATTCAGGTTCTTGAAGGATTAGAAGCTGTTAGAAAGAGACCTGGTATGTATATTGGAAGCGTTTCAATAAGAGGACTACATCACTTAATATATGAAATAGTTGATAACTCTGTTGACGAGGCTTTAGCTGGATATTGTACAGAAATCAATGTTACATTAAACAAAGATAATTCTGTTACTGTAAAAGATAACGGTAGAGGAATTCCAGTAGGTATACACCATAAGATGGGCATTCCTACAGTCGAAGTTGTTTTTACTATCTTACATGCTGGTGGTAAATTTGGCGGTGGCGGATACAAGATGTCTGGTGGACTTCATGGTGTTGGTGCCTCTGTTGTTAATGCTTTATCTGACTGGTTGGTTGTAGAAGTTAGAAATGGCGAAGGAATTTATAAACAAAGGTATGAGAGAGGAAAGACAGTAACTAAACTTGAAAGAGTTGGTGACACAAAAGAAAAAGGTACAACAGTTACTTTTTTACCAGATGCTTCAATATTTGAAACATTAGATTATGAATTAGACACACTAGCTTTAAGACTTCGTGAGATGGCATTTTTGAATAAAGGATTAAAGCTTTCAATAGAAGATTTAAGAGTAGAAGAACCTATTAAACAAGAGTTTCATTATGAGGGTGGACTTACTTCTTTTGTTGAGTATCTAAATAAAAATAAAGAAATAATAAATCCAAAACCTATCTATATTGAGGGTGGAGATGAGGTTCCTGTTGAAGTAGCAATTCAATACACAACAGCATATACAGAAAATACATATAGCTTTGTTAATAACATAAATACTCCAGAAGGTGGAACACATCTTGAAGGTTTTAAGCGTTCTCTTACAAAGTGTTTTAATGATTATGCGAGAAAGTATAATATATTAAAAGATAAGGATAATAACTTGCAAGGTGAAGATATAAGAGAGGGAATGACAGCAGTTATTAGTGTTAAAGTTGCAGATCCACAATTCGAGGGACAAACAAAGACAAAGCTTGGAAATAGTAATGTTGCAGGTATTGTTTCTGGAGTTATGAATGAAAAACTTGCAAATTATTTAGAGGAAAACCCAAGTGTTGCTAAAGCAATTCTTGAAAAATGTATTAGTGCGTCAAGAGCAAGAGAGGCTGCAAGAAAGGCTAGAGATTTAGCAAGAAGAAAGACCGCTCTTGAAGGAAATTCTCTTCCTGGTAAGCTCGCAGATTGTAGTGAGAAAGATACAGAGAGAACAGAGCTTTATCTTGTCGAGGGAGACTCTGCAGGTGGTAGTGCAAAACAAGGTAGAGATAGAAGATTCCAAGCTATTCTTGCCATGTGGGGAAAAATGCTTAATGTAGAAAAAACAAGAATAGATAAGATATACAATAACGAAAAATTGTTGCCTGTTATAACAGCAATTGGCGCTGGTATTGGAAGTGATTTTGATATTTCTAAGATTAGATATGGAAAAATCATAATGATGGCCGATGCCGATGTTGATGGTGCGCATATTAGAACTTTGCTTCTTACATTCTTCTTTAGATATATGAGACCTCTTTTAGAAGATGGTAGAGTGTTTGCAGCACAACCACCACTTTATAAAATTTCTAAAAAAGGTTTGAAAGAGGATATTTATTGTTATAGTGATGAAGAGCTTGCAGAACAACTTCAAAAAGTAGGTAAGGAGAATGCAGCTGTTCAAAGATACAAAGGTCTAGGAGAGATGAATCCTGAACAATTGTGGGAGACAACAATGGATCCTGCTAGAAGAACTCTTGTAAAAATAGAGCTAGAAGATGCTGCAAGGGCAGATGAAATTTTCACTATACTTATGGGTGATGAAGTTGGTCCAAGAAGAGAATTTATTGAACAAAATGCTCACTTGGTTCAAAACTTAGACATATAATATTGTAACAGTAAGGCTAGACAGATAATATACGTCTAGCCTTGTGTTTACTTAAGTACAAAAGAAAGGAAGATTTTTATGGGAATAAACAAAAACATTTTTAGAACATACGATATCCGTGGCGTGGTACCAACAGAAATCGATGAAAATGTTGCAACTTTAATAGGAAAAGGTTTTGCTACTTTAATGAGTAAAGAAGGAGAAAAAAATATCATTGTTGGCCATGATGTTAGATTGACATCTGAAAGTTTAACAAATGCTTTGATAGAAGGTATTATATCAACAGGCATGAATGTAACTGATATTGGTATCTGTGTGACACCAATGACATACTTTGCTCGTGAGTATTTAAAAATCAAACCATCAATAATGGTGACGGCAAGCCACAATCCTAAGGAATACAATGGTTTTAAAATATGTGGACTTGGAACCGATACTATTTTCGGAGATGAAATTCAAGCTTTAAGAGAGTTCATTGACAAGGGAGAGTTTATAATTTCTGAGAGTAAAGGAATAGTGGAAAAGAAATCTTTAAAAGAAGCATACATAAATGACATTTTAAATAAAGTTAAATTAGGAGATAGAAAATTAAAAGTAGCAATAGATTGTGGAAGCGGTGCAGGTTCTCTTTTTGCAGAAGAGTTATTTAGAAAACTTGGCGTAGAAGTGTTACCAGTATGTTGTGAGCCAGATGGAAATTTTCCAATACATCATCCAGACCCATCACAAGAGAAAAATATGCTTGAGTTTGAAAAGTTTATAGTAGATAACAAATGTGATGTTGGCTTAGGTTTTGATGGTGATGCAGATAGAGTTATTGCTTTTGATGAAAATGGAAAAATATATTATGGTGACGAGTTCGCAATAATTATATGGAGAGATTTGATGCCAAAACATCCAGGTTCAAAGGTACTTATGGATGTAAAATGTTCTCAAAGTTTGTATGACGAGGGAATAAAATTAGGTGGTGTTTCTGAATTTTGCAAAGTTGGAAGTTCACTTATAAAAGCAGAAATAAGAAAGCAAAATCTTTTATTTACTGCTGAGTATGCAGGTCACGTATATTTTAATGATGAACATTTTGGATATGATGATGCAATGTATGCAGGTGCAAGACTTTTAAAAATACTTTCTAATACAAATAAGAAAATGTCTGAATTGTCAGAAGGAGTTAATAAATATTATGGAACTCCAGAAATCATAGTTAAAGTTACTGATGAAACAAAGTTTAAAATTGTAGAAATGATTAAAGAAAAGTATGTTAAAAATGGTGTTAAAGTAATTGACATTGATGGTGCAAGGGTAGTATTTGAAGATGGTTGGGGCTTAATAAGAGCATCAAACACAGGTCCAAACTTAACTATAAAATCTGAAGCTACTTCTGAATTAAGAAGAGATGAGATTATAAATCAAATAAAAGAATATATAGAGCAATCAGAAAAAGAATTAAATAAATAATAAGATGAGCCGTTCCTAATCTGGACGGCTCATTAACTTTACGTAAATATATTTTAGAAAACTTTTTTAATCTCATATGTTAGATTATTATTGCTGTCGATTGTTATTAACAGATATTCACTGTTTTGTGCAACTTCAATTGGTGAAAGTTTATCATAATTTGAAGAATTCATACTTAGATATCTTATACCACGTTCCATTGAATAATCTGTGAATGCGCCATCGCTAAGTATTAAAATATTTTTTGAATTATCTCTTCGCAATTGACACATAACGTCTATGAATAATTTTCTTTCGCTAGCGTCTGTGAAATTATCTAGGCTACCATTCATCAAGATTATAATGTTTTTGTTTTTAGAATTTCTTATATCACTTTGTATGTTTAGCCATTGATTATAGTCAGTAGTTCTAATTCCACCATTTGTAACATCGAATGTGATTAAATCAAATTTATCATAACTTGTAAATTTGTAGGCGTCTTTTTTTAATGTTGGTATTGTTATGTTAGGATTTGATGTGTTTCCATCTTTTGATGTTAATATTAAGAATGTCGCATTTTCGTTTATTGAATTTTGTAATTTTGTATTATTTAATCTGTCAAGCAATGTTTTTTCAGTTGAAAACTCATCTAGTACAGCTAATTTTGTTATGTTATCACCCGATAGAGAAGATGGCTTATTTGCCACATCAATACCTTTTATATCTTTTGGAACATCAATGTCAGTGTTTAGCGAATCTACTTTATACACAACTTTTAAGTTTCCTATATTTATTATATCATTTGAAAGAATGTCTTTTGTATCTTGCCCAACATATATATCAGTTAATTTGGCTGGTAGTGAAATATTATTTAGAGGAATTGTTAAAGTTTCTTCTTTTTCTGAAGCATCAAACCCTCTTTTTGCCATTACTAACTTTGTTTCGCCGTTAGAATCAACCAATTTTAGTTTTATGTATTCTGATATAGTGTTAGGTGATAACACATCTAACGAGATTTCTAGTGCATTTTCATTTAATGTGATTGGTTCATTAAATCTTAAATATGCTGCTCTCGTTTTATCTGTTTTAGAAAAATCATAACTTATTTGTATGAAATCCTGATTTAATTTTGAAATACTTCCAGTAACTTCACTTGGATAAGATACGAAGGTATAATTTTGATTTTTTGACAAATTATATTTTTCTTCCTTTGTGCCGGCTACCTCAACAACAGCATAGGCTTTAGCGTTGCCGCGAGAAACAGAAATAATGTTTATTCCATCGCTTGAAGGGTAGAATCTTCCGTCTTTAAACTCTCCATCACCACTTACTACTTCCCATGTTAATTCTTCATTTTTTATGGATGCGTAATAACCATTTTTATTTTTTGCCGTTATATCAAATTTTACATTTTCATTTTTTTGTATGTAAGAATTTTTTGGATATATGGTTATTTCGTTTGGCGAGCTTAAAATATCAACATTTACGCTGGCAGATATTTTTCCTTTCTTTGCAGTTAGAGTAATTGTACCTGCATCTGCACCGGCGATTAATTTTCCATCTTCGACTTTGCCTGATACACCTGAAGTAGACCACTTAATATCGTCCATAGAAATTTCAACAGGATTATAATATTTATCATATCCTTTTACTTTTAAATCCATAGAACATTCAGCAAATACATTATCTTCAGGAATTTCAATTATCAAGTTAGAAAGTGATGATTTTTTGCTTGCGTTGAAAATTCCAAGCGCATTTGTAACTTTTCTAAGAGTACCTGAACTTGGTGAATTTATTATAGAAAGTGCAGTATCTCCAAGTTTTTGCGCAACCATCGTTGTTGAACCACCACCGTCTAAATTGATCGCGGTATAAATTCCTTTCTCTATTAGTAGCTCTGCAAGTTCTGTTTGCGTTACTCCAATACTTTTTTTCTGACGACCATCAACAGTTATTAAATATAGAGTGTTACCATCTTTTGAAAGTCCTATAGCTGTTCTTGGATGAGTTCCAGATATGTTTGAAGAAAAGGCAGGTATCTCTCCATTTTTCACAAGTATAGCTCCACCTGAAATTGCTGTTTGAATTTTTTCTAAATCAATTCCAAGATTTATTTCTAGATCTACTTTTGTACCAACTTTAAAATTGTTGGTTATAAATTCGGCATTAGCACCGGTTGTTGCTAACACATAGCCATTTTTCGGTATTTCGACTCCTTCAAGATTGTATCGTATTTCTTTTACAACGTTGTTTTCAACTACCATTTCTGTTATTGGTAAATATGAAAATGAACCTATAGATTTTTCGCCCCAATCACTTGTATATATAGCTGGGCGAGTATCATAATTTGATGACGGTTTGTTAAATTCTTTTGCGTATAAAATTTCATTCGTGTCATTTGATTTTAATGTGATAATATTTTTAAAATAGTCCATGTAAGTATTGCCACTTTCATCTAGTACGAAAGAAGCAAATTCATTTTTATTTTCATTTCCATTGTATGTGGATGTCAACATTTTTCCATCAGATACAGAAAGCCCAACAGTGTAGCCGTTGACAGATGTTCCACTAAAAAAATCTCCATTTATTGCCGCTATACTTTCATTATTTTTTGCCATTTCTAATACTGTTTGAAATGTATTTAATCCATTTTCTGAATTCAAAATTCCGACAGACGTATATTTATCATTTAGATTGACTTCAAGCATATTGATATTTAGCCAACCTTTTTCAGTAAGTCTGTTAAAATTTTTAAGTATTACTCCTGATGATACTCTTTCGATATTTGTAGTTTCATGTAGTGTAGTTAAGGCATAAGAATTGCTACACAATCCTAACATCAAAATAGTAATTATAGAAATGATGATTTTTTTATTCAAAAGGAAACCTCCTTTCATTTGTTTTTTTCTTCTAATTTCCATCCAGGTATGTTAGAGCGTTGAATTGCACCAAACACACAAGCTCTAAGCCTTGGAATATCTTTTGTTAAAGATTTTATTAAATCTTTCATATATTCTCTTTTACTTTTACCATCCATTTCGCAAGTCTTTTTCATTACTGGAACTGGATTTCTTTTTACAAAGCTTTTAATATCTTTTTCTGTTACATAAATCATTGGTCTTATTGTTACTATATTTTTTCTTGAAAGATAAGTTGTTGGTGAAAAGGTATGTATGTTACCTTCGTAAAATAAGCTAAGAAAAAAAGTCTCAATAACATCATCTTGATGGTGACCAAGAGCAACTTTATTGCAACCATTGGCTTCTGCCACTCCGTTTAGTGCACCACGTCTAAGATTCGCACATAATGAACATGGATTTTTTTCTTTTCTTATATCGAAAACTACCTCTTTAATGTTTGTTCTTTCTATTACGTATTCTATATTTTGCTCTTCACAAAAAGCCTCAAGTTCAGTTGTATCAAAAACATTAGAACCTGGATCGATTGTAAGAGCCATAAGTTCAAAATGTTTTGGATAGAAACGTTGAAGGTTTTTTAAGGCTAAAAGAAGTGTCAAACTATCTTTTCCACCAGAAAGTGCAACAGCAATTTTATCTCCTTCTTCTATCATATTGTAATCCTCTACGGCTTTTCTAATACTACTTAAAATTTGTTTCATTTTATTTCCTTTCTTTTCTTTTATTTAATGAATATATGTGTAAGATTTAACTAGGAAAGTATATCATAAAATTGAGTAAATTAAAATATGCGAACATGTGATTTTTATTGATTTGTGCTAAGTTTAAAGTAATAATGCGGTGAGATTTGTAGAAAATGGTAGGCTTCGTCGAAGGATTAATATACATAAATTTAAATGTAAATTTTACGTGAAAATATGAAGATAATTTGTTAATATAATGTTATAATATATATAAATTTATGAGAGGGTGGTATATTTGAAGAACGAAAAAGGATTTTCACTTATGTATTTGGTAATTACTATAATAGTAATCATAATTATTGCGGCAATTACAATTAATTCTTCTAACAGAGTTGTAGACGATGCAATAGGCTCAAAAAATACTGCAGAAGCTGCAATTGATGATGATAAAATAAGAGAAATAATTACATTAGAGATAGCAGGAACAAAAGAATTAATAGATGTAGATATAGATTATAAGCGCATCGAGCTAAGTAATGCGCTAAAAGTAACATATAAGGCAGACGAATATGGAGAAGGTTACGTACTTTATTTAAGTGAAAAAGATATAAAGAAAGTAGAAGAAAGAACCGGACGTGTTGGTTTGGAAGCATACAAAGAACTAACAAGATCTTATGTTGTAAATACGGAGACAGGAGAGTTTATTAGATTGGAAGATGAGTGGAGTTTTTAAAAGGTTGGTCTTTCAAAATAGTCGTGAATTTTACACAAGATGTTTTTTGTTTTAGCTAAACTAAAAAATAAAACAATTTAATATTAGGAAACAAAAACCTCATTGATTTCTCAATGAGGTTTTTGTATGCATTTATTCTTTATCTGTTTTTTTAGTATATTTTTTATCTACGTATTTTTGGTAATCAGCTGTTTTCACTGGTATGAATTTTCTTATAAATTTGTATTTCTTTTTATTTAAAACATAGCAATATCCAAGTATTGAAAATGTCACAGCACCAATTAAATTTACGAATAAATCTTCCATTGTATCTTGTATGCCTATGTCTAAGTAGCCACCATCGATTGTGGCAAGCTCATTTTCATCTTTATCGTACAAGATAGTTTTTTGAATATCTTTAATTGTAACGGCTTTGTTTGATTTAGTTTCGTCTAGCTCTACTGTGGAAATGGTACTTACAATAGTGTCTTTTTGCATATCTGTATAAAAATATTTGTCAGCAGTGTATTCGAAAAACTCCCAGCAAACTCCTATTGTCATACTAAAACAAAATGAAAAAATCGCTAAGTAAATAGGAGATAATTTTAATCTTTTGCTGTTATTGTTTAATAAGTCAAGAAGTGAAAAACCTATTCCTGCACATAAGAATCCGTTTATCGTATGTAAAATAGTATCCCAATGTGGAAATAATTGATAAAAGTTATTTATTTCGCCGAGTATTTCAGCAGCAAAAATAAATAAAAATATTATTATTTCTAAAGCATTTGGAAGAGTTATCTTAAATCTTTGCTGTACAAAAAACGGAATAACAAATAGAAAAAGTGAAAAGGCACATAAAAAAGCATTGTTATAATCTCCACGAACAATTTGCAAAATCATACAAACTATAACTAAAAAACGAAGAGAAAAATAAACAATTGCAGTACTTTTCTTTGCTTCGGTAATTTCTTTAACTATCTTTAACAAAAAATCACATCCTTTATAAATTATATTTTAGGAATTTACTCATTATTATTACTTTCATTCAAATATTTATCATAAAATTTATCCATTGAAGATATATATTTTTGATCTTGTATTACTCTGAATTTTTCATATTCTTTTTCGGCTTTCTCTATTGCTTTTTTATGAGATATCGTTCCACTATCATTTAGCACTTTTTTCCTTCTGAATTTTAATAGCTCATCTGTTGCATTTATCCATTCTTGCATTGTCATTACATGTCTTTGTTTTGCCTCATCTTCAGCAAATACTAAAAACATATTTGTTAAATCTTTTAAATTATTCATTTCTTCTTCATTTAAATAATTTTTTGCGATAACTACATCATATTTATATATTAAACCATCAGGAGAATTTTTCCAAGATGTAAGCCCCATATTATTTTTAGTACTATTTGCTCTACTATAAATAAGTTCTGCAGCAGTATGTCCGCTTATAGCATAATGTAACTTGTTTTGGACTATTTTAAAAAAAGCATATGCTTCTTCTGATTTAGGATTATAGTCGGTTGAGGTAGCAATAAATAAATCAGTAATTTTTTGATATGCCATTCTTTCACTGACTCTAATTGTTTTAATACGTTCCAATAATTCATCAAAATATTTTGAATCATATTTATTTCCGTTAACAAATTTTTCATCATTTAATGCAAAGCCTTTTGTAATATATTCCTTTAAAATTTTTGTTGCCCATATTCTAAATTCAGTTGCTTTTTTGGAATTGATTCTATATCCAACTGCAATAATAGCATCTAAACTATATATTGTTGTATTATATTTTTTGCCGTCATCGGCAGTTAACGAGCATTTCTCGGTAACTGAGTTTTTATCCAATTCATTATCTTCAAATATATGTTTTAAATGAAGACTAATATTATCAGTAGAACATTCAAATACTTTTGACATTCCTTTTTGGGATAACCATAATGTTTCATCTTTATAAAGAGCATCTACTACAATCTCACCATTACTATTTTTATAGATTATTAAATTGTTTTCTTCCATTAAGGAGCTCCTTTCTTGCATAAGTGTATGCACCCATTTTAACATAAATTTATCAAAGATACGAATAAAACATGAAATTATTATATTGACAAAGTAAAACTACAAGTGTAGTATATAAATATAAAACTACATATGTAGTTTTATGGAGGAGGTAGTTTTAATGAAGGATATTTCAAAGTCAGAATTAGAAATTATGAAATTTTTATGGGAGAATGGAGAAAGTACATCAATAGAGATTGTTGAAAATGTGAGTAAAAAAAATGAGTGGAAAAGTAATACGATAATGACATTAGTTTCGAGGCTTGTTTCAAAAGGGATTGTTGAGGCAAAAAAAAGTAAGGGAACTTTAATAAAATACAAACCAATAATTACAGAATACGATTACAAAACAAAAGAAACAACCAATTTTATAGATAAAGTATATAATGGTTCAATAGAAAACATGATAGTTGCATTTGCTAAAAATAAAAAGTTGACCAAAAGTGATTTAGAAGAACTCATGAAACTTATAGATGAATAGGGAGGAAGAGCATGATATTTTTACAAGAGATATTTTCAAATGTATTATCCATGTCGACAGTAGCGAGCATAATTTTTGCCATTACTATGATTATTAGAACTGTCGCAAAAAATAAGATTAGTTTTTCAAAAATATGCTTGTTATGGATAGTTTTCATTTGCACGCTGATATTCCCTATGAATTTTAAAAGTAATATAAGTGTAAAAAATATAATTTCAGAAAGAAAGATTATTTCTATAGATAAGACAAAAACATATATGACTGATACACTTATGGAAGAAAATGAAGAAAAGAAATCTATGTCAATAGCTGAAATATGGGCTGGTATCACAATTTTACTTATTTTATACGATTCTTATTTTTATGCAGTATTGCGGACAAATAAAAAATGAAGAAAAAGTTTCAAAAGATACTTTGAAAATATTAGAAGAATGCAAAAAAGAATTAAAAATAAAAAAAGATATAAAACTAGTAATTCAAGAAAAAATTAAAACACCTTCTATTTATGGTATAGTTCATACAAAAATATTATTAAATAGCAAGAATTTGAACTTTAGTTTAGATGAACTAAGACTTATTTTTATGCATGAACTAAATCATTACAAATTAGGCCATCACATGATATACATGATTTTAGGAGTATTAAAAAGAATATATTGGTTCAATCCACTTATTTATATTGCAGATTATTTTATAAAACAAGATTTAGAATATTCAATAGATGAGAAAATAATATACTCAGAGAAGGATGAAAAAGAATATGCAAAAACACTATTAAAAGTATTGGCTGTTAATAGCAATATAGAATCTTTTATACCCAATATATGTGGTGGAAAAATTGAAATTGAAAGGAGAATAAGGCAAATGAAGCAAATAAAAATAGATACAAAAACCTCGATGTTATTAGTTACAACACTAATTGTTCTTTTATCATTTATAACGATATCACTTGCAAGCGATAAAGTAGATGCAAAAGAAATTAGCATAGAAAAAATTGAGGCTAAAGAAGATGAAATAATTGTAGAACCACTTAAAGGTGGAGAAATAACAGCTAGGTTTGGTGAAAGAGAACATGCTGTTACAGGTGAAAAAATATTGCATACAGGAGTTGATGTGGCTTCATCGGAAACAGATGAAATTGTGGCAATAGCTAGTGGAAAAGTAATATATGCGGGCTATAATTCTTCAAAAGGAAACAACATAAAAATAGAACATAAAGATGGAAGTATTTCATCATATGCACATGGTTCAAAAATATTAGTAAGTGAGGGGGAAGAAGTAGTAGCCGGAGAGACAATAATGATTGTTGGAAGTACAGGAATGGCAACAGGTCCACATTTGCATTTTGAACTTCAAAATAAAAGTGGAGAGTACATAGATGTAAATCAAATATACGAAAAGTAATTAACAGAAAATACACAAAAGTACCTAAAAAGTTTTCAATAGGTTCAAATAAAAGACAAGAAATATACACAATCGGATTATATAATAAAGACATCATAAGAAAAGGAGATGATGCCTATAGGATATAAAAAGTAAGTGTTATATATAACAAGGAATACAAATATTTTCATAAATAAAAATTTTACTGGCCACAATATATGATGAGTAGAAGAGGATATAAAATTATTTTTATATAGCTCTTCTACTTTTTTGGTTTAATCAAAGAAGATACGAGAGACTTTACAAATATTTTGTTGTCTAATAATTAGGAGGCGAAATATAAATGAAAAAAGGTCAAATTTTTATAGTAATTGTTATGTTAGTGATGGTTGGAATACTAAGTGCATATAAAATTGATATGGATAGAATGAGACACAACGAGGAAGTGATTTTTAGCACATGGGGTGTAAAATACAGACCTAGTGTAGAAGAAACTAAGTCTGGTGAAAAACAAACTTTAAAAGAAGAAACACTAAAATATAATAAGTTAGAAATCGAAAGTAGTGGCGAAAAAATATCATTAAAAGTGCCAGAAAATTGGAAATATGAAGAAATATCAGGAGATACACAGTATAAAAAAGGTGTTAGAATTTATAATGATAATTTCTCTGGCGAAATAGACATTGGATTTTATAATGGAATGTTTGGAGTTTGTGGAACGGGCTTAGAGCATAAAGAAATAACATTAGAAAATGGTAAAAAAATCAGTGCTGGATATTATTATGATAACGAATGGAATTTCATTGTGTTTGAATCAAAAAAAGGAGAAGATGCAATAGTAGCAATAAATAAAGGAATAAAAGGCGAAAATGCTGAAAGAGCATTGGAGATAGTTAAGAGTTATGTGAAGGAGTAATACAGCATTCCTAAGTGTAACTGCTAAATACTAATAAATCGATATAAAAAAAGCTGTTTAGAAGTTTTACTTCAAAACAGCTTTTTATGGTCGGGGTGAGAGGACTCGAACCTCCGGCCCCATGGTCCCAAACCACGTACTCTACCAACTGAGCCACACCCCGATAACAAGCTATATCTTAACATGTTTTTTTGAAAAATACAACACTTTTTTGCAATTTTTTTAAAATTCTTTTTTAATTACACATAATGTAACGAAAGAACTAAAAATATATTTGCAAAATTTATGCTTTCTAAAGTTGAACTGTAAGTGTGCTTGTGGTAAAATTTTTAGGTAATCGGGGTGTGGCTCAGTTGGTAGAGCGCTTGGTTCGGGACCAAGAGGTCGCACGTTCAAATCGTGTCACTCCGACCATTATTTTTGAGCAAATGATTAACCTTAGGAGGAACAAATGAAGAAAAAAGATAAAGTAATAGTTAAAAAGTTATTAGCGATTGTTTTGCTATTGATTATTGGTAGTGTTGTTGGTTTTGAAAATCTAGATGATTTTTTGGATGATGGCGTTATTCAAGATACTGTAAGTGACAATCAAAATGATTATACACAAAAAGAAGATTATTATATTGCAAGTGATGATGAGCTAAAAGTGTATTTTTTTGATGTAGGTCAAGCTGATTCTATTTTTGTTATGTCTAGCGGAGAGTGTATGCTAATTGATGCTGGGAATAATGCCGATGGCAAGCTTATTGTAAAGCAGTTAGAAAACATGAATATTGATACAATTGATTATGTGGTGGGTACACATCCACACGAAGATCATATAGGTGGACTTGATGATGTTATAAATAATTTTAAAATTAAAAATGTTTTAATGCCTAAAAAAACAACTACTACCAAAACATATGAAGATGTGCTTAAGGCTATCAAAAATGCTAATTTAAAGATAAAAACACCAAGGGTTGGTGATATTTTTTACGTAGGTATGGCGAAATGTGAAGTTATGGGAATAGAAAATGATGCTGAAAACTTAAATGAGAATTCTATTATAATTGAGCTTACATATGGTGATAAAAAGTTTTTGTTTACAGGAGATGCAGAGGTTGCAAATGAAAAGTTGCGTAGTTGGGATGATATAGATGTTTTAAAGGTTGCTCATCATGGCTCAAGAACAAGTTCATCAGAAGAATTTTTAGAGCAAGTAAAACCAGAATATGCTATAATTTCTTGTGGACAAAACAATGATTATGGACATCCTCATCAAGAGGTGACGGATAGATTAAAAGGGGTTAAAATATATAGAACGGATGAGGAAGGCACGATTTTGGTAACATCTGATGGCGAAAATTTGGAATTTGAATCTTTGAATATTAATTTGGATGGAAATTCAAAATAGTAAAAGACACTATACATTAGAATTATTCTTTTGTATAGTGTCTTTCGTATATTTAAGAAAGTTGCATATTTTTATTGAGAGCAAATTTTTAATTTCTATATGCTAAAAATTTTTTGTTGAGTTTTAAGGTTATTTTATATCTCCACTAGATGTCATGCTGTTTTGTTCCAATTGCTTTAGTAGTTTGAATGAAAGTTCAGCTGCTTCACCTCTAGTAAGTTTGCTCATTGGTCTGAATGTTCCAGCAGCATCTCCCTGAATGATTTTATATGCTGATAAGTTCTTAACCGCCTTTAAAGCCCAAGATGGTATCATTCCAACGTCTTTATATTTTATTTCTTTTGTGGAATCTTTATCTCCTAAAACATTGCTTATCATAGTTGCGGCTTCTGCTCTTGTTATAGTTCTATCTAGATTTAGATATATTTTTTCGCCTTCAGCAGATCCTTTTAAAATTCCTCTAGAGTAAGCTACTTTAGCTGCTTCTAAAAGCCAATCTGGTGTTGAAGAACTATCTGCAAATTTTACTTTAGAGACATCAATTTCTGCATCAACATTGCTTTCTGTTATAGCTAGTAAGAATAGCATAAATTCTCCACGTGTCATTGTTTTTTCAGGTTTAAAATAGAATCTATTTCCTATTTCTTCACCTATTATTAATCCTCTTGCTGCTAAGTGAGATGCAGAGTAATTAGCCCAATGGTCTTTCATATCTATATAGTTAAAAGGTATTACATTTGATGTGTCTTGTTTTATAGTTATTGAAACAGTGGCAGAATTTGAATATTTTTTTCCTTCTTCAAGTCTGAATGAAAAACTATCTGTACCATGATAATCTTTTTCTGGTGTATAGATATAGTTTTTACCAGATTCACCTGATTGAACTACTGTACCATGAGTTGGTTGAACAGTGATTGCGTAAGAAACATTTTCACCACTTACAATATTAGCATCTAATGATGCAGATAATTTCGAGTTCTCTAGTATTTCATATTTTGATGCTACAGCTTGGCTCTTTAAAATATCTGTATCCATTTCTCCACTACCGGTTTCATTAATTCCAGGTTCACCACTTGCGGGTGGATTTACAATTTCGCCACTACTTGTTTCGCCGCTTGATGGTGGTGTTATGTCTCCACTTGTGGTAGATTCGCCAGATTCGTTTGGAACTATAACGTTTTCAGTGGCAAAGCTAACAGAAGAAAGCGAAAGAGTAAGTAGCATTAAAGTTACAAATAATATACGATTTATCTTCATAAAATTTACCTCCATAAATTTAAAATATTCTTTTGGTTCGATAATATTTTTACACTTAATGAAAAATATATTATGAAATTTTTATGGCATAGCTGGAAAAATAAAGAAATATATATAAAACAATTCCAAAATTTAACAAAGTATGAATAAAAAATTTGACAAGCAATAAAAATAGTAGTAGAATTTGAGACATGCGACGTTTGGAGGTATTAAAAAATGGAAGCAGATCGAAGTATTATTTTACAGAAGAAAATGGTTTTATTTTTATCTTTTATAGTGTTAGGTATATTTTCAGCATTGGTATATATTGAAAAAAATAACACAAAATTAAAAAACGTTTATGCAGAAAAATTGGACTTAATAACAGTAAATATAAGCGAAGATGAAGATGAAATATTAAGAAATAAGATTAAATTTTTAGCAGTTAGTAGTGTTGAAACAGTTGAAAGTGGAGAAGAACAATCTTTTATAGAGGATATAGTTCCTAATGATGAAGAAAAAGAGGAAGTTGTTGTAGAGCCTACTAAAGAAGAACCAAAGGCTGAAGCAGATACTACTTTGATGCCAATAATTACAGGACAAAAAACAGTAAAATATAGGGATTTAGCAGAAAATAATCCGCCAGAAGAATATGTAAATAAAATAGAGGTGACGGCTACAGCATATTGTCTTTGCAAAAAGTGCTGTGGAAAAACGCCGGACAATCCAAACTATGGTTGTACACATAGTGGATTAAAAATCGTTCCAGGCTCTGGAATGAAAGTAATTGCAGTTGATCCTAAAATCATTCCATTAAACAGTAAAGTTTATGTTGAAGGACTAAATGGTGCTTGGGATTACGGTCATGCAGTCGCAGCAGATACCGGTAGTGCAATAAAAGAATTAAAAATAGACTTGTACATGGATACACATACAGAGGCTCTAGAATGGGGCAGAAGAAAAGTTAATGTATATGTATTAGGTGAATAAAATCGACTCATACTTGTATATGAAAATCAAAAAAATTTGATAAAGCATTATAAGTATGAGTTTTTATGTGTTAAAATATTAAAAATAACCTTGATTATTTAAATACTCGACAAAAATATTGATAAATTACCAAATTAAGTATATAATTTTTTCAGAGGTGGGATATGAATTTACGTGAAGAAACAGAATTTATCTTAAAAAAATATGGACTTAGAGCAAATAAAAAATTGGGACAAAACTTTTTAATAAATGAAGAGATTATAAATCAAATTATTGAAAAGGCAAATGTAAATAAAAATGATACTATAATAGAAATTGGTCCTGGACTAGGTAGTTTGACAGCAAAATTATTAGAAAATGCAAATAAAGTAATCGCAATCGAATTGGATTCAAATATGTCAAACATTCTTAAAGAAAGATTTTGTTTATATGATAATTTCGAGTTAATAGAGAAGGACGTTTTAAAGGTTGATTTAAATGAGATAGTTGAAAAATATGATAGTGTAAAAGTTGTTGCTAATTTGCCATATTATATAACCACTCCGATAATCATGAAACTTCTAGAGGAAAGATTAAAATTAAAAAGCATAACTGTTATGGTTCAAAAAGAGGTTGGAGAAAGATTTTGTGCTGTTCCTAATAGCAAGGAATATGGAGCAATAACTATAAGTATAAATTATTATACGAAACCGGAGATAATTATAGACGTTCCAAAGGAAAATTTTGAGCCTATGCCAGAAGTTGATTCATGCGTAATAAAGCTAGATGTTAGAAAAGTTCCACCAGTGGAGTTAAAAAATGAAAAAGATTTTTTTAACTTAATAAAAGCTGGTTTTTCACAAAGAAGAAAAACAATAAATAATTCTCTTGCAAGTATGGGAATATCAAAAGAGAAAATAAAAAATGTACTTGAAAAGTTAGGTATAGATTCTAAATTAAGAGCCGAAAATTTGACGATGGAGCAATTTGCCGATATTTCAAATAATATGTAATATACAAAGGAGGAAAAAATGCTAAATACAAAATATATTGTTTTAGTTGATGATACTGAAGAATTGAATAATATAGTTTCGGAATTATACGTGAATGAGACTGATTATGAATTTGTTTGCACAAGGTCTGACAAAACAAGATTGAAAAAAGCATTATTAACAGTTCCAGATTTGATAATAGTAAATGAGGATGGATTGGAAGAAGAAACGGTAGGAAATGTTTGTAAACTTATCAGAAAAGATAAGGACTATTCGATAACTCCGATAATTGTTATATCAAGTTCAAGAGATGAGGTTCATAGAGTAGAGGTATTAAAAAAAGGTGTAGAGTATTATATTCCAAAGCCTTTAAATAAGCAGTACTTTTACTATACAATAAGAAATCTTTCACACTTAATAAGTTCAAATAGATGTATAAGTGCACTTACAGGACTTCCTGGAAATATACAAATAGAAAATGAATTAAAAAGAAGAATTGGCTCAAAAGGAATGTATGCTGTATTGTATACCGATTTAGATAACTTCAAGGCGTATAATGATAAATATGGATTTATGAATGGCGACGAAGTTATAAAATACACAGCAGAGGTTTTAAAAGAGGCAATACAAGAACATGGAAAAAGAGGCGACTTTTTAGGACATATTGGTGGAGACGATTTTGTTGCTATAGTAGACTATGAAAATGCAAAAAAAATAGGAAGAACAATTATCAAATTATTTGACAAAGGTATAAAAGAATACTATTCAGAAGAAGATATAAAAAAAGGTGGAGTAAGGCTTTTAAACAGGAGGGGCAAAATGGAAAAATATCCAATAACAACAATAACTGTAGCAATGATTAGTAATAGATATAAACAATACAAAAGCCCGCTTGAAATAGGCGAAGATGGTGCAGCAGTAAAGAAGAAAGCAAAAGTGGTTCCAGGTAGTACTTTTATGGAAGATAGAAGAAAAAGTTAATAATCAAAAACATATACATTAATTTTGTGTATATGTTTTTTTGTGCATAAAATCTCATGAGGTAAAGGTAACATCATTAACAACCAAGGAAGAGTTACTTACAAATAATCAAGTAATATTTTTATTATACTCACATATATAAATTAATAGATTTGTTTTTGTGAGGTGGATATGTTCAATAAAAAAACTTTTTTGATTTTGATTGGTATAGTGGTGTTTTTATTGGTGCTTATTGTTACTTGTAGCAAAGAGATAATAGTGCAAACTACAGGAAATACAAAAACATATAAAATAGTTGTTGATGCAGGACATGGTGCACCAGATGGTGGTGCTGTTTCTAGTGACGGGGTAGAAGAAGCGGGGCTAAATCTCGAAATTGCCGAAAAGCTAAGAGATGCACTTGAAGATGAAGGTTTTTTAGTAATAATGACAAGAGAAGATGAAAATAATATAGCAGATACTGATAAACAAAAGTCCCTTAGAGAGATGAAGTCTTCAGATTTGACTAATAGAGTGAATATAGCCAATAATAGTGGAGCAGATATTATGATTTCGATACATATGAATAAATTTGAAGGAGGAAGTTCATGGGGGTGGCAGACTTTTTATAGTAAAAACTCTGACAAAGGCAAAATGCTTGCAGATTTAGTTCAAACCTCTATTCAAAAAAACATTGATGACAGAGTAAATAAAAGAGTGGCATTATCAATAGAAGGAATAAAAATAGTTGATAAGACAAATATTCCGGTAATAATAGTTGAGTGTGGTTTTTTATCAAATGTCGAAGATTTAAAACTTTTACAGACAGAAGAATATCAAGATAAAATAGTAGTTGGAATAGTAGATGGAGTAAAAGAATTTTATAGTAGTTTGTAATTTTACAATGTTAAAGCTAGTATAGTCTGTAGATATAAAATTTTAACTAACAAAAATTATCGTGAAAATAATCTAACTTAATAATAAATTTGAGTGTGTATATTTTTTCATTGCTTGGCAAAAATAAGATAAAGTATGCTAGGGAGTGAAAAGATGGAAAATTTTGCGAAAAAGTTAGCTATAAATCATAATGTTTCAAAAACTTCAAATAAAAAGAGTTATCCATTAAATAGACTTAAAGAAAATTATAATAGAATATCAAAGGCGTTTGATATTTTAAGTGAAAGTGTTACAAAAAATGTTTCTGTACCACCGGCTGGCGAGTGGCTTTTGGACAATTTTTATATAATAGAAGAACAATACAATTCAATTTTAAATGATTTATCTATAAAAGAATACACAAAACTTCCTTCTGTTGGTGGCGTTTGTAGAGTTCAAATATTAGCAAGAGAGCTTGTAAAATATGTAGATGGAAATATAACAGAGGATATAATCGAAAATTTCATAAATGCTTATCAAACTAAAAGAACTCTTAGTATGGAGGAGATTTGGTATTTTCCTTTAATGCTAAAAATAGCTCTTATAGAGCATGTTAGGAGAGTTTGCGATAAGATTATAACATCTCAACTTGAGAAGTTTAAAGTAGAAAGCCTTATAGAGCGTGTTATCTTAGGCAAGGAAACCTCAAAGCAAAAATTTTATGATTACAAAAATATAAATTTGAATGGTGAAGTAATGTCATATATAGAATATATGATTTATTCACTAAAAAAGATGGGACAAGATGGCACAAAATATATAGAGATACTAGAAGATGAAATAGTAAAGGCAGGAATGACATCGAGTGAAATTATAAAAATAGAGCATTATGATATGGCAACACGCAGAATTTCGATGAGCAACGCAATAACAAGCATAAAAAATATTTCTAGGTTTAACTGGACAATGATATTTGAAAAAATAAATAACATAGAAAATATTTTGGCAGAAGATGAAGTTTACACGAAGATGGATTTTGATACAAAAGCATTGTATAGAGAAGAAATAAAAAAAGTATCAAAACTTGCAAATGTGTCAGAAATATATGTTGCTAATATGCTCGTTGAATTATCTAAAAAAGAAAATAAACATATTGGATTTTTTCTTTTTGATGATGATAAAAAAAGATTGTATGATGAAATCGGTATAGATACAAAAGTGAATACAGGTTTTTCTGGAGGAACTAAATTACTTTTATATACATTCGGGATATATTTACCTAGTATTATTTTAAGTATTGTTTTGTTTAAAGAAAAATTTTTGTGGGGAATAATTCCGTTTTCAGAAGTCTTTTGCATAATAGTAAATAAAATTGTCACAAAGATAAAAAAACCCAGAAGATTACCCAGAATGGAAGAAATAAGTGAAGATGTAGGCACGTTTGTAATAGTGCCAACACTTTTAAATAGCAAAGAAAGAGTTAAGAAATTTGTAAATGATTTAGAAGTTTATTATTTGGCAAATAGAGACGCAAAGTTATATTTTTGTTTGCTTGGTGATACTTCTGAAATAGATTCTGAAATAGCACCATATGATGAAGAAATAAAAAAAGTAGGAGTAGAAGAAGTTGAAAGGTTAAATAAAAAATATAATAAGAAAATATTTTATTTTGTTTATAGAAGAAGAGTGTACAATAAAGCTCAAGGAAAGTGGCTAGGATATGAACGAAAAAGAGGAATGATAACAGAGTTCAACAACTTTTTATTAACTGGAGAGCAAGGTACTTTTCAAATAAACACGATAGAAGAAATCCCTAAAATAAAATATATAATAACATTAGATGCAGATACAGAGCTAGTGCTAGACTCAGCTCAAAAATTGATTGGTATAATGGAGCATCCGTTAAATAAGCCGATAATTGAAAATGGAATTGTTAAAAAAGGTTATGGACTGATTCAGCCTAAGATTGGAGTGTCAATAGAAAGTAGTACAGCATCATTGTTTTCAAAGCTATACGCTGGTAGTGGCGGGCTTGATATGTATTCTGGAGCAGAATCCAATGTGTACATGGACTTGTTTGGAGAAGGAATTTTTACAGGCAAAGGAATTTTTAATGTAGATGTTTTTCAAAAAGTATTAAAAGATGAAATACCAGAAAATACTGTGTTAAGTCATGATTTACTAGAGGGAAGTTATTTAAGAGTTGGTCTTGCAAGCGATATAGAACTAATAGATGGTTTTCCACCTAGGGTAAATTCATATATGCTTAGACTGCAAAGGTGGACAAGAGGAGATATTCAAATTATAAAATGGTTCGTAAATAAGAAAATAAATGCATTATCGAAATATAAAATATTCGATAATGTAAGGCGAAGCATTTTAGATATTAGTGTGCTAATATTATTGTTTATGGGTTTCCCGAAAAGTGCACTCTTCATTTTGTTTTTCCCATTTATAATAGATGTGCTTTCAACACTTTTTAATTTTAAAACCAATTATAAAAAAACAAAGAATTTTTTTATAACGATAAACGGAATGAATGCAAGCTTATATAGATGTATAATGGCTTTAATTCTTTTGCCATATAAAGCAGTGCTTTTACTTGAGGCGATAGTAATTACATTATATAGAATGTTTATATCAAAAAAACACTTGCTAGAATGGGTGACCGCTGCTGATGCCGAGAAACTTTTGGGTAAAGATTTAAAGTGTTATATAAAAGAGATGATAATAAGCCCAATTGTTGGAATTGGGCTACTGCTAACATATAGCATATATCACAAAAATTTAATAATCACAGGGGTATCATTTTTGGTGGCTTGGTTTATGACACCTTTTATTTCGTACTTGATTTCAAAAGAGAATACTAAAAAAATAGAGAAGCCTAAAGAAAATGACAAGAAAATATTATTAGATATCGCTAAGAGAACTTGGAATTATTTTGATAAATACATGACAAAAGAAAATAATTTTATTCCGCCAGACAATTATCAAGAAAATCGAAAAAAGCAAATTGTTAAAAATACTTCATCGACTAATATAGGGCTTCGGACTGCTTGCTATAATATCCGCAAATGATTTATCATTTATAACAGACAAAGAAATGTTAGAGCGATTAAAAAATAGTATATGCACGATAGAAAAGTTAGAAAAATGGAACGGACACTTGTATAATTGGTATGACATAACAACCCTTGCACCGCTTGAACCAAAGTTTATTTCAACAGTAGATAGCGGAAATTTTGTTGGGTATTTATATGTGGTTAAAGAAGTTCTAAAAGATCATGGTGAAGACGAGCTAGTACAAAGAATTCAAAAAATAATAGATGAAACCGATTTTTCATATTTGTATGATTACAGAAAAAATTTATTTTCTATAGGATATGATGATAGAAATAAAAAACTTGTAGATTCATATTATGATTTACTTGCATCAGAGGCAAGGCTTGCAAGCTTTATAGCAATTGCAAAAAGAGATATTCCGTACAAGCACTGGTTTTATCTTGGTAGAAGTTTGACAACAGTTGATGGATATAAAGGGCTTGTATCTTGGGCAGGAACAATGTTTGAATATTTCATGCCACTTGTGATTATGAAATCGTATGATTACACTTTGCTTGAGGAAACATATAGATTTTGCATATATAGTCAAAAAAGATATGCTAAAAAACTTAATATACCATGGGGGATATCTGAATCTGCATTTAATTTACAAGACTTAAATTATAATTATCAATATAAAGCATTTGGAATACCTTGGCTTGGATTAAAAAGAGGACTTAAAGATGAAATTGTTGTTTCGCCATATGCAAGCGTTTTAGCACTTTCTATGACGCCAAAAGATGTTTTGAAAAACATCGAAGTTTTGAAGAAAATAGGAGCATATAATAAGTTTGGATTATATGAATCAATCGATTATACACCTTCAAGGGTAAAAGAAAAATATGAAATTGTAAAAACATATATGGCACATCATCAAGGGTTAATTCTTCTATCAATAAACAATTATTTAAATAATGACATTTTAAAGGAAAGATTTGCTAAAGAGCCTTGCATGAAAGCAACTGAGATATTGCTTCAAGAGAAAGTACCACAAAAAGTTATATTCACAAAGGAAAAGAAAGAAAAAATAAAAGTATTAAAATATAAAGATTATGAAGATTATTCAGAAAAAATTATTAACAAAGATGAAGGAAATGTGAATATCCTAGCCGGCGATGAATACACGTTGTTAATTAACGACAGAGGCGAAGGCTATAGTGAAACAAGAGGAATACAAGTTAATAAATATAATGAATCTTGCAAAATCTCAAATACAATATTTATAAAAGATAGAAACACAAAAAGAGTTTGGAGCAACTTGTTAAAACCATTAGAAATTGAAAAGCCTGATGAATATAATGTTTCGTTTTCGACATCGTGTTGTAAATATTATAGAAAAGATGGAGATATTGAAACAACAACTAAGATTGCAGTATCAGCAGAAGATAGAGTTGAATTGAGACAAATAAAAATAAAAAATGTAGGAAAAGAAATAAAAAACTTAGATATAATAAGTTATCTCGAACCTGTTTTGACAGATAGAAACAGCGATATAGTGCATCCGGCATATAATAGCTTATTTTTGTGTGCAAATAATATAGATGGAAATGTAGTATTAGAAAAACGTTTTCATAATGGTACAAGAATTTTTCTTTCAAATTTTGCAGTAATTTTGTCAAAGCCAGAATTAAAGTTTGAAGTTGAGCTTGATAAATGCAAAATAGTAGGAAGAGGAAACACTATAAAAAACCCAACAATAATATATAAAGATAAAATGTTTTCGAATGAGATTGTTTCGAATGCAAATACTGCGATATCGCTAAAAACAGAACTTAACGTGGAACCAAACGAAGAAATAATTATAAACTACTACATTGCATTAGGTGAGAGCATAGAAGATATAAAAATGCTTCAAGATAAATATACAAAATTTGATGCAGATACAAGATTATTTGAACTTGCATTTGGAAGAAGCGTAATTGAAAATAGATTTTTAGGATATAAGGCAAAAGATGTAGCAGTATATAATAAATTACTTTCTGAAGTAATAAATGGCTCAAAGACACTTGAAAAATACGCAAAAAATATAGAAGAAAATAAACTAAAGCAATCAGATTTATGGAAGTTTGGAATATCAGGTGATCTACCAATAATACTTGTAAAAATTGATGATGTGAATGACTCATATGTCATAAAAACATTAGTAAATATGGAAGATTATTTCTTTCATAAAAATGTAAAGGTGGATTTAGTGATTTTAAATGAAGAACCTAATAGCTACGAGCAATATGTAAATGAAAAAATATTTGAAATAATGGGAAGAGAGAATGCAAATTATTTGTTTAATATGAATGGAGGAATTCATATATTAAAGAAATATACAATGTCAAAAGAAGAGGAAAATTTAATATATTCATGTAGTGATGTGATAATAGAGGCTAAAAAAGGCATACAAGGTGGCTAGAAAATACAAAGCCAGCAAGTTTTTTTGCTTGCTGGCTTTAGCATTTAGATAATAGAAAGTATTTCTTTTTCGAACTCATTTATTATATTTTCGTGTGGTATTTTTCTAATAATTTCGCCTTTTTTAAAAAGGAGCCATTCGTTATTTCCGCCAGCAATTCCAATGTCAGCTTCTCTTGCTTCGCCTGGACCATTTACAGCACAGCCCATAACAGCAACTTTAATATTGCTATTTAATGTATTGCAAAAACTTTCGATTTCTTTTGCAATAGGAATTAAATCCACGCATGTTCTTCCACAAGTTGGACAAGATGTGAATTTGATAGAATTATTGTATAGATTACAATCTTTCAAAATCTCTTTAGCAGCACGAACTTCTTGGATAGGGTCATCTGATAAAGATACTCTAATTGTATTTCCAATTCCTTCTCTAAGCATAACTCCAAGTCCTATGCTAGATTTAATAGTTCCGCTAAAAAGCGTGCCAGCTTCTGTTACACCTAAGTGCAAAGGATAATCAAATATTTCAGCTGCCATCTCGTATGTTTTTATACACAAATCTAAATCAGAAGCTTTAAGTGAAATACAAATGTCATGAAAATCTAGTTCTTCTAAAATATCAACATGTCTTTTTGCGCTCTCTACAATTGCTTCAGCTGTCACACCACCGTATTTTTCTAGCAAATCTTTTTCTAAAGAACCAGAATTAACACCAATTCTGATTGGAATATTTTTATCTTTGCAAGCATCAACAACTAGCTTTATATTTTCTTTTGATCCGATATTGCCAGGGTTAAGTCTAATCTTATCAACACCTGCAGAGATTGCTTCAAGAGCAATTTTGTAATCAAAATGAATATCAGCTACAATTGGAATGTGTATTTTTTCTTTAATAGATTTAATTGCTTTTGCATCTTCTAAATCTAAACAAGCAACACGAATTATTTCGCAACCTTCTTTTTCTAATTCTAATATTTGATTTACAGTAGACTCAACATCTTTTGTCTTTGTGTTTGTCATGGATTGAATCGAAACATGATTGTCTCCACCAATCTGAACATTTCCTACCATAATTTTTTTAGTGCAATTTCTATTATTCATATCAAAACTCCTTTAAAAAGATATTAAAAATATTATATATGAAAAAACCAAAATATGAAACTTATTTATTGTATGATAAACAAAACCTCTGGATAAAATATGTAATATAAGTATTTTATCTCGGAGGTTTTTATGAATACGAAAGAACTTTTATATTATAATGGTTTTGGTGGTTTTTCTAAAGATGGAAGTGAATATATAATTTATACGAGTGAAAAGTATACGCCAGCACCATGGAGTCATATTATTGCAAATGAAAAATTTGGGACATTAGTTACAGCAAATGGTGGCGGATATGTATGGAGTCATAATAGTAGGGATAATAAGCTTACAACTTGGTCAAACGACCCTATAACAGATAAACCATCTGAAGTTTTGCAATACGATTGTGAAGAGAAAAGTTACAACTTACTTCCATATGATTCGCTTGAAAACTTCACAGTAGAGTACGGCTTTGGATATGCTAGATTTTTTAAAGAAGGTGCCGAGATAGACTCTAATATAAATATATTTGTTCCGCGAGATGAATGTAAAAAGGTATATAACATAACACTAAAGAATAAAACAGATGCTCAAAAAGAGCTGAACATAAACTACAAGATAGAACCAGTACTTGGAGTTAGTAGGGAATATACTAAAAAACATTTAGTTATTTCTAAAAAAGAAAATGGTATAACTATAAATAATTATTATAGAGAAAATTATGCAAATGAAACGATGTATGTATCATCGAGTGAGGCTGTTAGCGATATAGAGGTGTTAGACAAAACGGCTCAAATTTCAATAAATATTATGCTTGGTGCGTTTGAAGAAAAATCTTTTGTTATAGAAATTGGTACGAGTGAAAATTTAGCAAGTTATGAAATTACTCAAAATCCAAAAGAAAAATTAGATGAAGTAAAAAACTTTTGGAAGGATTTTGTTTATAGAGTTAAAGTAAGAACTCCGGTAGAATCAATGAATATTATGATGAACGGCTGGCTTTTATATCAAACTATAACATCTAGACTTTGGGCAAGAACTTCGTTCTATCAGGCGAGCGGAGCTTTCGGTTTTAGAGACCAATTGCAAGATTCTTTAATCTTGTTGTATTACAATCCTGAAATGACAAAGAAGCAGATTATATATCATGCAAAGCATCAATTCATAGAAGGCGATGTTCTTCACTGGTGGCATCCTGAAAAAGACAATGGAATAAGAACGAGATATACTGATGATTTACTTTGGCTTCCATATGTTTTGTATGAATACATTGCAAAAGAAAAAGATTACGAAATACTAGATGAAAATGTTCCGTATGTAAAAATGACATCGCTTTCAGAAGATGAGAACGAGCGATATGATAATGTCGAAATAGAAGAAAAAGAAGAGTCTTTATACATGCATGCAAAAAGAGCAATAGAAAGAAGTCTTTCTTTTGGTGAGCATGGACTTCCTAGAATGAGCGGTGGAGATTGGAATGATGGCATGAATAATGTAAAGGGAGAAAGCGTGTGGCTACGGATTTTTTCTATATGATGTCTTGAAGAAATTTTGCAAATTATGTGAGATAAAACGGAGATAAAGATTTAGAAAAGTATTTAAAAATACAAGAAGAGTTAAGAATGAATCTAAATCAAAAAGCCTGGGATGGCAGATGGTACAAAAGAGCATATTTTGTGAATGGTACACCTCTTGGCTCTCACGAAAACGAAGAATGCAAAATAGATTCAATATCCCAAAGTTGGTCGGCAATATCAGGAGCTGGCGATACTGAAAAGGTACAAACTGCAATGGAAAGTTTAGAGAATTATCTTGTTGATAGAGAAAATATGATAATAAAACTTTTGACACCACCTTTTTATAAAACTAACCTAGAACCCGGGTATATAAAATCCTACATTCCAGGAGTTAGAGAAAATGGTGGACAATATACTCATGGTGCCATATGGAGTGTAATCGCAAATGCCAAGATTAGAGACGGAGAAAGAGCAGGCGAGTATTTTAGATTTTTAAATCCGATAGAACATGCAAGGACAAAAGAAGATGCAATAAAATATAAAGTTGAACCATATGTCGTTGTTGCCGATGTATATTCGGCTCCTAATATGATTGGTAGAGGAGGATGGTCTTGGTATACAGGTTCGAGTTCATGGCTTTTTATGGCAGGATTTGAGAGTATACTCGGCATAAAAAAAGAGGGCGATAGATTATATATAAATCCATGCATTCCAGCAGAGTGGGAATCGTTTAGTATTTCATATAAATATAAAAGTAGTCAGTACAATATAAGTGTATATAATTCGGACCACAAAAGTACTGGAATAAAAACAATATATGATGATAATAATTTGTCAGGAACAAATGAAATAAAGCTTATTGATGATGGAGAAGAACATTCAATAGATTTAATAATGTAAAACAAAAAGCCTGCAAGCTGTTTAGATAGACGGCTTGAAGGCTTTTTTAATAATCATTTATATTATTCTTCTATTTTAACTTCTTTAGGTTCTACATTTTTTCTAAATATTGCAACAATTAAAAGTCCTAGTGCAATTAGTATAGTTGCAAATGATACAAGGCCACCAATGAAAGGAATAACTTTTAAAATTTCAACAATAAGAATTCCTAAAAGACCTTTTAAATAATTATTCATGTTATCTTTAAATATTGTATCACCTACTAGGTATCCAACAAATGTCGTTGAATAAATAAGTGATGTGATATATAAAAATAGTGATATAAAGCTAAATGGCATACCAATTAAAGTAAGCATTAAAAGAATTGCTATAAATGGTACAGCTATTAGTAATAAAAGTCCAAATCCTAAAGATTTAAAATATGTTCCAACACTATTTACTCTGTTAACATCAGAAACTTTTTTAAATAATCCTGGTGCTATAAGTAATGTAAGTGCAAATAATATAAAGTTGGAAATAGTCCAAAATACTATATTTTTTATTGTTGAAACAAAAGATGGTGTATGTTTTACATGTTCGGTGCCATCGCTTAAATCTTTAATAACATTTGTCTTTATAGAAGATGGAATATTTGCTACTGCAGATGATGAATATGTAACGGTACCGTTAATTATTGCTCCATCAGCAATTGAAATGTTGCCGGCAGAAATGTTAATGTCGCCATCTATTACAGCACTGCCTCCAATAGTGAAATTCGAGGCGAAAACATAAATGTTTCTTCCAATTTTACTATTTACTGAAACATTAGAACCAACTAAGTATGCATCACGGCCAACAGAGCCGTTAATTGAAACATCTTTACCTGCGACAAAGATATCTTTGTCTGTTGCATTTGAAATGTTGATTGTATTTCCAGCGATAAAAGAATAAAGTCCGTTAGCGTTTGAATTAACATTGTTTCCGGCCAAGATGATCAAATCATTTGCTTTTCCGGAAACATTTAAGTCATCACCAGCTTGTATAATGTTTTCGCCAGTTGGTGCAACCGATATATCAAAATTGTCTAAATCATCAATGTCGTGTTCATAATCTTGTGGATATGCATCAAGAGGTGCTAAATCTAAAAGATCAGTTGCAAAAACTGCAGACGAACATAAGCACAAAATAACTGCAAGTAAAATACAAAATTTTTTCATAATAAACCCTCCAATATGTAAATATATAACACAAACTATTTTAACACATGTTACCAAAAAAATATATATTTGTAAGAACAAAAAGAAAAAATTGTTACTACATTTTTCTAGCTATTACTACATTATTATGATAGAATGATTTTAGATTTTTATATGAAAGGTGAAATTATGAACACAGACGAAATTTTAAAAGGATTAAATAAAGAGCAATTTGAAGCTGTTACGCATGTTGATGGACCTCTTTTGGTTATAGCAGGTGCGGGCAGTGGAAAAACAAGAGTGCTTACACATAGAATTGCGTATTTGATTGCAGAATGTAATGTGAAACCATGGAATATAATAGCCATTACATTCACAAACAAAGCAGCGAAAGAAATGAAAGAAAGAATAGAAAAAATAGTTGGAGATATGGCAAAAGACATGTGGGTTGGAACATTCCACTCTATGTGTGTTAGAATATTAAGAAGAGAAATTGAAAAAATAGGATATGGAAAAGACTTTATAATCTTTGATACAGCTGACACAAAGGTTGTAGTAAAAGAGTGTATAAAAGAATTAAATCTCGATGAAAAATTATATAATGATAAATATTTGCTATCAGAGATAAGTAAGGCTAAAAACGATATGATGGATCCTGAAAGATATGCAAACTTGTATGCATCAGATTATAGACTTAGCAAGGTAGCAAGTGTATATGATTTATATCAAAAGAAACTCAAGAAAAATAACGCAGTAGACTTTGATGATATAATCAATAACACGATTGAAGTATTCAACAAAAATCCAGATGTTTTAGATTATTATAGGGAAAAATTTAAATACATATTAGTAGATGAGTATCAAGATACAAACAAGGCTCAAGATATGCTTATATCACTTCTTGCAAGCAAATATCAAAATGTATTTGTAGTAGGAGATGACCAACAAAGTATATATAAATTTAGAGGCGCAGATATACGAAACATATTAAACTTTGAAAAGGTATATCCAAACACAAAAGTTATAAAGTTAGAGCAAAATTATCGTTCTACAAAAAATATATTAGGAATAGCAAACGAAGTTATAAAAAATAATACAGGCAATGTAAAGAAAAAATTGTGGACAGAAAATGATGAAGGAACAAAGCCGACTGTTTATCAAGGTAATGATGAATATGATGAGGCAAACTATGTTGTTTCACAAATAAATACATTAAAAATAAATGAATATTATAAATATTCTGACTTTGCAATTTTATATCGAACAAACGCCCAATCAAGAGCATTTGAAGATGTGCTTATGAGAGAGGGAATACCATATAAAGTTGTTGGTGGTCAAAAATTCTATGAAAGAAAAGAAATAAAAGATATTATCGCATACTTAAGATTAGTACAAAATACAAACGATGATGTTAGCTTAAAAAGAATAATAAATGAACCTAAAAGAGGAATAGGTAAAACAAGTTTAGATGCAGTAGAACAAGCTGCTAGACAAACTGGAAAATCAATGTTTGATATAATAAAAGATGCAGATAAATATGTAACAACAAGAGCAAACGCTGCATTTAAAGAATTCGCAAACTTTATATTAAAAATGAGAGAAAACACATCAAGTGTTGAAAAATTAACGAGCACCATACTAGAAGGTAGTGGATATATAAAGGCATTAGAAGATGAAAAAACAGAAGAAGCAGAAGGCAGAATAGAAAACTTAGGACAGTTCATAAATGTTGCAATCGAATTCGAGGAGCAATATGCTGAAAATGGATTGCCAGAATTTTTAGAAAATCTTGCATTAGTTACAGATTTAGATAATGTTGATGAGGAACAAGACCAAATGCTACTTATGACACTTCATACAGCAAAAGGGCTAGAGTTTCCAGTAGTATTCTTAGTTGGAATGGAAGATGGTTTATTTCCAAGTTATCGTTCAATAGATGAGGTAGATGGTTTAGAAGAAGAAAGAAGACTTTGCTATGTTGGTATAACAAGAGCTAAAGAGCATTTATTCTTAACATGTGCAAAATGTAGAACGATATTTGGTAGTACAACTTACAGCAAGCCATCAAGATTTTTAGAAGAGATTCCAAAAGATATGATAAACGGAGGAATAAAACCGAAAAAATCATTTAGCTTCGGAGATGACTATGATGATTCTGAAGAGATAAATATTCCAGCATTTGCATCACCTAAGCAAGCATTTAATTTTAGAACGGCAGAGAGCTTCTTACAAAAAGCGACTGCTAATGCAACAATGAGTCTAGATGGCTATAAAGTTGGAACAGAAGTAATGCACAAAAAATTCGGAAAAGGCGTTATAACAAATGCCGAACCAGAAGATGATGATTTGAAATTAGACATATCATTTGAAAAAGCAGGAAACAAAAGACTTATGGCAAGATTTGCAAACCTTGAAATATTATAAAATATTGTTTTGGAGGTGAATCATGAAAAAGCAAAATGGAGTTACAATGGTTGAGCTTGTAATTGTTATCATAATAATACTTATAATAACAACCTTCTCTGTTTACACCGGAAAAGAAGCAACAGACCAAGCTACTGTTACAGAAGTTTATGTTGAAATGACATCAATGAAAAATGCGGTAAATAGTGTAATAATAAAGAAAGATTTGGATGAAGATTTTGAATTAAAGTCTGGAGACCAATATGATTTTAAAGTTTCTGAGCTAGCTGCGGATGCAGAAGAATTTAAAAATGCATTTGGAGTAGAAGTAGATGAAGCAGATTTTGATGATGCTTATATAATAATAGGAATGGACGACATGGAAAAATATGAGCAAAGCAAAGTTAGAGAATATTATGGGATTGATTCAATAAAGCATAGTTACATTGTGAATTTTGAAAAAGGCGAAGTTGAACTTTTAAAAACAATAAAGTTAGCTAACAGAAACGTAAGGACATTTGAACAAGTCAGAGCGTTAGTAGATGATGGAGATATTTAAAAATGGGGGTGGTATTTTGAAAGGAAAAAATGGTATAACTATGATTCAAACGGTTATAACGATTGTAATGATGATACTTATTGCAGGCTTTTCAATATACAATTCGAAAGATACGTTGGTTGAAACTAAACTTACTAAAGCCTACAATGAAATTCTTGAAGTTAAAAGAGCTGTCCAAGGTGCAGAAACTTTAGAATTGTTTAAAATGAGTAGTATAGGAACACCAGTTGAGGACTTCACACTATATCCGCAACTTTCAGGTTATTACAATAGCGGAGAACATGAGTATTATTTCTTGAATTTCAAGGATAATGGCAAAGTTATAGAGGATGTTTTAGAGATAAGAAATATAGAAAACAACTATATTGTGAATGTAAAAAACACAGAAAATATAGAAATTTTTATGGTCAACGGAGTTAAAGTAGGAACAAGTACGTATTATACTGATACTGAAATTTTGAAGAAATACAATGACATATTTGCAGGTAGATAATTAAATAAAATTTTGACGATAAATAAACTGTTTCCTTTTAAAATCTCTTCTTATCTAGTTAATGTGACTGAAAAAACGAGATAATGAGCAAAAGAATGAGAAAATTAAAGAAATGTGGTTAAAACGTTTTCAAATACTTCCATATGTGCCGAGCAAAAGTAAAAAAAATTTGCTTGATAATCTGTAATATAGTAAAATATATTTGCTTTTGATGAGCTACACGAAAGAAGAAAATTAAAAATAAAAAGGAGTTGAAGTCTTTCTTGAGAGTCTCGGGAAGAAAAAAATTATTACTGAATGTAATAACAAAAATAATATTAGCTATGTTACTTGGTGTTTCAGCTATTTTTTCGGTAATCTTTTTTACATACAAACCAGTATATAAAGTAGCTATAAACAATATTGATTCAGGTTATGTTGCTAGTAAAAGAGCAATGGAAAAAGCCATAAATAATTTCATATTAAATGGTGATTCTGAGAACACAGCATATGTAATCATGAATGCTACAGTTGACTATGAAATGATGTTGGTTAAAAAAGATGTTGCTTTAGAGGAAGAAAAAATATTCGCAAGCATAAAGAACTTGTGCGATGTATATCATAAGGTATACGCTGTAAATATTTCGGACGAGGAAAAATACATCGTTGAAACGATGGAAGATGCAGAAAAAATAAAAAATGAAATAGATGAGAAACAAGCAAAGTTTTCTAAAAAAGTAGAAGTTGCAATAGTTGAGAAAAATCTACTTGATTATGATGTAACTTCGGATATAGAAGTAGCAGTTGCAGATGTTATAGAACCTTTAAAGAAACAAAATGATGAAATGATAAGAATTCGTACACAACTAGCTTCAGCTAGAACTGTTTCAAAAGAATTATTGCAAACTTTAAAAGATAATTTGCAAGAACTAAGTTTTGGAAAACCGGTTGAAGGAGGAATAATCACTTCAAAATATGGTTGGAGGTCAATGGGATATCACTATGGATTAGATATAGGTGTTGCATTAGGAACTCCTATACATGCAAGTGAATCTGGCGTAGTTACATATTCGGCTTGGTCTGGAAATTATGGATATCTAGTAAAAATACAACACACGGGAGGCTATGAAACATACTATGCACATTGTAGCAAACTTGTTGCAGAGGTTGGCGATGAAGTGAACAAAGGTGAGTTAATAGCATATGTAGGAAGTACAGGAAGATCAACAGGACCTCACGTACATCTTGAAGTTAGATATGAAGGAAAAACTTTGGATCCAGAAGTTTTCGTATATGGTAAATAAATATAAAACTAGTAAGTTTCGAAACTTACTAGTTTTTTTATGCAAAAAATGAGTATAATTAAATTCTTTTGGAAAGAGTAGTATTGTGATTGACGGCAAATGTCAAAAAGAAAAAATTAACATTGACATTTGGGGTGTAATAATAGATAATAAAAGTAGTAAAATTGTTGTATCCGTAGGAGGGTGTGAAATAAATGAGTAGGAAAGTTTTAATTGTTGATGATGAAAAGGCTATTGTGGATATATTAAATCATAATCTAAAGAGAGAAGGATACGATACTGTTGTTGCTTATGATGGAGAAGAGGCAATTGAGGTATATAAAAGAGAAAAACCAGATTTGGTTTTACTAGATGTGATGCTTCCAAAGATGGATGGTTTTTCTGTATGCAAAAGCATAAGGCAATTAGCTAATATACCTATAATAATGGTTACAGCGAAAGAAGATGTTGTAGATAAAGTAATTGGACTCGAACTCGGTGCAGATGATTATATAACTAAACCTTTCAGTGTAAGAGAAGTTATAGCAAGAGTAAAGGCTAACCTTAGAAAATGGGACGGAATAGAGATGTCAATTAAGGGCATGGCAACAGCTGATAATGAAGAAACTAAAAATTCAACATTGGTATTTGGACCGTTGGTTCTTGATACTTATAAATATGAAGCTAAAATTAGTGGCAAGAATGTAGAGCTTACTCTTAGAGAATTTGAACTTTTAAAATTTTTAGCTACACAAAAGGGACAAGTTTTTTCAAGAGAAGAACTTTTGGAAAAAGTCTGGGGTTATGAGTATTTTGGTGATGTAAGAACAGTAGATGTAACAATAAGAAGAATAAGAGAAAAAATTGAACAAAATCCTAGTATGCCAGAGTTACTTGCAACAAAAAGAGGAATTGGATATTATTTCAATGCTGTATAACAGTTGTAGTAGAATTTCTAAATTTCATTAATAAAAATAGTGGGTGAATGAAAGTATAGATTTCGTTCATCCTTTTTTAATACGATAAATCATACTAATAGTGATAAAATTTTTATGCGATATGGGGGTTAAAAATGTTTACGAAAAGTTTGCAATCACGCCTAATATTTATATTTTTTATTTTACTTTCGGTAATAATTCTTGGAATTGGAATTATGTCTATTATTAAAATAGAAGATATATACTACAAAGGATTTGTAGAAGAAATGATGAATACGGTCGCAGGATTTGGATTAAATTTAAAAAATATAAAATTAGAGAACGATAAAAACAATCTTAATTTTTCAGACATTCAAGGTCCGAAAAAAGAAAAAGATTACAAGCAAATATTAGAAAAAGTATATGATAATTTTAATATATATTTTTCCATCAACAGCAAGAGTCGCTCAGGGGTAATTATAGATTCTAATTATAATGATGTGATGACTGGTGAAAAATATAAACTTTCCAGTGCAATTCAAGAATGTATAGAGCAGGCTAAAAAAGCTGGAAAAATATATGCTTCATGCAATGATAAAGAAAATGATTGCTATTGGTTTATGTGTGTTATTAGAGAGGATATACTAGAGCATGATGAAAATTATATATTAGTTTCACAAAGTAAAGAGTATATAAATAGGCAAATAAACGAAATAAGATATATTTATGTGGGAGTGCTATTCGTTATGGCTGCCACTACATTAATAATAATAGGCATAATTGCGAGGGATATAACGAAGCCAATAGAATTGCTTACGAATAAAGCCGAAATGATTGCAGAAGGAAATATTTCATATATCAGTTTGCCTGAAAAAAGAGGAGCAGGATATGAAATTTCAAAGTTAATAGATACGTTTAATCTGATGACATCGCAAATTCAAAATACAATGAACGAGATATCAACTGAAAAAAGTAAATTAGAAACAATACTTATGCATTTGACTGATGGAGTACTTGCGTTCAACTTAAATGGAAGAATGGTACATGCCAATTTGACTGCGAAAAAGATGTTAGATATAAAAGATGAACGTTCTTTTGAAGAGATTTTCAAAAAATTAAAAATAGATATAAATATGGAAAAAATTATTTACCTAGAAGATTGGACATCTAGCGAGGAAATGATAAATGTAAATGACAAGTATTACAACTTCTTCTTTGCACCATTTAGGGATGAGAAGGATAGAGCAAACGGCGTTGTTGTTGTTATACAAGATATGACAAAACAAGCAAAACTAGACGATATGAGAAAAGAGTTCGTGGCAAACGTATCGCACGAATTAAAGACACCTATAACATCGATAAAAACATATTCTGAAACACTCCTAGACCAAGAAGAGTTGGATGAAGAGAGTAAACGTAAATTCCTTAATGTTATACTAACAGAAGCAAACAGAATGACAAGATTAGTAAGTGATTTATTGCAACTTACAAAATTTGATTATAAAAAAGTCGCATGGAATAGAATAAGATTTGATATAAAAGAATTAACAAAGCAAGTTTGTGATAAACATAAGATACAGGCGGAGAAAAAAGGACAATTGGTTGAATGCTATGTTACATCTAATGTTCCGGATGTTTTCGGCGATAGAGATGGAATAGAGCAAGTAATAACAAATATTTTGACAAACAGTATAAAGTATACTCCTGAGAATGGAAATATTAAAGTATACGTTGGCGCGGTACATGATGATGCATATATAAAAATAATAGATAATGGAATAGGTATACCTAAAGAAGATTTGCCACGTGTCTTTGAACGTTTTTACAGAGTGGATAAAGCTCGTTCTAGAGAAATGGGCGGTACTGGTTTGGGATTGCCTATTGCAAAAGAAATTATTGAAGAAAATGGTGGAAGTATAGATATAAAGAGTGAGGTTGGAAAAGGAACTGAAGTTATTATAAAGGTCCCAACATTTAAGGAAAAAAACTCGAAAGAAAAATAATGAAAATTATAGGTCAGCCGATTTTAATAAAAGCTGACTTATTTGTTTGATTTAAAAATAACCCAAGTTATATTGAGGGATAATTATTAATAAGAACAATAGTTTTAAATGTGATATAAAATATGCACAAAATGCGTTGCATAAGCCATAATTTTGATATATAATGAAGAGCGAGGTGAATGTACGAATGAAAGAAATGGATCTAAACGTAGAAAAGAAAATTAAAGAAGTAAAGAAATCTCCTGCAAGAGAGGTTGTAGAATGGTTTTTATGTATAGTAGTTGCTTTTGTTTTGGCTGTTGTTATAAAGTATTTCTTATTTACACCGACACTAGTACAACAAACTTCAATGACACCAACTATTTTAGATGGCGAAAGAGTTTTGATAAATAGAGTTGTTAGAACTTTTAAGTTGCCAATATATAGAGGGGATATAATAACATTTGAAAAGCCTGTGGGAACAGAAAATGGGTTAGGTGTATATAATGAAAACGATAGTGTTAAATACAAACTTTGTCATGATGTATTAGAAATAGGCAAAGTAAGTTTTATAAAAAGAGTTATAGGTGTGGCCGGAGATCATGTTGTTATAAATAAAGGAAAAGTTTATGTTAATGACATGGAATTAGAAGAAGTATACCTAAATGGTATAGAAACTCCTAGAAGAGGTGCATACTGTGATGTGGAAGTGCCAGAAGGATATATATTTGTAATGGGCGATAACAGGGGAGGCTCAAGCGATAGTAGAGAGTTTGGATGTATACCTTTGAGCAAAGTTGAAGGTCGAGTAACATATAGAATATGGCCTTTATCTGCTTTTGGAAAAATTGATAAATAAGGTGAAAATATGCATATTGTAGGTCATAAAGAAAACCGAGAAAGATTAAATAACATTATTAAAAGTGGTAAAATAGGACATGCTTATTTGTTTGTTGGAAAAGCTGGAATAGGCAAGAAACTAGTTGCCGTTGAGTTTGCTAAGAGCATATTGTGTTTAAAAAACGAGAATGGACAAGCTTGTGGAAATTGTGAAGCATGTAAGACTTTTGAAAATAATGCTGATTTTTTCATAATAGAACCCGAAAAAAATATCATAAAAGTTGATGTGATAAGAGATTTTGAAAAAGAAGTTTATTTAAAGCCAACAATATCAAACAGAAAATGTTTTATAATAAATGATGCAGATTTAATGAATGAGAGTGCACAAAATGCATTGTTAAAGATATTGGAAGAGCCACCTGAATATGCGACAATTATACTTCTCGCTACCAAAAAAGAAAAGCTTTTAAATACTATAAAGTCTAGAGTTGTGACTTTGAATTTTAATGGTTTAACTGATGGTGAAATGAGAGAAGTACTTGGTGATAAAGCAAATGACGATATAATAAAGTTTTCTAGAGGCAGCGTTAGAGATGCACTTCAAATGCTAGATGAAAATTATATTGATGTTGCAAGTTCATTAGTAAAATCATTTAAAACAAAAGATTTTTTAACTATCAATCGAAAGATAAATGATATAAAAAGTGATAAAGATTTAAAGAGCAATATAAGCAGTGTGCTTGGAGCAGTGATACTGATTTGCTATAAAGAATTGAGAAACGATACGATAAGAAACATGCAGATTATTAATATTGTTGACGAGACAAACAGAGATATAATACGAAATGCTAACTTTGATTTGGCGCTAGATAATATGGTGGTTAGATTGTGTTTTTAAGGTCAGGGAGGTCAAGATGAAAGAAATCGTAGGCATAAGATTTAAAAAACTTGGAAAGATTTATTTTTTTAATCCAAATGATATAAAATTTGAAAAAGGACAATCAGCAATTGTTGAAACAGCTAGAGGAATGGAACTTGGAGAAGTTGCTATATCGAATAGAGCGATAGATGATTCGAAAATTGTTGCACCTTTGAAAGATGTAATTAGGGTAGCCACAGAAGAAGATAAAAGAATATTTGAAGAGAATGAGAGAAAAGCAAAAGAAGCATATGAGGTTTGTGAAAAGAAGATTGCGGAGCATGGATTAGACATGAAACTTGTTGATGTAGAGTATACATTTGATAATTCGAAGCTTTTGTTTTATTTTACTTCAGATGGAAGAGTAGATTTTAGAGAATTGGTTAAAGATTTAGCGGCAATTTATAGAACAAGAATTGAGCTTAGACAAATCGGTGTTAGAGATGAAGTTAAAATGCTAGGTGGTTATGGAATGTGCGGAAGAGAGTTATGTTGTTGCAACCACTTGGGCGACTTGAATCCTGTTTCTATAAAAATGGCAAAAGAACAAGGATTATCATTGAATCCAACAAAGATTTCTGGTGTGTGTGGAAGACTTATGTGTTGTTTAAAACATGAACAAGAAGTTTATGAAGAAAAGTTATCGAGATTACCTTCTGTTGGTTCTCTTGTTAGCACGCCTGAAGGAAAAGGAACAGTAGAAGATGTTGAAGTGCTTAGAGAAATAATAAAAGTAAAGATAGAAAAAGATGGCACTTTCGTGAAGAAGAGTTTTAAGAACTCTGAAATAGAAGTGCTAAAAGTTGGACGCCGTAGAGAAAAGCAAGATGAAGAAGTAAACATGAAGGAATTAAAAGCATTAGAAGAAGGATTTAAAAGAGAGGATATATAAATTACGAAGGAGGTGAATTAGGATGGCATATCAAATATCAGATGCTTGTATTAAATGTGGAGCATGTGCAGAAGCTTGCCCAGTTTCAGCAATACATGAAGAAGATACAAAATATTGTATAAATGCAGATGAATGCATTGAATGTGGAGCATGTGCAGGAACATGTCCTGTTGGAGCACCAGAACAAGCATAAGGAACATATAAAATTTGAGGCACGGAAAAGTTAGAAATAATATTTCCTGCCTCGTTTTTCTTCTTAACTAATGACGTTTCCATTGTTTAAATAATGTATATGTTCGTTTTACTTTTCTAGCCTGTGCACAACAATTTAAGAAGTGTTCAACATCATATAAAGAACGATATATATTATTTAAGCAATTGAAATTTAAATTTGGGTGATGGTGTTTCATTATATCACATCCTTTATTGTATTATATGAAAAAGGAGTTTTTATGGAACTAAAAAACGGTGAGAGAATTGATGATTTACAATTAAATGGACTAAAAATAATTCAAAATGAAAAAGGATTCTGCTTTGGAATAGATGCAGTGCTACTTTCAGATTTTGCAAAAAACATGAAAAAAGCAGATAAAATTATAGACTTGTGTTCAGGAAATGGCGTAGTAGCATTACTACTAACAGAAAAAATAAGGGATTTTAAGAATATCTATGAAGTAGAAGTGCAAGAAGAAGTTGCAGAGATGGCAAAAAGAAGTATAGAGTTAAATGGACTCGAAGAGAAAATAACAGTTATAAATAAAAATCTTAAAGATTTGAAAGAAGAATTTGAATCAGGAACAATCGATGCAATAACCGTGAACCCGCCTTATAAAGCCAAAGGTAGTGGCATAATAAATGAAGAAAATGCGCTTACAATAGCAAGACATGAAGTTCTTTGTACGATTGAAGATATAATAAAAGAATCGGCAAGACTTTTAAAATCTGGCGGTAACTTTTATATGGTGCATAGACCAGAAAGGCTAGTAGATATATTTTATTATATGAGAAAATATAAAATAGAACCGAAAAGAATAAGGTTTGTGCAACCAAATAAAGAAAGTGCACCAAACCTAGTGTTAATAGAGGGTTCAAGAAGTGGACGAGCTTTTTTGAAATTTGAAAAAACACTTTATGTGTATGAAAAAGACGGAGAATACACGGAAGAAATATTTAAAATATATAATATGAAATAAGGAGAAAGGTAATGGAAAAAGGAAAATTATATTTAGTAGCAACTCCAATTGGAAATCTAGAAGATATAACACTTAGAGCATTAAGAATATTAAAAGAAGTCGATACTATATTAGCAGAAGATACAAGAAAAACATTAAAACTTTTAAATCATTTTGAAATACAAAAGCCACTTATAAGTTTTTATAGACACAATGAGGGAGTAAAAGTAAATCACATAATAAATATGCTAAACGATGGAAAAGTACTAGCCTTAGTTTCGGACGCGGGAACACCTGCAATATCAGATCCAGGAGAAGATTTGGTAAGAGCTTGCATTGAAAATGAAATTGAAATAATACCGATTCCAGGTGCAGTCGCATTCGTACAAGGACTTATAGCTTCAGGCTTTGATACGACTAAGTTTGCATTTGAGGGCTTTTTATCAATAAATAAAAGATGTAGAAAAGAAAGATTAGAATTTTTAAAAAGTGAAACAAGAACAATGCTATTTTATGAAGCACCACATAAATTAAAAAGAACTCTAGAAGATTTAAGAGAAACATTTGGTGGAGATAGAAGAGTTGTTTTAGCAAGGGAAATAACAAAAATTCATGAAGAGTTTTTGAGATTTACATTAGATGAAGCCAATGAGTATTATAACGACGAAAATATAAAAGGCGAGTTTGTAATAGTGCTTGAGGGAAAAGAAAAAGAAGAAGAATTACCAAGTGAAGAAAGTGTAGAAGAATTAATGAAAAAATACATTTCGCAAGGAGTAGATAAAAAAGAAGCAATGAAATTAGTAGCAAAGGAGAAGGGAATAACAAAATCAGAAGTATATAAACAATGTTTAAAGATGGAAGAATAAAATTCCTGGAGTGTTTTGAGTTTACTGTATTCGGACGAACTCGAGATTTATGTGCTAAAAATTTAATGTAAAACTTTTGGAAAAATATTGACAAAAATTAAAAAGCATTGTATTATCTTCTCGTAATAAGAATAGCTTAGGGTATAATTTTCCGTAGGGAAATTATACCCTTTTTGTATATTTGGAGGTGACGCGAATATAGAAAAAAATAAATATGGTGATGTTCAAAAATGGTTGCCGATTAAAGATATAAAAAACAATATAATCGTGACAAAAGCAGGCGAGAAAGTCAAACTTTTTAAAGTCGAACCAATTAATTTCGAATTGAAATCTGAAGGAGAACAAAGAAATATACTAGAGTCATATAGGGCTTTTTTAAAGAATTATAACTCGGATATGCAAATCATTGTCCAAACAGATAGTATTGATTTAGAGGAGCATATAAAGAAAATGGAGGCATTTAAAAAAGAAAAAGAAGAATTATCGGAAATGGTAAATGACTATATACGAATGGTTCTAAACATATCTCAAAAAAGAGATAGTATTTCTAGAAAATTCTATATTGTGACAAAATTAAAAAATGAAAAAGCTATAAAGATTTTAGAACAATGCGGAAATAGCATTTCTGAATGTGATGACACTGAAATTGTGGAAATTTTAAAAAGGTATTTCAAAAAGGAAACAAAAATAAGGAAGGAAGCAAAATGGGTTTAATTTCAAAAGAAAATTCAAAGTCGAGAAATAGACTTAATGAAATATACCCAAGATATATAGATACAACAAATCCTAAATATATGATTATAAACAACATGTATATATCGTCATTTATAGTTGTTGATTACAACAAAGAAATGGCAGGTGGATTTTTAAACAAATTATTATCGTTGGGAATTGATTTTACTATTTCTATGTTTTATGAAAAACAAAATTCAAATGAAATTATAAAAAAATTAACATATCAGCTTGGAAATACAGGTTCAGATATCAAAGATTCTAAAGAAAATCAAATGGATATGGATGTTATGACGAAGGCATATGATGATACGAGATATATTCGTAGACAAATGCAGTTGGAAAACGAAGAGTTTTACTATTTATACATTTACATATCTGTCTATTCAAATTCCATAAAGAAACTTGAGATAAATAAAAATAAGATTCAAAATATAGCAATTTGCAATGGGCTTACGGTACTTAATGCGTTATTTAAAGAAGAAAAGTGCTTTATGACATCTTTGCCAATTTTAAATAATGATAAATTAATCAAAAGAATTGCTAAAAGAAATGTTTTAACAGATGGTATATCAAGCACGTATCCTTTTCTTTCTAATGAACTGTGCGATAAAGATGGAGTATTACTTGGAGTAAATGCTTTTAATAATTCATTGGTTATGATTGATAGATTTAACTCTGAAAAATACAAAAATGCAAATATGTTTGTACTTGGAACGAGCGGGTCTGGAAAATCGTATTTTTCAAAACTTATGATTGCAAGAAACAGATATTTTAATATCGCACAATACATAGTGGATCCGGACAGAGAGTATTCGAAACTCTGTGAAAAACTTGACGGAACACTGATTGATTTTAAAAAGTTTACTATAAATGTTATGGACATAAGAAAAACCACGAGCGAAACACAGATGGGATATCTAGAAAACAAAATAGGAAAACTAAAAGGTTTCTTTAGTATTATTTTTAGCAATATGTCGGAAGAAGAAAAAAGCTTTTTGGATGAGAAAATAATAGAGTGTTACGAAAGCAAAGGAATCACATTTGATGATGATTCATTGTATAAAAATAAGAATGGAGTGAGGTGTTTTAAAGATAGCAGTGAAATGCCTAAGTTAGAAGACTTATATAAATTGTTGGTTAAAGACAAGAGGCTTCGCAGGCTAGCAACACTTTTAAAACCTTATGTACAAGGAAGTATGAAGTTTTTAAATAATTATACAAACGTTGATTTATCAAATAAGGTAGTTGTTTCAGATGTCTATGATATAGAAGAAAAAGATTTAACAACTATTATGTATATAATTACGGAATTCTATTGGGATAAGATAAAGGAAAATAGAGGCGAAAAGAAAATTTTATATTTAGACGAAGCATGGAGGCTTATAAATAATAATAGAGAAACAGCACAATTTGTTTTCAAGGTTTTTAAAACAATAAGAAAATATGGAGGAGCTGCAACTGCAATAACGCAAGATGTAAATGATTTTTTTACTTTGGATGAAGGAATATACGGAAAGGGAATCTTAAATAATTCTAGCATAAAATGCATCTTTCAACTAGAAGAAGGAGATGTGACGAGTCTAGAAAAAGTTATAAATTTTTCTGAAAATGAAAAGTATAGATTTACCAATCTTAAAAGGGGGACATGTATAATGATTGCAGGAGAAGAGCATCTAGCATTGCAAGTCGAAGCTTCCAAAATGGAACATACATTTATTACTACAGATAGAAAGGATTTAAGTGAGTACTAAAAATTAGGGGGAATAAAAATGAAAAAAATAATTACTGCTATGGGAAATCCAACATTAAATAATGAACTAAAAAAATATGCGGAATATGATGTGTTAGGAGATGATTTGTTTTACCAAGATGCAGTACTAGATTTTCTGGAAAATGAAGGGGCAGATATACTTACACTTAGTGGCTTATTACAAGGACAATGGGAACTAAACGAATTTATTGATAAGGTAAGAAAAATAAATAATTCAATTAGAATAATTATTATAATGGATGAAATAGATAGTGAAATAAAATGTGGATTATTAGAAAGGGGCATTCAGGATATATTCTTAGACGAAACCGTAGAAGTTTCGGATATTATAAACGCAATAAATAGAGAAGAACCTTTAAGAAAAAAACTAGAAAAAAGTAAGCTTCAACTAGCGGAACCAAGTGAAGAAAAATATGATTTTGAAGAAAAAATTGTTGTTGTAAAAGAGTGTCAAAAGCAAGAGATTATAGCTGTAAGTGGAACAAATGGCATAGGAAAAACTACTATTGTTTACAATTTAAGCAGAGTACTATCTAATAAATCTAATTCAAAAATTCTTGTGATTGATTTTGATACACTTTCAGGAAATTTAGAAGAATTATTTGATGTGAATAAAGTGCCTGCAAACATAGACGTTGGAATTGATATGGATAAAAGATGTGGATTAAATTATGCAGCAGATTTGATTGCTAAAAATAGATTTGATTCAAATGTTTTTGATGAAATCGTTGTGCATGTAAAAGGAATAGATATTCTTACAGGAAATGACTCGTTATACTATTGTCAAGAAGTTTTGAATGAAAATATATACAATAAGATATTAGAATGCGCAAAAGAAAAATATGATTTTATAATTCTTGATACTAGTAGCAACATATTTCTTGATTCGACAAGATGGTGCATGCAAAAAGCAAGTGCAATATTCTTTGCATTAGAAAATAGTTATATGAATTTAAAGAAGGCTACTCAAATGTTGGATGTATTTGTTAACACTTGGGGAACACTAAAGTCTAAAATTTCATTAATCGTGAATAAAGAAAAAGTTAATGGTATTTCTTGCGAATTGATTGAAAAGATTCTAGAAAATTATAGCATTATAGGAAAGATAAAAAACGGAGAAGAGAATTCGGAAATCGCATATGAAAAGATTTTAGAAAATGTGAAGTTTGTTCCTAAGACAACATTGATGCAAAAAATAAAAGCGAGCAAAGATAATATTTTAGAAATGATAGACAGAAGAATCGTAAATAAAAAAGAGGTGGTAAGTAATGCTAATTAATCCATTAAAAACAATAAAAAATGAAGATGAAGAAAATAAAATTTCGAATGGCGATGTTATAAGCGATATAATTTCTTTTCTTATAAAAAACTATGCCGAATATTTAAGTGATATAGAAATCAATAGAAAATTTGTTGAGAATATTGTTAGAGAGAAAGTGTATAAAGAATACTCAGACATGAATACAGAAACAACAATAAAAAATATACTAGATAGATTATTTGGTTATTATATACTTCAAAAATATATAGACGATAAAGAAGTGTCGGATATAAGAGTAAATAGATTTGATAACATATTTATCAAGAAAAAGGGAAACTGGCAAAAAACAAAAGATTCATTTCAAAATAAAGAGGACTTTTTAAATTTCGTAAGATATTGTGTGTTAAAGAATAACGGCAAAATAACGACTGAAACACCAATAGTGGTGGTCAGCGATAGGAATAATAATTTGAGAATAGAGGCAGGAATTGAGCCTGTCAATGTAGACTCACCAAATTTAGTAATAAGAATACATAGGCCTGAAATGAATCAAACATTAGAGGAACTCTTTGTTTCTAATGCCGAAATGATGGATGCTAAAATATATAATTTTTTAAACAAGGCTATGATTGCTGGATGTAACATTGTTATAAGTGGAAAAGGCGGAAGCGGAAAAACAACTCTCATGAGAAACCTAGTAAATAGAATACCTGAAAACCTGTCAATTACAGCTAATGAAGAAACGGCAGAATTATATAGCACACATCCTAACATCATTCAAAGAGAAATATTGAAGAACAGAAATGAAGATAAAAACATAACTCTAGAAAAATTAACAGCACATTCGCTAGTAATGTCTAATGATGTTATTGTTATAGGTGAGTTAAAAGGTGCAGAAGCAATGATGTTTTTTGATGCAGTTTCAACAGGACATAGAGGTTATGCAACTGTGCATGCAGACGATAGTTTAAGTACGATAGATAGATTAGTTACATTGATGAAGAGAGATATTAGTGCACAAACATATGCGGATAAATATTTGAGGAAACTTTTGGCGAATTCATTAGATATTGTTGTCTTCATGAGAAATTTTAAAGTACACGAAATAACGGAAGTGCTATATGATGAAGAAAATGATGACGTTAAATATAATAAATTATTTGAATTTGAAACTTTAAAGTATGAAAATGGCAAATCGATAGGAAAATTCAAAAAAATAAATGAACCAATAGGAAAAGCGCAGAAAAAAATAGAGTTATACAAAGAAGAAATAGAGAATAACTTGTGTGGCTTCGGAAAGGAGGCAATATGCTAAAGAGTATTATTTGGTTTTGTTTGATGACGTTTATAGCATATTTAGTTGTGGAACAATTTGTTGAAAATAACTTGCTATCAAAAGTGAACAAGTATGTAAAAGAGAAGAATGAAAAGTATTATGATGAATTAATAAAGTATTATGAAAAGAATAAAAAAATAAAATTGAAAAATAATTTTAATATTATTAGAAACATAAATATAAAATTGGATAAGGCTGGGTTTAAAGTCGGAATACTAGTGAATCCTATAATGGTTATAATAATTTCTATTATTACATTTTTAATCACGTATTCTATTTCGTTTCAATTCTTTGAAATAATTTCATTGTCAATAATAGTTGCTATTCCTAGTTTGTTTATTCCGATGAGTATTATAAACTATATTGCTGAATATAGAATAAAGAAAATAGAAAAAGTATTTCCTAACTTTTTATTGCAATTAAAGAATTATACTAAGATATCAAATGATATAATTTTTGCTTTTGAACAAGTTGAAACAATCGAACCATTGCAAAAACAAATAGATACATTTTTGATTGAAGTAAATAGCGGAATTAAGTTTGAAAAAGCGGTAGAAAATATGAAAGAAAAAATAAAGATTGAAGTTTTTAAAAATTTTCTTACAAATGTCGAACACTGCTACTTATATGGAGGAAATTTTACAGAATTAATCAGCAAGAGCTATCAGACAATTGTTGAGATACAAACTGAAAAGAATAATAGAATTGAAGAAACAAAAAGTGCCAGACTTGTACTGTTCATTTTGATATTTCTAGACTTTTTTATATACATAACTAACATAAAAAGCAATCGCGAAAACTATTTGATTATGCAAGAAAGTATTATAGGAAATTTGATACTATATTGGAATTTCATAAGCATATGGTTACTACTATTTTTAGCAAATAGAGTAAAGAAATTAGATTATTAAGGAGGATAAGATGAATATATTAGAATCGATGTTAAATGAAAAGGACATGAGGAGTGAACAATTTTTAGATGCCAGAAAAAATAATGGATTAGACGAAGAAATCAGCATTGAAAAGGATAATGTGGCGTTAGATAGAGCGATAGACGGAATATCGGAAACTTTAAAAAAGAATATTGAAAAGGAAGTAGAAAAGATAAATGTCGAAAGTCCTATATGGGAGAAAATAAGTAAAGGAAGTTTTTCTAAAACAATAAAAACAGCAATAGAAGCCACTCTTAAAGCATTTTTGAAGAAGAAGTTCAATATTAATTTTTCTACTTTTAATGATATGAAAACAGCATGGAATGCAGCTATGGACGGAAATTTGAAGGAGGCTTTGAAAAAGACTAGTGATGCTGCCGTCGACGGAATAGCGGTTTTACCTTCAACCGTTAAAACAGTTATAAAGAATGTAAAAAATACTGTAATCGATAAAACCGTAGATTCGCAAAAATATGAAGTGATAAACAGGCAGACAAAGGTTATTAATAGAATAAGTTCAAATTGTCAGAAATTTGGAGAAGCATTAAAAATTAACGATGCTAAGAATATAAAAAAGACTGCAGAAGCAATTAAGAAGGACATGAATACAATATTGCCTATAAGAGAAACCATTTCTATGGCACAAAATGTTTTGGACAAATATTCGTTATGGCAAAATAAAGGAAATGAGCAATTAACAAAGGATGAAAATGATTTGATTAACAAATTAAATAATTGCGCATAAAGTATCTAGAACTATGCAAATATGATAATAAATTCGTTTATGTGGTGGCTATTTTCTAATTAAAATTCAATGCCACTTAATTCCCATCAAAAAACTTATTAAATGTAAATAAAAACTTGGTATAAACAATAACAAAACATACGGAAATAAGGCTTTTTTACTTGCATTTGAAATCTCATTTTAGTATAATTTAAGTGTAATTTGACTAAAGATAGGAGAAGAAAAATGGAAGAAAATGCAAAAAAGATTATTAACGTAGAAATAGAAAAAGAAATGAAAAAATCGTATATTGACTACGCAATGAGTGTTATTGTTTCAAGAGCACTTCCAGACGTTAGAGATGGTTTAAAACCAGTTCATAGAAGAATCTTATACTCTATGGATGGACTTGGTTTAACACCAGATAAACCATTCAGAAAGTCGGCCTACATCGTCGGAGAAGTTATGGGTAAATATCACCCACATGGTGATGCTTCAATTTATGATGCTTTAGTAAGAATGGCACAAGATTTCTCACTTAGATATATGCTAGTAAATGGACATGGTAACTTTGGTAGTGTCGATGGAGATAGCCCAGCTGCCATGAGGTACACTGAGGCAAAAATGCCAAAGCTTGCTGTTGAGATGCTTGCTGATATTGATAAAAATACAGTTGATTTTATGCCAAACTATGATGAAAAGTTACAAGAGCCAACTGTATTACCAGCCAAAATACCAAACCTTTTAGTAAATGGTTCATCAGGTATTGCTGTTGGTATGGCAACTAATGTGCCACCACATAACTTATGTGAGGTTGCAAATGCTATAATTAGACTTATCGATGAAGATAACGTAACAGATGAAGAATTGATGGCAGAAATTAAAGGACCAGATTTTCCAACAGGTGCAATAATAGTTGGAAGAGACGGTATTAGAAGTGCATATACAACAGGTCGTGGAAAGATAACAGTAAGAGCAAAAACAGAAATAGAAGAGCATGGTAATGGTAGATATAGAATAATAGTTACGGAGTTACCGTATCAAGTAAACAAAGCAAGATTAATAGAAAACATTGCAGATTTAGTTAAAGATAAAAGACTAGACGGTATCTCAGATTTAAGAGATGAATCGGACCGTGAAGGTATGAGAATCGTTATAGAATTAAAGAGAGATGCAAATCCTCAAATCGTTCTAAATCAATTATTCAAAAACACACAAATGCAAGATACATTCGGTGCTATCATGTTAGCACTTGTAGATAATAAGCCTAAGATATTAACACTTAGACAAATGCTAGAATGCTACATTGAACACAGAAAAAATGTAATTGTCAGAAGAACGCAATTTGATTTAGACAAGGCATTAGCTAGAGCACATATTTTAGAAGGATTAAAAATTGCACTTGATTTTATAGATGAAGTAATTGCAATAATAAGAGCAGCGTATGATGATGCAGCTGAAAGACTTATGAAAAGATTTAATCTTTCTGAAATACAAGCAAATGCAATTCTAGAAATGAGATTGAAAACATTATCAGGACTACAAAGAGAGAAAATAGAAGAAGAATATAACGAGTTAATGAAACAAATCGAAAGATACAGAGCGATACTTGCTAGTGAAAAACTAGTATGCGATATTGTTAAAGATGAGCTAATCGAAGTAAAAAATAAATATGGTGATGAAAGAAGAACTCAAATAATTGCAGCAGAGGGCGAAATCGAAACAGAAGATTTAATAAAAGAAGAAACAACAGTCGTTGCCTTAACTCACTTTGGATATATAAAGAGAATGCCAGTTGATACATATCGTGCACAAAGAAGAGGTGGAAAAGGCATTACAGGAATCCAAACAAGGGAAGAAGATTTTGTTGAACAATTATTTATTACATCAACACATAACACAATAATGTTCTTCACAAATAAAGGTAAGATGTATAGAATGAAAGGATATGAAGTTCCAGAGGCTGGTAGAACAGCTAAAGGTACAGCAATCGTAAACTTATTACAACTAGATGGTGATGAAAAAATAACTGCAGTAATTCCTGTTGAAGCATTTGTTGATGGACAATATTTATTAATGGCAACACGCAATGGAATTATAAAGAAAACAAAACTAATGGAATATAATACTGCTAGAAAAACAGGTTTACAAGCAATAACATTAAAAGAGGATGATGAACTAATAGATGTTAGACTTACAGATGGCGAAAGAAACGTTGTAATGGTTACTCACGAAGGAATGTCAATAACATTTGCGGAAAGTGATGTAAAACCAGTAGGAAGAGTTTCACAAGGTGTAATAGGAATTAGATTAGATCCTGATGATTATGTTGTTGGTATGGAACCTATATATGATGAAAAGGCATATCTTTTAACAATCACAGAAAATGGTTTTGGTAAGAGAACAGAGCTTAGTGAGTATAGAGTTCAAACAAGAGCTGGAAAAGGTGTAATTACATATAAAATAACACCAAAAACAGGTAAGGTTGTTGGAATTAAAGTTGTAAAAGATGAAGATGATGTAATGCTTATCACAGATAAGGGAATAATAATAAGACTTGAAGTTCCAAACATTAGTGTACTTGGAAGATCTACACAAGGCGTTACACTTATGAAGACAAATGATGGTGGTAAAGTTGTAAGCATAGCCAAGATTTCACCTGATGAGGAAGAAGATAAATAACCTTAATCAAAGGGAGGTTTGCAAATGAAGAAAAAAGAAGGTATATCACTTATATCTCTTGTAATTACGATTGTTATTATAATTATATTGGCTAGTATAAGCATATATAATGGACTTAGAGAAAATGTTGATGAAACAGGAAACACTATGGATTATAATGAAATTTTTGATGTGAGCGATGCTGTTGCTCAGAGAGCACTCTTCAATAGACTTAACTCAGATACGTACAAGCTTATTGGTGAAAGTGGAGAGTTTGAGACTGTAGTTGAACAAAATTCTGGAGATGAAAGAGTAGAAGTAAATAAAAAATATTCTACTGCGGACGGCTGGTACTTGTTAGACTCTGATAGTTCAAAAGCGCTAAATTTGGAAAAGGTAAGAAGAAAATATCTTGTAAATTATGCGACAAATGAAGTTGTTTCACTTGCTCCAATATATTATGAGGGAAATAAGTATTACACAGCAGACGAACTAAGAGACGCTATTGGTGGTGGAAACACTTCACATACTTCTAATAGATATGATGAAGAAAAAGGTGTTAATAAACCATATGTAATTGATGGAATGATACCAGTAAAACGTGTCGGAACAAACTGGATTATTACCAACGCAGATGATGGAGATTGGTATGATTATGCTTCAACAACAAGCACTGCAGATGGTGCGATCGGAAACCAATGGGCTAATGTAATGCTACTAGATGAGATTGAAGTAGAAGGAATGACAAACGAAGCTGTTAGAAAAGCTTCGATAAGTGAATTAGAAGGTAAAAAAGTAACAAAAGAAGGAAGCATGTTTGTTTGGATCCCGAGATATTCTAGAGGTTTAATTAACGGCGAAATGAAGATAGTATATAGCAAATTAACAGATGATTATTTTAAAGATAAATCTGCAGGCGAAAATGTGCTAAAAGCATTTGAAGACAATGGAATTGAATTGACTGGAATATGGGTTAGCAAATATGATGTGGGTTATATAGAAAATTAAAAGTTAAAGAAAGAGGCGGGAAAGTATTCTCACTTTCCCGCCTTTTATAAAATCTAAAATAATTCAAAAATGTTAGTTGGTAAGTTCCAACATATTATAATTTAAAATCTTATTATTTATTTTCTTGCTAAATCTAGCAAATAAATTCAAAATGGAGGAAATATGTTATCTAAAGTTAAGAGTATGTCATTAATGGGAGTTGATGGCTATTTTGTTGACGTTCAAGTCGATATTAGTGGGGGTTTGCCAGCTTGGGAGGTTGTTGGTTTGCCTGACACAAGTGTTAGAGAATCTAAAGAGAGGGTAAAAGCAGCAATACAAAATTCAGGTATAGAATTTAAGAGTAGAAAAATAGTTGTAAATTTGGCACCGGCATATGCTAAGAAAGAAGGACCATCATTCGATTTACCAATTGCTATTGGAATATTAATGTCAATGGAAGTGATTGAAAAACAAGTTATAGACGATACTGTGTTTATTGGTGAATTATCATTAGATGGAAATTTGAACAGAGTAAATGGAATATTGCCAATGTGTATAGAAGCATGCAAGTTAGGAATAAAAAAAGTTATTGTTCCGTACGAAAACAGACTTGAGGCAGGTATTGTTGATGATATAGAAGTATATCCTGCTAAATCGTTGGGCGAGGTTATAGAGCATTTAAATGGTGAAAAATTGATTGAAAAATTTTCTACAAACACAGATGAAATGTTTAATAAATTAAATAATCATAAAATCGATTTCTCGGAAGTGAAAGGACAAGAATATGTAAAACGTGCACTAGAAATATCGGCAGCCGGAGCACATAATTGTTTATTAATAGGTAGTCCGCGGTTCTGGCAAAACAATGCTTGCAAGAAGGATACCAACAATACTTCCAGATTTAAATTTTAAAGAGGCTCTAGAAATCACGAAGATACATAGTATAGCAGGCGTGTTGCCGGTTGATAGTCCGCTTATAACAACGAGACCGTTTAGATCACCGCATCACACTGTGTCTGGAGTTGCACTTACAGGGCGGAGGCAGAATACCTAAACCTGGTGAAATGAGTTTGGCTCATCATGGAGTATTGTTTTTGGATGAACTGCCTGAATTTAATAGGAATACATTAGAGGTTATGAGGGGACCACTAGAAGACCGTCAAATAACCGTGAGCAGGGCAAGCTGCACATTAACATATCCATGCAATTTTATGTTTATAGCTAGCATGAATCCTTGTCCATGTGGATACTATGGCTCGAAAGAAAAAAGATGTACTTGCAGTGAAACTCAAATTTCGAAATATATGAGCAAAATAAGTGGACCTCTATTAGATAGAATCGATATTCAGATAGAGGTGTCGCCTGTAAAGTATGATAAGCTAAATAGTATATCAGAGTGCGAGACTTCGGAGACAATAAAGAAAAGAGTAAATGAGGCAAGGGATATACAAAGAGAACGATATAAGAAGTATGATATTTTTTCGAATTCAGAACTTACACCTATAATGCTAGAAGAGTTTTGCAAACTGGATGATGAGGGTAAAAGAATTTTAGAACAAGCCTTTAAAAAGTTAGGACTTAGTGCAAGAGCATATGGAAGAATTCTTAAGGTTTCGAGAACAATTGCTGATTTGGAAAATTCAAAGAATATAAAGACGGAGCATATATGTGAGGCAATACAGTACAGGTCGTTAGATAAGAAATACATAAAATGAGGTGATAATTTGTATAGAAGACATGAAACTGGAAGAGTCGGTGAAGAAGCAGCATGCGATTATGTGAGAAAGCTTGGTTATGAAATAATTGAGAAAAACTATAGAAATAAAATGGGCGAGATAGATATAATTGCAAAAGATAAAAATGAAATTGTTTTCATCGAAGTTAAGGCAAGATGCCAAAAAAATTATGGGAGCCCAGGTGAAGCTGTAGATAGAAGAAAGAAAAGACATATATATCATGTTGCAGAATTTTATTTAATGATAAATAAGTTAGAAAACGTTTTTTGTCGAATAGATGTAATAGAGGTTTATTTAAAAGACAAAAAAATTTTTATTAATCACATAAAAAATAGTGTACAGGACAGACCATTTATAGATAAGTCTCAGATTTACGAGGAAGATTATGGATTTGAAATTGAATGTGGAGAATAAAGTTATGTTTTTGAATAAAGAAATACAAGTTATAACAATGCAAGATAAAAAGTATCCTAAAAACTTATTTGAATTAAAAAATCCTCCAGAAAAATTATATGCTATAGGAAATATTGAATTGTTAAATGAGTTTTCGTTAGCAATCGTAGGTGCAAGAAAATGTGAAGAAGAAAGCTTGAACCTAGCAACAATATTGGCTGAAAATTTTGTAAAACTAGGTATTACTATTATTAGTGGGCTGGCAATCGGAATAGATACAGCTGCACATGAAGGCACGCTAAATTCAAATGGAAAGACGGTAGCGGTGCTTGGCAGTGGATTTAATAAACTATATCCTAAATGCAACAAAGAATTGAGTGAAAAAATTGTTGATAATAATGGATTGGTAATAAGCGAGTATGAACCGGATACACCGCCGCTAAAACCTAATTTTGTCAACCGAAACAGAATAATCGCGGCATTAAGTTCTGGCGTAATAGTTATTGAAGCGAGTGAAAAAAGCGGTTCTATTAGTACAGCAAAAGTGGCTATGAATCTAAAGAAAAAAATATTTACAGTTCCAGGTGATAGATATAATGAGAATTTTAAAGGAAATAATAAATTATTAGTTCAGGGAGCAAAAGCGGTACTTGAATACGGGGATGTTCTAAAAGAGTATGAAAAAATAGTATTTAAGAAGATAAAAAAGGAGAAGACCGAAGCAATTGATATTCCCATAGAATATATCAATATTTATAATTGTATAAAGAAAAAGCCTAAGAATGTGAATCAGATATCACTCGAATTAGCTATTCCAGTACAAGTGTTAAATTCTAAACTAACATTTATGGAGATAGGGCGGGTATGTGAAAGAAAAGATTGGTGGAACGTTTGAAATAATAAAGAATGATTAAAAATATTCCATTTAAATTGGCTGTGTCGCAGTTTTTAGTAAAATAGGAAAGTTAAACTCTATGTTGAAAATTTAAATAAAAACTTGTCAATTACCTTTGAAAATTTTGTAATATTTTATATGTTGCATGCAAAATTTATTTGTAGTAGAATTAAATTGTATACATATACACAATTTAAAGGGGTGAAATTTCGTGAAAGATTCTAAAGGTATTACAATGGCGTCGCTTGTTGTAATGATAGCTTCAATAATTTTGCTTTCAACAATGGCGATTAGTTTTGGATATAGATATCTTACTGAAACCAAGAAAGCGGATGAAAAGTATTTTAAAGAAGTTTTGTCTAGTGCAGTAACGAAAAGAGAGAATAATCACACAGTGAATTCTCCAGAATATCCGAGAGTTGGTTATCAGATAACGGATGCGGATAGTTTTCAGGAAATATTAAATAAATATGTACCGAGCATAAAAGATAATGGAGAGATATTATTTGATAGAGGCTTGTGGTATATAGTTGATACAAAGGCGGCCGAAAAGTTAGGTGTAAAGGGCTCATCTGATTACATTGATGTTTTTGATAAAGAAAGTGATGAGAGTGCAAAGGTTGCATTAGTTGATTATTATACAGGTGCGGTTTTTCTTATAGATATAAATGATGTACAAGGTATAACTGGAATAAGTGGGGATGTTGATATAATACCTGACGATGGGCATGTACATAATTTCAATATTCCAGAGGCAACTTGTACGCAAGATAAAAAATGTTTGATTTGTGGCTACGTTGCACAAGCGGCATTAGGACATTTGTACGAAGGAAAAGCATATGAACCTATTGATGATGAATTCCACTATAGCAAGGACTGTAAAAGATGTGGAATGAAAGGTGGATATGAAAGACATACGGACTTAAATAATTATTCATTCTACAAGAGCGGTGATGGAGAATGGTACCATTATAGTGGATGTTCAAAATGTGGTTGGCCAACGGATGGAAGAAATTATGAGAAATGTACGACTCAATGGAAATCAATATCAGATACAGAGCATGTAAAAGAATGTAAAGTATGTAAACACAGCGAGACGTCACTTCATGAATGTGAGTATATTTGCATAGATGATCACTATCATGAATATGTTTGCAAAATATGTGGATATAAAAAGATAAAATATGAATTGCACGAAGATGATGGAACACATAAATGTAAGAAATGTGGTTGCGAAATTGCAACAGGCGAGGAGCCGTTATTGGAAAGTGTACTATTAAAGAATAAAGAATGGCCAGATAGTCATTTCGTAACAGATGGTGAAACAATTCAATTAATAATAAAAGCAGATAGAATGATATCGAATGTAGAAGCAACAATATGTGGATACGGCGGAGATAAAATAAAATACAAATATTCAGATGATAAATTAACATGTACTGCCGAATTATTTGTGGATGAAGATGTTGTTATAGCACAAAACACAAAAGTTACATTTTCTGTTTCTTGCAAGTCTGTATCATCAGATAAATGGATGACAGCACCTGCAAGCACTACTACAGAAGAATCATCGTATTTGATATATGATAGCATACCTCCGATGGTTGATTATATACCAAAAGCTGAGTATTAATAAAATTTAATATATTAGAAAGCCTCAGAAAGAAAAAATCTGAGGCTTTTGTTGTATAATGTGATACATACTTTATAAATTAGAATCCCTCTAGTCGTGTGGCTAGAGGGATTACTATTGTTTAAGGTTGTAATTGATTATCCTAGTGAAAAATCAATTATAAATTATTTTTTAAAACGCAAGTCTTCACCAAAAAATCTACATATATTGAAATTACCAATAATCCTTGAAAGAATACGTGAATCATAAATTTTACTTAAGTCTTCTAATGACAGATTGGTAGAGATGATTGTTTTGGTTTTCGGTGTTATAAGACGTGAATTTAATATAGTGAATAGTTCCGCAAATTTTGCGGCAGTTAGGTTTTCTGTACCTAAATCATCTATTATCAAAAGATTAACATTAAAGAAATTATCGTATAAAGCCTTAGAGTCGGAACTCTTGTTGTTGTACTTATAATCAAATATGCTATCTAGTAAAATAGGTGCTGTTTGATAAAGTACTGTGTAACCTTTTTTTAAAATTTCATTTGCTATACAACTTGAAAGAAATGTCTTACCGGCACCAGTGGTTCCAGTAAATAATAAATTCTTTTCGTCATCTTTTTCAAAGTTGTTAATAAAATTTTTAGAGATTTCTACAATTTTTTCCATGTTTTCACGTGGTGATAAATTCGATTTATATAATTGTTGATTTGCGACTGTAGAAAACAAGGAAAAATCGAACGCTTTAAAAGTTTCCTTTTGAAGGTTGTACATATTAGAATTATTATAAGCTTCGTTTAGTAATTCTTGTTTCATGCAATTGCACATTTTATCGCCTGAAGGTGTGCTAATGTATCCAGTATCTTTACATTTTGAACAAGAGTATTTTGGCTCTAGTTTTGTGTTTAGATTGTTTAATATTTCTTGCTTTTCTTGTTGGCATATAGCAATTTCTTTTTCCAAGTTTTTCTTTGCATTTTCTTTGCTATTTTTGTCATCGGATAAAGAAAGTTTTGCCGCCTGAATACCTAGCTTTGCGATTTTTAAATCAATCTCTGTAAGTCTTGGGTTTTTTTCGTATAATGATTTTTTTTCAGCAATGTAAAGATTGTTTGCTTTGTTTCTTTTGTATTCGTATTCACGTTCTATGCGTTTGATTGAACTCGCAAACATTTAAAACTCCTTTCATTAGTTGGCATAAAATTGACTTAAATCTGTTAATTGAGAATTTACATTGTTATGGTATTTTTGAATTGTTTTACCTGATTGAGCTGATGTTAAATCAAGTTGTTTAAATTCTTTTTGCTTTTCTCTTTGAGTCTTTAAAAATTCGTTAATGTCAGAAACAGAATTTAATTTTCTTTCGTGCCAATCTGTTAATATTTTATCTATGTAATCAAAACTTGGATTTGTTTTTGAGGTTGTTTTCTTAAGTGCAATTTCTATTATGTCTAAAGGATAATTGAAATCATTTACCCACTTATTAACATAAGCTTCCTCATATTCAGATAGATTTCTAACAAATCCTAATTTCTTACCAATTGATTTTTTCATTTGGTTAGTTTTTTCGAATTGATTGTAATAATTGTCAACGTCTTCCATTGTTACGATACCGCTTTGAGCCCATGCATCAGCAACTGTGAAAAGATATTTTCTGTGCAAAGCTTGTCTATCAAAACAGTATTGAAATAAAGAATAAACGACATCTTCTTCAAATTTATATTTTGCAAATAAAGTATCAATATCAGTATACCATGTTGGTGACATAACACCTTGGAAGAACATGCTATTTATTGCATTTACTATTTTTGTTCTTTGAATATTTTTTGATGTATTCTTAACAGCATCTTCTGGCAAAGAAGTAAGTTTAGGAGTGTATAGCTTGCCGATTTCTTGCTGTTTTAAATCATTTAATATATAATTTTTTTGTTTTCGTGTCATTACCCCATTTTCTTCCCAATATTTTAAGCCTTGTTCTACGGTTGAAAGAGGTAAAGATAGTTTCTTAGACAAATCCAAAGGAGAAATATCTCCGTTATGTTTACTGATAAACATGCAGTATAAATATAATTTTACATAATCGCCATTTGCATTTGTCAAATGGTTAGATACAAAAAGTTCTGGAATATTTATATCTTCAAATAATGTTGACCAGTTTTTTTCAAAATTCATCTAAAATCCCTCCAAACTAAATATAAATGTTTTTTCGATTTTTTGCAATGATTTTTGAGAAAGATGTTGGATAAAGTTTTTTGAAAAACGTTATGTAATCAAATTATTTTTATGGGCGTATAGTTAGATGCGAAGTTTATTTAAAAAATCAGAAAAGATCTGATTATAATTTGGTTTAGGGACCTTCTAAACCAAATTGGTAAAATAGAAGTATTGGTTGGTTATTTTTATTTTTTGGGGGGACTTCGCATCTAACTATACGTCCATAAACATTTACTTTCGTATATATTTTTTTGATGTTAATTTATGAAGTATTACACTGTATAAAAAGATGTATGATGGTTCATGATTAAATGAGGTATTTATAAATAGAATTAATGGTATAAAGATAGTTATAAAAATTCCTAGTTTTTGTAAGAATGATAGACTAAAAAGTGATATTATTCCAAAAACAATTGCTCCTAAAATGCCTATAGGTAGTAAAAGACGATATTCGATTATTCCTAACCACTTCCATGAGTAGTCGTAATTTATAGGAAAGATATATTTTTTCATTAACTAGTAAACTCCTGTTTCTTAATTTGAAAGTGTTGATTTTATACACGAAAGTCCGGATTTAAAATCTGCATTTATTCCTATTCCTCCCATAAACTCTTTAATAAACTGATTTGATTTTGATAATGCAATTATAGTTCCGATAAGAAGCAACTTGTTGAAATATGAATTGGCATTATCTTTCATTATTGCAAATGGAATAATCAAAATAATGGAAACAATAATTTGAAGAAACAATAAAGAAAGGAAACTTTTTATCCATGATTTGAAAAATCCAGAGGTTGGAATGTTTATAAGACATAGGATACAAAAAGGTGAAAGTATAATAAGTAATTTTAAAAATATATATCGCAAAGCAAAATTTATCACTAGGGAAAATGAAGATATAGAAAGAGTGCTAGATAAAATACCGATCAATAGAAAACATATTGAAAGAGCTAGAAAGCGAAGAATTTAATTCACTTGTAAATGTTACGAACGATATTTCTTTGTGAAATAAATCTTGACCTAAATAGCAAAAAAATGAACTAACATCGGACGTGATATTTATTAAAAATGTGCAAATGTAAGGCGTATAATTCATGAAAATGGCTATTATAACAGTCTTTAAGAAAAATCTTCCAGGATGTTCAACTTGAGTACCTGTAAAATGTGAAAAAATGAGTCGTAGGCAGTAGTATAAAACAAATGCTGTTAGTAGACAATTAGCTAAAATTAAAATTCCAGATGAAGGCGAGTTGGAAAATATTTTCTCCATGTGAGTAGTTTTCATTATGTCACCATCAATGAATACAATTTCGTCTAGCAGAGGAAAAATTTTTTGATGGACAGAATTGAAAAGAGAAGAGCACAGCTCATTAATAGTATTTTGAACAGTTTCTACAATATTGATTTCGGTGTTTACTATGGTTTGTACATCGCCAGACACGTATGTATCAACTCCTTTTATTAGGTTACGATGCTTTTGATAGCATCAAGTACCAAATCTATTACTAAAACGAAAGCGTATGAAAATAAAGAATTTCGTATAATCTTTTTTCCGGTTGCCATTCTTTCTTCGTCACCAAAACTAAATTTTTTAATTAGTAAACCTGAGCCAATTGCTACAGCAGCTGCTGGTGTGGCTATTCTGACAATCCATTTGCTAATTGTATTAAGTGCTGATTCTAATTTTGAAATTATTTTTGCTGTCGCTGCAAAAGTGGGATTTGTAAATGATATTACAAATAAAAATGATGTGAGAAAAATTTTGAAAGCAACGTAAGCATGCTTGTTTTTTAATATTTTTTTAGGAAAATTCATTTTTGTGTATGATACATTGAGAAACCTAATGCATCATACTTCCTCCTTTCTATGTTAAATAAATTTTGTGTTGCTTAAGAAAATTTCATGAATCGGGGTTAATCTGACGTGTTGTGCAGGTATTACCGCAGAACCAGTTGAAATAAAGCAAATTGCATGAAATGTTTTTAAATCAACAGAAAAAGCATTTGTATCATATATAAAGTCATGATGTACTTGAGTGCTAATACTTTCTGATAAATTAGAAGCATCAGATTTGAAAGAATGTAGTAAGTAATTATATTTTGTTTCTTTCGCATTTTCTGATATGCTTCGAGAATATTTTATTTTATCTTCTTTTCCAAGTTGCTTTTGAGCTTCTTCAATAGTGAAGATATCATCTGTACGAAACCATATTTTGTTTACTAAACTCTGTATGATTACTTTTGCAGAAGATTGGTCTTTTACAGCATTTAAAATGGATGTGTAACTTTGTGTAGAAACTATGTTTATGCATTTTGCTTCCCTGCTTTCTGAAAAGAAATCTGCATCATTAGCTGTAACATATTCTTGGTACTCATCGCAAATGAAAGCAACTGGAGAAATTGTTGTTGGCTTAGCAAGTCGCATAAGAACTTCTGACTGAAAATCTAACTTTAAATAAGTAGCAATTATTTTAGAAAGATTTCTGTATTCAGCTATATTCATATTTAAAACAACAATGGAATTTTCTAAATCCTGAAAACCTTTAAATGTTATTTTTTCTTTTGGCGGACAGAATGTATTTTTAACCTCTAAATCATTAACGAAAATTTGAGTAATTCTAGAAATTTCAGATTGAATGATTGAAAGAACTTTGCTGTCAAGCATTTTAAATTCTGAGAAAAAGAAGTCTAAACATGTTGAAAACTCATATATCTGCTCTTTGGAAAGGGAATTAGAAAGAAACAAATTTTTTGCTAGACTAATTTTTTGATTTAAATAATCTTTGTCATAAATAAGTTTGTGTAACTCAATAAAGGTGACGTATCCTTCATTGTATATACGACATAATTTGATAGCTTCTGTTAAAAAAGATTCTACTTTGTCTAACCAATAAGTGTCTGATGTGTTTTGATTTGAAAATAGAGTCAGTATTGTTCTTAAGCGATTTGCTAATATAGATGGTTTTAAATTTGGCTTGTCTAAGGGGTTATACGTTTCTTTTCCGTTTAATTCAATAACGGTTACTTTTTTATTATATAATTTTGCAAACTCTTTAATTTTATTATGAAAGTTTCCTTTTACATCAAGAACTAACATTCCAAGGTTTTTCTTCATTAACTGATTGACGAATGGGTACATTGCACTGGAAGTTTTTCCTGTTCCAATAGTACCTGTTATCAAAATATTTTGATATAGTCCTTTTTCTGGGATTATAACTGGCTGATTGCTCTCAATGTTATGGCCGAGAAGTAGATTTATATTTCCATAGTCTGTAGATTGCTTACTGGTTATTTTGGGGGAATTATAGAAGAATTTCGAATACAGACTATTGGATATAAATAGCCAAAAGAAAAGAGTAGATATTAAATGTAAGACCTTTAAGCAAAACCAATATTTTGAATTAATATGACGTGTTTCGTTAAATAAAAAGAAAGAATAATTACTAGAAAGGTAAACTTTAATAAAAAGTATAAAATTAAAAATAAAGATTATTGATACAGTTATTGAAACAAAACGAATTTTGTTATATAATGCTTTTGTGTTAAGAATACGAATCAACTCCTATTTTGAAGATAATTTTCCTTTGCTTAGATTTAATTTAGATCCTTGTTTTTCGTGCAAAAAAGTTACTTCAAATAATGAATATACTATACATATTGAAAATAATATTTGGAATAATGATATATATAGGAATAAGTTCATTACAGTTGAGATGTCTAATACGAAATTAAATATTATTGAAAAAAATAATAGAACTAAAATTAAACAAAGGTGAAAACGTGTAGCTTTCAAATTTTTATCACCACCTTTAAGCAAATTATAACAAAAAAATTTCTTTTGTCTAGTACTTTTGAAAACAAAAATATTTGTCAGATTATTCGACAAATTTCGCGGCGTATTTTGCGTGGCAATTGCTTAAATATAAGCACTTTATAAAATAAAATGTCGAAAAATTTTTGAAACAAAAAAGTTACGGACTTGAAAAATTTTTTCTTAAGTGGTAACATACATTTTTTACACAATACGAAAGTTAGACAATATTTAATAAATTTAGAAGGAGGAATTGATATTATGGTAACTAAAGAAATGTTAATTGGACAAATTGTTGAAAAAGGGGACAAATATATAGAAGTATTACTAAATGCAGGTATGCACTGCTTAGGTTGTCCAGCATCTGCAGGTGAATCTTTAGAAGAAGCTTGTGCAGTACATGGAATAGACGTAGATAGTGTTGTTGAAGAATTAAACAAAATAGAAGAATAAAACAAAATGAGTGAATTTATTCACTCATTATATATTGGGGTATAGCCAAGCGGTAAGGCCTCCGGCTCTGAACCGGATATTTCGTAGGTTCGAATCCTACTACCCCAGCCACTAGAATTATTTAGATTTATTTTGTGAGGTGTAAATGAATAAAACAAAAAGAAATATATTTGATACTGCAATGAAGCTTTTTGCAGAGAATGGTTATAGTGAGACAAGTGTCGAGGAGATAACTGCGGTAACTGGTATTGCTAAGGGAACTTTATATTATCATTTTGCTAAGAAGGAAGATATCTTGTATTTTCTTATAGATGAAGGAATGAAACTTTTAAGAAATAGTATCGAAATAAAAACACATAGGGAGAGTACTGTTATCGGTAAACTTCGAGCAATTGTTTTGATTCAAATAAAAACAACAATAAAGTATGAACAACTTGTTACGTTGATACTAAGCCAGATGTGGGGTAAGCGAGAGCGTAATTTAAAATGTCAACAATGTATATTTGATTACATTAATATTATAAAAGAATATGTAAATGAAGGTATACAAACAGGTGAACTAAGAGAAGGAAATGCTGAAACTATTGCTACAAGCATCTTTGGAGTGATATGCTCTAGCCTTACATACAAATTAAAAGCTGAAAAAGAGATTATGGTTGATGAAACATGTGATGATTTTTTTGATACAATATTAAATGGGATAAAGAAATAAATGCTGATATGAAGCCGAAAAGTGTTGAGCTTATGATGAAAAGAGAAAGTCTTTTTAAGTCGAGGTTATAAAACTTTTGGGCTTTTTGTTTATAAATTTTAGCATGAGAAAAGAATATCATAACGTTTGTTAAGTAAAAACTAACAAATAAATATAAGTGTATATTACCGCGTTTGTCAATTTAAATTTCAATATTTTTACTATTTTCTAAAACTGACCACTTAGACTAGTGATTTTTTTTTACTTTCAAGTTAAAATATTAATCATAAGGAGAGTGCGTATGAAAAACGTTAAAGAATATGAGAATGTTAAAGAAATGGTAATTGATGTTTCAAGTAAGAGAAGAAACCAAACAATTTTTATAAAAAAATATAAAGAAGAAAAAGAAACAAGATATGAGAATATCACATATGATAAACTTTTAAAAGATATTCAAGCATTTGGAACAGGGCTATATAAACTTGGCTTAAAAGATAAAAGGATTGCAGTAATAGGAAGAAATAGATACGAGTGGATTATTGCACATTTAGGCGTATTACTAGGCGGAATGGTATCTGTTCCGCTTGATAAAGAATTAAAAATAGACGAGTTGGAAAATTCACTTATTAGGAGTGAAGTGGAGGCAATTGTATTCGATGAAAAATATGTTGAGCTTATTGAGGAATTAAAGCAGAGAGGCAACACAAAAATAAAAGAATACATTTGTATGTCAGAAATGGCAGAATATCGTAGTGTGGATATGTTAATTAAAGATGGTCAAAAATATTTAAAAAGTGGATATAAAGATTATCTAAATTGTAAAATAGATAAAAATAAAATGAGCATTTTGCTTTTTACATCCGGAACAACTTCAAAATCTAAAGCAGTAATGCTTTCACACAAAAACATTGCTTCAAACATATACGCATTGCAACTAAGCGAAGACTTTTATGACACAGATGTAAATATAGCATTCTTGCCATTTCACCACATATTTGGTCAAACAGGTATGTTGTTAATGATAATAACTGGAGTAAAGACTGTGTTTACAGATGGTCTTAGATATATAAGCCAAAACTTCAAAGAATATGGTGTGTCTGTATTTGTTGGTGTACCTATACTTATCGAGGCAATATATAATAACGTATGGCAACAAATTAGAAAACAAGGAAAAGAAAAATTAGTAAGACGTTTAATAAAAGTAAGTAATATTTTATTAAAAGTAAAAATAGATATAAGAAGGAAATTATTTAAAAATATAATAGATGGACTTGGCGGTAAGCTTAGATTTGTTATATCTGGTGGTGCACCTATAGATAAAAAAATTGAGCAAGGTTTTAGAGATTTAGGTATAGAAGTTGCAGCAGGCTATGGCTTGACTGAGACATCACCGGTTATAGCTGCACAAACAAGCACAGCTAAAATTCCTGGTTCTGTTGGTGTAGCAATGCCTAATGTGAATATAGAAATAGTAAATAAAGATGAAAATCAAATAGGTGAGATAATTGTAAGTGGTCCGAATGTAATGTTAGGATACTACAAGGATGAAGAAAAAACTAACGAAGTATTAAAAGATGGTCACTTTTATACAGGTGATTTAGGATACATAGATGCAAAAGGAAACTTGTTTATTACTGGAAGAAAGAAAGATATGATTGTTTTGAAAAATGGTAAAAAAATATTTCCAGATGAAATTGAAACAGTAGTAAATCGTATGGAAATAGTTAAGGAATCTATGGTCTTTGGGTTGCCAGATAAAAATGACCCAAGTGATATTCAAGTGGCAATAAAAATAGTGTATGATGATGATATAAGAAAAAAGAAGTATGCCGGATTAACTGATGAAGAGTTTAGAGAGAAAATTTGGGGAGAAATAAAGAAGATAAATCAAACTTTCCCAATGTATAAATACATCAAACATATGATTTTAACAGATGAAGAACTAATAAAAACAACTACGAAAAAAATAAAAAGAAAAGAAGAGTTAGATAAAATTTTGTCTAAAATGTAAAATAAGGGAGGTAAGAAAAATGAAAAGGACAAAACTAGCTGACAGAGTAATACCAACATATTCAAAGGGAGAAGAAATTATGAATATGGTGTCGCACATAGTTGGGGGTGCCCTTGGAATTGTTGCAACTGTTCTTTGCGTTATATTTGCGGCAATACATAAAAACGTTTATGGAGTAGTTTCGGGAGCAATATTTGGAGCCACACTTATAATATTATACACGATGTCAAGTATATATCATGGCTTGAAACCGGAGAGGATGTCTAAGAAAGTATTTCAAGTAATTGACCACTGCTCAATATTTTTGCTAATTGCTGGTTCATACACGCCGTTTTGTTTATGCACACTTAGAGAATATAGTAATGCATTGGGATGGAGTATATTTGGAATCATATGGGGAGCAGCAATTTTAGGAATAACGTTGAATGCAATTGATTTAAAAAAATATAAAACATTTTCTATGATATGCTATTTAGCAATGGGATGGTGCATAATACTAAAAGGCGGTGTATTGCCTGAGTTATTAACAACTAATGGTTTTATTTTACTAGTAGTTGGTGGAATAGCTTATACAATAGGTGCTGTCTTGTATGGACTTGGAAAAAAGAAAAAATGGATGCACTCGATATTTCATATACTTTGCGTAATAGGAAGTTTGTTGCACTTCTTCTGCATACTATTCTACGTAATGTAAAAATTAAATACAAATCTGAAACCGCTAGGAAACTGGCGGTTTTTTGTATAATATTAAATTTTAAATTTCATTATAAAAGTGTAAAAAACAAACTTACTCGACACCAAAATCTGTTTTATGCATAAAGTATAATATACCAAGAAAATAGGAGGTATTATAAATTATGTATATGAGAAATCGATATAGTAGGCGTAGATGTGGATGCGGCAAAGACGAAATGGAATGTAGGAAATGCCAGATGCCACCTGTATGCCCAGAAAATCCACAATTGGCCAATAGTTATGTGCCATATCAATATGCGACTGATACGTTTTGCCCTAAAGAGTCACTTAATAATGGAACAACATTTCCAGAGCTTGTGTCGCCATATGTACAAAATCAATCTCAATGTATAATAGAGTATTTATCACAAACGGAGACTTGTAAGGAGGTGGATGATTGTGGACGATAGAGAATGTATATTAAGAGAATTGCAAGCATTAGACTTTAAATTGTATGATTTACAACTATATTTAGACACACATCCATTTGATAAAGATATGTTGTGCTTGTATCAAGATACTGCGGATGAAGCGATGGAAAAAAGAGAAGAGTATGAAAGTAAGTACGGCCCATTAACTGCAGTCGATGCTGCAACAGATTGTGAATGGTTATGGATAAGTAATCCATGGCCTTGGGATAGGGGGTAGAAATAAATGTGGGGTTATGATAAAAAATTACAATATCCTGTAAATATAAAAAATCCAAATCCGCAAATGGCTAAGTTCATAATCAGTCAGTATGGTGGTCCAGATGGCGAACTTAGCGCATCGCTTAGATATCTAAGTCAAAGATTTAGTATGCCAACGGAAATAACTAAAGCGACCCTTAATGACATTCGGAACTGAAGAACTCGGACATCTTGAAATGGTAGGAACGTTGGTACATCAACTAACAAAAGGAGTTTCACCTGAAATATTAAAACGCGAAGGATTGGGAGCATATTATACTGACCATGGAATATCAGTGTATCCACAAAGTGCGGCAGGAGTGCCTTTTAGTGCATCGGTGTTGGCGGTAAAAGGCGATCCAATAACAGATTTGACGGAAGATATGGCTGCTGAGCAAAAAGCACGTTCAACATATGAATACTTGATTGATTTAGCAGATGATCCAGATGTAATAGATGTACTTCGTTTTTTAAGAGAACGTGAAGTAGTTCATTTCCAAAGATTTGGAGAGGCACTAAGAACAGTACAAGAAAAATTGGCAGAAAAGAAGTTTTATATAAATGCAAATATGGGGGTAAATACACAGAAGTCATGTCCATGCAAAATGAATCAAAATGTAGCATCGCAAAATACATGTAATTGCCAAAAAGTTGTTGAGACACCGACAACAAATTCATGTGAATGTAATAAAAATAAATAATAAAAAGAACTACTGCTTTTGAGTTAAGCAGTAGTTCTTTTTACATAAATTTTATAACGTCAGTACCCATTAAACTTTGTGTCGTCAATAGTGTAGATGCGTTCTTTTAACAACTCCTCGATTTTGGGTACAGGGTTTTCTCTAAAAGCAAAACCTGTTTGCTCTTCGTTTAGACGACCGCCGATAGAGTCTATGATTGGAAGAATCTGTTTAAGCATTGCAGCGTCCATTGGAGGAAATATAGCAACAAAAGAATCATCTCCAATCTTTTTGACCTCCAACTCCTTGAGTAAGTAGAGTTGCGTGATGCTAACGGATTGCGCTTTCATAATTATCCTCCTAAAAGGTAAGTTCATAATACTTGTATATTCTAGCACCATAATGTGAAATAGTCAATATTATGTTAAAAAATACCACTCCTCTGTGAAGAGAAGTGGCCTTAAATTTATACTACGTAAATTCCACCGATATTTTTGCTTATAGAAACATTTAAATTGTTTGCCGTTGTGTAAGTATCACTTTCACCAATAACTATAGTTTGACCTTCAAAAATGTAGTTATTTTCTTTGGCAATTTTCAAACCTTCATTTATCATGTCAATTTGGTTAGGGCTTTCTTTTACTAAAATAGGTGTAATGCCCCAAGATACGTTTAATTGTCTAGCCGTTGATACGTTAGGTGTTATAGCATATATTGGGCATTGTGGTTTGAAACTAGAGATTGCCATTGGCGTATGTCCTCCAGCAGAAAGCGAGAAGATGGCATCTGCGTTTGATTGCATAGCAACTTCACAAAGAGTGTGTCCAATTATAAGATTGCTACGTTTGCCTATTAGAGACTCTTGAGAGGTGCCAGAGAATTTATCCCAATAATTAATCTCGTTTTCAACTGTTTTGGCGATTTGAGCCATTGTTTTGACTGATTCAATAGGAAAGTTTCCAGCAGCAACTTCACCTGAAAGCATAATCGCTGTTGCACCGTCATAAACGGCATTGGCAACATCATTAACCTCAGCTCTAGTTGGTCTTGGGTTGTTTGTCATAGACTCTAACATTTGAGTGGCAACGATAACGATTTTGCCTTGCTTATTACATTTATCAATAAAGATTTTTTGAAGTGTCGGTACTTTTTCCATAGCTATTTCAACGCCTAAATCACCACGTGCAACCATGATTCCATCTGAAACATTTAATATTTCATCGAAATTATCAACACCTTCTTGGTTTTCTATTTTAGAAATTATCTTGATGTTTTCGGCATTGTTTTCCTTTAGAACTTCTCTAATTGCAAGAATATCTTCAGGCTTTCTTACGAAAGATGCAGCAATTATATCAAAGCCATTCTTGACGCCATATACGATATCATTCTTATCTTTTTCTGTTAAAAGTGGAAGGTTTAATTTTAAACCTGGAACGTTTACACTCTTTCTATTAGTTAATTTTCCACCATGTAAAATTCTACATTTAATATTTTTATCTTGAATTTCAATTACTTCAAGTTGTATTGTTCCATCGTTTATAAGGATAATGCTTCCTGGTAAAACTTCTTCGTATAAATGTTCATAATTGACATATACCATAGAAGAATTTCCTTCGCAAACATCATGCATTAATGTAAACAAAGAGCCATCGTTTAATATTGCAACTCCATCTGTAAATGTACCAATTCTTATCTCCGGACCTTTTGTATCAAGCATCATAGGGATAGGAAGACCTAATTCCTCACGAATAGCTTTAAACATATCAATTCTTTTTTGTTGTTCAGAATAATCTCCATGCGAAAAATTAAATCTGGCAACATCCATGCCCGAAACACAAAGTCTTGATAATGTTTTGCAATCGTCAACCGCAGGACCAAGAGTACAAACAATCTTTGTTTTTTTCATAATAAACCAATTCCTTTCAAAATATAATAAACATTAAAAGCGTGAGGCATTAAAACCTTTATGCCTCACGTATAAAATTAACCCATTAACCAGCAACATAAAGATAAATCGTGCTTATTGATTAATAAATCATGCTTTGGAAGAACTCTGAAAGTATATCCATAACTTCCGCCGTTATTAATAACCATTTCAGTCTTATATTCATATTCACCGTTTTCAAGAGTATTTACTAAGCTCATCTCTTTAAAATTAGTATCACTCATTTTTCCGGTTGAATCAATCTTTCCAGAGTATACCTCAACAGTAACACTGTCAGGAGATATGTTGCCAAGGTAAACTTTGCATGACATATCGATTTGATTACCAGCTTTAACAAGCAACTCATCTAAATTTCCAATAGGAGTGATTTTAATATTACTCCATTTGCTACGTATATCATTTTCCCATGCCAAGTATTCTTCAACTTTTTCTGGATGATCTTTTATAGCATCGATTCTATTCATTTGTGGAACATACAATCTATCTAAGTAATCTACAATCATTCTACCTGTATTATAAACGCCACCAACAGATTTTATAGAATTTTTCATTCTCTTAATCCACTTATTATTTAGCCCATCTCCATCAGTATCTTTCTCGTAATAAAGAGGGATAATTTCGTTTTCTAGTACGTTATAAATGCTTTGTGAATCAGCTGTGTCTTGAAGTTCATAATTAGTATATTCAGTGTCATCACCAATTGGCCAACCGTTGTTTCCAGCATAACCTTCGTACCACCAACCATCAAGAATACTAAAGTTTATGGCACCATTTAAGCCGGCCTTTTCACCACTTGTACCGCTAGCTTCAAGTGGACGACGAGGATTATTTAACCATACATCAACACCACTTACTAAATATCTAGCAACGTACATGTTGTAATTTTCAAGAATAAATACTTTGCCTTTAAATTGAGGCATTTGAGAAATTTCATAAATTTTCTTTACTAACTCTTGACCTTGAACATCGGCAGGATGTGGTTTGCCCGCAAAAATAATTTGAACTGGTCTTTGAGGGTCGTTTAATATTTTTGTTATTCTTTCTAAATCTCTAAAAATTAAATCAGCACGTTTATATGTGGCAAATCTTCTAGCAAAACCAATTGTTAATGCGTTTGGATCAAGCATTTTATCAATATCATTAATTTCATCGATTGGAGCACCATTTCTAACTTTTTGTGCTCTTAAATTTTTTCTTACAAGATTAACAAGTTTTTTCTTTTGAACCATATGTGCATCCCATAATGCTTTGTCGGGAATGTTATCAATATCGTTCCATACTTCTAAATCGTAAGTCTTTTCTTGCCAGAAAGGACGCATATAGGCATTGTATAATTCTTTAAGAGTAGGTGCAAGCCATGTACATGTATGAACGCCGTTTGTAACGTAAGTGATAGGGATTTCTTCAACTGCAGTGTTTGGCCAAAGCTCAGCAAATAATTGTCTAGAAACTCCACCATGTAATTTACTAACACCATTTTTAGCACCTGCAATTTTTAAAGCAAGTACAGCCATGTTGAAGCCATCATTAAAAGAATTTTCTTTTTTGGCACCAAGATTTAAGAAGTCTTGACGACTAATTCCTAAATCTGCACAATAGCTAGTAAAATATTTATCTATTAAATCAATAGGGAATATATCATTACCAGCTGGAACTGGTGTATGTGTTGTAAAAATTGTGCAAGCAGATGCCATTTTTTTAGCAACGGCAAAAGATACATGTTTTTCCCTCATGAAATTTTTTATAACTTCTAATGTAACGAAAGAAGAATGTCCTTCATTCATATGATAAACAGTTGGCTGAATGTTTAATGCCTTTAACAAATGCATTCCACCAATACCTAAAATGATTTCTTGAGAAATTCTCATCTCTTGATTTCCGCCATAAAGCTTTAATGTAAGCTGTCTATCCATAGCAGAGTTTAAATCTATATCAGTATCTAAAAGATAAAGTTTTACACGTCCAACGTTTATGCACCATACCTTTGAATAAATTATTCTTCCCGGAAATTCAACTGGAATAATAAGTTCATTACCATTTTCGTCACGAACAGGAAGGATAGGCAAATCCTCGATGATGTTAGGTGAGTAGTCGAAAAGTTCGCTACCATCTTTGTTTATAAATTGATTAAAATAACCCTGCTTATATAATAGACCAACTGGAACGAATGGTAATCCCAAATCACTTGCAGATTTGCAATGATCACCAGATAAAATACCAAGACCTCCGGCGTAAATAGGCAAGATTTCATCAAGACCAAATTCTGCAGAAAAATATGCTATTATATCATTTTTGTTTTGTGGAAAATGATTGTTGAAATATGTATTGTCAGTATGTAGATAATTTTTAAAATTATCTATAACCATATCGTAATCCTTCAAAAACTCTTCATCGTGTGCAACCTCATCTAAACGCTCTTGGTTGATAAGCGAAAGAAATTTAATAGGATTTTTATTTACCTTCTCAAACAAATTAGAATCAATATAATCGTAAAGTCTAAGTGAATATGTATTCCATGACCACCATAGATTTGTGGCCAAATTAGATAGTTCTGAAATTCTTTCTGGCAACTGTGGTTTAACAGTTATTTTTCCAAATAAGTACACTTTAATTTCCTCCTTTGTAAAACATAAAAAACATTCAAATATAATATATATCATTTAAAAAAATTATTCAATATAAAATTTATCAAAAGACCCGGATCAGAGTTTGAAAAATATACATGTGCAGATTTTTCTATAACATCATCGAGAAAAGAAAAATAATTGTCTAAATTAAAGTTGGCAAAACCTTCAATTGATAGGTGATTGTGGTGCCTAAAATTATTAAGCAATCTACTTAAAATTAAATCTTTTTTGTAAAGATATAATTTCCTAGAACTATCAGATGGAAAGTTTAAATCTAGCATAATAGATGAAATATTTTTAATCCTGTTTTTCTCGGTATTTGAAAAATAAAAATAATAATCATTAATCAAAAAAGAAATAAAGTGTGATTCGAAAAATTTAATTATTAGTTCACTAAGAATTAAAGATATAGAAGTGTATAGATACACATAGCTACCATAAACATTATTTCCTTGCAAACCATCATTATAGTAATTTGAACATTTAATCGTTGTTACATATTGTCCATTTATTTTTTTGTTAAAGAATTTAATTCTAGGATATTCTTTTAAAGTATTACAAAAGTCAGTATTCAATTTTTTATACAAAGTTTTAATAATAATTTTTTTTGGTTGCAAAGCCACACCTCATAACAAAAGTATTCAATTACAGTATGAACAAAACAGAAATATTTATTCAAAATATTTTATTCTAAAAACACATAAATGAGCCTGTCAAAAAAATAATAATATAAAAGTGTTGTAAATAAAAAAACGTTATTGTAAAATAAAGTAAAAGGGGTGAACACAATGGATAAAAAATTCGGAATAGTGATGTTTGAAGGAAGAATGTATAATCTAGATGAAATGAATGCTGACGAATTAAAAGAACTGATGATGAGGATAGGTAGTGCTAAGAATATGAAAAAGAAAGAAATTGAAATATTGAACGGCATATATAAAACAAATGATAAAGAAGAGGTGAATACGGATGCAAGATAACGGAAATCAAAAAAGTATTGCTAGTCTATTAAAAGAATTAAAAGAAATGGTAACGCTATATACGAAAGTAAAGGTAGCATATGAATGTACAAGAGCTAAAGAAAATATTATTGATGGTGCAAAAACATTAAAAGAAACTTGTATTGAGACAGCAAGAGAATTTGGAGTTAACTTGGAAGATGCGTCTCAAAAATATGACAATGCAAGGAACGGAGTAAGGCAGATAGAAGAAAAATATAGAAGTTCATTAGAAAAGCTACGTAAAGAATATGAAACGAGAATTGTCGCAAATGAACAAGAAAGAACAGAGGCTGAGGCAGAAAGAGATAAATGGAGTGAAAAAATATCTGAAGTTTATGAGAATAGGGAAAATGTAAAGGAACCAGAAGAACAAAGAGAGGCAAAGGAGAACGAACTAAAAAAGGCAAAAAAAGAGTTGATAAATGCTGCGAAAAAGAATGATTTTGAAAAAGCGGCCGAATATACGGAAAAATGCAGATCTTTGGAAAAAGAAATTAAAGAAATGGAAGAGGACTATAGCCAAAAGTTGGTTCCGTTCGATGAAACATTGGAAAAATTACAAGAAGAATATAATAAAGCTGATGAGAAAGTAGAAAAATTAGAAGAACTATCAGAAAAAATGGAAAAGAATTTTGAAAAAGAATGTAAAGATGCAGCAAAGGTTAAAAAACAAGAGCTAGCACTAGTAAAAGGCAATAATCTTTTAGATAAAGTAAGAGGATTCTTTTCAAAAAGATTATTGAAATCAATAAATGGACAAAAGAAGTTTCAAGAACAATTTTTAACTCCTGCAATGAATGCAATAACATCATATGCAAACCAAGTTCCTGAAAAAATGAAGAATGCGAGGGAGAAGTTTGAAGATAAAGTAAAAGAAATTACTGGAAAAAGCAGAGATGCCTTGTGGATTGCAAAAGATGTAACTGTTGAAACTCTACTTGGAGCAAAAGAAGCTATAGAATATGGAGCAACAGTAGTGAAAGACAAAGCCGTAGACATAGCGACAGGCACAAGAGATGCAGTAGTACATGGAGCAACAGTAGTGAAAGACAAAGCTGTAGACATAGCGACAGGTACAAAAGATGCAGTAGTACATGGAGCAACAGTAGTGAAAGACAAAGCTGTAGACATAGCGACAGGTACAAAAGATGCAGTAGTACATGGAGCAACAGTAGTGAAAGACAAAGCTGTAGACATAGCGACAGGCACAAGATATGCAGTAGTACACGGAGCAACAGTAGTAAAAGATAAAGCTGTTGAAGTGGCATATGGCGCAAGAGATGTAGCAGTTGGAGTTGCTGGTGGTGTTGCGTATGGAGCTATAAGTTTGGCGGATAAAGCAAATGCAGCTTACAGAATGGGTACAGAACATGTTCAAAACAAAGTTAACGAGATGAGAAATGGTCTTGCTGATGGCATTATAAATGCAACAGATAAAATAAGAGAAAAGGCAGAAATGATTAGACCAGAAGCTTCTAGAAACACTAAAGAAGCAAATGAAATAGGAGAAATGGAATAAGAAAAAACATCGTTCAATGTATAAATACATGAACGATGTTTTTTATATTTAGGCAAAAGTTAAAGTCGAAAAGAGGCGCTTGTTTTGAACGAAAACTATTGAAAAATTTTTTGATTATTATATAATAAATTATATATGTTTAGTAGGTACGTAAGATAAAAATTTAAGAGGTGAAAATATGAATACGCTAGTAAAAGCTCTAAATGAAAAATTGGAAACATTGGGTTATAACGAAAGTGTTAGAAATACTGCAATTTCTAAAATGGATATATCATTGATAGAAAACAAATTGAATGATGTAGATGATTATTCAAAGTATATTGATGTTTATCAGTACGAAGAACCATGTGTTGAAATCATTAGAGCTTTTTTGAATATAAATAATAGCTACATTTACAGCGATGTACTAGAGGGAGATATACACACTGCGTCTGCTGAAACTGCTTTTAGAACAAAATTTGCAGTTGCTGATTATTCTCTTTCGAAGAGAAGCGCTGTTATAACTGTGTCTAATGATTTCAGAGTTAAAATATATATATATTCGCCAAATCAAAGAACACAGGCGATAAATGATGGTAGAACATATGAAGATGTCTACAAAAAAGAAAGAGATGGTGTAACTCTAGAATATAAAGATGCATTCGATAGAAACAGAAGATTACAAACACAAAAAACAGAAGAAATTTTAACGATGTTAATTTCAGATTTTGTAATAGATGAAATGATTGTAAAAAATATAAATCCAAGATTGAAAATGTATGATGACCCGGATAAGTATGCTGAAAATATAACAACATATTCATTGAGATTTATAAATAATAGAACTAATAGAATAGAGATATACGAAAGAGAGCCAAACCTAAGGAGATTAGGTAGCGGTGTAATAGCAGGAATTTGTAGTAATGACCCATATATACGACTTGATGAAATACCAATAAAAACAGATTTTTCGTTAAATGGAATATCGTATTATTGGTTATTAGATAATGGAAAAAGGCAAGAAGAAATATCTATATTTACAGCCAATAAACAATATGAGTACACATCTTATTCAGAAATGAAAAAGAATTCTGTAGAAGTAAAAATGATAATTGATGATGTGGCAAAATCATTAAGAAGAACAGAACATGTTGCAGAAGATTATAGTGGATACATAAACGAGGTAATAAAATCTTTAAATATTGAATTGGTTAATCCAACAACAAGTGTAATAAGAGAAGGATTAGAACAAGATGATGTAATAATTCCGATAGCTTATAGATATAAATTCTTATCTGATCCAAAAGAATTTGAAGAAAAATTATATATATCATTGGAAGACAATTTAGGTAGAGATTATAAATATAAAATATCAGAAAACATAATAGAAGATTTGACTAGAATTGGAACGAAGCTAGAATACACAGACGAAAAAGGAGAAAGTGTAAAGCGTCAATCTATTGCAGATTTTAATGTTAATGCTCCAACAGCAATAATAAGAAAAGAAACCTTTATAGATGCTGGACGAGTTCCAAATCTACTTGCATATCTATATCATGATACGGACGAAGCAGAAACAGACAAGTTGCCAATCCCTAGTGTTGAAGTGTATGTATATATACCGAAAGAACCAAGCACATCAGTATGCATGTATAACGGAACTAGCTTGAATTTTACATTAGAATCTATGAAAGAAACATCTTATGGGTTCGAATCTAAAAAAGATAGCGGATACATTGAAGGTGGAACATCGCTTCCGGGTTCTACATATGTGACAGTGCGATACGTTAATTCAAAAAACGAAATATTAAAAGAAAACAAGATAGGAAACCTATTTCCTAATTCAAATTTTACACCGGAAATAATTCCGATAATAAACGATGTTAACGGAAAAGAGTGGAGAGCCGAACAAGTAAGGGTGGATCCTTTAATAGTTAATAATGATCCAAATTTAAATATAATAACTCTTAAATATGTTGAAAGATTTACGAGAGTACATTTTTCATTTATAAACAGAGAAGGCAAAAAAATTGCTGATGATAAACAGGAAATAATTCAGGTTGGAGAAACATATGATTTTGAAAGCAAAAAAACAATAATAGCAAATGACAAAGACGAATGGCACTTGAAATTTTCAAGACCTTCAAAACTTATAGCCAAAGATAGTGAAGATAAAAACAAAGTTATATTGGTGTATGATATTGAAAGAACAGATATATTAATTAGATATTTAAATAAAAATACAAACGAAGAACTTGCTGAAAGCAAAAGAAGTACAGTGGCTGCTAACAAAAAGTATTTAATAGATGTTCCAAAATATTTGCTTAGTAAGGAAGGCTTAGGCTGGAACTATGTAGAAGGGACAGATATAAATATTTTAGCAAAACCAAATGTGCTAAATGAAGTGGATTTGTACTATACAGAAGCAAAAGTGCCAGTAACAATAACAATGAAAAATGAATCTGGCATAAAGCTAGCTGATGATAAAATAGAATTAGTGCAAATAGGGAAAAGTTTTTCGTACAGTTTTGATGATGAACTTACAGATTATCAATGTAGAGAATGGAAGATTAAGACTGAACAAAAAAATAAAGAAATAGTAGTAAAGCCAGAAAAAGAAAATAATATTTTAGAAGCAATATATAAACCTATTTTGGCAAATATCACAATTAAATTTATGAACTTGGAAAATAGACCAATTAAAAGTGACAAAATAGAAAGTGCACAAGTTGGTGAGATGTTTAACTCAGAAAGTTTAGATGAAATTACAGATAATTATCAAAAGATGTGGAAATGCGTTGACAATGGAGGAAAAATCGTTGTAAAAAGTCTAGAAGTTGAAAATGTTATAATTTTAAAATATGAACCATTAATGACAACAATCACAATAAAATATATGGATTCAGAATCAAATGAATTAATGGAGCCGAAGAAGAAAACAATGCAAGTTGGTTCAACGTATAAAGATAGACCAATAGAAAAATTCACATCAAATGATGGCAAGCGATGGAGAATAGATTTAGACAAGATAGAAGAATTTGTTGCCAAGAGATATGAAGAAGAAAATGTATTCTCAATATATTATGACAAGGAAAATGCGAAAGTCACTTTAGCTTTTTATGATGCTTATAATAACAAATTAAAGGCAGATCAAGATGTAGATTGGCAAATAGGTGCCAAGTTAGAAACTAAAATATTTGAAAGAATAACCGATGACAAGGGTCAACGTTGGATGATAGAATCTAGTGAGCCTAAAAACCTAATCGTAAAAGAGAATAACAACTATATAAAATTGATATATGGTGAAGTTAAAGCAAAAGTGTTGGTAAAACACATAGATATAAAATCAGGTAAACCTATAATAGATAATATTATAACAACGGTGCGTCTTGGAGGAATATACATTCCTAACATACAAAACAAAGTGTTAGATTCAAATAAATGGCGTTGGAAATATATAGGTGATGAAAACATATCAATAGTAACAAAAGAAAATGAGCAAGAAAATATAATAGTGTTGAATTACGAACAAGATACATCAAAAGTTAGGTTAAAATATCAAAATCAAGATAATCAAAAAATAAGAGAAGACTCTGTAAAAGATGTGCAAATAGGAAAAGAAATAAGAATAGATCCAATCCTTAAATTTGCAGATGATATTGGACTTGTTTGGAAATATCGCTCGATAAAAATAGATAATAAATATGTTGAAGAAAAAGAAAATAATGCAGTAGCAACATATGAACCATTGATCTCTAATATACACATGAGATTTGTGAATGAAAACGATGAAGATATTGTAGAAGAAAAAGTGATAAAGCTACAAGCTGGTAAAACGTTTGTGCCAGAAAAAATAGAGAGACTAACAGATAAAGAAAATAAAATATGGGTATACAATAAAGTATCCGCTGAAAAGATAATTGTTAAAGAAAATGAAAAAGAAAATGAAATAAAAATCACATTCACAAAATTGATGAGTGATATAAAAGTACATTTAGTTGATGAAGAAGGAAGTTTAATAGCAAAAGAAAATGTATTTTCAAAACAAGTTGGGGAGATATTTGTTATACCGTATGAAAACAATTATATTGATGAAGAAGAAAAAGCATGGGTCTTAAATCGTGTAGATAAGGAAAAGATAATAACGAATGAGAACCAAGAACAAAATATAGTTAAGATCTGGTATAGCAAAGAAATGGTTGGCGTAACATTAAAATATTTCAGTATATTAAATGAAGGAATAAAGAAAGATACAATTGAAAAAGCACAAATAGGAAGTGTTTATAGACCAAATCCGGTGAAAGAAATAATAGACGAAAAAACAAAACTTGGTTGGAAATTGCCAGATTCATATGATGAAAAATTAAAAATAAAAAGAGAAGAAAACCAAAATGTTATTAATATAAAATATGAACCATTAAAAGTAAATGTTGCAGTCAGATATAAAGAAGAAAATGGCAATGATATCATAGATGAAACTATATATAAAGAACAAGTCGGAACAACATTCAAACCTAAGATAGAAAACACAATTATAGACAAAGAAGACAAAGAATGGTTGTACGGACTAGCAGAAGAAACTAAAATATTTGGAAACTTTAAATCAAAAAATGAGTCTGTATATGTTGAAAGAGACGAAAAGAAAAATTATATAGATTTGAAATATAGACCATCACTAATAGAGGTTGTAATAAAATATCAAGAACCATTAGGCAGACCAGTAAAACAAGATAAAGTTGTGGAAGCACAAATAGGAAGTATATACGAGGCTGAAATCATAGATACAATAGTAGATAATCAAAATGTGAAATGGGTTTATAATCCAAACAGTAAGCCAAGTATAAAAGTTGGTCACGATGAAAAAGAAAATGTAATTGTACTAGCATATGAAGAAGAAAAAGCTTTGGTAACATATAAATATCATGACGAATACGGAAACAGACTACGTTCGCCAAAGAGAAAGCTTGTTCAAATTGGTAGTTCATATAGTCCGGAAGTAGAAAATATCATAGAAGATTACCAGGGAAGAGTTTGGGAATATAAAGCAAAGAGCACAAATAGTCTCGAAGTAAAAGAAGACGAATCTTTAAACATTATAGAAGTAATATATATACCATTAAAAGTAGATACGGTATTGAGATTTGTGAACTTGCAAGGTAAACAAATAGTAAAAGACGTTATAGTAAAAGCTCAACTTGGAAGCGAATATACTCCTGATATAAATGAAAAAATGACAGATGATCAATCTAGATTATTTAAGTTTGTAAAGATTAATCCGGAGGAGTCAAAGATAAAAGAAATACCTGTAGGAGCGCTAGAATCACCTAACTTGTTTGAATTGACATATGAAGCTGTTTATAGTAATGCTGTCATAAAATACAAAACAATAGATGGAAAACAAATAAAACCAGACGATGTAAAACAACTACAAGTAGGAACAATGTTTGATCCGATACCAGCACAATTTGTAAAGGATGAAGACGGTATTCAATGGGAACTTATAAGTAAAGATATAGATTCAATAAGAATAATGGAAGATGAAAGACAAAACATTGTTTCGATGGTATATGAAGTTGCAAAGGCAGAGGTAACAATAAGATATAAAGATATGGACGGCAATAATATATTCAAGTCTGATATAATTCAAATGGAAGTTGGAAAAGAATTTGTGCCAGAAATAAAAGATGAGATAATAGACGAAAACAATAAAAAATGGGTATTCGCAATGGTTGAACCAGTCAAATTAACTGTCGGAAGCATAAATAACATTATTAATGTCACATATCAAGAAAAGAAAGTTCAAGTAATTGTAAAATATAGAACAAAAGACGGAAAAGCGATAAAAGAAGATTCTAGAATAAAGGTGCAAGTCGGAACAAGATTTGAGCCTAAAAACACAACAAGAGTAATTTATGATGCAAATGAAATTTGGAGGTTTAGTTATAATGAACCAAGTATCATCGTTGTATCAGAAAATGTATCAGAAAATGTGATAACACAAATATACACAAAAGAAGAAAGAGAAATAGAAAAGCAAGAAGAAAATAAGCCGTATTATAATCCAGAAGTCGAAAAATTCATAGACAAAGAGTTGGTTGCAGAAGCACAGCAAGAAGAGGAAAAAGAGGAAGAACAAAAGAAACAAACACAAGATGAAAAAGAGGTTGAGTTTGAGGAAGACAATTTAAAGATATTAGCAAAAAATATTTCGCTTACAAATGCTGAAAAAACAGCAATAATAAAAATAAATGAATGTAACAAACAAATAATGAGTAAGTTAGATTTTGCAATATCGAATTGCAATAGCGTAAATTATGATAGCTTGGAAAATGAAATTGCAGAATTGATGAATCAAGAAAAACAAATTGTGCAAAGCGAATTAAATTCATTAATAGAAAATGACAAGAGTGGAAGAAACATATTGAAAATATATGAAGCTATTACAGAGCCAGAATTAGAAGACATCAACTTTAGTAATTTACAACAAAGAAGGGCTGTACTAAGCGCCGACTACTTTATAAACAATGCAATAACAGAAGCAGAACAAGCAATGTATATTTGCGAGAAAGGAAAAGTAGAAAAAGAAATAGAATGTGTAACAAGTGCAATTGAGAGAGCTGACGAAAATGTAGGCAAGAAGAATAAAGGTTTAAATAAAGAAGATTTAATAAAAATAAAAATAAAATTGATTTATGAAAAACTAATAATAAACAACTTCAATAAAGCTAGAAGCACATTAAAAGATGATTACTTTAAAAATGAAGAAAGTAGACAACTATTGACGGCACCGGTAATTGTAATAATTGCAAACACATTGCCAAAACAAGCATTGAAATTGTTATCAAAGATAACTAATTTGACTTTAGAGCAAGAAATAGAATTAGAAGCTTTAGTAGAGATAATGAATACACAACAATTAGGAACACTTGAAACATTAACTTCAAAAATTCAAGACGGAAAAACAAGAAAGTTGGCAATGAGATATTTAAAAGAATTGAATAAATAATAGAAGGACTTTGACTGTTTTAATAACACTCAAAGTCCTTAAAAAATGTTTGAAAAAATTTTCAAATACTATTGAAAAAATTTTCAAGTTAAGATATCATATTTTAGTAGAATTATCTTATATAGAGAAATTAGCTTTAAACGAAAGAAAAAAAGGAGGATGTACAAAATTGTATACACCAAAGAATGAGTATTACGATTTACCAACTAAATATAATGAAACAGTTGTAAGATTACTTGTACAGTCTCCAACACGCATGTATGTGTATTGGGAGGTTTCAGATAACACAATCAAAAACTTTGATAACAATAAGCATGTTGATTACAACATATGCACACCCATACTAAAAATAACAAACACAACTATGGGTTATTCATATGAGATGAAAATAGATCCATTTGCAACGAGTTATTATATAGATGTAAAAGATGCAAATTGCAATTACAAAGTTGAACTTGGAAGAAGAACAAATAATGAATTTGTTAGTATATATGAATCAAATCAAGTAAAAATTCCAAGAAGTATGCCTGTATGTGATAAAGATTCGGAAGAGATAATATATAGAAACTGCATAAGAATGGATGCAGTAGACAAATTCACGATTTATCGTACAAGACAAAACAATATTAGAAATCGACAAGACTATTACGGACTATCTTTCTCGGCAGATGATAGCGTAAGTTCATTAAGTAGATATAACAATAAATAGGAGGGTAAGTATGGCTCCAAAAGGATATTTAAATATTGTCTTACATGCGCATTTACCGTATGTAAGACATCCAGAGAGTGAGGAATATATAGAGGAGAGATGGCTATTTGAAGCTATATCTGAAACTTATATTCCTCTTTTAATATACTTTCAAAGATTAGTAGACGAAGGTGTAAAATTTAGGGTAACAATGAACATCACAGCACCATTAATAACGATGCTTGATGATGACATATTAAGACACAGATATCTAAAATATTTGTTAGAAAGAATACGTTTAGCAGGAAAAGAAATCAGAAGAACAAAAGACAATAAAGAATTAAATGACTTAGCAAAAATGTATTTCTATAACTTCAAAGAATTTTATAAATTATATAAAAGAAAATTAAATTGCGATATAGTAAGTGCATTCAAACACTTGCAAGATATAGGCGTAATAGAAATAATATGTTGCCCAGCAACACATGGATTCTTACCATTGCTAAATGTGGAACCATGTGCGGTAAAAGCACAAATATCAACAGGTGTAGACGTATACAAAAAACGCTTTGGAAGAGCCCCAAAAGGAATGTGGTTATCAGAATGTGCATACATACCAGAGTTAGAACCAGTGCTTAGAGAATACGGAATAAAATATGTAATACTAGAAACTCATGGAATAACATATGCAGAACCAAAACCACTATACGGAACATTAGCACCAATAATGTCGCCAAATGGATTAGTCGCATTTGGAAGAGATTTAGATAGCTCAAAACAAGTATGGAGTTCTATTTGCGGATATCCAGGAGATTATAATTATAGAGAATTCTATAAAGATATAGGATATGAATTAGATTGGGATTATATAAAACCATACGTATCAAAAAGTGGACATAGAGTTGATACAGGAATAAAATATCACAGAATAACAGGTAAAGATTGTGAAAAACAATACTATAACGATAGCAAAGCTAAAGCAGTGGCAGAAATGCAAGCGGACCACTTTATGCATTCAAGAGTAGAACAAATAGGCAATGCTGCAAAAAACATGAAAGTTCCACCAATAGTAACATGCCCATACGATGCTGAATTGTACGGACATTGGTGGTACGAAGGGCCATATTGGTTATACGTATTGTTCAAAAAAATATATCACAACCAAGACACATTTGAATTAATAACACCAAGTGAATATTTAGAAAAATATCCAAACGTTCAGGAATGCGCACCGGCAATATCAACATGGGGAGCACATGGATATAATGAAGTATGGCTAAACCCAGGAAACGATTATATTTATAGACATTTACATAGAGCAGCAGAAAGAATGCATTACTTAGCAAACACATATCAAAATCCGCATCCATTACAAAAAAGGGCACTTGACCAATGTGGAAGAGAATTATTACTTGCACAAAGTAGTGACTGGCCATTCATAATAACAACGAACACAATGGTAGAGTACGCACATAAAAGAGTAAAAGACCACATAGGAAGATTCAATGCACTTGCGGACATGATAGACAAAGACGAAATAAACGAAGAATATTTAAACGATATTCACTTCAAAGATTTAATCTTTCCAGACTTAGACTACAGGATATATAAATAAAAATTGAAAAAATATTATTAGTGAGAAATGTTACAAGCTTCAATAAGTTTGTAACATTTTTGTAATCAAAATTTAATAAACACATTTTTGAAATTGACGATACTTGTTTCCGTAGGAAATAAAAAGTATTATAAGCCAAACACACTAAAAATCAACAGTTAATAACACTAGACACAAACTTTATTTATATTATAATAAAAGAGAATAAGACTAAATCTTCGAAAGGAGTAAAACGAATGAAGAAAAATATAATACCTAAACTAATATTAGGGAGTGCCTGTTTACTTGCATTTGGAAACACATCATATGCAACAGAAACAAAAGTAGATGTAACTCCACCATTTGGCAGGATAGCTATTGTTGGAGCAACAGAAGTAAACGATGTAAATTACATAGAAAGAAAAGAAGTAACAATACAAATATATGCAAAAGATGATACTTGTGCAGATGAAGAAATAAAATACTATATCAGCACAACGCCGATAGATAGGGCAACAAGATTGGATGATAGTGTTTGGAAAACATACACACAAGGAAAAACAGAAACAATGACATTGCCAGACCTAACAAGCACAAACATATTTTACGCGGTATTCAAAGATAAATACGATAATATATCAACGATATACGATGGTGGCAATACAGAATACATAATAAAATATAATGCAAATGGAGGAACTGGAGCACCAAAGGATCAAATAGGACATTATGGAATGGCATTAAATTTAACAACAGCAGTGCCAGAAAAGGAAGGATTTTACTTTTTAGGCTGGAGCACAAATGCAGGAGCAACGAAACCAAGCTATGAACAAGGGGATATAGTACCAGCATCTGTATTCAATGGAGCAAACCAAACAATAAACCTATACGCAATATGGACAAACACAGTAGACCGGACTACCATTGTTAGCAGATAAGGTAGAAATAGGGGACTATGTAAATTACCCAGTTTATTACGATAATGTCAATGGCTCAACATTAAAGGGATGGCGTGTAATTAGCAAGAATATTGACTTAGACGGAAATCCATCACCTGGAACAGTGAATTTGGTTAGTGCAGGAGTACCGCTGACGTATTACTATGATACTCGGGAAAAATGCATTTGCTTGTGAAAAACAATTTAAAGATAGTTTTTTAGATATTCCATTCAATTCGACAGAAAGTATGTCATATAGAAAAACTGGTTTTGTGTTTTTCAATTCTTTCGAAGAGGTATTTGTCAATAAATATACTGATATAAGTGGAGAAAAATTGCAAGTAAGAGCATTAGATTCGGGCGATGTCATGAATATTACGAACGAACAATTCTCAACAAAAAACAATTTATCGAGTGGAAAATGGAATAAGTTGTTTTATGTAGAAGCCAATTATTATTTTGCATCAGCGTCATATAACTTACGTATGTATATGATGCGAGGAAAGGTCGTAGATTATTATGGAAAAGATGAGGCACGGAATTAGACCTGTTGTTTCATTGAAACAACACATAAAAACAAATGGTTATGCTTTAAATGGTATTTGGAATATTCAATTATAGCCAAAAGGCTTGTAGAAAAATTTATCTACAAGCCTTTATTTTTACTATATTTCTAATTGCCAGACCCCCTCTAAATCCATTCCTTTGGTCTTTAAATCTAATTTTAATGAAGTGACAGGTCTAATGCCATACTCGCTATAATAGCCTCCATCTAATATATCCCCCTGCCAATTAGCACGTACATAACTTAGTCCACTTGCATATTCGGTATATCCTATCCAATAATGATTTCCACCTGTAGCAAAAAGCTTGTCATATTTTTCATTTCCAACATATTGTCTCGATGCTATAGTATTTTTAGTTATTCTACTTATATCTTCAAAATTCATAGAACGTACTTTTGGGCTTCCACTTTCTATCACAGTGTATTCATTATCAAATACTTCATGTAATGTAAGAAAAGGTGAAAAACCATTTTTCCTGAATACATCTCGCTCTGTTGAAGAAAAAGGAATAGCTAAGAAATCATTATTTAATTTTTCCACACTTTTTAGTGCTGTACCATTATTTTGATAATACGTCAGTGGTACTCCTGCACTAGGCTGTAAGTTTATTTACACAGAGATTAGCTAACTTTATGTTGAGAGTGAATATGTTAAAAA
>CAKPEV010000001.1 GCA_934149405.1 uncultured Clostridia bacterium | reverse complement strand
CTTGCACTATTATGTGTTTTTCTCTCGAAAAAAATATTTTATAAATGTACTACGTGTTTCACATTTTTAAAGCAATAAAAATCTTCTGAAACTTTAGTGCAGGAGTACCGCTGACGTATAATCATCCATATCATGATTCAAGTATAAGCATAGAAAATTTAACGACAAAATTTCTTAAAACGCCATTTGCACTAAATACAAGTTATACATACAGAAAAAATGGTTTTTTGCAGTATGTGACATTGGAATACATTTTTAAAAATGAATATACAAATTTAGTTGGAGAAAAACTTCAAATAAGAGCATTAAAAGCAGAAGATATCTATTTGATAACAGGATTAACAGAAATGATATATGGAAACTCAATGAATTTGGACAACATAAAATATAATAATCTATTTTCAAATGGGGCTGGATACTGGATTGCCTCAGCATACACTCCAACAGTTTTATGGCGTATAGAGAACGGCAGTGTATCTAATCCGGGTACAGGAGAAGGAGGAATTCGCCCAGTTGTTTCTCTTAAATCTGAAGCCAGAGCTACTAGCATTGACTTAATTGGAGCATGGAATATAGCGATTTAGTAAAAAATAAAGCTGTAATCGTTTAATTTAAGCGATTACAGCTTTTATTTGTCATATTTCAATATTCCATGCCTCAATCATGTCTACTGTATTGGCTCTAACCGTATTGTTTAGTGAAACAACAGGTCTAATTCCCAAACAGCTTGTTGGTGTTGCATTTCCAGGATCCCCCCTTGAATCTATTCTCCATAAATCGTATGCACTAGAAGTGTATGCTGTTGCTAAGAAATAGTCTCCTCCAATATAAAATAGCTTGTTATATACTTTTTTAATTATTTCGTCTCTAGATACATTGTTCATATTATTGTTTGCTTTAGCAATTACTTTTAGTATATCATCTGCATTCATAGACCTTACTTGAGGCTTTCCATCATTTACATTGGTATATTTATTGGAAAATATTTCAGTCAATGTTATGTTTGGCAAAAAACCATTTTTTCTATATGTGCCCCAATCATTTACAGTAAATGGTATTTCTGAAAAATTTGTTGTTAAGTTCTCGATATTCAAAGCTGAATCACCACCATGATAATACGTCAGTGGTACTCCTGCACTAGGTTTGGGAGCGTTTCTATTTGTTGCAAATTCTAAAACACATAATATATCTAAAGAATAATTGCTTACTAATTTTTTGAGAGAAAAACACAAATTTAATTTTGAATTATAACAATTAATAAAAATGTGTTCTTCCTTCATAAAATTTTCAGATATGAACTATGTACAAAAATAAACTATTTGTTTAGAGATTACGTGCGTTCTCCACTTCAAATTAGTGCAGGAGTACCGCTAACGTATTGTCATGGTGGTGATTCAGCTTTGAGTATCGAAAACTTAACAACAAATTTTTTAGAAACACCATTTACGGTCAACATAGATCGTACATACAGAAAAAATGGATTCCTACAAAATATGTCATTAGTAGAAACATTTAAAAACAAATATACTAATATAAGCGGAGAAAAACTTCAAGTGAGAGCAATGAAAGCGGAAGATATATATACAGTAACAGGGATGACAAAAATTGTACAAGGAAATATAATGAGTCTAAATAATGCGAAATATAACAAATTACTCACAAACGGAGCTTCATACTTTATTGCCTTTGCTAGTAATTCTTCGATATTATGGCGCATTGGTGATAGAGGTGGTGTAAGTAATGGCTATGATGGTGGTATGTTTCGGAATTCGCCCAGTAGTATCTTTACTTCCTACTGTTAAGGAATCAGGAAAAGATATTCTAGGAGCATGGAACATTGAGATATAAAGATTTTTAAAGCTGTAATCGCTCGATTAAGTGACTACAGCTTTTGTTTGTTAAATCTCAATATTCCACGCACCTAGAATGTCTGTATTATTAGCTTTTACCAAAGAGTTAAGAGAAATAACTGGGCGTATTCCAATATTTTCATAAGTGTGGTCTAAGTTACTAATATACCCATCCTTTGCTAAGATATAGAGATCTTTGAAGTACGATGCAAGCCAGTATGAACTACCATTTACAAGAAGTTTATTATATTTTACATTCGCTATATCCATTTCTTTTCCCATTTGCATTTTTGACAATCCGGTTACATTATATATGTCTTCAGCTTTCATAGCTCTTACTTGCAGTTTATCGCCACTTATATTGGTGTATTTATTCTTAAATATTTCAACCAATGATACAAAAGATAAAAAACCATTTCTTCTATAGGTATCTCTGCTTGTTACAGAAAATGGTGTTTCTAAAAAAAGAGAGGTTAAATTTTCGACATTTTTTTCCGGATTGCCGTATAACATGATAATACGTCAGTGGTACTCCTGCACTAGGTTTGGGAGCGTTTCTATTTGTTGCAAATTCTAAAACACATAATATATCTAAAGAATAATTGCTTACTAATTTTTTGAGAGAAAAACACAAATTTAATTTTGAATTATAACAATTAATAAAAATGTGTTCTTCCTTCATAAAATTTTCAGATATGAACTATGTACAAAAATAAACTATTTGTTTAGAGATTACGTGCGTTCTCCACTTCAAATTAGTGCAGGAGTACCGCTAACGTATTGTCATGGTGGTGATTCAGCTTTGAGTATCGAAAACTTAACAACAAATTTTTTAGAAACACCATTTACAGTCAACATAGTTCGTACATACAGAAAAAATGGATTCCTATCAAATATGTCATTAGCAGAAACATTTACAAACAAATACACAAAACTAAGTGATGAAAAATTGCAAGTAAGAGCGATGACTGTGGATGATATGTGCAGAGTAATAGGGGTAACTAAAATTGATAATACAATAAATTTACAAAATATAAAGTATGAAAAATTGCTAGTAAACGGAGCAAACTATCTTCTTGCTTCTGCATATGATAATACTAATGGATTATGGTTTATTGCAGCAAATGGCGTTTTCTACGGTAGTGGCAATGAACAACGGTATTCGACCTATAGTATCTTTATATTCTAATACCAAAACTAATAACAGAGATATAGTAGGAGCTTGGAATATTGGAATTTGACAAAAATAAAAGCTGTAATCGATTAAAATTAAAGGATTACAGCTTTTAAATATTTTATATTTCTAAGTTCCATGCCCCTATTATATCTATATTATTAGCTTTTACCAAAGAGCTTAGAGAAACTACTGGGCGTATCCCGATACACACTATAATTATAGCCACTACGGACTTCACCTGTATAAAGCACATAATATAGGCATTTATAAAAAGATAGGGATGCAACAAAATAATAGCTTTCAATACGGAATAGTTTATTATACTTTTTATTTTTTAAGTCCATTATATTTCCATCTTCCATTTTAGTCAGTCCTGTCACACTAAATATGTCCTCTGCTTTCATCGCTCTTACTTGTAACTTATCACCACTTAGTTTTGTGTATTTATTTGTAAATGTTTCTGTTAATGTTACATAGGGTAAAAAACCGTTTTGTCTATATGTACGTTCTATGCTTGCTGTAAACGGTGTTTCTAAAAAATTCGTTGTCAGGTTTTCAACACTTAATGCAGAATCACCATAATGATAATAAGTCAGCGGTACTCCTGCACTAAAAAAGCTTTTGATTTTTCCTTAAACCAATAAACAAAACACAAAAAATTATATATTTTTCATCATCGTTTTTAACTGAGAGAGGAACACAGTTTTATATTTTTTACCGTACAAAAAATATAGCTGCATGCCAATTTTTTCTTGAATATTTATTTGATTTTTTTCTATTACATTTTTCAAATTAACTTTTTTATAAAAAAGAATAAAAATTTTAATTCACACAACCCATACGGCAATATGGCTTTTATGCAAATTCAAACATCATGTTACAGAAATGTTACAAGTTCTTTAATAAACTTGTAACATTTTTTTAATGTAAATTTAACAATAGTGTTTTTTGAAAATGCTTTATTTTTTTTGTTTGTCCTTCCGTAATTTTAATGGTTGGGTGTTTGCCTCTGAAAGCGCACGTACACGCGTGTTCAAGGACTAGACACAAGTTTTTTATATATTATAATAAAAATCAATGTGAGGGATTGAGAGCGATGATTGAAAGAGGCACTGCTGTTTGATTTCTTGCACAAATTTGTTAACAAAAGAAAAATTGAGGAAGGATGGCCGATATGAGTAAAAAGTCATTTTTAGTAAGCCTAATCTTAATAATCACAGTGGGGTTAACAACTCTGGCGGTTGGCTGGCATAAGTACATTGATGCCAGCAAAAATCCTAAGTTAATATCGTGTGAAAACCATGTTGATTCAAATTATGATATGGCTTGTGATTTTTGCGGTCAAATTCTTCCTCTTTCTAACTACGTTGAGAAAAAAGAAGTGGCTATTTTCAGCGAAGATGAAAGTTTGATAAAAGTTAATGGTATGATGCCAAAAGATACTCTTGTTTCTAGCAAAGTGATTGAGAAGGATGAGGCTTTTTCTTTGGCTAAAGAGCATTTGAAGGACTTAAAGAAAGAGGATGTTTTAGTTGCTTATGACATTTCTCTTGATAGCAAGGAGTTCGAATATCAACCAGAAGATTTTGGTCAAACAGTTACTGTTAATATTTCAAGATTGAATTTGAATATTAAAGATAATGTTGCACTACTACATATTATTGATGATAACAATTACGAGATTCTTCCTGTTAGTAGTTTTACAAATGAGGAAATCAAGTTTAGAGCAACTAGATTTTCAACATATATTTTAATTAGTGTTGAGTCTCACAATGTTAAGTTTAGTGGTGACGGTGATTTTAAAATAACTGAGGTGAGTGGAGATGAGATAACTAACAATAGTCAGGTTGCAAGTGGTACAAATTTTGCATTTTCTATAGTGCCTGGCGAAGGTTATGGAATAACAGGAGTTATATTAAAGACTTCTTCTGGAAATATAATATATCCTTCTGGTGATAGTGGCGATAATTCTTTTGTTGTTGTCGGTGAAGAGCTTGGAAGAACGTGTAATATTAGTAGCGTTACTGAAGATATAGAGGTTAATGTTGAAACAGCATTGATTCCAAAGATTACAACTAATATCATTACTGCAAAAGTTAAATTTGGAGATACTGCAACATTTACAATTTCAGCAGATAATGCTACAACTTTTACATGGCAATACAGAGAGAATGAAAAGGATTATTGGCACGAGATGTCAAGTTCTATAGGTACTTCTAAAGTAAACGGAGATACAGCGACATTCACAACAACGGCTGCCACAAATTTATTATCTGGATATGATTTTAGATGTATAGTTGGAAATGATGTGTTTAAAGATCATCATGGTGCAGTTTCTAATATTGCAAAGTTAATAGTTGCGCATGATACAACGTTAGCTTATGAGACACCAATATTTTTAACTCAACCTGTGACGACAAAAGTTTTAGTGGGTAATAAAGCAGTTTATAAAGCTAAAGCGATTGGTGCAGGTTTAACATTGACATGGCAATATAGAGAGAATGATAGTGATTATTGGAAAGACATGACTAATTCAATTGGAACAGTTTCAACAACTACTATTGACAGCATAACAAAGGAATCAACATTGACTACAGTTGAAACAAACTATGCAATGTATCAATACCAATTTAGATGTTTGGCAGGTAATGAATATTACGTTGACCATAGTGCAATCAAATCAAATGTTGCAAATATTGTTATGACAAATGAAGAGCAACGTACAGTTAAGTATTTTGAATTAGGATACACAAAGCAACCTCTTACTACACTTAAAGTTAAACATGGAGAGATTGCCGTAATAGAAGTTGAAACAAAGGGTGCAAATGTTTATAAGTGGCAATATAAATCAGGTGATTTCTGGGAAGACGTTACTGCTGATATGGCAACAGGATATGATACAAAAGCTTTAAATATTGACACTAATACAATGAAGATTGATAATGAGACTTTAAATGTTACAAACAATTTGAGTGGATTAGTTTTTAGATGTTTGATTATAAATTCTGATATTTCTGCATATAGCTTGGCTTCAGATGAAGTTTTACTAATAGTTGCACAAGATGATATAAATTCTGGAAAGGTTGCTATTACACCAGCTCCGGATGCACCAGAAAATTTTGTTGCAACAAGTGGAGATTATGCCGATGCGATTGAAGTTTCATGGAAAATGTTTTCTGGTTTGAAGTACAGATTGTCATATATAAACGAAAATAGTGAGAAAGTTCTTTTATCAGCAGATGTTACTTCTCCATATATGCACGTTGGAATTGAGAAAAACAAGACATACGAGTATGTAATTGAAGCATATGATTCAAACATGAGATATAGTGAACCTACATCAACAAGAGGTTCAACTCAATATGACGATATTTATGATGTTGTAAATAAAGATACAATTAAGCCAGTTATAGATAATATTAATATAACACCAAATTCAGAGAAGGTAGGACCTTTGACGGATGTTACAATAACTTTTAATGTTACTGATGATAATTACGATTACAATGACGGATGCAAGTTGTTTAAAGAAGATGTAGAAGTCCTAATAAATGGAACTATTTCGACAAGTGTGAGCAAAGAGTTGACAAGAGCGGTAATTCCAAGTGGAGAAAGATACACCTTAAAACTTAACAATTTAATTGGCGATGGAAATCTATCTGTGAGAATACCTGTAGGCAAAATATTTGATTTAGCTAAAAACGGTAATGATGAATATCTAATCAACACAAATATTACTGTTGTTAGAACAGAAGTAGCTACAGTTAAAAATTTCACAGCAACAAGTGGAGATTATACAGATTCAATAAAAATAACTTGGAAAGATACAGAAAATACAAATGTAAAATATGTGTTAGAGGCTTCTAATAAAGACAACAATTGGATTGTATTAAGTGATAATGCTACTTCACCACACATGCATACTGGACTTACTAAGAACATGTCTTTTGAATATAGAATAAAAGCGGTTGCTGAAAATGGTGATGAGAGTGAATACGTTTATACAATAGGTAGAACAGAGTATGATCCATTGTTTGGCGATGTAATGATTGATACAGTTAAACCTACAATAGATTTAAAATCTAAGAATCCAGAATTAGATTACTTAGGTGAGAGTCAACAAGTAACATTTACATTTGAATCTTTTGATACGAATTATAATTCTAATACAACAACATTAACAAAAGATAGTTTTGTAATTAAGGTTGGTGGCAATGTGGCCGACGGTGTTGTTAGAACATTGACAAAAGAAGATATAGCAAGTGGAGAGAGATTTACATTAACAATTACTAATGTTACTGGAAACGGTCATCTTACAATAACGGTTCCAGCTGGAGTTATTACTGATTGTGCATTGAATCAAAATGACGAAAAAGATATTGAGACAGGAATTACTGTTATGAATGATGCAACAACAACAGATACTGCACCTACATTGGTTCCTGGTGTTCATGAAATCGGTGTAACAACAAACCAAGTTTGTGCCGTGCCAATAGCAAGTGTAAGATATGAATACAGATTAAGTGGCGACGGTGATTTCAATACATGGAACGCAACAACGGATTTAAGTGATGTGATAAAGAATTTATCTTCAGATACTGAGTATGAAGTTAGAACTGTTGTTACAGATGTTGCGAATAATACAGTTACTTCAAAGAGCGCATTTACTAGAACCTTAAAGATTGATGCGTCAGCAATTACTATTACACATACTCCAACAGAATGGACAAACCAAGATGTAACAGCAACAATTAATTGGAGTGGTGATACAACATATATTCATCAGTATTCAACAGATAAAGAAAATTGGACGACAGTGACAGGAGAGACAACTGATGTGATATTTAGTGCGAATGGAATATTGTACGCTAGATATTCAGATGGAGTAGGACATAGTGACCCAGTTGAACACAAAATAGAAAATATTGATAAGATTAAACCTATAATTGGTAATGTGACTGTGCCAACAGGAAAAGCAAATTCTAAGACAATAACAGTTTCAAACATAACAGATGAAGGTGGAAGTGGATTAAAAGGATATTATATAAATACAGTTGCTGATTTAACTGATGCAACTTGGACAGATTTAAATTCTTCAAGCTTTGAATTTACAGTTACAGAAAATAATACTTATCATATATGGGTAATAGATAATGCCGGAAATATTTCAGAAGCTTATTCAACAAATATTGTGGATATTCAAGATAAAGTAACGAATATCGAATTTAATGGCAATTCAGACACTTTGGAATTAAATGTGTTCGAAACAAAGACACCAAGTTTGAAATATGATGGAACACCAAAGAGTGTGATATTTGAAATATTAGATAGCACGATAGCAACGATAGACACCACAACAGGTGCTATAACAGGTGTTGCAGAAGGCACAACAACAGCAAAAGTTACAATTGAAGATTTTGATGGAACTAAATATGAGAAGACAATAACAGTAAAAGTAAATGCAATAGAACCAACATTAATCATAGACAGAAACACATTGAACTTCAATTATGGTGATACTTCAAAGGTAATCAATATAACATCGTATAATGGAAATGGAAAATTAAGCATAACTTCACAAGATGAAAATGTAGCCAAAGCAACATTGGCGGACAATAAGATAACTGTAGACACTGTTGGATATGGCGAAACAACATTGGTATTAAAATCTGAAAAGACAAAACAATATTTAGCTAAAGAAGTCATTATAAATGTTACAGTTACAAAGAGAGTAATTAAGGTTACATGGAGTGGAGATTCGTTTGTATATGACGGAACAGAAAAAGAAGTAATAGCAACAATAAATAATATAGTAGGAAATGATACTGTAAATATAACTTATGCAAATAATAAAAAGACTAATGCTGGAAACTATATTGCAGAAATAACTTCGCTAGATAATCCAAATTATACAATAGATGGAATGACAGACAAAACACATAATTGGGTTATTGAAAAAGCAGAAAGAGAAATTAATTTAATATCAAATATAAACTTGATATTTGGTACACCTGAAAATATAGAATTTACTTATACAGGAGAAGATGTTACAGCAGAAGTTGTAAGTAGCAATACAAACGTATTAAATGTAACTTTACAAGATGGCGAAAATAAAGGAACGATAGAAGCTACTGGAGTTTCAGCTGGCACAGCAACAATAACTTTAACAATTCCAGAATCAGAAAATTATAAATTAAAAACAGCTAAGTGCGACGTAAATGTATCTTTAGCAACAGGAAGTATCGTTCCAGACGTTGAAAATATTGAATTCACATATGGCGATAATGCAAGTGAGATTGGATATAAATATGGCGGAAATGGAAAAGTTACAGGAACATCTAATAACGAAGATGTTGCGAAAGTTACAATAAATGAAACAGACAAGAGAATAACAATAACACCAGTAAATGCTGGTAGTGCGGTAATAACAATAAGCGCCGGAAAGACAGAACAATATGATGCTTCAGAAGTTCAAATTACAGTTACAGTAAATAAGAGAGCCGTAATTTTGGAATGGAGCAATGATACATTTGTTTATGACGGTAACGAGAAAGAAATAATAGCAACGATAACAAATAAAGTTGGAAATGATGTTGTTGAGATTAATGCATATGTAGACAACAAAAAGACTAATGCGGGAACATATACGGCAAAAGCAACAGGTGTAAGCAATGATAATTATACAGTTACAAATGGTCAAAACATAAGCAAAGAATGGACAATTGATAAAGCAGATATAACACCAACATTAGTAATGACAGATTATATTTATGCAGGTGAAAAGCCAACACCAAGAGTTGAAGGCAACCTTGGAAATGGAAATGTAACTTACTATTACTATTCTGGAGATGTAGCTGATAAGAGAAATTGGAACGAGGTAACAAGTTCAACATACTTGCCAGCTGGCAAATACTATATGGTTGCAGAAGTCGCAGAATCTTCAAATTATAATGGTGCAACAACAAATACTGTAGAGTTTAATATAGTAGTTGCAGGTATTGATGTAACATTAACAGAGGGAAATGAAGCATATGATGGAGAGTGGACAAACAACACAGTAACAGCAACAATTGAGGTATCTGATGATGTTAAGAATTTAGAAGCTGTATACTACAGATATGAAGGCGAAACAACATACAATATACCAAACAAGATGACTAAAAACGGAAACACAGTAAAAATCGACTTTGAAGATAATATAAACAAGAAAGTATATTTTGTTGGCGTAGATGTAAATGGTAGGGCGATAACTGGCGAAAGCATTGGTTGTCAAATAAAAATAGATAAAGATAAACCGGTAATTGGTGAAGTGGTTACTCCATCAGGAAAAGGTAATACTAAGACAATTACAGCTAGAAACATAGTTGACTATGGCGGAAGCGGATTGTACGGATATTACGTAAGCGATACGCAAAGTACAGCAGGAGCTACATGGACAGAATTCACTGGAGACAGCTTCACATATGAGGCTACTGAAAATAAGAGATATTATTTCTATGTAATAGATAATGCAGGAAACATTTCAGATATAACAGCAAACAGCCAAATTGAAATTACAGAAATAGTAGATAAAATTTCAAATATAACTCATGATGATTCAATTACAGTAAGAGTATTTGAAACTGCTAAAGCTAATATTTCATATTCTGGTGAAGCAAAAGAAATAATATATGAAATAGAAGACACAAACATCGCAACAGTGAATAAAACAACTGGTGTTGTTACTGGTGAAAATTTTGGAACAACAAAGATGAAAGTTACTTTCAAAGATTACGATGGAACGACAACAGAAATTAGCATAACTGTAAACGTAGAAAGAGCAATAGCAGATATGAACATTCAATCGAGAGTTGATTTTATATATGGTGACCTAGCAAAAGACATTTCTTATACATACACTGGAAATGGTGCAATAACAGCTACATCAAGTAACGGTGATGTAGTAGAAGTTTCAGTAGATGAGGCTACTAAGAAAATAAAGATGACTCCTAAGAATGTTGGAACAGCAAAAGTTACAGTTACAGCAGCAGAGACAAGCAAATACACTTCTGTAAGTAGAGAAGTGGAGGTACAAGTAACAAAGAGAATGATTGTAGTTACTTGGGGACAAGATGAATTTACTTATGACGGAACGTCAAAAACAATAACAGCGACAGTAGATAATGCTGTAAATGGTGATGATGTGGGATTGATTTATACTGGTAATACAGAGACTTTAGCAGGAAATTATGTGGCAACAATTACAGGTGTAAAAAATAACAACTACACAATAGAAAATGCAACAAACTTAAGCCACAATTGGAAGATTAATAAAGCTGATAGAGTGATAACATTAAATCCTGAAGAAATAACTTTAGTTTATGGTACAGATGGAAATATAACATTCGAATACACAGGAGAAGATGTAACGGCTAGCGTTAGAAGTGATAAAACTAATATTGCAGTGATTAAGAATTTTGTTGATGGTGTTAGAAATGGAACAATAACTGTTTCACCAGTAGCAAAAGGCGAATGTAATATTGTAATAGAAGTACCAGAGTCAGACAATTACAAATATGCAACTAAAAATGTAAAAGTGATAGTAGAGAGAAATAGTGATGCAAAAATAACTGTTCCAGACTATCCAGCAGAGATAACATATGGAGATGATCCAGTAAGAATTCCATTTGAATATGATGGAAATGGTACTATTACAGCAGAAACAGATAGCGGTGATATAATTTCTGTTAGAGTAAGTGGAGATGAAATTATTGTGAAACCAGAAGGTGTTGGCACTACAACTATTACAATAAAAGCATCAGAAACAGATCAATTTACAGAAACAGAAACAAAGCTTACAATGACAGTAAAACCAAGAGTAGTAGAACTAGAATGGAGCAATGATACATTCACGTATGACGGAACAGAAAAAACTATAACAGCAACAGTTACAAACAAAGTAGGAAACGATGTTGTTGCTGTAAATGCATATAACAACAATAAGAAAACAAACGCTGGAAATTATATTGCAGAAGCTTTGAGCTTAAATAATAAAAACTATACATTAGAAAATGCAACAAACACAACTCATAATTGGGTAATCAATAAGGCAGATAGAGAAATAGTAATGCAAGACAAGGTAAATGTAATCTTTGGTTCGGATTACAAGTTAAACTTTACGTACACAGGCGAAGATGTGACAGCAATAGTGACATTGGATAAGAATGTGTATATGTCAATAAAGAACTATTTAGATGGAACAAATAGTGGAGAAATCACAATAGAACCATTAGCTGCAGGAGTAACAATTTTAACTGTTACAGTGCCTGAGTCAGAAAACTATAATGCAATAACAAAAGAGTGCGAAGTTACAGTTGGATTAAGTGAAGCAGGACTTGTTATAAACAATCCGGAAATCACTATGACATATGGCGATGACGAAGTACAAACGTCATATGAGTATAAAGGTAATGGACAATTGACTATTAAGTCATCAAATGAAAATGTTGCGAAAGTTACAATAGATGAGACAGGAAAAACAATTACAATAATACCTCAAAACGCAGGTGAGGCAACTATAACATTAACATCATCAGAAACAGAACAATATGCGGCTGGTGAAGCAACAATAAAAGTTACTGTTAAGAAGAGACCAGTAAAACTTTCTTGGAGTAATGATACATTTACTTATGATGGAACAGTAAAAACTATAACTGCAACTGTAGATAATAAAGTTGGAAATGATAGTGTAAATGTTACTTCATACAATAACAATGCTAAGACAAACGCAGGAAATTATGAAGCAGAAGCGTTAACATTAGACAACGAAAACTATACATTAGTGGATGGCGAAAATATAACAAAGACATGGGTAATCAATAAGGCTAATAGAACATTAACAATGATACATGATTTAGTATTAGAATATGGTAATACTGGAAAGATTGATTACACATATACAGGTGAGGATACAATTGCTGAAGTAACTTCAGAAAAAACTTCTGTTGCGACAGTAACAAATCAAGATGGCAACAATTCAGGAAGTGTAACAGTTACACCAGTTGCACAAGGAACTACAATAGTAACAATTGTAATACCTGAAACAGAAAATTATAATTCAACATCTGGAGAATGTTTGGTTACAATAAAGAGAAATTCAACAGAGAAAATAAACATTTCAGAACAAGATAAAAATATGGTATTCACATATGGTGATCCAAGCAAAGATATATCGTATGTATACAATGGAAATGGTACAGTGACAGTAACAATAGATAATGAAAATGTTGTTACAGCTACTGTGAATGCAAATAAAACTATAACAATTAAGCCACTAAATGCAGGTGCTACAACAATAACAATAAATGCTGCTGAAACAGATCAATACGAGGCATCAAGTGTTGTAATAAATGTAACAGTAAAGCAAAGAGTAGTTACGTTGGTTTGGGATAAAGATACATTTACTTATGATGGCTCAGAAAAAGAAGTTAAGGCATCAGTAACAAATGCAGTAGCAGGTGATACAGTAAATGTTATAGAGTATGAAGAGAACAAAAAGGTTAATGCTGGCACATACACAGCAATTGCAAAGAAATTGGATAACGACAACTATACATTAGTTGGAGCAGAAAACGTATCTCATATTTGGAAAATTGAAAAAGCAGATATAACACCAGTGATAACAATGGATGACTACATATATGGTGGAGAAAAATCGGAACCAAGCATAACAGGAAATCTTGGAAATGGCGATGTAACATACTTTATTTATAGTGGAGATGATTCTTCAAAGGCTATAAATTGGAATACTGTAACATCATCTATGTCAATAGCACCAGGAAAATATAAGATGTTTGCAAAAGTTGCAGAAACAGAAAATTATAATAGTGCAATATCTAACACTGTTGAATTTGAAGTTAAGACGGTAAATATAGATGTTACATTAAAAGAAAACGATGCACCATATGATAGTGAATGGACAAATAATGATGTAATAGCGACAATAAAGGTGCCTGCAGAAGCAACAACAGTAACATCAGTATATTATAGAATTGAAGGCGAGAAGACATTAAGAAGTTATGATGGCACATTGTTTGAAAATAACACAGCAACAATTAACTTTAACAAAAACTTTAATCACGTAATATATTTTGTTGGCGTAAACGTACAAGGTAAAGCTGTAACAAATGAGAGTGGACCATACACAATAAAAATAGATAAGACAAAACCAGTTATAGGAAAAGTTGAAGCACCATTAGGAAAGGCAAACTCTAAAATTATAACTGTATCAGAAATCACTGATGTTGGTGAAAGTGGAGTTACAGAATATTATGTTGGAACAACAACTTCAACGGATAATGTAACATGGAGCAACTTTACGGGAACAACATTCCAATACGAGGTGTTTGATAATGGAACATACTATGTATTTGTTAGAGATGGAGCCGGAAATGTTTCAGATGTAACAGCAAATAGTACAATAGAAATATCAAATATTGTAGACAAGGTAAGCAATGCACAATTACAAGATAATTTGGTTGTTGAAGTATTTGGAACAATAAGACCAACATTAACATATGATGGTGAACCAAAAGAAATAAGCTATTCAATAGAAAATACAGATTTAGCAAGCATAGATGAGGCAACAGGAGTAATAACAGGTAAAGCATCAGGCGAAACGAATGTAATAGTTAAATTAAAAGATTATGATGGAACAATAACAGAACTAAAAGCTAAATTAACAGTTGTTCCAAAAGAACCAACTATTACAGTAAATGAACCTTCAGAATTTGTATTCGTATATGGAGATAATTCTTCGGAGACAACATATAACTATGATGGAAATGGAACTGTAACAGTTGTTTCAAATAATGAAAATGTTGCGACTGTTAAAATGATAGACAATAGAATTGTTGTAACACCAGTAAATGTTGGTACAACAACAATCACAATAAAAGCATCAGAAACTCCTCAATATAAAGCAGGAAGCAAAGATATAAATGTAACAGTAAAACCAAGACCAATCATTTTAAAATGGAGCAGTGGCGATTTCATATATGATGGAACAGAAAAACAAGTAACAGCAACTGTTACTAACTTGGTCCCAAATGATGAAGTAACATTAACGTACAAAGATAATGCAAAAACAAAAGCTGGAAGATATACGGCAGAAGTAACAGCAGTGGATAATCCAAACTATACAGTAGTTGATGGAATGAACATCAGATACAATTGGGAGATTAAGAAGGCACCACGTGAAATTCAGATAACAGAAGAGTTAATATTGGATTATGGAACAATCGGAGAAATTGAGTACACGTTTACAGGTGAAGACACAACTGCAACAGTTGAATCAACGGCAACGAGCGTTGCAACAATCAAGCATGATGCTGGACAAAATGGAGGAAGAATTACCGTAACTCCAGAAGGTGCTGGCAAGTGCAATGTTGTTGTAACAGTACCTGAAACAGAAAATTATGCAGAAGCAACAGCTATATGTAAAATTACAGTAAATGCAATTGAACCAACATTAGAAATTGAAGATACTGATATTACTTTAACATATGGAGATGCACCGTTTACAACAAGATATACATACAATGGTAACGGAAGAATTACAGTTGCAGTTTCAGATTCAGAAGTTATAGCAGCAATCGTAACTGGAAATGAAATAATAATAACACCAGTTGGAGAAGGTAAAGCTACTGTTAGTGTAACATCAGCACCAACATCACAATATACAGAAACTACGAAGACAATAAATGTAACAGTAAAACCATTGCCAGTTATTTTGGAGTGGAACGCAAATGAATTTGTATATGATGGAAGAGAAAAAGAAGTATTTGCAACAGTTAAGAATCTTGTTGGAAATGATACTGTGGAATTAACATACGCAGGAAACAAAGCAATACTAGCTGGTAACTATACAGCGGAAGCAACAGGAACTAATAATCATAATTATACAGTAGTAAGTGGAGAAAATATTACTCACGATTGGGTAATCAAAAAGGCAGAAAGAATTATAGATGTTCAAGACGAAATATCTTTAGTATATGGCACAGAGGGCAGTGTTGAATTTAAATACAATGGCGAAGATGTTACTGCAAGCGTATTAAATGGCAACGATAATGTAGCAACAATAAAATACGAAGATGGTAACAATAAAGGAGCTATAACGATAACACCAGTTGGATTTGGTGAATCTATAGTAACAATAAATGTGCCAGAATCAGAAAATTATGCGGCAGGAACAAAGACATTTGTAATTAAAGTATCAAGAGCTGTACCAGAAATAAGTGTTAGTGAAAAAGATATTAAGTTTATCTATGGCGATAACACAAGAAATATTCCATATACACACACTGGAAACGGTAGAATAACAGCGACAACTTCTGATGCTAATGTAGCAAGTGCAGATGTATCAGACACAACAATAAATATAACACCAGGAAAAGTTGGAACTGCTACGATAACATTAACAACAGAAGAAACAAGTCAATATAGTTCTATAACTGCAACAATAAACGTAACGGTTAAGCCACGTCCTATCGATGTAAAATGGGGAGTAACAACATTTATTTATGATGGTACTGAAAAGACCATAACAGGTACAGTAAGAAATGTAGTGCCTGGAGATGTTGTAACAATAACTGAATACGAAGGAAATAAGGCAACAGAAAAAGGAACTTATACAGCAAGAGTTATAGCAGTATCAAATGACAACTACACAGTTGATGGAGGATTGAATTTAACAACAACTTGGGAAATCAAAGAATTATTGCCACCAGACATTATAGTTAAGCAAGATGGAAACATCATAGAAAGTGGTACTTGGGCAAGTGGAGATGTAGAAGTAACAATTCAATCGGATGTTATCACAGGAGTTGAAGTTACATACGAATATAGCTTTAACGGAGATGATTGGTTTGCATACAATGGCACATTCACAATATCAAGAGAGACAAGAGAAACAACAATTTATGCGAGAGCATACAATAAAGGAAATGGTGCAGTAATGTCGCTAATTGGTCAATATAAGTTAAAACTAGATAAGACAAATCCAAGCATTAGAGCTACTGAAATAGAAACAACTAATAGTGTTAGTGGCATAATAAATAAAGATTCAAAGATAACAGTAAAATTGACAGTTGAAGATTTGATTTCGGGAATAAACGATAATGAATTTACAATCGAAGACATTAAAGTAATTGTAATGTATAGGGGAATTCAAACAGAACTTACAGACATAAAGAAAGTCTTAACAGCAGACGCTTCTAACTCTGGATTAGAGTATGGAGATTATAAATATACATTGACATTAGAAGGTATAACTGAAAATGGAAGTATATATTTAAAAATCGGCGAAAAATCAGTATATGATAGAGCCTTAAGATATAATGAAGCAACTTCTATAAACTTAAATATAAAAGCAGATAATGAAGGACCAGAAGTTGGAATAATAAAAACATCTGCAGATAGCTACGGAAGAATCTTTGGCGATGAAGCTGAGCTATCAGTAACAGCAAGAGACGAAAGTGGAATCAAGAGTTACGAATGGCAATTTAGTAGAGACGGCAAGACATGGGAGACATTCCAAATTGATGAGACTTCGGCAGAATTATCTGAAGTAATTTACAAAGCCATAAAAGAGGGAGCACATTACTTTAGAGTTATTGTTTCGGATATTATAGGCAATACAACAACAAGTGAAACAGCAAGAGTAAATGTTAATATGTTAATAAATAGAAAACCAACTATAAGATTTGAAACAGAGCAAATATCTGCAACAAAAGTTAAGATAATAGGTATTATAAAATCAACTAGGGAAATAGAAAGCATAAAAGTAAATGCTTCTGAATTCGATAAGAGTGAATGGCAAGACAGAACAGTAAAAACAAACAATGAATTGACAATCACAATGGATTACATCGCGACATCGAACGGAACATATGCATGGACTGTTGTTGATGACCTTGAGAATACAGTAACAGAAAAAATAAATATAACAACTATAGATGAATCAAGAGTTATAGTAGTTTACACGAAATATGGGGCAACCGAATATTCTAGAGCTAGAATCGAATTTGAAGGAAACCAACTAATGAGAATAGTTAGAGTAGAAAAACCAAACGGAGACAAGATAAATATAGTAAAAGGAACTGAATGTGACGGAATGTCATTCAATACAACAAACTATAAGAAGAATGTAACTGTAAGGTTAAATAGCTTTGAAAAGGGTACTAAATTCATATTCGAAAATAAGGCTGGATTAGAGACAGAAGTTGAAGTAAATGAAGACATAGATACAAAAGTAATGTACATCAGGGTTGCAGAAGGCTTGAAGAAATTCAATGAAATTTATGGTGATACATTTAGTGTCAAGGAAGCAGAAACACTTGTAAGACAAATGCTATCTAAGACAAAAGGAATAAATGGTTCTATTGAACCATACTATGGAATATCTGGAACATCTTTGGCAGCACGTGTAAGCGAACAAGAACAATTGACAGCAATAGGATACTTAAGTGCAGCAACAAATTCTGGAGGAACATTAAAAATGAATCAATACGGAGATCCAGAAAAAGTAAAGGCAACTGTAAAACAAAAAGATACTAGTACATATACAACATACCTAGGTGGAAATATAACAGGAGTTACAAGTTACGGAAGCATCTTAAACTGGACAGGAAGTGCAATAAAGAATACATTTAGAATGACTTTAAGAGCAAGATAATATAAAGAGAACGACCTAAAAATTGAAGTGAACCCAAATTGTTAGACAAAATTTGTTTAATAAGGAGGGTTCATTTTTGTTTTAAGGATAGTCTCAGGCGTATATTTATAAATTACCTGTATTTGGAGATAATGATTGGGCTTTAGATTTGTAAATGATAGAAAAATAAACAAAATCAAAAATGGCAATAATTATAGCTACCCGTAGGGATAAAACACAAAAAATAGGTTGACAAAAAGAACATTAAATGGTAAAATATGAACTGCTATTATTTAGAAGAAGAAAATAATGGCGAGATTGCCATATAAAAGGCAAAAACAAAACTGATTTTAAAGCACCTTTAAAAATGCTTTGAAATATATATTCTAATAAAACAGGGGGTGAACCAAACAAAATGCCTACAATTAACCAATTAGTTAGAAAAGGAAGAAAAGACAAGACTTCTAAATCTAAAGCTCCAGCATTACAAAAAGGATATAACTCAAAATTAAAGAGAACAACTAACACTGCAAGTCCACAGAAAAGGGGAGTTTGCACAGTAGTTAAAACAACTACACCTAAAAAGCCAAACTCAGCTTTAAGAAAGGTTGCAAGGGTTAGATTAACAAACACTCAAGAGGTTACAGCTTATATCCCAGGTGTTGGACATAACTTACAAGAACACAGCGTAGTTCTTATAAGAGGTGGAAGAGTAAAAGACCTTCCAGGTGTTAGATACCATATCATTAGAGGAACACTTGATACTGCCGGAGTAAAAGACAGAATGCAAGCTCGTTCAAGATATGGAGCTAAAAAACCAAAGAAATCATAGGATTTAGAAAAAAAGGTGCTTATATATAGATAAAGATCGTATAGAGCACTTACGGGTAAGCATAGAAGCTTATCAGAGTACCTAGGTGTACGGTATAATGTACACTAATTTTGTAAGGAGGGAAGAACAGTGCCAAGAAAAGGTTATATAGCTAAAAGAGAAGTTTTACCAGATCCAGTATATCAAAGCAAAGTTGTTACTAAGCTTATTAACAACGTAATGGAAAGTGGTAAAAAATCATTAGCTCAATCAATTGTTTATGATGCATTTGATATAGTTGCCGAAAAAACTGGCAAAAATGCATTAGAAGCATTTAACGAAGCTATGGAAAACGTTATGCCTGTACTTGAAGTTAAAGCTAGAAGAGTCGGAGGAGCCACATATCAAGTTCCAATGGAAATCAGAAGCGAAAGAAGACAAGCATTAGGATTAAGATGGCTTGTTAGATATGCAAGAGAGCGTAACGAAAAAACAATGAAAGAAAAATTAGCAAACGAAATTATAGATGCTATAAACTCTATGGGTGGAGCTTTCAAGAAGAAAGAAGATACACATAGAATGGCTGAAGCTAACAAGGCTTTCGCACATTATAGATGGTAATTTTAAATTTGAATATGAATAAGGAGGAAAACTAAGTGGCTACCGAGAGAAAAGTTTCATTAGAAAAAACAAGAAACATAGGAATAATGGCTCACATTGATGCTGGTAAAACAACAACAACAGAGAGAATATTATTCTACACAGGTAAAACTCACAAAATAGGTGAGGTTCACGAAGGTGCTGCTACTATGGACTGGATGGCTCAAGAGCAAGAAAGAGGTATCACAATTACTTCTGCTGCTACAACTTGTTTCTGGAAAGAACATAGAATAAACATCATCGATACACCTGGTCACGTTGACTTCACAGTTGAGGTTGAAAGATCTCTTAGAGTACTAGACGGAAGCGTTACAGTATTCTGTGCAAAAGGTGGAGTTCAACCACAATCTGAAACAGTTTGGAGACAAGCTGACAAATACAATGTACCAAGAATGTGTTACGTTAACAAAATGGACACAACTGGTGCAGATTTCTATAGCTGCGTAGAGCAAATGAGACACAGATTGCACGCAAATGCTATACCTATACAATTACCTATCGGTGCAGAAGATCAATTCAAAGGTGTTATAGACCTTGTTAGAATGAGAGCTTTCGTACATAAAGACGATTTAGGAAAAGATATAGAAGAGACAGATGTTCCAGCAGATATGCTAGAAAAAGCTGAAAAATATAGAAGCGAAATGATAGAAGCTGCTGCTGAACAAGATGAGGAATTAATGATGAAATACTTAGATGGTGGAGAGTTAAGCGAAGATGAAATCAGAAAAGGATTAAGAATCGGAACATTAGCTTGTAAAGTTACACCAGTATGTTGTGGTTCTTCATACAAAAACAAAGGTGTTCAAGAATTACTTGATAATATAATTTATTACATGCCTTCACCACTTGATATACCTGCTATTAAGGGTGTAAACCCAGAAACAGGTGCTGAGGAAGACAGACACCCATCAGATAGCGAGCCATTTGCAGCTCTAGCATTCAAGATAGCAACAGACCCATTCGTTGGAAAACTTTGCTTCTTCAGAGTTTACTCTGGAACACTTGAAGCTGGTACATCAGTACTAAATGCAAATAAAGATAAGAAAGAAAGAATCGGAAGAATTCTTCAAATGCATGCTAATCACAGAGAAGATATAGATAAAGTATATGCTGGTGATATAGCTGCAGCTGTTGGTTTGAAAGAAGTTACAACTGGTGAAACATTATGCGATGAAAAATATCCAGTTATACTTGAATCAATGGAATTCCCAGAGCCAGTTATCTCAATTGCAATTGAGCCAAAAACAAAGGCTGACCAAGAAAAAATGGGTATTGCACTTGCAAAACTTGCTGAAGAAGATCCAACATTCAAAACTTATACAAATCAAGAAACAGGTCAAACAATTATCGCTGGTATGGGTGAGTTACACCTTGATATCATCGTTGATAGATTAAAGAGAGAATTTAAAGTTGAAGCTAACGTTGGTGCACCACAAGTTGCATACAAAGAAACAATTAGAAACAAAGTTAAAGCTGAAGGTAAATTCATTAGACAATCAGGTGGTAAAGGACAATACGGTGACGTATGGTTTGAACTTGAGCCACTTGAGCCAGGTACAGGCATTCAATTTGAAAGCAAAATCGTTGGTGGTGCGGTTCCTAAGGAATACATCAAACCAATCGAAGATGGTTTCAGAGAAGCTACAAACACTGGTATCTTAGCTGGTTACCCAGTAGTAGATGTTAAAGCTACATTAGTTGATGGTTCATACCACGAGGTTGACTCATCAGAAATGGCATTTAAGATCGCTGCTTCTATGGCATTCAAAGAGTGCTGCAAACTTGCTAAACCAGTATTACTAGAGCCAATCATGAGAGTTGAAATAGTAGTTCCTGAAGAATACATGGGAGATGTTATCGGTGACGTTAACTCAAGAAGAGGTAGACTTGAAGGAATGGAAGCTAAGAACGGAATGCAAGAAATCAGATGCTTCATACCACTTTCAGAAATGTTTGGTTATGCTACAGACCTAAGATCTAGAACACAAGGTAGAGGTACATACTCTATGGAACCTAGCCACAATGAGGAAGTTCCAAAGTCTGTATTAGAAGCAATTACATCTCAAAAAAATAAATAAGTTGTAATTGAGCGGTGTTTATTTGGTGAATTTTACAAATATCATTGCAAATTTTAACAAAGTTTAATAAAATAAACTTGTTAATAAGATTTCAATATTAAATAATATAATAAATAAAAATAAGGAGGATTTTAAAATGGCTAAAGAGAAATTTGAAAGAACTAAACCACACGTTAACATTGGTACAATCGGACATGTTGACCATGGTAAGACATCTTTAACAGCTGCTATTACAAAAGTATTAGCATTAGAAGGAGATGCAGAATTTAAAGCATACGATCAAATCGATGGAGCTCCAGAAGAAAGAGCTAGAGGTATCACAATCAATACTGCACACGTTGAGTATCAAACAGAAAAGAGACACTATGCACACGTTGACTGCCCAGGACACGCTGACTATGTTAAAAACATGATTACAGGTGCTGCGCAAATGGATGGTGCAATCCTAGTTGTTTCTGCAGCTGATGGCCCAATGCCACAAACAAGAGAGCACATTCTTCTTGCTAGACAAGTTGGTGTTCCTTACATCGTAGTATTCTTAAATAAATGTGATATGGTTGACGATCCAGAACTATTAGAATTAGTTGAAATGGAAGTTAGAGAATTATTAACAAAATATGGTTTCCCTGGAGACACAACACCAATCGTTAGAGGATCAGCTCTTAAAGTATTAGAGAGCACATCAACAGATCCAAATGCTCCTGAATATGCTTGCATCAGAGAGTTAATGAATGTTGTTGATGAATATATCCCAACTCCACAAAGACCAGTTGACCAACCATTCCTAATGCCAGTTGAAGACGTATTCTCAATCACAGGTAGAGGAACAGTTGCTACAGGTAGAGTTGAAAGAGGTGTAGTTAAAGTTTCTGACGAAGTTGAAATCGTTGGTATCGCTAAAGAAATCAAAAAGACAGTTATCACAGGTGTTGAGATGTTCAGAAAACTTCTTGACCAAGCTGAAGCTGGTGATAACATTGGTGTTCTTTTAAGAGGTATTCAAAGAAACGAAATCGAAAGAGGACAAGTTCTTGCTAAACCAGGAACAATTCACCCACACACAAAATTTAAAGGTCAAGTTTACGTATTAACTAAAGAAGAAGGTGGAAGACACAAACCATTCTTCTCAAACTATAGACCACAATTCTATTTCAGAACAACAGACGTTACAGGTGTTATCACATTACCAGCTGGTACAGAAATGGTAATGCCAGGTGATAACGTTGTTATGGACATCGAATTAATCACACCAATCGCTGTAGAAAAAGGATTAAAATTCGCTATTCGTGAAGGCGGTAAAACAGTTGGTGCTGGTGTTGTAACAGAAATCGAAGCTTAATTTTAAAATTTAAGATAGATATTTTTAAGAAGCATTCTTTTAAAGGATGCTTCTTTTTTGCAAAAAATGATATTGTAAATTTTTCGTAGATAGAGTATCCTTAAATAAAAGGGGGGATGCATATTGGTAGATCTAATAATAGCAGCAGGCATCGTAATTGTTGTATTATTATATGCTATATCAAAGAAAAATGAAAAAATACGAGAGCTTGAAGAAAAAAATATTACCTTAAGTGACAAAATTAGAAGTCTTGAAAAAAGCACACAGGCAAGTGAAGCTATGAAGATGGATTTTAATGAAAATGTTCAAACAACTGAAAACGTAGTTCAAAATGTATATCAATTAGAAAGTATTAAAGAAGAAAAATCAGAAAGGTTTGCACAACAAAAGGAAATACCATACGAAAATATAGCATGGCAAGATGAAGAAAAAGAAGATAATGTAAAAAAAGAAAAACAAAAAAGAAATGAAAGAAATAATGTTATATTTACTATTGGTGCGACATTTATAATTGTTGCAGCCATAAGCTTTTTATGTTCAACATGGCATATCATTCCAGATGTTATAAAAACAAGTATTATATTGATATTTGCTTTTATATTTTTGGGACTTGGAAAAATTGCAGAGAATGTTTTTAAGCTTCCCAAAACCGCAAAGGCATTTTTCTATATGGCAATGGTATATATTCCGATATGTTTATTTTCAATTTCAGCATTTGGACTTGTTGGAAAATATTTTTCTATAAATGGCGAAGGAAAATATATATATCTTTCTTTTGCAAGTTTTATAATAATGGCGACATATTTATTTTATGCATATAAAAATAAAGATAAAAAACTTTATGTGTCAGGAAAAGTAATGCAGTTATTGATGATTATATTTTTGGCTTTGATTGTAACAACAAATATTTTAGATATTTTTTTAGTAATAATCATATATTCTGTAATACTAAATATCGTAAATTGTAAGAAAAATAGCATATTTAAAAATGAAGCTGATACTTTTAAAAATATAATTATATATGCTATGACGGGCGCGGCAGTTATGCTTACACTTTTTATGTCTGATGAGTGGTTATACAAAATAAGTTATTTATTTTTAATAATTATTGATTACGCATTAGATTATTTAAGAGATAAAAAATCATACTCGTATATTATAGCATACGTACTTACATATTTGTTGCTATTTTCAACTATGAATTTATTTGCTTTTTCAGGATTCTTACAACAAATAGTTACTATAATATTTTTAAGTTTAACAGGATATTATCATAATTTTTTATTAGAAAACGAAGAAATAAAAAGTATAACAAATTGGGTAGATGCGCTACTTTGTATAATACTAGCTCTCATTACAGATGCTATGCCAGCATTTCATATAGAGCGTTATGGAGTATGCATCATAACTAGTATAATTCTCTTTATAGAATATTTGAAAAATAGAGAAAACGGTTCGGGGTTATTTGGAACAGCGTTATGCATAAATGCAATTTTAATGCTAATACCACAAAATATAAGTACAGGTATGGCTATGTCCCAATACATATGTGTAAATATTTTTAGCTTAGCATTTATGGTGCTTCTTCATAAAGATAAAAATGAATATTTAAAAATAATTCCGATAGTATCTTTTATAATAAATCTATATACAAAAGAAATTATATTATTTGAATCTATTAATTTGAATTGCATTTTAGGAATACTTGGTGTATTAGTATTTGGATTTTTAGCTATAAGAAATAAAAAAGATTACATCTATAGAACCGCATCGTTTATATTGCTTCTAAGCCTATTCCAATACATAGATTACGACATTGTTATATATCTTGGAAGCATATTAGTTACAATATGGGCCGTTATTCAAATGTTGTTTGCTAGAAAAGAAATAAGAGCAGTTATGAAATGGTTAATAGTAGCTTCATTGATTTATATGTATTTTGTGATGTTTGCAATGGGCAGGGTTACAGTGACAGTTTATTCATTGGGAATCTTGCATTCACTAATTTGTATGTTTATATTTAGCAGAAGTAAAAATTTGAAATTAATACCTATGATTGGTATAATTATTCCTCTTTATTCATATAATTTGATTTTACTTGGCAAATACGATATTACATTAGTTATAAATTTAGCTATGATTACAATCTTTGCATATCTATCTTTAATAGGTAAAAAGGACTTCAGGTATATGATAGTGTCTTTCATATATTTGCTAGGCTTTATTTGTAAATATACTTATATAAACGAATATGTTAGATTTGCAATGGTATTTATATGGGCAATAGTACAATATTTTAACACGAAAGATATAACAAAAGATATAATGCTTGCATTAGCTGGATTATCAGGTTTAATAATTTATATGATCGCAATATATGACTTATATTTACAAGAAATAACTTTGATAAAAATGCTTGGATTTATTTTATATGCATATATTATTTTACACAAAATTATTGAAAAATATTCAAAAGATGCATGTAATTGGTTAGAGTATTTCGTATTTGCAATAATATATATGGTCGCATTTGGTATGTATGCTGATGCGATTGACTTGGCGATGTTTATGTTTATGCAAGTAGGAATAATAATTTTAGCATATATGAAAAGATATGGACCAGTATTTATTGTCACAGCTTGTGGAACCTTGTTAAATTTGATATATTTAACAAGAAAATTCTGGCTTTCTATACCTTGGTGGGGCTATTTGGTCGTTGTAGGTGGCATATTATTGTTCTTTGCTGCACGAAATGAATTTAAAGAAAAGAAAGATGTTACCCCAATAAAAGAAAATATAGAAAAATTTAAAAATTATTTTAATATGTAAGGTTTAACCCTCAGCAAATAAAAAGGCTGGGGGTTAATTGATAAATCTTGTGTTGCTTATAACACACAAAGTGACCACTTAGTCTATCAAATGTTATTGCATTTTGAAAATCAATGTAATATAATTCTAGTTATGCATATGCGAAGGCTAGCATATACATTGAAATGATACTACTTTAAAGAAAGGGAGTATATATGAAGATTTTGATTGATGCAATGGGTGGGGACAACAGCCCAGATGAGATTATCAAAGGTTCAGTTGATGCTACACACGAAATTGAATCTGAAATTATTTTAGTTGGCAACGAAAAGATAATAAACCAAAAAGTAAAAGAACTTTATGGAAAAGATAGTATAAAAGAACTGAGTGAAAAGCTTTCTATAAAAAATGCTGAGGAAGTTATTGAAAATTGTGAGTCTCCGACAGAGGCAATAAAGAAGAAAAAAGATTCGTCAATGGTAGTAGCTTTTAATATGCTAAAAAATGGCGAGGGAGACGCTTTTGTTTCTGCAGGAAGCACAGGTGCATTTATGGCAGGCGGACTTCTTTTAGTTGGAAGAATTAAAGGTATAGATAGACCAGCACTTTGTCCAATACTTCCAACATATGATGGAAAGGGCTTTATGCTTATAGATAGTGGTGCTAATACAAACTGTAGACCTATAAATTTGTTGCAATTTGCTAAGATGGGTCAAATATACATGAAGAATGTTATGCACGTAGAGGATCCAAAAGTTGGACTTTTAAACATTGGGGCGGAAGAAGGCAAAGGAAACGAACTAATGAAAGAATCTTTTGAAAGATTATCTGAAGATTCGGATGTTAATTTCTATGGAAATATTGAAGGCAGAGACATGTTCGATGGATTGGTAAATGTCGTTGTAACAGACGGATTTACAGGAAATGTCGCACTAAAGACAACAGAAGGCATCGGAGCTATGGTTACTAAGCTTTTAAAAGAAGAACTTACGAAAAGTGTGTGGACGAGATTTCTTGCAGGCCTATTGAGACCAGCTCTTAGAAGATTTAAAAAGAGAATGGACTATAGTGAGTATGGTGGTGGACTGCTTTTAGGAGTAAAGAAACCGATGGTAAAGTGTCATGGTACAGCTAATGCTAAAATAGTTAAATTTACATTGATTCAAGCGGAGAATTTTGCTAAAAATAATGTTGTAGAATCGATAGAAAAAAGCATTTCAGAAGATTCAAAAATCAGTAAAATTGAACCAAGAAAAGCGTAAAAATGCATATAATAAAATTTCAAAGAAAAAAGTAGTTGACAATTTATAAAACATATACTAGAGTTAAATTATAGAGTGATTAAACACAAAAAGTGAAGGGGGGTCATTTGGATGAATCCAGATGCAATTTTAGAAAAAGTTAAAGAGGTTATAATAGAGCAATTAGCAGTTGAGGAAGATGCAATAAAATTAGAAACATCATTTATTGATGATTTAGGTGCTGATTCTTTAGATATAGTTGAACTTATTATGGCTTTAGAAGAAGAATTTGATTTACAAATTCCAGATAGCGAAGCTGAGAAGATAACAACTGTTGGAGATGTAGTTGAATATATAAAAGCTGCCAACAAAAAAGCTTAATTAAAAAAGAATTAAAACGTTCCATAACGATATATAGTATGTTATGGAACGTTTTTAGCTTATGTGAAATAATAATTCAATGAAGGGAAGAGTAGGTATGAATATTGAAGATATTATAAAATATAAATTTAAAAATAAGGAGTTACTAGATATAGCGATAACTCATAGTTCATATGCTCATGAAAATGATATAGAATATTATAATGAGCGAATAGAGTACCTTGGAGATGCTGTTTTGGAGCTTGTTGCGAGTGAGTATATTTATATAAACTATCCTTATTTAGCAGAAGGAGAAATGACTAAAGCTAGAGCTTATTCTGTTTGCGAAGAATCTCTTGCAAGCTTTGCGAATAATTACGGTTTTAGTGATTTTTTGAGAGTTGGAAAATGTGAGGCTAAGAACGATGGAAAATATAGATCATCAATTTTAGCAGATGCGGTTGAGGCTATTATTGGAGCCATCTTTTTAGATGGTGGTCTTGAGCCAGTAAAAGAATTTATAATAGACCATATTTCAAAGCAAGTTGAGACTTGTGTAAAAAACGGAAATAAAGATTATAAGACAAAGTTACAAGAAAAATTACAAGTTAATGGAGATGTAAAAATAGAGTACAAGATTTGCGGCTCGAAAGGTCCTGAGCATAATAAAGTTTTTGTTGCAGAAGTGTATTGCAATGACAAATTTATGGGTAGAGGCGAAGGCAAAAATAAGAAAGAGGCAGAAATGGAAGCCGCGAAAGAAGCATTAAAATAAATAATATTAGACGTGGGGGATAATATGAAGGGTGTACTTATTTCAGGTTATTATGGATTTAATAATACTGGTGATGAAGCGATGATAGAGACAATGTCAATTGAACTCGCAAAGAAAAATTATAGATTGGTAGTATTGTCTTCAAATCCAGATAGAACAAAAGAATTATACAACGTAGAAGCATATGATAGGTATAATTTTTTTAGTATCGTAAAAGCTATAAAAAATACAGACATATTAGTAAGTGGCGGAGGCACATTGTTTCAGGATATTACAAGTAAAAAGAGCATTTGGTATTATCTTGGAATTGTAAAACTTGCTTTACTTATGGGCAAAAAAGTGTGTATTGCTTATCAAGGTATGGGACCGATAAATACAAAATTTTATAGATGGATGACTAAGAGGACACTAAATAATAAAAATGTAAAATTAGTTGCTTTAAGAGATAAGCAAGCATACGATTACGCGAAAGAGATGGGGATAAAAGAAGAGAAAATGGTGCTTTCTTCAGATATGATTTTTATGATGAAACCGCCAGCTAAGGAGCGTTCTCTTAAAATATTGAATGATAACGTTCATAATCATGTTGAGGGAGAAAAGCTTATTGGCTTTTCGGTAAGAGAATGGAAAGACAAGGACAGAACAGATTTATTTGCAGAACTTGCAGACAAATTAGTTGAAAAATATAATGCGAGAATAGTTTTTTTCCCATTTCATAAACCAAAAGATGCAGAAATAAGTAAGATTATAATGCACAAAATGAAACATGAAGACAAAACTGTTTTAATACCAAATAGATATTTGCCATCTGAAATATTGGGAACTATGGGTCTTATGGATGTTAATATAGGAGTAAGATTGCATGCGTTAGTGTTCTCTGCTTTGATGGATGTGCCAACAATAGGTATTTCTTATGAACCTAAAATTGACGGCTTTCTAGAAATGATAAATATGACGCCTGTTTGCACATATGAAAATATTTCGGTTGAAAAGATTCTTGAAAAAGTAGATAGTTTCATGAAAGATAATAGTGTTAATTACAAAGAAAAAACGATTGAATTTTCAAGAATGGGAAGAGAAGTACTAGATAAAATTATTAAAGAGTTAGATGACTAATTATTTATTTTTAAGAGGTGAATTATGAAAGATAATCCAAAATTAAAAGAAGCATTAAACTATGTTATGCTAGTAATAGGAAGTTTAATGTTAGGAATAAGTGTTGGCTCTATACTTTTGCCAGTTAAAATTTCTACGGGTGGCTTTTCGCGGAATAGCAACTATAATGTATTATTTGTTTAATATACCAGCTGATATAGGAATTTTCTTAATAAATATACCTGCCTTTTTAATCACTTGGAAAGTTGTTGGTTTTAACTATAGCTTTAAAAGTTTTATAGGTATGGTTGGATGTTCTGTCGGAATTAGTATAGGCGGAATGCTTGGTTCTCTAACAAGTGATTTTATGCTTGCTGCATTATATGGTGGCGTTGTTTCTGGAATTGGTATAGCTCTTACATACAGAGCTGGTGGTTCAACTGGTGGAACAGATTTGATTGCAAAGTTAGTTCATATTAAAAAGCCGTATATGAATTTAGGAAATATTCTTTTGATGGTCGATGGTATTGTAATAATAACACTTGCAATTGCATTTGGAAGTATAGAAATCGCACTTTATTCAGTTGTTGCAGTATTTGTTATGACTAAAGTTTTAAACTTGATTTTAGAGGGCGTTGACTACGCAAAAGCAGTATTTATAATAACTGAAAAACCTGATGAAATTTCAGATTTAATACATCAAGAAATAAAAAGAACTTCAACTAAGGTTAATGCAGTTGGAACGTATACAAATAAGGAAAGATATATTTTGCTTTGTGTTGTAAATCATAAAGAAATACCGAAATTAAAACAGATTGTAAAAAGTGTTGATGACAAATCTTTCACAATAGTAACAACTGTTACAGAGGCAATTGGAGAAGGTTTCAAAGTTGGATAAAGGAGGAATATATGGTTACAAGGTCTATTTCAGAGTTAGAAGATATTTCAAAAGAAATAAGAAGAAATATATTATTTCAAGTGTATAACGCAAGTTCAGGTCATGTTGGTGGTGCGTTATCATGTGCTGATATTTTAGTTGCTATATATTTTAATCTAATAAATGAAGGCGACAAGGTTGTGCTTTCGAAAGGGCATGCTTCTGCGGCTCTTTATGCAACTCTAGCAGAGGTGGGGTTCTTTCCAAAAGAAGAATTAACTACTTTTAGAAAGCTAAATAGCAGATTACAAGGACATCCTTCTTGTTTAAAAACACCAGGTGTTGATGCAAGTAGTGGCTCACTTGGTCAGGGACTTTCTATTGCTAATGGCATAGCGTTGGCATTTGAAATGGATAAAAAAGATAACTATGTTTATGCGATATTAGGTGATGGTGAAATTGACGAAGGACAAATTTGGGAAGCTGCGATGACAGCTAGCCATTATAAAATAAATAATTTGATTACATTTCTTGATTACAATAAACTTCAGATTGACGGAACTAATGATGAGGTAATGAGAATTGCACCTGTTAAAGAAAAGTTTGAAGCATTTGGCTTTTATGTTCAAGAAATAAATGGACATGATTTTAATGAAATTATATCTGCTGTAAAAAATGCAAAACAACAAGATAAACCTTCTATGATAATTGCAAACACCATAAAGGGAAAAGGCGTTTCTTTTATGGAAAACAAATGTGAATGGCATGGAAAGGCTCCTAAGAAAGAAGAATACGAAATGGCAATTAGAGAGCTTGAATAAGCTAGTACTATAAAATGTATGTTGAAAGGAGTATGTTATGAAAGCTACAAGAGATAGTTATGGCGAGGCTTTGTTGGAACTTGGAAAAGAGAATTCTAACATTGTTGTTTTGGATGCGGATCTAGCCACAGCAACTAAAACAGTCGAATTTAAGAAAGCTTTTTCAGAAAGATTTTTTGATATGGGAATTGCCGAACAAGATATGATAGGAACAGCTGCAGGACTAGCTATTGGAGGAAAAATACCATTTGCAAGTACATTTGCTATATTTGCGAGTGGACGTGCATACGATCAAATAAGGAATGGTGTTTGTTATTCAAAGCTTAATGTGAAAATTGCAGCAACTCATGCTGGTATTACTGTAGGGGAAGACGGAGCATCGCATCAAGCTTTAGAAGATATAGCGCTAATGAGAGTGATACCAAACTTAACGGTATTTTCGCCTTGCGATGATATGGAGACTAAATGGATTGTTAGAGAGGCATCAAAGTTAAATGGACCTGTTTATATTAGATTAACAAGGCCTAAAGTAGAAGAGATATATGCTCCATCAGTAAATTTTGAATTTGGAAAAGCGGTTCAACATGGTGAGGGAAACGATGCGACAATTATTGCAACTGGTGTGACAGTTGCTGAAAGTTTAAAAGCACAAAAAGAGTTAAAAGAAAAAGGAATAAATGTAAGAGTGCTAGATGTTCACACAATTAAGCCGTTAGATGAAGAGACAATACTAAGAGCAGCGAAGGAAAGTAAGGTCATATTTACAGTTGAAGACCATAGCATAATAGGCGGTCTTGGAGGGGCTGTTTGTGAGTTGCTATCTGAGAAGTTTCCTAAAAGAGTAGTAAGAATAGGGATAAAAGATGAGTTTGGACAATCTGGAAAATGGGACGAACTTATGAAATATTATGGAATAGATTGTAAAGGTATTGTTAAAATTGTTGAAAAATATTGCAATATGTAGCATATTGGCAAAATACCATAAATGTGCTATAATGGTTACAATAGAGAGAGTTTCATGAGGAGAGTGATAATATGAAAAAATATATATCAATATTAACAATTGTTGCATTGTTATTGGTTCCAAGCTTAGTGTTTGCTTTTGTTCCAATGGAACCAAACCCTTCGGCACCAGATGGAATTTCGCCAATGGCTAAAACGATATTAGGTGCGATTCAGTGGATTGGTTATGCGATAGCAATTGGTATGCTTATATACATAGGCATTAAATACGTGACATCTGCCGCAAATGAAAAGGCAGAGTTAAAGAGAGCGAGTGTAAACTATATAATTGGTGCGATTATAATTGCAGGAGCCGTTACAATATGCAATTGGGCAGTACTATTTTTCCAATCAGCAAATTCCGCTGGCAGTGGAACTTGAGCGCCAACAAGTGGTACAGGAGGTGTATCACCAAAAGGTTTCAACCAAGAGCAATTAGCCCCATAACGAAAATCCCAATTTCTTAGAAGAAATAAAAAGCTAAGATGTTGGGATTTTTTGTTGCAAAAATATCATGAGTTTGGTCTGAAAATATTATGGAAACTTAGAGCTTTTTCAGAAAAAATTCACATAATCAATGGTTGATTTTATTTTCCTTTATTGTTATAATTTAGGTGAATATAGATTTTCAAGATGAAATATAATTAGAAATAATGAGAATTTGTATATTGTAAGTTTGCAATAAATATTGAAATTGCAATCCCTGGGAGGATTTAAATGATTATTTTTGATGATGTGTGTAAAACATATGGCACAGGAATTGAAGCCGTAAAACACACTACACTTGAAATAGAAAAAGGTGAGTTTGCTTTTATAGTTGGACCAAGTGGATGTGGAAAATCTACGCTTATGAAAATGCTACTAAAAGAGGTTGAACCTACGTCTGGCAGTATTTATATAAACGGAAAGGATATTACTAAAATTCCTAAAAATAAAGTCCCATTGCTAAGAAGAAAAATGGGGATAGTCTTTCAAGATTTTAGACTTTTGCCTGATAGAACAATATATGAAAACGTTGCCTATGCTATGAGAGTTATAGGTGCGAGGTCTAGTGCTATAAAGAGACAAGTACCTACAGTTTTGTCTCTAGTTGGATTATTAAATAAGGCGAAGATGTATCCTGATGAATTGTCAGGTGGTGAGCAGCAAAGAGTTGCAGTTGCTAGAGCAATTGTAAACAATCCTATGATGCTTATTGCGGACGAGCCAACAGGTAACCTTGACCCAGATACGGCATGGGAGATAATGTCTTTGCTAAATGACATAAATAGAAGAGGTACTACAGTTGTTGTTGCAACACACGCTAAGGAGATTGTAGACAAAATGCAAAAAAGAGTTATTGCGATTGAAAATGGAACGGTTTGCAGTGACATTAAGAAAGGTGTGTATAGTAATGAACATAGGTACAATTAGTTACTGGTTTTTTGAAGCTTTTGAAAGTATGAAAAAGAATATGAAAAATGTTCTTATTTCAATCAGCACAATGTTTGCAACTATGCTTATTGTCGCGTGTGGATATATGGTATTAGTTAATGCGAATTCTATCATAGAGCAAAAGCAAGAGGCGAGTTCAAAAATAATGGCATACTTAGATATAGATGTAACAGAAGATGAGGTTGACACTATCAAAACAAGATTGATGGGGATGCAAGGCGTAAAAAAAGTTGAGTATGTTTCTCAAGATGAGGCTATAAAAAAGGCAGGCGAGATAAAGAGTATACTTGTTTCTGGATACTCTGAAGAACAATTAAAGGAGATTTATCAACCATATTTCAAAGTAACTTTTGAAACATTAGAAGCACAAGATGAAATAATTAGTATGCTAAGAAATTCTAATGGTGTTGGTAAGAATGAAAATGATGTAGTTGTAAGTGAGAGTGCAGAAAAGGCTATAAAAGAGGCACAATCAACTAAGATTATTGCTATAACGGCTATGATTTTGATAATAGAACTTTCTGTTTTCTTAATGGTAAATACGATGAAGCTTATGCTTTATGCGAGAAGAAAAGAAATTTCTATTATGAAATATGTTGGAGCGAAAGATACATTCGTAAAAATGCCATTTGCAATTGAAGGCGTTATAATGTCACTTGTAGCAGTTTTAATTGTCATTTTATTAGTTAGAATCTGTTACAATCCTATTATAGGAATGATAGGAAGAAGAGCAAGTTACAAGTACATGACGTTAGAAGATATACTACCTAACTTGAGACTTATGTTAGTGGTGATTGGAACAGGTATTGGTATCTTTGGAAGTACAATGTCTATGAATAAATATTTGGATGTTTAGTTATACAAAGGAGGTAAAGTAAGGATGAAAAGGTTTATTGCATTTGTTTTTGCATTAAGTATTATTTCGTCAACAGTATTGGCTTCGAGTACAACAGTAAAGAATCAATTAAACAATACAACAACACAAATTAAAGATGCTCAAAAAGATTTGAAAGAAAATAAGGCAGAACAAAAAGATGTATTGAAACAAATTGATACATTAGACCAAAATATTAATTCAACTGAAACTAAAATTGCTACTACTAAAGATGAAATTGCACGTGTTGAGAAAAATATAAAAATAGCGGAAGAGAATATATTGTATATGGAAGGCGAATACGATAAAAAGTATGAGCAACGTAAAAATAGAATGGTGTCTTACTATAAAGATGGTTCAAACTCTTTATGGGATATCGCATATGATACAGATGATCCAACAGAATTTATGTATCGTGAAAGATTAATAGAAAGAATTCTTGAGTATGATGATAATCTTATGAAAGAAATAGAATTAGAAAAAGAATCAATTGATAGAGAAAAGCAAAACTTAGAGAGTGATAAAGTTGCTCTTGCAGAACTAAAATCAAACCTTGAAGTAAAATTAGCAGAACTAAATGATACAGTACAAATAAGGACAAAATATTTAGGACAATTAAAAACAGACCAAAAGGATTTGGAAAAATCAATTGATGCGTTACAGAAAAAAGCAGATGAACTAGAAGCAGAGTTAAAGAGAATAGCAAGTTCATCAACAAATAGTAAATACACTGGTGGAACAATGACATGGCCACTTCCAGGCTATTATGGAATAAGTTCGTACTTTGGTAACAGATTGCATCCAGTTTTAAAAGTGTATAAAATGCACACTGGCGTTGATATAGCGGGTGCTGGATGTAATGGTAAGAATGTTGTTGCGGCAGCAAACGGTAAAGTAATTACAGCTGGATGGATTTCAGGATATGGTTATACAGTAATGATAGACCATGGGGGCGGAATAGTTACACTTTATGCCCATTCACAAAAGCTACTAGTTAAGAAGGGCGATACAGTAAAAGCTGGCGATGTAATAATGCTAGTTGGTTCAACAGGATATGCCACAGGACCTCACGTACATTTTGAAGTCAGAGTAAACGGTAAGTATGTAAATCCATTGGATGGATATATAAAGAAAAAATAAAACTTTTAGGTCGCCTGATGGAAATCACCTTTGAGGCGACCTTTTCGTGTTAAATAAAGGGGGAATAAATTTGGATCACTATTATTCACAAGATCCAACATCAAAGTCAGAAGAAAGAATTATAGACTATGAATTAAATGGACACAAGTTTAAATTTATAAGTGATAATGGAGTCTTTTCGAAAAATCATATAGACTTTGCTTCTGAATTTTTAATAAAGACAATTTTTGAGAAAGTAGAAGGCGACATACTTGATGTTGGTTGTGGTTATGGAGTTATAGGAATAATACTTTCAAAAAATAAAAAGGTAAAAACTGTGACTATGCTTGATGTTAATCATAGAGCATTAGAGCTTGCGAGAAGAAATGTAGCACTAAATAAAGTGGATGCAAGCATTGTTGAATCAGACGGCTTTTCAAATATAAAAAATGAGTATGATACAATTATAACTAATCCACCAATAAGAGCTGGCAAAGCAGTTATTTATAAAATATACGAAGATGCAAATAAGCATTTGAAAAAAGGTGGCATACTATATTTGGTTATAAATAAAAAACATGGAGCACCAAGCACAATTAAAGAATTAAATAGTATATTTGAAAATTGTGAAATTGTTGATAAAAAGGCTGGATTTCATGTTTTAAAGTGTATAAAAGAAAATTAGGAAAGGCTAAAAACTTATATGTCAAAAAATAAGAAAATAGTAGAATCGATAATTGTATTTTTATTTTTTAGTGTCATTGTAATATTATTTAACTTAAACTCAAAAGCATTCAATTATGATAAAATTTGGGTATTTCATATGATGCAAAAAATAGCAAATGGTGATTTGATTTACACCGAAATGAATGTAATAACAGGTCCATTATTTTATTTAGTTGGCGGAGCAGTATTTAAGATTTTCGGTGCTTCATTTGTTGTATATGATATTTTTTCAGGAATATCGTATGGAGTTTTTGCGATACTTTTTTATAATATTGCAAAAGAAATTGGTGATGACAGAAATAAATTTTTAGATGTTTTAATACTCTTTTTTTTACTTGCTAATGCAACAATAATAGGTGTGGCGAACTATAATATTTTTTGTCTATCTTTCATAATGTTAGCTATGCTCATGGAAATAAAAAAGAATAAGGAAAAATCAAGTTACAAGTATGATTTCTTGAATGGTATTTTTCTTGCTTGCGCATTTTTATCAAAACAGACAGTTGGTGGAATGGCAGTAATAGCTTCAGGATTAATTTCATTGATTTATGGAATTGCTATAGAGAAAAGAAATCCAATAAAAGAAATTTTGGTGAAAATGGCAGGATTTTTTTGCATAATGGTTCCGGCGATAATAGTAATGCTATGTGCAGGAAACTTTTATGATTATATAAATTTATGCTTTGGGAGCATACTTGAATTTGGTGGAAACAATACAAATATAAGAGCTGGGAATCCATACTTTGTAATAATGCTGGCGATATTTATAACAGGACTCATGGTATGGAATCTTAATAAGAGTGATAAAGAGTTATTTATAATTAATTTGTATGCAATTGCGAATATGTTTTTTGCCCTTCCACTTGCAAACACGTATCATATTTATTTAGCTTTATTCACAAGTGGATTTATATTAATAAAGACAATGAATATACTTCAAGAGTACGAAAAAAAAGATATAATAAAGCTTATTGTTGTACTAGTGATTGTCGCATTAAGAGTTTCACCATATTTTGATGTAACGTCTTCTGGCATGGAAGAAAACGAGATAACGCTTATAGATATAATATATAACTTGTTCAATATTATTTTGTTATGTACTATTGGCTATGGAGTGATAGAAGAAAAGTATAAATTCATAAAAGTAAATTTTTATGTACTTTCTTTATTTTTGTGTATAGGATTGTTATGTAATTATGGTTACAGAGTGAAAAATGAAGTTGTCCCACAAGGATTAGAGATATATTCAAAACATGCATTTGATAATGAAGAACTAGAAAGAATTAGTACAGTTATAGAGTACATAAAAGAAAAAGAAAATGAAGGATACAAAGTAATGGTTGTTTCAAGTGATGCGTCTCTGTACATGGCTCCGATGAATAGGAATAACAATGAATTTGACTTGTTCTTTTATGGAAATCTTGGATACAAAGGCGTTCAAAAATCTATGGACAAAATGAAAAAATGGGAAAATACGATTATTTTACGTAATGAGGAAAGATTTTGGCAAGAACCTAAAGAAATAGATGAATATCTAGAAAAGAATTGTGAAGAGATTGGAGAAATAGAAGATATGGAGATATATTATCAAAGGTAGAAAAAATGGGTGAAGTGAAGAATAAATTGACATAATTTGATTTTACAGGCTTAATGTGCTATAATTAGTAAAAAGATGTGTGTGAACGGGGGAGATGCGTTATGAACCAAAAAGTTAAGTTTTTAATAAGTATGATTGTGATGCTCACAATACCTGGTTTAGTATTCGCAGACGATTCATATAATACGATACAAAATGTCTCAACTGCGATGTTAAATGCTATCCAATGGTTTGGATATGCAATAGCAGTTGGAATACTTATATATATGGGTATTAAATATGTAATGAGTGGTGCAAATGAAAAGGCGGAATTAAAAGGTACATTTTCAAAATATCTAATAGGTATAGCATTAATTGTAATGTGTACGCTAATAGCTTCAGCTGTTGCTAAAATAGCAAACGCAGATGGAAAAAATAATGCCGGCGGATTGGTTGATACTGGATTTGACCTAGGAGGAATGAAGACAGGAACAACGGTACAAACTCCAACAACAACGGCACCCAAAAGTGTACATAGCAAATTGGCTGTTTCAGGAACAGATGGCGCAAATGTGGAAATAAGATACAAAAATGGCACTAAGACAACTGATCCGACTTTGCCATATGAAATTTCACAGTATGTCGACGGAAAAGTTCCGGCAGGTACAGAAATTCAACTTGTTGCGGAAGCTGAAAGCGAACATGGAAAAGAATTTGATTGCTGGGCGATAGTTGATGATGAAGGAAATATACTTGAAGTAGTATCAAAAGAGAGATTATTAGATTATGTAATGCCAGAAGATAATGTAAATATTCAAGCTATATATAAGGATCATGAGGTGGCTGAAATACCGAAAGATACTGAAGTTGGAATTGGACAAGTTGAGGGCAGAGGTGCTGCAAAAGTAACTATAAAGGAAGGAACACCAGTGGCTGTAGTTGCTTCAAGTAATGCAGGGGTTGAATCAAATTATAGTGTAAAATTTAGAAATGCAAATAAGAAAGTTGGTGTTGCAGATTCAAACACTATTGAGAAGAATGGAGAAAGTTACTCGGAATCAGATAATGGAATAACAGGAAATGTTTATACGTTAGATTCCAGTGCATCAAGTGGAACTTATATGATTACGGTCGCAACAAATTCTGGACAAACACCACAAAACTTGAGCATTACACGATATGATAAGAACGGAGAAGCAACGCAACTAGAAGTTACAATGTATTATACAAAGGGTGAGAATTTTACTAAATATTATGATGCGGAGGGCAATGAAGTGTCGTCAAATGATGTCGGAAAAAACGGACCTTTTGCAATCTCATATTATAATGGAAGAGAAATCGAATTAGAAATCGAATTAGACATAGACAATTATTCTTACGTGGTAAATGCAGATTGCTTGTAGTAGGATCAATTAAATGTATGAAATTTTGAACGGCTAAGGAAAGGTTTTAAATTTCTAAAAAAATAATAAAAAATGCTTGACACTCGTGTCTCTATTTGCTATACTAAAAAAGTCGAATGGAGATGCGGGTGTAGTTCAATGGTAGAATCTCAGCCTTCCAAGCTGATTGTGCGGGTTCGATTCCCGCTACCCGCTCCATTGAAAGCTTGTGAATGTATGTTTCACAAGCTTATTTTTTGTTTTGAAACATTTTTAAAATTGTACCTTACAATCGATATAGCGGAGAAATGAACGGAATTTTAGACTGGCAAAAACTTATGAAAAAATAAAGTTCCGACAAGATATGAGGTATCATGAAAATAAAAATTAAATATTAGCAAAATATTATTGTAATTTTGTAAGAAGATGAATATAATTTTAATGAAAAGTGCGGGTATAGTTTAATGGTAGAATGTGGTGCTTCCGACCCCAATGTGCGAGTTCGATTCTCGCTACCCGCTCCAAGAAGTATTCATGGATCTCTACAATTAATGTAGATATATTAAAAATGGAGTGATGCCGAAGTGGTCATAACGGCGCTGACTCGAAATCAGTTGGAGGTGCAAATCTCACGAGGGTTCGAATCCCTCTCACTCCGCCAAAGAACACAAGGATAGAATGATAGTAGCACAAGGAAGATGAGAACAAAAACGATTCGAACCCGCGAGGGCTTTGAGCGTAAAGAAAAAGCTCCAGAGAAGCTTTTTTAGCGAAAAGATCGACGAGCTATGCGAGGAGATATAGTACACAAAGTGGACGGCGAATCCTTAGAACGAAGCCAAATAGTAAAACGAAAAGTCATACTTTATTGTATGATTTTTTATATTAAACAAAAATTTTATTTGAATTTTTATTTTTGAAAAGCCAAAATAAAAACCACCATGTAAACATAGTGGTTTTGGTAGCGGATGTGGGATTTGAACCTACGACCTACCGGGTATGAACCGGGCGCTCTAGCCAACTGAGCTAATCCGCCATAACGAACATGTTCATTATAATTTAAATACAAAAGGTTGTCAATACCTAAAATCAAAAATAGTTTGCATAAACACAAGTTTAAATAGCCCTATTTTTCAAAATTTAAAAGAAAAAAGTGAAATTATTGTAATTTTTTATTGAAAAATGCTTAATTACATAGTAAAATCATATTATAAGGTTGTGGTAATCGCACTCACAACTACTAAAAAGATTTCAATATTATATACATATTCATAAAAATAAGTGAGGTGAAATATATGAAAAAGATAGTTAGCGTTTTATTAACATTAGCAATGTTAGCAACAATGGCAAGTGTTGCATTTGCTGTTCCTGTATCAATCGGAGCTGTTACATTAGAACATGGTGGTACTGCAGTATCAAAAATACTAGGAGCAATCCAATGGATTGGTTATGCATTTGCAATAGGTATGCTAATATACATAGGTATTAAGTATACAATGTCAGCGGCTAATGAAAAAGCAGACTTAAAGAAAGGTCTTATAAACTTTGTAATAGGTGCTGTAATTATAGCTGGTGCTGCTACAATTTGTGGTTGGTTAGCAAGCTTTGGAAGTGAGCTAGGCAACTAGTTGATATGTCTTTTATGAGCTGTCACAATGGTATTTGAAATTGTGACAGCTTTTCTTTTGTCATTTGCATGACGATTTGTGTTGAAATATAGCTAAAATTATTGTATAATGATAGAAAGGAGGCACGGTATGAAAAATAAAATTTTAAATATTCTTTTTAATATGGCACTTATACTATGTTTTACAAGTTTCGTATTTGCGGGTGGAGGCGTTACTGTGCCAGACGATGTTAGAAAGACCTTGGTGGAAATCACAAGAATATTGCTTCTTGTTGGCTCTGCTGTTTGCATAGGTAAAATTATACATATAGGCATATTATATCTTACAGCGACAGCTGTTGAGAAAAGCCATGCGAAGGAAGCTTTGTTTCCTTGGATATTAGGTACAATTATATGTTTTGGCGCTGCGACTATTGGTGGTGCAGTTATAAAGATATTTACGCAAGGCGGTGTACTACCGAGTGATGTTCTAAGTTATTAAGCTGTAGAGAATGAAGAAAGGGATGATAGTATGAAGAAGATAGTTAGTGTTTTATTGACATTGGCGATGTTGGCAACAATGTTTAGCACGGTTTTTGCTTTGCCAGGTGATTTGGCAAGTGTGGATCCAAAGCTAGAACAAGGGTCTGGAGCAGTATCAAAAATATTAGGAGCAATTCAATGGATTGGCTATGCATTTGCAATAGGTATGCTAATATACATTGGTATTAAATATACAATGTCAGCAGCCAACGAAAAAGCAGACTTAAAGAAAGGTCTTATAAACTTCGTAATAGGTGCTGTAATTATAGCTGGTGCGGCTACAATCTGTGGATGGTTAGCTGAATTCGGTAAAGAATTAGGCAATTAATTTTCGTTAAAAATAAAAAATCATGTTTCGACATGATTTTTTTACTTTTATAGCAAAATGGCAAAAATATAAAACCCCACAAAATACATAAACATGTAGAATTAGAGGTTTTTTTGTGCTATAATGAAGTTAGTATTGGAGGGATATGATGAAAAGAAATCTAAAGAAAAGAATATTTTTTGTTTTATTAATTGTTTTAATCGCTATTGGAAGTATAGTGTTTGCTGGTGGCACGGGAGCAAGAAGCGCTGAGACTACTATAAAAACGATATTAATAAACATTATTAATGTTGTTGCTTGGTTTGGCTATGCTATAGCGGTTGGAACACTTATTTTTGTAGGTATTAAGTATGTGATGAGCGGGGCTAATGAGAGGGCGCAAATTAAAGGAATGCTACCTAAATATCTTATAGGTATCGCACTTATTGTATGTTGCTCTTCTATTGCACAGATTGTTGTTAATATAGCGGGAAATGATGATGCGGAAAAGGTGATAAACACTGGGACTAATTTGTAGTGTATACTTTACAGAATTGTTACAGAAATATTATTTTTTTGTTAAAAAAGTATTCTTTTTGATATTTTTTTACAAAAATATACGTCTCTATGTTATAATACTATTGGGTGTATTGTATTCACAAATGATTAGGAGGTGTTGAGATGGGAACACATTTAATTCCGAGAGAAATTGATGGCGATGCTAGAATTCTGCTTATATTCACGCCTAAAGGGTTCTTGGGGATATTATTAGGTTTTATTCCTGGTATAATTTTGTATCAAATTTGTGCTGCGTTTGGGGCAACCATTCTTGCATGGGTGCTACTTGGACTTTGTGCGGTAATTGGTTTTGTTATTGGACAAGTGAAAATGCCAGAGTCGAGAGCGTTTGATTTGTTTAGAAAAACTGGTGGTGAGTATATAAAGACAGTTATTGCAAACTATTACAAGTTTAAGCGCAACAAAAAGTATTATGTTTATGATGCAGAAGCTAGTAAAAAGAAATAAATTTGATAGCAATGATTATTAACAAAAGAATAAAGGAGGAAAAAACGTGGATAATTTGGACGTGTTTATTAATGTAGCGATAGTACTTTTAGGTTTTATTCTTGGCGTTATTGTTGTACTTATCTACAGAGAAGGAAAAGGAGTTAGCAAAAAACTTGAAGATAATAGCGAAAAGAATACTGCTGTTAAAGCGTCAGACGCTTGTCCTAAAGAGGATATATCGAAATTTATGGAGTTTGATAAGATTGAAGATGACATGATTATTCAAGAAAATGGTGAAAAATATGTAATGGTAATAAAGTGCCAGGGAATTAATTATGATCTTATGTCTGAAACGGAAATGCTTGCTGTTGAGGAAGGTTTCTCAAATTTTCTTAATACTTTAAAGTATCCTATTCAATTATATGTTCAATCAAGATCTTTAAACTTGGAGGATGAGATAAACAAGTATAAAGAAAGACTTTTGGTTATAAAGGATGATTATGATAAAGCTGAACTTGCAGCTTACACAAGAAAGAAAAACGAAAAACTTTCTCAAAAAGAAAGAGATGCCATAGATTTTGAAGTTAAAAAGAAGAAAATTCTTGCTGATTATGGTGCAGATATAATTAATTATGTTGAAAAAATGAGCTTAAATAAAAATATTCTTCAAAGAAGATATTACGTTGTCGTTTCATATTACACTTCAGAGCTTGGACTTGCAACTAACTTTACAAAAGAGGAAGCACATGATTTAGCGTACTCAGAACTTTATACAAGATGTAGAAGTATTTCTGGAGCTCTTCTTCCTTGTGGTGTTGATAGCAAGATATTAAATTCTGAAGAATTAGCAGAATTGTTATATATCGCATATAACAAAGATGATGCAGATATTTATAATATCAGAAAAGCCCTTAATAGTGGTTTCTATAGACTATATTCAACTTCAAAAAATGTTGTTGAAAAGAAGAGAGAAGCAATTGATAATGCGGTTAAAGAAAAAGCTCTTGCGGAAGCAGAACTTGCGCTTAAGAAGTCTATGGAGGCACTAAAAGAAAGAACAGGATTAACATATGAGCAAGAACTTAGTGATGCTTCTAAGAGACAAGCTATGCAACTTATTTTGGATAATGGAGATCAATTTGATCCAGAAGTTGTTGACGGCGCACTAAATGATTTGAATTCACAAATGTATGATCCGTTGATTCCTAAAGAGGAATTAAGCGAAAATCCTAATAATGAAGTTGACCCAGTGAAAGAATTAGAACAAGCAAGAGATAAAGAGGAATAGGAGGGAAGAAGATGGCTTTTGGTAGAAAAAAGAAAGCTGAAGAAAATGTGAAAAGTGCAGATTTAGAAGTGAATGAGCAAAATTCTTCAGATGATGTTCGTAATATTTTGGTAAAAAACAAAAAGACGATTAAGGATTTGATTGCACCTTCTGGTATAGATGCTTCAAATATTAATCATTTAGCAATTATATCTAGTATAACTAGATATGCAAGAAGTCATTATGTTTCAGGCTTGCCAAGAATGGCAACATTTCCATATTTCTTAAGAGATATGTACAATTTTGGAGATGTAAACACATCAGTATTTATAAATCCAGTTAGTGAAGCGGTTTCACAAACAAGTTTGAATAAAATCATTGTTTCTCTAGAATCTGAAAGAATTGTTGCTGCTAAACGTGGAGATATAAACAGAGAAAGACTTATAGAGGATAAAAGAATTGAGGCGGAAAGAATAAGAGATGAAATTGCGGCTGGTTTTAATAAGCTTTTTGAAGCTTCTGTAGTATGTACGCTATTTTCTTACGATTTAGCAGAACTTGATAAAATGTCAGAACTTTTATCAATGGAAATGTCAAAAGGCTTGATTAATATTAAAACGGCATGGGCAATGCAAGAAGAAGCTTTTAAATCTAATTTGCCTTTTAATAGAAACTATTTGCAAAAGAAACATACTTTTGATAGAAATTCAATGGGTACTGTATTTCCATTTATAACATCAGAGATAGGACATTCAACAGGTATTCCTCTTGGATTTGATAAGCAAACAGGATTACCAATTTTGTATGATAATTTCCATTCATCACTTACGAACTACAACATGGTTATTTTCGGTAAGTCTGGTGCTGGTAAAGGTGTTACAATAAAAACTATTACTGCACGTTCTTCAGTTCTTATGGGAATTGAAAGTTTAGCACTTGATGCTGAAGGTGAGTATGGAATTGTTGCAGAAAGCTTGGGCGGCGTTAACGTTGTTATAAGTCCAAGTTCAAAAACCATAATAAACATATTTGATATTGAGCCGGAAATTGTTAAGGATGAGATTACAGGTAAGGAAAGAACAGTACTAAATGTTGAAAATAAAGTTGAGGACGTTACAAACGTTTTAGTAACAATGGCTAGGGGTAGTACACGTTCAGAAGAAGTTAATGAAATTACTAAACAGATTATTGCTGAGGTTGTTGGTGAAGAGTATCAAGCTTACGGAATAACCAATAATCCAAATAGTTTATATGATGATGATCAAATAGAGCTTGGTAATAGGCTTGCAAGACAAAGAAAAGAGATGCCAACAATAGGTACTTGGTACAGAAGATTGCTAAGAAAAGCTGAAGAAAATGATAATATAGACTATCAATTCCACTTTAGCTATTTGATAAAAGTTATGAAACAATATGTTCGTGAATATGATGGACAGATGGCGTATTTTGATGGACAATCTACATTTGAATTGTTAGAAGGTTGTACGTTTATCAATTTGGATATATCACAATTGGAAGAAAGATTTGCAAGACCACTTGCACAACAAATATTGCTTTCTTGGATTTGGGAAAAATATGTTAAAAAGAACAGTGAAGATAAGTCAAGAGCTAAGAAGAAAAGAGTGCTTGTTGATGAAGCATGGATGTTGCTTCCTTATCCAGAAGCAGTTGATTTCTTGAACACAATGGCGAGACGTGCCAGAAAAAGAAATGTTTCTCTTGCTGTTATTTCTCAAAAGTTCCAAGACTTCTACGAATGTAAAGAGGCACAAGCAGTTTTGACATCTTCTGATACTAAATTATTCTTGGCACAAGACAAATCTGAGATAGAGTATTTGAAAGAGGTATTTAAACTAACAGAAGGTGAGGCAAGTTATTTGCTAACTGCAAGTAGAGGTGAAGGATTATTAAAGGTTGGAAATGATACAGCAATATTAGAAATAAGACCAACACAAAGAGAATTCGCATTCATAGAGACAAACGTAAATAAACTTGTTGAACAACAAGAAAATTAAATAAAATCGAGCTAACTTACGGATAGTTAATTATCCGTAAGTTAGACATATAAAAAGTAAAAAGAAAGGAGTGTAACGAATGAAAAACAAATTGATATCAAGAATTTTAATATTAATAGTTTTGTTTTCTACACTTTTTTCTTTTTGCAATTTATGCATGGCTGATGAAAATAATACACTTACAAAGGAAGAATTAGATGATAGACTTCGAATATTGCAAACCAATAATCCTTTTGAAATGACGATAAGTGAGTTGTTATTATCGTTTGGAGATATTATTCAAGACTATATGACATTTTTATTTAAAGATGAGCTTACGATAGACAGAATTATATTTAATAAAGTTATTTCTTTGGATGCTAATTTCTTTAAATATAACAATAAAGGCTTGGTACCTGATGCAACAAAAGTCGTGTGCGATACAATAAATAATTGGTATAAAATTTTTAACAGTATATCTATTGTAGTTTATTTAATGATGTTGGTTGTGGTCGGAATCAAGATTATTCTTGGAATGCCTGGTGCGAAAGCTGCTGGAAAAGAATTGGCTGTGAAATGGGGCACAGGCATTGCGATATTATTTTTATTTCCATATGTAATGAGATATGCATTTACGCTAAACGAGGCCTTAATCGGTGAGATTAGAAAAACATTCACAAACAATAATCCATATGAAGAAATAGTTGGTAGCTATATAGGAAAAATTTCGGACGTTCAATACGATCAAGTATTTGAAGAAAGAAGTCCAGAATATATTTCAAAAAGTGACTATATATATTCTTTAGGTAGTAGTTCAGCGACATATGCTTATATAAAGCAACTTGATAAATACAAACAACGTGGTGATGTCATGAGAATTATGAGAGCAATGGCAGGTATAACAGGAAAACTTATTTATGTTGTTTTGTGGTTAATAATGCTTTGGCAGTTATTAGTACTTACATATATGTATGCGAAAAGGTATTTGATGATAGCTTTTTTGATAGCAATTTTTCCGATAATGCTTACGGTTTATATAATAAGTACTACTGTTACTGGTAAAGGCACTGGATTTTCAACGTGGTGCATGGAGTTTTTCTTAAATGTATTTATTCAAAGTGTGCATGCAGTGTCTTATGGCATGATAGGTGGAGTTGTAATGGCAAATGTTCAAAATGGTATAGTTAATGGTGGCGTGGAAAGAATGAATTGGATAATATTGATAATAGCTATTAACTTTATATTTGAAGCAGAGAAAATACTAAAGAAGATTATAAAAGCTAATGCGGCTTCAATTAATGATGCAGCCGGAGTTGAAGGTGAGATTAAAGGATTTGGTAAAGGAATTAAACAACACGGTAAACATATTAAGGGAATGTTTAAATAAAAAGTGGTATATAAAATTGTGAAAGGAGGAAAACATTGTGTTTAAGATTTTTAATAACAAAACTTTTATTAGAATAGTTTCATTTGCGTTGTGCTTTTTTATGTTTTTCTCTTTTACAACAAGTGTTCATGCAGGTTTAATTGATGATATAAAAAATGGTATTAAAAACGCGTTTTTGGAATTATTCGACAAAGTTTTGGCTGAAATCTCAAAAATAATAGTATCTTTTGGTGATGGCATTGTACATATCATGGCGCGAGCCACGGGAGAAGTTGTTACAATAGACAAATTGGTCTTTAATAAAGTAGATAAAGTTAGTATTGACTATTGGAATTACACTAATTCCAATGCAACTGAAATTTCTACTCCTATAAAAAATTATATGGCGATTCCTGTTCAAAAATGGTATAAAGTATTTAATAGAATCGCTATAATGGTTTATATGATTGTACTAGTCTATATGGGAATCGCTATTATGCTTTCTAGCACTGGTGAAAAGAGAGCAAGGTACAAAGAGTTAACAATGACTTGGGTTATTGGAATAGTTATTTTGTTTATGTTTCCATATGTAATGAAATATATTATAAAATTAAATGACGCACTGACTAATATGATTGCAAATGTTTCCACTAGCTTTGGATTTACGCAACAAGAAGGAACAGGAGGCGATCTTGGACAACTAGGTTTCTTGGATGTTGCTTTTGAGTATGGAAAACCGGAATTCTCTAAACACTTAGGAAATTCAAAAGACATTATTACATTTACTAGAAATGTTGCAATTGGAGTTAAAGATGGCGGTTCAGGTAACAAAAAGACTAATGCAAATATAGCTTTGGCATTAGTGTATGATGTACTTATTGGACAAACCTTAGTTATATTAATAATGTATTATAAGAGAGCTTTTATGATGGCATTTTTAATTGTTATTTTTCCTCTTGTTGCAATGTCGTATGTTATTGATAAAATTGGAGATGGAAAAAGTCAATCGTTTGGCTTATGGTTTAAAGAGTTCTTGGTGAATGTTGTAGTTCAAACATTCCACGCAATTGTGTACGTGTTAATTACTGGTGGAGGAATTAAGTCGTACATAGATTCATCAGGTGGCAATTTCATATTTATGTTTTTGTGCGTTTTATTCCTATTTGAAGGTGAAAAAATACTAAGAGGAATTTTTGGTATACAATCGCAAGCCAATACAATCGGAGATTTAGCTGCAACGGGAGCTATGATAATGGCAATGGGAGGCAAAGCTAAAGGCGTTTTTGGAGGTGGCGATGTAAAAACGGGTTCATCCACGGATAACAAAGAAAATACAGCAGCTACTAAGAGAGTGGCAGCAACTACAAAAGCAAAAGAAAATAATGAAAAGGCTGCACAAGCTACGCAAAAAGCTAAAACTGAAAGAGGCGATACTAGTGGATCGCATGGAGAATATACTGGCGAGGAAAATGAGCCGGAAGGAGTAAAGGACTCAAATGATTCAAAAAATGCTCGAGATAAAGCATTAATTGAGGCAATGAAACGAAGATTAAATGGCGGAGCTGCTGCAAAAGCTGTAAGCTTTGCTGCTGGGGCAACCGGTGCGGTTATGGAAACATCAAAAACAATGGCAACTGGAGATATTGGACCGGACAAGATTTTAGGTGCTGCTAGTGCGGGCAAGTCTCTAGGTAAAACTTTTGCTACACCGCTTGTGAAAGGTGTTAATCTAGCAGAAAGAAGAGTTTCTGGAGCAATGCTAGCTAATAAAATTTCAAGTGGAAGAATGGATAAAGATTTTGGCATAGATAAGATAGATGGGAAATTTAATGTTCCGGCTATTGATAATATTGACGAAAATGCTATTGCAGCCAAAGGGTTGACGAAGCAAGATATATACAGAGAGGCATTGGCAGCGTATGCTAAGAAAGCTGCCGTAAAAGGAGGAAATGCCGGCGAAGAAGCATTCTTTAATTATATTGAAAAAGTTACAAAGAATTAACGAAGAAAAGGGGGGATATAGTATGAATAAATTGAGAAGTTTGGTATGCATGATAGTAATCTTTTGTACTATGTCTACCATTTCTTACGCTAAGTCAGAAGTTAGAAGAAGTGATACACAAGACGGCACAGAAGAAAAACCATTTATTTTATCTTTAGGCGATGGAATAATTGATGTTTATTATGCGGATGAAAATGCAAAAGAAATTGACAAGGAATCATATAAAGATTTTTATTTCAAATTTAGCAAGAGTAACTCTAAAGTGAAGTCAGCAAACTATATGGTTGAACATAATTCTGATAAACACAGAGTTAGATTCACACTTATGGGAACATCGGAGGCTGATTTGCAAGTTGCGTCATCAAGTGGGTTGAATTACTTTCAAGCGGGTGCTAAAACAATAATTCAAAGTAAACTAAATTTAGAAGAAAATAGTGCAGAAAATGTTTTGAAAGATAGTGTTAATGACTTGAAAGAAGAGATACAAGCACCGTTTTATACTATAAATGCAACAGAAACAATCAAGCTAGATGGTGAACAAATAGCAAAACATAAATTTTCACTTGCCAATGGATTTATAAGAGTGGATAATGTTTTGGGGGCGAATGTCTCTACATATTCAACATCGTATGTATTTGCGGTGTCAGATGAACCATTTAATGATATTTATACAATAACGCAAGAGCAAATTACTAGAAAAGCAAAGATAAGTTTGCTTGGTATTGGAAGATTTAAATTTGTGAGTCAAAATGAATTGCAAAGCATGGATGATTCGATAAAATATGCGATAAATGGAGCTGGCCCTGTTGAAATTTTGTATTGCTTTAATACAACACGTTCTGAAATAGGTAACTCAGAAGATGAAGAGCCACCGTTTGTTGAAAAAGTTTTATCGAAGATATTCTTAGCTTTTGGAGATGCAATGGTGTCATTAACCCAAATAGGAAAATCAAACACTTCGTCTTCAACTGGAGATAAAGAAATTTCTATGTTTGTGACAATAGATTCTTTGATTTTCAATGAATACCCAAAAACAATTGTAGATTTGTGGGGAGATGTTGGTTCAACTAATGTATACGCTAAAAAAGTAGTGAGGTTTTGGTTTAATGCATTTAAAGCTTGGGCAATTGCAGTATATATTATTTTGTTAGTTTATGTTGGTATAAAAGCAGTGATATCAACTGGAACCCCGGAACAAAGGAAAATTAGACCTATGATTGAAGGATGGCTTACAGGTTTATTGATGTTATTCTTTCTGCCATTCCTGTTTAAATATGTTATAAAAATTAACGATGTTTTAGTGGACATTGTTAGGACGAACAGCAAGTATTCAGTATATGCATATTATACTTTCGAGGATCAATACAAAAATATGGGTGGCAAACAAGACGGCGAAGATTCAATGACAAGTATAGTTGATAGACTTACAAATGCAAAAGAAGATTTATTAAAGCAAATTGAAAACCTTGACAGTTATATAGATGCATTTGATGAAGGATATGAAGAAGCATTAAAAAAGCTTAATGAATATAAAGAAAACAAGAAAGAATATGAAGAGGCTGTTAAGAAGAGTCTTAATGATTTAAAAGAATTGTATACAGCGGGAACAGATTATCAGTTTAGAAAAGATGGAGTAACCATGACTGTTAATCAGATTTATAATGAATTAGTAGTAATGGCAGAGGATTATTTTAAAGATAAAAGTTACTTTAATGAAGAAACCAAACAATTTGATAGTTCTATAGCAGACGGTTTCGAAAGTATTGTGAGAGACTATGCGGAAAAATTTATGGTTTGTTACCCTGATGGAACAGAGGCTGATAAGACAATATATGGTGAGCCAATGAACAAATGGGATGACGGCAAAATGTGGTATACACATTTCTTGCAAGATGGCATAAAAGATATTGCGTATGCGTCTGTGATAGATCCAACAATTGTTAATATATATGAGCAAGAGGCTTGGGTAAAGTATTATGAAGCTGAAAGAGACAAATATATTGAAGAACAAAATAAGAAGCAAGAACAGGTATATGGAATTGAAAAAGCTATTGAAAGAGCAGAAGATAGTGATGCAGATTTAATGGGAATTATGAGAGCAAGAGCTGGTAAAACAAGCAAATTTATATATGTATTAGTATGGTTAATGTTAATATTCCAAGTAATTTTATTACTAATATTATATTATAAGAGATTATTTATGATAGCAATTTTAGTTTCTGTATTTCCATTAGTTACTATTGCATATGCATTTGAAAAGACACAAGGAACAAAGGGTACAGTCTTTAAAAATTGGATTCAAGAATATTTGATAAATGTGTTTATCCAGGCAGTACATGCTATATTGTATGTAACGATAGTGGAGCTAGGATATACAGTATTCCTTGCAGATGGCGATAACTGGTTATTGTTTGCAATTGCTACATGGGCGATGATATCAGCAGAACCAATATTTAAAAATTTGATTGGTTTAAAAGGTCAGGCAACTTTAAAAGGTCTTGGAGATTATGCGAAATCAACAGATACTTTAGCTTTGGGAGCGCTTTCTGCTACAGCTGGGATTTTAAGGACAGGAAAAGATATTGCAGCACTAGATGATAGAAATAGAAATAAAGAGGCGGAAAAAGAAAAGAAAAATGCTAAAGAAGATAAGAAGGCAGCAACAAAGAGAAAAGAAGAAGAAAATGATATAAAGAAAAAATACGGAGAAAAATCAGAAGAGGGCAAAAAGTTATTAGAAGAAAAGAAAAAGCGAGAAGAAGAAGAAGATAAAAAGAAAGCAGAAAAGAGAAAGAAAGCCATTAAAAGGAGAAGAACTTTTACTAGGGCAAGGATGATAGCGAGAAGCGTTAATAATTTAGGTCAAGTAGGTTTAGCTGTTTCTACTGCTCTTGCAACAGGAAGTGAAGGCACTTTAAGTAGTGCTGATGCAGCGATTGGAGGATTAAGGAAACTTGATAGTAGCGGTTTGTCTGATGATGCAAAGGCACGTGAGAAGAGAATTGCCGAGGAACAAAAGAAAGAAGCGGCAGCTAAAAAGCAAACTCCAGATAATGTGAATGCAGAAAACAGGTTAAAAGATGTTACAACTCAAATAGCGACAGATGGAGGTAGCGGAACTAGTACAACTCAATATGATAATTACGGTGAAGGAAGCTACAGAGGAGAGCCTGTAACAAATGGAAAATATGCAGAAAATATAGCAAAATACAAAGCGGCATTGGAAACACAAAAGAAACATACAGACTATAAGTGGCAAGAAAGTGAAAATTGGAGTATAAATGAAGACGATGAAGAATAAGAAAAGGAGGTGGGCAATATGAAAAAAAGTTTTTGGATGAGACTAATAATATTTGTAGCAGTGTTTATGATAACTATAAATGGCATATTGCCTACAAATGTAGTATTTGCCGATAATGCGGATCCTAATAGTTCCAGTGCGACAAAAGAAAGTGACGATGATACAGCATCTGCTTTTGAACGTATAATTTGTGGATTACTTTTAACGCTTGGAACATCAGTTTACCTTTTAGTAAGACTTGTTATAGGTCAACCTTTTTCTATAGATAAAGCTATATTCAATGAGTATTCGAATACCAAATTATCTTTTTTTGATAGTGATGTTAAGCTGTATGGTCAAAATGACTTCTTGGAAAGTGGAAATATAAGGCCAATATTAAATAAGTTTTTTGAAGCATTTAGAGGAATAGCAATTTTAATTTATTTAATTATATTAGTATATATGGGAATAAGAATTCTTCTTGGCTCAACTGCTGAAAAGGGTTCTAGACACAAAGAGCTGATGGTGTATTGGCTACAAGGTGTTGTGATGTTATTTGTGTTTCCTTTTGTAATGAAATACGCAATACATATTAACAACTCTTTTGTTTCGTTTGTTGGCGAAAATAGAAATAGATTTATAGCGACTGAATTAAATGGCAAAAATGTGAATGACTCTGAAATGGAAGAGGTAATTTCAAATGAAGGCATGAAAGGATTTACTAAATTAATAGATGCCACAACAGCATGGCTTATTGGTAATAAAGACACAGATTATATGGCATATATGTATTCTATGGCGCTTGAAAAAGGTTGGGTAGTATATGTTGTTTGTTGGTTTGTAATGTTCCTACAAATGATAGGATTTTTGGTTGTTTATTTTAAAAGAGTCCTTGTTGTTATGTTTTTGATTGCTATATTCCCACTTGTAATGATTTCATATGCAATCGATAAAGTGGGAGATGGTAAATCACAAGCTTTTGATAACTGGCTTAAAGAGTATTTATTGAATATATTTGTACAATCATTCCACGCAATAGCATACGTACTTATAATGTCTGTTGTATCTTGTCTTGGAGATAATCCAAAAGAATATTGGTTAGTTATGCTTATTGCGATATCATTTATTTCAAAGGGAGATGATATTTTACGTGCAATATTCTCATTAGGTGGTTCACAAGGAACGGTAAAAGGCATTGGCGCAAGTTTAGGACAAGTAGCGGTTGCTAAAACCGTGGCTTCAGGAATTAAAAGTGTTGGACAAAAGACTTTTGGAAGTAAAAGCTATGCAAGAAGAATTTTTAATAGTTTCCAAAAGGTTAACGATAAATCTTGGGAGATGAGGGCAAATAGAGCTGAAGAGCAATCAAATAGAATAGCACTAGGTAATATCCCTGTTCCAAAACAACCTCCTGTAATACTTGCAGATAGAAGTCAGCAAGAAATTAAAGACGATATTAAAAACGCAATGGATATTGCATTGAAGAAAAAGAATTCGACTGCTGAAGAGTTCCAAGATGCACTAGATAAATTAATAGCATATAGAAATCAAACAGGAAACTCAAATGTTCAGAGCGCACTAGATGAGGCAACACAAGGATTAACAAATGAGGAGGCATCTGCACTTGAGGAATTATTAAAGCAAAATGCAATGATTAACGCTATGATGACTACAGGAGTGGATGTTAATTTCACTCAAAATGTAAGTTTGTTACTTGCTAGTTTAAAGAGAGATAAAAATGGTAATTTGACTCCGGAAAGTCAAAAGATGTTGAAAAAACTAGCTATTTCGGAAAAAGAATTGAAAGAAATGGCATCATATTCAGAGATTAAATTTAAAGAAGATAAATCGCAAAGAGTTAGTGGAGGAAAAACAAGAGTTGCAGATAACGATTATTGGACAAATAGAAGAGCGAGAAATGGTGCGAGAGGCAGAGGCGCAGCAAAAAGAAATCGTGCAGAAAATAATTTATCTGATGCAAGTACGGTATTTGAAGCCACAAGAAACAGGAACATGTCACAGGTAGGCACTAATAAAAAGATTCCTATGACTGAAACTGAAAAGCAAAAATTAAGAGAGCAAAGAAGAAGAAAAAGAAATGCTAGAACTGCTATGTATAAAGCGGGTCAACCTACTATACCTAAGACCATAAAACAAGAAGAAAAGAAAATATATGAGAATGTTGTAGATAGAAATGGAGTTACTTCAGGAGTTGGTAAAGGAAAGGTTGTAGTTAATAAGAGTGCTAATCTTACTACTAAGAATATGACAGCAAGAAGAACTTTAAAAGGATTTTCAAATGCAACTGTTGCGAACACAGTAAAATATGGTGGTGGAGCGACTACACAAACCGCAACAAGTTCAAGCACTACGACAACAAGTTATGCTAGTGCAATACCTCAAAAATCAAAGATTAATACTTCTGTAAGTAATGGAGCAATGACAAAGAGAGAAAGGGAAGTAGCAATAAAAGAGGCAATTGCAAATGCACAGAATTCGTCAAGAACTAGCAAGAAGAAATATTCACAAAGAAAACAAAGTTTATTATCTAGAAAATACGACAACAATGGAAAAGAAAATAATACAACTAACATAGGAAATACAAGTAATATAAATAATGTTTTGAGTGGTAAACAAGCCCCAGTTGCGAGAGGAACATCTAGTAGTAGACAAAATCCGGGAGCTACTATAGCTGGAGCCAATGGTAATGCAGATGATTTACAAAATATAATAAACAATATTGAAATGACATCAAAGGGAACTGTTTCAAATCTTTCTAATAGTGAAAGGATTGTTAGAGAGCAGAAAAATGTTGATGCAGATGTTGAAATATTAAAAGATTCAGTAAATGCAATAAATAATATGGCTTCAGGACATTACACTATAGATGAAATAATAATGGAGACTGAAACTATAAAAACGTTGACAGATGATTACAAAAATGAAAGTTCTATTGGTCACAAAGATATAGCAGATGCTATAAAAGGAGCTAAATATAACGCTGATGAATTGCAAAGCGATATGTTAAGACTAAAAGAAATTGCGGAGATGAAGAAAACTGCAAGTTCTGGCGAGTATACAGCTAAAGAGTTACTAGCTAATGCAAAAGAACTAGAGAGTTTGATTCAAAAATATAGAAATGGTACACAGGAAGAGAAAAAATTTGCCAGAATAATGGAGGATTATGCAGGATGCAGTCCGGAATCGTATGAGATGATGCTAAGAGTTAAGATTCTTAATAATCCTGATTCGGTAAATAACGATAGAACAATAATAGAAGAGTGTAAAACATATGTAAAAGAAAATGCAATGTCTGATTTTATACGAAGCAGATTAAATTATAACGTGGATGATTTAAGAGAAGGTGTAAATGTAAAATATCTTAAGAGTAACGGCAACGATGATTCTCAGATTACATCTTCGATTGAGCAACAAAGGTACAGAGAGGCAATTGAAAGAAGTAGATACGAAAGAGAGATTAATAAATTAGATACAGATTACGATAAATTTAAAAAAGAAAAGAAACAAGAAACAATAGGAGCAGTTGTTACATCTGCTGACACTATAACAGAGGCTGTAGTCTCTACATTAGGAGGAGCTGCAATTGGTAGTACTATTTTAGGTATGTCTGCAGATGGTAAAAAAGATCTTATTGCAACTATGCCGGAAAAAGTATTAACCAGTTATACAGTCGGTTCTGACCTTACTGAAGGAACAGTTCAAAATGTTATAAATGTTAGAAATAAGGGCATAGAGTATGGAGAAAAAGGAATTGACTTTATTAAAAAGACGGTTAAAGGACCTGCTAACGAAAATACCGAAGAGTATGTACCGGCATCAACTCAGGATTACAAACAAAGATTATCAGAATTAGCAAATAAAACTAAGCTTGAAGGAGAATCATTTGCAGAGAGAAAAGCTAGAATGTCTGGTAACAATAATTCAAATAACATATAGGAGAGGAGGAAAAGTTATGAAAAAGTTTTTAAGTAGAATATTAGTTATTCTTATAGCAATGATAACACTTTTTGAAGTAGCTGTTCCTCCTACAATACGTGGCAAGGCAACTTATAATATTGCGTATGCAAAGGAAGATGATAAGAGGGCTCTAGAAAAAATTGGCAATGCTTTGCTGTTTGGACTTAACTTGGTTATTTCAAATATACCAGGCGCAACGACGCTTGAACAAATAATACGTGATATAACAGCAGATACACCAATTGGAGATTTGGTTGAAGAGCTGACATTAAGAGATTATGTACCGGAAAGGACATGCTGGTACATTCCTTATGCGACGCAAAGTGCGACTACTAGTGCGATAGATGAAACGCTTAATACCCTATATAACAGAGTGACTGACAAGACAAATCTTAGATCGAATCTGTATATTTATTACCTAGATAAAGATGGAGAGACAAAATACCCATCAAAGAGAAGAAAACTTGATTTAACACTTAGTGGTATAGTTGCAAATCAACTCTCAGAGCAAGTATATTTAGTCAAGGGTACAGTTTATAAAGTTCCAAGGTATTTGCTTCTTAAAGAAGTAAAGGAAAGTTTCCTAGAAGACCTTGAAGCTATGATTGCTAATTTACTTTATAGTCTTGCAAATGGTTTGCACTTTTTAATATCTACGGCACTTGGCAAAACAATTACAATTGATGACTTGGTTTTTAATAAGTATGCAGAAACTAATATTTCTTACTTCGAATCTGAATCAGAAGTTGGTGCAGAAATGGCATCGTCACTTATATATGGCAACAATAATGTTGGTGGACTTAATTCTGTAGTAAATAAGTGGTATGGAATTTTCCAAAAGATAGCACTTATGGGATACATGGCAATACTAGTTTATATGGGAATTAGAATCATATTAGGAGCAACAGCCGAAAGGAAGGCAAACTATAAAGAGTTGTTTATGAATTGGGTTGTTGGAATAGGAATATTGTTATTATTCCCATATGCTATGAAATATATTATTAAAATAAATGAAGCAATGGTAAAAACAATAGAAGCTAACAAGGGATTTACGTCTACAACATCGGCACCGATGGTGGACATTTCAAATATCTATGATAAAACATCAATAGATGATGAAATAGATTGGGGTAATGGCAACGATTATATGTCTCAGCTTGGATTTGCAGCTTATCAAACAGAAAAAGTTACTTTGTCATTTGCATTTTTGATTGCAACTTGGCAATTACTAGTGCTTATTTTTCATTACTATAAAAGATTGTTTATTATTGCATATTTGATAATAATTTTTCCACTAGTTGCATTATCTTACGCAATTGATAAGATTGCTGATGGAAAATCACAAGCTTTAAACACATGGCTAAAAGAATATATGATAAACGTTTTTGTACAGACGTTCCATGCAATTGTATATGTTTTTGTTTGTGCAACTGTATATGCATCTTCTGGAACATTTACAACGGGAAATAAATTGATTAATGGTTCTACTAAACTGGGTACTGACCCAACTACTGTTGTTGGTACTTCAACAGGACTTGAGTATGATTTTATTTTAATAATTGTTGGTATTACTTTCTTATTTAAAGGTGAAGAAATAATCAGAAAGATATTTGGACAAGAATCTAAGGCTGGAACAATGAAGTCGTTAGCAAGTAGTGCCGCTGCAACGTATTCGAAATTGAAGTTGGCAGAAAGTGCTATACAAACTGCTGGTAGGTATACTTTTGGTGAAAAATCAATGCCAAGAAGATTTTCAAGAGGAATAAAAAATATAGGAGCATTTAGTAAGAAACTTGAAAATTTCGATGACAGAGCGACTAGTATGCAGGCACCTAACATAGGTTTAAGATTGGAAGGCGCACCGACGCCACCACCTAGCAATGCATCGCCTAACGAACTTCAAGAGTATAGAAAGAAGACGGCTGCTTTTAATGCGGTAGCAATACTTAATAATCCGAAGACGCACAGCTTAGAAGAAATGGCGGCAGCAGAAGCATTACTTAAAAAACTTGCTGTTGAAGATCCAAACAACGAGGCTTTCAAATCATCATATATTTCTGCAGGACAGTTCCAGGCTTTGGCATCATTGGATTTATGCTATAACAGAATGACAGCAGAAGGAAGAAATTCTTTTGAGGTTGAAAAAGAAATAACAGCAAGAATGGCAATGATATTCCCATCAGATAATGAGAAACAAATTGCTCAAAAGACGAATGTATACTTCACAGAGAAACTTCATGGAGCTACGAATAATATATCTAAAACAGGATTGGGCAATGAAGTACAAAGAACAATCGATGCAATAAATAAGGAAGAGGCACGTACTAAGTATGGAAATGGCACTTCAAGGAATGATAGGAAAGTGAACGAATATGTAGACAACGTAGCCAATATGTACACAGAAAATGATTCTTCACTTGGCGATGAGCAAAAGATAGAGATAAAAAATCTTGCAAGAAGCTTATACATACTAAAGCAAAGAGGCTCTGGAGTGTATTCACAAAAAGAAATTTTAAATGCTTTGAATGAAATTAGAACTCATGCAGACGATAATGAAGTTGCAAGACAACTTGTAGATGATTTGTATAGTGAAGAACTTGATATTGATACTTTATCACATGCTACGGCTAAGAGTATTGCAAGATCAAGAAGAGAAGGCAGGGCACGTGATATACAAAGAGTAAGCGATTACTTAAAACAAAAAGGGTTAACAGAAAGCGAAATAGAAGATTACAATGGTTTCATAAACAACCTACTTGTGTTAAAAGATAGAAATATTGAAGGATATAGTAAAGAAAAAATACAAGAAGCTTTAAATGATATTGATCAAAATATTAGTGATGAGAAGTTGAATGATGTTGCTGAATTTGTTCTTGGTAATGATTTTAATACCGAGAAAAATCAAATTGAAGCTGAATATTCACAAAATAGTGAAGAATCTATGGAATTGGTTGAATTGGCAGAAAGTATAGTCGAAGATTATGAAGAAAATCCACGTGATGGCTTCTATGATGATGAGCTTTCTTCTCACGAAATAATAAAAGATATGGACGATGATGTTGCTCTAGAGCAAATGATAGACAGTGTGTTTGAGGCAAGAAAGAATGCTGTTAGTGAAGCAGGTTCGCAAGTTGCACTTGATATTTTAGCAAACAGAAAAGTTGATATACTTGAAAATCATCTTGATACTGAAACTAAGACATATGATGGATATACTAAGAATGAAATTTATGCACAAAAAATAATGGCAATTAATGATTTGTTAAATGATTTGAGTCCATTTAGCAAAGGCGGAGATGGTAGTTCGAGTCTTCTAGATCAATATGTAATCCACCTTCTTAATAAGTCAGACATTGAAAGGGAGAGTACATATAAGAAGCTTAATGAAAAGACAAATCTCTTTACATCTGCTAATGAGTATATTGAAGAAAGAAAGAAAATAAGAGATAAGATTGAAAACGATCACTTCATGGGCGATCAGCAAGAAAAAAAGAAAAAGTAGATTTTACAAATGAGTAATGGGGCGAAATAATAATCGTCCCATTACTAGTATATTAGGCATAGTTGGAGGAAAATATGGTAGAAAATAAAGTTGCATTTTTGTCTGGAAAACTGAGTGGTACAAAGACAATAGAAAAGGAATTTGAGGCAATAGAAAATCCGGATGAGTATGAGATTTTTTTGAAAGAGTTTATAAATTTGAAGTTCGACATAAAAGTAGATAATGAAGTTATTTATATAAACGATGACCAAGACTTTGAAGAGCAAGTGAAAAATATCGAGAAAAGTGAATATGTAAGCTTGTGTGTGAATGAAAAATTTTCAAGAATTTATATAACTTCGGATGAAAAAAAGACTTATGTTATTAGAATTAATAAGGTAAGTTTGAATCTTATTGCAGACCTGATTTCTAAAGCGAAACCAGTTAAATTTTCTTTAAATTCATTTCAGTTTTTTAAATGGTGTAATGAGAAAAATATAGATATAAGAAATATATACGATATTCCAATTTATATAAAAATTTTGACTAACAATGTTAATGTTGGAAGTACTAATTATTATATTGAAAAATATACTAATCAAAAACTAGTTGAAGATGATAATGAACTTAATAATGTTATTATAGGAAATTTTATATATGAATTTGGAAGGTATTTAAAAGAGTATATAAAAAAGTTTAACTTGGTTAAAATGTGCAAAATGATAAATGAAAATAGCTATTATGAGAGTATGGAAGTGGGCAGTGATAATGAGTCTGAAATAAAAATATCATACTTGAATTTAGATGCAATAATGCAGGAGTTAGTTTTAAAGGCAAAATCTAAATTTGAAAACAAACAATATGTTTTATCACCATTAGGAAGGATTGCAATTAAGTTTGGAAGAAAAGAAGATGAACTACTAACAGAAATTTATAATGAAGATTTAGAAACACTCGTTTTAAACGAATTATATGCCAATAATATAAGAGTTAAACTCGTAGGCGATAATTTATACTATATATCATGTAAATTCAAAAATTTCGGCAATATTGTTTCTCTAGTGACTGCTATATTTACAGATGTGTTTTATAAAATGTTTGAGGAAAAAGTTAAGATAAAATTAGAATGCATTTTAGAAGAATAAATATAAAACGGTTGGTGTTTAAAATTATATATAATTGAAAAATATTATATATGACTTCAAACATCAACCGTTATTTTAATTAAAAATACTTAATAGTTTATTTTAAAATTCTTTCAACAATGTCTTTTGTTGAATTTGGTTTTGCAATGTTTCTTTGCATTTCTTTCATACATTCAATTCTTTTGTCGTCGACAAATAATCTATTTAGAAATGGAGTTGTTTTTTCGGCATCAAAAAGTCTAACAGCAGCTCCGTTATTTAATAAAAACCTTGCATTTTCTTCTTCTTGTCCAGGGATAGGATTTATTATAATAAACGGAACGTTACTAACTAAAATTTCTGTTGTTGTAAGACCGCCTGGTTTAGAAATTACGAAGTCAGCAATATTCATAAGCTCAGGTACTTTATCTGTGTAACCTAATATAACAGCTTTTTTGTTTGAATTAGCTGTAGTATTCTTAAACATGTTTTGTGTTTTTTTGCTTTTGCCTGCAATTGCAACTATTTGGATATCTTCTTTTGCAGCAAGAAGTCCTGTTAAAAACAACTTGACGTTAGATAATCCGTATTCGCCACCACCAAAAATAAGCACAGTTCTTTTATTTTCATCAAGTCCGAATTGATTATAAATTTCTTTTTTATCGTATTTCTTTAGAAACGCCGGTCCAACAGGTATACCGGTTACAAATATTTTGTTTTCTGCGATGTTGTTATTAATTAATCCATATTTCATTTCTTCATTTGCAACAAAGTATCTATTAACGCATTCTGGTTTTAGTTCCCAGAATTTATGTGATGCGTAGTCTGTTATTATGACATTTAGATTAACAGAGATCTTATTTCTTTTCTTAAGTGTTGCAACCATTTCAGTTATGAAAGGATGCGTAGATATTACGATATCCGGTTTTTCTTTTTCGAACAGTGTAAATAACTTTATAGATAATAATCTTTGAACAGCATTACTAAATGTAACTGTTGAATATTGTTTTTCACTGAAACTATATAAATCTCCCCAGAATTTTGGAGAATATCTCGCCATATTTACATATGAAGCTATTACTATTTTATCTACAACTTTATTTGTATATTTTAATGCATCTATCATTTCAACTTTGTGATTTGGGTAATGCTCGTTTATGTAGTTTTTTATTGCATCAGCTGCTTTGTAATGTCCTCCACCAATTGAAGCATATAATATCATTATTTTTTTATTTTTCATATGTGCAACATCATTCCTTTCTTTGTTAATTATTTTAACATATTAGTGAATATTATTCTATATTTGGATAAAAATATAAGTAAATAATAATTTGCTATGAAAGAGGTTTTTTATGAATAAGTTTTTTAATAGAAAAATAAATCGAGTTACAGGGCATAGAATGGCAATGGTTTTAGTTATAATATTGTTTGCCATTTCTATATATTTTAATTTACAAAATAAAACATTAACTCAAACAATCAATAACTCTTATGAAAGAGCATTTTATGAATTAGTTGAGTATGCTGATAATGTCGAAACACTACTTGCAAAAGCACAAATATCTAGCTCACCAGAATATTCTGCTAAAACGTTGACTGACATATGGAGAAAGGCGGATTTAGCTCAATCTTGTTTATCACAAATTCCACTTAAGCATTCAACAATAGAAAATGCAGAAAAATATTTTAATCAGTTAAGCGATTATTCATATTCGTTATCTAAGAAAACTATAGAAAATAAAGAACTTGCACAATCTGATTTGGATAATCTCGAAAATATGTATGTGAAGTGTAAAACCTTAAATCAGACTCTTAGCGAGCTAATGCAAGATATGTCTAGTGATAGCTTATCATGGGGAGAGTTAACAAGAAAAGATGATGAAACAATTTTCGCACAAGAAGTTTCAAATATTTCAAAAGATAGTTTTGGAAAAATAGAAGAAGACATGCAAGATTATGAGGGTCTAATATACGATGGACCTTTTTCTGAGCACATGACAAGTCCTAAAGTATTAGGCCTTGGAAATACAATTTATAGTGAAAAAATGGCACAAGAAGTTATATATCAGTATGTGCCAAAAGATAAAATCAAAAATATAAAATATAATGGAATAGTAGATGGAAATATTCGCTCACATAGTTTTGATGTGACTCTAAATAATGATGAAATGTACTATATAAATATAACAGAAAGAGATGGAAGAGTCTATTGGATTAATTATCCTAAAGCAATCGGTGAAGAAAAAATAAGTAAGGAAGAGGCAAATAAAATCGCACTGAAGTTTTTAGAAGAGCATGGTTTTAACAATATGAAAGAATCTTATTTTACAAATGAAAATGGAATGCTTACAATTAATTATGCTTATGTTCAAAATGGAGTGATTTGCTATACAGACTTAGTTAAGGTAAAAGTTGCATTAGATGATGGCTCGGTTGTTGGAATTGAAACGAAGAGTTACTTGAATTCTCATAGAGAAAGAAAAATCGCAGAACCTAAAATAACGATGGAAGAAGCAAAGGCTAAACTAAATCCTAAATTAGAAATATTGTCTGAAGGAAAAGCAATAATCCCAACAGATTTTCAAACAGAACTTACAACGTATGAGTTCAAAGGAAAAATAGGCGAAAATAACTTTATAGTATATGTAAATGTTGAAAATGGAAAAGAAGAAAAGATATTTATGATACTTGATACACCAGGTGGAACTTTAGCAATATAAAAGGCAGGATTTAGAGTTTAATATTAAAGATAAATGTTTAGATAACTTGAGTGCCAAAAACAAAATGTGATTTGCAAAAATTTAAAACACTAATACGAGAAATAAAAGTTTAACTTCTCGTATTAGTGTTTTGCATTTATAAAAACATTTAGCTAAGTAACTATCTTACTTCTGTAATATATGTTGCCATTAAATCGGCCATGTGAGTATATACTGCAAGTGGATATTTCTCGTATGCTTTTGCAATATATGAATAATTTTCTTTAGGCTCATAACCACCCATGTGCCAACGAATTGCATACAATTCTTCTTTAGTTAATTTTATGAATTCAGAAATAATCATAACGGATTTTTCGCCATGTCCAAGAGGCATTAAATCGTCAGTTGTATAGTATGGCTCTTTTACCCAAATTCCTTCATCATTTTTTTTGTTTCTATAATCAACTTTATATTGATTAACTTTGCAAATATCATGCAGTAATGCAACGATTGCTATTGTATCATCACCCCATGCACCTTTTGTTAAGTCTTTTAGAGCATCGTAGACATTTAAACTATGTTTTAAAAGTCCACCTTCGAAAGAGTTGTGAAATTTTGTACTGGCAGGTGCAGTATAAAAATCAGTTCTATCTAAAAAGTCCAATAAGTTATCAATACCAGGTCTGTTTGTTGCTTTTAATAGTTCAATAAATCTTTGTTTCATTTTAAAATCCTTTCTATTATTTAAGAATAAATTTATGTTTAAAGTTTTGCTTTTAGATTAAAGTAAAAAATCATTAAATTGGGTTCTCTTGTATTATTTAAATAAGTTGTACCAAAAGTCAAGATAAGTGTCTAAGGCTTCTTTGTTATATTTGACACATTTGCAAATCCTACAAAATAGAACAACTTTTAGCAAAGCTTCGATCTTTGTTTTTGGCTCTTTTATATAACTTGTCAAATAATTCATAGACAAGAATGGTAGCAGGTCTACATTACTTACAAGTGCATATAATAAATCATATGTTGCATCTCCAATTATTGGAGTAGGGTCAATTGCAGCTATAAACTTTTCATCTCTTTTGATAAAATTGTGCGTGCCAAAATCACCATGAATAAGCTTTTTATTAAATGGATATTTGTTTAATTCTTCAATTGCATCATACACAGTAGGTAGCAAGTTTTTTGACTCACTAAAATATTCGGCAGAATGTTCTACTTCGTTTTTCAAAAATTTTGTCCATGAATCTACAGGAGTATCAACATATCCAAAAAACTCGCTCGAAAAATTCTTGTAAGCAGAAACTATGACTTTAATATTTCTTGCCAAATCCTCAAAATCGGTTACAGTATGCATAACGTCACCAGGAATGAAGTTATATACCAAGAATTTATATTCTGGGTCTGCATAAGCAATTTTTTGAAGAGATGGAACATTTGAATAGTAGTTAGCAAATGTAGCTTCGGCTTTCAATTGTTCTTTCTCAGCCATTTTTATTATAAATTCGTTATTTAAAAGAATAATTCTACTTGTTGTGCCATCATGAAAATACTTTTTCGATTTGTATGGAATATTTAATTTTGAGCATATCTCATTTATTATTTCAAAATCAAGCAATTCTTCAGATGGTGTAAAGATGTCATTATCATTAAATGTATATGGAAGTATTTCTACGATGGCATTAGATGGAATATTTCCATAAATACAAGGACATAGAGTATTCGAAATTGGCACAATTTCGTTTTTGATTGTATTTTCTAATTTGTTAGTATCAATGCAAAGAATAATATAATCTTTTAATGTAGATAATGAGATTTGAGTATTTTTAATATCACTTACATTGAAGCAAGGAATGTAGCCGTTTCTAGTAATGCAATTTATGCCATAAGAACCATTCAAAGATTCAGAATCCCATTCATTTTTAAGTGCAAAGTGTAAAATTATCATAAAAACCTTCCTTTCATAAAAACACTATATAAATAATTATATTGTTAAATCGTATAAGATTCAAGTTGAAAAGTATTAAAAGAAATGAATATTTATGTAAAAAAGTGTAAAATTGTCCAATAAAGAAAGTGGAAAACAAGCCTTTTACGCAATGGAATAAAATGTAAAAAGCGGCAAAACGCATAAATTAAAGGAAATTATAGTAAATTCGGTTGCAAATTTACATAAGTTGTGGTAGAATATAACTGTAATTGATATGTTTTCGTATCGCATCCCAATATTTTGGAGCGGAAGCGTATTAGTGCAATACAACAATATTAATAAATTTAAAAGGAGAATTGTGTCATGAAAAACAACACGAACCCGAAGAAAACCAAGCGGAGCGCAGTATTCTTCAGCACTATCGTAGTGGCTCTGGCCATGATGATGGGATTTGGAGGCTGTGCTAATCTCAACGACCCTTCTGATTGGGACAATTGGGAGATGGAAGAAAAGTCCAATATCGAGCAGGTAGAGGACAAGAAGGAAGAGAATTCGAACGTCGAAAATGATGTTGTAGTCCCCAGCAATGGTGGTTTCAATGTTATCAAGACGAGCACGAATAATGATTCTTCGTCTGAGAGTGATGCTAGGATAGCAGAACTTGAAGGCATGGTTGCTTCTCTCACTAGCAAGCTTGAGGACGCAAATGCGACTAACAGTGAGCTTGTTTCTGCAAACAACATTCTGAGCAATCAGAACGCTGAAAAGGACAAGGTCATTGCGGCGCAGAAGGATGCACTCAAGGAAGCTACAAACCCGTTTGCTTTCGATGAAAACGGCAACCTGACCTGCGACTTCGAGTATGCAGAAAAGGCTGCAAGACGTCAGAATGCTGATGGAACATGGTATTACCTGGTTCAGGCTGGTAAGAAGCTCATCACGACAGATGTTCGCTCTTGTGCAGACTATCGCCCTGAGTATATGGATAATCATTTCGAGGCGGCTCGGAATGGTTACCAAATCATTGGTAAGGCCGGAAGTAGCTACGGCATTTACTCAATCGCTTGTGGTGGAGTAGCTTATGTCGGTAAAGCAAATGTCAATGGCTATGCACTCGTTGACACAACGAAGCAGAATGGTAGAGGCGGCGATTTCGCAGCAATCTTCCACAACAGTTTCGTGTACGTCGAGGATGCAGATGCAGAATACGGTTACTCCGTATATCTCGCTGGCGACTATGTTGCACCGAAGCCCGCTAACGACAGCAAGAAGGACGACACCAAGAAGGACAACACAATTGTTATCAAGGAAACGGAGAAGCTTTGTTTCATCTGTGGTCTTGACAAGGATCACTGCCCTGGTCACACAACTGAAAAAACTATCACTAAGACGGTTACTGAGACTGTCGAAAAGGAAATTTGCTTCATTTGTGGAAGGGATAAGGATCACTGCCCTGGTCACGTGACTACCAAGACTGTTGAAGTTCCTGGCGACACAAAGTATATCTACGTTCCCGTTCCGACACCCGCTGACAACACTCCCGACAATAACCCTAATCGTGACGACGATGCAGACTTTGATGATGGTCCCGCAGACATGAATCCTGACAACAATCCGAATCGTGATGATGATGATTTTGACAGTGATGATGGTCCTGCAGATATGGGCGATAACAAAGACGATGGTCCGGCTGATATGGGCGACAATAAGGATGATGGTCCGGCAGACATGAACCCCGAAAACAATCCCGTCGAGGATGACGATTTTGGTTTCAACAACAATAACAACAACAACGATAACGATAACGACGAAGGCCCTTCCGACATGAACAACACAATCGTGAGCAGCGTAGTTGAGATCGAAAACAACGACGCTCCGCAAAATAGCTACGCAAGTGGCGACGATCAATTCTAAGAAAGGAGATAACAACTATAGGGGATTACAGTTTATTTATTAACCCGACTTATTGATTGGTAAGTTGGCACTATCGCGATCTGGCTATTTGGTCTATGTTTAAGGTGTGTGTGCAAAACATACGCATCATGAAGTAGTGCAATCACCAATAGCACAAAATACGCATATCTTGATTCGTGAAAAGTGTGCCCTAAGATTTGAAAGCTAAGGGGGCGTTAAGCACGGACTACTATAATCATTTAGCTACGTATTCTAGTTAAACGTAGCGTATACTAGATAAAAATGATAATTATGTGGTTCGTGTGGCGTGCTCCGCGGCCTTAGGGTCGCGGGGCACACTACAACGAATTAGGCGAATGCCTTTGAACACAACGAATTGTTTTCTACGATTTTGTTGTGTTCTTTTTGTATTTAAAGGAAATTTTCAAAATACAAAAAAATTATATATAACTCCCAAAACTTGTTAAATTTTTATTAACATGATTGGGAAGTTAGTTATTGTTAGAATTGATATTTTGATTGCACTTAAAAATCAAAATTTAAGTAGTTAAATTATTGTTTTTTTTCATCATTATTAGTTGCATATTTCTTTAATTTTTCATTTACTAGGTAATTAACAGTTCCTACTGTGTATTCGCCGTTTTTATTTTTCTTTCCGGCAGGTACGCCAGTAAGTAATTCGATACCTTCGTCCACTGTCTTTATAGCATATATATGGAATGTTCCATCTTTTACAGCTTTTATTACTTCATCGTTTAGGTTTAAGTTCTTTATGTTTTGATATGGCATCAATATTCCTTGGTCACCGGTCAATCCACGTAATTTACAGATTGTAAAGAAACCTTCTATTTTATCTGTTACGCCACCGATAGGTTGGATTTCACCTTTTTGGTTAACAGAACCTGTAACTGCGATGGATTGTTTTATTGGTAGTTCTGATAAACTAGAAAGCAATGCGTAAAGCTCTGTGCTAGATGCACTATCTCCGTCAACTCCGTTGTACATTTGTTCAAAGCAAAGACTTGCGGATAATGAAAGTGGTTTTTCTTGAGCAAATTTTTCTCCAATGTATGCAGAAAGTATCATGACACCTTTTGAATGTGATGTTCCACTAAGCTCAACTTCACGCTCTATATTTACAATTCCTGATTTTCCAACATATGTGTTAGCTGTTATTTTAGCTGGTTTTCCGAAAGAATAATCACCTATATGCATAACAGAAAGACCGTTGATTTGACCAACTTTTTGACCGTCAGTATCTATCATTATGGTCCCATTTTGAATCATTTCTACTAGTCTTTGATCATATTTATTAATTCTTTCAATTCTCTCCGAAATAGCCTTTTTTACGTAATCTGCTGTTACAACTTTTGCTTTTTCCATCTTTGCCCAAGTACAAGCCTCACCAAGCAATTCTGTTATATCATTAAGTTGAGTAGATAACTTTGCTTGATTTTCAACCATTCTAGAGCAATATTCAATTACTTTTGCTACGGCACCAGCATTAAAGTGAGGAGCTTTTTCCTTTTCACAGAAGTTATGAATAAATTGTGCTATTTTAAACATATTTGAATCTGTTCTAGGAGCTTCTTCATCAAATTCAACTTTTACTTTGAATAATTTTCTAAAGTCTTCATCAGCCTCTAATAGGTGATAATATATGTTTGATGGACCAACAAGTACCACTTTAATATTAACAGGTATTGGCTCTGGTTTTACGCTAGCAATTGCTACAGTGTTTAACTGATAATCTTTTAAAGTATCTACATATATTAATTTTGTTCTTAAAACTCTCTTAAAAGAATCCCAAAGGATTGGGTTTGTAAGCAAGTCTTTTACCTGTAGTACCAAATAACCGCCGTTTGCTTTGTGAATTAAGCCTGGTTTAATAAGAGTAAAGTCTGTTTTCATCATTCCAAAAGAATTTTCATATTCTAATTTTCCAAATAGGTTATAGAATGAAGGGTTGGAATCAAGAATTACAGGTGCTCCTTTTAATTCTGAATTATCAACAAAAAGATTTACCTTATATTTATCCCAAGGTTTACCGTTTGCATTTTTGGCCATTTGCATTTGTGCTGGTAGGTTTGAAGGCTTTTCGTCTTCTATAAAGTCATTCAAATTAGTTAGGATATCTTTTTGTACTTCTTTTAAGAAAGTTTGAATTTTTGTAAATTTTTTGTATTTGTTTCTAAGTTCATTAACTTGTATTGTTACAGCAAATAGTGCGATATTATTTTGCCAAGAATTCATTTTGTCCGTTGCTTTACCTTCTATTTCTTTAATCTTTTTCATCGTTTCTATAGTTTCTTGTTGTATTGCAACAGAACGTGCTTCGAAATCCTGTTTAGTTTTTTCATCTAGAGCATTGAACTCATCTTCAGATAAAGTTTTACCATTTATCATTGGAAGAAAGTATATTCCAGATGAAGTATTTTTTATTTCAAAACCTTGTTTAGCAGCATCTTTATTTAATTTGTCTATTAATCTAACTTTCTTTTCTTCAACATCTTTTTGAATAGCATCTTTTTCTTTTTCGAAATCTTGGTTATTGAATGCAGATTTAATTTCATTTTTTATTGTTTCAATGAATTGGTTCATATCGTTTGTAAATTCACGACCAAGGCCTGCTGGTAAATTTATTGCCATTGGTTCATTGCTGTTTGAGAAATTATATACATAGCACCAATCGTCTGGAACAGGTTTTGTTTTTGCAATTTCAGATAGTTTATTTCTTGCATAAATTGTTTTTCCTATTCCTGTTGGACCTTCTATAAAAATGTTATAGCCTTTGATATCAATATTTAGACCAAACTCCATAGCTTTTATGGCTCTTGACTGACCGATTACACCATCAAATGGATCTAATTCACGAGTGGTTTTAAACTTAAAAAAAGCTGGATCACATTCTTTCTTTAAATCTTTGTAAGTTAACTCTTTAATTCTAGACATAATTTTTTCTCCTTTGTATATCAAATTTATTATTTACTAAAATGTGCGTGACATTACAATTGCATCTTCTCTTGTTCCGTCAGGATTCTTATAGTAATTTTTTCTAATAACTTCTTCTGTAAAATCAAATTTTGAGTAAAGTTTTTGAGCAGGAATATTACTTGCTCGAACTTCTAACATTATATATGTTGAGCAATGAGTTTTGCATAATTTTAGCATCTCATTTATTAGCATTGTTGCAATTCCTTTTTTTCTATATTCGCCGAATAACTGCGATATTTGTGATATGGCATTCGTCCATTACAAACCACATACCTATATAGCCAACGACTTTATTTTCTACTTTAGCGACTAAATATGTGGCTAAAATATTTCTTAATTCATCTTCAAAAGATGATATTGGCCAAGGAATAGGAAATGAGTCTTTTTCTACTTCATAAATACCTTCTAAATCATCAGCAGTTAGTTTGGATATTTCTATATTCAATTTTACCTCCAAATTAATATTTTAATCTTTTTTTATTGATTTTTCTTCAGCTTCTCGTTCTGCTTGAGATTTTTTTAAGTAAAGAGGTGTCAATGTGTCGCAAGTATCAAACTCCTCAAAACTTGCTTTATCTAAAGCAGCTTTTGCGATTGATGTTGAAAGTGTTTCATTTAGGTGTAGTGGCGCAAAATACGCTTTTTCTCCAAGTGCATTTTCAAATTTTTCTCTAAAATTTACAGCTCCATCTCCAACAAAAATAACTTTTTCATTTTTTTCTTTTAGATTTTCTATTAATGCGTCAACAGAATCTGTGAAGTAATTTTCAATCATTTTTGGCTTGCCATCAAATTTAAATAAAGCGGCATAAACATTATCATTTCTTGCGTCTAGCACAGAACAAATAATGCCATCAAAATATGAAATGTTATATGCAAGTCCAACAAGAGTTGGAACAGCGATAACTTTTTTATTTAAACTAAGAGCAAATCCTTTTATCGTTGCAATGCCAATTCTAAGTCCTGTAAAAGAACCTGGACCGATGCTACATGCAAAAACATCAATATCATTTAGAGATGTTTCTGAATATTTACACATGCTATCAATCATTGGTACAAGAGTTTGTGAATGAGTTAGTCCTGTATTTAGATTGAAATCGGCAATTACTTTGGTTTCATCGATAATTGATGCACTGCAATTTGCTGTAGATGTGTCTATTGCGAGTATTTTCATATGTTTAACACTTCCTTAACTAAATTTTCATATTTTTCGCCATGGGGAATAAAAGATATTTTACGCAAATCGTTGTCAGTTGTATCTTTTTCAATATTTATTTTTAAATATTCTTTTGGCAATAAATTTTTTATTTTTTCGCCCCATTCGATTATGCATATTCCATTATCAAAGAATTCTTCGCCACCTATTGCGGTAAACTCTTCTTCAAAGTCTAGTCTATAAACGTCGAAATGAAAAAGTTTAAGCCCTTTTGGTAAGTCGTGCTCGTTTACTATTGTGAATGTGGGACTTGCGGCTTCATTTTCTTTGCCATAGAAACTTAAAAAACCAGAAACAAACATCGTTTTTCCAGCTCCTAAATCGCCTGTTAAAACAATAACGTCTCCTTTTTTTAAGAATTGTGCGAACTTTTTGCCAAGTTCTTTTGTAGAATTTACTGATGTAGAATCTATACTTAACATATCATTTTCCTTTCACTTATTACTTAAAATATTTTATATCAATTACCTTTAAATGTAAAGCAAAAGAATAGCTGAAAATGCAAAAACTAAGCAAGCAAAAAGATGTTTCATTTTAGCGAAACATCTTTTTAAATAATTAGCCAGCAACCTCGTTATGAATAGGTGCTGTTTTTGCGATTTTGTCACATTTACTAAGCGCATATAGTACTATTTTGAGCTCTTCATCTGTGGGTTTTAAAAGTATAAGAGACTCAAGCCAAGAAAAACGATACCACCACAAACCAATGATAATTCCAAGCACTACTGATATTGCTGACTTAAGTAGTACTGAGTTTGTGGGAAAGACTAAATTGAGTACAAAAAGCAAAGCAAACAGTACCAAAGAACGCATTTTAAGAAAGCTTTTACAACCGTCAAGAAACTTAGAAGATTTTTTGACTTCTTCTAAAGTCGGTATACATTGTCTTTTATTAACGGCATTTATCACCATATGCAACGCTGCATGCATCCTTGAACTAGTGCGCCAGTTACTACTGCCAATGTGGTACATTATAACTTTATAGATAAAGTTAAATAAATTTGGAGAAAGGAATACCGAAAAGAAAATGCTCATAACAAGCATATTTTGGTTTTGCTTGATTTTGAAAAATAGCATTAGTGCAAGATCGAAAAACAAGGTGAAACAAAGTAACATAGTAGGGTAACTACTATATTTGTATTTTTCATCTTGACGTAACTGTGCTATTTCCGCGACATTCTCATCTTGGTCAATGTAGAGTACTTTGTCTTCGAGGCAAGTGAGTTTATAAGTCTTTTGCATTAAGAATCTCCTTAAATAATGTGAATTTTTTCAAAAGGTATTATATAACAGATTTACATAAAATGCAACAAAAAGAGCAATTATTGACAATTATAATTATAAAATGGTATCATTTAGGTGAAAAAAGGAGGTCTATATGGAAAGAATTAGTGTTTTAGGAGTTAATTTTGATAATGTTAATATGCAAGAAGCAGTAGATAGATGTATGGAATTTATAAATGGAGAAAAGGGAAATTTGGTTGTTACACCAAATCCTGAAATAGTTATGAAAGCTAAAGAAGATGAAGATTTTAAGAAAGTTATAAATGAAGCTGAACTTGTTATACCTGATGGAATAGGAATAATAAAAGCTGGAAATATTCTTGGAACTCCGCTTAAAGAAAGAGTCGCGGGGTATGATTTAATCTGTAACCTTTTAGAGAAAGGAAAGGACGGTTCAATTTCTTTTTATTTTTGGGGAAGTAAGCCTGGCTTCGCAGAAGAAGCAAAGCAAAAAGTAGAAGAAAAGTATCCTAATATTAAAATTTTAGGAACACATACAGGATATTTTAGTGATGAAGAAGAAAAGACAATTGTTGATGAAATTCGCATGCTAAAGCCAGATGTTTTGCTTGTAGGAGTTGGCTTTCCAAAACAAGAAAAAATAATAAATAAATATAAAAACGAAGGCTTTTTTAAGATAGGAATCGGATGTGGCGGAAGCATAGATGTTTTAGCAGGTGAAGTAAAAAGAGCACCTAAAATATTTATAAAAATGCATTTAGAATGGTTTTACAGATTATTAAAGCAACCTTCAAGATGGAAGAGAATGCTTGTATTACCTAAGTTCATAAAGGAAGTTAAAAAGAGTAAGTAAAATACGGAAATGTCCATAAAATACACAGTTTGTGCACAATATGGACATTTCTTTTTTTCGTTTTTTACATTGATAGACCATAAAAAATTCACTTTAGGCTTATATGATATAGAAAATGTGTGAGGTAAGTAGTTATATTGGTGAAGCACATTAAATATAGGCTAGTGGGTATATGAGTTCTTTAAGAGAATCCTACATTCCATGGCTTGAATATAGGAGGTTAATATGTTAGTAAAGAGTTCGTTTTTTGGCAGGCACAGAAGAATTATAATGTTTGCTGTGGTTGTAGTTTTGTTAGTTGTAGTGGGAGTTGGATATTTTGGTGAAAACAAATTTAGAATGAAAAAGACATATGCTGCAAAACCAATTACATCAAAGGCAAGCTTAGGTAATATAACAACAAGTATAACAGGTTCTGGAACAATATCATCTGCTAGCACAAAAACAATTTCTTCAGAAGTTGCTGCGGATGTTAAAGAAGTGAAAGTATCTGTTGGAGACAGGGTTTCGAAAGGAGATATCTTATTTGTATTAGATGATAGCGATTTGAATTCAAAGATACGTTCAATAGAGAAAAATATTTCTAGCCAAAATAAGACTATAAGTGAGTACAAGAGCGATATTTCAAATTTAAATGTTTATGCGACAAGCGATGGATACATTTCAAATCTTACTTTATCAGTTGGGGACACTGTAAATAAAAACTCTGTGATTTTTAACACTACAGACGAGGATGTATATATTTTGAAATGTTCATTTAACTATAATGAAAACGCTAGAATCAATGTTGGAGATTATGCAAGCATAATGTTAGTTGGAAACTTTTTAACACTTACTGGCGAGGTGACGTATGTAAGTGATGAGATTAGTTTATCTGATATTGGAACACCACTTCAAGAAGTAGAAGTTACAATTAAGAACCCAGGATATACGGTAGAAGGCGTTGAAGCTATAGCAACTATAATAAGAGATGATTTTTCTATAAAGTCATATTCAAATTCTAAATTTACTAAAAAAGAGAGTACAAAATTTAGAGCACCATCGTCAGGAACATTAAAAACTTTGAATGTTAGAAATGGCGACTATGTGCATCAAGGTGATTTGGTAATGGTTCTAGAAAATGATGACTTGCAAGAAAATTATCAAAGTGCTAGAGAAAATCTTTCAGATTTATATGAGGATTTGGCGGATACAAAAAGTGATATAAGCTTTTACACAATAACATCGCCAATAGATGGGGTTATAACATCTTTAAATGTATCAGTCGGCGATTACGTGCGTGCGGAGAGTAGTTTGGCTAAGGTTGTAAACAATTATGATGTTGAATTCCAAATAGATGTTGACGAATTGGATATTTTGGATGTAAAAATCGGACAAGAAGTTAAAGTTACAATAGATGCTATTTCTGATACAGAAAAAGAACCTATAATTGGAACTGTTTCAGAAATAGCACTTGAAGGAACTTCGATGAATAGCGTTACGACATATCCTGTTACAATATCATTAGAAGGAAATGATTCGATAAAAATGGGCATGAATTGTAGTGCCGAAATTATAATTGAAAGCAAGGAAAATATTTTGACAATTCCAGTTGAAGCTGTCACAACAAGGGGAGATAAATATTTTGTGACGCTAGAAGATGGAACAGAAAAAGAAGTTGAAACAGGAATATATGACGAAGATAATATTGAGATTGTTTCGGGATTGGAAAAAGGTCAGAGTGTAATATTACCTCAATTAGTAAAAGGAACGTCTAGTACTTCAAATGAAAATAAAGGTAATAATTCATTTGGTGGTTTTGGCGGAATGACTGGTGGTGCTCCGATGAATATGGAAAGCTCAAATGGAAGAGGCGGAATGCCAAATGGTGGCGGTATGCCCGGTATGTAAGGAGGTACAAAATGAGTTTTTGGTTAAGCTTTAAAATGGCAATCAGTAGTATTTTGTCTAATAAATTACGTACTTTCTTAACAATGCTGGGCGTTATAATTGGCGTAAGTGCCGTAATAATAGCTGTTGGCTTTGCAGAAGGAAGTACCAAAAGTATAACTAGTAACATTGAAAGTATAGGTACTAATATGCTAACTGTTAATTTAATGGGGAGAAGAACATCTGACGTCACGTATGATGTGGTTGCAGAAGAATTAGACAAAATAGATGAAATTGAAAATTATGCACCGGTTTTAAATGGAAATGTATATATAAAGAATTCTAAAAATACGTCTATATCAACGAATTATGTTGGAACAAGTGAAAATTATGCAACAGTTCAGGACAAAACTGTGCAAGAAGGTAGATTTTTGACATCATTTGATATTAAAGGCTCACTAAATGTTGCTGTTGTTGGAACATATGTTGCAAATGAATTATTTCCTGATGGCGATGCGATTGGTTCATATGTTAAATTCAACAACCAAAATTTCAAAATTGTTGGAATATTAACTCAAACTGAAGATGGAGAAGAAGGAACAGCAGACGATACAATAATTATCCCTTATACTGTGGCTCAAAGAATAAGTAAAGCTGGAGCTGTTAGTACAGTATATGTTAGAGCGAAAGATGCTAATAATGTAGATAGCTTAAAAGAGAACATTGAAAATGTACTTTATAAACTTTATGAAAATGAAGATTATTATAGAGTTACTAGTCAACAGGCTATGCTCGAAACATTAAGTAGTGTCACGGATACACTTTCAATAGTACTTGCCGGAATTGCAACTATTTCTTTGGTTGTTGGTGGAATTGGAATAATGAATATAATGATTGTTTCTGTTACAGAGAGAACAAGAGAGATAGGAATAAGAAAGGCTATCGGAGCAAGAAAAATAAATATTTTAATTCAATTTTTGATAGAAAGTTTAATAATAACGCTACTTGGTGGAATAACAGGTATAATAATAGGTTGTCTAGGCATAACAATAATAGGAAAGCTAGATTTAGTGCCAGCAGTTTATTCTATAAAGTGGATATTGATATCACTTATAGTATCACTACTAATAGGCGTTGTTTTTGGATTATTTCCTGCATATAAAGCAGCAAAAATGGATCCAATAAAAGCATTAAGAACAACTTAAGAAATATATTGAAAAAAATGTAATATTATGATAAAATATGTCGCAGAAAGAAAAAGTTTTTGGAGGAAGTATTATGTTCCTTTTTTGGTTCGTAAGGAAGGAGCCTTTATTAGCAACGGTACAGTTTAAAGGTATTTGTCCGCCTGGATATGAAGAGGAGCTTTTCGAAAAGCTTTTTTACTTTATTGATACGGCAAGCGGGTTTGACGGGCTTCCTAATAGCAACACGAGTATGAAAGAAATATCTGAAAAAATTGGCAATTTGCCTAAAATTGAGATGCTGGAATGGTTGGAGAGAACAAGAACTGAAGTGTGTTTTGAACTTATATTTCAAACAATAGAAAAACGTGAGAAGTTTCTTGAAAGTATACGATCGTCAGTGAATTGACAAAAGAGCACTGGAAAATATTTTTTCTAGTGCTCTTTTGTCAAAATATATTTTAAATGCCGAATGTTTAGATATTCTATATGTTAACTATTTTATATAATTTAAACAATATATAAGATTTTGTTATTAGGAAAATATTCATTAAGTAAATTTTGCATATATTCTTTAGCATCATCTTTAACACTGGTTTTATACATATATTTTCCTCTGCCACGCATTGTCATAAGTTCTTTATTAAAGAGCTCCGGTGCATTTGGAAATGCATCGTGGTTTATCATTTTGTGAATGTAGCTGTAGGTCATAAAAATAAGTTCAAAAAATACATCTTCTTTCAGTTTTGAAGAAAGCTCATCAGATAGATTAATAATCAGGTCCTTATAGAGTTCTTGCCAATTTTGAACTAATATTATCGGAGCAATTAAAATTCCAACTTTATAACCTGCTTCGCTTAATTTATTTATAGCAATGATTCTATCTTTTAATCTAGACGTTCCAAATTCCACTTTATTTATAATTTCTTCTGGATTAACGCTCATTCTAACAATTACTCTCTCCTTACCAGGAATATCTAGAATGGGGTCCACCATATCAAACTTTGTTGGAAATGTAAGAGTACCTTTTGGCGATTTAGAAAAATTTTTGATTGTCCAGACAAGGTTATTAGTGATTGTATTTTCAAGTATTAAATCGCTATTGCTTCCAATCTCAAAACACAAATTTTTATCGCTTTTATTTGCGGTTTTAATGATTTTTTCAAGCATTTGTTCACGATTAACAAATAGCCTTAGGTATGCACATTTATTGTAATTACAAACTAAATAGCAATACATACACATAGCCGTGCAACCAGAAGATGTGTATGGCACAAGAAAATCTGAAACTTTGTGGTTTTCTTCATACTTGTGTGTCTTTCTAACACCAATTATTAAATGCTTTTTAAGAGTTGGAAATTCGGTATTTTCTTGCTTACGCATTTCTGGAATATTATTGTGATTATCAATCAAAAATTTTGGAACATCCTTATATTTTTCTAACAAAAAAATGCCTAATTCATAACTCTTAATAGCATTTTCATAGTAAATAGCATCTGGTTTAAACATAAAAACACCTCAAAAGATATTATGCACCCAAAATGACTTTTCTATTACGCAAAAAAGCTGTAAGAATTTTTGAATTCTTACAGCTTTAAGCGTTGGTGCACCACCGGGGATTCGAACCCCGGACCCACTGATTAAGAGTCAGTTGCTCTACCAACTGAGCTAGTGGTGCATAACACAATTCATTATAAGCATAAAAGCGATTTTTGTCAACAAATTTTGAAAATGTTTTTAAAAAAGCCTCAAATACGGCTATTAGCTATATTTGAGGCACCTATTTTGTTTTTAAAATAATTAAATAAAATACGATGTGACAAAAAATTTAAATTAGAATTGTACCTTTGGTGCTTGTTTTGCGCTGTCATTATCGATTTTATATAGTGTTTCAGCTTTAAAACCAAACATTCCACCAATTATATTGTTTGGGAATACTAGCAATTTATCATTATACATTGTAACTGCATCATTGTAGAATTGTCTTGAAAATGCAATTTTGTCCTCAGTACCTTTCAAGTCTTCTTGCAATTTTGTAAAGTTTTGATTAGCTTTTAATTCTGGGTAGCTTTCTGCTACTGCAAATAAAGTTTTTAATGTTCCTGTTAAAGCGTTGTCAGCTTCCATCTTTTCTTCAGGTGTTTTTGCATTCATATATCCGCTACGAGCTGCAGCTACGTTTTCTAGAACTTTTGATTCATGAGAAGCATATCCTTTAACTGTTTCAACTAAGTTAGGAATTAAATCAAATCTTCTTTGAAGTTGAGTATCAATATTTGCAAATGCGTTATGTACCTTGTTTCTTGATGTAACAAGATTGTTGTAAACACTAATTAATAAAATTACTAAAATAACAATTATAGCTAAAATAATCCATACCATAATAAAATCCTCCTTTTAATTATCATCGTCGCTATTGTTTTTTGAAGTGCAAATGGCGACAATAATGCCGGTTAATACAATAACGGCTAAAATAATAAATAATAAAAACATAAAATCAAATCCTTTTTTCGAGACTTACAATAATATTCTAGCATAACAAAATAAAAAAGTATAGAAAAACTTGAAAAAATTACAAAATTATGTTAATATAAGTATGCGTAAGGAGAGTTTTATATCCCATGTATAGGCAAACTTAACTTGCAACACAAAAATTTTTTTGGAGGGAAGTATGAAAAGGTTTGAACGGATAATTTTTAGGATTATTGGGGCAATGAGTTTGTTTATTGCACTAAACATACTCACTTACATCAGGGAAGAGAAAAATATTCCGCAAGCGACTGAAATTTCACTTTTCTTAGTTGCTGGAATTATTCTTACATTTGAAGCATGTATAGAATTTTTCCAAGTCAGGAATAACGTAGAAGAGCCTATAGCCTATCACATTGTTGGTGGTATTTTTATCGCATTAATTGACATATCAGCATTGGTATATGTAATTGGTGTGATTATAAAATACGCTACAAATATTGGAACGGTTATAGCATTTTCGACGTTGGTATTAAGCATAGCGATAGGATTGGTATTAATATGGATTCCTAGGTTTGTGAATGTGACTATAAGCGATAGTCAAAAGGATTAAAAGGATGCTAATAGGCCAGAGTGTTTTTACATTTTGGCCTATTAGTTTTTTATTTGTCAAAATAGAAAAAAATGTTGCGACTTGTCGTTTTATGGTATATGATTATTATCGTAAATTACTACGGATGAAAGGATTTTAATTATGTATCTTAAAAAATTAGAATTGCAAGGTTTCAAATCATTTGCAGATAAAACGACTCTTGAATTTAAACCTGGCGTTACTGTTGTTATGGGACCTAATGGTAGCGGAAAAAGTAATATTTCTGATGCCGTGCGTTGGGTTCTAGGTGAGCAAAGTATTAAGACACTTCGTGGATCTAAATTAGAAGATGTAATTTTTGCAGGCACACAGGCTAGAAAATCTGTAAGCTTTGCAGAGGTTGATATAACAATAGATAACCAAGATGGAAAACTTCCTATAGATTATTCAGAAGTTACAGTTACTAGAAGAGTTTATAGAAGCGGTGATAGTGAATTTTTTATAAATAAAAATGCATGTAGATTAAAAGATATTGTTGAACTTTTCATGGATACAGGCATTGGTCGTGATGGATATTCTATCATAGGACAAGGCCGTATTGATGAAATATTGAGCACGAAGTCAGAAGACAGAAGACATATCTTTGAAGAAGCTGCAGGTATTGTAAAATATAGAACGCGTAAAGAAGAATCAGAAAAAAAATTAGAAAACACAAGACAAAATCTAACCAGAATTAACGATATATTCTCGGAAATAGAGAAACAATTAGGACCACTTGAAAATCAAGCTGAAACAGCCAAAAAGTTTTTAGATATAAGAGAAAAATTAAAGTATTTAGAAGTTGGATTATATATAAATAATATAAATAAAAACAAAGAAAAATTAAATGAAATCTTGGACCAAGTAAATGAAGTTACTAATCAAATAACAGATGAAGAAACAAAACTTGAAAATTTACAAGGCAGAAAAGAAGAAATCAAACTTTTAGTAGAAGAACTAATAAAAAACATAGAAGAAGAACAAGGAAAGGCATTTGAGGCTCAAAATAATATTGAAAAACAAAAAGCGGATATTGCTGTTTGCAAAGAAAAGAAAGAACATAATTTAGAAAAATACGAAAATTATAAACTGGATATCGAAAAATCAAGTGCAAGAAAAATAGAATTAGAACAAGATAAAGAAGATAGAAAAAATAGAAAATTGAACTTGGCAGAAGATAAAAAAAGATTCGAAACAGAACTTCATGAAAAAGAAGCAGAGTATGCAAAACTTTCAGAAAACATGACAACAGAGCAAAAGAAGATTGAAGATTTGAAAGAAAAAATAATGAACAACATAGATTTGAAATTTGAAAAAATGCAAGTCTTAACAAATCTAACTGCAAGTTTAGAAACTGGAAAAAGCAGAATAAATCAAATATCAGAAGAGGTTAGGGACAACATACATGAGCTAGATAAAGAAAGAATGATAAAAGAAGATGAACTTGTATCATTTAATAAAATTTCTGCCGATTCGAATAAATTGACAACGCATTTAGAAGAATTAAATAAAATGAAATCTGAGTGCAATGCTAAAACTTTAGAACATGAAAATAACATAAAGAAAATAAGTGAAGAACTACATATAAAAGAATCAAGATATAAATTCTTGGTTGAAACTGAAAGAGAGTTTGAAGGATATAATAAAGCAGTAAAAGATGTTTTATCAAAATGTCAAAAAGAAGCAGCGTTTGGAACAGGCATACATGGTGCACTTGCAAGTTTGATAAAAGTTCCTTCAGAGTATGAAACGGCTATAGAAATGGTGCTTGGTGCATCTATTCAAAACATAGTAACAGAAACAGAAGATGAGGCAAAAAGAGCAATTGCATATTTAAAAGAAAACAACTTGGGAAGAGCATCATTCCTACCTATTAGTGCGATTAAAGGTGGAAAATTAAGCGAAAATCTCAAAGGCTTTGATGGAGTTTTTGGAGTTGCTTCTGACCTTATTTCTTATGATAAAAAATATGAAAATGTAGTGCAAAATTTGCTTGGTAGAACAGTTATAGTAAACAATATGGATACAGCAGTTTCGGTTTCTAAAAAATATAAATATTCATTTAGAATAGTAACATTAGAGGGAGACATCGTAAATGCATCTGGTCAAATGACGGGTGGTAGTGTGTTTAAAAAGACAACAAGCATATTAAGTCGTTCGAGAGAAATATCAGAATTAGAAAAGGTAGTAATCGACTTAAAGAAAAAATTAGAAAAAGCACAAAATGATTTAGAAGAATATAAATCGAGCATAGAAGTGGCACTTAGCGAATTTGAGGAAGTTACAATAAGACTTCAACAAGTAAATATTGAACTTGCAACAGAGACACAAAAAATGAAAGAAATAGAAAACAACATAGAACGTTTCCAAAAGAAAATTTCACTGTTAAATGGTGAGAAAGAAAAGATAGAAGAAAGTCTTGTTGAATCAAAGAAAAATAGCGATGAAATAAGCGACCTAATCAAAAAAGCAGAAGCAGAAAACGAAGAAATGCAAAAAGTAGTTGATGAGTTTTCAGAGAAAAATAAAGAACAACAAGAAATAATGAATAACTTAAATTCGGATATAGTAGATTTAAGAATTTCAGTTTCATCATTTGACGAAAGTGCTGATTCAATCGATGAAATGATAGCCATGATAGATGAAGAAATAAACAATTGCGAGCAAAATGTTAAGAATAAAACAGAAGAAAGAGAAAAATTGTTAGAAGAAAATAAAGCGTTAGATGGCAGAATTGTAGAACTTGAAGAAGCAATAGAAAATGTAGATAAAACATCAAAAGAATCAGAAGAAAAAGTGGCAAAATTAAAAGAAGAAAGAGAAGCAAGAAACAAAGAACAATCAGAAGTTGAAAGTGGCATAGAAAGCGAATTTAAGACATTAGAAATATTGAGAGATCAAAACACAAAATTAGATGTTAGAAAATCAAAGTTAGAATTAGATATAGAAACAATTCAAAACAAGATGTGGGAAGAGTATGAAACAACTCCAAACACTGCTAAAGATTATGCTGAAGTAACTAATGGTACAGCAAAAGAAGTAGAAGGATTAAAAACAGAAATCAGAAATCTAGGCCCTATCAATGTAAATGCAATAGAGGAATTCAAAGCGCTTAAAGATAGATATGATTTCTTAAATACTCAAAAAACAGATTTAGAAGAATCAGAAAAATCACTAAACAAAATCATAGATGATATGGTTAATTTAATGAAAATACAATTTGCAGAACAATTCGATTTAATCAACAAAAACTTCTCAGAAGTTTTTGCAGAATTGTTTGGGGGAGGATATGCAAACCTAAGAATTGCAGATGAAAGCAACATATTAGAAAGCGGAATCGAAATAGATGCGCAGCCACCAGGAAAGAAACTACAAAGCATGATGTTGCTTTCAGGTGGAGAGAGAGCATTAACGGCGATAGCTTTGCTTTTCGCAATACTAAAATTGAATCCATCTCCGTTTTGTATTTTAGACGAGATAGAAGCTGCATTAGATGATGTAAATGTATATAGATATGCAGATTATCTAAAAAAATTCTCGGAAAAGACACAGTTCTTAGTTATAACTCATAGAAAAGGAACACAAGAAGTTGCAAACACAATATATGGTGTAACAATGCAAGAACATGGTGTATCAAAGCTTTTATCACTTAATTTAGAGTAGATAAAATATGTAGTTTTTTGTAAAAAACTTTTTCAAAATTTGGCTACAATATGACAATAAATTTAGAAAGTGTGCGATATAATTGGAGCATTCAAAAGAAAAAGTTAAGAGGTGTTATGTTTGAAAGAAAGTTTAAAAAGTAAATTTAGATTTGATGATTTAAATGAAGGAGAAGTGGTCGAAAAGAAAATTTCTTTAGATTTTGAAACATTGATTGGAAGCTTTAAAAATATTATAGTATTCATTATTTCAATTTTAGTTAGTAGCTTAAAATTAGCATCGGGGGCAATGCCATTTGGAATGGCAATATTTGCTGCGATAAATTCGGCAGGAGTTCCACTTATCATTCCGTGGGTGCTAATCTCAATTACAACAACCATATTTTTTGGTGGCACAGCACTAACAAAATTTTTAATAGCTTCTATACTATATGTTTTAATAAAAGCCTTCATCAAAAACGAAAACACTAAAGTTGGAAATGTGGCAAGAATAATTTTTGCGACCGCAATTTCAGAAATGGTAGGACTAGCCATGAGCGGAATGCTAGTATATGATGCCTTAATGGCGGCGTATACTAGCATCACAGTCGCAATATTTTACATGATATTTTCAGAAGGTTTGCCAGTAATAATGAATGTGTTTTCAAAAGGAATTTTTGGGGCAGAACAAGTTACAGCAGCAGGAGTTTTAATAACAATTATACTAAGTAGCTTCTCTGCAATTAGTATATTTGGAATGACACTTGGTGGAATTGTTAGTATACTAATTGTTATGTTGCTTGGTTGGAGAAGAGGTGCGAGCATAGGAGCGTCCGCACGGAATATCTATTTCAATAGTGCTTGCACTAATGGGATTTGGCAGTGTTGCGACGATTGCAACATATGGCTTTTGTGGACTGCTATCAGGAATATTTGCAAGGTTTGGAAAAGTAGGTGCAATACTTGGATTCATCATTGGAAATATAATCTTAGCATTCTATGCAAATGGTTCGACAGAAGTAATTGTAAGTTTAAAAGAAATAATAATAGCTTCAATAGCACTATTCTTCATGCCTAAAAAGGCGGTCGTTGTAATAGATGATTTATTTGATTACAACAATGCACTTCCTGAGGGAAAAGAAGGATACATAGAAGAATCAACAATGTTAAAGCTTGGTGCAGCATGTGATGTAGTATCAGAAATGGCGGACAATGTGTATGCAAAAAAAGAGGATGATGAGCAAGTCACAGATGCAATGGGAAGCTTCATAAAAACTTTAAATGAAAACACCTGTAAAAGATGCGAAATCTATGAAAAATGTTGGACAAAAAATTATCATAAAATGTATGAAACAACATTCAATGCAATAACACACTTACAAGCAAAAGGCGATATAAAAGCAGAAGACTTAGATGATACATGTTGCGAAAATAAGCCATTATTAGCGGATGGTTTAAACTTCTCGTATGAGATATATAAAGTAAATCAAGATTGGCAAGAGCGAATGAATGAAAACAAAAAACATATATCAAAACAGTTGAAAGAAGTATCAAACGCATTAAATAAAGTAAAAGATGAGATGAAAGAAACTGTTGTAAAGGCAGAAAAAGAAGAAGGCAAATATTCACTTGAGATAGGAATAGCAAAGAAAAAGAAAAATAATAGTATAATCTCTGGAGATAGCACAACAGTAATAAAACTAAAAGATGGAAAAATACTAGTAGGACTTAGCGATGGCATGGGCTCGCGGAGAAATGGCTGCTAGAAATAGCAAAAAAGTAATGTTGACACTAGAAAAATTCTTAAACACAGGATTTGATAAAGAAACAGCAGTAAAGCTCTTAAACTCATATTTGCTAGTAGGAAAAGAAGAAGAAAACTTCGCGACATTAGATGTGGCGATATTTGATCCAAACACATGTGAAGTAGAATTCGTAAAGGTAAGTGCTTGTCCAACTTTAATAAAGGAAAGCGGAAAGCTAAAAAAGGTAGAATCAATGTCACTTCCAATTGGAATAATAGATGACATAGATGTAGATTTAAAAGCAGAAAAATTGAAGAAAGGTGACTTCTTCATAATGACAACAGATGGTGTATTTGACACATCTAGCAAATTACCAGAGGAAAGAACAATAGATGCTTTAGCAAAGCAAATAAAATCAGAAGAGCCACAAAGACTTGCAGATATAATCATGCAAGAAATGCTTGATGCAACATATGGAATTGCCAAAGATGATATGACGGTATTGGTGGTAAAAGTGGCGTAATACATAAAATTAAGGGACTTCAAAGAAAGTCCCTTTTGTATGAAAAGTGCAACACTTAGGTGCTTTTTTTGTCATAAAACGCCTATTTTTAAACAAAAGTTTGCTTATAAAGAATATAATAAAAATCCCAGTCACTCTTAGAATGACTGGGATTTCATCGCATATAGTATGGTGAGCCTGGAGAGATTCGAACCCCCGACCCACGCCTTAGAAGGGCGTTGCTCTATCCAGCTGAGCTACAGACCCATAACCTTGCGACATCTATTATATTAGCACGTCTCATATGGTTTTGTCAACACTTTTTTGAAAAATAGCTCGTTAAAATATTGCAATTCGGGAAAATTTATCTAAATATGAATTATAAATAGTAATATCTAATGAGCACACTTTTATTTTTCAACGCCTAAGCGGTTTATCTAAATCTGTTGTTATAAATATACCTTTGTCTTGAGCGTCTTCTTTGACGTTTTGTCATTATGTATGCACGTATTAAAACTATTGCGAAAATAAATAATACAAATGCTATAAAACACCAAAATATCAGCTTCAATATTGCGAAAAATACATTTTTAACGGTATTTGTTGCAACTTCAATAGTAGGTGTCCTAGCTTCAACACTATTTCCTGCGATAAGATTTGAGGTATATTCAACATTGTTTACAGTATATGTTATTGTTCCAACAGCTTGTCCTGCAGTTATAGGGGCTGAAATATCGGAATTTAAAGCTATTTTTGGAATATAACTCGAAGCATCTTCTTGCGAATGCAAAGTTGCATAAAGAGTGTCTTCAACAATAACATCCAAAGTATTTGCATCTTTCACACCGTTCTCAATTGTGATTTTTTCGATTGTTGTGCCAGATATTGCAAGAGGCTCGGATTTCAAAATTCCAAATCCATACTCAAAAAGATTTACGGCATCATTTCTGAGGTTAGTCCAACCAGAAGCACCAAAGATTACAACGATTAACTCGACCCCATCTTTTTTAGCACTTGCCACAATGCAATTGGCTGCGGCATCGGTATAGCCAGTTTTTATGCCAGTAGCATATTCGTAGTAATAGGCTGTTCGGTTAGGATTTATCAAATGGTTTGTTGTTGTATTAAGATATCTAATGACGTTTGTTGCGTCAGGATATTGATTCATGTATAGTTCTGTATATTTTTCTGTTATTGGCAATGTATAATTTACAGTAGAAACTATTTCCCTAAAAACAGGAAAGTTTTGCATTGCATATCTTGCAAAAAGTGACATATCGTATGCTGAACATTTATGCTTTGTATTAGGAAGTCCGTTCGGATTTAAGAAATATGTGCTTTTTGCACCTAATTCTTTAGCTTTAGCATTTAGCATGCTAGAAAAACTGTCGATTGTTCCGCCAACGTGTTCGGCAAGAACATATGCTGCATCATTTGCACTATGTATTAACATTGTTGAAAGTAAATCTCTAACAGAAAGCTCTTCACCTGGTTGAATACTAGCAGTTGTACCGTTTGCGTAAACACTATTCACAGCAGTTGCACTAGCAGTAACCATTTCATCTAATTCACAATTCTCTAAAACAAGTATCGCAGTCAATATTTTTGTCGTACTTGCTGGGTAAGCTGCCTCGTATGCATTTTTTTGAAAAAGCACTCGGCCCGTATCTACATCTATTAAAATTGCTCGTGGACTACTAACTTCCACGGCAAAAACATTTGAACCTAAAGTAAGGACAAATAATAAGAATAAAAAAAACTTCTTCATAAAGTACCTCCGTAGCAACATTTTATATAAAATTTATTCAAATAGCAACATTTTAAGTGTGAAAATTTAAATGATGTCGACTTAAGTCGAAAAAATTTTGTTTAAATTACAAAGAATATAAGATATAATATCATCATAGGAGGTTTTATATGAATAATAAAGTTAAGTTCGCGTTAGCAATAGGGACCTTTATTATTTTATTTGTGATCGGAACATTTTTAATGAAAAAAGATGAGGAAGTTGTTTTCTATTCGGGGGAAGAAAGAATACTTCCAAAGATTTGTGCATATGTTGTTGGCGAAGTTAATTCGCCAGGCATATTCGAAGTTGAAGACGGAACGAGGGTTTATCAAATAATCGAAATGGCTGGTGGTACAACGGAGGACGCCGATATTTCAAGAATCAATCTAGCTAAAATAGTTGTAGATGAAGAGAAGATAAACGTTCCGGCTAAAGTTGTATTAGAGGAAAGTGAAGAATCTAATAGCAAGATGGTAAATATCAATTCGGCGAGTGTAGAAAAACTTTCAAGTTTGAATGGAATAGGAAAAAGCACTGCAGAAAAGATAGTAAAATATCGAGAGGAAAATGGATATTTTAATACAATAGAGGATATCATGAATGTCAGCGGAATAGGCGAAAGCAAGTTTAATTCGATAAAAGATAATATAGAAGTATAACAAAAGATGGAGGATTTTTATGAATATTGTAGATATAATAAAAGAAAAAAGAGACATGAAAGAATTATCAACAGAAGAAATAAAATATTTCGTAAAAGAATATTCAAAAGGAAATATAACGGATTATCAAGCATCCAGCCTACTTATGGCAATATATCTAAATGGAATGAGTGAAAGAGAAATCCTAGACTTGACACTAGCGATGGCAAACTCTGGGGATATGTTGGATTTATCGGAAATCAAAGGAATAAAAGTGGATAAGCATAGCACAGGTGGAATTGGCGATAAAGTAACAATGATTGTAATGCCACTTGTTGCAGCATGCGGTGTTCCAGTTGCAAAGATGTCAGGAAGAGGACTTGGATATACACAAGGAACAATAGATAAATTAGATTCTATTCCTGGATTTAGAACAAATTTAACATTAGATGAATTTATAACAAACGTTAGAACAATTGGAATTGCATTAATGGGACAAAGTGAAAAAATAGCGATAGCAGATAAAAAAATGTATGCACTTAGAGACGTGACTGGAACAGTAGAAAGCATACCACTTATAGCATCAAGTGTTATGAGCAAAAAATTGGCGGCAGGTGCAGATAAGATATTATTAGAGGTTACGTGTGGAAGCGGTGCTTTCATGGAAAATACAGAAAGAGCAAAATTGCTAGCAGAAACCATGGTTAGAATAGGAAACATGGCAAATAAAGAAACAATTGCAGTGCTAACAAATATGAATCAACCACTAGGTAGATATGTTGGTAATGCTATGGAAACCAAAGAAGCAATCGATACATTAAAAGGAAATGGCGAAAGAGATGTAATAATGGTATGCGGAATATTGGGAGCATACATGCTAAAACTTGCAGGAGTAGGTGAGAGCATCGTTGAAAATATAAAACTAATCGAGAGCAAAATTCAATCAGGAGAAGGCTTGGAAAAATTCAGAGAAATGGTAGGATGCCAAGGCGGAAATGTGTCAATAATAGATGAACCTGAAAAATTAATGACAGCCCAATATAAAGTGCCGGTAACCATTGGAGAAAGTGGATATGTAGAAAAAATAGAAGCAAAAAACATAGGTCAAGCAGTAGTAAATCTAGGTGGAGGAAGAGTTAGAAAAGAAGACGAAATAGACCATGCAGTAGGCATAGAAGTTTTGAAAAAAATAGGCGACGAAGTAAAAGAAGGCGATACAGTATTGTACATATATGCAAATGATGAGGAAAAAGCAAGATCACAGGTAGAATTTCTAAAAAACACATATAAAATTTCAAAAGAAAAAGTAAGAAAAGAAGAAGAAATTTTAGGAATAATAGAATAGATGTTGAAAAAAATTTTTTGAAATGCTATCATGGAACTAGGAATAAATAAGGAGTGGAGAAAATGTCTGTATTCGAAAAATTTTTCAAATTAAATGATTCAAAAATAAATGAGCAAAAAATGAATTTACTAATGGAAGTAACAAATAACAAAATGTCATTAAAGGAAGTAGAAAAAGTCTACAAAGCAATAGATGAACAAGTAATGAAAAAGATGCCAAAGAATGTGCAAGTAATAGAAGCGATGGATATGCTAAAAGAATTAAAAGGAAATTGGCTAACAGAAGAAGAAAAAGAAAATTTTGTTGCAGGTGCATGGATGTTTGAAACACTTGATACAACTAATCCTAAGAACTGCTCTTACCTAAATTCGGAACAATTAAAATATGTAAAACAAGCAGTGCTAGGAACACAATTTCAAGCAGCAAAACAAGGTAAATATTATGCAGAAATAAAAGAATATAAATTGAAATATTAATGAAAAGTTTGGTTAGAATATTGGGTTCAGGAAGTTTTGACAGAGAAGAACACAATTGAAATATTAATAAAAAGTTGGGTTGGAATATAGGAGAGAGTAGCGTTTGCTTAGCTGCTCTCTTTGATTTTTTGCCTATTAAAATAAGAAGAATAAGCGATATAATTAGAAAATCATTTTATAAATTATTTACCTAAATACAATAAAAAGGACTCCGCATTCGAAGTCCTTTTATATTGCTAAAATCGAAAATATTAACGATATTTAACGTTGCTTTTCTCAGCAATTTTAGCCATTCTCTTGCTGTCAGCAGCAAATTCAGGTGTTGAGAAAAATTCAGTAAGTGAACAGCCAAGAGAAAGCGAAAGTTTCTCAATATTAACTATAGAAATATTTCTTTTGCCACCTTCAACAGAAGCAATGTATGTTCTGTCAATTCCTGCTTTTAGTCCTAAAGCTTCTTGGCTCATACCAGCCTCTTTTCTCAAAAATCTAAGTCTACTACCAATCAAAACTCTAATATCTTGCATATTATCTCACCCCACTGTGAGAATATAAAAACGTAACATAAATATCAACGGACTATGAGTCAAAATGGGCGGAAGAAAGGGGAAAACAAGGAATTGTTGAGAATGATGTGGAATTTATGACGGAAAAAGTGTGGGATAGGTGGTGTGGGAGGTAGTAAGAGTAATTTGGTTGGGAATGTATGATTTAAGGAATGAAGGGAAAGGGCAATTTTGAAGTTGAAATCTGGAATTTATTTTAAGGCTGGGCAGTAGCTGTTGAAATTTACTTTGTTAAGTTACGTGGTTTATAAATATGAGAAAATATAGAAAAACAGTTGACAAAACGTATTAATGTGAGTATACTATAATAGAACATCGCGGGGTGGAGCAGTTGGCAGCTCGTCGGGCTCATAACCCGAAGGTCGTAAGTTCGAGTCTTACCCCCGCAACCAATCTTATATCGTTACAGTCTTAAAGATTGTAGCGATTTTTTATATTTTCCAATCAGTTTACAATAATGTTTGAAAATGACAATGTTATGTTGAATTGGGGAAAAATTGGGTAAAATAAATACCTCAAACGCCTTAAATATCAATAAAAATTCATTAAAATTTTATACTTACATTACAATGTTATAAATAAATATTTTAAATTTTTAACATAATTTAATAATGTAAATTGCAATAAAATTTTTAAATTTATAGTAAAAAACTTTTGGGAAAGAGATATATAATCTTAAAGTTTTTTACCTTTTTACATCGTGAAAATTTGTAATCTGTGAAAATTAGAAAAAAGTTCAAATTAAGACCTTGTTGGCAATAACAAGTTTTCTAGTGCATATCCAGCTTTTCTGTTATGAGAAAGTAGTGAATGTACATAAAAGTCAAGTGTTGTGCTTATTTGTGCATGACCTAATCTCGCAGAAATTACTGCTATATCAATATTTTGTGCAACTAGTAAACTTGCATTTGTATGTCTTAATCCGTGAAAGTTAATTATAGGTAATCCTATTTGACCAACATATTTAACAAACCATTTGCTAATTGTAGAAGGGTGCATTGGTTTGCCATCCGCCTGTACAAATAACCTATCAGAATTAGTCCATAATTCGCCGTAAATCGATTTTTGTTCTTCATACCATAACTTATATTCCTCAAGTAAAGAAATGATAAATTCAGGTATTGCAATTTCTCTAATGGAGCTTTCTGTTTTTGGAACTTTTGTGAAAACTTCCATATCTGATAGATATTGACTAGAACGATTAATACTGATAATTCCATTTTTAAAATCAACATCTTGCCATTCTAGTCCCATTAACTCGCCTAAACGAACACCAGTAAATACTGTAAGGATGATTGCAACTTTGTATTTAGTATCTTCGCTAGATAATAGTTCTAAATTTTCTAGTAATATTTTAGTTTGCTCATCATCATATGATTTTCTTTTTGGTTTTCTAGCTTTAGGTGGTTGAACACGTTCAGCAGGATTCGCCACTATTAATTGCCAATAAACTGCTTTGTGAAGCATTGCTCTTAATAATCTGTGATACTCTAAAATCGTTTTACCAAATAAGGGCTTTTTAGTTTTTGAACCATTGTTACCTTTTTTTCTAACTAACTGAGTATCTTTTTCAAGTAAATCATAGAATTTCATAATGTCTGTTGGTTTAAATTTGTTAATATAGAAATGTCCAAAGTATGGTAAAAGTCTTGTTTCTAACATTCTACAATAACGTTTATATGTTGATGGAGCAAGTTCTTTTGAACCATAATCTCTTTTCCGTATTTCAGTAAATTCAGAAAATTTAAGAGATTTACCATCAATTACTAAACCATTTTGTACTTCAGTAACAAATTTTGCTAGTTCAACTTCTGCATCCTTTTTAGTTCATGTACTGTTTTTCTGTGTATCATAGTTTTTCCGTCTAGGTCAAATCCTTCGGATACTGTTAGCCTGTAACTATTTTTTCCTCTTTTTTCTATACTCCCAGCCATTACTTATTTCACCTCCCTCCGAGTTAGTTAATGGTAGGGGATGATATATTTGTTAACTACAAATATAATATCATAATAGTTAACAATATACAAGATAGATTAATAAATTATTTATAAAAATAGTGAAAAAATAAAAAATACGAATGAATTTTCATATTTTACATATAATATTTAAAAAACGAAACAATTTGTTTCGCTTTTTGAATAAATCGTTGACTTATATAATTAAATTATGATATAATGGCGATTAATGGAGGAGTTATTATGAATAGTTCAATTGTTAGAATTCAAAAAATAGAATTACAGAATTTTAAGAATGTTGAAAATGGAATTGTAGAATTTAAAAGTAATCCTAAAGATGAAGAGAACTATAATCCGGGAGCAGAAATCCTAGGAATATATGGTCAAAATGGTTCAGGAAAAACTGCTTTAGTTAATGCTTGTGATTTTGTAAAAAAAATTATGGAAGGATTTAGTCTTCCTAAAGATGCAGTTAACTATATAAATATATTTTCTAAGACTGCCTCTATAAGTGTTGATTTTTATATTCAGACTAAAAAAAATAAATTTTTAGTAAATTATAAAATTGAATTGGAAAAAATCTCCGAAAAAGATGTAAAAATAAGTAAAGAAGTAATATCGTATTCAATTAAGAAAGAAAAGTGGACAAATAAAGTTCCTTCAATATGTTATGATAGTAATAATGTTGAGGAATTTTTAACACCTAAATCTAAGTTTAATGAAATTATATTACAGGATAAAGAAAATTTAGTAAATATCAAGGTTGCTCAAAAATTGGCTGTAGAAAAAAATAAATCATTTATATTTAATGAAGATGTTAAAGAAATTCTAAAAAAATCTTTAAAGGATAAAGAAATATTAACAGTAATTGATGTTTTAACATATTTTTCAAGATGTAATTTTTTTGTTATAAAGAATGAACATTCAGGAATTATAAGTTTAGATTATCTTATGCCTTTTAGTTTTAGATTAGAAGAAAGTGAAAGTATTGCATCTGGGGATATTGCAATAGGATTAAATGGTCCAACTTATATTGATAGATCCGTATATTCTATTATAACTAAAGTAGTAGATCAAATGAATATTGTTTTGAGTAAAATTGTTCCTGGCTTGAAAGTAGAACTGCATAATTATGGAAAACAAATTAATGAGAAAGGAAAAGAAACACTTAAGGTTGAACTTTTATCAATAAAAAAAGACATTAATTTACCAATTAAGTATGAATCAGAAGGAATAAAAAAAATAATATCTATATTAAGTACACTAATAGCTATGTATAATAATAAATCTATTTGTATGGTTGTTGATGAGTTGGATTCAGGAATATACGAATTTTTACTTGGAGAAATGCTATCTGTAATAGAAAAAGGTGGAAAAGGTCAATTAATATTCACTTCTCACAATTTAAGGCCTTTAGAATTATTAAATAAAGATGCAATATATTTTACAACTACAAACTTAAAAAATAGATATATTAGATTTAATAATGTGAAAAATAATAACAATTTAAGATCATTATATATAAGAAGTATTAATTTAGGCGGTCAAAAGGAAGAATTATATAGCGAAACAGATAATGATGAAATACGTAGAGCATTTAGATTGGCAGGTGAAAAATATAATGCCATCTAAGAAAGTTATATTGTTTATGGTTGAGGGACCAACTGAAGAAACTTCTTTATCAAGAATTTTGAAAAAAATAAGTGAAGATAAAAAAGTATATTTTCATCTTGTAAATACTGACATTACATCTGAATTTTCAAGTAATACAACGAATATAATAAAGAAAATTAATGATGAAATAAAAAAATCAATTAATAAAAAATATTTTAAAAAGAGTGATATCATACAAATTATTCATATTGTTGATTTAGATGGAACATATATTGAGCCTAAGAATGTAGTATACCATGATAATGAAAAAATAGAATATTGTTTAGATTGTATTAAGACTAAAAATGTTCAAGGTATTATAAATAGAAATAATTACAAAGAGGGAATTTTAAACAAATTAAGTTCAACAAATATAATTAATGGTATTCCATATAGAATTTTCTTTTTTTCTACTAATCTTGAACACGTATTACATAATGTGCAAAATGCAACTAGAGAAGAAAAAAATAATTTAGCTCAAAACTTTGAAGATAGATTTTATAATAAACCTAAAGAATTTATAGAATTTATTAATAATGAAGATTTTGCAATAAATAAAGAATATGAAGAAACATGGAACTTTATAAAACAAGGAAATAACTCTTTAAAAAGATATACAAATTTTAATTTATACTTTATGGATGAAAACTAAATAAAAGGCAAAGTACAGAGATTTATCTTACTTTGCTTTTTATTTAGTTTTTATCTAACCACTCGTCAAACTCATCATAAGTTTTTTTGCCAGATTTAATATCATTAATAAATTCTTTAGCTTCTTTTTTCCATTTTTCATAATTGGTTTTGTGGTATTCAATATCTGGATTTCTTTTTACAGCCATAGCTTTTTTAGCATATATTTGTCTGTATTTACCATATACAGGTTCTTCATTTTCTTTTCTTTTTTGAGATGTTTTAATCCCGTATCCTTTACAGGTAATATCTTCTGCATATTTACCATTACAATATAAAGTGTTGTTTTTATCAGAAAAAAAGTATTTTCCACAAACTTGGCATCTTTTTATATAATCAATATCATTTAATACTATATGATAAAGAACAATATAAAAATATGCAGATAAATTATTAGTTTTAAAATTATATTTATTGCCAACTATTTTTTCACCATTAGGATCATTTTTTATCATAGTGTTTATTAAAAAATTTTCATCAGATAAAGGATTAGAAATACCTTTTTGAATTTCACCCAAAAGTTCATTCATAAACTCTTCATCTGTAAAAGAAAAGTTTAAAGAATAATCGCAAATATAATCTTTAGATATTTCTTTTAAGTCTTTATTAATATTTTGAAAGATATAAAATTTTTGAGCATTACTTAAATTGTTTAATTTTTTTTCTCTGTTATTATTAAAGATATAATCAACGAAATTTCTAAATAATAATTGTACTTTTATTAAAGAACCTTTTTCAGTTTCATAAAAAGATTCTGCACATTGTTTTAATAACTCTTTATTAGCAATATGAATAGGCTTGTTAGTACCAATATTGATGATATTTTTGTCAAAACCTTTAAAAATTTTAATCAATTGTTCTTCAGGTATTTTATCTAAATATATAAAGAAAAATGTACAGAAGAATTTAAAGAAATCATCAAAATTATTAAGGTCTAAGTTTAAAAATGCTATTAAATTATCACCCAATGCCATTTTTCTATATTCATAATTTAATATTAAATCTAAGTCTACTTTTTCTATATTGCACACAAATAGTAGATTCTCCGGAATAGGTGGGACATTTTTATCAATTAATGAAAGAAATATTTCGTTAAAAGAATCATCTTCCCTTTGAACTTTATTTTCTTTGTATAATTTATCTACAAGCTTTTCTTTATTTTTAGCAGATAAATTAACTTTTCTTGTATCGAATACAACAGAAAAAAATCTAGTTATTTCAACTGGATTGTTTTTGTTATATAAATTTAATTCTATTGAGTATTCATTTGGATTTCGCATTTTAATTCCTCCATGTTAACAGTAAAACTAGGTTACGGTAGTGATTTTAGTTGCTATAAATTCTCAAAAACTTTCATAAAAAATCTTGTACTTGTTAACTAAAATTAGTGTAATTTAATTGTTAACGAAAGTCAATAGGTACCATTGAATAAAGAAAGGAGGATTCAGTATTGAGCTTAAAAACAGTTGAAAGAACAACATTAACCATGAAAGAAGCAGCAGAATATTTAGGAATTAGTTATTGGCTTGTTAATCAGTTAGTAAGAAGAAAACAAATACCTTGTTCAAAAATTGGAGGCAAGTTTTTGTTTAGAGTACAAGCATTAGACGAATATTTAACTAAAAAAGAAAAAGATTCAATTAAATACTAATTGAAAGAAAGCGAGGAAAGGGGGTTATATATGAAATACCGTGGTTTAAAACAGAAACTACAATATTTTCAAACAGGAAAATTCAAATAATTCTAAAACTTCCCGAAGGAGACACTTATTTTAGAGTATGGATACAGTTAATTGCATTAGCAGTTGAATACAATAATAAAGGAAGATTAGAAGTTGAAGAAAACAATCCAATGACAATTCAAAATTTTTCAAAGATTATGGGAAAATCTAATAAAAAAATTGAAAAAATTTTGAAAAAGTTTCTAGAATTAGGAATGCTAAAAAAAGAAGGGGAAACATTTCTAATAAAAAATTGGGACAAGTATCAAAGTATTGAAAGGTACGAAAAATATCAAATGCAAAACAGAGAAAGGCAAAGAAAATATCGTGAAAAGCATAAAAGTGAAAATGAAAAAAGTAACGTTATTGAAATGTTAGATAACGAAGAAGAAGAGAAAAAAATAGAAGATAAAACAAAAGAAGAAAGTAAAGATGAGAATAGAGGAAAGGAGGACAAAAATGGTTTCAGAGAATACAGTTTTAACTAAAGTTATCAACAGAAAATTGAAAAAATGTGGATTCTGTAACAGAGAATTAAAGCCAATTGGATTTGATTATCTTTATGAAAATGTTTCACCTGATTGTATAGAATATGAAAGATGTGATTGTGAAAAATCTAAACAATACTGGGCTAAAAAGGATAAAGAAGATTATTTGAATATGAAAAGAGAACATTATAGAAAGATAATAAATCAATTATATAAAGATAGTTATATGAAAAAGAATTATCAGAATATGAACTTTGAAAACTATAATAAGGAATTAGTAAATGATATAGCGATAAAGATTATTGAAGATTTTACAGAAAAGTGTATTGCAAAAAAGCAAACCAATGGACTGATAATAACAGGCACGTTAGGAGTTGGAAAAACACATTTAGCTGCAGCAATTGCTAATAAACTTATAGAAAAAGGACAGATAGTTCTTATTGGAAGGCTCACAACTTTGCTAGATAAAATAAAAGAAACATTTGCAGATAATACCATATCTGAGAATGAATTAATAGAATTATATTCTAATATTGACATGATAATAATTGATGATCTTGGAACAGAACGAGTAAGTAAATGGGCATTAGAAAAACTTTATACCATAATTGAAAACCGCAATGAGAATAGATTACCAATAATTATTACCACTAGATTTGATAAGAATGGTTTATCTAAAAGATTCAAAGAAGGACAAGATGAAGAACTTGCTGATGCAGTTATTAATAAACTATATCAGATGTGTTATGGAGTAACACTTATAAATGAAAAAAGAGTTAGTAAAAGTCGCTAAACTAAAAATACTAACCCAATTAATTGTAAATATATTTTAATATAAAATGAAAAAATGTAAAGAGAAAGGAAGATAAAAAGTATGAAAGATTATAAAAAGTGGTTGAAATACCAGTAGAAAAAATAAAAATAATTAGTAAAGATGTTAGATTACTAGGTGATGAAAGGATGAAAAGTTTTCAAGTATCATTGCAAAAAAGAGAGAGGATAATTCCATTTATAGTTACTAAAATAGGAGATGATTATATACTAGACAACTGTTTTAATAGATTCACTGCAATGAAATTAGCGGTATATAAAACATTACTATGTAGATTAATAAGTGAACGTGAAAGAGAAAGAAGGATAAAATTTAAAAGAAGATTTTATGCTCGATATGTAATTTAAAAATGTATTAAAAGTGCCTGGATTAAGTAAATGATTCAGGTACTTTTTGCTTTATTATTATGTAGTAATAAGAACATAATGAGGTACAAAAATAGGGTATTTTATGAATTAGCAAGCAATGAATTTCTTCAGCTCGAAATTCAATATGGGGAAAATTCCCCAATCTCCTTTTTATAAAAAATAATGGAGGTGATAAGATGGCAACTACAAAAATTTGGAAGGTAGAATCAAGAATAGATAATGCAATAAATTATATAAAAAATAAAGATAAAACAAAAAATGATTGTTATGAATTTGGAATGGATAAATTTGAAAATGTTAGAGATGTTTTGATGTATGCAACCAACGCAGAAAAAACTGAAAAACAATTTTATGTGACAGGAATAAATTGCAAGGTGGAGAATGCAGCAAAGGAAATGGAATTTGTAAAAATAATTAATGGGAAGACTGATAAAATATTTGCATTTCATGGTGAGCAGTCTTTTAAAGAAGGAGAAGTAACACCAGAACTTGCTCATGAAATTGGAGTTAGACTTGCAAATGAAATGTGTGGTGATAGATTTCAAGTTGTAGTAACAACACATTTAAATACAAATCATATTCATAATCATTTTGTGCTAAATTCAGTTTCATTTAAAGATGGAAAAAAGTATTATAGTAATAGAGAAAATACGGCACTATTTAGAAAAACTTCTGACGAACTTTGTGAAGAATATGGGTTAAGTGTTTTAGAAGAGAAGACATGTAAATCTGGAATAAATTTTGAAAATTATTATAAGAAAAGCACAAAAGAATCTGAATATATTCAATTTGCAAAAGAAGATTTAGACTATGCTATAAACCATGCATTAAGTCAAAGACAATTTGAAAGTATATTGTCTTCTATGGGATATAAGTATTACTATAGAAGTGGTAAATTAAGTATTAGAAAAGAACCACATAAAAGAAATATTAGAGTTGAAAGAAGATTTGGCGAAGAATATTCTATGGATAAAATTAGACATATTATTTTTGATATAAATCCATGGAAAAAATATGAAAAGGTCAATTTTGTAGCAACAATTCCAGCAAGTAAATTTATTTATCATGGACATGCTAAAAATCTGTATAAACCTAAAGGATTAATAGCATTGTTTAGATATTATTGTTTTTTATTAAAAGTTTATCCGAAGAAATAGCAACAATATAAAATGTCTCCTGAGATGAGACGAGAAATAAGGAAGTTAGATCAATATTCTGCTGAAGCTAATATAATTTGTAAATATAAGTTGAAAACATTAGATGATGTTAGAAATGGTAAAGAGCTAAAACAGGAAGAATTAAAGAATTTATATAATGAAAGGAATAGACTTTATTATAAAAGAAAAGGTTTAGAGGGTGCAGATGATAAAGATACAGTTACTGAAGAAATTATAAAAGTAACTGATAAAATTAAAAATGTGAAAAGAGAATTGTTTTATTGTGATGATATAGTTGAGAGAACGAATAAAATGGTTGAGGATATTAAGTTTATTGAGGAAGAAAAGTGGAATAAGCAGAATGAGAAAGAAAAGGTGAAAAATAAGAAAAAAGTGAGATAAAATAAATCTATTTTCTGAAGTCAAAATTTGATTTTGGAAAATAGATTTTTATTTGGTTAAAATGTAATAATTCTTATAAACACTTGATTATTTTTTAAAATAATGATATATAAACTATAAGCTTATAGTTTATATAAAGGAAGGCAAAGTGATGAGTGAATTTGGTAACTTTTTAAAGAAAGAAATTTCCAGAAATAAATTAAGTCAGAATAAGTTTGCAAAAAAAGTAGGCATTTCTTCTTATTATGTTGGACAAATTATAAAAGGTGAAAAGAGACCACCTAGTAGAGAATTACAAATTAAGATAGCCACTATACTAAATTTTGATGAAAATAAAAAAGTGAAATTTTTTAATTTGATCGCAAAAGAAAAAAATGACATTCCAAGTGACATTTATAATGGAATAATGAATTATGAAGAAAAATGGGACGAAGTAAGAAAAGTATTAAGTAGAGGAGATAATAATTATGATTAGAACAGATATTATTACTACAATAGGAAGACAATATTTAACAAGTAATATAGAAAACGAGGAATTTAGCTATGGAAAAGCGTTAAAAGCAATTGGAAAAGATTATACTCAATATCTTTCAGATGATGCTAAAAGGGTGTATAAAGATTTAGATATAAGATTTGCAAGTAAAAAGTTATCAGTTCTTGTTGAAACAAAACAAAGTTTAACAGGAAAAGATTTGAATGATGGAATTATTCAATTACAAAATTATATTAATTTTGAACATGAATTTTCTGATAATCAAGTTGTTGCAATATTAGCTAGTACAAATAATGATAAAATTTATGTTTGGTATGACATAGCTGAGAATATTAGTTTAGATAATTATGTTAAAGAGGAAAGAAAAATAAAGACATTTAAGGAATACGAGAATATATTTTTTGGAACCAAAAATGATAAATTAAAAGTAATTCAGAATACATATGATCTAAATGAATTGTTACATAAATATGGTATTGGAGAAAAAATAAGAAGTCAATTTGTTGGAACTTGTTTATTAGCATTAAAGAATGGATTGAATTATGAAAATTTGGATACAAGTCAAATAATTGCAGGTATAAGAGAAAATTTATCACATTTATTAAATAATAATTTAAATAAGTCTCAAAAAATTGTTTTATTAGATCAAAATGTGCTTAATTCTCAAGATGTAAGGGAATTGACAAAAACACAGTTGCAAGAAATAATATCTACAATAAAAAATAATATATTACCATTTATAAATGATGAGAGTACACAAGGGCAAGATTTATTAAATTTATTTTTCACTACATTTAATAAATATGTAGGAAAAACAGATAAAAATCAAGCATTTACACCTGATCAGATTACACAATTTATGTGCCATGTAGTAAATGTTAACAGAAATTCAAGAGTTCTTGATCCTTGTTGTGGAAGTGGTGCTTTTCTAGTAAGAGCTATGACTGAAGCAATGGATGATTGTGATACCCAAAAAGAAAAAAATGAAATAAAAGAAAGTCATATTTTTGGTATTGAATATGAAGATGTTGCGTTTGGTTTATCTACAACAAATATGTTGATTCATGGTGATGGTAATTCTAATATTATTCAAGGAAGTATGTTTGATAATGAATTATGGATAAAAAATGCTCATATTGATACAGTGTTGATGAATCCACCGTATAATGCAACTCGAAAACAAAGTCAGAAAGAATATGTAAAAACATGGAGTAAAAAAGTAACTACTGATCCATCAAAGGGGTTTCATTATGTATATTATATTGCTCATTTGTTAAAACATGGTCGTCTTGCTGTGCTATTACCAATGCAGTGTGCAATTGGTGCAAGTGGTGATGTGAAAATATTTAAAGAAAAAATGTTAGAAGAAAATACTCTTGATGCTGTTTTTTCATTACCATCTGACATGTTTTATCCAGGTGCTAATGCAGTAGCTTGTTGTATGGTATTTACATTGGGAGTAAGGCATAATCCAAATAAAAAAACATTTTTTGGCTATTTCAAAGATGATGGATTTGAAAAAAGAAAAAATCTTGGTAGAGTTGAAAAATATGAAAATGCATGGAAGGAAATTGAAAAAAAGTGGCTAGATTTATATTTCAACAAAAAGGATGAGATTGGAATGTCTATTAATAAAGAAGTTACTGCAAAAGATGAATGGTTAGCCGAAGCCTACATGAAAACTGATTATTCTACTCTTAATGAAAGTGATTTTCAAAATGTATTGAATCAATATATAGGATATTTAATGTCAAATGGAGGAAAAAAATAAAATGGTTAAATTATCTCAAATATTTGATATTTATACTGGAAGCAAATTGGACTATGGAAAGCAAACGCCAGCTGATGATGGGATAACTTTTGTTTCTAGAAATTCAAATAATAATGGAGTTGTTGGAAAGGTTGAATTTAAAAAAGGAATGAAAGTTTATAAAAAAGGGGATATTACGGTTCCATTAGGCGGATCATTTCTTTTGTCTGCATTTGTTCAAAATGAAGATTTTGTAACAGCTCAAAATGTAGATGTGTTAAGACCTAAAAAAGAAATGCAGGATATTGAAAAATGGTTTTACTGTTATGTATTGAGAATGAACCGATTTAAGTTTTCTGCTTTTGGAAGAGAAGTTAATAAATATATTCAGGACATTGAAGTACCAGAAACAATTCCTAGTTGGGTATATACAAAAAAGATAGAATTACCAAAAACAAAAAATACAGGAAATAAATTACCTAATTTAAATGTAAATGAATGGAAAGAATTTAAAATAAAGGAGTTATTTAAAATTGAAAGAGGAACAATTACATCATTGAATAAAATTGATGATGGAGAAGTTCCTATAGTATCAGCAACAGACAAAAATCAAGGGATAGCTTTTTACGGCAATGTAGAAGCAAAGTATAATAATTGCCTAACAGCATCGTTTAATGGTGTTGGAACTGGCTTTGTTTGCTATCATAATTATTCCTTTAATGCTAATACTGACTGTGGAGTATTAATTCCTAAGTTTAAAGGATTAAATTCATATATAGGATTATTTATTTCAACTATTTTAAATATGATGAAATATAAATATAGTTATGGAAGAAAATTATCACAAGATAGATTAGCAGAGGAAATAATTAAGTTGCCTGTAAAAAATGATATTCCAGATTGGGCTTTCATGGAAAACTATATAAAACAAATGCCATATGGTGATATAATATAGACGGGAGGTTTATTATGCCAAATTTTGAAGTGAATAATGTATCAGTGAGTACTTTGTTAGGATTTGTGAGCGATGGAACAATTGCAATACCAGAAATTCAAAGACCATTTGTATGGGATTCAACTAAAGTAAGAAACTTAATAGATTCTTTATATAAAGGCTATCCTGTAGGATATATAATTACATGGAAAAGTCCTGACGTAAAATTAAAAGATGGAACGGCATCTGAAGGAAAGCAAGTATTAATTGATGGCCAACAAAGAATAACTGCATTAACTGCTGCTTTATTAGGACAAGAAGTGCTTGATAATAATTATAAAAAGAAAAGAATTAAAATTGCTTTTAATATAAAAGAGGAAGAATTTCAAACATTAAATCCTGCAATAGAGAAACAAGATGAATGGATTCCTGATATATCAGAATTCATGAAAGATGGAAATATAGATACATGGCAATTTGTAACTGATTATTCAAATAAGTATGAAATGAGCCCAAATGAAGTTAATAAAAGAATTAATAAGTTGTTAGCAGTAAAAAATGTTACTATAGGAAGAATTGAATTAGGATCATCATTAGATATAGATACTGTTACTGAAATATTTGTTAGAATAAATTCAGAAGGTGTAGTATTATCACAAGCTGATTTTGCTATGTCAAAAATAAGTGTCAATGAACAATATGAAGGAAATGATATTAGAAAAGCTATTGATTACTTTTGCCATTTTGCTAAAACTCCAGTTGATTATTACAATATAAAAAATAATGATATTGAATTTAGCAAGAAGGATATATTTAGACAAATTGAATGGATAAAAGATAAGAATGAAGATTTATATTTGCCTTCTTATACTGATGTGTTAAGAGTAGCTTTTACTTATAAATTTAAAAGAGGCAAGCTAGCCGATTTAGTTAGTTTATTATCAGGACGTGATTTTGAAACAAGAGAGTATAGAGAAGATATAGTTGAAGAAAGTTTTAAAACATTATATGACGGTGTAAAACAATTCGTAAATCAAAGTAATTTTGAAAGATACATAATGATACTAAAGTCTGCTGGTATTATAGATGATAGTTTGGTAAGATCACAAAATGTTCTTAACTTTGGGTATATTTTATATTTAGTATTAAGAGAAAAAAATATTGAAGCTAGCAAAATACAAACATTAGTAAGAAGATGGGTAGTAATGTCTATTTTAACTCAAAGATATACTTCATCTCCAGAATCTGCTTTTGATTATGATATTAGAAGATTAAATGATAATGCAGATATTGAAAAATATATAAGAGAGGAAGAAGAAAGACAACTATCAGAATCTTTCTGGACAAACTATTTAGTAGATAGACTAAATACACCAGTTACAAGTAGCCCATTCTGGAAAACATTTTTAGCAGCACAAATATTTTTGGGAGATAGAGGATTCTTATCAGACAGCATAAAAGTACAATATTTGATTGAAAATAGAGGAGATGTACATCATATTTTTCCTAAAGATTATTTACAGAAGAATGGATATAACAATAAGCAACAATATAATCAAATTGCTAATTTTACTATGTTGCAAACAGAAATAAATATTGCAGTAAGTAACAGAGCTCCAAAAGATTATATGGCAAATGTAAAGGCACAATGCAATGGTGAAGAAAATAAGTACGGTTTAATAATTTCAGAAGATGATTTGTATAAAAATTTGGAAGAAAGTGCTATTCCAAGAGATATAATCAATATGTCTGTAGAGAATTATGAAGAGTTTTTACAAAAGAGAAGAGTCTTAATGGCTAATAAGATAAGAGAATATTTTAATAAATTATAAACTAAAGAAAAGCAAAATAATTGTGTATATGTTTTACAGAATTATTTTGCTTTTCTTATTGGAGATTAAAGTATGTATGATAGTAAAGAAATTGGTAATAAAATAAAAAATTTAAGAAAAATAAGCGGATATACTCAAGAAGAAATAGCAGAAAAACTTGATATTGGTGATAGAATAAAGATTTCGCGAATAGAAAACGGAAAACAGAGTATGACAGCAAATGAAATGATTAAATTTTGCGAATTATTAAATATTATTTTAGACAGTTTAATTAATAATGAAAAATTGTCATTTGAAGATTTTATAGATATATCAAAAAGATATATTTTAAATGAGCAGGTTGTTATTGAAGAGCGAAAAGAAGTAGTAAAAAAATTATATATTGAATTAGCTAATAAAGAACTATCTGATATTGATATGTATAACCAAATGAACAAAAACAAATTAAAAGTTCAAAAAAGTTCAAATAATGCAATAGAAAAATATAAAATTAATGATATACTTTAAAATAAGAGGTGAAGTGAATGAACATTGTAGAATTGTTAAAAGAAAAGGAAAGTACAGTTACATTATTATATTATGGAAAAAATGATATGGCTAGTGGATTTCAAGTTAAAACACTAGTTGATAATTTTGATGATATAAATAATTATTATAGTAGTAATATGTTAAAAGTTAATACTTTGGATGATTATATAGATTATATTTTTATTGATACATTTTCACACCTAAAAGAGATAGTACCAATGGTGCGAGACGATTTAAAGAAAAGTGTATCTACTGCAATTGATAATATAATTGCAGTTAAAGAAGGATATAAAAAAAGAGATATTAATAAATATATAAAGAATAATTATGAAATAATTCTATCAAGAGAAGAATTAAAACAATATGAACTTAGAGCCTATGAAATAATTGAATATTCTTTAAATTATATAAAGTCAAATTTCCAATATTTTAAAGAAAGCGTGGAGTTATATAAATATATAGTTGAAAACTATGCATATAAAATTTTTTATAATTTTGATGATTATAGAGATATTTTTATGAAATATCCTGAATTAAATGAAATACTATTTTCAAAACAAATACTAGAAGGACAGATGGCAACACAAATAAGTGATTTAAAAGATGCATTAAAAATGATTAAAAAGAAAAATAATAAATTATTTGAAGGTAATATAGAAATAATATCTAATATGATTAAGAACAGATCTTTTAATACTGATGTTGAAAAAGTTATGTATACATATAACGATATAAAAGAAGCAATGAAACTATTTGATGCTCTTGGAGAAAATGCATTATATGATGAGTTTAATGAGGAATTAAAAAAACAAGATATAATTTTAAATGAATATATAGTAAAAAATGGACATCATTCAAAATTTGAAATAAGCATCAATGATTTTATAAAAGTATTTGAAGATAAAAAATTAAGTTGGGAAATAAAATCATTGATGATAACGCATACTAGAAAAAATAGTAAGATGTATAGTAGAATTCAATCTGCAATTGAAAGCAATGTTAAATCGCAATTAATGGATAGGATTGCTTCTACTAATATGGATGTAAATGATTATTTCACTTATTCAGTTCAGAATCATTTATCAATAACAATGATGCTAGGAAAATTGATGATAAATTATATGCTTTCGGATGATGCTAGATTTAAAGAACTAATTAACTACATGTTTGCGGGTGTAGTAAATTATATTGAAAAAAACAACATTGAAATTCCTAATATTGATGATGATTTTAATATGTTGAATTATGCACTAAAGAATTTATTAATTGAAAATCAAAGAGAAGAAATAGATAAATTAGTTTGCGAATACTGGAGTTATAATGTTTTACATTTAAGTATTGGGATTATCGAAAAAATATTAAGAGAGATTTGTTATAAATTTATAATTGTAAATAAATATATACCATATAAAAATTTAACAATAGATAATATTTTGTCATTGCCAGAAACAGAAAAATTTTTGGGACAGGCTAATATAAGAACTTTTAGATATTATTTAACTTCCTATAATACAGTTGGAAAAAATCTAAGAAATGATATTTGCCATTATAATAATAATATAAAAGAAATCTGCACATATGAAAACGTATTAGAAGTTATTTATATACTTTTAACAATAAGTAATGAATTATTATTAAAAATAATAGAAAAGAAATAAGGTGAGTTTATGTTTGAAAACATATTAAATGAATTAAACAATTTACAATCATTTAAATATAAAATTGATATTCCAGTAGATGAGGAAGGTTATTTTGATAAAGAATGTCCAAATCAAGAGTGTTTATATCAATTTAAAATTTTTGCTGATGATTGGAAAAATATTTGTAAAGATGAAGCAATTTATTGTCCTAGGTGTGGAAAAACAGCAACTTCAGATAAATGGTTTACAACACAACAAATAGAAGAAAGTAAACAAAGAGCAATTCAGACTGTAAAAAATAAAATTGGAAGTGCATTAGAAAAAGATGCGAGAGCTTTTAATAGAAGACAAAAAAATGGATTTATAAAATTAAATATGAAAGTATCAGGATTTAAAAATTTTGAATATAATTTACCCTTACCATGTAAAGAATTAATTGAACAAAAAATAGAATGTAAGCAATGCCATACAAGATATGCGGTAATTGGTTCTGCATTTTATTGTCCATCGTGTGGAAATAATTCAGCAATTAATACATTTGATGAATTTATAAAAACAACTTATTCCAAATTAAATAATTTAGAAAAAATAAATAATGCAATAGAAAGCAAGGATGATGCAAATAGAATAATAAGAGCATTATTAGAAAGTATACCAAATGATTTAGTAGAATCAATACAGTGCCTTAGTGAAGCAGTATATGATTTGCTACCAAATAAAAAGAAATTAAGGAAAAATGTTTTTCAAAGAATTGAAGATAGTAATGATTTGTGGAAAGAAGCTGCTAATACTTCATTTGAGAAGTGGTTAACTGAGGAAGAGTTTGAAAAGATGAAAATATATTATCAAAGGAGGCATTTGTTAATACATACTAATGGAATTGTCGATGAAGATTATTTAAATAAAACTAATGATAGTAATTATGGAGTAGGAGAAAGAATAGTTTTTGATATAAAAAGTGCATTGGAATTTACAAATATTATAGAAAAGGTAGGAGAAGGAATCAAAAAAATAAATGGAGAGTGATAACTATGATATATACTACAGGCGATACACATTCAGATTTTACAAGATTTACTGAAGACCAATTTCCAATACAAGACGAAATGACAAAAAATGATTATGTAATAATATGTGGCGACTTTGGTGGAGTATGGGCATTTGAAGAAGAAAGTAGTATGGAAAAAGAAGCATTAGATTGGTTAAATAATAAGAATTTCACTACTCTATTTGTAGATGGAAATCATGAAAATTATACAAGGTTATATAATGATTATCCAGTGGAAGAATGGCATGGAGGAAAAGTACATAAAATAAGAGATTCAGTTTTACATTTAATGCGTGGAAAAATATTTGATATAGATGGTAAAAAGATTTTTGCATTTGGTGGAGCTAAATCTCATGATATACAAGATGGAATATTAAATTTGGACGAAGAAGAAAGAATATATGAATATCGTAAAAGAGGAGCATATTTTAGAATAAGAGATTTTTTATGGTGGGATTTGGAATTACCAACTGAAGAAGAAATGGAAAATGGTATGAATAATTTAGAAAAAGTGAATTATAAAGTTGACTATATTATTTCACATTGTTGTCCAACAAGTATTCAAACGATACTTGGTAATGGAACATATAAAAAAGATTATTTAACAGACTATTTTCAAAATATTATGAAAAAATGTGAATTTAAAAAATGGTATTTTGGACATTATCATGATTATAGACAAGTTAATTCACAATTTATTTTGTTATATGAGGATATTGTTCCATTAGATTTTAAAAGCATTTTTGAATAGATATAAATTTTAATAAAATGTATTGACTTATTTCTATAACCATGGTAAAATAAAAGTGCCATCAAAAAGTGGCATTAAAGGAGGAGATGGCATATAATGAATACAATAGGAGGTAATATACAAAGTCAATATTTGCTAAGAATCAAAAGAATTGTAGATAGTGACAATAATGGTGATAAGTTTATAATAAGAAGAAGATCCAAAAATATAGAGATTATGAGAGAATACGGCTTAAATGATGAAGACATTAAAGATATTATAAGAGGACTCACAGTAGAAGACTGTTTTGCTGGTCCAGAAAAAGATAGAGATCCACAATATGAGGGGTGGATATTTAAATTTAATCCTTTATTCGAAGACACTAAGCTGTATATTAAGGTTAGAGTAGAGAGTATAGAGAAATCAGTTTGTTTGTCAGTACATGAATTTGGTAAATATGATGATGAGGTGAATTAAAATGAGAGAATATTGTCCATATTGTAGAAAAGAAGTAGATTATAAAATAGAAAAAAGGGACCTAAAAGAATTTAGAGGAATAGAAATAAATACCTATGAAAATGTAGCTGTATGTAAAGAATGCCATCAAGACTTATATGTAAATGAAATCGAAGAAAAAAACAACAAAAGAATATATGAACTATATAGAGAAAAAGCAAACATTATAAAACCACAAGATATAGTTAATTTAAGAGAAAAATATGATATATCACAAAGAGAATTAACTGCTATTCTTGGGTTTGGTAAAATGACTATCAATAGATATGAAAGAGGTGGAGTACCAACAAAATCACAAAGTGACTATATAAAATTATTAATTGATAATGATAGTAAATTTATAGAAAAAGTAAAAGAAGCATATAAAAATGGTAGTATTAATGAAAAAACATATAAAAAAATAGTTTCAACAAATTTAGAAAATGAAATAAGTAAAGATGACATTCAAGATATGTATAGAAGGGTTATAAATAATTCTTTAGAATTAAAACCAAACATTTTTAATGGGTATAAACTATTTGACTTAGAACTAGTAGAAAATATTATATCTTATATTTCTAGCAAAGTAAGTAATTTAACAATTACAAGTCTTAATAAATATTTATGGTTTATAGACATATTATCATTTAATCAAAGAGGAGTTTCAATTACTGGATTAACATACCAAAAACAACAATATGGTCCTACTATAATAGATCAAAGATATAAAGAAATTTCTTTGCTAGATGATAAATATATAAGAAATGATTATGAAGATGAAAATGGTACGAGAACTATTATAACAAGTAACAAAAATTTTGATTTGAGTAAATTAAAAGAAAGCGAAATCGAAATAATTAACAAAATAATTAAATTACTAAAGAATAAAAACGTGACAGATATTTCAAATATGTCACATGAAGAGGAAGGGTGGAAAAAAACTAAAAAATTTGATGAGATATCATTTGAATATGCTATGAATTTAAATATAATTAAATAAGTAAGCAAAAGCAAAGTATTTTAGTTTTTTTACTATATATTTTGCTTTTTTGTTTGGAAAGGAGAATTACATGTATGACATTGTAAGAATATTTAATAGTAGTTTAAGAGAACAAGCATTTTCTAATCCATTTGAATACATAATGGATAATCAATTAGCTGCAATCTTTATTTTTTCATTGTTTGGAAGTGCTGTTTTAAATATAATTGCATTTACAATGTGCGGAGTTTTTTACAAAAGTAGAAGTAATAAAACTTTAGGGAGCATTGGATATATGTTTTTTTATTGTATAAATGTACAAGTACTAATTAAACTATGCCAATGGTTTCAAGATATTAATTTAGTAATATCAATATATGTGGTATTTGTTATAGCATTATTTATTGTATTATATAAAGTAAAAAATGTGATAAGACAAAATATAGTATAAAATATAATAATATTACAAGATTCGACAAAAATTTTAAGCAAATTGATATATATTATGTTGAAGGAGGAATTAATTATGGGTAATAAAGAAAATATTCAAAAAGCATTTAACAATTTTAATAGTACTATTACATTAAGTGGAAGTAAAAGAAAGAATTTAATAAGAGGAAGGAATGGTTTAAGGACTAGAATCAAAAATAGATTTGCTGAAGAAGATAGATTACAACCTAAATTTTATATGCAGGGATCTTTTGCTATGAAGACTACTGTTAATCCAATTGGTGATAAAGAATATGATGTAGATGATGGAGTATATATTCAAGGATATTCTGATAAAGATATGAGCGAATGGCCTTCAACAACAACGGTACATAAATGGGTAAAAGATGCTGTACATGGATATACTTCTACAGATCCGATTGACAAAAATACATGTGTGAGAGTGGTATTTGCAGAAAACTATCATGTAGATTTACCTATATACATAAGTAAAAATGAAAATATCTATTTGGCCCATAAAGAGAATGGATGGAGTATAAGTGACCCAAAGGAATTTACAGATTGGTTCATAGATAAAATAAAAATTTATGGTGAACAAGTAAGAAGTGATGTTAAATTTCTAAAAGCTTGGAAAGATTATAAAAGCATTCCATTAAAAGGATTAGAAATTACAATATTGGTGGGAGAAAATTTTTATAAAAGCACGGATAATGATTTAAAGTCATTAATAGGAACAATTTCGAATATTAACAACAAATTGAAATATAACTTTACATGTAAAAAACCTGTAAGACCGTTTGAAGATTTATTCGAAAAAAAATCAGAAGCACAACGTAATCAAATAATAGATTCATTAGAAAAAATAGAAGAACAACTTAATAAAGTTGCAAACGAAGAAGATGTTGATAAAATAAATGAATTATTAGTTGAAATATTTGGAGATAGATTCCCTAAAATAGAAAAGAATAAGGAGGAGCAAGAGCAAGAAAGTTATATAAGAACTTCTTCTCCTGCTATATTGAGAAATGACGGCCATTCAGCTTAAGGATATAATGAATGAATTAAACATGAAAGATATAACATATAAAATAACAGATGTATATAATAATTCATATGTAGAAATATCACAAGAAATAAATGGGAAAAAAATAGAATTTATTATTAGTTTTCCGAAAGGTTTTCCATATCAATTTCCCAATATTATAGTTAAAGGTGAAGAATATAAAGATTTACCACATGTTGATAAAAAAACAGGTAAGCTATGTTTGTTTAATCAAGATGCCATTCCAAATCATAAATTGCCGATAGAGGTTATTAAAGAGTCAATTTATAAAGCAAAAAGTATAATATCTGATGGTTTAAATGGATTTAACAGAGAGGATTTTATAGATGAGTTTCAAGCGTATTGGGTAGTAGATGAAGATACAATAGGAAATATAGATGTTCTTTTTGAACCTTCAAATGAAGTTTTAAAAATAAAATGTGTACATGCTAAAGATTATACTTTTTGGTGCTGTGGAAGTAATTACAGAGAATTAATTGATTACGCAAAAAGAAATTATCAAGAGGAGGAATTGATTACTGAGGATGCCATTTATATACCTATATATGAAAAATTATATCCACCTTTTCCACATAATAATAAGGAGTTTTATAATATATTAAGTAAAAGTAAAAATGGAAGTGAATATAAAAGATTTTTAACTAATAGGAATGGAAATCCAATAATATTATTTTCACAAGAGGATAAAGGAAAGTTTATATTATCTGGTATTATTCATACTAGAATATTTGATTTAAATGGATTTAGAAAAGGAAAAATAGCACCAGATATTGCCTATAGAATAGCTTATTCCAATAATAAAGTATTAAAACTTACTACAGAAATAATAAATAAAAAAAGATTATTTTACAGAGGTGGAGACGGTATTATGATAGATAAAAAAGTATCAATATTAGGATGCGGATCTCTTGGAGGATATATAGCCCAAGCTCTGGCTGAGTTAGGAGTGAGTAACTTTAAATTAGTAGATGATGAAAAGCTAAGAAAAGAAAACATAGCAAGACATATTTGTGGAATAGATTTTGTAGATATGAATAAGGGGGAAGCAATAAAAAGAAAATTAATAAGTCACTATATTGAGTTAAAGATTGAAACTTATTCAAATGATATATATGATTTAACAACAAATAATCTAGAAGAATTGATTGATAGAGATGTACAATTTATTGCTGTAGGTGATATGGCATTAGAATCATATATTATTGATAAATACAATAAAGGAGAAATAAAAGGAAAAATAGTAATAGTTTGGGTAGAGCCATATGCTATAGGAGGACATGCTATTATTTTAAATAAACAACAGGACAATATTGAACAATGCATATATGATAATAATTGGATGTTAAAAAATAGAATACTGGAAAAACCTGAAGAGTTTACTAAAAAAGAGGCAGGATGCCAGAGTACTTTTGTACAATATTCAGGGTTTGAAGCTGATTATTTTATTAGAACATTATTGGACAATATAATAAATGGCAAATTATTAAATGATAAAAATTATTTTATAACAATTGCTGGTAAAATAGATTGGGCAAGAGAAAATCAAATAGAAATAACAAGTAAATGGATAAACGTAAAGAATAGAACTGTGAAAATAGAGGAGTTATAATATTGAGAAAATTTATATTAGAAAATAAACTTAAATTAATTATTGAAGATGAAGTGTTAAACGCTATATATAAATTCAACCCTATAAATTATAAACATGAAAATGGAGGAGTTTTGTTAGGAAAATTTAATAAAGAAGAAAATACATATGTAATAACAAATATTTCAACAACAAATCCAAAAGATAAAAAGGGAAAGTATTATTTTATTAGAAATAAAAAACAAGCACAATTAGTTATTAATAAATATTGGGAAAATAGTAATGGGAAAATTAATTATTTAGGTGAATGGCATACTCATGATGAACAATATCCAACACCATCTTTTATAGATAAACAATTAGTAAAACAAATGTTAAATAACAAAAATATAGAAATAAATAATGTTTTTATGATAATTTTAGGAAATGATAAAAATTTATATATATGCACTATAGATTGTAATAAAAAAATATACAAATTAAAGGAGGAATAAAATGCATACATATTCTATAAATAATGATAAAAGACTTAAAGTCATACTAATTATGATTTTAATAAGTATTTTAATAACACCAGTATTTAATTTCATTTTAAATAAAATGGTATCTTTTGCTAATAATAATGATGTTTTAAAAAATATAATAGAAACTATTGATTCCTATGGATATAATATTAAACATTTTTCGGTTATATTCATATTTGGGATTATTTATTATTTATATGATAGATATTTATGGAAAATAAAAATTTTCAAATTTAAATTTTCTAGTATACCAAATTTATCAGGAATTTGGAATGGTCAATATAAATCAAGTTGGAAAGATACGGTAGGTAATGTTAGTTTAAACATAAAACAAACATGGACAAAAATTCAAATAATATCGCATAATGAAAAATCAAATTCATATAGTAAAGTAGCTAGTTTATTGTATGATACAAATAAAAATGTAGAATTGATTTTTGAGTATGAGAATGAACCAGATAGTCATAGAGAAAAAACAATGACTCCTCATAAAGGATTTAGTGAATTAATTTATAATGAGGAACTAAGCAAATTAGAAGGATATTACACAAGTGATCAAAGAACAAGAAAAACACATGGAGACATATGGTATACAAAATAAAAGTAAAAGTTTTGAGTAATAATTTTAAAACTCAAGACTTTTACTTTTTTGTTTAAATAAAAAATATAGTATTATTGAACTTATTATCTATCAAAACATCCCATAGCTAGCTGAGAACCATCTACAAATCCATTTCTATAATATTTTTCGTTAACATACATTACATACTTCATAAAATCATCATAGATTAAATCAAGTTGTTTCTCTACATACTTCTTATTTTGTTTAGGAACATTTTTTAATATTTTTTCTCTAAAAGAATCAAATTTAAATTCATGTTCTCTATCTTGTTCATTTGTATAACATAAATAGGTGCTCTCCATACAATCATACCATTCTTTTAATATATCATTTTCATTTACTTCTCTAAAATTTATCATAATAATTCTCCTAACATTTAATATTTTATAAAAGGGATTGGGACTTGTTCCATTGCATAGAATTAGAAAATACGAAAAATTCGTGTGAACAAATTCAGTGCTTGCTAGCTAGGACAAGATTTAACCCTTTTCTTATTTTTATTTAACAATAAATTAACTCATTAAGTACAATTTCTTCAGCTCTATTTTTAATATTATTCATACATCTAACCCACTCTAATTGATTATTTTGTTTCAAATCTTCATCTATTTTTTCATTCTTAGCAAGTTCATTAATAATACTTTTTGTTCTTTCATTTGCAGTCTTATCAATCTCAATTAGGTACTCTGGTAATGTACCACTTAATATTAATTCGCTATATAAACCTAGTTGATGTTTCTTCATATACTCTAATTTTAAACGTCCATATAATCCAATATGGTAATCAGATTCTATTCCTTTTATTGCTAAATTAGGAATTAAATAATCTCCTTCTTTACGATAAGTTATTTCTTTCATAATCAAAATCTCCAAAATAAATTTTTTGGTTTCCCATTTTTTTTGCGAACATATGTGTAAAATTCATGGGGAAAAGTTGGGGAAAAACTCCTCAAAAAAGTTTTAAAAAATGCACAAATGTTCTAAAAACCATTTCCCCAATTTTTGTTTAAATATCAGCTAAAACCATTGATTTCACTAAATTACATAAAAGTTTCAAGCACATCTCATAACCCGAAGGTTGCTGGTCCTAGTTCAGTCACTGTAACTCTAAGAACGGTAAGTTCTTAGAGTTTCAAAAATTCTAGAAATTTATTTTTTATTCTCTGTTCTACTTCGAGCGGATTTGACATTCGACGACATTGAAATATCCACTGTTGAAATAAAATAACAAACATTTTTGGGTTTGTAAAAACATAATAAACTAAAAGTAGATACTCATTTTTTTAAAATACCTATGTTTGGTGGACTTGAAAAGTAAAAATGTGATATAGTAATGGCATAGCTATACAAAAGAAACGAAATTGAGAAAATGCAAAGAATTAGTTAATTTTAATGAATATCCTATAAAAATGATTTAGGCATGTTACTGTAAGATTGCAGTTAGAAAAAGTAGTAATCAAAAATACAGGATTAATATGTGAGGTGTAAATATGTCAGATTTTATAAATGTCCTAATAATCGAATTATTTAAACAACCGCTTTTTTGGATTTTATTTGTTTTAGGAATGCTAAGCACGGTATACTATAAGAAAATCCGCGGATTTATGGGAGAGTTTTGGGTAAAAACCGAACTAAATAAACTTCCAAAAGACAAATATATTGTTTTGAATAACATTATGATTAGGTCCTCTAAAGGAACTCATCAAATTGACCATATCGTTGTTTCTAAATATGGTATTTTTGTTATCGAAATGAAGAATTATTATGGACTAATTACTGGTGATGAATACAAAGACAAGTGGACACAATATTTAGGAAAAAACAAATACTATTTCAATAATCCCATTCATCAAAATTATGGTCATATAAAAGCGTTAGAAGAATTACTACAAATGGATAATGATAAATTCATTTCTATAATTTGTATTTCGAACCAAGCTAATGTAAAAGTTACTGCTAAAAATGTTACACAACTTGATTTTTTGAATGGACTAATAAAATCGTATAACACAGAAATTATAGATGAAAACTTGGTTGAAATAAAAAACAAAATTGAATCTGGCAATATTTCAGATAAAGGAGCTAGAAAAGAACATGTTAGAAATATAAAAACAACTTTAAAAGAAACAGAAAATAAGATAGAGAATAATATTTGTCCCAAGTGTGGTGGAAAACTTGTCGAACGAAACGGAAAGTATGGAAAATTTATTGGATGTTCAAATTATCCAAAATGCAGATATATTGCTAAGAAAAATTAGTAATACAAGTCTTGATTATGAACATTGCAGTATACAATATTTTGAGATAAATGAAGTTTATTTTATGTTAAATAAATTAACATAGCGAATGCATGCAGAATTACAGAAATATGAGTAGGTTTTGAATGATATAATAGATGAAAGAATTGAATATGGCTATTCACTTAATAAGAGTGAACAAGCTCTGCAGACTATTACCGGACAAGCAAAATTAAAATGCAAATGTATGATTGGAAAAATGTAAGATACGGAAAGGATTAAAAATAAGTGGAAGATGAAGCAAAATCACTAGCTAAGATTATTATAGAAGAAATTAAGAAAATAAAATATAACAAGAAAATAGAAAGACATGACAATACTTTTATTACATTAAGAGATGATGAAAAACATACTATGTATTGTTCATGTTGCTGGAATAAAGAAAAAGAATTAATTCAAGTTGACAAATTGTATGGAGGACGATTCCAATGTCCAAACTGCAAACAAAGCTCTTGTTATGATAAACAATTAGCTAATGAGACAAGCGTAATTTATACTGATAAAAATATTAAAGAATTCGTTAATTATAATGGCGTAAGAGGTAGGAGGTGATTTATATTTAACAAAAAATATGCGTAATTATTACAATAATTAAGGAGATTGATATGGTAAAAGAAATAGTTAAAGATGTAATGTTTTTATCTCAAAAGGCGGAGAAAGCAACAGAAAAAGATAAGTACATAGCAAATGATTTGTTAGATACGTTGAAAGCCAATAAAGACAGATGTGTTGGACTAGCTGCTAATATGATAGGATATAACAAATCAATAATTTGTGTTTCAGGCGGATTTTATGACTTTGTGATGATAAATCCAGCTATAACTAAAAAGAGAGGGGAGTATCAAACTGAAGAAGGTTGTTTGTCTTTAATCGGGGAAAGAAAATGCAAAAGATATAATGAAATAGAAGTTGAGTATCTGGACATAAATTTTACCAAACAACATGGGAAATATATGGGATTTGTTGCAGAAATAATACAACACGAAATTGATCATATGAATGGAATAATAATATAATCAGATTTAGAAAGGCATTCAAAAGTGAATATGTTACTAACCTAATTGCAAGAGCTAAAATTTGGTATAACGAAGAAAGAGGAGTGTAAACTAATTTATGAGAAAATATAAAACAGTTGCAAAAAGTGGAGGAGCTTAAGTGTGTTCCATAAAAAATTAGTGAACACAACCGAAAGAAAATAAAGAGGAACATCAATGAACAAAGAAGAATCGTTAAAATTATTAGAAAGTTTAGAACTACCTAGAAAAGAGTATTATATTTTAGGCGGTGGTAGCTTGGTAATGTTTCGGAATAAAAGATACTACAGGAGATTTAGATTTGTGCGTTTCAGAGGAATTGTTTGAAACATTAAAAAGGAAGTACAACCTTACTGAAGACATGAAAAACGAATGTGGATTTTATCATATTTCGGATATGATAGAAGTCGTACCGAATAAAAAAGAAGAGTTCAACTATGATGAAATAGATGGATACTTAGTAGAAAAGTTAGAGCAAATTTTGGAATTTAAGAAGAAGAGAAAAGCACCAAAAGATTTACCGTACATTGAAAAGATTGAAAAATACATAGCGGAGCACAGAAAATAAATTAAAAGCAAGTGTTTTTATATAGAGAAACACTTGCTTTTTTGAGTTAAGATTCTATTTAATAAATTAGGTAAAGAAATAACTTTATATGAATATTAAATTTTCTGCTTTTTTCATCATATTTCGACAAAATTTGCAATCTGAGTCTTGTATAATTTTAATATAATTACATTTTGGATTATGGGGGTATAAATATGAAGTGTAACAAAAAAAGAATTATTTCAATTGTATTAGTGGTTGCGCTCTCAACATTAGTGTGTGGTATGACTTTTGCACATTCTGGAAGAACAGACTCAAATGGTGGGCATAGGGACAACAAAAATAAAAGCGGCTTAGGAAGCTATCATTATCATTGTGGTGGACATCCAGCTCATTTGCACGAAAATGAAGTTTGCCCATATTCATCAAAAACAAGTAAGAAATCCGGAGAAACAGTTTTAAATTCTAGTATTATAGACAACAATTCCAACTCAAGTTTAACTATAAACAGTACAATAAATGAAACTATAGACCAAAGTAGTGCATATAAAGATTCAAATACTACTTCCGAGGATTCAAATCCGATGGCGAATCTTATATCGATAGGAGTTCTAGCTGGTGGAGGATATTTAGGATATAAAAAATACAAAAATAAAAAATAAAAATTAGTATGCAGTAGATTTATCTGTGGTATTGATGAAATAATATGTTTGCGCTAGACATAATAACAGGAGGTATGATATTATTAGATTATTATATACTTTGTGAATTTTTAAAAGAATATGTAGTTGCTGATTACTTTTTTTGAAAAAGAGAAAGAAGGATAGTATGCTTGAGGAAATAATGAAAAATTATGAAAAAGATGGCGCGTTGAAAAGTAAATGCGCAAATTTTATATGGAAGTTGTGGCAAATTTCATCAGTGATATTATATTTTTATTTTGCATTTAAAGGCTATAATGCATGGGGGCTTGCAGCAATTTATTTTACGGCAACATGTGTGATTTTTATAGTGACAGAAGCCATTTATATGAATAAAATATCTAAAAAATTAAACATAGATTATAATTTGAAGAAAGACTTTAATATTGCTGGTGAAAAAAGAATGTACAACGAAATTGAAAAGTATCAGAAAAATTGGATTACACTTTTCTTAAAACGAAGAGGAATTAACAATTCTAACAAACTATATATCTTGCTGAATGAGATAAAAGAGAAAAATTCAAAAGAGAATATTAAATATATTGATGGAGCTATTATAAGTGCCATTTTATTTTCATTATTTCCAAGCCTGTTCGAAAAAGCAATTTCTGGTTTAAATATCAGTAGTATATTATTTTTATATATTGTTATCTCTATAGCTATTTCAATTATTATCGGATATATTAAAAAAAGTTGGATAGGGGACAAAAAGTTTTTTAACCATTATAATGCCTTTTCTTCTTCTGAAAGGTTAGAAGAGTTGATTTTTTACAGAATAATGAAATGCAAAAGATGATTTTAATTTTAAATGTCAAATCAATATGTTCTTGAAATTATGTCATTGAAAAGAGTAAATGTATGTTTAATTTGCTTTGCTATTTAAAGAAGAAAAAGATGCACAATAAATCATCATATAAATTATATACAATTTATACTATGTAAGGAGAAATGAACATGGCACTATTTGAAAAATTTCACGATACAATTTTTTTGAAAAGTGATAGTGAACTAGAAGAAAAGATAAATGCTTTAAAGCAAATAAGAGATAAAGTTAAAGAAAAAGACGAGATAGATAAAGAAATAAAACTTGCTGAATTAGGACTAGCAGGCGAAAGAAAAATAGAGTATGAGCTTAAATGTGCTAATATAGGTATGTACGTGTTGCATGATATTAATCTTGTTGCTGATGATTTGACCGCTCAAATTGATTGGATAATAATTACGCCAGCGTATTGCTATTTAGTCGAATGTAAAAATTTGATTGGCAATGTTACAGTGAATAATCAAGGTGAATTTAGAAGATATTATCAGTATAATGGTAAGAAGATTTCTGAGGCTATTTATTCGCCTTTTACACAAGCAGTGAGACATAAAGAGATTTGGAAGAAAAATTGGCTTGCAAGGCAGAACAAGTTAACTGCATTTTTATATCAAAATACATTCGACGAATGGCACAAACCGCTTGTTGTATTTGCAAATACAAGTGGTATCCTAGATATTAAATATGCTCCTAAGAATTTAAAAAATAATATTGTAAAAGTGGACAATTTAGTTGAATATTTAAAAAATGATATACGCAAAAAAGATTCTTCAGAATTAGATAAGAAAAAAGTTATGGAAGAACTTGCAAATGATATTTTAAATAATTTAAATGTGAAAATTCAGAGAGGCTATACTTCGAAATATACGATTATCGAAACACCAGAAATATCAAAAGTATCTGAAAGAACAGAAACTTTTGAAGAAAAAATGATAGAAGAAGTAAAAGATGCTCAAAATAATTCTGAAAGCGGAGATACAGAGCTACGTGAAAGACTAATTGCTTTTAGAAAAGAGAGGAGTACTAGTAAAAAAGTTCCTGCGTACTATGTTTTTACTAATGATGAGCTTGAAAGATTAGTAAAATATAAACCTAGAAGTATTGAAGAATTAAATAAACTTAAGATTTTGGATAGTGTAAAGGTAAAGTGCCATGGAAATGAAATTGTAGAGGTTATAACACGCAATGCCAATGGTTAAAAATCGTGTTTTCTTATATCCCACCCCAACATTTATAGTTGTTAAATATTGTCTATTATGATATAAATATACTAAGATAAAAGTTGTTAAACAAATGAAAAGGGATAAATATATGGATAATTTAGATGTGTTTTTAGATGAAGATAGATATATTAGTTACAATGATTACAAGAATTTTTGCGAAAAGAACAATCTTGAAGTTAATGAGGATTTACTAAATGAGAGAAATAGTGATTTTGTAGAACGAAAATTAGTAGAGTATAAAGAATATTTTGATCATATTTTTACTGATGTCGGAGAAAATATAAAACCTGATGATGAACAGAGAAGGATAATTTTAAGAGACGATGATTATTCTTTAATAAATGCTGGTGCTGGATCTGGTAAGAGCACGACAATGGCGGCAAAAGTGAAATACTTAGTTGATAAATTGGGCATTAAACCTGAAGAAATAATAATGCTAACCTTTACAAAAAAGTCTAGTGAAGATTTAGATGAAAAGGTAAATGATTTGCTAGATTTAGGTATTCCAGTTTCAACTTTTCATTCATTAGGAATGAAGTTTATTAAAAAATTTTATCCATATCCTATTAAAGTGGTTGGAGCAGATGAGCAAAAGCAGATTATTTGTAGTTATATCAAAGAATTATTCAAAGATAAAAATAAATTAAGGAGACTGATTGAATTATTTAAACAATACGAAAACAAGACATATATTGCAAAAGGCTTTATAGAAAACTTTGAAAAGTTTGACACTTTTGAAGACTATTTTAAAGATTATAAAAGAAGAAAGTATCTAATTGAAAGCAGTAAACATGGTGGCATCCATCAATACTTAATAAACAGATTGAGTCAAAGAAATTCTCTTTATACAATAAGAGGAGAAAAGGTAAAATCTTTAGGAGAGGTTAGGATTGCAAATTTTCTTTATGCAAATAGTATAGATTATTCATATGAAAAGATATTTGAAGAGAAGGTAAATGAGGACACAACATATGTGCCAGATTTTACGATAGAATATCAGGGAAAAAGTATTTACATAGAATATTTTGGACTTTCAAATTGTTATAATGAAAAGAATGAACTTAACAAAGCTGAGATTGCAAAATATAATAGGACTAGAAAAATAAAAGAAAAATTTCAAAAAAGTAACAAGAGCGACTTTATAAATTTGGATTATATGACGCCAGATGGCGATTTTATAACAACATTAAAAAATGAGTTATCAAATAGAAATATTGATTTTGTAAGAAGAAGTGATGAAGAAATTTTTGATAGGATATTAGACAATAATTTGAATGCTGAGTTCTACAGATTTGTTGATTTGGTAATAACATTTATTGATATATTTAAAAATATGTTAGTGGATGATGAAAATTACATGTTTAATAAAAGGATATCTCAAATTAAAGAAGAAGATTTTAAATATTTTTGTTATTCCGCAGATAAGAAAAAAGAGGCTGAGTGTAGGATAGAAGCTATAAAATATTTGAAGGAGATTTGCAAACATTATCAAGCATATTTAGTCGAAAATCACATGATAGATTATAGCGACATGATAAATCTTTCCTATAAACAAATAATAAAAGAAGTAAAAAACAAATATCCAGAATTAAACTATAAATATGTTATTGTGGATGAATATCAAGATATTACATTTCAAAGATTTTTATTTATAAAGAGACTTATTGAGTTTTTTAATGCAAAATTGATATCAGTAGGTGATGATTGGCAATCAATTTATGCTTTTGCGGGTTCAAGATTGGAGTTGTTCAATAAATTTAGTGAGTTGTTCACAAATTCAAAAGATGATATGTATCTTTCAACAACGTATAGATATGGTCAAGAGTTAGCGAATGTAACAAGTGACTTTATTTTGAAAAATGAAGCTCAAAGTAAGAAGAAAATTAAATCAATAAAGAGATTAGAACATCCAATAGAAATAGTTGAATATGAATGGTATAAAGAATATGAAAAGATAAATGACCTGGTCCATAAACTGTATGAAGAAAATTACAACAGTAATATTTTAATTCTAGCTAGGACTAATGAGTGTTTATATAGGCTAAGTAAAAGTGAATTTTTTGCAAAAGGAGTAAATGATGTTCTGATATGCAAAGATTTACCGGAGGCTAAAATAGAGGCATTAACAATGCATCGTTCAAAAGGCTTGACAGCTGATCAAGTGATAGTATTCGGTTTGAGAGAAAGAGTATTTCCAAGCAAGGGAAGAGCATCCCACTGGATATTTGAGTATTTTAATTTGGATTCAATAAATGAACAAATGCCATTTGCAGAAGAGAGAAGGCTGTTCTATGTTGCATTAACAAGAACTAGAAACAAAGTTTATCTAGTAGTTCCAAGTAGCAGAATTGCTAAAAGTGAATTTGTTAATGAAATTGAAAAAATGCTACAACGATAATATTCTGCTAGCAGTTAAAATTAGAAATAGCATTAAAATAAAAATAAACCCACCAGCAGATAACTCTAAGCTGGTGGGTTGCTGTTTTACTAATTTAGCAATAAACTTGTCTGCCGCGAGTTGAAAGCAAAATCTTACTTTTCAACCATTTGTAATGCATGAAGGGCAGCGGTTCGGCCAATAAAATTATGGAAATGCTTTATTAGCACCTGAAATTCACTCATATCAACATTATTTTTTATTAAATGATGTTTGATTAAGTATTCTGCGCGATACATTTCAAATATACAAGAGACTGAGCATACAATGTAGTTTAGCGGAAGGTCACTATACTTAACCTTCCAAACAAATCTTTTTGAAAGATACTCGAATTCATCTTTATTTCGGTAAATTTTTAGAGGCCTGGAACGGTGAAGTTGTTCAAATTCTGGCGAGTAGAAGTCTACCAAAAGTTTTCGTGTTTCTTTCGCATCTTTCAAGAGTCCCAGAATTTCGTAAAATTGAGATTTTGTTAAAAAGTCGTTAACATCATCTTCATAACGAATATTGTTTCCAAGTGCGAGTATCTGCTTTGCTGGCATCGAAATGATATCCATAGATGTTCCTCCTAAAAATTATTTTGTTGGTTAATGGATAGTGTATAGGGATTTATCTCAAAAGCATTCTAACATGATTTACATAAAAAATCAAGAATGAAACAATAAATTAAATGTGTTGCATCAAACTGTTGATTCTTGGTCTAATTATGCATTTTGAAACCTTTAACACAGGAAAAAATAATTTGTTGTTTGGACAAAATTTATATTTTTCTGATACATTGAAAAAGCATACGACATATACTTCTGGAGTAATTCGCATAAAAAACTTTGTAAATAACAAAAACTCCGGTCTTGAATGACTGGAGTTTTGTTGCAAAGTGAAAAATCACTTATGCGAATGTTGGTCAATCCAATAGAAGGATTAACGTGGCTTTGAGTAGACCATTCATGGAGAGAGACAATTTTTAAGCAAATGACAAACATGAAAAATTTAAGGAAAAGGGAGAAAGTGAGAAAAAAACCAAAAAAAGAAAAGGAAAGGAAAGGTATCTCATCTCCAACACAATCTATCTCGCGTGAATATATATAAAATACACCAAAAGAGGTGTATGAATTTTCAATGTTAAAAGCGAACGAAAAATATACTAACATAAATTGCTATATAAGTCAAGCGAAAAATAGATTTTGTTGACAAAGTTGACAAATTTTTCAATATAATAGACAACAGTTATTTTAAAATATATTGAAGTAGACCTTAAATAATGTTAAATTGTATTTAAAACAATATTTGTGTTTTAGAGTGAGGAAAGTTTTGTGCTAAGTATATTAAGATGTTAGGAAACAGCGAGAACTGTATTATATAGAATTATAAAATTGGGGAGGATGTAACATGAACGAATTAAAAATAAATGCAATATATAAACATTTTAAGGGAGATTATTATTTGGTAGTAGATGTAGCAAAAAATTCTGAAACTGAAGAAGAGTTTGTTATTTACAGAAAATTATATGGTGATTGTGGCTTATGGATTAGACCTAAAGATATGTTTTTAAGTGAAGTGGATCATGAAAAATATCCAGATGTTAAGCAAAAATACAGATTTGAACTTCAACATATAGAAAGTGTCGCACACAGAAAATAGGGGTGGAAATATGATTAAAGAAAAAATTAAAATAGATGGAATTCCTGCTGTTATTTGGGGAGAGCAAAGTAAAAAGTGCTACATCGCTGTACATGGTAATATGTCGAATAAAGAAGACACGGTTGTAGAAATACTAGCAGAAGAGGCTACGAAAGCCGGATATCAAGTGGTTAGCTTTGATTTGCCAGAGCATGGAGAAAGAAAAGATGATAAAACTTATCTTTGCAAGGTTCAAAATTGTGTTAAAGATTTAGAAAAAATAATTGAGTATGCGAGAGCTAGATATGATGAGATAAACATTTTTGCTTGTAGCGTGGGGGCTTATTTTTCTTTGATGTTGTACAAAAATGAGCAACTAAAAAGATGCTTCTTTTTGTCTCCTGTTGTTAACATGAAGAAGATAATTGATAACATGATGCAATGGGCTAATGTTTCAGAGAAAGATTTAGAGGAACAAAAAGAAATAAAAACTGATTTTGGGCAAGTTCTATATTGGGACTATTATGTATATGTAAAAGAACATCCAGTAACTACCTGGGATAAGGAAACTTACATACTGTATGGCTCAAATGACAATATGCAAACTGAGGATACAATAAAAGATTTTGCAAACAAATTTAATGCAAGTCTAGATATCTTAGATGGAGGAGAGCACTATTTTCATACTAAAGAACAATTAGAATATTATAAAACTTGGCTAAGCAAGAATTTATGCTAAGCAAAATTTTAATGTTTGGAGATTGAAAATATGAGTGAAAATGAATATCTAAGAGTGCATTTGCTAATTTAATTTTTTTGTGATATTATTTAGAAAAACTTTTATTAGGAGGCACATGATGAGAATTTCAACTAAAGGCAGATATGCCTTAAGAATAATGATAGATTTAGCTACTAATGGCAATGGAAATTTTATTTCTTTAAAGAGTATTGCAGACAGACAACAAATTTCAAATAAATATTTAGAGCAAATAATTTCTATGTTAAATAAAGCGGGATTTTTAGAGACTGCAAGGGGTAATGCAGGTGGATATAGACTTTCAAAGAAGCCAAGTGAGTATAAAGTTGGTGATATTTTAAGAGCTACTGAGGGAGATTTAGCTCCTGTTATGTGTGTTACAGGAGAAAGTGACTGTGCAAGAAAGAATGATTGCAAGACTTTTACTTTTTGGGAAGGCCTAGATAATGTGATAAATGAATATATAGATAGTAAAACATTGGAGGATTTAATTAAATAGCAAATTTTAAATCTTGGGGTGAAAGCTAAAAAACTTCACCTCTTTTTTGAAAGTTCAATTCCTATTGACAAACTATGAATTAGAATTTATAATTACTACTGAAATACTATGAAAACGAGGAGATAATATGAGTAGTTTATTAGAGATTAAAGATTTATATGCTGTTGCAGGCGAGAAAGAGATTTTAAAAGGGCTTAATTTAAGTATTGGTAAAGGCGAAGTTCATGTTATTATGGGACCGAATGGTGCCGGAAAGTCTACGCTTGCTAATGTTATTTTAAATAATCCTGAATATAAGAAAACAAGTGGTAAGATTGAGCTTGATGGCGAAGATATAACGAATCTTTCTACAGATAAGATTGCAAAGAAAGGTGTTTTTATGTCTTTTCAAGCACCGGAAGAGATACCAGGCATTTCTTGTCTTAACTTTTTGAAGGTTGCTAAAAATAAAATTGATGAAAAGCCAGTAAAAATTTTTGAATTTAAGGATAATGTAAAAAATTATGCAAAAGAGTTAAATATGAATGCAAATTTGATTGATAGGAACTTAAATGTTGGTTTTTCTGGCGGCGAAAAAAAGAAAAATGAAATTTTGCAAATGCTTGTTTTAAACCCTAAACTTGCTATTTTAGATGAAACAGATTCTGGTCTTGATGTTGATGCGATAAAGGCTGTTTCCAAGGGAATTGAAATGTATAAATCAAATGAAAATTCTATTTTAATAATTACTCACAACATGAGTATTTTAGAGAGTTTAGATGTTGATTTCGTGCATGTTTTGGTAGATGGTAAGATTGTGAAGACAGGTGATTTTGAACTTGCAAAGGATATTTTAGAAAATGGCTTTAGTAAATACAAGGAAGCAGGTATGTAATATGAAGACAAAAGTAGATGAAGTAGATAGAAATATTTATGATTTTAAAAATAAAGATGACTACGAATTTAAAATGAAAAAAGGCTTAAACAAAGAGATTGTAGAAGAAATTTCTAGACAAAAAAACGATCCTGATTGGATGAGAAAAATTAGATTAGATGCTTTAGCAATGTATGACAAACTAGAACTTCCAACATGGGGACCAGACCTTTCGGAGCTTAAGATGGATGACATTGCAACATATGTAAAACCAAAGTCTAAGCTAAATTCTAGTTGGGATGATGTTCCTGAAGATATTAAAAATACATTCGATAAGCTTGGTATACCTGATGCAGAGAAAAAATCTCTAGGAGGTGTTGGTGCTCAATATGATTCTGAAGTTGTTTACCATAGCATGAAAGAAGATTTGCTAAAGCAGGGTGTAATTTACACTGATATGGAAACTGCAGTTAAAGAATATCCAGAGATTGTGAAAGAATATTTTATGAAATGTGTTCCGATTAGTGAACACAAATTTGTTGCACTTCATGCAGCTGTATGGTCTGGAGGTTCATTTGTTTATGTTCCTAAGGAAGTGAAAGTAGATATTCCTTTGCAATCATATTTTAGACTTAATTCGCCTGAGTCTGGACAATTCGAGCATACACTAATTATTGTTGATGAGGGAGCAAGTCTTCATTTTATTGAAGGCTGTTCTGCGCCTAAATACAACAAAGTTAATTTGCATGCTGGCTGTGTTGAGTTGTATGTAAAAGATAATGCTTATTTAAGATATTCGACAATAGAAAATTGGTCAAAGAATATGATGAATTTAAATACAAAAAAGGCTATTGTAGGCAAAAACGCACAGATTGATTGGGTTACAGGTTCTTTTGGCTCTAAGGTTTCAATGCTATATCCAATGAGCGTTTTAAATGGCGAGGGAGCAAAAACAGAGTATACAGGAATTACTTTTGCCGGCAAGGGGCAAAATCTTGATACAGGATTTAAAGTTGTTCATAATGCACCTAATACATCATCAGTTGTAAATTCTAAATCGCTTTCGAAAAATGGTGGTGCGTGTACATATAGAGCACTTGTTAGAATTATGGAGAATGCTACAAATTCAAAGTGTAGCGTAAGTTGTGAATCGCTTATGCTGGATGATATTTCGCGTTCTGATACAATTCCTGTAAACGATATTAGAAATGATGAAATTGAATTTTCTCACGAAGCTAAGATAGGTAAAATAAGCGATAAAGCTATATTTTATTTGATGAGTAGAGGGCTTTCGGAAGATGATGCGAGAGCGATGATTGTTAGAGGTTTTGCATATCCTGTTTCGAAAGAACTTCCTGTAGAATATGCAGTTGAAATGAACAATCTTATAAATCTCGAATTAGAAGGGAGCATTGGATAGATATGGAACTTAATAATACACCGATTAGAACTTCTAAAAATTTCAATATAAATAATATTAAATTAGATGTTGAAATGCCTGCAGTTACAGAAAATTTCAAAAATATAAAAATGCCACAATGTGCCTCAATACTAAAAGAAGATTTGAATTTTAAGTTTGGAGTTGGACTTGGTTTTGAAAATTCAAATAACAAAATCAAAATAGATTTAAATAATAGTGAAGAAAAGATTGTATATAATTTCGACGATGAAAATTTATCACTTATAAATCAAATTTTAATAAATGCGACAGGAGATTCTACAATTACGATAGAATATAGAGCAAGTACAGCCAAGAAGTGCTTTAGAAATACTGGAATAAAGCTATTTGTAAACGAAGATGCAAGAGTAAATGTTAATATAATAAATTTTATGAATGAGACTTCAGATATTTTCGAAACAATTGAAAATGTTTTAGAAAAGAACTCAAATGTAAATTATACAATTATAGATATTGGTGGAAAAACAAGTATTAGCAATTATTATTCGAGCGTAAATGGCGAAAATTCAAGAAATGATATAAAGACAGTTTATTTAGGAACAGATAATCAAATAAAAGATTTGAATTATATAGTTGAACTTTATGGAAAGAAAACAAATGTAGATATCGATGTTCAAGGTTCGCTTTCAGACAAAGCTAAAAAGCATTTTAAGGGAACGATAGATTTTAAAAAGGGCTCGAAAAAGGCTAAAGGAAACGAAAATGAATATTGCATGCTTTTATCAAAAGATGCAAAATCAATTGCTCTTCCAATGCTTTTATGCAGTGAAGATGATGTCTCACGGAAATCATTCGACTGCTTCTGGTAGAGTAGATGATAAAGTTGTATTTTATATAATGTCTAGAGGACTAAGTTATAAAGAAGCCGTTAAATTGCTTGTAAAATCAAACTTTTCAAAGATTATAGACAGAATAAATAATGAAGAGTTGAGAAACGAGATTATAAATAAAATTGATGAAAAATTGAATTAAAAAGGGATTAGTATGAATATAGAAGAAATAAAAAAGGATTTTCCGATATTTGAAAACAAAAATATCGCATATTTAGATAGTGGTGCTACCACGCAAAAGCCTAGATATGTACTAGATAAAATAAATGAATATTATGAAAAAAGTAATGCTAATCCTCATAGAGGAGCGTACTCGTTAAGTGTTGAGGCGACTGAACTTTATGAGGGTGCAAGAGCTAAAATTGCAAACTTTATAAATGCAAAATATCCAGAAGAAATAATATTTTCTAAAAATGCAAGCGAAAGCCTAAATTTGGTTGCATATTCTTATGGACTAGATAACCTTTCTGAGGGAGATGAAGTTGTTTTATCAATAATGGAACATCATTCGAACTTAGTTCCTTGGCAAATGGTTACTAAAAAAACAAAAAGCACTTTAAAATACATGTATATAAATAAAGACTTTGAACTTTCAAAAGAAGAGATAGAATCTAAGATAACAGATAAGACTAAAATTGTTGCGATTATGCAGGTTTCAAACGTTTTAGGCACAATCAATAATGTCAAAGAAATAATAAAATATGCACATAAAAAAGGCGCAAAAGTGTTAGTAGATGCATCACAAAGTATTCCCCATATGAAAGTTGATGTTAGAGATTTGGATGCAGATTTTCTTGCTTTTTCTGGACATAAAATGCTTGCACCACTTGGAATAGGCGTACTTTATGGAAAAAGAGAAATATTAAATAAAATGAATCCGTTTTTAATGGGCGGAGATATGATTGAATATGTGTATGAACAAAATACAACATTTGCACCACTTCCAAATAAATTTGAGGCAGGCACACAAAATGTAGAAGGCGTTGTAGGTCTTTCAGCCGCAATTGACTACATTGAAAAAATAGGATACGAAGAGATTGATAAAATAGAAAAAGAAGTTGTAAGTTATGCGATAGATGAGCTTTCAAAATTAGACTTCTTAACCATTTATATGACACCAAACAGAGAAAATCATTCTTCAGTAATTTCTTTTAATATAAATGGCGTACATCCACATGATGTTGCAAGTATATTAGATTCAGAAAATGTGTGCGTTCGCTCTGGCAATCACTGTGCACAGCCACTAATGAGATTTTTAGGAATAGATTCTACTTGTAGAGCAAGTTTTTATTTCTACAACACAAAAGAAGATGTTGATAGACTTGTTAAAGCCTTAAATAAGGCGTATAATATGTTTAGAAAATACATTAAAGATTAGGAGAAAAATATGGACGAACTATCAGATGTATATAATGACCTAATAATGGAACATAGCATGAACTCTTACAACAAAAAAGAACTAGAAGGTGCTGCATGTTGCAAAATGGGACATAATCCAAACTGTGGTGATGAAATAAAATTAGAAGTAAAAATAAACGGTGATACAATCGAAGACTTAGCTTTTACAGGGCATGGATGTGCAATTTCTCAAGCATCAACTTCTATTATGATAGACACATTAAGAGGTAAGAAAATAGAAGAAGCAAAAGAAATTGTAAAAACATTTATCGAAATGATAAAAAGAGAAACAAAAGATGAAAATGAACTAAAAAAGCTAGAGGATGCAATAGCCTTTAAGAATATATCTAATATGCCTGCGAGAGTAAAGTGTGCACTCCTTGCTTGGCATACAATCGAAGAATGTCTTGGAAGTGAGGAAGAATAAATGGAAAATAAAAGAGTATTACTTGGCATGAGTGGAGGGGTTGATAGCTCAGTTTCTGCACTTTTGCTAAAAAATGAAGGATATGAAGTAATAGGTGCAACACTTGAACTTTTTTCAGGCAGTAGCTGTTGCAATATAGATACTTATATAGATGCTAAAAATGTGTGCAATCAATTAGAAATACCGCATTTTACATATAACTACAAAGATGAATTTAAAAAACATGTAATAGATGATTTTATTTGTTGTTATGCAAATTGTAGAACACCAAATCCTTGCATAGAGTGCAATAAATACATGAAATTTGGCTTCATGTATGAAAAAGCAAAAGAGTTAGGTTGCAATTATATAGCAACAGGCCATTATGCAAAAACAGAATATAGCGAGAAATATGGTAGATGGGTTCTAAAAAAATCAAAATCAATAAGAAAAGACCAAAGCTATGTATTATGGAATATGCCAAAAGATTTGGTAGCACATGTATTATTTCCACTTGCAGACTATGAAGAAAAAGAAGAAATAAGAAAAATAGCAAGAGAAAATAACTTAAAAGTAGCAAACAAACCAGATAGTGAAGATATATGTTTTGTGCCAGATGGAAATTATAAAAAATTCTTAGAAAACAATTCAGATATAAAGACAGTAGAAGGCAATATTGTAGACAAGAGTGGAAAAGTCTTAGGCAAACATACAGGTCTATATAATTACACAATAGGACAAAGAAAAGGGCTTGGAATATCAAATAAAGTTCCACTTTTCGTTGTTGGCTTTAACAAAGCAAAAAACGAAGTAATAGTTGGAGAAGAAAAAGACCTATACACAGACAAAATAGAAGTAAAAGAAGTAAATCTAATACTAGTAGATGAGATAAAAGACTGGATGGAAGTCGAAGTAAAAACGCGTTACACAGCAAAGATGGCTAAAGCGAGAATAAAGCAAGAAGATGATAAGATAAAAGTGGAGTTTTACGAACCACAAAGAGCAGTAACACCAGGACAATCAGCAGTATTCTATGTTGATGACATAGTAGTTGGCGGAGGAAAAATAATTTAGATGAAATATAAAAACACCTCATATCAAAAGCTTAGGTTTAAGCAATTGATATGAGGTGTTTTTTACTTTATACAAAAATCGTGAGTCAAGATTCGAGCTAACTCGTCTCTTGCTTTCGGAAAACCATACGTAACACAAAAGAAGTGTTTATCGGTTAGGTCCTCCAGTGTTTCAAGCTCATCTCTGCGGATGAGTACATTCATTTTTTGGACTATTAAGACATCACTTATTGAGTATCTCAGATTGTCATAGGGGTCGTGGTTACACTCGCGGATTCGCACTAACTTAGTGGATGGAAGCTCCTTCAAGAATTTTCGCATTGCAATCATTGAATTGTTCATGCCAAGTTCTGTTGAAAACCGATATGAAGTGCTATTTTCATCCAAAACTGAATGCTCAACTGAAATTGTGGCCACAGGTGTGTAAAGCCGCATATTTCTCCTCCTTTCAATTCGTAGGACATATATAATAATAAACTTGCTCGACCATTTTACAACAATAATTAAAAACTGTCAAGTATTATGTAAATAACATAGACTGCAATTGTGAATATTATGTGAATTTTAGCACTCTCGTATTGACAGTGCTAAAAAGAGGGATATAATATAAATTGTAAAAAGTTAAAAGATACTTTTTATAGAGTTTGAATAAAAAATTATATGTGCTAAGTATGTATCAACACATAAAGATAAAAAGGAGAGATTTATATGATGATGATACCAAGAAGAAATGATTTTGATTTGATAGGAGAAATGTTTAGAGATCCATTCTTTACAGAACATGAAACAAGAGTTATGAAAGCAGATATAAGAGAAAAGAAAGATAAATATTTGATAGACATTGATTTGCCAGGTTACAATAAAGACAATATTAAAATTTCAGTTGATGATGGATATTTAACAGTTCAAGCTACAATTGATTCAAATCATGAAGAAAAAGAAAATGGCAGATTTGTAAGAAGAGAAAGATATACAGGAAGTTGTTCAAGAAGTTTTTATGTAGGTGAACAAATTAAGAGTGAAGATGTTAAAGCTTCATTCAAAAATGGTATATTGAGCTTGGATATACCTAAGAAAGAAGAAAAGAAGGAATTGCCAGAAAAGAAATATGTTCAAATTTTCGAAGAATAATTAGTGATTGCCGGTGCAACAAATGCACTGGCAATTTTTATGCCTAAAAACAATAAATTATAAAGACTTTGCTTTTTCAATAGCTTGGGTTTGCTATCAAAACTAAAATTATATAATCAAGTTTTTAATATTTTGCTAAATGAAAATTTTGGCAATATTAACATATTATGAACCGTTTGAATTCTTTATTTTGCAATGTTCTTTTATTTGTGCTATATTGACTAATAGATAATTTGAAAGGGGCTTAAAATATATGAAATATATTTTTGTATCAGATATACATGGAAGTGTTGATGGCTTGAATAGGGTAATTGATATATATATAAATGAAAAAGCTGATAAATTAATACTTTTAGGCGATACTGCAGCTAGTATGGATAGAGAGGCTAATGAAGAAATTGCAAAAATTTTAAATGGAATAAAAGAAAAAGTGGAAGTGATTAGAGGAAATTGCGATACGATTGCGTTTGAAGAATTATTAGATTTTGAAATGTACGACATGGATATTTTGTATATAAATAGCAAGTTAGTTACAATAACTCACGGATATTATTATAACACTACTGAATTACCACCAAACTGTGGAGAAATCTTTATACAAGGACATACTCATGTTCCAATGCTACAAAAGCAAAATGGAAAGATTCTAGGCAATCCTGGCTCAATATCAAGACCTAGAGGAACTGATTTAAGATGCTATATTGTTATAAATAATGATGATATAGAATTAAAGACATTAGACGGAAAAATGGTTAAATCCATTAATTTGAACGAGAATATTAGTGAATAAATAATAATGTTTTTGATTATGTCTTTGTATTACACGATTTAAAAAGCTATAATAGGAGATAACTGATAAAATTTGACTGTATTAAAAATTTAGTATATAATTATGGCAGATAAGATGGTTTACAACTTCAACTTATATTTTAGGAGGAAGAATTTATGAAACGGACTATTAAGCAGTTATCACGGTACGAAATGCTAGTGATTGCAACGGAATATGCCAATACCCCGTATTCTGTCTCTGGCGATTTTTTCTCGGAAAGGTATGAGGTAAGCAAGAACACTTTTTACAACATTTTGCATAAGGTAATTATAGAATCCATAGTTACGCTTGACATTGCCAAGCAAATCGCAAAAAAGGCAGTCTATAATACCAAAATGCATGGTGGCGAAGGAGCAGAAATAAGGACATTTCGTGTATATGAAAATGACATCAAGCTAAGAGAACACTTTAGATTTAGTCGGGAAGAAGCAAGAAAATGGACCGAAAAATATGCTGACTCTACTGAAAATATAGAGACTTTTTGTAGGAGAAACTTCTTAAATATAATAATTTTTAAAAGGGCGCTTTTTGATGTTATTACGTATGCGTGGGTAACTCCGGAGTACATCGAAAAACTTATGTCGAAAGCATAAAAAGAGAGGTTTGTTATAGAAAATATGGTTTAGCGCATAGTTTGAATAAAAGACTGGTTTGTTATTACAAGCCAGTTTTTTGTTGTATTCAGAAGACCCAAAGCCGTACTAAGCGGATAATTAATATAGCCTAATAAAAGTATATGAAAAATAATTGTTAAAAGTTGATTTATTAGTAAAAAATCAAAAAATATTGAATTTTACATAATAAAGTGGTATAATGAACAAGCAATTAAAAATTAGGAGGGTATTATGATAATTCAAGGTAATAGGTGTGTGCTCCGTCCGTTTAATATCTGTGACTCAAGAGCATTTTACAACATGGTAAAAGACGATGAACTTGTGGAGCGGTTTGTTCCATACGCATACCAAAAGGACATAGAAGAGGCGGACGATACAGTCTACAACTGCTATTCAAAAGGGGATCTGAAAAACGACTTCTATCTTATGATAGAATGCGAAGGCGAAGAAGTTGGCTGTATCGTGGCAGTACGAACAATCGGAAAGTGCTTAGATGTATCTGCACTTCTTGCAAAGGAGCATCGTGGAAAAGGTCTCATGACTGATGCAATGCTAGCCTTTATGAAATGGCTCCGGATCAATACGGATTACAGCGAGCTCGAAATGAAAATCAACACGGAGAATGAAGCATCTATACGGCAAATCAAAAAGATTGGAGGTGTTTTCATAAAGACTGTGAACGAAAAAACAGGAGCAACTGAACAAAACGAAGAAGGTAAATCAAGTAAGCAAGAAAAGTACGAGATTTATAAGGTTTATTTAAGATGAGAAAAAATAGATGGTAATTTTTTTGCCATCTATTTTTTTATCTGAAAATAGTGTATAATTGTACTGTGAGTTTAAGAAGGTAGAAAATAATGGCTGGATTGATATCTGTGATATGTGAAAAAATTTTTATAGGAGTATATATTATGCAAAATAGATATAACCATCTTAATGAATATTTGATAAATAAGTTTGGAGAAAGAGTGTTAAAAATTTGTATAGACGGAGGTTTTACATGTCCTAATCGTGATGGAAAGTGCGGATATGGCGGTTGTGTTTTTTGTGGCGAAGCTGGGAGCGGAGAACATTTAAATTTTAAAAATAGTATAAGTGAACAAGTAAGAAAGCATTTATCATCTTATAGAGGTGAAAGAGCTAATAAGTTTATTATATATTTTCAAAATTTCACAAATACTTATGGAAATATTGAAGAGTTAAGAAAAAAATACGATTCAGCTTTGATAGACGAAAGAATTGTTGGGCTTGAAGTTGCAACACGACCAGATTGTATAACAGAAGAGATAGCACAACTTTTAAATTCGTATAAAGAAAAATATTATGTCGTGGTGGAACTTGGTCTTCAAACATCAAATGATAAAACAGCAGAAATAATAAATAGAGGTTACAAAAGCAGTGTTTTTACAGATGCTGTGAATATATTAAATAAATTTGGAATAGATGTTGTAGCACATATAATGATTGGCCTTCCGGGCGAGAATGAAGATGATCTCATGGACACTGTTAAATTTATAAATGCACACAATATTCAAGGAGTAAAAATTCATTCAACTTACATAATAAAAAATACAAAATTAGAAGAAATGTATATGCGAGGAGAATATAAGCCACTTGAATTAGAGGAATATATAAATTTAGCTTGCCTAGCAATTGGAAATTTAGATAAAAAATTTATTATTCATAGAATATCTGGTGATGCACCAAAAGATATTTTAGTGGCACCTAGTTGGAATTTGCATAAAAAGTGGATAATGAACGGTATAGAAAAAAGGCTTAAAGAGGAAGAAATATATCAAGGAAAGTATTTATAAAACGAAGATTTACGAATTATAAAGATAGGAGTTAAAAGGTATGGAATTTGTTTTGACATTTTTAGAAGGAATTGCAAGTTTTATTTCACCATGTTTATTGTCAATGCTACCAATTTATATTTCATATTTTGCGGGCGATGATAAAAATAATTTGAGAAAGAAATTGATAAATTCATTGGCATTCATATTAGGTTTCACAACGATATTTATTATACTTTCAGTATTTGCAAGTACGATTGGAACATTATTAAGTCATTGGATAAAATATATTAAAATTTTGTTTGGCATAGTAATAATATTTTTAGGATTTAATTATCTAGAACTCATAAAAATAAAAGTTTTAAACAAATCCAAAGGTGTTAAGGCTGATACTAAAAATTTGAATTTTATAAAATCATTTGTTTTTGGAATTTTATTTTCAATTAGTTGGACACCTTGTATAGGAACTTTTTTAAGTGGCGCATTATTATTAATTGCGAAACATCAAAATATAACAAAAGGAATATTATTAATGCTCACATATTCTGCAGGTTTAGGAATACCATTTGTATTATCAGTACTTTTAATTGAAAAACTAAAAAATGCATTTGATATTATAAAGAAACACTATGGAATGGTTAAAATAATTTCTGGTGTAATTTTAATTGTAATGGGAGTTTATACTATATTTTTTTAAGGAGGTAACGTATGAATGAAAAATGGCAAGTAGTTATTATTACTTTTGTTGTAATAGGTGTATTTTGCATAGCTAACAATATTTTAATGAAAAATAATAATGAAAATCAATATAAAAATGTTAGTGGAGATTCAATTGACGAAAACGTAGAAATTATACATATCACAGCTGATGACTTTGAGGATGAAGTTTTAAATTGCGAAAAAACAGTTGTTGTCGATTTTTATGCTGATTGGTGTGGTCCATGCAAAGTATTGTCGCCGACGATTGAGGAATTTGCAAATGAAAATCCTGATATCAAGGTTGTAAAAATAAACATAGATGAAGAAGAAAAAATTGCGGAAGATTATAATATAATGTATATTCCAACTTTAGTTTTCGTAAAAAATGGCGAAGAAGTTGATAGAACAGTTGGAGTCGTTGGAAAGTCTGAAATTAGCAAGATTGTAAATAAAATTAGGAAGAACTAAATTTGACATTTTTTAAAAAGTAATTATTATATGTAGTAAAAGAGGAGGATAAATATGAATAAGGAAAAACTAAAAAAAGATGTAGATGAAGATTTGAAAAAGGTTGAAAAAAAATCAAAAGTTTTTTGGAAAGAATTTAAAGAATTTGCCATTAAGGGAAATGCTATAGATTTAGCAGTAGGTATGGTTGTAGGTTCAGCATTCACAAGTATTGTAAACTCACTTGTAAATGATATAATTACACCACTAATTGGTGCGCTAACTGGCGGGCTTGACTTTTCGGAATGGTTTATTTCACTAGATGGAACACATTATGAGACATTGACAGAAGCAAAAGAAGCAGGAGCAGCAATTCTTACATATGGTAACTTTATAACAGCAGTAATTAATTTTCTAATTGTTGCACTTGTGATTTTTATAGTATTTAAGAAGATACTAGTGCCACATAATAAAAAACAAACAGTTGAAGAGACTCCTGCACCAGTAACAGAAAAAGAATGCCCATACTGTAAATCAACAATTAATATAAATGCAACAAGATGTCCACATTGTACATCTGAATTAGAATAATTCTTGGGTTACAGAAAGAATATTTGTAAATATAAAGATTATCTTTACGTATGCAAAAATTATAATATAAAAAGTTGGATACAAGTAAAATCAAGATGTTAAAGTTCGCTTTAGCTTTTTGATTTTATTTTTTATACAACATATATGATATATGGCAAAATTTTATATTGCACTAAATCTCGTATAAGTATATAATTATTTTACATTAAATATTTTAAAGGTGGTGCTTGAATGAAAGAAAATGTAAAGCTAAAAATTAAAGAGGCTTTGAGTTCAATTGTTCCGATTACACTAATAGTTGCAATTCTTTCTTTTACGATTACACCACTTGCTACTGACGTTATAGTTGAATTTATAATTGGAGCGATAATGCTCGTAATAGGTACTGGCTTTTTTACACTTGGTGCAGAAATGTCAATGTCTATAATTGGAGAAAGAATAGGGGCAGATATAGCTAAGAGAAAAAATATATTTTTGATTTTAGCAATCTTGATTATATTAGGAACAGTTGTAACAATTGCAGAACCAGATCTGAAAGTGCTTGCAGAACAGATAACTTCGGTACCTTCAAATTTAATAATAGGAGTTGTTGGATTAGGAGTTGGAGTGTTTTTATCGATAGCATTTTTAAGAGTTGTACTAAAAATAAAATTGAAGTACGCACTGTTATTTTTTTATAGTATTGTTTTTGTACTGGCATTTTTTGTGCCTAAAGAATTTTTAGCAATGGCTTTTGACTCTGGTGGTGCAACAACAGGGCCAATGGCAGTGCCATTTATAATTGCATTCGGAATTGGAATATCTTCAATAAGAAGCGAAAAAAATTCTGAAAGTGATAGTTTTGGAATGGTTGCTCTATGCTCAATAGGACCAATTCTAGCAACAATGATTTTGGGCATGGTATATAAAATAACAAATTTTGAATATACTAATAGAACGTATTCTACGTATGCTAATACTAAAGAAATAGCGGAAGCGTTTGTACAAAATCTTCCTAATTATTTTGGGGAAGTTGTAATTGCGTTACTGCCAATAATTATATTTTTTATTATATATCAACTAGCAGTGATAAAAATGTCAAAAAAAGAATTGTTTAAAGTATTTATTGGGTGTTTTTATGAATTTATCGGATTAACTTTATTCTTATTAGGTGCTAATGTTGGATTCTTACAAATAGGTTCACTAATAGGAATGAAACTTGCAGAAATAGGAAATGATTTTTTAATAATAGCAATAGGTGCTTTGCTTGGTTACTTTGTAGTTATAGCAGAGCCAGCAGTAGAAGTTTTAAATAAACAAATAAGTGATATAACTGATGGTGCAATTCCAGAGAAGGCCATGAAAAAAAGTTTATCAATAGGTGTTTCAATAGCATTAGTTATTTCAATGATAAGGGTGTTAACAGGAATACCAATTCTATATTTTTTACTTCCGGGTTATTTAATAGCTTTAATTTTGGCTTTTGTTGGAGATGATATTTTTACGGCTGTTGCATTTGACTCTGGAGGAGTTGCATCAGGAACAATGGCATCAACATTCTTAGTTCCATTTGCGATTGGAGTTTCAGAAGGCGTTGGTGGAAATGTTCTTAGTGATGCATTTGGAGTCATTGCTATGGTAGCGATGGCACCAATAGTGGCGGTACAAATAAGTGGTTTAATATATAAATTGAAATCAAAGAAATTACAAAAGAAGAACGGAGTAGGCGGAAATGAAGAGCAAATCATAGAGGTAGAATGGATGTGAGAAAATGCTTAAACCTGTATTTTTAATTACAATAATAAAGAGAAGTTTAGGAGAAGAAGCGATATCTTTCTTAAATGAAAACAAAGTTCCGTTGACACTTGGAAGATATGGAAAAGGAACGGCTACTGACGATATGGTGGATTATCTTGGACTTGCAGAAAAGGAAAAGTATGTGCTTTTTAGTACTCTTTCAAATTCATTAGCATATGATTTAAGCAAAAAACTTAGAGAAAGAACAAAGGGTGAGAGCTATTCAGTCATCGTGCCTATTTCAAGTGTAGGAGGAAAAGAAACAATGAATTATATAAATGGAGAAGTTCCAGCAGAACAAGAATTTACAATTAACTATAAATATGATAGTGAATTGATAGTAATAGTAGCAAATAGAGGATATGTAGATATGGTGATGAATGTGGCAAGAAGAGCTGGTGCAACAGGTGGAACAGTTATTCATGCTAGAGGAACTGGAGTTGATAGTTCAGAAAAGTTTTTCGGAGTTACTATAGGTGCAGAAAAAGAAATGATTTTTGTTGTGGCAGAAAAGGAAAAAAGAAATGATATAATGCATGCAATAATGACAGAAGCGGGAAGCAATTCAAAGGCACAATCTGTATTATTTTCACTTCCTGCAAAGCAGTGCCTAGACTAATATTACGGAAAAATTAAATTCATATTACAATATGATTACAGTTATTGAATTTGTAAGTATAAGAATATAAAATGTGAGTGTGGAGGGAAAAGAATGAAAAAGCGAATGTTAGCATTAAGTATAATTGTATTGATTACATCAATGTTTTTTCAAACTTGTTTCGCAAGTAATTATAAGGTTCCTACAGTAACTAGGGAATATAAATTTCCTGATATATATAAGTGGGAAAAACAAAGAAATGGCAAAGATATTTTAGTTGAACATTATGCTGTTAGAGAAATAACGCAAGCAACAAATATAAAAGTTATTTCAGGATATCCTGACGGAACTTTTAGACCTGATGAAGATATATCTAGGGAAGAGTTTATAAAAATGCTTATGGTACTTGCAACCAACAGAACATTTGATTTTGAAAGTGTAGATTCAAATTATACATCTTGGGCTGGACCTTATGTTACGATTGCAGAGATGCAAGGGGTAATAGACAAAGGTGCATACACTGACGAAACATTAAAGAAGCCAATAACTAGATTAGAGATGGTTTTGATGCTTTCAAAAACTCAAATAAAAATGAAGGGGATTCCACAAAATCAAATAGGCTCACTAGTGTATACAGATATAAGCAAATTAACTGATGATGAAAAAGATTTGTTATTACATGCGGTAAAATATGACCTACTTGAAGGTATGAGGGATGGAACAAACAAAAAATTTGAGCCAAACAAAAACTTAACTAGAGGAGAAGCTGCTGCTGCATTAATGAGGATTTATTAAAGTACCAAAGAATTTTAAAAGTACATAAGATTTAAAAGATACAAATGAAATTTTACTGTACAAAAGAATTTTTAGGTAGACTAAAGATAAAAGCTAATACTAACTAAAATTGGTATTAGCTTATTTTTGGATTTATATAAGAAAAATTATAAAAGCAGAAGGAGTACAGCCTTCTGCTTTTTACGTAATCCAAATTAAATATTATTGCCTGATGCAAATAGTATTTATATGTATTGCTATATAAATTTATGGCAATTCTATTTTTGGTGAATTTGTAGAACGTTTATAAAGTGTTACTTTTTTGCCTATAATTTGAACAACGTCAGCACCAGTTTTTTCGGCGATTTCGTTGCCGATAGAATACTTGTCGTCTGGAGTTGTATCAAGTAATGTTATTTTAATAAGCTCTCTTGCCTCTAACGCATTTATTAATTGTTCAATTTGGTTGTCAGTAACACCGTTTTTACCAACTTGAAATATTGGTGTTATATTTTGAGCGAGACTCCTAAGATATGCTCTTTGTTTAGATGTTATCATATTGTTATTATTCCTTTCATATTATTGATATAACTAGGATTATAGCAATAAATTTGATTAAAATCAAGTTATATTGCTTTTTAAAATAAATATATGCTATAATAAAAACGAAATTGTAGCTTGTAGATAGGCAATTTTGTTTTGGAAAGGTGAAAGAATGAAGAACTTTTTTGCTTGTCTTGCGGTTATAATTGGAACGGTTATAGGGGCTGGTTTTGCTTCTGGTAGGGAAATTTTAAATTTCTTCAATATTTATGAAGAGAGAGGACTTGTTAGTATATTAATTTCAAGTATGATATTTGGCATTGTTGTGGTAATAACAAGTCTTGTAGTAAGAAAGAGCAAAAGTACAGACTATAAAAATCTGATAAATAGTAATGGCTTTTTATTTGTGATATTGCAAATGTTTTCTTTCATATGTTTTGCAATAATGATTTCAGGTGTTGGAGCATTTTTTTATGAGCATTTGAACATAAACTTTTGGCTCGGAACGGCAATAGCAGCCTCAATTTGTTATGCAATGTTTTTAAATAGCTTTAAAGGAATTGAAATCATAAGTTGCATTCTAGTGCCACTTATAATTATTGGAATAGTAATACTTGGTACTTATGGATACGATGGAACTGAAATATTGCAATATACTAAAGCAAATATAGAAACGGCAAATTATACTGGAAATTTTATTATTTCTGCAATTCTATATGCTAGTTATAATTCGTTAATATTGGTTCCAATATTAGTGAATTTTGAAGAATATAAATTAAGTAATTCTAAGATATTATATCTTGGAATTGCAACCACATTAGTACTTGGAATATTAATGTTTTTAATATATAAAGTTAATAATATTTTTTATCCTAATATTATGGCATACGAAATACCAAATATGCTTATCGCAAGTTTTATTTCGAAGAAGATGAGATTTTTCTATGGAATAGTTATACTTGCGGCGATTTTTACAACGGCTTTTTCATCTGGTTTTAGCTTTTTGAAAATGAGGAGTGAAAAGAATTATGAGAGGAATGCACTAGTAATGTGCATAGCTGGTTTTCTGTGTGCAAGGATTGGCTTTTCAAACCTTATAAATATATGTTTCCCGATTTTCGGATACGTAGGAATATATCAAATAATATTAATACTAATGAAAATGAAAGATGGAGAGTGTGGCAAATGACAAAGAAAAAATTTGTTTCTTTTTGTATTTTTGTTGTAATCATATCAGCAGTTATATTTTATTATAATTCTGAAAAAATAATAAGTTACTTTCAAAACAAAGAATGGGAACTTGCAGATTCAGTTGGCAGTGTGAGTTTAAGTACAAATTACATAAAAGCAGAGGGGACTTTTTCTAAACTTATACTTGTTGGAAATAACTATATAAAAGGGTATTCGAATGAAGCAAAAGAGGAATTTGATATTTTCGCTTCATTTCAAGATGTAACATGCGATTCAAATGGTGATTATATGGTAATAGCAGAGAAAAATGGAACGGTAGTATACCTGATTTGTGGAAATGAAAAGGTATGGGAAAATACTATTCCTGGAAATATATATAGTGTATATGTCAATAAGAATGGCTATGTCGCAGTGACGTACAAGCAAAGTGGCTATAAATCATTAGTTAAAATAATTTCACCGACAGGGATTGAGTTGTTTACAAGTTATTTAGCTTCAACATATGCATTAGACGTTGCAATAACAAATGATAATAAAACACTTGCTATTGCCGAAGTGGATACAGAGGGGATACATGTGACTTCAGCAATAAAAATAATAGATATTAACAATTTAGACAACTCAAATGTAAAAAGGTTTGATTTAGATGAAAACAGTCTCATTGTGAATATAGAATACACTGAAAAAAATGAATTACTAATATTAACAGACTCGAGCGTTAAAATCATAAAAAATGATGAAATAGTAGAAATGTTAAAATACAGCTATCCAAGCACTATGAATATAACAATAGAAAATTGTAAAAACGTTGTGGCCCTTGAAAAAGAAGAAAAAGGACTCTTTGATGTAAAGTATAAGCTATGTATATATTCATACGGAAATCAGTTAGACAAAAAAGAATATGAGCTTTATGATTTACCAAAGCAAATTAAAGCAATGAATAATATTATAGTTGTTGCTATGCAAAATGAATTATTAGTTATAAATACTAATGGAAAGTTAGTGAAAAAATGTGATATTTCTAGAGATTTAAAGTCTTTAGTTATATTTGATAATACGAATATGATAGGCCTAATTTTTAGAGATAAAATAGAGTTTATAAAGATATAGAGGTGAAGCAAGGTGTTTAATTACGTTGATTTGATTGGAATTTTAATCGTATTAATATGTGCTTTTGTTGCATATAAAAGAGGATTTGTAAAAACGTTTTTTGGTTTTATTTCGACATTTGTTGCAATTGCATTAGCTTTTGCATTATGTGATACTGGTGTGCAAATTATAAAAGATAATACTGATATTGATGAATGGCTTGAAAGCACATTAACAACTGCACTAAAACCATCTTCTGATGAAGAAGAAATAAAAAGTGACGAGACTAAACAAGACAGCGAAGAAAACAACATGGAAAATGCATTAAAAGATTTGCCGGAAAACATAAAAAATTTTGTCGGTTTAGAAGAATATAAGGAAAATGCCAAAAACACAGTTATAGAAAATTCGAAAGAAATAATACTAAAAATATTATCATGGGTAATTATATATTTGGCTGTAAGAATAATATTATTTGTGATTTGTTTGGTATGCAATGGAATAATGAGCATTCCGTTTTTAAAACAGATCAATAATTTAACAGGACTTATACTTGGACTTATACTTGGACTTTTTAGAATATATGTTATTTTGGCAATAATTTCTTTTGTAATCACCATAGTTCCAATAACACCAGTTGTAGACGCAATCAAAGCATCAATGATTATAGGATTTATGTATGAAAATAATTTGTTAGTTAGTTTAATATTTTAAAGTTTTGTATAAAATATAATAAACAAATGTGAATTTTTGTTGAAATTTGGTTAATTTGTTGAGAATATAGTAATTATCTGATATAATTACTGAGATTTACAGTATGTATAAAAAGGAGACCTTTAGATGAAAAATGTTATAAAAACTATATTAAAAGTTTTATTAGTCATTGTTATATTAGTTGTAATGTCAGTAGCAGGAATCATAGGGGCTACATTATATAAAAGATGGGAAGCAGACATAAAAGAAGGTATGAGTGGAGATACAGGTAAAATCCCGGGAGTAATCATTGATACAAAAGAAGTTGAAGAAGAGTGTTTTACATGCTTGTTTATGGGTGTGAATGGCCATTTAACAGACTTTATAATGCTTGGACAATATAATCCTAACACAAGAGATATTGCACTATTATCAGTGCCTAGAGATACCCGAGTAGATAACTCCGTTGATGGAAAAATAAATTCATTATATATGGGAAAATATCCTGAAAAAGTCATGAAAAAAGTAGGAGAAATTACAGGAATAGAAGTACAACATTATGTTGTATTTAACACAAAAATCCTTAGAAAAATAGTTGATGAAATAGGAGGAGTTACTGTAGATGTTCCGATAAATATGGATTATGATGACCCAGATCAAAACCTATATATACACCTAAAAAAAGGTACTCAAGTCTTAACTGGAAAGAAAGCAGAAGAGTTTGTCAGATTTAGAAAAAGCAATAATGGAACAGGATATCCAAATGGTGATATAGGTAGAATTGCGGCACAACAGAAGTTTATAAAAGCAATGGCAACAGAAGTTTTAAGCCCTAAAAATATTTCTAAGATTGGAAATCTATTTAAAATTGTATTGGAAGGAACAAAAACAGATATAACAATGGAAATTGTGTCAAAATATATCGATGATGCTGTAACAATAAAAACAGATAGAATTAAAATTGATACATTACCAGGCGTTGGAAAAATGGGACCTAGCCCTTATGGATACAATTTGTCATATTATTATTTAGATGAAGAGAAAACAAAGACGGTGGTTGAAAGCTTGTTTAAAACAGAAAACAAGGATGAAAAGTCTGGAGATAATGATTTAACACAAACAAGTGGAACATTAGAACATGAAAATAAAGTAAGATTAGAAGTATTAAATGCAGGAAACAATATGACAACATTAAATAACATTGTTGAAAAATTAAATGAAGGCGAATTTGATGTTGTGAAGATAGGAAATTATCCAACAATAAAAGTTGAAACTTCTAGAATTATAGACTATGGAACAGGAACTAAAGAAGAGTTAGAAGATTTAAAGAAGGTTTTAAAAATAACAACAGTTGAAGAAAGTACAGAAACGACTAATGTTAAATATAGCGTAATAATAGGTGCTAATTATAAATAATAAAAATACTGATGCAAAACGCATCAGTATTTTTTTACTCATTTTCGCCTTTTACTTGCTTATATCTAACATATCCAACTTCTTCCCAGCGGTTAAAGTCTAGATTTAGTCTGAATAGAACTTTTGGTTTTGCACCAGCTCTGTTTTTATCAACGACGCATGCATAATATTTTGTATTAGAAAGTTTAGGGACTTCTAAAGGTTGATATATTTCTGCGTCTTCTTCGTCAGATATCTCATATTGATCATATGTCGATTTATTAACTTCTTTGATAAGGCATAATGTATCTAAAACCTCTTTAACAGTTCTACTTCCAGATATATCATTTATGTTCATGTTAAGTGGAGGCGTTGGACTTTCAGCAAGTTGCAATGTAGAACCTATGAACATATTGAATTTTTGAGCCAAATTAGAAAGAACTGTCGCAGTCTTTTTTAACTCTTCTAAATTACCGATATTTTCAGTATCTGTTTTTAAAGTATCATAGAAATAATACTCGATACCTTCTTTATAGTAGTAGTCTAGTATAATGTTAATAAGGTCTTGGTTTGTATGCTCGGCAGTATGTATAAAATATATACAATCGTCAATCTGCTGTGAAAGCCAATCTGTTGCTGCTACTGTTTTTAAAAATTCGGTAGAATTTTCAGACAATCTTTTTAGGTAATCTTGTTGAGACTCGTTTTCGAGTCTTACAATAAATCCTTCTTTGTCCACTTCTACATTTTTGCCTTCATCAGCTCTGAATTTTAATCCAAGTAATTCAGCTTCTCTTTTATACAATTTTTGTCCATGTAATTTTTGAATTTCTGGATTATTAACAATTGTTGTTATAAGACAAAGACGCATTTTATCCTCTGTCATCTCGTTTGATATTAACAAAACTTTCTTTCCTTCTATAAAGCAAAGGTGGGAAATAATATTGACAATAAATCTACTTTTACCTGCGTTTGAAGGCATTGAAAAAGCAGTGGTTTCTCCTTTTCTTAATCCCTTGAAAGTCTTTGAAAGAATAGGGAAAGGAAGTGCAATACCATTTGTCAAGTTGTTGTCTCCTTCAAGTAAGAATTTAGTTGCACCAGCATTAATTTTTATATCGTTAAGACTGCTGATATAACTCATACTTTTAACACGAGCATCAATTTCATCAATGGTCATTTCGTTATATCGTTTGTAATTTTTAATAGCTAAGATTCTATCCTGAATAGCAGGAGTAGGCGCTAATAAATAACCTGAACGAAGTAAAAACAACTTTTTGATTTTTATATAAATACCCTCAATGTCAATATCTTTAATTTGAGCTGCGTATTTCTTGCAAATGTCAATCATTTTAGGCGTTTCTTCTGTTACTTTAGGAAAAGAGAAACCAGCCTTAGCTGCTTCTGGTGCATAAGCTTGCCCTTCACGGAATAAAACCAATTTATAAATATCGAATAATCCAGGAACGGCAAAACAACAATTTTTTAAATCAAGATAGTAAATAGCGATACCTTTTGGATTATTATGAAGCATACCAACGTATGCGATTTCAAGTTTATCATTTGTCAACAATTCTGGATACTTTGTAACTGCATTATTAGGTGTAGCCATTAGAGTTCACTCCAATCTTTAGTATATATTAAAATCTATCATATTAATGATAACACTAAAAAAAATATAAATCAAGCATGGAGAAAGTGGAAGTTTTAGTTAAGGTTTGTGATGATTAAATAGCAATAAAAAGATTTGTGCTTATATTAAAACACAAATCTTTTTAAATCATCAAATATTATTTTGCAAAAGCATATTCGCCTAAGAATAAAATCTCCCCAGAAACTTCATCTCTAATAAAATAAGTAAAAGGTTTATTAGCTTTAAACTCTTTTATTTCTTCAGGCATTGGCAATGAACTCATTCTCATTAAAATAACTGTTGCGGCAGCAGCCTCGGTGCCATTCTCGTCTACTTCAATAAATGTTTTATGAATAACATCAGAGATGTGTGTTCCTACATTATCAAACATATTAGAAAAGTCTGCAACATTTGTAAAAGCAATATTTATTCCCATTTGTTTTAAAACATCAACAAAACTTTTATTGAATTCTGTTTTAAATTTTGGCATACTTACAGAAACATTTTTATATTCCATTTTGCCGATAATATCATTTATATCAACATCTTTATCATCATCATTAAGTAAAATGTACATCGCAATATCTCTGCTAGAGTAATCCATTTTAAGCATTTGAACTCCATCATTTTCATAATATCCAAAGTGTTTTGTTTGGTTCATAAAATCAATTTCAGATTTGTCTCCGTTTCTATCTGTAAAAGTATCTTTTTTAGTATTTGCTGTGTCAAACTGATTTTTAAAAGAACCTTTAAAATAAATAGTGTTAACAAGTGCAGATAAAAAGCCTGCAGGGCTTTCTGTTGGCAATACATTAGTTATTTTATTGCTTGTTTCTTTAGAAATGAAATCGTTGATTTTTTTAGCAATGCTATTAGCTTTTTCTTCCCTTGCAACACCTTTGTAAAAATCAGAAATTATTTTTTTGTAAGTACCTTTAAAATTAGCCCCCATTGCCTCATCTTTGTTTAGCCAAATAGAATTAGCAACATTTAAATGAACATCTTTATTAGAATTATATCTAGTAATAATATCGCTTGCTTTTTGATTGTATTCATCAATGCTAGAAACACCAAGAGCGCTTAAAATCTCTTTTTGAGTGTAACCATTTGCACCGTTTGCAGCCATCATCATGGCCATTTTAATACTAAAAGGTGAAATCATATAGTTTTGGTCTTTAGGCATATATTTCATAAAATCAAAATCACTCTCGTATGAAGAAGAAATCTCATAACTCATATCACCAGAATAAATATCACCAGAACTTGGCTTAATGACATCAGTATCACCTTTCATTGTGCAACCTCCTAACATAAATAAACTAACTAAAATACTAAGTGCTTTAATCATAAAAAACCTCCTTAAAAATGGCTTATATAAATTGGACAACTAAAGAAACATAAAGTCTCAGTCTTTAATAATGCAAAAACTTTAAGCACACTTAAAGCATAGCGTAGTGTTTACAAAAAATGCAACTTAAATAACAAATACAATTTTTATAGTTTGTCAGCAGATTGTGCAAGAATACATACCCCCTATTGATTTATAGGCGTTTTTGTAGTATACTTTTAGCATATTATGGCAGAGAAGGGGTAATTATATGGAATATAATCACATAGAAATAGAGAAAAAATGGCAAAAATATTGGGAAGATAATAAAACATTTAAAACAGATGCTTGGGATTTTTCGAAACCCAAGTATTATGCATTAGACATGTTTCCTTATCCATCAGGTGTAGGTCTTCATGCTGGTCACCCAGAGGGATATACTGCAACTGATATTGTTTCTCGTATGAAGAGAATGCAGGGCTTCAATGTTTTACACCCAATGGGATTTGATTCATTTGGACTTCCGGCAGAACAATACGCAATTGATACAGGTAACAATCCTAATACATTCACATTAGAAAATATTGAAACTTTCAGAACTCAGCTTAAGAAACTTGGCTTTAGTTATGATTGGGATAGAGAAATAATGACTAGTGATCCAAGCTATTATAAATGGACACAATGGATTTTCAAAAGACTTGTAGAAGATGGTCTTGCTAGATGTGTGGAAATGCCTGTTAACTGGTGTGAAGAGCTTGGCACAGTTCTTGCCAATGATGAGGTAATCGATGGCAAGAGTGAAAGAGGCGGTTTTCCAGTTGTTCGTAAAAATATGAAACAATGGATAATAGATATTCCTAAATATGCAGAGAGATTGTTAGATGGCCTTGAAGAGATAGATTGGCCTCTTTCAACAAAAGAAATTCAAAGAAACTGGATTGGCAAGAGTGTAGGAGCACATGTTAAATTTAAAGTTGATGGAACCGAAAAAGATTTCACAGTATTCACAACTAGATGTGATACACTTTTTGGTGCAACATATTGTGTGCTTTCACCAGAACATGAGCTAATAGATGAGATTACAACACTTGAGCAAAAAGATGCTGTAAAAAAATATAAAGAAGAATGTGCAAAGAAATCTGAAATCGAGAGAACAGAATTAAACAAAGAAAAAACAGGTGTATTCACAGGCAGTTATGCTATAAATCCTGTTAACGGCGAAAAAATTCCAATATGGATAAGCGATTATGTTTTGGTTACATATGGAACTGGTGCAATAATGGCTGTTCCAGCACATGATGAAAGAGACTATGCATTTGCTAAGAAATTTGATTTAAAAATCATTCCTGTAATAGAAGGCGGAGACATTGGAAAAGAAGCATATATAGGCGATGGAGTCCATATAAACTCAGGATTTTTAAACGGCTTAAATAAAGAAGAAAGTATAGAAAAAATGATTGCTTGGCTTGAAGAAAATAAGCTTGGAGCAAAGAAAATAAATTACAAAATTCGTGAATGGATTTTCGCAAGACAAAGATATTGGGGAGAGCCAATGCCTGTTGTACATATGGAGGATGGCGATATAGTTTGTTTAAGTGATGACGAGCTTCCACTTATATTGCCAAACATATCAGATTACAAGAGCCACAATGGTGAACCACCACTTTGCAATGCAAAAGATTGGGTAGAAGTTTCTATAAATGGCAAAAAAGGCAAGAGAGACACAAATACAATGCCAGGAAGTGCAGGTTCTAGCTGGTATTTCTTAAGATACATAGATCCACATAACGATAAAGAATTGGCAGATAAAAAACTTATGGAACATTGGATGCCAGTTGATTTGTATATTGGTGGTCCAGAGCACGCAGTAGGTCATTTACTATATTCTAGAATGTGGAACAATTATTTATTTGATAAAGGAATTGTTCCTGTTAAAGAGCCATTTAAAAAGCTTGTACACCAAGGAATGATACTTGGAGCAAATGGAATCAAAATGGGTAAAAGATATCCTAAATATTGCGTAAATCCACTTGACGTTATTAGAGATTATGGTGCTGATACGCTTAGAATTTATGAAATGTTTATGGGACCTCTTGCAGCTGATAAGCCTTGGAACGACAGAGGAGTAGAGGGCGCTCATAAATTCTTAGACAGAGTATTTAGAATATTTGCAGACGGAAAAGTAAAAAATATAGAAAACAAAAATCTTGAAAAAATATATCATCAAACAGTTAAAAAAGTTACAGATGATTATGAAAAATTATCATTCAATACTGCAATTAGCCAAATGATGATATTTATAAATGCAGTATATAAAGAAGATGTTTTACCAAAAGAATATGCAGAAGGATTTGTAAAATTACTAAATCCAATTTGCCCATTTATAACAGAAGAATTATGGGAGATGCTTGGTCATACCGGCACAATTTCTTATGAAGCATGGCCAAAATACGATGAAGAAAAAACAATAGAAGATGAAATAGAAGTTCCAGTTCAAGTAAACGGAAAACTTAGAGGAACAGTTATTGTAGCAAAAGAGGCTACTAGTGAAGATGTTGAAAAGGCAGCATTTGAAAACGAAGAAATCTTAAAATTTATAGAAGGAAAAGAAGTCGTTAAAAAAATATATGTACCAGGAAGAATCTTCACAGTTGTAGTAAAATAATAAATAATGAGGTGAAGAATATATGAGCAGAAAGATTATATTAACAGGCGATAGACCAACAGGGCACTTACACATAGGACATTATGTGGGTTCTTTAAAACAAAGAGTTTTACTTCAAGAAAAAGGCGATTATGAAAAAATGTTTATAATGATAGCCGATACACAAGCCTTAACAGATAACGCGGGAAATCCGCAAAAAGTTAGAGATAATGTTCTAGAAGTTATGCTAGATTATTTATCTGTTGGACTTGATCCGCAAAAAGTTACATTTTTTGTTCAATCAGAAATAAGAGCATTGCCAGAACTAATGGCATATTATATGAATTTGGTTACACTTTCAAGGCTTCTTAGAAACCCTACAGTTAAATCAGAAATAAAATTTAGAGGCTTTGATAACGAAAATAAAGGTATACCAGTTGGATTTGCAAATTATCCAATCAGCCAAGCAGCTGATATAACTGCATTCAAAGCAACACTTATACCTGTTGGTGAAGACCAACTTCCAATGATTGAACAAGCAAGAGAAATTGTTAGAAGTTTTAATAACACATACCAAAAAGAAATCCTGGTTGAGCCAGATGCTTACATACCAGAAAACAAAATTTGTTCAAGATTGCCAGGAACAGATGGAAATGCAAAAATGAGTAAATCACTTAATAATTGCATTTATCTATGTGATGACAAAGAAACAGTAAAAACTAAAATAAGAAATATGTACACAGATCCAAATCATATAAAAGTGACAGACCCAGGAAATGTAGAAGGCAATGTAGTATTCACATATTTAGATGCTTTCTCTACAGATGAACATTTTGAAAAATATTTGCCAGAGTACAAAAACTTAGATGAATTAAAAGACCATTATAGAAGAGGTGGACTTGGGGATGTTAAAATCAAAAACTTCTTAAACATGATAATGGAAGAAATATTAGAACCAATGAGAGAAAGAAGAAAGTACTACGAAGCAAGACTTCCAGAGGTTCTACAAATGCTTAAAAACGGAACAGAAGAAGCTACGAAAGTAGCGGATGAAACATTGGCAGAAGTAAAAGAAGCGATGGGCATAAATTATTTTAACGATGAAGAATTCTTAAAAGAACAAATTGAAAAGCATAATAAAATCAATTAATGAAATGAGGCTTTTCAATAACATAAATTTGATATTAGAAATATAACAAAATAGGCGAGATTTTAATCTCGCCTATTTAATATATTATTTTTTAAATTCTGCGTATTCATCATCAAATCTCTCAATGAATACAATATTTAAATCTTTTTCTATCTTCTCTTTATTTTTTATTATTTCGTTTACGAATAAATCAACTAGAGTTGGGTCAAACTGAGCACCCTTGCATGCTTTTAATTCATCTAAAGCTTTATATAATGTAAATCTTGGTCGATAGCTTCTATCTGATGTCATAGCATCAAAAGAATCAGCTACACAGACAATTCTTGCGTTTAGTGGTATATCTTCACCTTTAAGGCCAGATGGGTAGCCACGACCATCGTAGCGCTCGTGGTGATGTTTAACCATTGGTATTATATTGTCGAATATTTTGGCAGGCTTTAATATGTGCTCACCAATCGATGGGTGATTTTTAATATCGTGATATTCATCATCAGTTAGTTTACCTGCTTTTTGAAGAATAGCATCAGGAATACCAATTTTACCAATATCATGGAACAATCCACCATCTCGAATAAGCTCTATTTCTTCATCAGGAAGTCCTAAAGCCTTTGCAAGTAATACTGAATAGTAAGAAACTCTATCTGAATGATTTTTTGTATAAGAGTCCTTTGCGTCAACAGCAAGGCGCAAAGACTCCATTGTGCCTTTGTATGCAGATTTTAAATCGGCATAAGCATTCTCAAGCTTTTGATTTATATCACTAATTATTTTCATTTGCTCAACAGATTTTAGACCAGATTCTACTAACAAAAGCAATTGATCTATTTTATCGCTCTTTTCACAATAGCCTTGTATATCTAATCTTTTAATTGTTTCTAGCGGTGGCGCTAAGTCTTTATGACCAGTAAGTAGCAATATGTATAAATTTTTATTAAATTTTCTTATCTCTTCAACTACTTCATCACCATGCATTGGCATCATTAAAAAGTCTAATAACATTAAGTCAAAATGCTCATTTCGAACCAATTCGATGGCCTTTAATGGGTCGGTAACACCTGTTATATTATAATGATTTAAAAAGATTTTTAGAGAGTCAATGATTCCTTGTTCATCATCAACAACTAAAATTTTATAATTTTCTTTTTGTACAGAATCTTTTAATCGCATATGCGAGCCTCCTCTATTGTGAAATGTAATAAACTGTAAGCATTCACTTGTGGGGTTATAAAAAAATTATAACATTTCTATTTTTTTCGTCAATATGTAAATTATAGTGATAAATATCTATTTTAAAGTTGAAATATATACAATAAATGTTATATAATAACCAATATATAGGAACCTCAAAATTATCGCTAGAGGAGGATATAAATGAAAAAAGAACATTTTAAGCTAAAGGGAATACTTTTATATAACATATTTTTTATAATATCATCTATCATATTTTATTATTTAATTCCAATAATTTTAAATTATCCGCCAGATTCTATCAATAATGAATTTGAACGTGGAATTGATGACGGCATGTCCTTTAATGTTCAATTTACGATGATTATTATTTCAGTAATGATAATCTTTAATATGTTTTTTGTATATCAAGTTTCAAAAGTTAGCAAATATAAAAAATATATAAATAAAGATGACGAATATAGCAAGAAGGCAATCGAAAAAATAAGAAAAAGATGTTTTACTTCTCCGTATAAAATTTATGCGGTTCATGCAATAGCACCAACTTTGGCAATAGGTTTTATATTGTATTTTACAGGTGCGGAAATGGTGTTAACATTGAGAGTTGCTCTTCTTATTTGTGCATTTACTTTAGTTTTGGCATTACTATCATACATATCAGCTAAAGAAATTTTCACAACCGTGTTAAAAGAAATAAAGAATCAAACAAAATATGAGAAAAAGATAAATATCGGATATAAGTGGAAAATATTCTTCTTGATTTATCCACTTATAATGGCGACGATATTTTTATTTGCATTTGCAACTAATTCGATGCTTGCTAGTGAAAGTGGAGACTTTATATATGAGAATTATAACTCGCAAATGAATTTCATAAATTTCGATGAAGCCAAAACATTTGATGAATATAAACAAAAATTGCATGAGATAACTAAACATTCAAATTCTGATGAATTATTTATAATAACCGAGAATGAAGTTTTGTATTCGGACAAGGAGAAAACAGGAATAGATGACTTCTTCAAAAGATATACATTTTATAATACGGATAATGAAAGAACGTACGGTTATTATGCTTCTAAAATCCAGGGCGTTTGCAGGATTTACAAAATTGATGGTCAAAAAATAGCTGTTGGAATAATGTATAATACAGAAACAATGGAGTATGTTAGAATAATTATATTTACAAGCGTTGCTTTACTGCTTATGTGTGCATTTTTTATGCAGTATTTTTCAAAGGATATTTGTGAGCAGGTAGTTATTGTGGCTAACAATATGCAAAAAATTGCGAATGAAAAAACAATAGACTATGACCAAAAGATGCCGGTTTTGTCTAATGACGAAGTAGGCGATTTGGTAGTATCTTTTAATAAAATATTAGATTTAGAGAAAAAACATGCATTGCAAGTACAAAAAAATCAAGAAATAATTGTCGAGCAAGAAAGACTTTCTTCGCTAGGACAAATGATAGGAGGGATAGCACATAATTTAAAAACCCCAATAATGTCTATATCTGGTGCATCACAGGCATTAAATGAATTAATAAATGAATATGATATGTCAATATCTAATCCAATGGTTACGAGTGAAGATCATCATGACATTGCAAAAGATATGAAGGATTGGAATGATAAGATAAAGGTTTATCTAGAGTACATGGGTGAGATAATTGATGCTGTTAAAGGACAAGCTGTTACAATGAACGCTTCTGATGTGACAGAGTTTACTATTGGTGAGCTTGTAGCACGTGTTAAAATTTTAATGAAAGAGCAATTGCTTCATAGAAATTGTACGTTGAATGTCAATATTGCTTTTGATAAAAATGCAACAATTTATGGCGAAATCAGTGCACTCGTACAAGTTATTAATAATTTAATTGTAAATGCAATAGATGCTTACGACGGAAAAACAGGAAAAATCAATTTAGATGTTTCGTGTGATGAAGAGAAATATTATATTACTGTAGAAGATTATGCTGGAGGAATTCCTGAATCAGTACAAGAAAAACTATTCAAAAAAATGATAACTACAAAAGGTAAAAATGGCACAGGCTTAGGATTATATATGTGCTATTCAACAATCAAAGGAAAATTTAATGGAGATATGTTTTTTGAAACTAAAGATGGCATAGGAACAAAATTTACAATTGTTTTGAATAAGAATAAGTAATATAAGGGGGAAATGTGATGTTAAGTTTAACAGAGCCACAAAAGAATGTAATTGAGACAGATCAATTTTTTAAGAATACTTCAATTTCAAACATTGGAGGATATTCAAGATTTTTCGATAGGGTAGATTTGAAGTTGATGAAGAAAGCTATAAACAAGCTGATCGAAAATGCAGATGGGCTAAGACTTAGATTGAAAAATGATAATGGAGAAATAAGTCAGTATGTAGAGCCGTATAAAGAGGAAGAAATTGAAATTGTTAAATTACATGGAGAAGATCCGATGGTGCAAAGTGGAAAATGGATGAGAAAACCATTTGGATTTGCATCTAAATTGTACGACTTTAAATTAGTCGAAGTAGATGGTGAGGAAGGAATATTTATAAAGCTACATCATGCTGTATCAGATGCGTGGTCAATGGCAATTGTTTATTCGAAGGTTCTTGTGTATTACGAGGCTTTGTTAAATGGAGAAGAAATACAAAATGATATACCTTCATATACTTTATTTTTAGAGAGTGAAAAAGAATATTTTAACTCAAAAAACTATGAAAGAGATGAAGAATATTGGAATGAAAAATATAATGAAAAACCAACTTTTGTTTCACTGGCAAGTAAAAAAGGAGTAATAAGCGCAGCAGCTTCAAGAAAATCATTTATTATATCAAAAGAAGAAAAGAAAGTAATAGAAGATTTTTGCACAGAAAATGGGATTTCTATGGCAGTATTTTTTGAAGCAGTTGTTTCTTTATATGCTTCAAGAACTAATAACGCAGATGATATTACACTTTGCACGATAGGTGTAAATAGATCAGGAAAAACTGAAAAGAAAATAGTTGGTATGTTTAATAATATTTTACCAATGACAGTGAAAATTGATTGGAATTCGGATTTTAAAAATTTATGTAATAGCATTACAAAGGCACATTTTGAAATCTTTAGACATCAAAAATATCCGTACCAAAAAATAATGCATGCTATTAGCGAAAAACACGGAAGTTCTAATATTTATGATATAATGGTGTCTTTTCAAAATGCAAAATATGATGAAAATATAAAAACAAAATATAAAACAGAATGGATTTTTAATGGGTGTGCAGAACTTAGCTTTATGATGAATATAGCTGATATGGAAGGTGCGGGCGTATTAGATGTAAATATAGATTATAAAGATGAAGCATTTACAGAAGATGAAATTGAAAAAATATATGCAAGACTTATGCATATAATAAGACAAGTTGTAAGTAAAAATGAAATATCTTTTAAAGATGTGGAAGTTGTTACAGATTCTGAAAAAGTAGAGATATTGCAAAAATTTAATGATACGCAAAAAGATTATCCAAAAGAAAAGAGAATATATGACTTTTTAGAAGAGAATGTTATGAAATTTCCTCAAAAAGATGCATTATATTTTGAGGGAGATAAAATGTCATATTGTGAGTTTAATGAAAAAGTAAATTCACTTGCAAACTATATCATAAGCAAAAATGTGAAGCATAATTCAATAATAGGAATTATGCAAGAACGTTCATTTGAAATGCTTATAAGTATTTATGCAGCATTAAAAGCTGGTTGTGCATATATGCCTATGGACCCACATTTCCCAAGTGATAGAATAGAATTCATGCTAGAAGATAGTGAAGCACCTATTGTTCTTACTAATTCAAAATGGTTGGATAAACTAACGATGGCGAAAGAATGCGTGGAAGTAGATAAGTTTGATTATGAAAAATATTCAAAAGAAAATCCTAAAATAGATGTGTCTTCAAAAGATGTGGCATATGTAATTTATACATCAGGTTCTACTGGAAAACCAAAAGGTGCACAAATACAACATCATAGTGCAATAAACAGAATAAAATGGATGCATGAACATTATCCACTTTTGAAAGACGATGTAATACTTCAAAAGACACCATATACTTTTGATGTATCAGTATGGGAACTATTTTGGTGGAGTATGTATGGTAGTAGTTTAAAAATACTTATACCAGAAGGACATAAAGATCCACTAGAGATAATAAATGCAATAGAAGATAAAAGTGTAACACATATGCATTTTGTACCTTCTATGTTAATGGCATTTTTACAGTATATAAAGATAAATAAAAATCAAATTTCAAGATTAAAAACATTAAAATATGTTTTTGCAAGTGGTGAGGCACTTCAAAGTGAGCACGTTAAAGACTTTTATAACTTACTAGGTCAAAATGGAACAATACTTATAAATTTATATGGACCAACTGAATGTACTGTCGATGTTTCGTGTTATGAATGTCCGAAAGAGAACATACCAAGTATAATTCCAATAGGCAAGCCAATTGATAATACACAACTTTTGATATTAGATAAAGCCAACAAATTGGTACCAATAGGTGTTGCAGGAGAACTTATAATAAGTGGTGTGTTAGTAGGAAAAGGATACATAAAAAGAGATGAACTAACAAACGAAAAATTTATAAAGAATGAATATTATGACTCTGAAAAAATGTATAAAACAGGTGACTTAGCAAGATGGCTTCCTGATGGAAATATTGAATACTTAGGAAGAATAGATAATCAAATTAAAATTAGAGGTTTAAGAGTTGAACTTGGTGACATAGAAAATACTATACTTAAATATGCTTCTATAGCTGAAACTGTTGTTACAGTGTTCGAAAATATGGGAGAAAAATACTTGTGTGCATACTTTACAGCAACCGAAGAAATAGCAATACCAAAACTAAAAGAAGAGCTATCAAAAGAATTACCGGACTATATGGTACCAACATATTATGTGCAATTGGACAAAATGCCATTAAATCATAATGGAAAAATAGATAGAAAAGCTTTACCAAAGCCAGATACAAATATCGAAGAAAAATATATTGCACCTCAAAACGAGTTAGAAAAGAAATTACAAGAATGTGCCGAAAGAGCTTTAAAGAGAAAAAACATAAGCGTTGAGAGTGATTTGCTTTTATCTGGTCTTACATCACTAGGAGTTATTGCATTAATCACAGAATTATCTAACATGGGTATAGAGGTTAAAGTGCAAGACTTTTATAGAGGGAAGAGCATAAGAAAATTGGCTAATATATTGTTGGGCGATGATAAAAAAGATGAAGATTATAAAGATGATGAAAATTATAAAGATATATCAGACATAAAAGATATAGTGGTAGAAACGAAGAAAGATGGGGATATACTATTAACAGGTGTAACAGGATTTCTTGGAATTCATTTGCTAGAAGAACTATATAAAACAACAAATAGAAAAATTTATTGTATTATTAGAAAAAAAGAAAAATATGATGAATTCTTGAAAACATATACAAGTATTCCAAAAGAAAATGACAGAGTAATAACATTAAATGGTGATATAACTAATGAAAAATTAGGCTTGGATGATAATGTGTACGAGAAATTGACACATGACGTTTCTATTGTAATTCATTCAGCTGCTAATGTTTCATACTTCTGTTCATTTGAGAAAGCAAGAGCAATTAATTACATTGGGACATGCAATGTAATTGAGTTTGCTAAATTAAGTAATGCAAAATTACATCATATTTCAACGATGAGTGTTTCTGGAGATGTACTTACTAAGCAAACTATGGAATATCCAAATTTGACGGAAGATAAGTTATATATAGGACAACTATATAAAGAAAATGTTTATGCATATACAAAATATTTAGCTGAAAAAGAGGTTATAAAAAATATAAGAGAGAAGAAATTATCAGCATCAATATATCGTTTACCAAACTTAACTTGGAGAATGAAAGATGGAAAGTTCCAAAAGAATTATGAAGAAAACGATTTATATATTTTGACAAAAGTAATGGCAAGAATGAATAAAATACCATTGGAAATAAAGAATGAAAATATTTTGTTGGCACCAATAGATGATTTAGCAAGAGCAATAGTATTACTAATAAATAAAAAGACTCAAAATGAGGTATATCATCTAGTTAGTTCATCAAGCCCAACAATAGAAGGATATATAAAAATGCTTACTGATGCGAAGCCAGTACCAATTGCAGAAATGTACAAAATACTATTAGACAATTATCAAGATAAAGAAATGCAATTTGTATCGATGTATGTAAAAGGAATTTTAAAGGATGCAGAGAAAATGGTAGTACACGTACATTATGAAAAAACAGAAAAAGAGTTAGAAGAATTAGGATTTAAATGGGGAAAAATCGATAAAGAATACGTAGAAAAGATAAAACAAATAGGTAAATAATAAAAAGAATCTTTTGTAAATCATTTAAAATAGTCGGAATAAAAAATAGAATCCCAATTGTTATAAAAAATAATATGAATCATTTTTAATTAGGTAGTCTAATAAAGATGATACATATTAAAAGTATAACAGTGAGGATTCTATTTTTGTGTAAAAACAATATATTAATTCTCATAAGCCACTAAAATACTCTAAAAATGATTTTGCGTATTAAATGTTAAATAATAGGCCTGTAAGTATAAAACTAAGAAAAACGGCAAAAATTTACCTTAGGAGGTATATTATGGAGTCGTACGGATATAGAGAAAGAAAAAATGGCAATTTTTTTAAGTATACACTAATAATATTAGTTACAGTAACAATAACTTTATATGTCAATAATGCTATGCAAAAAGCAAGTGAGATAGATGACTTTGCAAAGAGACTAAGTAGCAGTGGAGAAAACACGGTAAAAGAAGAAATAACAGAATTTAATGCTACTAAGACGAGTAATTATGTCGAAAGAGCAGTGCAGAGCACAGTTGGAATAGGACTTATAAAACCTAGTGGTACAAGTGTTTTCGATTTAGATTTGGCTAGAAAATGGGGTCTTCGGAACTGGGATAATAGTATCCGAAAAAGGATATATATTAACAAATCAACATTTGGCACAAAAAGTTGGAGCTAAGATTGTTGTAACACTAAACACAGGCAAATCAGTACAAGGAAAAATAGTTTGGGCGGAGGAAAACATTGACCTGAGCTTAATAAAAGTTGAAGAAAAAGACTTGACACCAGCAATATTAGGAGATTCAAATGACATATTAGTTGGAGATGAGGTAATAGCAATTGGAAATCCATTAGGGGCCGAATTTCAAGGAACGACAACAAAGGGCATAGTAAGTGGGTTAGATAGAACAATAATGTTTGAAGAAAATAATGAAAAAGTATATATGGAAGGCCTAATTCAAACAGATGCAAGCATAAATCCAGGAAATAGCGGTGGACCGCTAATAAATGCAAGAGGCGAAGTAATTGGAATAAACACAGTTAAAATAACATCAGCAGAGGGGATAGGCTTTGCAGTACCAATAAACTTAATAAAAAATGTAATAAATTCATATGTGCTAGAAGATAAATTCGATGAAGCATATTTAGGGCTTTATGCATATGATAATGGAGCAATAAAATATATGGAAAACAAGAACAACTTTGAAAAAGGAATATATATCGTAAGCGTTGACAAAACAGGACCTTGCGGAAAGGTTGGAGTAGCAAAAGGCGATATATTAACAAAAATTGATGGCAAAGAAATAAATAAGATGACAAAACTAAGAGAATATTTATATTCGAAAAAGCCAGGAGAAAAAGTTGTTTTAACACTTGAAAACTCAAGTTTAAAAGAAGCAGAAGTGGAGCTTCGGAAAGAAAAAATAAAAGAGATATTTTAAAAAATTAAAGGTATAGCGAAAACACTAGCTATACCTTTAACTTGGTGCGCCCGAAGGGACTCGAACCCCCAACCTTTTGGTTCGTAGCCAAATGCTCTATCCAGTTGAGCTACGAGCACATCACAAATATATTATACAATGATTTTAAAAAAAAGCAATAACTTAAATTAAAATCTATTGAAAATTATCGAAATCTATACTATAATTTGTTTGCAATGCGTTCGTAGCTCAGTTGGATAGAGCGCTCCCCTCCTAAGGGAGAGGTCGGAGGTTCAATTCCTCTCGGACGCACCATGTTTAAAATGTACAGTAAAAATAGTATCAGATCAATGAAACAATGTGAAATATGGTAGTGCAAACTAATTTACGAAAAAATATTGTGATTTGTGAACAAAGCAAATGAATACAAGGGGGAGCAAAAATGAAAAATAATATAAAGGCGGTTGCTACCGCAAGCCTAGCTGGATTTATATTAGGAACAACATTGACTGTATCGGCTGGTACATGGATACAAGCATATAGAAATGACGAGATAAAAATAACTTTGAATGGAAAAGAACAAACATTTAGAGATGCTACAACAAATGAAATAGAGCTACCAATTACATATAATAATAGAACATATTTACCACTTAGAAGTTTAGCTACATTACTTGGAATAGGTGTGGATTATGATGCAAATACAAAAACAGCTATATTAGAAACTAAAAATGATGGAAAATTGCGCCCAGAGACTATAGGAGAATTTTGCGATATAGAGGAAGAAAGTGGCTTAATTTATTATGGACCGGATAAAAGTTTGTATGGCTTTGAAGATAAAATTGGCCCTGGATGCTCTGTGTGGTGTGCTGTACAGGATGGTGAAAGCAAAGCAAAGGCATCTTCAACATTAAAGCCTCAAGCTGGTTTTTCTTATGAAGCTTCAAATATAACAAATGACCTTAGAAAAAATGCGTGGATAGAAGGTGCAGATGGCTATGGTATAGGCGAATATATAGAACTATCACAAAAGTATGTTGTAGCTGATAAGAACTATGGTATTGATTTTATGAGCTTGTGTATAGTAAATGGATATGCAGAAAATAGTGAAAAATGGAAAAACAATAGTAGGGTAAAGGAATTAAAAATGTACTATAATGGAGAGTATATTGCTAATATTGAATTAAAGGATACTATTAAACCGCAATATATAGACATAAGTTCATTTGGCTTACATGCTAAATCTGGCAAAGAAGCTAAATTTAAATTTGAGATTGTTGATGTATATAAAGGTGAAAAATATGAGGATACTGCTATAACAGGCATCTGTTTCGATATTTATACACCTAATCACTAATAATATAAAATGTAATATTTCTATTATAAAAAACTAGGAGTTCGTTCCTAGTTTTTGTTGTGTTTAAAGCTGAATTGTAACTGATAGTTGAAAAAATTATGCTGAAAAGTCAAGTTGCAATTGTTTTAATACGGTAGATATGATAAAATCTCAACATAAGTGAGGGATGCGAAAAAAATGGAAGAAAAATTTATGAAATGTGCTATAGCAGAAGCAAAAAAAGCGTATGAAAAATTAGAAGTGCCAATAGGCGCTGTGATAGTTAAAGATGGCAAGATAGTTGCTAGAGCTCACAATTTAAGAGAAACTAAAAAACAGGCTTGTGCACATGCAGAAATTTTAGCGATAGAAAAAGCTTGCAAAAAACTTGACGCATGGAGATTAGAAAATTGTGAAATGTATATTACATTAGAACCTTGTCCAATGTGTGCTGGCGCAATAATAAATTCTAGAATTAAAAAAATATATATAGGTGCTATGGATGCAAAAGGAGGAGCAGTTGGTTCAAAAATTAATTTGCTAAAGGATATAAAATTAAATCACGAGGTGGAAGTAGAATACAATGTTTGTAGCGATGAATGTGCAGAATTATTAAAAAAGTTTTTTAGAGAATTAAGACAATTTGACAAATATAGAAAAAATTAGTATACTAATTATTAGTATACTAATTCTTTAATATTAATAATATTGTGTGAGAATATTTTTATGTGAATAATATATTTATTTTATACATTATAGCACTTTTATATTTGAAATTGCGTTTTAGGCAAATATATAAAAAATCAAAATATTATATTTTACTTTTTTATAAAGGTGACTAAAAAAGATTACAAAGGAGATGAGAAATATGGACGTAGAAGAAATTTTGAGAAGAATAACACAAAGAAAATATCGCATAATAGAAATTAGACTTGCAAAATATAATTTGGTGAAAGGTCAAGCAGAATTGTTATTACTTATAAAAGATAATGACGGAATGACGCAAAATGAATTAGCAAATATCCTTGGAATAAAAGATTCATCAATGAGTGTTAGGCTGAATAAACTTGAAAAGAACGGATACATACTTCGTGAGATAGATGATCAAAATTTAAAAAAGAAAAAAATATACATAACACAAAGTGGAAAAATAGCAAGCACGCAGTGCAGAAGAATATTAAGGGAAATTGATGAACAACTTTGGAATGGTTTTACGAAAAAAGAAATTAAAGAAATGAAAAAATATTTTGGCAAGATGCAAAAAAATATGTGTGGAGAATAAGTGTATTATTAATATAAAAAAAGAACCCAATCTTGAATAAAGATTGGGCTTTTAATTATTTCTTTTTAGCAACAGGTTTTTTTGCTATTGGCTTCTTTGCTACAGGTTTAGCAGCAACTTTCTTAGCAGCTGGTTTTACAGCAGCTTTAGTAGCAGGCTTAGCAGCAACCTTTTTAGCAGCTGGTTTTACAGCAGCTTTAGTAGCAGGTTTAGCAGCAACCTTTTTAGCAGCTGGTTTTACAGCAGCTTTAGTAGCAGGTTTAGCAGCAACCTTTTTAGCAGCTGGTTTTACAGCAGCTTTTTTTGCAGTTTTAGCAGCAACCTTCTTAGCAACTGGTTTTACAGCAGCTTTTTTTGCAGTAGTTCTCTTTGCAACTGGCATGTTATGCCCCCCCTTCTTTTGTAAAACATGAGTTTTATAATAAAATCATGAAGTACTTTTTCAAAATACAGGACGTAGGCCTGCATTTAAGAGAAAAGTTTTTAATATAATTGCTCACTGAGCAACAAGTATAAATGAAAAAATATTTATACTTTCCTCATACTTAGAATATAACTAATTTCTACATTTTTTGCAATAGTATTTTGCAAATTTTTTAAAGATGAATTTAATTAGATAACTAATAATTAGTATACTAACAATTTGAATTATTGAATAGAGCGAAGAAATAAAAAATGTTTTTAAAAGAAAAGTTGAAAAAATTTTTAATATATATATGATTTTTAAAGTGAAAAATAATATTAAAATCAATTTGATTTAATTTAATTGATTTTATAGCTATGAGATATTGCAAAGTATAATGGACAAAAAATAATAAAAACGTGAAAGCTTTCGCATTTTAGAGATGACTTAGTTTTTAATAATAAAATTTATTAATGTGATATGCGAAAAATATCGAAAAAATTGAAATTTTATACTAGTAATTTATATTACTGTGTAATATAATATTTGTCGTAGAGGTGATGAATTGATGCAATATGATAAGCTACTTGCTGAAGAAAAAAGAAAATTGCTAAATATTGTCAAACATGAATTCGTAAGCTTAGATTTTTCTAAGATGACGGATATATTAGACAACAATTATAGCGAACCTTTATGGATGGATGTATCTGTTTTATTATATTCATTAAATATAAAAAATGTAGATATTACCATTTATGATATATTGCTAAAAAAACTTTCTAAACCTTTTGTAAGATTTTACTTTAAAGATGGTGAAAAAAGATATGTGGCTACTGAGCAAGATTTTTTTATAAAACAATATGTTTGGTACGCAATCACAAAAGAGCCAATCTCGTATAGTATAGATGTACAATATATACCACAAAAAGATTATATTAAACAGATTTTAAAGTTAGACAAGTTCACCAATTACGGTATATATTTGAAACATGTCACAGAAGATAAATTCTCATTAAGTCCAATAAATGAAACGTTTTCTAATATTGATGAGGCGGAAATTGTTTATAATCGATTGATAGAAATACAAGATTTGAATAAAAGCTTGAAATTAGAAGTGAAAAATTTCATTGAAAATTATGAGGCTGCAAAGACTCTTGCGAAAGACAAAAGAATGATTGCAACATTAAGTAATATATTAAGTTCATTTAATATTAAATTTATTCTAAAAGAAAACTATATAACAGTACCTAACACTGATGTTTCTATTGTAACAGAAGATGAAGCTACACTATTTCAGGCGAGAGTGATAGATGCATACCATTTCTTTAGAAACGTTATAAATACCGAGAAGAAAAGGGATATAGTTAGTGAGATATACAATAAAAAAGTTTCAAATGAGATAAAGGAACAATTCGAGAATGGAATTTCAGAATATTTGAATATAGTAAAAAACAGAGAAATGATAGACTGGATTGTTACAATATCGAAAGAAAGCAAATATACATTGAAGATTAATTTCGATGAGCAGGGCGTTTTCTATATTGATGGAGCTATTATTGTTACACCACAAGATGCAAAAGAATATTATATCGATTACATGGATAAGAAAAAAGAAAAACTTGCCATGGCAGTTTATAATAATAACATTGTTAACAAGATAAAAAGGGTTTGGAACATATTTAAATCTAAGTTTTCTAGGATTTCTTTTGGCAAATAAATTTTATACTAGACAAGTCAAAAATAATGTGCTAAAATAAGCTTGTCTAGAGGAGATAGAAAGTATATAATCATACCATAAGGTGTATTTATATGAATGATGTGCAATATTAGCCTATGAACCTCGTCAGGTCCGGAAGGAAGCAGCGATAAGTAGATACTTTTATGTGCAACATCATTCATATAAGTATATCTTATGGTAGTTTTTTTATACGAGAAAATTATTTGAATTTTAACTGCAACACGTATTGCAAGTTATAGACATCAAGACTTATGCAAATAGTATTATTTAGTGTTATGAAAGGAGATAATATATGTCGTATAAGGCATTGTATAGAACATTTAGGCCACTTGTTTTTTCAGATGTAATTGGTCAAGAGCATATAACGGACACTTTAAAGAATCAGATACAAACAGGAAAAGTTGCTCATGCTTATTTGTTTAGCGGTGGTAGAGGAAGTGGTAAAACTTCAACCGCGAAGATATTAGCAAGAGCTGTGAATTGTTTGAATCCTAAAAATGGCGAGCCATGCAATGAGTGTGAAATATGCAAAGCAGCGATTGAAGGCTCATTAACTGATATTAGTGAAATTGATGCTGCATCGAATAATGGTGTAGATAATATTAGAGATATCAGGGAAGAAGTTGAATATGTTCCAACAAATTCGAAATATAGAGTTTATATAATAGATGAGGTGCATATGCTTTCAACTGGTGCTTTCAATGCACTTTTAAAAACTCTTGAGGAGCCACCTAAACATGTTATTTTTATTCTTGCTACAACAGAACCACAAAAACTTCCTGTTACAATACTTTCTAGGTGTCAAAGATTCGACTTTAGAAGGTTATCTATAGAAAATATTATAAAAAGATTAAAATATATTTGTGAACAAATTGATGTTGAACCAGAAGAAAATGCATTGAAATTAATTGCTAAAATGGCTGATGGCGCAATGCGTGATGCAATAAGTTTATTAGATAGATGTGTCGCAGATGGAGAGAAAAAAATAACTGAAGAATCAGTAAGAAGTTTAGTTGGTGTGCCAGAGTTTGAATATTTAGCTAACATGTTAGAGTGCATAATCACACATAATGTCGAGGGAATATTAAACTTAACTGAAAAAATTATAAATGGTGGAAAAGACTTAGAATTTTATACATGGGAATTGATAAAATTTATAAGAGACGTTGTTATACTAAATGCTACAAAGGAAAAAGGAGTATACGCAGAGGAAGAAATCGAAAAGATGAATAGTCTAATGGAACTCTCTAATCCAAATGAGCTGTTGAGCTTTATTCCTGTATTATCAGAACTTCAAAATGATATGAAATGGTCATTAGATAAAGATATTATGTTTGAAACTGGTATTTTAAAAATGGCAATGAGGCAACAGAGTATAAATAGTGACGAAAAGAAAAGTGATATTAATGTGGCTAGTAGCCATGTTTCTGTTGAAAATAAAATTAAAAATCCAGAGAATACAAATACGCAAAATGTTGATGCAAAACCTTTGGGGGATAAAGATTTAAAAACAAAAGTATTGACAAATCTTAAAGAAAATCGCAAAATGATAATGCATACTATTTTATCTACAGCACAGTTTCAAAAGGTCGATGAAGATTTGATTCATATAATATTTAACAAAAATATTGATGATGTTAATAAGCAATATATGCAAAAAGAAGAAAGCAAAATGCTTATCAAAGAAGTTGTAAAAAATACAGAAGGCAAAGAAATGAAGATAAAATATGTTTTTTAAAATAAAATGAGGAGGAATTTATTATGTCAAGATTTGGTGGATATCCAGGAATGGGTGGAGGAAATATGAATCAGTTATTAAAACAAGCACAAAAAATGCAAGCTGATATGCTTAAAACACAAGAGGATATAGAAGCAAAAGAAGTTGAGGTTACAAGTGGTGGCGGTGCAATAACACTTGTTATGACAGGTAAAAAAAGAATTAAATCTATAAAAATCAAAAAAGAAGTTGTAGATAGCGATGATGTAGAAATGTTAGAAGATTTAATAATGACTGCTGTAAATGAAGGAATTGCAAAAATAGAAGATGTTGCTGAAAATGAAATGAGAAAATATAACATACCAGGTGGTCTTGGTGGCTTAATGTAATTATAAGTGATTGAAAATAGAAAAGCGAGGGATTAAAAATATGGCTTTTAGTGCATCAATAGAAAAGTTAATAGAAGAATTTGAAAAATTGCCAAGCATTGGTCACAAAACAGCTGTTAGACTTGCTTTTTATGTACTAAATATGCCACTTGATGATGCAAAAAAATTCTCGGAAACAATAATTGAGGCAAGAGAAAAGTTAAAATATTGTTCGATTTGTGGCAATATAACAGATGAAGATCCATGCACAATATGCTCAAATACTAAGAGAAATAAAGAGCTTGTCTGTGTGGTAGAAGATGTTAGAGATATAATACCAATTGAGAGAACTCATGAATACACAGGAGTTTATCATGTACTTCATGGCGTGATTTCTCCAATGAATGGTGTAGGGCCAAATGATATAAACTTAAAAGACTTAATGACAAGAATAGGAAGTGGCGAAATAAAAGAGCTGATACTTGCAACAAACCCGAATGTTGAGGGAGAGGCAACAGCAATGTATATTTCAAAACTTGTGAAACCTTTTAACATTAAAACAACTAGAATTGCACACGGAATACCAATAGGTGGCGATTTAGAGTACACAGATGAGGTAACACTTGCAAAGGCATTAGAAAATAGAAGAGAGATATAAAAGTAAGACTATATATTTTTCATTAAAAATGAAAAATATATAGTCTTACTTGTTTTATTATATATAAATATACTTTTTGGTAGTAAATTGTAGAAGCATGATTTGTATTGTACATTAGTTATTGACAAAATTAAACGGATATTTTTATAATAAAATAAGAGGTGATTTACTATGATGACTCCAAATGAATTGTGGGAAAAAATTCAGTACTATAAGCTTAGTGGCAGAATGGATTATATTGATTTAGAGAAACAGTATAATAATGAGAAAGTGAGAAGCAAAACTGCACATGATGAAGCAAGAGAAACTGCTGGAAAGATTCGAGAGATGATGGATAATGGGGAATATAATAGAATAATGAAAATAACCGATTATTATCCTGATATAAATAAAAGAAAAAAGTTAGCTATTAAATTTTCTGAACTAATGTCTTTCTTTGAAAAAATAACTCCAAAATGGGCAGAAAATTATAATAAAAAAGAAGAAGAAAGAACAAACAATATGTCTGCTAAGATAGATGAAAGTGAAATTTCAATTGATAAAATTGTAAGTGATGCTAATGAATTACCAAATGGATTATATCTAAACATAGATTCTGAAAATTTACGCTCAATAAGAATTACTGCATTAACAATGTTTTATGCTAATAAAATTGCACATCAATCTCGTTACTTAAGAGAAAGCATTTTATCACATCACTTAAATTATGAAATTAAAAGTAATGAGATATTGGAAAAAAATATAAAAGACGGAAGATTTAAAGAAATATCAAATAAGCTAAAAAATTATTATATGAGTAAATTTGCATATAAAGAAGAAAGAGATAGTGGTGCGAGTGAAGAAGATTTAAATATAAGATTGTCGGATTATAGTATGCGCCTAAAAGCTTTGGAAGAATGTGGAATCGATAGAGAGGATAAATTTATTTTACGAAGTAAAGCTTTATCAACTTTAATTACTTCAGAGAAAGATGCTTTTTCTATAAAGGATATAGCGATGAAAGATTTGGTTAATCAATTAAGTAAACAAAGCGATATTTTATATGGAGTAAAAAAAGATAATGAAGGAAAAGAAATTTTAGTCGTAGATTTACCAGGGTATGGACAATTTTCAGTGCACACTAAGGCTGAGAACTGCATGAGAAAAGAAAAAATTCCTCAATATCCATATGAAGTATATGGAGTTGATATAGGTAATGTTTTATTATTAAAAACAAAATCACCAACAATGAATTATATTCTTAATAAGTATACTAAAAAAGAAGATATAGTGAATGAATTAATTGAGTTAGGTGATATAGGTGAAGCACATCAAATTGCTGTAAAATTAGGATATAATAAAAATACACTTAGAAAAATACATAGTGAGATTGATTTAAATCAATCAATATAGAATTTGGGGAGTGATACGAATGGTAATAAGCGAATGTAGTACTTTGTTGAAAGATGATTTTCTAAGAGATAAAGTTGAAAAAATATCCAACAAAATCGAAGAGAATGATATAGAGACTGCATATAAAACAGCTCAACTTTTGATAAATTATATAAATATGGATTTTTTACAGAAAAAATATAATATAATCAAATTAGAAGATTCTCAAATGTCAAATATATTAAAAATATATTTGACAAGGGAAGAAGAGTTATTTAGAAAAAATAATTATATAAATAACATTTATATAGATGTATCTGAAAGAAGGCCTTGTAAAGAAGATGTTATAGAGTTATTATACGCTGCTGAGGATATTTGTAGATGTAAAAAAGAGAAATATGGAATATAAAAGTATTTACATAATACAAAAATCGTGGTATAATACTAAGTGTTTGATAAAAATGTTTTAATAGTTATTGCTACAGTAGCAGGAAAGGGTTTCAGTATATGAACAAGTTTTGTGAGCTGGAGTCTAGAATTGAAAAAATTGCCTTTGAAAAACCGAAAATGGAAGGCGATAGCGTCCGGTGCTATTTATTTTTGGCCGGAGAAGCACACCGGCTTTTGGGAAAGCTTGATCAGGTAAGACTTATGGATTTGCCTGAAGATTTCGAGTTGTCTTTTATCGAGAAACAGGTAGAAGATATCGAAAAAAGAATAAAGAAGATTTGTTAAAAAAGAAACTGATCGCACAGTATTTTGGCGATCAGTTTCTTTTTATATATGAAAAATGGCACATTTTTACATTTATTGGAAAGCCGATAAAGCTAATATTGTACTTTTTGAGAAATTTTTTATATCTGATTTTCTATTAAATATTCCCATTCTTCATATAAAGAAGCTATTTTTGTATTTATTTCTTCGATTTCGCTTGTGACTTCCATTGCTTTTTCATAGTCGCTCGAGTATTCGGGAGTTTCTAAAAGAGCATTTAAAGAATTTAATTTGTTATTTAGTTCTTCCATTTCTGATTCTATTTTTTTAATCTTATTTTCAATTTTTCTTTTGGCGGCTTCTTGCTCCTTTTTCTCTTTGTATGACAAGGCATTTTGACTTACAGTGTTTTCTTTTTTTATCTCATTTTTTACAAAGTTTGATATAAAAAAGTCATAATTTCCTTTGAATTCGGATAGTTTTTGATTATCGATATAATAGATTTTGGTTGCTAATTTGTTTATGAAAAATCTATCGTGAGAAACAATCAAAAGTGTACCATCGTAATCTAGTAGTGCACTTTCTAAAGCCTCTCGCGATGGAATATCTAAATGGTTTGTTGGTTCATCTAGTATTAAAAAGTTAGATTCTGAAAGCATTAAGTTAAGTAATGATAATCTTGCTTTTTCACCACCGCTTAAATCATTTACATTTTTAAATGCATCTTCGCCTTTAAATAAAAATGCTGCAAGTGCGCTCCTTATCTCGGTTTGAGTAAGTTTTGGATACATGTCCCACATGTACTCTAAAACATTTTTATTAGAAAAAGTTATATTAGAAGTTTGTTTGTAATATGCAATTTTTATATTTCCGCCAACATCTATAATTCCGCTATCTAATGGTATTTCTTTCATAACCATGTTTAAAATTGTTGTTTTGCCAGAGCCATTGGGACCAAGCAAAAATACTCTTTCTTTTTTATATACTATAAATGAAGCTTTATTTAATAATGTTTTTTCACCAAAAGATTTTGAAATCTCATTTGCGACAACAACTTCTTTGTTACCACCAGATATTGTTTTGAATTTAAAGTGTATTGTATCTAATTCATCAGGTGGTTTTACCATATCATTTTCGATTCTATCTATTGATTTTTGTTTGTTTCTTATTATTTTATAATTTCTCTCTTGACTCCATGTTACCTGCTGAGCTATTATTCCTTCAATTCGTTCTATTTCTTTTTGCTGCAAACTATATTTTTTAGCCATTGCAGTTTCTTTTTCTTTCTTTAGTTCAAGATATTTTGAGTAATTTCCAGAATAACTACTAAGTACATGGTTTTCAAGTTCTATTGTTTCATTTGTTACTTTGTCTAAAAAGTATCTGTCGTGGGAAATTACAATAAAACTTCCTTTATAATTCATTAAAAAGTTTTCTAACCATTCGATAGATTCTATATCTAAATTATTGGTTGGTTCATCTAAAAGTAGCAAATTTGAATCGCTGAGTAATAATTTTGCTAGTGCTATTTTTGTTTTTTGACCACCGCTCAAACTTGCTAGATTAAGAGATAATTCATTTTCTGTAAAACCAAGGCCGAGTAAGGTTGAACGGGTTAAATTTTTATATGTATAACCTCCGTTATTTTTATAGCTATTTATAATTTCTTCTTGTCTTTTTATTAAAGCCTCAGTGTGATTTTCTAAAAGTTCATGATTTATTTTATCAAGTTCTTCTTCAAGCTTAATAAGGTTATTAAAAACGCTAAGTGTGTCATCATATATATTAATATTTTCGTTTGCATTTATGAACTGGTCTACATACGCTATTTTAGTCGATTTAGATATAAATATATCGCCTTCATCTTGTTTTAATTTGTTTGCAATTATTTTAAAAAGTGTTGTTTTTCCACTTCCATTTGCACCAACAAATCCTATTTTGTGGTTGTTTTCTATATTTAAAGATACATCTTTTAGTATAAGATCGCTTCCAAAATATTTAGTTATATTGCTTAAACTAAGTAGTGCCATATTGTTTCTCCTTTTCTTAATTACTAAGGATATAATAAATAAAAAAGCAGAAAAAGTCAATTGATTCTAAATGATAAATAGTGTAAGATAAATATATAAGGAGGCGTTTGAATGTCTAAGAAGAAGTTGAAAATTATATTTTTAATATGTTTAATAGCTTTGATTTTACTAATTTTTATTCCAAAAACTAAAAAATCCAATGATAATAATGATATTCAGAGAGACAATGTAGAACAAACTAAGCAAACTACGGAAATAAATCTTGAAGAAATTCATAAATTTGAGAAAATAGATTATAACAATCTTTCTGCAGAGCAGGTGGACTATTTAAGCAATATATACACAGATGTTATGAAATGTACGGATAGAGGTGTTGAAATATATGCAGAAAGCATTTATTCTGGTAAATTACAAAAAATAATGACAAGCACATGGCCTGTAAGTGAGGAAATTGGAAGTTTTATTCCTGTACCTGAATATGGTGAACTTGATAAAATTGAATATAATAGTACATGGATAAAAGTATTTATCGAAAATTCGAATAAAAAAGATGCTAGAGATTATTTAAAGAAAGTTAAAGAAGTGGGCTTTAATGTAAATGAAAAAAAAGATGATGGGAAAATCATGTTGCAATATAAAATATATAATGAAAATGGTGATTTGGTAGAGATAACATATATGAAAGAAACTAAAAAATTAAATATATATGCCGAAAAAAACATAAAATAGTTGAAATGACACAAAAAACAATATATAATATGTCAAAAATGTATTTTGTAAACCAAAGATTTTGTTATTGGAGGAAGAAAGATATGTATGATATTGAGAAAGAATTGGACAGCGACTTCGACAAAGCAATAGCTATGTATCAAGAATTTCCTTGCTTGCGGAAGAATGTTGAATCTTACATCCCTTTAATAAAAAGAAAGGTTGTTGGGCAAGACAAGGCTATTAAGGATTTGCTGTATGTTGCTTACTACAATCAGTACATGAATTTCCTTGAGGAGTATATGTCGGAATACCAAGGAAAGATGAAGTCAATGTTTCTCATTGCACCTACTGGAACTGGCAAGACAACAATGCTCAAAGCTCTTGAAGAGGCTTTTGACGTGCCTGTGTATAGAGCCAATGTTACAGCCATGACTTCCGCAGGATATGTTGGAGACAAACTTGAAAACATGCTTTTAGGATTGCTTGAGAGAGCGAAAGGAGAGCTTGATATTGCAGAAAGAGGAATTCTTCTTATAGATGAAATCGATAAGAAAGTTATTTCTACAACTAATGAGCGTGACGTTGCAGGAAAATCCGTTCAACAAGAGTTACTTAAACTTTTTGAGGACGCAACCGTAAATGTTCCTTTGACTGAAAGGTATAAGGGAATAGAACAAGCGATAGGAAAAAATATCCCGTTTCATACAGGAAAGCTCACCATAATTTTGGCAGGTGCTTGCGTTGGGCTTGATGAGATAAGGGATAAGAGAACGAGGAAAACGCGGATTGGATTTGCAAGTAAAACCGAAGAAAAATCTGTCAAATCTGAGGAATATACAGCACAGGATCTCATCGATTATGGCTTTATTCCTGAACTTGTTGGAAGAATCAGCATCATTGAAGAGTTTAGAAAAATGACAAAGGACGATTTGATTGATATCATTTACTTTTCGGAAGAGTCTGCGATGCAAGAGGGATGTAGAGTGCTTGCCTCACTTGGAGTTGATACAATATCTATCGATCCGCTTTTGTGGGAAAGAATAGTAGATGAAGTTGACATTGAAAAGCTGGGAGTAAGAGATTTAAACAGTAAAATCGAAAAACTTTTTATGCCAATTATATTTGAAGCTTTTCAACATACAAGAGGTGGAAGACTTTGTGTTACAGCCGATGGAAACTTCGAGTTAACGTACTTGGACGAAAATAAAAAATACACCGGGAAATGTATATCTTTTGAGAAAGAAGAGGAAGAATAAGAAATAAGAAAGTTCCAGCCCAAGAGGGCTGGAACTTTTGCTATTGTTAAGCTTTTATTTTTTGTTTTTTATCTTTAGATGGTGATGCTGAATCGCTTTTCTTCATCCAATCATTACCATCAACTATTCTTGCGGCAAGCATTGAAGAAGCACTGTCACCAACAACATTTAAAACAGTTGCAGGTGCATCTATAATTGTAGCAATTGTTGTAAGTATAGGAACTGCTGTAAGCGGATATCCAAGCATTGTTATAATCATTGTCTCAGATATTGTTCCACCACCTATAGGAACTGCAGTTACAAGAAGTGTTGCAATTAGTGAAATACCTAATATTTGAAGCACACCACCTGCTGTGTATACATTTGTTCCAAATAAGCATACCAAAAACATTGCTTTAAATACAGAGCCGATTATTGAACCATCTTTATGAAAACTTGTTCCAAGAGGAATCAAAGTTTCAGCAATATCATCAGAAACACCTATATTTTTAGAAGTTTGCATGTTAACTGGAATTGATGCAGCACTAGAACATGTTGCAAGTGCTGTTAATGTTGCTGGTAAAACAAACTTCCAAAATCTTTTAACACCTTCTTTGCCTCCCGCGATGAATGCATACAATGTATACATACCAAAGAAACAGAAAAGACAAGCGATAGTGTAGATTACGAATGTTTTTAAATAACCAACCGCAATGCTTGCACCGAATTGACCGAATAAATGAAGCAAAATAGCAACCAAGTCCGATAGGTGCATAGTACATTATGATTGTTATAACTTTCATAATTACTTCTGTTAAAGCTTCTAAAACATTTTGCACAGGTTTTGCTTTTTCTCCTGCCATTCTCATGGCACAACCAAACATTATAGAGAATACTACAATTGCAATAATGTTATCTTTTGATAGTAACTTTGAAAAATCATTTACTGTCAAAACACTAACAGTTCTTTGTAAAAGAGATAATTCTTCTGTTTCAGCTGCTTCGCCACCAAGCTCAGCAAGGATTTTTGCACCATCAGTATTTGAAACAAGCTCAAATGGAAAAGTGAAAACAAGACCAATTAAGACCGCAACTACTGATGTTATAACGAATACAAGTACAGTTGTACCAAGTATTTTGCCAACTCTCTTTGGATGGCTGATTTTTGAAATAGAAGTTGAAATGGTTAAAAAGATAAGAGGAACGATTACCATAAACATTAAGTTTATGAATAAGTCTCCTAGTGGGCTAAGCACCTTAGCTCCTTCTCCCCAAATAACTCCGACAATAGCACCTATAATTATAGATCCTACCAGGATGAGCGTTTGCTTGTAATTTTTAAGAAACGTCATAAAAATACCTCCTTTATTAAATTATACTGCCATTATATAAATTTTCGTTTTAAAAATCAATACCCAATTATAAAATTTGAAATCATAGGTTATGTATGATAGAATAAAGGCATCAATTAACTTTATGCAAAGTTTAAAATTATAGAACCTAAAAAGGAGAGAGAATATGTTAGATAATGTAAAACTTCCATGTCATAGTAGTATAAAAATAGAGGGAAGCAAGACGATATATATAGACCCTTTTATGATAGATAAAGATTATAGTGATGCAGATTATATTTTTTGTACGCATGGGCACTATGATCATTTTTCAGAAGAAGATATATTAAAAGTAATGAATGAAAAGACCAAAATAATTACTGTAGAGTGTACACACGGAATGGCTAGGGGTTTGTTTCAAGATGAAAACAAAATTATTATAGTAGAGCCTAATAATGAATATGAAATTGATGATATAAAATTTGAAACAACGCCAGCATACAATAAAGAAAAAATGTATCATCAGAAAAAAGAAAACTGGGTTGGTTATATAATAGAATTAGATGGTCTTAAATATTATATAGCAGGAGACACAGATGCTATTGATGAACTATTAAACATAGAATGCGATGTAGCATTTTTGCCTGTAGGCGGAAAATACACAATGGATTATAATGAGGCAGCATATTTGGCAAACGAAATCACAGCAGATGTCGTAGTCCCAACTCATTATGGAAGCATTGTCGGTGAAAAAGAAGATGGCGAAAAATTTGCTAAACTAGTTAATGGAAAGGAAGTTAAGGTTTATATAAAATAATGAGAAATATAAAAATAATAATAGAATATGACGGAAAAAATTTTGCTGGGTGGCAAATTCAACCTGGTAAAACAAGTATACAAGGAGAAATGCAAAGAGCATTAAAAGATGTAACAGGAGAAGATATTGAAATAATAGCTTCAGGCAGAACTGATGCGGGTGTTCATGCTTATGGCCAAACAGCCAATTTTAAAACAAATTCGAAAGTGCCAATTCAAAAAATACCTTATGCATTAAATGCCAAACTTCCTAAGAGCATAGTTGTAAAATCTGCAGAAGAAGTTGATGAAAGATTTCATTCAAGATATAATGCAAAAGGAAAAACATATAAATATATTATAAACAATAACGAATTTCCATCAGCACTAGATAGATATAGAGAGTTTTATATGCCAAGCCATTTAGATAAAGAGGCTATGAGAAGAGCATTAAAGAAATTTGAGGGAGAGCATGATTTTAAAGGCTTTAAATCATCAGGTGGCAGCCCTAAAAAAACTACTGTTAGAACAATAACAAAGGCAGAAATGAGAGAACACGATGGAAAAATAGAAATAGAACTAACAGGCGATGGATTTTTATATAATATGGTGCGAATAGTCTGCGGAACGATAGTAGATGTCGGTCTTGGAAAAATAAATGAAAATGAAATAGAAGATATAATACTTTCAGGTGACAGAACCAGAGCCGGCAAGACATTGCCACCACATGGTTTGTACTTGATGAAAGTTTTTTATAAATAATTAGAAAGGAGAATAGCATAACATTAAAGTTATGCTTAAATTTTATGGATTTATCTAACGAGATTGTTGTTCAAGAAAATATAAATGGTGTTGAAGTTTTAAGATTTAGAAGGTTATTAGAATATCCAAATTTAAAACATGCATATGCATTAAAACCGTTGAATTTCAGGAGATTAGATGGAGAAGATTCAAAATATAATGAGTATGAAAAATTCTTAAAAGCAGTAGAAATAAATCCTATAACACTTGTAAAACCTAATCAAACACATAGTGACAATATTCTGAAAATTGAAAAAAAGCAAAATAAAAATTTGCCAGATATATATTTAGAATATTTAGATGGAGTTGATGCGAGCATAACAAACAAACCTCAAATAACACTTGCATCAACAAATGCAGACTGTATTTTAATAATGTTTTATGATAAAAATAAAAATGTAATAGCAAATGTGCATTCTGGTTGGAGAGGTACATTCCAAAAGATAGCACAAAAAACAGTAAGGAAAATGAAAGAAGAGTACAACTCAAATCCAGAGGATATAATAGCTTGCATATGTCCGGCGATTAGGGTGTGCCACTTTGAGGTTGATACAGATGTTAAAGAAGAATGTGAAAGAATATTCAAATACACTAATAAATTAGATGAAATAATAAAACGTGGAAGAGTATTTGAAGAAAAACAAAAATACAATATAGACACAATACTAATAAATAAAATATTGCTAAAAGAAGAAGGATTAAAAGAAGAAAATATATTAGATTCTGGTATTTGTAGTGTATGTTCATCAGAAAAAGTACATTCAAGAAGAGTAGAAGGAGCAAACTTTGGAGTTGGAAGTGCAGTAATTGCTTTGGATTTTGCTGAAAAATATGATACAATTCAATTTGGTGAGTATTGAAAAAATGAAAGGTTATAGGGAGAAGGTGTTATTAGTGGAATATAATATATATTGTGATGAAAGCTGTCATTTGGAGCATGATATGCAAAGATATATGATACTTGGTGGGATTATCTGTGAAAAAGATGATAGAAAAACAATAAAAAAAGATTTGATTTCTATAAAATTAGAGAATCAAATAAAAGAGAACACAGAAATAAAATGGAATAAGGTTTCGCCATCAAAGTTGAAGTACTATAAAGAACTAGTAGATTACTTCTTTAACAGTGATTTGTTGAGATTTAGAGCAATGATTATTGACAAAAATCAAATTGACCATGAGAGATTTAATCAAACACATGATGATTGGTATTATAAAATGTATTATGAATTACTTAAAAATCTTGCTGAACCTAAAGCAGATAATTATATTTATTTAGATATAAAAGATACTAAAAGTGCTCGAAAAGTTGAAGTTTTGCGAAATTATCTTAATACAAGAATGAAAGAGTTTGAATATGAACCAATAAAACGAATTCAATCAATTAATTCACAAGAAAGTGCAATATTGCAACTAGCAGATTTGTTAATAGGTGCAATTGGCTATAAAAATAGGGAAATGTTTGAAAGAGAGAATTCAAGCAATGCTAAAACAGAATTGATGAAATATATAGCTGATAAAAGCGGTTATTCGTTATTAAATAGTACTTTACTATCTGAAAAGAAATTTAATTTATTCCATATAGATTTACAGGTAGGTGTTAGATTTGAATAAATGTAAATGGTTACCTGAAATTATAGAGTGTAAAGACTATAACAAATGGAATGAATATTTATATGAATTGTATAAGGTGTTTCAGAAAGATTTTGTTGAAGATAGGGTGAAATTTGAAGGAAAATTTGTTAATTTTAGAAGAGCACCAATGGATGGAAAATATGAGCATGCATTCATTCATTTGACTCACAAGGATGAGTTTCACAATTCTAATGATCCAAATGATAGGGTTCCTGATCCAAAAAGAGCTGCAAGGATTGGTTGGAACAAAGCGATAATAGAACATTATCCGTGTAACGAAAATTGCAATGATTGTGAAAAGATTTTATATTTTGAGGAAAAGATTAACAACAAAATAAAGGCATACTTTTTATTTAAGAATGCTAGATTCATTGTAATAATAGAAAAAAGGAAAGATTACAATTTGTTACTTACAGGATATTATATAGAGTATGATAATATGCTAGAAAAATATGTAAATAAATATGAAAGATACAAAAAGCAGAAGACGCCATTGACATAAGTTTATCAATAACGTCTCCAGAATCTCCTACTACAACATGGTAGTTGAGTTACATTTATTATACTATGGTATAATGAAAATTGTCAACAATTCTAATATTATTATATGTAAAACAGTTATAAAAATGCATATAAAGTGTTCAAAAAACGTCCTAAAAAAGACAAAAAATAGCAAAAACAGACCATTTTTAAGAAATCGTTTAGCAAAAACACAAATTAGTTATAGTGCGTAATATACACAGTAAAAATAATAATTTTTTATTCAATTTCAAATCCTAATTGCTTTGCGTTTTCTTTAAATAGTTCAAAATCATCACTTGTGAAAAATTCTCTAGTTCCATTTTCAGTGTTTAAGTTTTGCATGTTGTTTTCTTTTAAATATTTTATGGAGTCTAATGCAGAGATAACACCTGCATTCACAAGCTTTACACCGTTTCCTATTTCTTTTTGTATTTTGTCTTCTAGAATAGGGTAGTGGGTACAACCTAAAATTAAAGATGTGATATTTGTTCCTTTAAATTTTGATATATATTCTTTTATTGCCAAATCAGCAATTTGTGTTTTTGCAAATCCTTCTTCAACTATTGGCACAAAAAGAGGACAAGCAAGTGATATAACATTTGCATTTGGATTATATTTTTTTATTGCATTTTCCCAAGCATTACTTTTTATTGTTCCTTTTGTTGCAATAACACCAATGTTTTCATCTTTTATGCTAGATGCTGTTGGAGTTATTATATTTTTTATTGGAATATCATATTCTTTACAAATAGTACTAAATGCTTGAGCACTAGCAGTTCCACAGGCTATAACAATCATTTTTACATTTTTTGAAATTAAAAATTCTACAATATTTCTTGAAAATTCTATAATTTTTTCTTTAGATTTATCGCCATATGGAAGATGAGCTGTATCACCGTAATATATGTAATTTTCATTTGGCATTAGTTTTAAATATTCTTTTAGAACAGTAAGTCCACCGCAACCTGAATCAAACATTCCTATTGGTCTTGTATCCATTAAATCAATCTCCTTTTGATAAAGTTAAGTTTATTATACCATTGTTTTATATATATTGCTATTTTTATATATTTATAATAAAATATCATTAAATGGTCGATAATACAATAAAGAAGAGGAGGAGAATTATGGTACATCATATAGAACCAGGTCAAATAATTGATGAGGTATTAAAGAACGAAGGATTAGTAGTAGTAGATTTTTTTGCAACTTGGTGCGCACCATGTCAAATGCTTGCACCAGTGCTTATTGAATTAGAAAAAAAATATGGTGATGAAGTTGAGTTTTATAAAGTGAACATTGATGAAAGTGAAAATGCTGCAATACGCTATGGCGTTTCATCAGTACCAACACTTATATTTTTTAAAGATGGTGAAGAAATAGATAGGCAAGTGGGATTCGCAGATGAAGATGAACTTTCAAATTGGATTGAAGAAATGAAATAGGTTTTGCTTATAAAAAAATCGTAGTGGATATTACTTCACTACGATTTTTTGTGATATGAATACTATTTATTTACTTCTGTTAAAACACCATCTTGTATTCTTATTATTCTTTTTGCTTGCTCGGCAACACCGCTGTCATGTGTAATCAAAACGATCGTGTTTCCTTTTGAGTTTAATTCTTTAAATATTTCCATTACTTCTTTTCCTGATTTAGAATCAAGATTTCCGCGTAGGTTCATCGGCTAAAATAAGAGGAGGATTTGTTATTAAAGCTCTAGCTATTGCAACTCTTTGTTGTTGTCCACCAGAAAGCTCATTCGGAGTATGGTCTGCTCTTAGTTCGAGCCCAACACTTTTTAATGCTTTTAAAGCCCTTTCACGGCGCTCTTTTGCTGGTACATTTTGATATATTAAAGGCAATTCAACATTCTCGATTGCTGTTAACTTTGGGAGTAAGTTAAATCCTTGGAATACAAATCCTATTTTATTATTTCTAATATCTGCAAGTTCGTCATCACTCATTTTTGAAATAGGCTTTCCATCTAAAATATATGTTCCTTCAGTTGGAACATCAAGGCAACCAAGCATATTCATAAGTGTTGATTTTCCTGAACCAGATGGACCAATAATAGAAACAAATTCATGCTCTTCTATGTGAAGGTTTATATGGTTAAGTGCATAAACTTTGTTTTCTCCCATTTCATAAATTTTTGACATATCTTTTATATCTATCATAAAAATTCCTTTCAATTTAAAACTTCTTAGGTTAAGTATAATCGTAAATACCCGAAAAATCAATAATTAAATAGCAGACTCTATAAAGGGGGAACCTAAAATCAAGTCTGCTATTTAAAGGTATTCACGATTACCTTAAGATTATATTACAATACATTTGTGTAAGATTTGTGAATAGAATATCAATTTTGTGTGTCGTTTTCGGGATTTACTTTTTCTAATTCAAACCAAAATTCAACTCCACCATCAACATTTTGCACACCGTAATTCATATGATGTTGTTTCATTATTGCACGAACTAATGAAAGACCGATGCCACTTCCGCCAACTTCTCTGTTTCTAGAAGAGTCTACTTTATAAAATCTATTCCAGATTCTTGGAATATCCTCATCAGCTATATTTTCTCCACTATTGAATACAGATATTCTAACAATTCCATTTGGTTTGCTATCATCAATAGAGATTTTAATTTCTTTCTTGTCATCTAAATGTTTTATAGCATTGTTAAAATAATTTGTTAGTACTTGCTCTATTCTGAATGTATCACCTTTTACTTCTAAATCTTTTTCATAATCAAATGTGACTTTGATTTCTTTTTCGTTTAATAATATCTCTTGTTTTCTAATTAGATTGTTTATAAGTTCTGTTATATTAAAGTTTTGTATATTTAATTCATTTTTGCCATATTCAAGATTTGATAAATCAAGTAATCCTCTTGTAAGTTCAGCCATTTTATTTGCTTCATCAAGAATAACATCAAGATAATATTTTCTGCTTTCTTCATCTTGTACGATTCCATCGCATAAACCTTCTGCATACCCTTGAATTAAGGCGATTGGTGTTTTCAATTCATGAGAAACATCAGATATAAACTGACTCCTCATTTCTGAAATTTTAGATGTTTGTTCAATATCTTTTTCTAATTCCATGTTTGCTTTTTTTAGTTCTTGTATTGTTTTCTCAAGATTAGAGGATAGCGTATTTATACTAGTTCCAAGCATTCCAATCTCATCATCGGTTGTGACTTCATATTTTTGTGAGAAGTCAAGCTTAGACATTTTTTGAGATATTTGATTAAGTTCTTTTAGTGGTTTAGTGAACGTATTAGAAATAATAAGAGCTATAATTCCACTAATTATTATGGCAGATGCACCACCGATTATCAAAAATCTATTCGTTATAGAAACACTTTCTTTTATTGACTCCATTGGGGTTCTCATAAAAATATGAAAGTTGTTATCTAATTTACCAACTAAAAATACGAAATCCGAATTCAAACTACTGTCTTTTATAACACCGGTATAATAATTATTTCCATTTTGAAAATTCTCTCTAAAATAATCATTATTTAGGTAAAGGCTAACATCTAATTTTGAAAGTAAAAATCTATTTCTGGTAAAATCTTTTGAAGTAGTGTAAATCGTTATTTCACCACCATTTTGAACAACAATATCAACATTACTCATTGAATCAATTTTTTCAAGTTCAGACTCTATATCTTTTGAATCAGTGTCATAGTCATAATTGCTATAGATTTTGTTTACTTGTGAATATAAGTGGCTAAGATCGTGCTTTTTTGTATATATGTAAAATTCCTCAAGCACGAGAGTATTTAAAATCCAAATAATGCTCACAACAATAAAAACTAGTAAAGCAAAGCATAAAAATAATTTATCATTTACAGACTTTTTCATGCGTAACATTCCTTTCAAAATTATTCAAATTTGTATCCTAGACCGCGAATTGTTTGAATGTGTTCGCCTTTTTTGCCCATTTTCTTTCTTAGCTTTTTAATATGACTATCTATTGTTCTAGAATCTCCATAATAATCATAATTCCATACATTATTTAAGATTTTTTCTCTAGATAAAGCTACACCTTTGTTAGAAATTAAATATTGCAATAATTCAAATTCTTTCATACTTAAATCAGCATTTTGTCCATCGATTGTAACAACATGTGCGGATTCATCTATAACAATACCATCAAATTCTGTTATTTCTTTGTTTTCAGGATAACATCTTGCAAGTAGTGCTTCGACTCTAGCAACTAGAATCTTTGGACTAAATGGTTTTGATATATATTCATCAACTCCAAGCTCAAAGCCAAATAATTCATCCCTTTCTTCGCCTCTTGCTGTGAGCATGATAACAGGAACTTTTGAAGTTTTTCTAAGTTCTCTAAGGGTTGCCCAACCATCTAAAACTGGCATCATAACATCTAGCAAAATCAAGCTTATATCTTTGTTTTCTTCAAAAATATCAAGTGCTTTTTGCCCATTTTCTGCCTCTAAAATTTCATAATTATTAGCAGATAAAAAGTCGTTTAAAAGCTTTCTCATTCTACTTTCATCATCTACGACAAGTATTTTAAATTTTTTCATAAATTCTCATTCCTTTCGTTAATACTTATTGAATTTTATAATTTTTATATGTTTTTTTGGTGAAAAAAACATATATTTTAAGAAAACTATTTTAATAAATAAATTTTAATTAGTGCTATCAAAAGCATATGTAAAGGGTAAAAAACATAAAAATAATATTTTAACGATTTTCCTTTTTGGCCATTGTAGAGCAAGATAAAAGGAAGGGCAAACAACATGTACATCTGCAATGTGCTTTTTCTTATGAGTAAGTAGGCAACTGCAATTGCTACCATGCCAGGCACCATAAGCCATTTTTTATCTTTACAAAAATAAGACAAGATTACGATTAAGACAGCAAATATACCATAATCCATAGGAATCACAATCGATAATAATGCTACAAATATCGATACGATATAAAAAACAGGCGTTTCTTTACCTTTTTCTATGAAAAATAATGCTAAAAGAGCAATAGTAAATGTAAAGCATATATTTAGTGAAAAATGTGAAATGTTTTCAGGTATAAGTGCTGGAATGAAATTTGCTGACGAGAGTAACAGTAAAAAGGGAATTTCTGAAACTATTCCGCAAAGCAACATTCTAAGAATATATTTTGATTTAGAATGTGTATGTTTAAAACCTACTCCGACTTGAAAAGCGAAAATAGGCATTGCAATTCTTCCTATAATCCTCATGAGTCTATTATTATCAAAAAGAGCTAGACCTAAATGGTCTACAAACATTGTTATGCAAGCAACTAATTTTAAAGCGAAAGAAGACATAAAATACCTCCATGTACATTTTTATAAATTTAATGATATCATGAAAAGTTTTTAATGTAAATAAAGTGAAAATTATAAATTCCTTATTGCAGAAATATGTAGATTTTTGTATATTAATGTGAGAGGTGTAAATATGGATAGAATTGAACTAAAGAATGTTGAGGATTTTAATTTGACGCATATTTTAGAATGTGGACAATGTTTTAGATGGAAAAAGGAAAGTGACGGAAGTTACACTGGAGTTATAAAAGCTGGTGTTATGAATGTAAGTTCAAATGGTGAAAAAGATATATGTTTTACATATGAGCTGGTGGGGGACGCCAATCAAATAATAGAAAATTATTTCGATATGAAAAGAGATTATAAAAAAATAAAAGATATTATATCTGTCGAAGATAAAAATATGATAGAAGCAATAAAATATGGGTATGGAATAAGGATATTAAGACAAGATTCTTGGGAGATGCTAATAAGCTATATAATATCTGCTGCAAACAATATTCCAAGGATTTCAAAAACAATAGAAAATATTTCTAAGGCATATGGAAAGAAGATTTATTTTAATGAAATGGAATATTATTTGTTTCCGACGCCAGAAGAATTGTCAAAAGCAACAATTACAGATTTAAGAGAATTAAATTTGGGCTTTAGGGACAAATATGTATATGGAGCAGTTCAAGATGTTGTGAGCGGGAAAGTTGATTTGGAGAAAATAAATAAATTGGATTATAAAGAGGCCAAGAAAGAGTTGATGAAAATAAAGGGAGTAGGAGCTAAAGTTGCAGATTGTATACTTTTATTTTCAATGAATAAAATCGAAGCTTTCCCGATAGATACATGGATAAGAAAAGTTATGACAGAATTATATAGCACAAAAAATAGCTTAAAAGACATAGAAAAATGTGCTACTGAGCGATTTGGAGAATACGCAGGAATAGCACAACAATACTTATTTTACTATATGAGAGATAAAAACTAGCTTATGAAATCTAGTCATTATGGTTTTTTATAACATTATCAGCAACATCTATAACAAGTCCACCAATTGTAAACTCAGAGAATAGGGTTATTGCAGAGTATATTAATGAGGTGCCTAAAGTGTATAGGCTGATTTTTTGAAGTACATTATCGTTGTAAGTTATTATTCCTATACCAATTAAGCAGATAGCAAGTGAAATTATACATCCACTGACAATGACATGCTTTGAAAATTTGTTAATAGAATTTAATTTTTCTATAATCTTATTAAACATAATAACCATCTCCTAAATAAGTTTACAATCCATGAATCATTTTGTATAACATAATTATAGCATGGTGAACATAAAAAATCAATCAAAAAACATATGGAAAACCTTGGCGGAGAAGAAGTACACGGCAAACATCTTACGGAAGTACTAGTTACATAATTACGAAAAAATGAAAAAAATTTTTGCAGAGCAAAAGACAAAAAGAATTGAAAAATTGAGAAAGCTTAGGGAAATAAGCAACAAGCCTTTTTTCTGTGAAAAGAAGGATAAACAGAAAAATGCCAGCAAATTGAAATTTCTTATAAAAAACAAATTGGAAATAACCTTTTAGTTATTTCCAATTTACTTATTTAACAGTATTAAATGTTTTAGCAAGACTAGCTTTCTTTCTAGAAGCTGTATTTGCTTTTATTACACCTTTATTAGCAGCTTTATCAACAGCTTTTGTAGCAACTTTGAATTTTTCTTCAGCTAATTCTTTGTTGCCAGCTTCAACAGCAGCTTTAAAGTTTTTAATTGCAGTTTTATATGCAGTTTTTACAACAGCATTGTCCTCTGTTTTTGTTTTTATAGTATTTACTCTTTTGATAGCAGATTTGATATTTGGCATTATTGGCACCTCCTTTATACGCATCGTAGTCAATTTACGAAAAATAGTTTAGCACACATTTTGACAAAAAGCAAGCATAAATTATTTTCTAAAACAGAACTTAAGTTCTATATTTTTTTGCTAATGCTATTGACAATATCACAAAACTTAAGTATAATAGCTTATGTTATGAAATAGAGAAGGCCAATTGAGATGTATGCAGTAGAGGGTTAATAACAATATAGTGTAGCTTCGGAAGGAGGGAAAAGAATGTCAGGAATAAAAATTAGAGATAATGAATCTATAGATAATGCTTTAAAAAGATTTAAGAGAGATTGTGCTAGAAGTGGAGTTTTGCAAGAGGTTAGAAAGAGAGAACATTATGAAAAACCTAGTGTAAAGAGAAAGAAAAAATCTGAAGCAGCTAGAAAGAGAAAGTTTTAATAATACATATTAAAGGGTCGCATAATATAATGTGACCCTTTAAAATTATATATGTACCTAAAGAAAGGGTGATTTTATGTTAAAAGAAAAGTTACTACAAGATTTTAAAGATGCTATGAAAGAAAAAAACGAATTAAAGAAAAATACGGTAATGATGGTTAGAGCAGCTGTTTTGCAAATCGAAAAAGATACACAAAAAGAGGTGCTAGATGATCAAATTTTAGAAATAATAGCAAAAGAAGTTAAAAAGAGAAAAGAATCACTTGCAGATTATGAAAAGAGCGGTAGAGAAGATTTAATAAAGCAAATAAATGATGAAATTGCAATATTAAAAGGATATCTGCCAGAAGAGCTTAGTGAGGAAGAAATTAGGAAAATAGTTGAAGAAAGTATCAAAGAGACAGGAGCAACAACAATAAAAGACATGGGAAAGGTAATGCAAATGGCAAAAACAAAAGCTGCAGGTAGAGCTGACAGTAAAATTATAAATGATATTGTAAGAGAATTTTTAAAATAAAATAGAATGCTAAGGACAGCTAATGTACAAAAAGTGCGTTGGCTGTTTTTTATATTCTTTTATTCAGTGATATATTACCGGAAAGTGTGGAATAAATATTATGAGCTTAATTTAAAACTAAATTGCTTGAAATACAACGTTTTGTTTATTTTTTATCATATTTTTTCTATTGACAAAAAAGTACATAAATAGTAATCTAAAGTTAGTGGTTAGAATGATTATTTGAAAGGGGTTATAGTATGGGGATTAACCTAAAAAATGTTTTTAATGAGAATGAAGAGGAACTTGTCGTAAATAGAAGTAGAAATGCGATAAAAACATTAATTATTATGTCTGCTGTTGTTGCAGTTGTGATAGTTATTGCAGTTATTGTGAAATATTCTGGAGATAAGGATGCTGTTAGAAGAAACAAAATTATTCAGGATATAAAAGTTTTGGAATCAGCGGTAGAAAACAAGTCTAATGAATATAGAATAAATCCGACTTCTACAGAATTAGTTGGCTTGAGTTTGGAAGATTCACCATATTCGATTACAACTAATGGAATAACAGAAGAGTACAGGTACGGATATTACTACGTAACGCCAGAAATGCTTGGTAATTTAACAAATGCTTTGAATTTGCCAAATGAATATTATATTGTAAATTATGATACATATGATGTAATAAATTGTAATGGTGTAGTTTATCAAAAATCTAAGTATTACTCAATGGAAGATATTCTTTTAATTGAAAAAGGTATGAAACCTTCGCCAAAACAGATAATAAGAACAGCAGCTGATTTAGAAAAGATTAGAGCAAATCCAAGTGGATACTTTAGGCTTTCTGGAAATATAGATATGTCACAATATGCATATGGTGAAGGTTGGAATCCAATAGCAAATTTCAGCGGAACATTAGACGGAAGAGGATATACGATAAGCAATTTGATGATTGCAAGACCTTCAACTAAAAATGTTGGTTTGTTTGGAGAACTGTTAAGCACTGCCAAAATCACAAATTTGACATTTGAAAACGTATCAATCGGTGGTGGAGAGTACGTTGGTACATTAGCAGGTGTTGGTGCCGGAAGTATTAGTCATGTTAGTATAAAAGGCGGTACGGTAATTGGACAAACTAATTATACTGGTGGTTTAGTAGGATCTCAAAATAATGGCACTATTTCAAATTGTAAAGTAAGTGTCGATAGAATAAATGGAAGTTCATCAGTTGGTGGTGTAGTTGGAATTTTATATTCAGGTACTTTGACTAGATGTAGTGCTAAAGCTACAATAAGTGGCAATGATTCAATTGGTGGCGTAGTTGGAACAGTTTCTGTAAGTTCTGCTACTTATGTTCAAGAAGTTGCAGGAAACACAACACTTAATGGAATGAAAGACATCGGTGGAATAGTTGGTAAGATTCAAATTTTAACAAATAATAAATTAGATTTTGCTAATTCGTATGCAAAGGGTGCTATTAACGGAACAGTAACAAATGCTGGTGGCTTAATAGGTTCTATTTCAAGTATTCAAGATGCAAATATATCATTTAAGGCACTATATACAACTTTAGATATTTTAGTAAAAGGCACTACAACAGGTGGAAGTATAGGGTATACAGACATAGCTGTAACATCTACAGTTAGTTTAGCAGATTGTTTCTGGGAGAAAGATTTGGCACCTGGAGAAAACCTAAAAGATATTGGTGATAGAGCGAGTGGTACGTTCGTTTTAAGCTTTGACAGTAAATCTTATAGTGATATGAGAATACGTAGCACTTTTGCAAATTGGAATTTTGATATATGGGGAATAACTGAAAGAGAAGATACGCCATATTTAAAGTGGCAAATATAATAAATTGCAATGAGTCGCCATATGGCGGCTCTTGTAATTGAAAGGAGTAAAAATGCTGAAGAATAAAAAAGGAGTTTCATTAATAACTTTAGTAATTACAATTGTTGTCATGCTTATTGTATTGACGATTACGATAAGTTCTAGCTTGAAGAGTGTGGACGAAACTAATGCAACAAGGATAGAAAATGAAATACGAAATTTAAAAGATGCTGTTAATGATCGAATGACGAATTATGAAAGAAATCCTATGATGTATCCTATAATTGGCGAAAAGATTGGCGATACGGTGTTTGAATATATACGTTCAATAGAGAATATGGGATCACAAGAGATAAGCAATGTGATTGCACAAATATCTGAAAATTATTCTTCAGAAACAGCTGATTATTATAGATTGGTTGGAAGAACAGAAGCAGAAAAGCTTGGCGTCGACAGCCTTGATATTGAACATTACTATGTTGTCGACTACAACGAATGCGAAGTTTATGGTCCTGTAAGTGTAAAGCTAGTAAATCCTTAACATGGAGGTAAGATATGTTGAAAAGAGAAAATGGAATAACAATAATGAATCTTGTCATAACAATTATTGTAATGATTATATTAATAAGCGTTGCTGGATATTATTCTATTGATAGCATAAAAAACAGTTATATTTCAAATCAAAAAAAGGAAATGTCTGATGTAGTAGAATACACTTCTGTATTAAAGACAAGATTACTAATGGATGAACTTACACTTAGCGAAGATACTGTTGCAACAGAGGAGATGCTACACTTAGTTGAAGATTTTCTTTCTAGCACACAAATAAATCATATTATAGAAGTTAACATTTCAACACTAAGTCCTAAATACAAGTATCACTACATAACAGCCGAAAAATTAGCGGATAAAAGTTTTTCTAATTCGGAAATAAGTGTTAAAGATGCGAAAAGTAATTATATAATAAATTTTTATACAGGTACTGTTATAGCGATATATGATTCTAGTTGCGAAGTGTCTGGAATAGTAAAAGGGTTGGCAGATATATTAGTTGAAATAGGTGACTAGAACTAATAATCACTTTAATAATTATTTTACATATTATACATTAAGGGAGTGAATCTTGATGTATAATTTTTTTATCGATTTAATTATTTGGTCGTTTTCAATATATGGTTTTTTGAATTTTATTGATGAGTTTATTCTTGACTTTTTTGCATACATATTGAGACATCTTATGAACATATGTACTTTTTTTAGAAAATTCATTGCTAAACTTTCAAGATAAATATATAATTGCATTGTAATATAAGAAAGGAAAAAATATGGAGATAAAAGGTCAGATTGAAGATATAATATATTCAAATGAATCGAATAGTTACACCGTCTGTACTATAATACTAGAAAAAGAAATAATAACTGCGGTTGGCTATTTGCCGTTTATAAATATTGGAGATATAATTGTTGCACAAGGAAATTTTGTAAAGCATGCTACATATGGTGAACAGTTCAAGATAGATACTTTTGAAAAAACTATGCCGAACACTACTCAAGAAATAGAAAAGTATTTAGGGAGTGGAATAATAAAGGGAATAGGACCTGCGACTAGTAAAAAAATAGTTAGTAGATTTGGAGAGGACACAATATATGTGCTACAGTATGAACCAAGCAAGCTTTCACAAATAAAAGGAATAACCGAGAGCAAAGCAAATGAAATTTCAAATGAATTTAATAATGTATGGGAATTGTGGAAAATAGTAATGTTTTTGCAACAATATGGAATTGGCACAACGAATGCAAATAGGGTATATAAAGAACTTGGAATCGGAGCAATAGAAAAGATAAAAGAAAACCCATACATATTACTTAAATTTTTATATGGGGTTGATTTTAAAAATATAGATAGAATGGCACTTACACTCGGTATTGAACATGAGTCTACACACAGAATTTCAAGTGGCATAAAATATGCAATGAGTCAAAGCACTAAGAATGGGAACACATGTGTATTAAAGGAAAAATTGATTGAGTATGTTGCAAACATTTTGAATGTATATCCAGAATTAGTTGAAAACGAATTTACTAATCTTTGCTATTCAAGAGAAGTATATTTTGAAAATGGGTATGCGTTTTTAAGTGATTATTATTTAGCAGAGGAAGTTGTTGCCAAAAAACTACTCATGCTTACAAATGCACATAACAAAAACAATATAAATTTAGACAAGAAAATAGCAGAATTTGAAAAAGAACTAAATATAACTCTTTCAAAGGAACAAAAAGAAGCTGTTAAATCCGTTTTTGAAAATAGAGTTTCTATAATAACAGGTGGACCAGGTACAGGTAAAACGACAATAATAAAAATGCTTATAAAACTTTTTAAATATGATGAAACAGAATTTGCACTTTGTGCCCCTACAGGGCGTGCTGCTAAAAGGATAACTGAAACAACTGGTGAAGAGGCAAAAACATTGCATCGTTTTTTGGAATTACGGAAAAGTTGATGATGAAACTGTTAACATAAATTATGAGGTCACTAGAATAAAACAAGATGTGGTAATTGTAGATGAAATGTCTATGGTGGATATAATTTTGATGAATTACCTTTGCAAGGCTTTGCAGGAAAAGACGAGACTTATTCTCATTGGAGATAGCGATCAGTTGCCTTCTGTAGGCCCTGGCAGTGTGCTAAAAGATTTGATTGATTCTGGTGCGATATCAACGAGAAAGCTTACAGAAATATATAGACAAGCTGCAGAAAGCCAAATTATTATGAATGCGCATAAAATAAATTCTGGCAGTCAAGACATCGATTTAAATATGAAAGATGGGGATTTCTTTTTTATAAGAGAGACAAATATATTATCACAAATTGTAGAATTAATTGGGACAAGACTTCCCAAAATACGGAACATATGATATACTAAAGGACGTACAGGTTTTAACACCAACCAAAAAAGGCGACGCCGGCACTAGAAATTTAAATATTGAGCTCCAAAAAGTATTAAATCCAAAAAGTAATTTTAAAAGAGAAAAAGAGTATGGTAATATAATTTTTAGAGAAGGCGACAAAGTTATGCAAATAAAGAACAACTATGATATTTATTGGGAAGGAATTGATGGAAAGTCGTATGGAAGTGGTGTTTATAACGGCGATTTAGGTATTATAAATAAAATAACGGAAGACTATATAGAAGTTATATTTGATGATGAGAAAGTTGTAAGATATGAGTCATCTGTTTTAGAAGAATTGGAACATGCTTATGCAATAACAATACATAAAAGTCAGGGTGGCGAATTTCCTGTTGTAGTAATGCCAATTACGAGTGGGCCACCTATGCTTTATACTAGAAATCTATTGTATACAGGTGTTACGAGAGCTAAAAAAATGCTTATAATAATTGGGCGTGAAAATATGATAAAATATATGATAAATAATAATGAAACAAAAGTAAGAAATACGGGACTAGTGTATAAAATTAATAAATACCAAAAAATCTTTGAAGAAATTTAGTAAAAAAGTAAGTTTTAATTAGATATGGAGGAAAAAATGAAAAAAAAGATTATTCCTATTATGTTAATGTCTATGTTGACAGTTTCATCGTCAGTATATGCTTTTTCAGATGTAGATAATCACTGGGCAAAAGATTCAATAGAAAAATTAAGCCAAATAAATATTGTAAAAGGTTATGAGGACAATACCTTCAGACCAGACAAAAATATGACAAGGGCTGAAGTTGCTACGATAATTAATAGACTAATTGGTGCCCAAAAGGAATCTTTAAAGTATATACCAGATTTAGATAGGCAAAGTTGGTATAGTTCTGAAATAAGAAAATCAGTTCAAACTGGGGTAATAATGGGTGATGAAAATGGTTACGTTAAACCAACATCATACGTAACAAGAGAAGAAGTTGTGACAATGCTCTCAAGGGCATTTTACGTTTCTGGTAATACGACACTTGCAAAAAACTATATAGACGAAGAAGAAATATCAAAATGGTCAAAAGATTATTTTGCAACATTTGTTAATTATAAATATATTATGGGGTATGAAGATGAAACAATAAGACCAAAAGCATATATTACACGTTCGGAGTTTGTTACATTACTTGGTAGAATGTTTAATACTATTGCGGTTGGTGGAATGCATACGGGGAAAGTAGATGGAAATATAATAATTGCTGGTGATAATGTTGTGCTTAACAATTTAACTATTAATGGAAATTTAGTAATCGCTGCTGGAACCAGTAAAACATTAACATTAAAGAACGTCGAAGTAAAAGGAAATCTTATTTTATGCGAAGAAATGGACATAGAAAAAATTTATGTTCAAGGCAAAAAGATATATGCATATGAAAGAGAATCAGACACATTAGAACAATACAAAAATGATGAATACGGAATAGAATTTTCAATTTCTAATCAAGTTAAGATTATAGAGGCTTGGAAGGAAAAAGATATTGATTATTTCGAAAACAATATGCTTTTAATGAATATCGAACAATCTGACGATTATTATTTAAAAAGCATAGAAAGCATAGGAAAGAAAAAGATAAGGGATGTTGATAGATCTTATAAAATTACAGAAAGAGGAACAATAAATAATGCGTTTTATTTGTTGTATGAACCACTAAGTAGGAGCGAGAATTATAAGTACTTAGTAATAAAGAGAGATAATACTGTTTATACAATACTTTTTAGAAATATAACATTAGATAATTTAGTAGATAATGTATTAACTACATTAAAACTAATTGATGGTGAAAAAATATCAGATAGAAATTTTGAGATATATCAAAATAGAAAACTAAGTTTGAAATTTACTTATAGATCAGGCTATGTGGGGGTAGATGATTCATATAACACAAAGAAGATATATAGTGGAGATGCGCCATTTAAACTATTTATACAAGTAAATACTGTTACAGATATGTCAGATTATTCTTTTGATCAGCTACAAGCTATGCTTAAACAGATAGCAAGAAAAGATGGCGAGCTTGTAAAAACTGAAAACATGAAAATAATCAGTAATGATGCAGTTAAATTTAAAATTCTAACATCAGAGAATAAGATGATATACTCTTTGTATATAGTTGTTGGAAATAATTTATATGACTTGATATTGACCGCAAATGAAGATGTAATGGATGAACTTGGTGATTATTTATTTGATGAAATAATACGTAGTTTAGAAATATAAAATTAAAGGGGACCTAATTATAATTTTTAAGGAGGTCCCCTTATGCTTTTTAATTTGATATATCCAAATGTTTGTGGAATATGTGAAAAAAATATAAAAACCAATACTTATGCTTGTGAAAAATGTTTAAATATATTAAAATGTTATAGAGAAAAGCATCTAAACAAATGTAATTCGGATGGCTATGACGAAATTCTTAGTTTATATTCATACGTGGGAAATATAAGAAAACAGATTTGCAAATTCAAGTTTAGAGATGGAAAATATATTGGAAAAACATTTGCATATTTGCTTAGTCAGAGAATAAAAGAATTTGAGTTTGATTATATTATTCCTGTTCCAATAAGTCTAAAAAGATTTATGGAGAGAGGCTTTAATCAAAGTAAAATAATAACTGATGAGATGGCAAAGATATTGGCTAAGAAATCTTTAAATAACGTATTAATAAAAAGTAAGAATAATAAAAGACAGAGCGAATTACATGAAAGAGATAGAAAAAGCAATGTACTCGGTGCATATAAAGTCAAGAATGAAAAACTAGTACAAGGAAAGGTTATATTGCTTGTAGATGATGTTTGTACAACAGGTTCTACGTTAAATGAATGTGCTAAAACTTTGAAAAAAGCAGGTGCTAAAAAAGTTATAGCTGTAACAGTTGCTTATGCATAAAAGAAATTTGTAATGAAAGGAAAAGATTTTAAAAATGGATGAATTGGTTGAAAGTATTTTAGATTATGTTAGAAAGCCTTATACAGACCATGCTATTATGATAAATGGCGAATGGGGAAGTGGGAAAACTTATTTTTGGAACAATAAGGTTAAAAATAAAATAGAGTCAACAGAAATAGATGGAAAAAGGTACAAAACAATATATATGTCATTGTACGGAATTTCTAACTTAGATGATATAAGTAAAAAAATATTTATAGAGATGAATCCAAATCTAAATAAGTCTATAAAAAAGATATTAGATATGCGTAATGTTTCGAGCATTCCAGAGTATGTGAAAACTGGTATAGACATGGCAAATTCTTTTGGCTTTATGCAAACAAATGATAAAGTAGATTATGCTAAGTTTTTTGATATAGACGATAAAGTACTTTGCTTTGATGACTTAGAGAGAGCAAATGTGGATGTAATAGATGTACTTGGATATATAAATAATTTCGTTGAACATGACCATATGAAAACAATAATAATTTGTAATGAAAAAGAACTTTCTAAGAAATTGAAAAGCACAAATGTTGAAATGAAGACATTTATTGCTACATATATCTTAAGCCATGAAGGAAAAATAAAAGCAGAAAATAAAAACGAAGAAACCGATAGTTCACTAGCAGAAGAACAAGAAGATAAACCTATGGTAGAATTAATCGAAGATAAAATAGAGCACATATTCGATAAAGCAAATGATTACGAAAGAATAAAAGAAAAACTAATTGGAGAAACTTTTGAGTATATTCCGGAGTTCACTTATATAATAAACGGAGTTTTAATGAGATATGAAAGTAATCCAACGTTAATTCAATTTTTGAGAAGAAATTCTAATTTAATTACACAAACTTTTAATAGAAGCGGAACTAGAAACTTAAGAATATTAAAACATGCATTAAATGATTTCCAAAAAATATTTGAAACAACTAAAAAGTATTATCCGGATATAAGTGATATAGTTTTAAAATCACTATTGATATTTACAATAGCAATATCTTTTGAAATAAAAGCTGGTAAGGTTACAAAAGATAAACTAAAAGATATTAATTCATTAGAAGAGTATAAAACAATTTTAGTTGCTTCTAAGGTCTTAAAGGATAATAGACAATTTTATATAAAAGAATTTGATAATAATTATTATTTTACATTTAAAACAGATTATAGATTCTTTAAATTCGTTGAGAAATATGTAAGAACAAGAATATTTGATATGAGAACATTTAAAGATGATATGGAAACTATAGTTGCACAAGAAAATAGAGAACAGATGCCAAGCTATAAGAGACTTTTGACAGAGGATTATTGGAAGATTGCTGATAGTGAGTTTAACAAAGTTATAACAGAAACTTTAGAAGACGTTAAGGCTGGAAAACTTCAATTAGCAGAATATTTTAAATTGTATGTTATATTTAATTTCTTTATTCAAAAGAATTTAATAGATATAGATTCAGAATATTTAAAATTGACATTTGTAAATGGAATGAATCTTGCGGCAGCTACGTCTAAATATTGTAAAGATATTGATGCATATATGTCTGGCACTAATTTGATTGATACAGACGACAATATAACATATATGTTAGAACATTTTAATAACTTGAATCTTCAAACGAAAGAGAAAGAATATATTGAGATTTCAAAGGAAATGTTTGAAATGATTCCAGACAAGATGGATAAGTTATCAGATATATTTGCAGAAGAACATTTAGATGTTCCTATAATGAAGTACTATAATATGAACACATTATTTGAAAGAATATTGTTATTAGAAAATGAAGATGTTGTTTTATTAAAAGATTTGATAACGGCGAGATATGAAAAAGTAAGAGACATAGAAAATGAGGAAAGAAACATAAGATTATTAAAACAAACAATGGAAGAATATATAAGAGGAAAAGTGCCAACAATAAAGGTTATATTAATGCAAGATTTTATAAAAACATTAGATATGATTCTTATAAGACCAAAGCCAAAGGCTAGAAGAGGCAGAAAAAAGGTTGCAGAAGAAGAGAGTGCATAAAATGAATAAATTTCTCCCATAATGTATATTTTTTGACAGAAAGCACAATAATAAGAGCAGGATGTTAAAAAAGGAGGGAGAAATTTGAAAGCAACTGGAGTTGTCAGAAGAATTGATGATTTAGGAAGAATAGTAATTCCAAAAGAAATAAGAAAAACACTTAGAATTAGAGAAGGGGATCCACTAGAAATCTTCACTGATAAAGAAGGAGAAATAATCTTAAAGAAATATTCTCCGATAGGTGAACTTAGTGAATTCGCTACTCAATATACAGAAGCTCTTGCAAAGGCTACTGGGCATATTGCATGCATAAGTGATAAAGATACAATAATAGCTGTTTCTGGGGCACCAAAAAAAGAATATTTAGAAAAAAGCGTAAGTACAGAACTAGAAAAGCTAATGGAAGATAAAATGGTTTGGGCATCAAAGAATAAAGATGAAAAGCACATGCCAGTTTTATTAACTGATGCTGAAAGCGAAAAGTACACATCGCAAGTTATATATCCAATAATAGCTGAAGGGGACACAATAGGGACTGTAATGCTACTTTCAACTGAACCAAGTGCAAAAATGAATGAAGTTGAAATGAAAGTAGTTCAATCAGCTGCTGGTTTTTTAGGAAAACAAATGGAGGAGTAGAACTTCTCCATTTTTGCGTATAATAACAATTTTTATTAAAATATGTATGGCGATGAATACACATTAAACAATGTTCATAATTGTGCATTGTTTGTAAAATACCTTGATATTTTAAGATTGAAACACTATAATTTATATAGTAAAAATAATATTATATATGATGGAGAAAATACATATGGAGAAAAAAGTAAATAAAAAACAAACTTTTATGGAAGGCGTAATGACAATCCTTTTTGCACAGATAATAGTAAAAGTGTTGGGACTTTTATATAGACTTGTAATTACCAATGTAGATGGATTCGGTGATGAAGGAAATGGCTTATATGGTGCTGGATATCAGATATACACATTACTTTTAGCATTTGCATCAATTGGTGTACCTAGTGCGATTGCAAAACTTGTTTCAGAGCGTATTGCATTAGGAAAAAACAAAGAGGCACATGATATATTTAAAGTTGCATTAATGTTATTTGGAGCCATTGGATTAACTGGTGCGTTGTTCCTATTTTTTGGAGCGGAACTTATAGCAACTAAATGGATTGGAAATCCGGCTGTAACAGGAGTTATGAAAGCATTATCGCCAGCGATATTTTTTGTTGCGATAGCTGCAGTTATTAGAGGTTACTTTAATGGAATGTATAACATGAAAGCAACATCTAATTCGCAGATATTAGAACAATTTTTTAAGAGTTCTTTTACAATAATTCTTGTTCTTTTAATAAGATTTTTAGCAAGTACCAATCCGAGTGCAATATCAAGATTATTAAATGTATCAGAGTCAAATGTTACAGAAGCAATGGCGGTAGCAGCAAACTTTGCATCAACACTTGCAGCATTTTGCAGCTTTATATATCTATTCAGATTTTATAATAAGAGAAAAAAAGAAATTTGGAAGGACATAAATGAGGCTACAGGAACTTATGAAAAACATGCTAAAAAAGATATAATAAAAACAATATTAAAGTTTTCAATACCAATATCATTAGCATCAATAATTTCCGCTATTAATAGAAATATAGATACATTCACAGTAATTGGTGGTTTGAAAAAAAGACTTACAAGTCAAATGTTTGGAACTACTGAAATGATAACGGCTGAAGCAACAAGATTGTATGGAATATTATCAGGGAAAATAGATATGCTAATAGGTTTACCTACAGCGTTAAATATAGCGTTTTCAACAGCTTTGGTACCAACCATATCGGAAGCTATGGCAAAGAATGATGAAAAAACAGCAAGAAGAAGAATTGCTTTTTCGATTAGAACAACATTACTAATTGCTTTACCATGTGCAGTAGGAATGGCAGTTTTAGCTGAACCGATATTAACATTGCTATTCCCAAATGCAGTTGCAGTTGAAGCACCAATGTTACTAAAATTAAGTTCTTTAGTAGTAATATTTACACTTATGAATCAAACGTTGAGTGGAGCATTACAAGGACTTGGAAAAGTAATGGTGCCAGCGATAGGACTTGCGATTGGAGCTTTAGCAAAAGTAGTTGTAAATGTCTTATTAATTCCGGCAATAGGAATTAATGGAGCAGCAATAGGTTCTATTGTATGTTCACTGGTTGCAATGATAATAAACATAGTATTTTTACATAGAAGTTTGAAATTAAATATGGATTATAAACAAGGTATTTTAAAACCTTTGATTGTAACATTAATAATGGGAATAATGGCAGTGTTAACTCATAAAGGTGTTTTAATGATATTGAATCGTACATCAATTGCTACATTGATGGCAATACTAATTGCAATAATAGTTTATTTCTTTGGAATAATCTTAATCGGTGTTTTTGACAGAGATGATTATCATATGTTGCCATATGGTGATAAAATATATAGATTTTTAGAAAAAATAAAACTTGTAAAGTCTCATACAACAGAAACAAAGTAAACATAATTGAATAAAACGTTGAAAAATCAACATTTTTTATAAAAAAAGTTGAAAAATAGCAGAAAAAAAGCAGGATTATTAAAAGAAATGGCGAAATATAAATATAGGAATATAGATGTAAAGGCTATATCAAAACAAAATTTAATTAGGAGGTAGTATTATAATGAACAAACTTGATTTAGTTGCTAAAATTGCAGAAGATGCAGATATTTCTAAGAAATCAGCAGAAGCTGCTTTAAATGCATTTATTAACGCTGTTGAAACAGCTTTAAAGAAAGGTGACAAAGTTCAATTAGTTGGATTTGGTTCTTTCGAAGTTAGAAAAAGAGCTCCAAGAAAAGGTAGAAACCCTCAAACTAAAGAGGAAATTAAGATACCTGCTTCTAAAGCTCCAGTATTCAAAGCTGGTAAGCCATTAAAAGATTTAGTAAATAAGAAATAGTTTAATTATGGATTGCCTTTCGGCAGTCCATTTTTTTAAATTAATATATCGGAGGGAATAACAAAAGTATGAGATTAGACAAGTTCTTAAAAGTTAGCAGAGTTATAAAAAGAAGAACGGTAGCTAACGAAGCGTGTGATTCTGGAAGAGTAATGATAAATGGAAGAATTGCAAAAGCTTCATCAAATGTAAAATGTGGAGATATAGTTGAAATAAAATTCGGAGAGAAAACAATAAAATTTGAGATAACAAGAGTAGATGAAATAATAAAAAAAGAAGAAGCATCAGAAATGTTTAAAATAATTGAAGAATAGGCTTGGCACATATTTGCCATAGGCGCATACAATATGAGTATGGAGTGGTGCTTATGAAAAATGTATCATATGACCAAGCTATGGATTTAGTTGTAAATTATAATGCAAAGCTCATAGATACTCAGTTAGAAGAGGATTACTATAGAAAGCACTTGCAAGGTAGTATAAATATTCCTGTCGAGCAAATAAATAATTATGCATATTATTATTTACCAGATAGAAATGAATTAATTGTTGTTTATTGTTTAAAAGGTATAAGGAGCGTTGCAGCAACTGACATGCTTGAAAGATTAGGATATGCAAACGTATATAATTTGCAAGGTGGTATAGAAAATTAAACGGAGGTTATAGACCTCCGTTTTGCTTATGTTTAAAAATATTTTTAGTAAAATATCAATCTAATCATCAAATTGATTATTACAAAAAATCTACAAAAGAGGAAAAATTTTTGCATTGTTTATAGAATTATGTGATTTTAAAATAAAAGTAGAAGATTACATAAGGAGGAAACAAGAGTGGATAATAAATTGAGAATTAAGTTTGTAGCGATACTTATTTTGCTAATGATATTAATTGGCAACTTGAAAATTAGCAATGCTAATAAGATTAGTATGGCATATCTGTACGGCAATTATGATTATATTTCTTTAGTAAATAGAAATGATAACTCTGTAAATGTTGTATCACCGAGTTATTTTGATTTGGATGATAACGGAAACTTGTCGCTTAACTATGTTGATAAAACATTAATAAAAGAAATGCATAGTAAATCAATTAGAGTAACTCCTTTTTTAAGTAATCATTGGGACAGAGCTAAGGGAAGAGCTGCTCTTAGTAATAGAGAACAGCTTTCAAATGATTTAGCTTATGTAATTAATCAATATAATTTAGATGGAATAAATATTGACATTGAAAATGTGACAGAAAAAGATAAGGAGAATTATATTGAATTAGTTAGATTATTACGTAGTAAATTGCCAGAAGAAAAGACTGTTTCTGTAGCGGTTGCAGCTAATCCAAATAATTATAAAAATGGTTGGCAGGGGTCATACGATTATGAAAGATTAGCCCAGTATGCAGATTATTTAATGATTATGGCATATGATGAACATTATGAAGGTGGAACAGAAGGCTCAGTAGCTAGTAAAAGTTTTATAGAAAATTCAATTAAGTATGCATTACAAAGAGTCTCTGCTGAAAAAATAGTTGTAGGATTGCCATTCTACGGTCGATATTGGAAGAATGGTAGTACGGCAGGAGGCTATGGCGTAACATTAAATAAAATACAAAGTCTTATTAATAATTACAATTCGGAAGTTTCATATGATGAAGAAACTGCTACGGCACGTGCGATTATAAAAATTAGAGCAGGAGACTTAAAGCCTTCTATAAATGGAAGAACTTTGTACGCAGGAACATATACATTTTATTTTGAAAATTCTAAGAGTATTCAAGAAAAAATACAACTTATAAAAAAATATAACTTGAAAGGCATTGGATGTTGGAGTTTAGGACAGGAAACTAGTGATGTGTGGAGCGATTATTCTAAATACTTAGGAAATGAGAAAAAAGAATTTTTGGATGTAGGCGAAGTAGCATGGGCAAAGGACGCTATAGAATTTGTAAAGCAAAAAGGTTGGGTTAACGGCAAAACAAGTGAGTATTATAAACCTAATGAAAAACTGACAAGGGCGGAATTTTCGGTGATTATTACAAGAATACTAGAATTAGATACTACGCACACAAATGATACGCTTTATTACGATGTAAATAAGCATTGGGCAAAAAATGAAATAAACGTCCTTACAAAAACCGGAATAATAGAAGGATATGCAAATAAAAGTTTTAGACCAGACGAGAGTATAACAAGGGAAGAGGTTGCCAAAATTCTAAGTATGTTAATTGAAGAAAATGATGCAAGCACTACGGTTGAACGGTTTTTCGGATGTGTCTGAAAATGATTGGTCATATCAATATATAATGAAACTAGCTCAAAGAGGTATAATAAATGGATATGCAGATGGCACATTTAAACCTAAAAATAGTATTACAAGAGCTGAAATCGCAGTTTTGTTAAAAAACATGTACAAATAGGGATAAGGTTGACATTTTACACAAATTATGTTAATATATTCTTGCAATAAAAAAATTATATAAGGAGTTCATAATGAAACATTTATGGAATTTTCTTGCATTATGGGCAGGGACAGTTCTTACGGTTTTCATAGCTTACGAGGTTTTTGAAGCAATTAAGGCGATTATTGCAAGCGCTTCGAAAGCTTTTGGAATTGCTACGGATTGGCGGACAATTGTGTGTTGTATGATAATTTCAATCATTGTAACAATTATCATGGCAATAGTAACCCGTAAGAACGAACGGTAAAATTCAAAAAGGAATGATTAATAACCTTAATCATTCCTTTTTCTTTTGAAAATTTTCTTTTGTACGGATATAAGAGCCACAAGGGTTACAAGGCTTTTACCCATTGAAAAGCCCTGTATATGATGTTAAAATATTTATATATGATAACAAAGGAAGAGGGTGAGTATATGAAGAAAGCAATGTTAATAGCAAGTCTAATTATAATAGCTATTCCAACGTCGACATTAGCGAAAGAGCGTCTAAGCATTGGATACATATACAATTCTTCAATAACCCACTCGCAGATAGTTGAAAACACCAATGAGTCGGTAAACGTAGTTTCCCCAACTAGCTTTGATTTAAATTCAAATGGAAGACTTGTTATAAATAGCTTAATGAATAAAGAATTTATAGCAGAAATGCATGAGAAAAATATAAAAGTAACCCCTTTTTTAAGTAACCATTGGGAGAGAAAAAAGGCGAAAAAAGCATTGGATAAGCCGGAAAAATTAGTTGAGGATATTGTAAATGCTGTAAACGAATATGATTTAGACGGAATAAATATAGATCTTGAAAATTTAACAAGCGGTTATAGAAATAAATTAACAACATTTATGGAACTACTTAGAGAAGCGCTTCCAGATGATAAAATGTTATCAATTGCTGTTGCAGCTAATCCAGAAAAACTTGAAACGACGTGGGTAGCTGCATATGATTACGAAAAGTTGGCTCAGTGCACGGATTATTTAATTTTAATGGCATATGATGAACATTGCCAAGGTGGAAGTCCGGGACCTGTAGCGGGTATTGACTTTGTTGAAAAGTCAATAAAAGCAGTCCTAGAAAATGTTTCTAAAGACAAGTTAGTACTTGGAATACCATTGTACGGCAGGTTTTGGAAAGAGGGAGAAGAATATGGAGGAGAGGCCATAGTAATCGGTTGTGTTGAAAATATAATTAAGAAGTATAGGAATGTTCCGGAATTTGATACTCACACGATGACACCAAAGCTAAAGGTGGAGATTGATGAAATACGTACAAATGCATTTGTTAATGGAAGATATCTAGATGCAGGTGTATACAATATATGGTATGAAAATGAAAATAGCATAAAAGCAAAATTAAAGCTTATAAATAAATATAATTTGTTGGGTGCTGGATTATGGGCATTAGATAATGAAAGCAAGGCATTTTGGGAGTATTACAAGGATGCTTTAAATGAGACTGCATATGAAAGCGAAGATGAAATAAGAATCAGAAAAAGAGCGGATGCATATGCAAAAATAATCAAAGTAAAACCAATTGAAATAAAAATAAATATTCCATGGAAAAAAACAAAATTCGAAGGCGTAAGTATTAGGGATATAAGCAATTTTAAAGAATTAGCAGAAAAGAAGTATGAAATTATTGAGGCTATTGAAATTAACGAAAATTTGAAATTTGTAAAAGACAAAAAGATTTTAATAAAAACATATTCGAAAAAGAACTTTAAACCTAATTTGAAAATGTGTGCATAGATAAAGAAAAAATAATTTATTAAGCACGCATGAAAGTATCGAGTAAATAAAAAGTCCACTCAATGCTATATATTTCAGCATTGGATGGACTTTTTACGTTAAAAGACAAAATTCTAGTAGTGATTTGCTTTTTAAACTATTACAGTGTGATAGTCTGTGTAAACAACCATTCCTGGTTTTGCACCAGCTTCTTTATGGACGAATTTTACTTGTGTATAGTCTACTTCTACTTTAGAAGAATTCTTTCCGGCACTGTGCATAACAGCGAGTTTGGCAGCATAAAGCAGTACGTCATCTGAAACATTATCACTTTTTATTATCACATGGCTTCCATGAATCTTTTTTGTGTGCAGCCACATATCTGTCTTTTTGGCAATTTTAAATGTAAGTTTATCATTTTGAACGTTGTTTCTTCCAACAAGAATTGTAATGCCGTTATATTCATATTTTATTGGCTCCGAAGGTAAGTCGTCACGCTTTTTATTTGATTTATACGCTTTTTTAATATATCCACTACTTACTAATTCTTCACGAATCTCATCAATTTCTTTTAGTGATTCAGCAAGCTCTAATTCGCATACAACAGAGTTTAAATAATCGATATCTGTTTCAAATTCTTTTTTGTAAGCGGTTGCATGAACTATTGAATTCTTTAATTTGTTATATTTTTTAAAATAGTTTTGAGCATTTCTTGATGGAGTAAGATTTTTTTGTAGAGGAATAGTAATTAAATTATTATTGTCATAAAAATTAATTACGTCTATTTTTTCCATTCCAATGCTCAAATTATGCATATTGCAATTTAATAGTTCACCAAACTGTTTATATTTTTCTAAGTTTTCGCTATCTAATAAAATTTCATTAACATTTGCTAATTTTTTACTCAATTTAGAAATGTGAGAATTAACGTCATGTTCGATATTCATTTTTGCATTTTTTATTAGAGACACACTTTCTTTTTTAGAATAGTATTCATCTAAAAACGTTGATAAAGCTAAGTTTTCTTTGCAAATATCATTAATATCTAAGTGATAATCTTTTTCGTTTTCTGTCATTTTGAAATTGAATGATGCATTCTCCATAGTCTTAAAAACATCAATTAATTTATCGTAAATTATCTTCAAATTTTCTCTTGATACATCAACATTTGATAATTGCAATTCTTTTAAAAATGAATTAACAAATGATTTGCTAAATCCAATAAGATTATTTGAAATCGCACTAGGCAAATCTAAAGAATCAGAATTAATTAGAGTTTCTGAAAATTCATCAAAAGATAATGCAGTAAAATTCTTCTTTCCAAGTGTGGTTGGTAAAATATAATTTTTGTTAGGCAACACCTCACGTACAGAACTCATAGTAATATCAACATGTCGCATTGAATCAATAATTTTTTCTTTGTCATCTATTAATATTACATTACTGTATTTTCCCATAAGTTCAACAATTAGTGATTTTTGAACTAAATCGCCAAGTTCATTTATATTTTCAAATTTAAAGGTTATAACCCTATCAAGTCCATATTGAGAAATAGATAATAGCTTAGCACCTTGTAAATGTTTTCTTAAAATCATGCATATTTGAGGTGCTTTTGAAGGATTTTCCTTTACGTTATTAGAAAAATGAATTCTTGCATTATTTGCATCTATAGAAATAAGCAATTTTAAATTATCTCTGTTTTTAGTGTGAAAGCATAGAAAAATATCATTTTTGGTAGGAACATATATTTTTTCTATGCGAGCATTTATTAAATTATTATTTAATTCGATTAAAATATTTTTTGTTGTAATGCCATCAAAAGCCATAAAAACACGTCCTTTCTAGCAAAAGATTATACTCTAAAATGCAAAAAAAGTCTACTTGAAGTATTAAATTAAAAATGATAATATGTAGTAAAATAAAAAGAAAGGAATAAAAATGATGAAAAAAACTGGGTACAAGTTAATATTAATAATTATATTATTAGGTATAATATTTGGAATAGGTAGTTTTTTATTTGAAAGAATAAAAGAAAATAAGCTAGTAAAGCACGAGTATGAACAATATAACTTTGAAATTTCATACTCTAATTTATATAAAGATGAAAAAAAATCTGGAGATAGTGAAAAAAATATTTTATCAAATTTGACAGTGACGGAATCTGGAGAACAAATATCTGATTATATGAAAAACTTAAAATTTGTTGAAGTATTGGAAGAATTGAAAAATGATAAAAAACAAATAAGATTAATTATAGAAGCAATAAATAAAGAAAAAACGCAATTAACGATGGAAGAGATTTGCAAGAGATATGTTGTTATGTTTAAGATATATAATGATGAGGCGAAAATAGTAACCACAGAGAAGGAAGTAATACAAATTAATGGAGAGCAGATTGGAAAGGTTACGATAGAAGTAGAAGGCAAAAAAGAAAATTCGATTTTAACAGCATATTTAATATCTTTGCCAGATAAAGAAATAACAGTAACTTTTATAACGCCAAAAAAATTCTTTGAAAATAATGAAAAAGAAATAAATCGAATAATTAAAAGCATTAAATTTTAATAATAACTAATTAAAATGAATTATCATTATAAAATCAAGTTGATTAATAATGATAATTCATTTTTTTATGATAGGAAATTTATATATTATTAAATTTACATTTTAAAATAAATTCTAGTTAGATTTATTTAAATAAAAATTTCAAATAAAATCTGTTTTAAAAATTACATAAAATTAATTATATAAATCATTATAAAATAAAAAATTGACATAAGAAAACTATGTAAATACACATATGTAAACACAAAAAACATAATACAGTTTTACTTTTAATGGAAACCGTGTAATGCTTGATATAGGCTGATTTGCTGGCAAATAAAAAAGATTATTTTTTTTGCTTTTTTTGTTGTAAAAAATCGTTTAGTTGTGTTAAAATGATTTTAGATTTTAAAAATGATTCGATAATTTTTTAAGAAGATTTTAATTATAAATATAGATAAAAAATACAAAAGATAAAAGGACAACAATTACAAAAGAAAACAAAAATGTAAAAACATAAGAGGGGGTTTTAGTAATGAACGTAATCAAATTAAAAAGAGAAAACAACGCATTAGACATAGCGCTAATGGTTGACTCAGCAACAAAAGCAGAATCACAAGAGTACGATGAAAGTGCAATCGTTGACGCACTAATAAGAGAAGCCGGTTGTGACAAACCACTTGCAAAAGAAGTTGCAGGAATTGTTACAGAAAGACTAATGAGTGCAAACCTAACACAAGTTAGTACATCTCTTATAAGATCAATGGTTAACAATGTATTACTAGAGAAAGGTTTAAATAAAGAGTTAAAGAATAATTCTGAAGCTTCAATTCCATTCTACAACATTACAGAGATTATCGAAAACGCAAATAAAGAAAATGGAAACACAGCACACAATCCAGAATCAATCAACCTTACATTAGCTGAAAGAATTTTGAAAGAGTATGCATTAAAAAATGTATTTGATCAAGATATTTCAAGAGCACACTTGGCTGGTGAATTACATATCCACGACTTAGGAATGATAGACAGATTCTATTGTAGTGGACACTCACCAGAGTATGTTAAAAAGAACGGAATTAGAAATATACCTACAATTCCATCAAATTCAAAACCAGCAAATAGTGCAAATGTTTTAGCAAGACATATATGTTCATTTACACAATTCTTACAAGGTCAATTTGCAGGAGCAATTGGTTGGGAAGCAATAAATGTATTCTTTGCCCCACTACTTGTAGGTATGCCATACAAAGACATTAAACAATTAGCACAAACACTTATATTTGACTTATCTCAACTTGCAGGAGCTAGAGGTGGACAAGTTGCATTCTCAGATTTTAATGTTTATGCATCAATTCCTCATCACTATGCATCAGTTTATGCAATGGGACCAAAAGGCAAATATATGGTAACAGATGAATTAGACAACATCTTTAGATTTGATACTCAAGAAGAAGCAAAAGCATTTGCAGAAGAAAATGGATACAGAGTTTTATTATATAAAGATTTCGAAAAAGAATCTAGATTGTTTGCAAAAGCATTACTAGAGGTTGTTGGAGAAGGCGATGCAGATGGAATGCCATTTGCTTTCCCAAAGATAAATTTACATATAAACGAAGAATGCTTCACAGATCCAAAAACAAAAGCATTGCTTATGGTTGCTTGTGAATCAGCAAGTAAAAATGGATGCCCTTATTTCATATTCGACAGAAATGCATTTTCAGTTTCACAATGTTGCAGACTAAAAATAGATTTCTCAGAAGAGGATAAAAAGTTAATAAACACACCAGAAGAATTAAGATTTGTTGGTGGACAAAATGTTTCAATAAACATGCCAAACATTCCACTTAAAGTTGGAAAGAATAAAGAAGCTTTCTATCAAGAACTTGAAAAGAGAATGGATATGTGTGCTAGAGCTCATATTCAAAGACAAAATTATGTATGGAAACTAGCAAGCTTAGAAAATTCACCATTAAGCTTCTATACAAAAGGAATGGATGGAAAAGCATACATAAGATTAAAAAATATATCATACTTAATAGGAATCGTTGGACTAAACGAGTGCGTATATAACTTAATAGGACAACAATTACATGAGTCAGATGAAGCTTATATGTTAGGATTAGAAATAGTTTCATTCATGTATCAAAAAACAAAAGAGCTATCTAAAAAATATGGCATAGCAATAAAACTAGAAGAGACACCAGCAGAAAGCACAGCTGGTAGATTTGCAAAACTAGATATTAAGAAATATGGAGATTTAGCATATCACAAAGAAAATAGTTTTGGCGTATATTACACAAACTCTGTTCACTTCGCAGCAGACAGTGACGTTGATTATATAACAAGATTACAAAAACAATCAAAATTTCATACATTAGTCGAAGCTGGAAGCATGATTCATATTTGGTCTGGAAATAATGCTCCAAGTCCAAAAGCAATATATAATTTGCTTGAAACAACTTGGTATAAAACAAAATGTGTACAATGGGTTCTTTCACCAGAATATACACTTTGCCAAGATTGCAGAACAAAGAGCAACGGATTATTAGACCAATGTCCAAAATGCGGAAGCATCAATTTAAGAGGGGTTACAAGAATTACAGGTTACTATGTATTTATAGACAAATTCAATAGCGGAAAGAGAGCAGAACTTGCAGATAGATTAAGAGAAAACATTGATCCAGAACAAGTTGCAAAACAAAAAGCTGAAATCGACAAAGCTTAAATAAAAACATAATAAGAAAATATTTTAGGGGGAAATTATTATGATAAAAACATACACAATACCAAACTGTCCAATGTGTGAGGAGCTAAAATCTTATATGAAGAATAGTCATATATCATATGAAGAAACAAATGTAGAAGAGGATTTTAAAGCAAGAGCAAAACTTGTAAGCCTAGATATAGAACAAATGCCAGCTGTAGAAGTTAATGGCAAGGTATATTCAGGAGATTTAGAAGAATTAAAAAGCATAGTTGTAATGTAATAAATTATTATAAGTATGGTCTTAAGGCGAGCCCAAAAGCTCGCCTAATTTTTTCTAATGCTTTATATGCGGTAGTGTAAATTAATTTACGAAAAGGCATAAAGTATATCGCATAAATATGGCTTAAGTGTGCTCCATAAGAGATGAACACAACCATGTGCCAAAGGGAGGAAAAACAAATGATTAAATCAGTAATATGGTCAAGTATGATAGACTATCCGGACAATGTTTGTACAACAATGTTTACAGGAGTATGTAACTTTGATTGTGAATTTTGTTATAATAAAGGATTATTAAAAGAAAAAGAATTAGATTTTGAAAAAGAAATATTACCTAAATTATTAGAAAGAAAAGACTTCGTAAATCATGTAATAATTTCGGGTGGAGAATGCACAATCCATAAAGATTTTGAAAAAATAATAAACATATTATATGATAATGGATTTGTAATAGGCATACACACAAATGGATATGCACCAGAAATACTTGAAAAAGTAATAGATAAAATCGATTATGTCGGTATGGATATAAAAAATGATTTCGACAATTATAATGCAATAACACAAACAGAAATCGATGTGGAAAAAATAAAAAAATCAGTTGATATAATATTAAAAAGCGGAATAAAATACGAGTTTAGAACAACAGTATATCCAAAGTATGTAAATACAGAAAATGTATTAAAAATAGCAGAATACCTAAAAAGTGTTGGCTCAAAAAAATATGTGTTACAAAATTATTTTGATCATAACAAAACAGTAATACCATACGCTGCAGAAAAATTAAGAGAAATACAAAAAGAATGTAACGAATACTTGCCAACAACGGTAAGAGGAATAATATAGGAGAGGTAAAGAATATGAACGAACTAATAGAAAAAGGATTAAAATTAAATCCAAATATGAAATTAAATGAAAATAGCGAACATGTAGAAAAAATATTAGAAGGAATAAAAAGAAAAGATGGACATTGCCCATGCGTAATAACACAAAACGATGATACAATATGTCCATGCAAAAAAATGAGAGAAGAAAGCAAATGTTGTTGCAAATTATATTTGAATAAATAAAAAAGATATAAAAGCCATATATGATACTTTTTAAGTAGACACTTGAAATAGCCAAAGTCTACTTAAAAAGTATTTTTTATGTTAGAAACTAAAATATAAAAGGCAGATGTTTCAAAGACTAAGTTCATGTGAAAAATTAAAATCAGAAAGAGTGGTACTTTATGATTGAAAAAAGTAAATCTATGTGTTAAAATGCAAGTGTTGGGGAAATATAAAAAACTTGGACCTAGAAAAGAGAGAAAATGCAAAAGTTTTATTATAGTTTTATTTCTGTGATGATTTTTTTTACTATCTTTATCACTATTTTATCAGGTGAAAATTCAGCAAATATTAAAATTGAATCAAAATGTTATTGGCCCACGCCTAGTTTTACTGGCATATCTTCAAAATTTGGTTATAGAAAAAGTCCTACCAAAGGTGCGTCTACGTACCATAAAGGAATTGATATCTTAGCCAATCAAGGAAGTTTTATTCATTCAATAGAAAGTGGAATTGTTAAATTTTCCGGTTTTGATAAATATCGGAGGCTACATGGTTATAATCTCACACTCAAATAATTTAGAATCTCGTTACGCACATATGGATTCTGATATTTTTGTAAAAAAAGGAGATAGAATTGAGCGTGGAGAAAAAATAGGGAAAGTTGGACCCAAATATATAGAGAATGGTAAGTTGAATGGGGCTACGACAGGTGTCCATCTCCATCTAGGTATACGCAGGAATGGGAAATTTATTAATCCGTTAGATATGTTTTAATGGATATTTCTATGGTTATATTACAAAAATGATAAATTGCTACGGAAATGCTAGTTTTAAGGAGTTAAGGGAAATAGTAACAACTAGCAAAGCTACATTATGTATACTTTAAATAAACAAAAATATACCAACTTGTAAACAAATTGTAAAATCCGTAAATGATTTATAAACTTTGTTGACAGATTTTTTAGAAAATATATAATGACATTGTACTTAAGGAAATGGCATGAAATTCCATAATCAATAGGTACATGTTAGATTGTTTAGAGCAGAAAATGAAAGAAGGGGGCAATCTAATAAACAAAACTTTTCTTTCGAAAAACAAAAAATTTACAAGGAGGATTTTCTAATGAAGAAAATAGTATCATTAGTACTTGCACTTTCAATGGTTCTATCTATGTTCACAACAGCATTTGCTGGAACATCTATTGAAGATATCAAAGGAACAGATTATGAAGCCGCAGTTAGTGCATTAGTAGAGCTTGGTGTTGTTGAAGGCTATCCAGATGGAACATATCGTCCAGATGCAATAGTAACAAGAGCACAAATGGCTAAATTATTAGTAGTAGCTGCTGGATTAGAGCCAGCTGCTAACGTTGCAAAAGGTGCAACAAACTTTTCAGATGTATCTGCAGATCATTGGGCTTCAGGATATATCAATGTAGCTGCTCAATATGGTTACATTAACGGATATCCAGATGGAAGATTCGCTCCAGAAGCAACAGTTACATATGCAGAAGCTGTTACAATGGCAATCAGAGTTTTAGGATACAAGACAGTTGTTGAAGCTAAAGGAACATGGCCAACAAACTACATAGCTAAAGCTCAAGAATTAAAAGTATTAAAAGACGTTAAATACAAAGCTTACAACGATGGTGCTGTAAGAGGAAACGTAGCATTATTAATCTGGAACATGTTAAGAACTAACATGTGGGATGTAAACAGCGAGAATGAGACAGATGGTCTTAACTATTCAAAATCTGGCACAATGATTAACAAATATTTCGAAGATTACACATATACAACTGTAGATTTCGATGATTTCACAATCAATGCTGATGGTGAAGTAATAGTAACATTAGACGATTCAGAGGCTGATAAAGCTGACAAATTAGGACAAAAGAACTGTCAATACAAATATGAAGGTAATGATTTCTATACATTCGTTGCTGGAACAGAAGTTGAAGTTCTTGTAAACGAAGATGATGAAACATTATTAATGATGGTTGCTACAGCTAATGACAAATTAGTTGATGGCTTAAAGAAAGATATCGACGAAGACTATGATGAGATTTCTGGTGATGCATATGATTATGCTTACACAAGAATCGAAAGAAAAAAGATCGCTGATGCTACAAAATTAGTAGTTGAAAGCGAATATGTTTATGATTTAGATAAGTCTTCTAAGAAAGCAGTTAAAATAAATGATAAAGCTTGGAAATATGATACTTACGAAGATGAAGTTGTAATCGTAAACGGTGAAAGAGGAACAATTAAAGATATCAAAGAAGGAGATATCGTTTCTAAGGTTACTGTAAATGGTGACGAAGTATTCTATATTGTTTCTTGCACAGAAGCTAAAGGAAAATTAACAAAGATAGTTGAAGAAAAATATGACAATACACAAGCTGGTTCTTATACAATAGCTACAGTTGGTGACAAGAAATATGTTGTTGCTGAAAATGCTACATATGTAGAAGATCCTAAGGATGAAGATGAAGAGGCTAAAGATTTCGATGCAAGTGCTTGGGATTCAGATATGAAGAACGAAGTAGTTGTATTAAAACTTGACTTCTTAGGAAACATCGTTGCAGTTGAATTCGATGGAAACATCGGAGATGATTCTGACAACTACACAGCTGGATTCTATGCAATAACAGCTAACGTTGAAAAAGAATCTTCAAGAGTATATACAATAGGTCTTGAAAATGAAAATGGTAAAGATGATTACACATTTGCAAAAGGTGCAGCTACACAAGCAGCAAAAGATATGTATGCTGATGATACAGATTACGTAGGAACATATGCATTCGTTAGATTTGATAATGATGGAAACATCGAAGAATTGAGATTGGTAGCTAATGCTAGTGAAGATTATACAGCATTCACATCAGGTGAATATAAAGATGGTAAGTACTTAGAAGTAACAAGAGTTCAAAATGCTACATTCGACGAAGATGATATGGAAATCACAGGATCTAGCGAATTCAGAATGGATGTATCAGCAGATGTTGTAGTTGTTACATTAATATTCGATGATAAGGGTACAACAAAGACAACTGATGATGAGTACAGAGTAGAGTTCTCAGAAGGAACAAAAGCTATTAAGAAATTAAAGAACGAAGAAAAAGTTCTTGTAATTAGTGATACAGACGACAAATTTGCTGAAGCTAAATATGTTGTATTATTTGATGAAGTTTCAAACAAAGAAGACAATCTATTCGGTAAAGTAGATACTGTTGAAATCAATAAAATTGGTGATTTAATAATTACAGTCATCGATGAAAAAGGCGAAGAAGATGAATTAATAGTTCCAGTTCCAGCTAATACAACAGCAGAAGACTATAGAGATTTACTAAATACATATGCTGTAGTAATGTACTCTACAGAAGAAAACAGTGATAAAGAATTAGAATTCACACTTGTTACTGGTTTAACAGAGGCTCAATTAACTTCTGGTGACCGTCAATTTGAAGGACATGGTTATGTTTCTGAAGTTGCAAACGGTGGTAAGAAAGCAATAGTTGAGACTACTGAAGGAGAAAAAGAAATCAACACAGCAAAACAATCATTCAAAGATACATATGAAGACTATGAATTTGTTATAGTTAACGTTTCTGAAGATGATGATGTTGATGGATTATATAACGTTGATTCATTCACAACTAAGGAATATAACACAATAACATTTAAAGTTGGCGATAGAATATCTGTTGATGAAGCAAACGAAGTATTTGCTGTAATCAGAGGAGCTTTCAAGAAATAATAATTGAATAGATTATTAAATCTTTGAAAAAAGAGACCCCCGGGGCGTATGCCTCGGGGGTTTTGCGATTCATTTAACTAGGTTTCATTTCTTGTTGTTAAATTTTATCTTTCTCCTAAACCTCTGATTATTGTAACAACGTCATTATTAGAATCAATTGAAATTCTGTCTAATTCCTTTAATTCTACTTTTGAGTAATCTACTTCTTTGTATCCAGTAGCATAACGTTGGTCTTCTGTCTCATCTTCATCAGTGTCAGTTTCAACATCAAGGATGACTATTTTGTAATCTTCAAAGAAATCAACAACATCTTCGTCATCAAGATCTAATTTGTCTCCGTTTAATAAAGCTTTTATTTCTTGAGGTGCATCTTCATTTAGAGTTATAACAGCTTCTCTACCATCTGAGCTTACATTCTTATTCTTAGAATCATCACTCTTAGCAATATATGCATGGTTTATTTCACTATTTTTCAACTCGTCATTTGTAATTCCTCTTTCGATTACAACTTCTTCTTCACCGTCTTTGTTCTCTTCTAAAGAATATAGAACAACTTGATAGTTATCTCTGTAATCCTTTGCTTGAGCATCTGATACATCTTTTAATACTCTAGCATCTTTCTTTGCTTTTGCTAATTCTTTTTCACTTGTAATTCTTGTGTCAGCGATAGTAATGTACCAATCACCTAATTCATTCTTTTCAATATTTGCTATTATACCAACTAGATTTTCCTCTTTGTTAGATACTTCATCAAATATTACAACATATTTAGCTTTTGCAAATCTGTTTGCTCCATCAGTAATTACTACTGCTGGTTCACCTTTTAGTTTTTCAATAGCTTTTGTTCCTTCAGAGAATTCAACTCTGCATTCATCATCTTTTAATCTTTTTGTTCCTTTGTCATCATAAACTAATGTAACAACAACTGTGTCGCTATTTACTTTTACAGATTCGTTTCCTACTGTTATTGACTTATTGTCTTTATCATAACTTGCATTCAAATCCTTAGAAATAATGTATTTATGTCCATCCTTATCATATACTAATTCAGTTGGTAAATTCTCGAAAACTTCATCATATTCGCCAGATTTATTAGCTTTTAATTGGAAAGTTCCATTTGCGTAATCTGTTAAATCCTCTATATCACTGTCTTTATCAAATGATACTATTGAGAATGTACCTTTCAAGTCTTCATCTAGTAATTGTCTTCCAGTATGGTTATCTGCAAATTGATATGTATCTTTTCCTTTTTCATTTTCTAAAGATAATTCATATCTACCTTCAACATCGCTTGTAATTGCGTAGAAACCAACTTTGATGTCTTCTTCATCGTCGCCTTCATTTATTTCACCGTCAAATAACACAGCAACAACTCTTCCTAAGAAGTCACATTTTGCTTCAACAACTTCACCTTTCATGGCACTTGTGAAATTACCTTCTGTGAAGTTATCATAATCATTATCTTCTTCTGGGTCTTCATAGTATACAGCTGAACCATCAACAGTATATTCGTTTCCACCGATTGTTGCTGTAGTTTCATTTTCTTCTTTATCTAGTACAACTTTTGTTAATTTACCTTTAATTGTTGAATTTGAAACAACATAAAATGTTGGTACTTTTTCTATGATTTCATCTGTTTTTTCTGTTTGAACTGCTACTTTAGATAGTACATCACCAACTTTAATATCTTTTACTGTAACTCTTTCACCATCTTTAATGTATATATTATCTTCTTCGTCATCGTATACGAATTTTAATGAGTTTGTTTCATTAAATTTAACATATTTCTTATTTGAAGTATCAACATCATTGATATATGTATCAGAAACAACTTTTAATCTTGTTGATTCTTTAACTTTTTTATTTTTGATTATTGCGTAAGCATAATCATAATCATTTTGATTATCTTTAAGTTCATCGTAATCATCATTGATATCCTTCTTCAAACCATCAACTAGTTTATCAGCACCTGTTGAAACTATTGTTAACAATGTTTCATCTTCTTCATTTACAAGTACTTCAACTTCTTCTCCTGAAACAAATGTGTAGAAATCATTGCCAGCATATTCGTATTGGTCTTTTTTGAAAAGGTTAAATAACTTACCATTTTCTTCATATTCAGCTGTTACTCCCATTTCAACTTTTCCATCTGTAATATTGAATCCTGTAAATGTAGCTGTTGCATAAGTATAATCGTCGAAATACTTATTAATCATTGTGCCAGCTTTTGAATAATTAAGACCATCTTTTTCGCTTTCGCTATTTACATCCCACATGTTAGTTCTTAACATGTTCCAGATTAATAATGCTACGTTTCCTCTTACAGCACCGTCGTTGTAAGCTTTGTATTTAACGTCTTTTAATACTTTTAATTCTTGAGCTTTAGCTATATAATTTGTTGGCCATGTTCCTTTGGCTTCAACTACTGTTTTATAGCCTAAAACTCTGATTGCCATAGTTACAGCTTCTGCATATGTAACTGAATTTTTTTATGCTTTTCTGGAGATAATGATTATATAGGCTTTTTTTAAATGGTATTTGATACTTTGTGTATTATATGGTACTTATTTATGTGTATTTTAGATGGAAGGAGAGGTAGTATGAGATTACCAAATGGTTTTGGCTCAGTTCATAAATTGCCAGGAAACAGAAGAAATCCATACAGGGTTAGAATTACGATAGGATGGAAAGTGAGTAACGAAAGAGGAAAGGTGCAGGCTTATAAAACGATTGGGTATTTTAAAACTAAAGAGGAGGGATTAATTGCACTTTCGAATTTTAATGAGTCGCCTTATAAACTTGAAAATCAAAATGTTACTTTTGCGGAACTTTATGAGCTATGGAGCAAAGAACATTTTGAAAACATAGTACCTTCTTCGAGAAGAACATGGATTGCAGCTTATAATCACAGTGAAAAACTATTAAATCTCAAATTTAAAGATATAAGAGTTTGTGATTTAGAAAATTCGATAAATCATGCAGATGTTGGAAGTGCTACTAAAAGTAGAATGAAGAGTTTATATAATATGATGTATAGATATGCGATTAAACATGAAATCGTTGACAAAAATTATGCTACGTATTGTGAAATTCCGCATTTATCTAAGACTTTTGAAAGAGTCCCATTTTCGGATAGAGAAATTGAAAAACTCTGGAAGAATGTTGATATGCCATTTGTAAACATGGTTTTAATAAATATTTATACAGGATTAAGGCCAAGGGAATTAGTCGAAATAAAAAATTCGAATATAGATTTAAAGAAAAAAGTAATGAAAGGTGGATTAAAAACAGATGCCGGCAAAAACAGAATTATACCTATTCATGACGCTATTTACCCGCTTATATCTAGTTTATACAACATACAAAATGAGAGACTTTGCAATAAAGAGAATGGTGATATTATGTCTTATGATGATTATAGAAATAGGTTTAGAAAAATAATGAAAGCATTAAAAATGAAACATAAGCCACATGATACGAGACACACTTTTGTAACCCTTGCAAAAAGATGTAAAGTTGATGAATATGTTCTAAAAATAGTGATTGGTCATAAGATAAAAGACCTTACGGAGAGAACATATACACATAGATTGCAAAAAGATATTAACAAAGAAATAAACAAGATTAAATGTTGATTTGTGTATTGTATGTGTATTTTTGAAAAATTGTATTAATTGAGATATAACAATTTTTAAAATATTTTAATCTTTATAGTTGTATTAAAAATTCCATTAATGTATAATGTTGCTAGGGAAATAAGAAGGAGGATAAAATACATGAGAAAAAGAATAATGATTATAATTTGTACGATTGTTATTTTGTGTGTTAGCAGTGTGGTTTTTGCGGCGACTTCACTTAAGGATATAAAAAATACTAAATATGAAGATTCCGTAGATACTCTTATTACACTTGGGGTAGTAAGTGGATACCCAGAAGACAATACTTATAGACCGGAAAAGGCGGTTACTAGAGCTGAGATGGCAAAGCTTATGGTTGTGGCCCTAGGTCAAGAAAGCAAAGTTACGGCGGCTGGAAATAAGACTACAAAGTTTAAAGATATGAAAGGTCATTGGGCATATGCGTATGTAAATTTGGCATCTGAACTTGGTGTTATAAATGGATATCCAAATGGAAATTTTGGACCTAATAATACAGTATCATATGCAGAGGCTACAGCTATGATTTTAAGAGCTTTGGAATATGAAGATGTTGTTTCAAAGAGCAAAGAGTCTTGGCCAAATAATTATATTAACCAAGCTAAAAAGTTATCACTATACTCTTCAGTAGGTACAGTTAATTCAAATGATGGCGCTAAAAGAGGAAATGTAGCAATTATGCTTTGGAATATGCTTAGAACTGGTGTTGCATCTCCAGTTGGACAAAATTCATCAGGAGTTATTTATGGAGAAGGCGAAAAATTGTTAAACAAAAAAATGACAAAGTTCACTTATTTTTCTGATGTGTTAATCGATTCAATTAATTTTGATGATGATTATGAAACTGCGACTATCAAATTAAAGGGCGATAAGACAGTAACAGTTACTATGGATGCTGGCGAAGCGGCAAAGATGTATGGTCAAAAGTATAATATTTTGTACAATAACACTACTAAAAAAATTATAAAATCTGAAAAGACTTCTAATAATACAACAAAGCAAGGATTTATAGAAAAAGTTACATCTTCAAAGATTTACATTGATGGTGGTAGCTCAAAAGGATATGATTTGCCAAAGAGCAGTCGTATACTATTATATGGCGTAGATAGCATAGATGAGGCTGTTGAGGCAATATTGGTATTTAGTGGTTCAACTGTTGAATATATAGTTGCATTTCCACCAGAGCAAGTTTATTTAGGAATTGTTACAGAATCTGATGTTTCTATCTCTAAAAAGAATGATGGAATAAAGGTAGCTAATTATAAAACATCATCTTCTAAAACATATCCAATGGCAGATGAAGATGATATGCCAGATGAAGATGATATAATTTTATATTATTTAAATTCGGATAATGAAGTTATAATTTTAAAGAGTGCTTCAATCGATGATTCAGAGGTTGTTGCAACAGTTTCTAAATCAAGAATAACATTAGATGATAAAACTAGAATTGATTTAGATTCATCTTGTCAAATTGCTAAAGTGTATAAATCAACACTTAGGTCAATGTCTTATTCTGATATTTCTGAAGATGATGACTCTGCAGTAGTATTCGAATTTGGTGGAACAACATATATCATTGTTTTCGTTGATGGAGCTGATGATGCTGGTGATAGCACAGCTAGTTTGAAGAAGTATCAAACAGATCTTAAAGATTTGATGAATGATGCTTATGATGTCAATGAAGAAAGATACACACAAGCAACTTATGCTAATTTAATGTCTGCACTTAATAAAGCTGAAACAGTAAAGAATTCCTCAACAAAATGGAAGAATGCAACAGAGGTAAAGAAAGCTTATAATACATTAAAGAGTGCGTATGATGGTTTGAAGAAAGCTACAACTACTTCTGAAAAAGAAATTGCAAAATCAAAAGCTGCACTAAGAGCATTAGTAGACAGTAAAGACGTTACAGATGCAGTAAAGAATAAGTCATCATATGTAACAAGTACGTATAATACATTTTATTCAGCTTTATCTTCAGCAAACACATTACTTGCAAAAACAAATGCGACGAAGAGCAGCTTGGATTCAGCTAAAACAAAATTGAGTTCAGCTTTAAAAGGTTTGACAAAAACAACAGCGGATGCAGATAAGGAGAAAGCTATTGCAGAATTAAAAGTTGCTTTAGCAGATGCATCAAAAGTTGGTGCTAAAGAAAATTATACAGAAACTTCTTATGAATTGTTTAAAGCAATGTGGGATGATGCAAAAGCTATAAATACGACAACAGCAACAATAGAGCAAATACAAAAAGCTACAAAGAACTTAAATAACGCAATTGCAGGTTTAGAAGGTAATTCTGAAAAAGAATATGCAGAGTTGTTGATTTTATTAAAAGATGCTGCAAAGATAACTAATGATGATTATTTCGATACTGAGTACGCAAAATTTGAAACAGCACGTAATAATGCGGATAAATTAACAGAAAAGAGTAAGGCATCTGACATAAAAACAGCTAGAGCAAATCTTGAAAAAGCTATAGACGATATGAATAAAAATAAGATAAGTGATGTATTAAAGAGTGCTAAAACTTCTGCAGAGGATTACAAGAATGCTACAGATGTATCAAAGGCATTGAATTTGCCAGAAACAACTAGAGCAGAAAAAATAACAAAAATAGAAGAAATAAATGATGCTGTAACAATAGAAAAAGGCAATGTAACAAAGAAGAAAAAAGAATTGAGCGCTAAAATCGAAGTTGCTAAAATCGAAGTGGAAAAGACCGATGAGTATACAACTGAAGGAATAAAAGCTTTGAAGACTGCTATTACTAAGGCTGAGAATGTTTTGAATAAAGCCAAAGTCACATCTGATGAATTGTCAACAGCAGTGGATGAATTAGATACTGCATTAGAAGATTTTAAGAATACTAAAAAGCCTACATCACAAAGTGGAGACAATCAAAATCAATAAGAAGAAAATAATTAATAAAATCAAAATGACACTCTATTTAAAAGTAGAGTGTCATTTTTTTATTGCAATATTGGAAAATTTAATAAAATATGATAAAATTACCTAAAAAGCAGAAAAGGAGCAGATTATGAGCGAAATATTAAAACTATTCTTTTTATTTTTTATTGGTTGTACCGCTGGTTGGATTATGGAAGTTTTATTTAGGAGATTTAATAAGCAAAATGTAGATAGAAAGTGGATAAACCCAGGATTTCTAACAGGTCCATATTTGCCACTTTATGGTTTCGGACTTTGCATTTTGTATTTGCTTGCAGGACTTGAAAAGTATAATTTGATAGCAAATCCTATTTGGAATAAGATTGTTTTATTTATAGCAATGGCATTTTGCATGACTTTAATTGAATATATTGCCGGAGTAATCTTTATAGTTGGTATGAAAGTAAAACTTTGGGATTATTCAAAAGAGAAGTTTAATTACAAAGGAATAATCTGTTTAAGATTTTCTATAATTTGGGCAATACTTGGAGCAATATATTATTTCTGTATTCATCCATATATTATAAATGCACTAGACTGGTTCTCTAAAAATTTAGAGTTTTCATTTATACTTGGCACATTTTTTGGCATATTCATGGTCGACGTATGCTATTCTTTCAACGTTGTTAGCAAGATTAGAAAGTTCGCAAAAGAGAACAATGTACTAATCAAATATGAAGAATTAAAACATCATATTAGAAAATCTGCAGAAGATGCAAAAGAAAAATATAGATTCTTATTTGCTTTTAGTACAAGAGAACCACTTAAAGAATATTTGAAAAAGTATATAGAAAAGCTAAAATTGACGGATAAAAAATAAGATTTAGAGGAAATCATGGAAAACAAAGAAAAGGATTTTAAACTTGCAAATGTTATAGATAAATTTGAAATTGCGAGAAAGAAAAATAAAATACAAAACACGTGCTTTTTTAATGAGCAGGAGATTTCACAGATTGAAAAAGAAATAAGAATGTATAATAATTATTTCTTTTTTGGTGGTTATGAAGAGGCTGCAAGAAAGGTTTTGATTGTGTATCCTGAAAAGTTTACCAAGGAGATTGCAGAGAAAAACATAGAAAATATTATAAAAGTTATAAATATAAAATTGCCAAATGAACAAATAGGCGTATATATGCATAGCGACTATCTTTCTTGTCTTATGAAGCTTGGCCTAGAAAGAGAAAGATTTGGAGATATAATTGTTTTTGAAGATGAAGCATATATAATCGTACTTAAGGAAAATGCCGAATATATAAAAGAAAATTTGGGCCATCTAACAAGGCTGAAAAAATCAAATATAGAGATAAAAGATATCACTGAAATAAAAGTGAAACCACAAGAATATGAAGAAATAAGAATAGTTATTTCTTCTGAAAGATTAGATAATTTTGTTGCTGAGTTAGCTAAATGCTCTAGAAAAATTGCAGAAGAATATATTTTGTCAGAAAGGGTTTTAGTTAATAATCAGTTAGAAATTAAGAATTCAAAACAAATTAAAACAAAAGATATTATTACTATCAGGGGCAAAGGAAAATACATTGTAGATGAATTCTTGGGAACGAATAAAAAAGAAAGGAAAATATATAACATAAAGAAATACAAATAGGGGGAAATAAATAGTATGGGAGAAAAATTTTTAGAATTAGTGGATGCCGTTAACTTGGTTATAGATGACCAAGAAATAAAAAGATTAGTAGAGGATTGGCAGATTACAGCTGAAGATGCAAAGAAAGATGCAGATACATGGAGTAAAGAGTTTATAGAAGGCGCAGAAAAATTAGATAAAAAGAAATTGCCAACTTTATTACACTGGTTATGTGCAAGTGAGGATAATGTTAAATTTATGGTTTTTTGCTTGCTTTTAGAATTAAAATATAAAGAGTTACCATACATAACAGGCTTAGAAAATATGAGTTTCCCAGAACAAAAATTTAAGATGTTTTCAAGTGTTTTAGCAAAAGTGGCAAGTGATTCTTATAATGGGATTGCGGATTGTATGTATCTTATTTTGCTATACAATGATCCAACAGGTGAGTTTTTAAATAAAGAGGATAAAAAGATTTTAATAAATGGTATTAACAAGAAAATTCCAATGCTGGCAAAGTATCTTGAAAACAAACATGATGACGAAAAAGCCAACTTGGCATTAGAACTACTTCTCGACGTTTCATCATTTATAAATGATAATGAAACATTGAAATATGTGGAAGGCTTGAAAAATATGCAGTTAGCGATTGGACCTTCGATATTTTTGATAAAATCTGAAGTATGTAATGGACTTAAAATCGATGAAAATGCTATGGAAAGGTTACTTCAAAAAGAAGATACTGCATATGCACTTTTCAGGGTGTTAGAAAAAATAAAAAAACAAGATATCATACCAGCGGGAAGAATAACAATGAAGGATATTGCGAAAGCAAAAATGATTGAGTGGCTTGCTTGTCCAATGGAACTAGGAGAAGCACCAAAAGAGATAGAATTTGTTGATATTTTAGAAAAAGATAATATGGAGTATTATATATATAAATTTAAAGGCAATGCCGAAGATTATGAAGAAGATGAATATATGCTTGGAATATCTGGAGGTTTTGAAAAAGGAAAATTGACAACAGAAGATAGTGGTGATACATTTAGTGGCTTTGATCCAATACAACCAGACTATAAAAAGCAAGCTGAAGAGATAATAGAACTAATAGAAGTTAACTGGAAAAATAATATGGAAGAATAAAATATTAATCAAATACAAAGAACTGTTTAAAAAAGTAATAACATGAGCCTTCTTAGAATACAATTTACAAAGAAAGTTGTATTTTGAGGGGGCTTTTGTTTATGGAAAAAGTGTACATAGAAGAGCGTGCAGTAGAACTTGCACATTACATTATTGATACAAAAGATACCGTAAGAGGTGCCGCTAAAAGGTTTGGTGTGAGCAAAAGTACAGTACATAAAGATGTTACAGAGAGACTAATGAAAATTAATCCTTTGCTTGCTGGAGAGGCAAAAAAGGTTTTAGATGATAATAAAGCAGAAAGACATATAAGAGGAGGTGAAGCTACTAGGCAAAAGTACAAACATATGCATTCTTAGAAATGTTCAATATTAAAATGAGGGAGGTTTTATTATAGAATAAAACTTTTGATACATCGACATAATATGATTGACTTTGAATATAAGAAATAATATAATCGGGTTGTAAGTCGAAACTATAAGAACTTCTATCATTATGGGAGGTACCAATCATGAGGAATAGTGATTATCGAGCATGTATGGAGCAACAAGCCGAAACGTATGCGTGGTACATTATAGAAAACGAGGCTACAGTTCGGTCGACAGCGGAAAGTTTTAACTGCAGCAAGAGCAAGGTTTTCGACTATGTAACGGGGATTTTGTTCGAGACTAATTCATTGTTAGCACTTGAGGTAAGAAAAGTGTTAGAAAAAAACAAGAAAGAACGGCACTTACGTGGTGGAATGGCGACGAAAAGAAGATATGAACTTATGCGACAACTTTAGATTACGAATAAAAGCCCCTTTTTTAAGGGGCTTTAGCTTTTAGAGTTTGTGTTATAATAATATATGAGGTGAGAGAATGGAATACAAAGTTGAGGAAATAAAGTTTAAAAGTTCAAATGGAAAAAATACAATACATGCAAAAATTTTAAGCCCAATAGACGCAAGAAAAGTAAAAGGAATTGTCCAATTTTGCCATGGTATGTGTGAATATTTTGATAAGTATTTTGAATTCTATAAATTTCTTTTAGAAAATGGATATGTTGTTTGTGGACATGATGCTATTGGTCATGGCGATTCAATAAAATATGAAAGTGAAAGAGGTTTCTTCGCTGAAAGAGATGGTTATAAATATCTAATAGAAGATGTAAAAAAGATGACTACAAAGGTGAGAAAAAGGTATCCATATGAACCATTATTTTTACTTGGTCATTCAATGGGCTCATTGATTGCTAGGTGTTATGCCGCTAAGTATGGGGATGAACTTACAGGACTTTTACTTTGTGGTACTGTTGGACCTCAACCACTAATTAATTCTGCGATAAATTTGGCAAATTTAATTATAAGCAGAAAAGGAGAAAGATATAGGAGTAGAAAATTAAATAGTATGTTTTTTGATTTTGCTAACTTAGGCTTTGATGCTTCAAAGTGTAAGTATGATTGGGCTACAAGCGATACAGAGGCGGCTAAGAAGATGGAAGAAGACCCAAAGCAAGATTTTATTTTTACAGCATCGGGATTTAGAGATTTATTTAAATTGGTTAAAATAGCAAATTCAGACAAAGTAATAAAGACGGTGCCTAAAAATCTTCCTATTTTGTTTTTCTCAGGAGATCAAGATCCAGTTGGAGAAAAAGGAATTGGTGTAAAGAGAGCGGTTAAACTTTACAAGAACGAAAAGATAAAAGAAATAACATGTAAATTGTATAAAGATTGTCGTCATGAAATGTTGAGAGAACGTAATAAAAAACAAGTATACAAGGACATTCTTGATTGGATTGAACTTGTGAGATTCGGAGAAGAGTAATGGTTTGGAAGATATTAATAATGGTAGTTGTTACATTAATATATGTTTTTTATAGGGTATATTTGAAAGATTTTATAGAAGTTAGAAAAACTTTTATGACTTTAAAGAAATTTTTAAGTACAAGAGATGCTTTGCTTTTGAAATTATTACCGGAATTAAAAAATACGATAGACGCAAATAAGATTTTATCTTTTGTGGAAGAAAGAAGATTGAATTTTGAAAGTTCATATAATAATGCAATTAAGTCAGATGTGAAATTAAATAAAGAACTAAAAGCGGCATACTCTGAGATCAACAAAGCAAAGTTAAACAGTATTTCCTCGCAATTATTTAATACAATTTTGAAAACAGAAAGTGAATTGAAGACTTTGAGAGCGAAGTACAATGAAACTGTGGAAAAGTATAATAACAATTTGGTAAAGCATAATTTTGTGTGCTTGAAAGTTATAAAAATGAAACCGTTAGATACGTATAAAGTTATGCAAAAATAAAAAGGAACTCTATTTGAGTTCCTTTTTTGATATTTAATTAATTTCTTTTGAAAGCATTTTTCTTAGCTATTCTGCAAGCTTTGCATCTTGTTGGTTCGTTCTCAAAACCTTTTTCAGCATAAAAAGCTTGTTCACCAGCTGTAAATGTGAATTCAGCTCCACAATCTTTGCAAGTTAAAGTCTTATCTGTGTATTCCATGTATAGTTACCTCCTTTTAAAAAATGGATTTTCAATAAAGATAAATTTTCCACTTATTTTAAAAGAAGAACAAAAATCTATATCTAAATCTTATATCGAAATTATATATCAATGCAAAACAAAAATCAATCAAATTTTCGCATTTTTGATGAAATGTAGTAATAATTAGTATATAATGTTGTTGGAAAATGTGCGATTTGGAGGTAAAACATGGATAACCAAGAAGAAAGAATTGTATGTCCAGGGCTAGAAAATGAAGATAATGATATTGAAGTTAGCTTGAGACCTAGAGTATTAGATGATTATATAGGACAAGAAAAAGTAAAAGAAAATATGAAAATATATATAGAAGCAGCCAAAAAGAGAGGCGAAACATTAGACCATACGCTATTGTATGGTCCTCCTGGACTTGGTAAGACAACGCTTTCTAATATAATTGCGAATGAAATGAATGCAAATATTAGAATAACATCTGGTCCAGCAATAGAAAAGCAAGGAGATCTAGCAGCACTTCTTACAAACTTAGCACCAGGCGATGTTTTGTTTATTGATGAAATTCATAGATTAAATAGAAGTGTAGAAGAAATATTGTATCCAGCATTGGAGGATTTTGCACTAGATATAATAATAGGAAAAGGCCCAAGTGCAAGGTCTATAAGACTTGACTTGCCTAAATTTACACTAATAGGTGCAACAACTAAAGTGGGAAGTTTGTCATCTCCACTTAGAGATAGATTTGGAATAATACATCGTCTAGAATTATACTCAAATGAAGAATTAAAGACGATAGTAAAACGTTCTGCAGGAATATTAAAAATTGAAATAACAGATAAAGGCGCATATGAAATCGCATCGCGCTCTAGAGGAACACCTAGAATAGCAAATAGACTATTAAAAAGAGTTAGAGATTTTGCTCAGGTTCAAGGCGATGGTGTAATAACAGATGAAATAGCAGATGTAGCTTTATCAAGCTTAGAGATAGACAAGCTTGGTTTAGATAATATAGATAGAACAATGCTAGAAACAATAATTAAAAAATTTGCTGGTGGGCCTGTAGGAGTAGAAACATTAGCATCAGCAATAGGCGAAGATATAGATACAATCGAAGATGTATACGAGCCATACTTAATGCAAATGGGCTTTTTAAATAGAACACCAAGAGGAAGAACGGCCACAGTAGAAGCATATAAACATCTTGGAATAGCAGTAGATACAGGTAGTAGGTATGAACAAATGAATTTGGAGGACGAATAAAATGAAAATATTGTTGCATACATGTTGTGCACCATGCTCAACATATGTTGTAGATAAATTAAGAAAAGATGGATACGATGATATAACATCACTTTGGTATAATCCTAATATTCACCCATATACAGAATACAAAATGAGAAGAGATACTTTAAAAGAATATGCTAAGCAAATAAATCTTCCACTTATAATCGAAGAAAATTATGGAATAAGAGAATTCACAAAAAATGTTTCTAGCAACATAGATGGCCGTTGTTTATATTGCTATGAATCAAGACTTGAATACACCGCAAAATACGCAAAAGAACACGGATATGAAGCATTTAGCACAACCTTATTAGTAAGTCCATATCAAAAGCATGAGTTAATAATAAAAGTGGCAAACGAAATGGCTAGGAAGTATCAAATAGAATTTTTGTATCAAGACTTTAGAGAAGGCTTTAGAATAGGCCAACAAATGGCAAGAGATGCAGGACTTTATATGCAAAAATATTGTGGATGTATATATTCGGAAGAGGATAGGTATATCAAGCAAATAAAGAGGGATAAAGATTAGAAAATATAAGTAAGAGTGCTGAAAAACAGAATAAAATTGAGAGATAAATTATTGTAGAAAAACAATAACAAAAGATAAAGGTGGGAAACATTTATGGATTTTGAAACTCTTATAAATAGTCCAAAAGAAGTAATAAAAGAATATTTGGAAAAGCCAGAAAGCTTAAAAGAAATTGGATGTAGTATTTCACAAGTTGGTGAGCTTATAAAGGTTGCAGGTGAGTCGATTACATATGTTGAGAATTTTGAAAAATTTAAGGATATATTAGATATTTTTATAGATGAAAAGAATTTTTCAGATGATGATGCAAAAGAATTAGGCCGAATTATGGTCGAGTGGATAAAAGATACTGGCAAAGTTGAAGAATATCTAAATAATGAAGAGATGATAAAAAACGGATACGGACTATACATTATACTGGCTGCAGATAAAGCAGAAGAATATTTAGATGAACCAGAAAAATACAAAAATATTGAGTTAAGCGAGTTCGATGTTGTAGAACTAATAAAATCTACTGGCAAAATAGAAAAGTATTTAAAAGATATAGAAAAGCTTAAAAGATTTGAAATAAGTAGTTATGAGATTTCAGAGTTGATTATAGAGTCTGGTAAAGCGGAAGAATATTTGAAAAAACCGGAATTACTTATAGAGCTTGGCTTAACTATTGATAGCACAATGGATTTAATACTTGCAACAGGAGAAGTAGATAAATATTTAACACCGGAAAAATTGTATGAATTAGGCATGCATGGGATTCCAAATGTTAGACTAATAAAAGCGTCTAAAAATCCAGAAAATTATTTGCTTAGTGGACAAAATTTAAGTGACAATGAATTGAGTTTTAAATTAAGTGTAGCGAATGCAATAAAAGCAACAGGAAGAATAGAGGAATATTTGACACCAGAAAAGATAGTTGAATATGAATTAAATGTTGATTCGCCAGAAGTGAAAGAATTAATAAGATTAACTAAGAATCCAAAAAAATACTTATTTGATGGACAAGATATAAATAATCCAAATCTTCAATTGAGCATGGCAAATATAATAAAAGGAACGGGAAGAATAGAAGAATATTTAACACTTGAAAAGTTGGATAAGTTTGGACTAAATCAGGATTATGTTGCAATGGCAGAACTAATAAAAGCGACGGGAAATATAGAAGAATATTTAGAACCCCAAAAATTGGCTGAATATGGTCTACAATATAATACAGATGCGATATTAGAACTAATAAAAGTAACAGGAAAGTTGGAAGAATACTTGACACCAGAAAGATTGAATGAATTTGGATTACAATATGATACAGACGCAATAAGAAAATTGATAATGGCAACAAATAATCCTGAAAGGTATTTATTTAAATGGCAGGATATAAATGATTCAAATCTTCAGTTGAATATGTCAAATATAATAAAAGGAGCAACGAGAATAGAAGAATATTTGACACCAGAAAAATTAGCTGAATTTGGATTACAGAGTAATGATTATGTAATAACAGAATTAATAAAAACAACAAAAAATCCGGAAAGATACCTATTTGAAGGACAAGATATAAATGATCCAAACCTTCAATTGGAAATGGCAAATGTAGTGAAAGGCATTCTGGCACAATCATTGACTAAAGAAGATATAGAAACAGTATTGAAATTCAACAATGAAACAATAAATGCACTAAGCAATGTAGATGAAAGTAAACAAAAAGATGCAATAAAAATATTAGATAGATTATCTAGAAGTAATTCGGCAGAACTAAGAAGGATAAAAGAGCAAATGGCATTGCAAATATTAGAGAAAGAGCCGGAAACATATGAAAAAACGCTAAATTCAATTGAAAATATATATTTAACTTCTAACATTCCGGATGTTGGCAAACTTTATTTGGTGTTTAAAGAATTGCATCCAAATCTTCTTGGTGAAGATACAAAAATGCAAGATGCTTCTGTCGGAAATATACCATCACTAAAAGAGGCAACTACAAGTGAAAAAAAGAACATGATTTTTACAAGTCTTCTTATGAGTGCTATAGAATCCAATAGCAGAAATTTGAGAGATTACATAGAAACAATAGAGCAAGGAAATGAAATATTTAAAAAGATTAGAAATGGTGAGGTTAAAGCTCAAAATCTTGCGAAAAATGAAAGGGAAACTATTACAAAATATAACGAAATATTAAATTTTGTATATAATCAATCAAACAAAGAAGAAAAAAGAGAAAATGTAGGCGATATAGAAAAAGATATAAATGAATTGGCGAAGTTATTTAGAATGGATATTGTAAAAGCAGAAATGCCAGATAGATTAGTTAGAATGTTTGCATATAGGGCAGAAATAAGAAGCCTTGCACAAGCGAAAGAAATAATGAAAAAATCAAGGGAAAAAGCTGATGAACGAAATACAGAATTTTCGAAGAGAGAAAACATAAATATAGAGGAAGGCGATTTTGTTAAAGGAATCGTAAATACAGAATATTTTCCTTCAATGCTTCAACGAGGTATATTGGCAAAAGATTTCTTAGGGGGAAATGCAATGAGTGATGCTACGCCACTAGATACAGATGTTGAAAAAGTTACAAAAGTAGGTAAAACACTTGATGAGACATTAAAATCGTTAGAGGTTGCTGATGGATACATATTGTCAGTTATTGATGGCAAAAAACTAGGCAAAATAATGCTTGTTTTCTCAAAAGATAATTTTGTAGAAACAAGAAATCAAAATAATGAAGTAAGCAAAGAAAATATTGAACTACTAAAACAAGATAAGGATAAAAAAGAAGTCTGTCACAATTCTGGCACAGCATACGGAATAAGTATGGGAATAGGTTCAGAAAATATAAAATGTATTATTGCAGATAAATATGTGGATAAACTTGGACTAGAGATTGCACTTAATGGATTTTATATACCGATTGTAGATAACGATGGAAAAGTTGTTTATACAAAAGAGATGTACGAAAGTTTTAGAGAGAAAATGCAAGGATTATCTCATTATGGAGAAAAACATTTTGAACTGGATGAAACGGCTAAAAAACCAGAAATGTCAGGCATACTTGAGCTCGTAGATAGAAGTATGCAAAATGCAAAAAATAAGCAAGAAAAAATATTAAAAACACTAGAAGAAGCAGTAAATAAGAATGGTTATACGTTATCTGATGAAAGAAGAACAGATTTGAAACCAGGAATTGTAGAGTTTATAGACACAGGTTCAACTGGCAGAGGCACTAATATGCCAGGCGATGGAGACTTTGATTATATGGTAAGAATGGACAAGATACTGAACGACAATCCAACGGAATTTAAAAATAGTTTAAGAGAGGCTTTGCGGAAAAATTGAGAAACCAAAAGACAATACTGAAATAGGTAGTGGATTTAGATACAAAGGCGTAAAAATAAATGGATTGGAAGATGATGTGGATATAGACTTAAGCTTTACAGAGAGAACAGACGAGATAGAATACAGTACGGATGAATGTGTGAAAGATAGGTTAGCGACAATAAAAAATCAAAGCGAAGAGGATTACAAATATGTTGTTGCAAATATCTTGACGGCAAAATCTTACTTTAAAAGAATAGGAGCATATAAAAAACAAAATGCAGCTGCACCAGAACCAGGAAAAGAAGATACAAGAGGAGGATTTGGAGCAGTAGGAATAGAAAATTGGGTACTACAAAATGGAGGTTCATTTGAAAAAGCAGCAAGAGATTTTATGGCAGTTGCAGAAAAGTGCGAAAGCTTATCTGAATTTCAAAATCAGTACGCAGTATGGGATTTTGGAGAAAATCATACATCGTCAGAAAAAGATTCCTATCCACATGATAACTTTGTTTATAACATGAACGAAGAAGGATATAAAAAGATGCGAGAAGGCTTGGCAAACTTAATAGAAAGAATTGATTCGAAAGAAAAAATGGCGGAAAACTTTAGAGAAGAAGCAGACAAAACTTCAAAAGTGAAAATAGGAGTCGAAGAAATAGTTAGCCAAGATACTAGCATTTTATTTGACAAGAAATACATGGAAGCGGTTGCATCAGTATTGGAAAAAGGAAATAAATTAGATAAATCTGAAATTGGAGAATCAAAATAAAGAGTATGTTTAAATTAAAAAGCATACGAGAAATAGAATGCGATAATAAAAAAACGATACCAAAAATGTGGGAATATGTTAAAATTTAAATGTAGGAAAATGTTGTTGTAACTAAAGAAGAAGGTGGGGAATATTATGAGATTTGTAAACAAATTAAATATAAAAATAAAAGAGTATAAAAGAAACAGTGAAATAAAAAAAATTGAAAAATGTATAACAGATAATAAGGAAAAGCAACTAGAAAAATATTTATCAAATATTCAACACTTAAAAGATCTTGATTTAATTGGTTATGGATATGAATATTTCTTAGTAGATATGATGAAAGGAACAGGAAAAGTAGAAAAATATTTGACACCAGAAAAATTAGCCGAGCTAGGGTTGATGGATGATAAATATGAAATAACAGAATTAATAAAAGCAACAAATAATCCGGAAAAATACTTATTTGATGGACAAGACATAAATGATTCAGGTCTCAAATTAAATATGGCGAATATAATAAAATCAACGGGAAGAATAGAAGAATATTTAACTTCGGAAAAATTAGAAGAGTTAGGGTTGAGGAATGATAAATATGAAATAACAGAATTAATAAAAGCAACAGGAAGAGTAGAAGAATACTTAACCCCAGAAAAATTAAAAGAGTTAGGGTTGAGGTCTGATTGGAATAGAATAACAGAATTAATAAAAGCAACAGGAAAAATAGAAGAATACTTAACCCCAGAAAAATTAAAAGAGTTAGGGTTGAGGTCTGATTGGAATAGAATAATAGAATTAATAAAAGCAACAAATAATCCAGAAAAATACTTATTTGATGGACAAAACATAAATGATTCAGGTCTCAAATTAAATATGGCGAATATAATAAAATCAACGGGAAGAATAGAAGAATATTTAACTTCGGAAAAATTAGAAGAGTTAGGGTTGAGGTCTGACGAATATGAAATAACAGAATTAATAAAATTAACAGGCAAAGTAGAAGAATACTTAACCCCAGAAAAATTAAAAGAGTTAGGGTTGAGGTATGATTGGAATAGAATAATAGAATTAATAAAAGCAACAGGAAAAATAGAAGAATACTTAACCCCAGAAAAATTAGCTGAGTTAGGGTTGAACTATAATACAAATGTAATAAAAAATTTAATAAAAGCAACGGGAAGAATAGAAGAATATTTAACACCAGAAAAATTAGAAGAGTTATGGTTGGAGGATAAGGCATATGCAATAGAAGAATTAATAAAAGCAACAAATAATCCAGAGAGATACTTATTCGAGGGACAAGATATAAATGATCCAAAACTTCAATTAAACATGGCAAATATAATAAAAGGAACAGGAAAAATAGAAGAATACTTAACCCCAGAAAAATTAAAAGAGTTAGGGTTGAAGAATAATGATAATGCAATAACAAAGTTAATAAGAGCAACTCAAAATCCAGAAAAGTACCTATTCGAATGGCAAAATATAAATGATCCAACCCTTCTATTAAATATGGCGAATATAATAAAATTAACAGGCAAAGTAGAAGAATACTTAACCCCAGAAAAATTGGCTGAATTTGGATTGCAGAATAATGGTTTGGTAATAACAGACTTAATAAAAGCAACAAAAAATCCGGAGAGATACCTATTTGAATGTCAAGATATAAATAATCCAAATCTTGTATTTAGCATGGCAAATATAATAAAAGTAACAGGAAAGATAGAAGAGTACTTAACCCCAGAAAAATTGGCTGAATTTAGCTTGCATTGGAATGGTAGTTGGGCAATAACAGAATTAATAAAAGCAACAGGCAAAGTAGAAGAATACTTAACCCCAGAAAAATTAAAAGAGTTAGGGTTGAGGTATGATTGGAATAGAATAATAGAATTAATAAAAGCAACAAAAAATCCGGAGAGATACCTATTTGAAGGTCAAGATATAAATGATCCAAACCTTCAATTAAATATGGCGAATATATTTAAAGTTGTCTTATCACAATCATTAAGTAAAGAAAATATAGAAACATTATTGAGTTTTAATGATGAAACAATAAAAGTGGTAAGAAGTATAGATAAAGGCATGCAAAAAGACGCAATAAAAATATTAGATAGATTATCTAGGAGTAATTCGGCGGAACTAAGAAGGATAAAAGAGCAAATGGCATTGCAAATATTAGAGAAAGAGCCGAAAACATATGAAAAAACACTAAATTCAATTGAAAATATATATTTAACTTCTAACATTCCGGATGTTGGCAAACTTTATTTGGTGTTTAAAGAATTGCATCCAAATCTTCTTGGTGAAGATACAAAAATGCAAGATGCTTCTGTCGGAAATATACCATCACTAAAAGAGGCAACTACAAGTGAAAAAAAGAACATGATTTTTACAAGACTTCTAATGAGTACTGTGGAATCAAATAGCAGAAATTTGAGAGATTACATAGAAACAATAGAGCAAGGAAATGAAATATTTAAAAAGATTAGAAATGGCGAGGTTAAAGCTCAAAATCTTGCAAAAAATGAAAGAGAAACAATTAAAAAATATAACGAAATATTAAATTTTGTATATAACCAATCAAACAAAGAAGAAAAAAGAGAAAATACAGGTGATATAGAAAAAGATATAAATGAACTAGCTAAACTTTTTAGAATGGATGTCATAGAAAGAGAAATGCCAGATAGGTTAGTCAGATTGTTTGCACACAGAGCAGAAATAAGAAGTCTTGCACAAGCAAAAGAAATAATGGAAAAATCAAGAGAAAAAGCTGATGAACGAAATACAGAATTTGCAAAAAAAGAAAGTATAAATATAGAAGATGGCGATTTTGTTAAGGGAATCGAAAATACAGAATATTTCCCTTCAATGCTTCAACGAGGCATATTGGCAAAGGATTTTTTAGGTGGAAATGCAACAAGTGATACTACGCCACTAGATACAGATGTTGAGAAGGTTACAAAAGTAGGTGAAACACTTAACGAGACATTAAAATCATTAGAGGTTGCTAACAGTTTTACATCGTCAGATATTGATGGTAAAAAGTTTGGAAAAATAATGCTTGTTTTCTCAAAAGACAATTTTATAGAAACAAGAGATCAAAATGATAAAGTGAGTAAGGAAAAAATTGAATTATTAAAACAAGATAAAGAGAAAAAAGAAGTTTGCCACAATTGGGGCACAGCATATGGAATAAGTATGGGAATTGGTTCTGAAAATATAAAATGCATTATTGCGGATAAATATGTAGATAAACTTGGACTAGAGATTGCTCTCAATGGATTTTATATACCGATTGTAGATAACGATGGAAAAGTTATTTATACAAAAGATATGTACAACAATTTTAGAGAGAAAATGCAAGGATTATCTCATTATGGAGAAAAACATTTTGAACTAGATGAAACGGCTAGAAAGCCAGAAATGTCAGGTATAATAGAGCTTGTAGATAGAAGTATGCAAAACGCTAAAACCAAGCAAGAAAAGATATTAAAAACACTTGAAGAAGCGGTAATTAAGAATGGATATACGTTATCTGATGGAAGAAGAATAGATTTGAAACCAGGATTCGTGGAATTTGTAGATACCGGTTCAACTAGTAGAGGAACTAATATGCCAAGCGATGGAGACTTTGATTATATGGTAAGAATGGACAAGGCGTTAAGGGACAATTCAACGGAATTTAAAAATAGTTTAAGAGAAGTTTTGCGGAAAATTCGAGAAACCAAAAGATGATACTGAAAGAGGTGGTAATTTCAGATATAAGGGAGTAAAAATAGAAGGCATAGAAAGTGACGTAGATATAGACTTAAGTTTTACAGAGAGAACAGACGAGGTAGAATATAGCACAGATGAATGTATAAAAGATAGGTTAGAGACAATAAAAAATCAAAGCGAAGAAGATTATAAGTATGTTATTGCAAATATCTTAACAGCAAAAGCTTACTTTAAAAGAATAGGAGCATATAAAAAGAAAAATGCGGATGAACCAAAACCAGGAGAAGAAGATACAAGAGGAGGCATAGGAGCGGTAGGAATAGAAAATTTAGTACTACAAAATGGAGGTTCATTTGAAAAAGCAGCAAGAGATTTCATGGCGGTTGCGGAAAAGTGCGAAAGCTTATCTAAATTTCAAGAGCAATATGCAATATGGGATTTTGGAGAAAATCATACATCGTCAGAAAAAGATTCCTATCCACATGATAACTTTGTTTATAACATGGACGAAGAAGGATATAAAAAGATGCGAGAAGGCTTGGCAAACTTGATAGAAAGAATTGATTCAAAAGAAAAAACGGCGGAAAACTCTAGAGAAGAAGCAGACAAAACTTCAAAAGTGAAAATAGGAATCGAAGAAATAGTTAGCCAAGATACTAGCATTTTATTTGACAAAAAATACATGGAAGCGGTTTCATCAGTATTGGAAAAAGGAAAGAAATTAGATAAGTCTGAAATTGGAGAATAGGAGGGTGTATGAGTACAAAAATAAGCAATGAAGAATATTCAAATGCATGTGCGGAAGTGCTAGAAATATTAAAATCAGTAAAAGATGAAGATTTAAAAAGAATACCAAACGAAGAAATAGAAAATTTAAAAGAAAATGCTAATATGGAACATGAATTTTCATACGATGCAACAAAAGATATAAAAGAGCAAAATGTATCAAAGGTAGCGAAAGGAATTATAGCATATTTTTTTGTTAAGTACATAGCAACCATGGAACAAAAGCAAAAGATTTCATCTATTCAGCATAAAAGGCTAGAAGAAAAATTGGTTGCTAATAGTACTCCAAGAATTGAAATAGAAGAAACAGAAACTACAATTCCTAAAGTACAAATAAAAGATTTGGTAGATGTTAAAGATATTAAATGGTACGAAAAGGTATATTTGTTTTTAAAAAGAATTTTTGGAAAGAAAAACAAATAATGAATTTTAATTAAAGGTATATTAAAATATCTTGTTAAAGTAATGACAAAATAGGTACAATTATTTATAATTAACAAGTAATGTTAAGAAATATTCGGTTGGAGTGATAAATAATGGATTTAAGAAAGAAAAGAATGTTAAAGGTAAAAACAAAAAAATTAGCAAATAGTTTTAAATACGCGGGAAGAGGAATTATATCATCACTAAAGACCGAAAGAAATATGAAGATTCATTTTATAATAATGTTACTTGTTATATTATTTGGAATTCTACTAAAAATAGACAAATATGAGTGGTTAATATGCATAGTTTGTTTTGCACTTGTAATTGGAGGAGAACTTTTTAATACAGCAATTGAAGTAGTGGTAGATATAGCAATGCCATACAGAAATGAAAAAGCGAGAATAGCAAAAGACATTTCAGCCGGAGCTGTATTAGTGATTGCAATAGCTTCTGCAATTATAGGGCTTATAATATTTGTGCCTAAAATATAAATCGAATTAGACAATTATTTGTGAAAGATATTTCATTGATAATTGTCTTTTTTTATGATATAAAAATTAAGACAAGACTATATAGAAAGTGAGAAAAATATGGCTACAGAAGAAAAAAATATATATTTGCTACTAATGCATACAAAAACAATACCATCTAAAATAGTAAAGCTATTTACGAGGTATGCATACAGCCATGTGGCGATTGCATTAGACAAAGATTGCGAGACTGTTTATAGCTTTGGAAGAAGAAAACTAAATTCCATTTTAAATGGTGGATTTAGTGTAGAAAAAAGAGATGGAGCATTCTTTAAAAAGTTTAATCAAACAGATTGCATAATATATGAAACCAACGTTTCAAAAGAGCAATACGATAATTTAAGAATGACGTTAGAAGATATGCAAAAAAATGTTGAAGAATTTAAATATGATTTTATAGGCATAGTTCCAAGATTTTTCGGAATACCATTTACAATAAAAAATAGATATGTTTGTAGTTATTTTATAGCAAGTTTGTTAGAGGAAAACGGTATATATAAGTTTGAAAAGCCAGTATGTTTAACAAAACCAAAAGACTTTGAAAACTTAAAAGGCTTTAAGGAAATATACAGAGGAAAATTTTTAGAGTGGAAATACTAATTTTATACCAAAAACATTTTGCAAATTCACTGTCCATAGCATGTTATATGATGTATAATTATAAATGTTAAAAAAGAAAATAATAAATAGAAATAAATCTTAAGGAGAAAATGTATGAGTAAATTAGTTGCAATTGACGGAAACAGTATTATGAATAGAGCTTTTTATGGAATTATGAATTCTAAGCTTCTTATGACATCAGATGGTATTTATACAAATGCGATATATGGTTTCTTATCAATTTTGAATAAATTATTGCAGGATGAAAATCCTGATTATATATGTGTTGCTTTTGACATGAAAGCACCTACATTTAGACATAAAAAGTATGAAGAATACAAGGCGACAAGAAAAGGAATGCCGGACGAACTTAGAGTACAGATGCCAATAATTAAAGATATTTTAAAAGCAATGAATATTAAAATATTAGAATTAGAAGGTTATGAAGCAGATGACATTTTAGGTACGATTTCAAAGTATGGTGATGAAAATGGTATGGAGGTGTTGCTTCTTACAGGAGATAGAGATTATTTGCAACTTGCAACAAATAAAGTTACAGTAAGAATTCCAACAACAAAAATGGGAAAAACAGATTATGCTGATTATACCCCAGAAGTTATTTATGAAAAGTTTGGAATAGAACCAATGCAATTTATTGAAATAAAAGGTCTTATGGGAGATACATCAGATAATATCCCAGGAGTTCCAGGAGTGGGCGAGAAAACAGCATTTTCACTAATAACAAAATACAAAAACCTAGATACAATTTATAATGCACTCGATAGTGGTGAAGAGCTAGAAGGAATAAAAGGCAAGCTTAAAGAAAAATTAGTTGAAAACAAAGATTTAGCATATCTTTCAAGAGAGCTTGGCACAATTTATAAAGAGGTCCCACTTGCAATAACTATTGAAGATATTAAAAGAGTAGAGCCTAACAATGATGAACTTTATAATCTTTTTGCAAAGCTTCAATTAAAGAAATTTATAGAAAGCATGAATTTGAAAGCAAATGAAAATAGAGTAGTTTCAATATTTGATGATTCTAAAATAGAAATAGAAGATTTAGAAAAGTTAGAATTGAAAGAAATAAAAGAGTTGGCATATTATTATGTCGATGGTTTAGCAGTATATGCAAATGAAAAAGCTTATTATAAAAAGAATCCTTCAAAAGAAGATTTAGAAAAAATATTTGCAAGTGATGTTTTAAAAATAGGCTTTAAAGAAAAAGAAATGTATTTAAAACTTAAGCAAATGGACATTATTCCAAATAATTTGATGTTTGATTTGGAAATTGCGGCATATATAATGAATCCATCTAAATCAACATATAAGCTAGATGATATCATAATGGAAGAATTAAATATTATCGTAGAAAATAAAACATCAAATGAGCAAATATCGTTTGAAGGTTTTGGCGATGAGGTAAAAGATAATAAAGAAGAGCTTGCTAAATATGCTAGATATATATACAAGTGTAAAGAAAAATACGAAGAAGAGCTAAAAGAAAAAGAGCAATTAAAATTGTTTAGTGAAGTTGAAATGCCACTTGTAAAAGTGCTTGCAGAGATGGAATACATTGGTGTATATGTGGATAAAGAAATGCTTAAAGAGTATTCTGTATCGTTAAATCAAAAGGTTGATGAGCTTACAAAAGACATATATCAAACGGCAGGAATAGAATTTAATATAAATTCGCCAAAGCAACTTGGAGAGGTGCTATTTGAAAAATTGAATTTACCAATAATAAAGAAAACAAAAACAGGATATTCAACCGATGGAGATGTGCTAGAAAAATTAAAAGAAGAACATCCAGTAATAGATAAAATATTAGAGTATAGAACACTTAGCAAGTTGAAGGCAACATATGTTGATGGAATGTTGCCACTTATAAATGAAAAAACACAAAGAATACATGCAAAATTTAATCAAACTGTTACAGCGACAGGTAGAATAAGTTGCACAGATCCTAATCTTCAAAACATACCAATAAGAACAGAAATAGGAAGAGAGCTTAGAAAAATATTTGTAGCAAAAGAGGGCTGTATGTTAATTGATGCGGATTACTCACAAGTTGAACTTAGAGTGCTAGCACATATGTCAGGTGACGAAACAATGATAAAAGCTTTTAACGATGATGTTGATGTACATGCAATGACTGCTTCACAAGTATTCAATGTGCCACTAGAAGAAGTTACAAAGCAAATGAGAAGCGAAGCAAAAGCTGTAAACTTTGGAATTGTCTATGGAATAAGTGATTTTGGTTTGGCTACAAATATAGGAATAGGTAGAAAAAAAGCAAAAGAATATATAGAAAAATATTTTGAAAAATATCCTAAAATAAAAGAATACATGGATAATGCTGTAGAACATTGCAAAGAAAAAGGATATGTTGAAACATTGTGGGGCAGAAGAAGGTATGTGCCAGAAATAAAATCTAATAATTATAATGTTAGACAATTTGGAGAAAGAGTAGCGATGAATGCTCCTATTCAAGGAACAGCAGCAGATATAATAAAAATAGCAATGGTAAACATCGAAAAAGAATTAGAAGAGAGAAAACTAAAATCAAAACTGATATTACAAGTCCATGACGAACTTGTAATTGAAGCACCAGAGGACGAAATTGAAATATCAAAAGAATTATTGGTTAGAAACATGCAAAATGTAATAAAAATGAAAGTGCCACTAAAAGCAGAAGCCGGAATAGGCAAGACATGGTATGAGGCGCATTAATAAAATAAATATAATGAGTCAAGGGCTATTTGAAGTGTTGCAAATAGCTCTTTATTAATTTAAGAGTAAATCTTCAGTGATATTAGGGGATAATTATCATATTGCTTTTGTAACAGCAAAAAAATTGTCGTTAAAATGCCGAAATATGGGCAAAAAATAAAGAAATATAGAAAGAATTTAAAAAATTTTTAAAAAACTATTGACATTTGTTTTTAAACGTATAAAATAATAAATTGAAAGTCAAAGAAAGTCAAAGTAAAACATAAGGCGATGAAAAAATAAAAAGGAGGCGAGACCAATGAGGCTTTCAGAAGTAATTGAAGCATATATTAAGAAGATGATGGATGATAATGATGATTTTTTTGAGTTTGGCAGAAATGAGCTAGCTGAATACTTTAACTGTGTGCCATCGCAAATAAATTATGTTATATCTACTAGATTTAATCCTGAAAAAGGCTATTATGTAGAAAGCCGAAAAGGCGGAGGCGGTAATATAAAAATTAGAAGAGTAGATATGACAAAAAATGATTACATCACGCATATAATTAATTCTATACATGGAAGTTTAACACAGCAAGAGGCGGGCATAATTATAAAGAACATGTTGGATTATAATGTGATAAATGAGGATATGGCAAAACTTATTAAGATTGCGACTAACGATAAAGTTCTTGGATTGCCGGTTGAATATAAAGATGATGTTAGAACGAGAATCTTAAAAAATATGCTTATTAATTTAGTGTAAGTATGCTTTAGTTTAGAAAATAATAGATTGTTATTTATGGGATTGGAGTGATTTTTATGAAATGTCAAAATTGTGGAATGAATGAGGCTAACGTTAGTTATACAGAAATTATAAACGGAAAGAAGATGCATGTTGTTCTATGTGACAAATGTGCAAATGAAATGAATATTGGAATGAATATGAATTTCGATTTTAATTTTAATGATGTTTTGGGTGCATTTTTCAACGAACCAAGTTTAGTGAAAACATTAACACAAGCGGAGCCTATTGCTTGTGATAAATGTGGAACAACTTACGATGAATTCGCTAATACAGGAATGTTTGGATGTGACAATTGTTACAATGTTTTCTCGGATAGGATTGATAATGTTTTGCCAAGATTACAAGGTGCCAATAGACATGTTGGTAGAAGATTAAATAATATAAACAAACCTGCAAACGTGGTAAATTCAAAGAGTAAAAAAGAGAAGACAGAACTTGAAAAATTGCAAGATGAGTTAAAAACTTGTATTGAAAAAGAAGAATACGAGAAGGCAGCTGTTATAAGAGATAAAATAAAAAAAATAGAATCGAAATCAAAAGATGTAGAAAGAGGTGAGTAATAGGTGAGTTGGTACTTAGAAGATGGTAAAGATAGCGATGTTGTAGTTAGTAGTAGAGTTAGAATAGCGAGAAATATTGCTGGCAAAAAGTTCGTTAGCACTGCTTCAGATGAAGAATTAAAAGATGTTTTGATGACTATAAAAAATTCTAACATAGATAGTGATTTGCGTTTTATAAATTTATCTGACTTGGATGAACTTATGAAAAATAGTTTGGTCGAAAAGCGTGTGATAAGTAGAGATTTGTTAGAAATGAAAGAAACAGGTATTTTGCTAAATGATACTGAAGACATTTCTATCATGATTAATGAAGAAGATCATTTTAGAATACAAGTTATGAAACCTGGTTTTAATTTAGATGAGGCATTGAGCGATGCGATAAAAGTCGATGAAAAAATATCTTCTAAGATTAATTATGCCTATAATGATAAATATGGATTTTTGACGGCTTGTCCAACAAATTTAGGAACAGGGCTTAGAGCGTCAGTTATGTTGCATTTACCTGCACTTAGACTTATAGGAAAGATTGAAAAAGTACTTGAAGTTGTAAATAAAGTTAACTTGAATGTAAGAGGTGTATACGGCGAAGGAACAGAAGCGATTGGCGATTTGTATCAAGTTTCTAATAAGATAAGTTTGGGAGTGACTGAAGAAGAAATTGTTGAGAATGTCAAATTGATTGTTCAAAAGCTAATTGAACAAGAGAGAAAAGCTCGAGAATATTTGAAAAATCAAGGCGAAACATTCGAAGATAAAATTAGTAGAACTTATGGAAATTTGGTATATGCAAGAAAAATGACATATTCTGAATGTGCAAAAATTATATCGATTGTTAGATTGGGCATAAGTATGGGAATAATAACGGAGATTGATAATAAAAAATTAAATAAAATAAGTATTCTAACTAAACCAGCTACGCTTCAAAAATACTTGAAGAAAGAGCTAAGTGCTGAAGAAAGAGATATAGAAAGAGCAAAAGTAATAAAACAGATAATAGAGAGTAAATAAAAGTAAGGAGGAATAAATATGGTATACAAATTCACAAATAGAGCCGAAAAAGCAATAGAAATGGCACAAGAAATTGCGGCAGAGTTAGGACATAATTATGTAGGCACAGAACATTTACTATGTGGACTTGTTAGAGAAGGCAGTGGACTTGCATATAAAGTGCTTACAAATCAAGGCGTGACAGAAGATAAAATAATAGAGATGATAGAAGAATTAATAGGAAGAGGAGAACCACTAGAGGAACTTCCAGAAGGATTCACACCAAGAACAAAAAGAGTTTTTGAAATAAGCTTTATGGAAGCGAAAAGATTAAACAATAATTATATAGGTACAGAACATATTTTGCTTGGTATAATGAAAGAGGGAGATAGTGTTGCAGCAAGGATTATAATGGATTTAGGTGTAGACATTCAAAAAATGTTTTCAGAACTTTTAAAAACATTAACAGAAGAAAATGCAGGCAATCCAAATCCAAATGCTAAAAGCAAACAAAGTTATAATCAAACACCAACATTAAATCAATTCGGTAAAGATTTGACTAATGAGGCAATCGAAGGAAAACTTGACCCAATCATAGGCAGAGAAAATGAAATCGAAAGAATTATTCAAATACTTAGCAGAAGAACTAAAAACAATCCATGCTTAATAGGTGAACCAGGTGTTGGTAAAACAGCTGTTGTCGAGGCTTTAGCAGAAAAGATTGTAAGTGGTGAAGTTCCTGAAAATCTAAAGGATAAAAGAGTGGTTTCACTTGATGTTTCTTCAATGGTAGCAGGTGCAAAATACAGAGGTGATTTCGAAGACAGACTTAAGAAATGTCTTGCTGAAATTAAAAAGAGTGGAAATGTTATATTGTTCATAGATGAGATTCATACAATTGTTGGTGCAGGTGCTGCAGAAGGTGCAATAGATGCGGCTAATATTTTAAAACCACTATTAGCAAGGGCTGAAATACAAGTAATTGGTGCAACAACTTTAAACGAATATAGAAAGTATATAGAAAAAGATGCTGCTCTTGAAAGAAGATTTCAACCAGTTACAGTTGGCGAGCCAACTCAAGAAGAGACAGTAGAAATTTTGAAAGGTATTAGAGATAAATATGAAGCACATCACAAAGTAAAAATAACTGATGAGGCTATTAAGGCAGCAGTAGAGCTTTCTTCAAGATATATAAATGATAGATATTTGCCTGATAAAGCAATCGACTTAATGGATGAAGCGGCATCAAAAGTAAAACTAGCTTCATTAACTGCTCCAAAAGAAGTTAAAAAGATTGAAGAAAAAATAGGCGAAATTGTAAAAGAAAAAGAAGATGCAATAAACGTTCAAGATTTCGAGAAAGCAGCAAAATTAAGAGATAAAGAGCAAAAAGAAAAAGAAAAATTAGAAAAAGTTAAACTAGAATGGGAGCAAAAGAACCAAATCAAAGAAACAAAAGTAACAGAAGAAGATATAGCAGGAATTGTTTCAAACTGGACTGGAGTTCCTGTTGTAAAATTAACAGAGGCCGAAGCCGATAAATTAAAGAATTTGGAGGCTGAACTTCATAAGAGAGTAATTGGCCAAGATGAAGCAATTGTTGCAGTTGCAAAGGCTATAAGAAGAGGAAGAGTTGGTCTAAAAGATCCAAAGAGACCAATTGGTTCATTTATCTTCTTAGGACCTACAGGTGTTGGTAAAACTGAGACTTGTAAAGCACTTGCAGAATGCTTATTTGGAAACGAAAATGCAATGATAAGAGTTGATATGTCTGAGTATATGGAGAAACACACGGTTGCTAAACTAATAGGTGCACCTCCAGGATATGTTGGATACGAAGAAGGTGGACAATTAACTGAAAAGGTTAGAAGAAAACCTTATAGTGTAATTCTATTCGATGAGATTGAAAAAGCGCATCCAGATGTATTCAACATATTACTTCAAATCTTGGAAGATGGTAGACTTACAGATTCTCAAGGAAGAACAGTAGATTTCAAAAATACAGTAATTATAATGACATCAAATATAGGCGCAAGAAGTATTGTTGAGAATAAGACAATTGGATTTAATGGCGAAGAGAGCAAGAAGAAAAACTATGATCAAATTAAAGAAAATGTAATGTCAGAATTAAAGAAAGAATTCAGACCAGAATTTTTAAACAGAATAGATGAGATTATAGTATTTAAACCATTAGATGAAAAAGAAATTGAGAAGATTGTTGATCTTATGCTTACTGCATCTACAAAGAGACTTGAGGATAGAGATATCGAAGTTTCTGTTACAGATGAGCTTAAGAAGTATATTGCAAAGAAAGGCTTTGACGTAACATATGGTGCAAGACCTTTAAGAAGGGCAATTCAAAATCTTGTTGAAGATAAATTGGCAGAAGAAATCTTAGATGGAAAAATTAAAGATGGAGACAAAGTAAAATTAACTTATCAAGATGGAGAAGTGAAAATAGTCTAATAAATGAAGAATAGTAAATGCCCCCTCAAGTAGTGTTTGATTATTCGGCAAGAGTTACATTTTAAAGAAATCTTAAAAGAAGCAATGATATATTCCTTAACTTTCCTAAACAGCTCCTTAGGACATACGGAAAGTTTTAACGGAATATTTATCATTGCTTCTTTAAATATTTCTAATTTCATGTAAATTGCCAAATAGTCAAGCACTACTTGAGGGTAGCAACAATGGCAGTATTATAAAACATGTAAAAATATATTTGTAACATCTTTGTAATGTAACTGTAAAGAAAATGTAATTGAAAAAACATCCTAAAAAGGATAGAATAATATTGGTACAAAAGATTAAAAGGGGTGATTTTCGTGTGGACGGAAGAAATACGCCAAAACTTAGCAAAAGAATTAAATAATCAATTAGATAATAAAAAGTTTTTTGATGCAACAAAATATTATTCATCAGATGCCTTTGAAAAAGAAGGAAATGATAAAGTATTTAAAATGACTACTGCACCTCAAAAAGATTTGTATCTAAATAAGAGTGTTGATATTGAAGATGCCATAAAGGGTATGGCTTTTTCAAATAAAATACCAGTAGAAAAAGATGTAAAAACAGTTACACAACTTGAACCTGAAAAGTTGAAGATATATAAAATCTCTGATTTGATTTCAGAAAATTTAATGGAGACAGTTGTTATTCCTATACCGGAAAACAACACTTGCAAATCTCTCACAGTAGTAAAAAGATTTGATTGGAGTGATTTTCTATTTTCAGATTTGGGCACAGCGTGGAGAATGATAAAAAATAGATTAAAGTAGTTAGCTGTTTACTAGAATTAGAATGGTAAGGCTGACAACAAATTTAAGTATTAACCATGGCTATGTTTTGAAAGAATAAAATTTTGTTTGACATATACTATATAAAATGTTAAAATTGAAACACATTGAAAATGCGTTGACGAAGGAAAAGTAATTAGAGGTAGTTTAAAGAGAGTGAAAATTAACCGTAGCTGAGAGTTTTCATAAACGAAACTGATGAAAGAACACCTTTCGAGTAGGCTTGTGCAAAGCAAGTTCGCATAGCTGGCGTTAAAGGCTACTTAAGGATATCCATGATATTGAAATTGGGTGGTACCGCGAAAAAATTCGTCCCTAGCATTGTTACAATGCTAGGTTTTTTGTAGTATTAAACCTTATATTTTGGAATATTAAATCAGGGTGGTACCACGGAAAAATCGTCCCTAGTATGCATAAAGTTTGCATGCTAGGGATTTTTCGTCCTTGAAATAACTTAATTTGGAGGTATAAAAAATGAAAGGAAACATTTACAGAGATTGCACATGCGGTCAAATTAGCAAAAGTGATATTGGCAAAGTTTTAAAATTAGCAGGTTGGGTTGAAAACATTAGAGACCATGGTGGCGTCATGTTTATAGATTTGAGAGATCAATATGGCGTCTCTCAAATTGTTATACATGATGAAACTATGTTGAAAAATGTTCACAGAGAAACTGTTATATCAGTAATGGGAAAAGTTATAGAAAGGGACGAAGACACAATAAATTTAAAAATTTCAACAGGCGAAGTTGAGGTTTTAGCTGACAAATTAGAAATACTTGGAGAATGCCAAAGTGCATTGCCATTTGAGGTTGCAGAATCATTAAAGACAAAAGAAGATGTCAGACTTAAATATCGTTTTTTAGATTTAAGAAACAAAAAAGTTCAAGACAAGATATTATTTAGATCAAAAGTAGTAAGTTATATGAGAAGAAAGATGGAAGATATGGGCTTTACAGAGATAACAACACCTATCTTAACTTCATCTTCGCCTGAAGGTGCAAGAGATTATATAATTCCATCAAGAAAGCATAAAGGAAAGTTTTATGCTTTGCCACAAGCACCGCAACAATTTAAACAATTGCTTATGACATCGGGAATTGATAAGTACTTTCAAATAGCACCTTGTTTTAGAGATGAGGATGCAAGATCAGACCGTTCTCCTGGAGAGTTTTATCAATTGGATTTTGAAATGGCATTTGCCACTCAAGAAGATGTTTTTGATACGGCTGAAGAGGTATTATATGATATATTTTCTAAATTTAGTGATAAAAAAGTTTCTGAAAAACCATTTAGAAGAATTCCATACGAAGAGGCTATGAAAAAGTACGGAACAGATAAACCAGATTTAAGAAATCCACTTGTGATAGAGGATTTGACAAAATTCTTTGAAACAGTCGAATTTAAACCATTTAAAGGAAAACCTGTAAGAGGTATTGTTGTGCCAGATTGTACAAAGATGTCAAAATCATTTTTTGAAAAAATGTTAGAATATGCTCTTGGAATCGGTATGAAAGGTCTTGGATATATAGAAGTAGAAGAGGATATGACGTACAAAGGTCCGATTGCCAAGTATTTTACTGATGAGCAATCTGAAGAAATAAAGAAATTACTTTCTTTGAAACAAGGCGACGTTTTATTTTTCATAAGTGATGCACCAAAATTTGTAGACAAATTGGCTGGCGAAATTAGGACAGAACTCGGAAAAAGAATGGATTTGATAGATAATAGCAAATTTGAATTGTGCTTTATTACAGACTTTCCAATGTATGAAAGAAATGATGAAGGCAAAATAGATTTTATGCACAATCCATTTTCAATGCCACAAGGTGGAATTGATGATTTACAAAACAAAGATCCTTTGGAGATTAAGGCATATCAATATGATATCGTATGTAATGGAGTTGAGCTTTCATCGGGAGCTGTAAGAAATCACAGAATCGATGTAATGGAAAAGGCATTTGAGATAGCTGGATATACAAAAGAGGAATTACAAACGAAATTTGGAGCTTTATATGAAGCCTTCAAATTTGGTGCACCACCTCATGCTGGAATGGCACCAGGAGTTGATAGAATAGTAATGCTTTTACTAGGTGAAGAGTGCATAAGAGAGGTAATAGCATTCCCTATGACAGCAAATGCAGAAGATTTATTGATGAGAGCACCAGGAGAAGTAACACAAAAACAATTAAGAGAAGTGCATATAAAACTATCGTAATTTGGCTTAAAAATACTAGCAAACTATAATTATTTATTATATGCGGATTTCAAATTATTACTTGAGGGCCTTTTGCGAGTACAGAATATAATGTGATTGCGAAATAAAACTGGTTAGTATATAATTGATACAGAAACAGGTGAAGTAGTAAGAGAAATGTGGTTGCAAAGTAAAACTGGTTAGTATATAATACAAAATAATGATGGACTAAGAAAGGAAAAAAGATATGAACGCTAAAACCCTTGAGGCTGTAACACACACACACACACACACACGATATATTGCTTAATAAATAAAAAAACTTCAAATAAAATAAGAGATAGCTAGTATTATGTAAAACATAATGCTAGCTTTTTGCACGTTAAAATAGGCAAGACAACTAGCATCAGCCAACAAAGTGTGCTCCATAAAATTGTAGAGCACAATCTATATTGAAAAGAGGGGAATATATGAAAAAGAATTTTAAAATTTTATTTTTATTTTTAATATGCTTAATCATGATTTTTTCTTCTAACGTTTTTGCAGTAGATTATTCAGATCTTAATAAAAGTCATTGGGCATATAGTGTAATAATGGACATGACAACTAAAAAAATATTGTCTGGATATCCAGATAATACGTTCATGCCCAATAAATCAATAACAAGAGCAGAGTTTGCGAAAATTTTGGTTTTGACATTAAATTTAAAGGAGAAAAATAATATTTCGTTCCAAGATGTTAAAAAAGAACATTGGGCATATAATTATATCGAAGTTGCTAGTAAGTATTTGTCAGCATACAGAGGAGAAAACGATACACTATTTTTCAGACCATTAGATGAAGCTGTGAGAGAAGATGTAGCAGTTTCTGTTGTAATGGCAGCTGGTCTTCAAGATTCTTCTTACAAACTTTCTACATTAAATAAATTCTCTGATAAAGAAAATATATCAGAAAATTTAAAAAAGTATGTAGCAATAGCTGTTGAAAATGAATTGATGAGAGGAAACACAGATGGCACATTCAATCCAAAAGGCAAATTAACAAGAGCAGAAGTTTGCCAATTGATGCATAATTCGCTAAGTGTATTAGAAAAGATAGTATTAGATGAAGAAAAAATAAAATTTCCTACATTTGAATATGATGAAGAGACAGGTACAGTTGACTTAGGTAAGGACTGGAAAAAATATAAATATTCATATGGCACTAAAATAAAGAAAATAAGAAAACCATCTAGTCAAGTTTTGACTTTTAATGAATTAGAAGAAGGAAATGATTATTTTAGTGGCAAATATCTTTTTATAATAGATGCACAACATGAAGATAATTATGTAAAAATCAAAATAGTTAACCCATTTGATGATGTATCTTATGACAGCGAGAAAAATACATTAAATTTAGGAAGCGGTTATAAGAATTTTAAATATGGATATTCAGATTCACTAGATGATGTGAAAATATCTTATACACCAAGCAAAAAAATATTAACTTACTCAGAAGATGCCAAAGATAATAGTGGAACAACATTTGGTAAGAAATATATTTTTGTGGCTCTAAAACAAAATAAAGCATGTTATACATACTTTGAGATTGAAACTCAAACAAAGGAAAATGAAGAAACTAATACAAGTAAAACAGATATCAAATATGATGTAAATACAGGTATACTTGACTTAGGGGAGAATTGGAATCAATATGTTTATTTAGATGAGTATAACGCAAGTATAGAGCGTGGTACTAAGTATACTCCGTCGCAAAGATATTTAACATATACAGAAGAGCTTGAAAGAACTTTTTATTTTGAACCTTCGAAGTATAATGTTGAGGGTGAATGCAAAAGAGAAATCTTGGTAAAATCTAAAAATGTTTTTTGCGGAAATTATGTGCTTGTAATGAAAAAAAATAATATAAATGATTCTGTTAAAATAGAAACCAAAAATCCTTTCGCAGAAATAAAAGTTGATAGAATGAGTGGCACAATATATTTGGGCAAGGATTACACTAAGTTTTTGTTTAGTTACGGAAATGATGTTGATGGTTTTTCTGATTTTGAAAAATATACACCAAACAAAAAGACGATAAATTATTCTAATTCAAATAACAGAGACAAAAATTCAACATTCAATGCAATGTACGTGTGGATTTCATTAAAGGCTAATCCTAATTCAAGAGTATGTTATAATATGTCAAACATATTGTATACATACGATAATGAAACCTACACTGTGGATTTAGGTGAAAATTGGAAAGATTATATATATACTGCCATAGATTCGGACGTGCTTTCTTCAAGTTTTAAAAATTCTATGTATACACCATCGCAAAGAGTGTTATCCTGTAACTATCAAGGAGATCGTACAGTATATTATTTTTACATTTTAAATAAAAAGAATCCTAACAACTATGTGAAAATTAAAGTAAAAAATCCTTTTGCTTCGGTACATTTTTTCCAAGCCTCTTTAGCAGTATATTTAGGTCCTAATTATAAAGATTTTGTATATTGCTATGGAAATAGTGAAGATAATATGTCAGCTTATAAAAAGCCTAGTAAAAATGGTCTGCATTTTTCTGAACAAGAAAGCAATTCAACATATAATGGTAAGTTTTTAACAATAGCTTTAGCTAAAAATTTAGATGTTAAGTATTGCATAAAGGATATAGTTCCTTTAAGATACAATTATAATAGTAAAAAAGGAACTCTTGATTTAGGAGAAGATTGGCAAAGCAAATTAATTTCTTATGCTGAATGTTTATATACACCATCGGCAAGGGTGCTAAACTATAGAAGAATAATACCAGAAGATAAAGCTTTTCAAATTATTGGCGGAAGAATAGATTTTGATGCAAAAGTTGATGGAACAACAGAGTATTTTATGGGAAATACAGTGTATGTAATTGATAAAAATGATAGAAGTATATATAAAGAAATCAAAACTTCTAATAATCTTTTCAGAGATGTCTATTATTATAAAAAAGGATCGAGCGAGTATATAAACCTTGGAGATTCCTATGAAAAATTTGTTTATTATGATAGTGATAAAAATCTCGTAAATGCAACCGAAGAGGAGCTTTTTGTCGGTGATGCTTATTTAGGATATATAAGTGATAGCGGAGTGGAGATTCCTCATCAGAGTGTTTTAATATATTTAAAAGAGAACATGAATTCATACATTGAAATTAAATTAGATGAATAAACACTAACATAAGAGCTGTCTTGTTTAAGGCAGCTCTTATGAAAAAATAGAAAGGTATAATATGCAAAAAAGTAGAAAAATAGATTTGATAAAAATAATTATATTCATGGCGCCGATATTTGGAGGTTTTTTAAGCTTATTCTCGAATGTCATGTTAAGCATAATCTGTTTAATTGGTTTAATATACAAAATCAATAAAAATAGAAAAATTATATTGCCCAAAGATACTAAATTCTATCTTTTAAGTGTATATATAATTGCATTTATTGTAACTAGCTTTTATGCTGTAGATAAAGGAATGGCTGTAATAGGTTTTATAAAAAATTCAAGTATAATCCTTTTTACAATTTTATTCTTGCAGTACGAATATAAAGATGATGATGTAGTACATATTTTAAATGTAATTCCTATGTCTGGGACAGTATCTGTAATCATAAGTTTTCTTTCAATGATTTTTAAATCAGATTTGTATTTTTTTAATGATAGGTTACAAGGTTTATTTGAGTATGCCAACTCATATGGTTTATTTTTAGTAGTAGCCTTGGTAGTACAATTGTTTCAAGAAAAGAAAGGCATAAGAGCACATATTTGTACAGGCATACTAATCACAGGAATAATAATGACTAATAGTAGAGCTATCATCATTTTAATGGTACTATGTGAAATATCTTTATTGTTTCTTTCTCATCAAAACAAAAAAAGAATATTTGTAATAATTATGATTTCAGTCTTGCGGATTATTAGTAGCAAACAATCTATTTCACATGGAAAAAAGAATAACAAAAGACATGATGCAAAGTGGAGAAATGACAACAAGATTACTTTATTATAAAGATGCAATAGATATGATAAAGAATAATCCATTTGGGTATGGATATATGGGTTGGTACTATAAGCAAACAGAAATACAAACAGGAATATATGATGCAAAATATGTGCATTGCTCATTGCTACAAATAATGCTTGATGTTGGTATAGTCCCAATGATTTGCTTGAGCATTTTTGCCGTATTAACTTTCTTTGATAAAAAACAAAATGTCATCAGTAGACTAATAATGATTTTAATATTAGGCCATTCGATGATAGATATAGACTTTGAATATATATATTTCATATTGTTATTCATAATCATGTCGAAATTTAATACAAAAACATTTTTATCGAAAAAGGTGTTTAATGTAGTGATAGGTGCATTATTATGTAGTTTCTTTATAGTTGCAATTGCAGCATTAGCTTATGAAATTAAAGATTATAAAACAGCATATAGCATTTTGCCATTTTATACAGATGCGCTCCAAGAAGAATTATATACTGTTACATCGCCATCAGAACAACTTGAAATAGCAAACATGGCATATAAATACAACAAGAATATAAGTGGCATATATGAGGCTTTTTCTAACAAATTAGTAAATGAAAAGAAATATGATGAGGCCATATATTATCAGAAAAAAAGATTATTATTAAATAAATATGTAATGAGAAATTATCTAGAATACTTATCATTTTTAAGTGAAGGATTTTCATACTATGTTCAAAAAAACGATGAAAAAAATATTCAAATGTTTGCGCAAGCTGTGCTTGAAATAGAAGACATAATAGACGAAACAAGTGCAAATACAAATCCGTTAAGTTATAAGACAAAACATGTTCCAAACTTCGATTTGCCAGAAGATGCAAAAATGTATATAGAAAGAATGAAAAAAGTTGCCGAAAAACAAAATACAATGTAAAATGTAAGCGTGCTCCATAAAAACCAAATAGAGTTAACTCAATATTAAAGGTAGGCATGCAGCGGAGCACAGTGTGCTCCATAAAAATCAATTGATAGCAGAATATTAAAATATGAAAAATATTATAATTAGCGAACACAACCAAAAGAAAGGTGGAAAACAAATGGAAGAAAAATTAGTACTAGAATACATAGGCAAAAATGCAGATAAAATTGTAAATAAAAAACTAAATTGGCCTGCAGCAATATTAGGTGCATTCTTGGGCCCGATATGGTTCTTTTATAGAAAATCATATTTGCTAGGATTTATATTATTGTACGGCTCAACCGTTCTTTTTGGAATTACAGTTGATCTTGGAATAAAGTTTGCATATCCTATAATAAGATTTTTTATTTATTTGTTTACTGCTAATAAATTATATTTGTGGGATGTTAAAAGAAAAGTAAGAAAAATGATGTTATCTTCAAACAACCTGTCAGAAGAGCAATTATCATCTTGTGAAGAAGAGGCTGAAGCAAATATGGGGCCAATCCATGTAGCTGAAAAGCCCATAATATCTAAAACAAGAAAAAAAGGTGGAACGAGTCTTGAAGCGGCATGGGATTATATAGGTTCTTTTATAATAGTAGGATTTGCTATATTCATTTTGATTATAGGCTTGTGTTGGGCTTTTTTCATAGGTTTTATAAAACTCATGATGGAAATGCCAGATTAAGAAAATAATAGCTATGAAAAACCTAAATTTGGCAAATTAAAGTACATAATAAAAGTTAACACATAATCAAATTACCTTATAGAGAACTAACTCTATGAGGTAATTTTTGTTATCAATATGTGATATAGTTGAAATTATTTTTTGCCCAAACTTAAGAAAATGCTTGACAAATAGGCAAAACCGTTGTAAACTATCAATGGTTTACACGAGGAAGGGGGCATAGTATGGAGAAAAGTATCGAAGTTAGCATGTTATTAGAGCTTTACGGAAAGCTTCTTACAAATACACAAGCAGATACTGTAGATTTATATTATAACCAGAACTTATCTCTTGGTGAAATCGCAGAAGAATTAAATATTACAAGGCAAGGCGTTAGAAAAAATTTAGTTTATGCAGAAAAGAAGCTGTTTGATTTTGAAGAAAAATTAGGTTTTTTAAAGCAAAAGTTAGAAAATGACGAAATTATAAAAGAAGTAATTAAAAGTTTGGATGATGATGTTTTAAAAGATAAGCTTAGTAAACTACTTTAAGAAACGAAAGGAGAAAACTTTATGGCTTTTGAAGGTTTAAGCGAGAAGCTAAAAGGTATTGTAAATAAGCTTAAGGGAAAGTCGAGAATTACAGAAGCAGATGTCAAAGAAATTACAAGAGAAGTTAAGCTTGCTTTATTGGAGGCAGATGTTAACTATAAAATAGTAAAAGATTTTACAAACAAAATTGGAGAAAAAGCATTAGGACAAGATGTTTTAAAAAGCTTAACTCCAGGTCAACAAATTATTAAAATAGTTCATGAAGAATTAGTTGAGCTATTAGGTGGAAAAGAAACAGAAGGATTAAATCTTTCATCAAATCCACCAACAATTATTATGCTTGTTGGTCTTCAAGGTTCTGGTAAAACAACTATGGCTGGAAAGCTTGCAAACTTGCTTAGAAAACAAGGCAAAAAGCCAATGATGGTTGCTTGCGATATATATAGACCAGCAGCTATAGATCAATTAGAGGTTATTGGAAAACAACTTAGTATTCCAGTTTTCTCAAATAGAGAAGAAAAGGATGTTACAGAAATAGTAAAAGCAGCGCTAAAAGAAGCAAATTCAAAATTGAATGATGTAGTAATCATAGATACAGCAGGTAGACTTCATATTGATGAAACACTAATGAAAGAATTACAAAACTTGAAAGAGTTTGCAAAACCAAACGAAATATTATTAGTAGTTGATTCAATGACAGGTCAAGATGCTGTGACGGTTTCAGAAAGCTTTAATGAGCAACTTGGAATAAACGGAGTTATTCTTACAAAACTAGATGGTGACACTCGTGGTGGTGCAGCACTATCAGTAAAAACAGTTACAGGCAAGCCAATCAAGTTTGTTGGTATAGGTGAGAAGATGAATGACATCGAAGTATTCCACCCAGACAGAATGGCACAAAGAATTCTTGGCATGGGAGATGTTCTTACACTTATTGAGAAGGCAGAAGAAGCTTTTGATTTTGAAGAAGCTGTAAAACTTGAAAAGAAGATTCATAAACAAGATTTTACTTTGCAAGATTACTTAGATCAATTAAAACAAATCAAAAAAATGGGTTCATTGAAATCGATTTTAGGAATGATTGGTATTGATGAAAAGGCAATTGAGCAAGCTAAAATAGATGACAAGCAATTTGTCCTAGCAGAGTCTATAATTCAATCAATGACTGTTAAAGAAAGAAATAATCCAGATATCATAAATGGTCAAAGAAGGAGAAGAATTGCAGATGGTAGTGGTACAACGGTTCAAGAAGTTAATAAGTTCTTAAAACAATATAATGATACAAGACTTATGATGAAGAGAGTTCTTGGTAACAAGAGTGCAATGAATAGATTAGTTAGAAATGTTGCAAAAAATAGTAATCTTAAGATGGAAGACTTAAAATTAGATGATTAGTTAATTTAGATACATTTGGGGGAGGTGAATTAAATGGTAAAAATCAGACTTAGAAGAGATGGAGCAAAAAAAGCACCTTACTACAAGGTAGTTGTTGCTGATTCAAGATATCCAAGAGATGGTAGATTTATAGAAGAGATTGGTTCTTATGATCCAATGAATGATCCTGCTATAATCAAAATCGATACTGAAAAGTATAATACTTGGGTTAAAAATGGCGCAAGACCATCAGACACAGTTAAGAGATTATACGATATAGTTTCTAAATAATTTTATAAAAGATGGAGGAAAATTAAATGAAGGAAATGTTAGAAGCACTTGTTAAAAGTTTAGTAGATTTCCCAGATAAAGTTTCTGTAAACGAAGTCGAAGGAGATAAATTTACAACTTTAGAATTAAGGGTTGATCCATCTGATATGGGAAAAATTATTGGAAGACAAGGTAGAATCATTAGAGCGGTTAGAACTTTAATGAAAGCATATGCAACTAAAGAAAATAAAAGACTTAATGTTGAAATCATTGAATAGGAGAGATTATGGTAGAATATTTTGAGATTGGTCAAATATCTAATACACACGGACTAAAGGGAGAACTTAAAGTTAGACCTTTTACCGAAAGTAAAAAGAGATTTGAAGAATTAAGTTCTATACTTGTTGATTTTAAAGGTGAATTAAAAAAATATGATATTGAAAAAATAAGATATCAAAATGATATTGTGCTTTTAAAGCTTAAAGGCATAGATGATATTGATGAGGCTTTAAAATTAAAAGGTAATTACATAAAGATACCTAGAGATGATGCTAAAAAGACAGAAAAAGATGAGTTTTTTATAGCAGACCTTATTGGCTGCATGGTATATCAAAACGACTTAATTGGAGTTGTTGATGATGTATTTACAGCAGGGGCTAGCGATGTATATGTTATTAAAAGAAAAGGAAAAAAAGATTTGCTTATTCCTGCTATTGAAAGTGTTATAAAAAACATTGATATAGAAAACAAGCGAATAGATGTGGAGATTCCTAGGGGGTTAGATGATGAAATTTGATGTATTAACTCTTTTTCCAGAAATGTTTGAGCCAGTAAAGCAAAGCATAATTGGAAGAGCAATGCAAAATGGGTTAATTGAATTGAATTTAATAAACTTTAGAGAATTTTCAAAAGACAAACAAAGGCATGTTGATGATTGCCCTTATGGTGGCGGTGCAGGTATGGTTTTAAAGCCAGAACCAATATATGATGCATATGTTTCTATAACAAAAGACTTAGAATATAAACCAAAGGTTATATATCTTTCTCCAAGAGGAAGAGTTTTTAATCAAAGCATTGCTAAAGACTTATCAAAAGAAAATCATTTGATTTTACTTTGTGGTCATTATGAAGGTGTTGATCAAAGAGTTCTTGATGAGATTGGAGCAGAAGAATTATCGATTGGTGACTATGTCTTAACAGGAGGCGAGCTTCCTTCAATGGTAGTTATAGATGCAATAAGCAGAAATATAGAAGGTGTATTAAATAATGAATCAATAAAAGATGAATCTTTTAACGATGGATTATTAGAATACCCACAATACACAAGACCAGAAGAATTTATGGGCAGAAGAGTACCAGAGGTTTTACTTTCTGGGCATCATGCAAATATTGAAAAATGGAGACGCGAGCAATCGGAGGAGATAACGAGGGCAAACCGTCCTGATTTAATAAAATAGCTATGACATAAAGCCATAGTAGAAAGGAGAAAAAAATGGATAAAATAAAAGCTATTGAAAACGAACAATTAAGAGCTAACAAGCTTGAATTAAATGTTGGTGATACAGTTAAAGTACATGTTAAAATTAAGGAAGGAAACAGAGAAAGAATCCAAGTATTCGAAGGAACAATTATTAAAAGACAACGTGGTGGTTCAAACGAAACATTCACAGTTAGAAGAATTGCTTACGGTACAGGAGTTGAAAGAACTTTCTTAGTAAACTCACCAAAGGTAGAAAAAGTTGAAATCGTTAGACATGGTAAAGTAAGAAGAGCTAAACTTTATTACCTAAGAGACAGAGTTGGTAAAGCAACAAAAGTTAAAGAAGATATCGCAACAAAAAATGCAACAGAAGAAAACGCATAGTTGTGCTATTGAAACCGCTTATTTTTAATAATAAGCGGCTTTTTTATTAATTTAAGAGTACTCCCAAAGTAAAGTTATACTTTGGGAGTATTATGCATTGAGATATAATTGTTCTATTAGTTATTGCGTATGGTAATAATTGCAGAAAGCCTAGAATGTCTAGCTTACATCCATATATTACCTACATTTTTTTGTTGACGAATATATAAATTGGGTTATATAATGTGAACTAGCAAGTAACTAATAAATCTATAATATCACGGAGGATAATTTCAGTGGTCAATGCTTTAAAACTTATGGAGAAAGCGAATTGCCAAGTGCTAACTACGAATTCGGACGAACTAGGAATTGATTATGAATTATTTAAGAGTATTGCCAGCCGGTGTGGGTTTTTAGTTCAAGAAAGAAAAGAAGAGGTTCATAAGAAATTCAAATTAAAAAAGAAAGGAATACCGTTAGTTCAGCTATATTCAAGAGACCAAGATAACACGTTTAATTTCCTAGATGTTTCTGATTTCCATGTTGGAAACAATGATTTTAATCCGGACAAGTTGCATGAAATATTGCAAAGAGCGGTTGAACGTGAAGTTAGGCAAGTGTTTATTGCGGGGGACATTTTTGAGGCGGTGTACGATGTTACACAGTACGACTTTAGGATTATGAACTTAAAGAAGCAAAAGCAGGTTGAAAAGTGTTTCAAGAGCCAGCTTTATACGATTTTTAAGATTCTTCGAGAGTACAATCTCAACTACTACGCAATAAATGGCAATCATGAATATGGTTACGAACAGCTTGGGATAATGAACCCACTTAAGCAACTTGAAGAAAAGCTACAATGTGAAGGAATTAACTTCAACTCGTATGATACATACATAGTGGATTTTTTAGTTGCTGGTGTGGTTAAGCGTGTTATGCACCTAGAAAGTTACTACGAAAGAAAGACGGTTTGTAATTCTATGGAACGCCTTTATGAATTTGAACGGCATGGTGGATTAATGGTTAAGGTGAATGACTTTGAAACTGCACCAATACGTTTCTTAGAGTGTGGTCATATTCATCTTACTATGGAACTATTTAGTTCAAAATGTAACGTTTATGTGATACAACCTGGTTCATTAATAGTAACAGAAAATCCTTACGAATCCGGAATTTTCGTGAGAGGAGAAGTAACAAAGGAAAAGAATATAATTAGGTATTAAAATAAGGGAGCTTTGATGAAATTCAAAGCTCCTTTTATGTTATATTCAAAATATTCTAATAAAAGATATAACAATTTTAATTCCAATTTTTATATATTTAGTATATACTGTATGTGTTATGAATTAATACGAATAGGGTTGTATTAACTTATAAAAAAGAAAAAACATTATAAAAAATAGATTAAATTTAAATTGAGTCACGTAAAAATGGATAGGCATTTTAAACTAATTTATGAAAAAATAAAATGCATTACGGCAAAAGTGGCTTAGTTTTAAGCGTGTTATAAAAGGACTTGAACACAGCAAATGAATACAAGGGGGAATAAAAATGAAAAAATTTTTAATATGTTTAGTTACGATTATTTGTGCATGTGGTATTGTTTTTGGGTGTATGGTATGGTATAAATCAGCCACAAAACCAAATGTAGAAGAACCTAGCAAAATATCTGGCGATAAAAGTGGTGAGCAAACAATAGTAGACAATCCAGAAGTTATAGATAAAGATACTGAAAAAGAGCAAGATAAAACACCTATATTTACATTAGAAAATTATCCAAAAGTAGATGCTTCACTTGCAATTCACCCACTAGTAAACAGTATAGCTTCGAATTTTTTGGGCATTCCAAAAACAGAGTTGAATTTTGAATACACAAAGACTCGTTCAAGTACAGTATATAAAAACTTAATAGACAAAAAAGTTGATGTAATATTTGCTGCTGAAGCTGCAAAAGAAGATTTAGAATATGCGAAATCTCAAAATGTAGAATTGAAAATAATTCCAACAACAAGTAGCGCTTTCGTATTTATCGTAAATACTGAAAATCCAGTAGACAATTTAACTTTAGAACAAGTTCAAAAGATATATAAAGGTGAAATAACCAATTGGAAAGAAGTTGGCGGAAATGATGAAGAAATAATTCCTTATCAAAGACCAAATGGAAGCGGAAGCCAAACAGCAATGATTTCACTTGTAATGAAAGATGAAAATTTAATGACTGCACCAAAAATGAAAATTGAAGCAGAGATGGGCGGATTAATAGATGCAATTGCAGAATATGATAATGCGAAAAATGCAATTGGATATTCATATTTTTACTATGTAAATACAATGTATAAAAAAGATACTGTTAAAATGCTTGCAATAAATGGAGTAAAGCCAACAATAGAAACAATAAAAAATGGAACATATCCAATATACACAAATGGTTTTATAGTATATAGAGCTGATGAGCAAGAAGACTCAAATGTACTAAAATGGGTAGATACAGTATTATCTGAAAGAGGAACAAAAATAATAGAAGATAATGGTTATGTTGCTGTAAATTAATCAATATATAATAAATTGGAGAGATGATATGAAGAAAATAATATTTGGTCTAATAGCTTTTGGTATTGTGTGTTTTGCTGCAACAGGTGTATTAATATATAAGCATAATGAAGAAATTCTAGCAAAAGACAATAATCAAGAAAATAAAAGTAATGGAAATAAAGAAGAACAAGAAAAGACTCTAGACTTAAATGGAACATATAATGAAAATGACATTATCATAAGTGAGAATGCAGAGATTTTTAATAGTGTTGAGATACAAATCCCACAGATAAGTGGACTAAAGAATAAAGCTATTGAAACAAAAGTAAACAATAGCATAAGAGAAAAGATTTATAGTTCTCTAAAAGAATATTCAGATATTGAATATATGTCATTTTATACAAATGCAAATTTCTCAAATGTTCTTTCAATAATCTGCACTTGCGGATTGAAAGATGATTGGAAAGAAATCTACCTTAATTATGAATTGATAAATGGCGAAGAGTTAAAATTAGACGATTTATTAAGCAAAAATACAGATATCTATACAGTAGTTAGAAAGGCTTTTTATAGAGCTGCAGCAGGTTCTGCTGTAAGGAATGAGGATATAGAAGAACCTAAATATGATCCAACAACTAATACTTGGTATATCTATCGATATGAATGGAATACTAGCACAGAGAGTTCTGAAAAAAAGAAAGTTGAATTTGTTATAGATGAAGATGAAGTTGCCCAAAATATAGCAAACTTTATAAATTCATCAAGAAAAGATTTTTTCTTTTCATCACAAGGAGTTTACTTAAAAACATATAACTATTTTGTCAACTTTACTGATATAGCTGATAATATTGTGATTTATGATAAATACTTGACAGATGAAAGTCTATACGAGAGGGATGACATAGGATTAAAAAATCTATTTACATGTGCATTTTCTTGTTCAAATGTTGTAAAATACCAAGACTATAAAATGCTTGGAGATAATTTGTTTTATGATGTGGCGATAAAAGAAAGTGATACTGTGATATGGAATAGGATAAATGCAGCAGGTGTAAACGAAAAAATGTGTGAATTATTAAAGAAAAAATCATATAAAAAATTAGAAGAATACAAAGAATTAGCAAGCAAAAATCCAGATAAATTCTATGTTGCAATAATAAGACCATTAGTAAGTATATTAGATTTTGAAAATAATGCAGAAAACACATATTTTATAAATACACAGTTAGATATAAAATTAGCAGAAAATCAAGAATCAAAAGAAGTTAATATGAAACAAATCAAAGAGCAATATAGATATCCTAATGTTTCGTTTTATGATAGTGCAGGAGATTATTATTATGATTATAATAATCCTGCAAAAATAGTTTCTGAACCAGTTGAATGGTATGATTTAAAAACATTAGAAAAGATAGATATAGAAAAATATTATAATGAAAACGAAGAATATAGAGAGTTTTTAAATAATGTAATTAAAGCAAAATTAGCAGAAACTTATCCTACAATAAATTGTGAACTAGAAGTTGAAAGCATAAAATATGATATAGAAAAAGATAAAGGATATCTTGAATGCGTTGTTATTGTGCACTTTAAAGAAAATGAATACGGAGTAGATAATATAAAATTGTATACAACAACTTATGCAGAAATCATGTACAATGGTCCGGCAGGTTTGTAAATTAAGGAGAGAGATATGAAAACATTTATTATTTTATTAAATAAATTTATATACTGGCTAGGAAAGCTAGTAGGCAAGGGAAGTAGCATGCCACGGAAAAATTGCACTTAAGTTAGATAGAAACATATTAAAGAAGATAAAGCTTCCAGATGATATAATAGTTGTAACAGGTAGCAATGGGAAGACATCAACGGTTGAAATGATAAATAGCGTATTAACCGAAAATGGGAAGACGGTTGCTTGTAATTTAGAAGGTTCAAACCAAACCGAGGGCGTTACAACAATGATTTTAAATAATTGCAATTTACATGGAGAAGTAAAAAAAGATGTACTTTTAATAGAAAGTGATGAAAGATATTTAAGACATACTTTAAAGTTTTTTAGACCTAAATATTTAGTTGTAACTAACCTATACAGAGACCAAATGACGCGAAATGGCCATCCTGAGCTTATTTATGATATCATAAAAGAAGCGATAACAGATGACATACATTTGATTTTAAACACAGATGATCCTCTTTCTTCTCTATATGGATACAAAAAGAATAATGTTACATACTTTGGAATGAATGAAAATAAGTTTTCAAAGAAAGTAAACGATAGTGCATATGATGATGGAAAGTACTGTCCTAACTGCAAAAAGCCATTAAAATATGATTATTATCACTACAACCACATAGGTTCATACAAATGTGAAAATTGTGGACATGCTAGAAAAGAACCAGATTATGCAGTAACAGATTTCAATTTTGATGTTGGCGAGATGACAATAAACAGAAAATATAAACTTCAAATGAATTTAAGAAGCATATATAATGCATATAATCTTCTTGCAACATTTGCGGTATGTAGATTAGTTGGAATAAAAGATGATAAAATAGTTGAATCTTTGAATAACTATGTTATAAAAAATGATAGAATACAAAAGTTTGAATTAAATGGGCATGATGCAATGTTACTTACATCAAAGCATGAAAATTCAATATCGTATAACCAATCTCTTTTATATGTGACAAGAGAAAAAGAAGATTGCACTGTGGTTATAATTGTTGATGCTGTAAGTAGAAAATATTTTACAAGCGAGACTTCATGGCTTTGGGATATAGACTTCGAACTTTTAAAAAGTGAGAATGTGAAAAAAGTTATTTTAGGTGGAAAATATGTGCATGACTTGGTTACGAGAATGGAGTTCGCAGGAATTAACATGGACAAAGTTGTTGCAAAGAGTGACTTAGATGAACTAATGAAAGAAACAAAAGAGAATTCGATAGGAAAGATATATGTTATAACATGTTTTTCAGACAGAATGAAGTTTTTAAATAGGAGGTAAGACTATGAAAATATTGCATCTATACTACGATATAATGAATTTATATGGAGATTATCGGAAATGTTAGTATACTAAAGAAACATTTAGAAGATCAAGGCTTAGAGGTTATTTTAGATAAAAAAACAATTGATGAAGAAGTCGATTTTAATGAATATAATTTTATATTTATAGGAAGTGGCACAGAGAAAAATTTAGATGTCGTTTTAGAAGATTTGCAAAAAAGAAAAGAAGAATTAAAAAAATACATAGATAGTGAAAAGGTAATTTTGATGACAGGAAATAGTTTTGAAATGCTTGGTAAGAAAATAGACAATGAAGAATGCCTTGGAATATTTGATTTTGAAACAACTAGAGATAAAGATAGGGAGACATCGGACATAATATACAAGTCGAAGTTTTTAAGTAAGCCGGTTGTAGGCTTTGTAAATAAAATGACAAAAATGTATCATAATATGAATCCATTTTTCGAAGTTGAATTTGGAATAGGCGAGAATGAAAACAATGATTATGAAGGCGTAAAATATAAGAATTTATATGGTACTCATGTTTCTGGTCCTATTTTAGTTAGAAATCCAGAGCTATTAAAAGTGTTAGTAGATACGATATGTAAGCAAAATAAAATAAAGACGAAGGAAATAAGCTATGAAAATGAAGAAGAGGGATATAACCTTGTACTTAGTGAATTAGAAGATAGAAAGCAAAAAGAGCAAAAATAAATTTGCTCTTTTTGCTTTCATTTACATATTATTATTCGGCATATGCTTTAAATAATTTACAAAACTCTTTGTTTTTTCTTAATTTGCTAAGCCCTTTTTCTAGAATTTGCCGAACTCTTTCGCGAGATAGGCCAAGTTCTTGTCCAATTTCTTCTAGAGTGCTAGGAATACCATCAATAAGTCCAAATCTTTTCTTTATTATAAATGCCGAGCGTTCACTGAGAGTTGCTGAAATTGCTTCACAAAGAGGTGCATTTAGGTTTCTATGCTCGTACTCATCTTGAAGATCAGATATCTCAGAATTTGGAATAAAATCTTCCAACTCAGAATCCTCCTCGTCATTAATGAGTGTTGACAATGAGACGACATCAGCGTAAGAAGTTTTTAGCTTAATAATTTGTTCTTGTGATAAGCCGGTAATTTCAGCAAGTTCGCTTAACGATGGTTGTCTGGCATTTTCTTGAAGAAAGATTGTTTCTGCTCGAAGAACCTTGTGAATATTCTCGTGCACATATGACGGAAGACGAATTACTCTGCTTTTATCAGCAATTGCTCTTACTATTGTCTGCATAATCCAATAGCTAGCATAGGTGGAAAAATGGTACCCTTTTTTATAGTCAAATTTATCAATCGCAATGAGTAACCCGATATTACCTTCTTGAATCAAATCTTCTTCTGATATGCTACTATATTTAATTGAATATCTGTGGGCAAATTTTATTACCAGAAAAAGATTAGAAGATGCGATAATATCTCGAGCTTTTTCGTCACCATTTTCTTTGCGTTTAAATAATTCTATACATTCTTCATGCGAAAGAAGAGGATGAGATTTGGCTTCTCTATAATATAAAGCAAGAGAAGTTCCAACCAGTTTAGCTGGCATGGAGAATGGTACATTTTTTGATTCAATCTTTCTTAGAATTTCATCTGATGGTTCGTGTGCAGTAATGTCATAGGTGGGCTGAGAATTCATAGAAAATAAACTCCTTTAATAACATAAAATGTATACAATTAATTATTTTAACACTAAATTAAAAAAAATTCAATAATTTTTAAAATTTAGTGAAGCAATTGACTAAAACAATCATATTTAATATAATTTATACGTATATTATCTTTAAAGGAGGGTCTTTAATGGATCAAAAAAACTGGTATTCAATGTCTTTTGAAGAAGTGGCAAAAGAGCTTGGCACAAATATAGAAAGTGGTTTAGATTCAGTAGCAATTTCTAAGCTTCATGGCTATTATGGGAGTAATGAAATAACATCAAAAAAGAAAAAAAGTGTTATGAAAATGATAATAGAGCAATTTAAAGATTTTATGATAATTGTTTTGCTTCTTGCAGCACTTGTTTCTGGATTAGTTAGTAAAGAATTTACTGATTCAGTAATAATCTTAATAATAGTTGTTTTAAATGCTGTAATTGGCGTGATACAAGAGCTAAAGGCACAAAAATCATTAGACGCATTAAAAAATCTTAGTGCTCCAACATGTAAAGTAATAAGAGAAGGAAAAATAGAAACAATCAGTTCAAAAGAACTTGTACCAGGAGATATAGTAATATTAGAGACAGGGGACTATGTTCCGGCAGATTTAAGACTAATAGAAGCTGTTAATTTAAAAATACAAGAGGCAGCACTTACTGGTGAATCTGTTCCAGTTGAAAAATCTGTGTACACAATAGAAAAGAAAGATGTAGGGATTGGAGATAGGACAAACCTAGCATTTTCAAGCAGTATGGTAACATACGGAAGAGGAAAAGGAATAGTTACAGCAATTGGAATGGATACAGAAGTGGGAAAAATAGCAAAGATGTTAGACTCTGTGGATGAAAGCGAAACACCATTAAAGAGAAGGCTTGAAGCTTTAGGTAAAACATTAGGAATAGCTGCTCTTGTAATTTGTTTAGTGATTTTTGCAGTTGGTTCGCTTGTTCATGGAAAGGACTTGCTATCAATGTTTATGACAGCGGTAAGCCTTGCGGTTGCAGCAATACCAGAAGGATTACCTGCGATATCTACAATCGTACTTTCAATAGGTGTCCAAAGAATGGTAAAAAGAAATGCTATTATAAGAACACTTCCATCAGTTGAAACACTTGGTAGTGCGACGGTTATATGTTCAGATAAAACAGGAACATTGACTCAAAATAGAATGACGGTTGAAAAAATATTTTATAACAATGAAACATTTGATGCAAAAGAAAAATATAACAATGTAGATGATCATTATGCATTATTATTAAATTCAATGATACTTTGTAATGATTCAAAAATGGCACAAAATGGCAATGAATATAAAGTTACTGGAGACCCTACAGAAACAGCACTTGTAGACTTAGGAATAAAAAGTAATTTCATAAAAACAGAAATAGAAAATTCAAATAAAAGAGTTGAAGAAATTCCATTTGATTCAGAAAGAAAGCTAATGACAACAGTAAACAAAAATGGAAACAGTTTAATGGTTTATACAAAAGGTGGAGTAGATGAACTGCTTGCGCGTTGTTCTAAAATTTTGTTAGATGGAACTCCAGTGGCTATAACAGAAGCACACAAAGACTATATAAGAAGAGTAAACGAAGAACTTGCAACAAATGCTCTAAGAGTACTTGCAATGGCATATAAGAAAATAGATAATGTTCCAAATAAAAATGAAATAGCAACATTAGAAAATGACCTAGTATTTATAGGAATGGTTGGAATGATAGACCCAGCAAGACCAGAAGTAAAAGAAGCCGTTCATAAATGTAAAACAGCAGGCATAAGACCTGTAATGATAACAGGAGACCACAAAATAACAGCGGTAGCAATTGCTAAACAAATAGGAATATTAAATGATGGGGATAAAGCAGTCACAGGGGCCGAGCTAGAAAAAATGTCAGATGAAGAACTTGCAAAGAATGTAAAAGATATATCAGTATATGCAAGAGTATCACCAGAACATAAAGTAAGAATAGTGAAAGCTTGGCAATCACATGGCGAGGTTGTAGCAATGACAGGCGATGGTGTAAATGATGCACCAGCATTAAAAACAGCAGATATAGGCGCCGCAATGGGAATTGTCGGAACAGATGTGGCAAAAGAGGCTGCAGATGTAGTATTAACAGATGATAACTTTGCAACAATAGTATCAGCAGTTGAAGAGGGAAGAAGAATATATGATAACATATTAAAAGCAGTAGCATATTTGTTATCATCAAACATAGGCGAAATAATAACATTATTTGTAGGAACAATGCTAGGCTGGGCAATTGAGCCACTAATGCCAATACACATATTATGGATAAACTTGGTAACAGATAGCCTTCCAGCACTTGCACTTAGCGTAGATCCAGCAGAAGAAGATATAATGGAGAGAAAAGCTAAGAAAAATAAAAACATATTCACAAAAGGCATGATATGGAGAATAGTATATCAAGGTATAATGGTTGGAGCGATAACGCTTCTTGCATTTTGCATAGGCTGTGGCTTCAAATTTGATGCATTAGTAGATGCAAATGGAGAAATAACAAATGTAGGCAAAACAGCACAAACAATGGCTTTTGCAGTGCTTGCGATGTCACAATTGACTCATGTGTTCAATTTGCGTTCTAATAAAAAATCGATATTTAAAGTTGGACTATTAACAAATAGAACATTGATAGGTGCAACGCTAATATCAATGCTATTGATGATAATCGTTTTAAATGTACCGTTCTTGCAAAATATATTTGAAGTAACACAACTACCACTAAACGACATAGAATTAGTAACACTTTTAATAATATCACCAGTAGCAATAGTTGAATTATTTAAAGCATTTAAAATAAACACGTTAAAAGATGAAGAATAAGAAAAAGAGTATTTAGAAAACAAGGATTTTTAGTTTGAAAGCTTTTAAAATGCTAAGCAAATATGTGATGCAATTAGTTATAAATGAAAAAATTTAACAAGTTTTTGTTATATAAAATAATAGGAGGAGAACATAATAAGCTCTCCTCCTAAAAAATTCGCAAATTGCAAAATAAATATTGACAGATTAGATAAAAATGTGCTAATATTGAAAATGTCGAAACGACATGCGGGTGTGGCGGAACTGGCAGACGCGCTAGACTTAGGATCTAGTGTCACAGACGTGGGGGTTCAAGTCCTCTCACCCGCACCATTTGATAGCCATTTTGAAGTAAATCTTCAAAATGGCTATTTTGTTATATCTTGTTGATATATCAGTACTTACAAGGCTTTTTATTAGTTGTTTTTAGTTGCTACGAATTGCTGATAATTGCTATAAATTGCTGTAAATTGCAGTAAAATTTGCAATAAAAAAGTAGGCATAAAACCTACTAAATGTTATTTAATCTTTTATATTCTAGAAACTTGTTAAATTCTTCTTTTTTATATTTGTCAAATATTGAAGTGTATGTGTTAATCGTAACAGATACACCGGTATGACCTAATAATTTTTGTAGAACATGAGCAGGCATACCACTTTCAATACACCTAGTAGCAAACGTATGACGTAACATATGAAAATTATAGCTACCTTCAAACTTTAAGTCCTTGCGAATTCGTTTGAAAACCAAGTTAAGAGAAGTGGGACGAATAATCTTTCCGTCTAATGCAAATAAGAGCCCCAATTCGTTATTTTTCATTTCATTTATAGAAGTTATCAGTACTTGCTTTAAATCGTTATCAAAAGGAATTTCACGCGTGCTAGCATATGTCTTACCACCGTCTTTAATTGTATAGCTGTCATAATCATTTCTGGTGATAGTTTTCGACACTTTTATGATTTTATTATCTAAGTCAATGTCACTAGGTTTTAAAGCTAGAATTTCACCACAACGCATACCCGTATTTATTGCTATTAAAAATATATTCTTGTAATTTTCGTTTTCAAGTGACTTGATAAAGAGCTGATGTTGTTCCAGTGTGAGAGCCTCTACTTTTTTATCTTGCTTATTGGACTTTGGCTTTATAACATATATCATAGGATTTTTAACAATCAATTCATCTTTTATAGCCTCCTCAAAAGATATCTTAACAATTTGATATATTTTAAATATGTACGAATTAGAATAGTCTTTTAAAGTAAAGAAAAAGTCTTGCAAATCATCTTTAGTAACATTTTGAATAGGAATATGTCTGCTAGTTCGGATTTTTTAATAATAGCAAGAGTTCCTAAGCTTCTAAGTTAAGCAGAAGAACCAGTAATATTGGCTTGATGCTTGCGTTCAATAATTCGCTCTGCAATTTCGGGTATGGTATCCTTTGATTTTTCAACAAATTTTCCTTTTTCTGCATCATTTATAGCTTGTCTAAGTTTTTTCCTAAGTGCTTTTTCATCTTTATCATATAAGGCTTTTCTTTTGTGTGTAAAAGGGTCTGTGAACTGTCCAACCCATCTTTTGAGTTTTGGGTGATAATAAACAGTTCCTTCACCGTTATAATTTCTTTTAGACATAAAAATACCTCCTAGAGTTAGAATATTTGTTCCACTTGTAAGAGGATAAAAAATAGCTTAAAATGTAGTTATCTTACAAGTGGGTTATCATTTGTGAATAGAGAAGAGATAACATGCCTTCCGCCAAGTTAATATGTTATCTTTTTTATAATTTATTTTGAAATAAAAAAGAGTGTCTGCAATGAGACACTCTAAATCTTATTATGACCGACTCGTTACTTAACATAACAAGTGGCTAAGTTATAATTAGATTATAATATATAATATGCTCATTGTCAAATAAATTATACAAAATTATTTTGTATATAGCTTCTTTATTTTGCTATCTATTAGGTCTAGAGTTCGGTTCGTAGCTGTAATGCCAAGTAATATATTGTTTTTAGTGTTGAATATTCTGATTTTACTAACGGTTGTGATTTGGTCAATTTTTGCAATCGAACCGTGTTTCATCTTTTGCAATTCTTCTTTTATTTTTCCTAAATACATTAGCTTCATTGAAAGACTATTTAATCGTTCATTTTGGGATGACGACGGGGTAGCAGTAAGGAGGTCTTTTACGGTTTGTAATTCTTTTTCGCATTCTTTTAAATCTTTTTCAAATTTGTTATTTAGTAGCGTGTAAATTTCGTCTCCTAAATCGATACAAGCTTTTGAATCATATTTTTTATTATCCTTTTTTGAGGTTAGTGGGATAACATTCAGTACTTTCGAATGTGGGTTGTCGTATTTGTTTAAAACAACACAATAATGTAAACCGCCTAATTCGCTACCTATATTAAAGCCTAAATTAACTTTTATTATGTCTCCGCGTTTAAATGTTTTTAATTTACTATAATCAAAATTTCGTTCAACATCGTGGTATTCTGAAAAATCAGCTATCCAATAGGCAAGAAGATGGCTCTTCTTATATTCCTTCAATTCGATGTGCTTACCAAATGACATATCTAGTCTTTTCAAAGAGTTATCTTTATGTTCAATTGCTTTTAATTTTTCTTCTAATTTTATTAGTTCATTATTTTCTTCCATAAATTCTTTCCTTTCACTTTAATCTTGCTATAGTTCCAATCGTTATCCTTTTTTATTTAATATTTATAATTATATCGAATTTTTGCTGGAAGACAAAATATTAAATAGTATTATTAGATAAAATAATATTTTTAATTTCATAAGTGATTTCTGATTGAGTCACTTTTTTCTTTAAAATTAGTGTTATTATTTGTTGAGCATTATCTAGGTTGTATCCATTCCAATATATTCTATATGTTTTTTCATCTCCTATTGAGTTTCCACGTTCTTCATACCAACAACTTTCATACTCAGATAAATTTTCTAAGCATGAGCTTAAGGAATATTTAGTACTGATGTTATAAAATTCACAATCACTACTTAATAAATTTTCCATAGAAACAATATCTCCACTTTTTAAACAATCGATAGCCTTCTCTACAATACTTGAAGCAGATGTATAATTTTCACTTGTTAGTAGAGTATCTTCTAATTTACTTTGTTGCAAGTCAGAAAAACTATTTTTCATCATAATTATAAAAGGTAAAAGTATTATTAAACCTAATAGCATTAGACGAGTTATCTTTGGCTTATTACTGTTCATCTAATTTCATCACCTATCTTTTTTTTAACAACTTTAATTGTTTTCTTTCATTGCTTTTGCCATTTCCATAGCTTGCTTTTTGATTCTGTCTTCATCAAATTTATCAATTTGTTCCATTAATCTACTTCTAAATACTTCAGGATTTTTAATTCCTTTAAAATTATACTGAGCTGAAGAACTTGAAACAACAATTGTACCATATCCAAATAGTTTTCCGCCCAAACCTTGTTCAATTGAAACATTATTAATTTTATTAAGTGGCGTATCCAATACTTTGGTGTTAATTAGGCCTACTTTTCCAAGTAATCGCTTATTTGTGAAAGCTAAATCGGTAGTACATATTCTGATAATAGCGGCCCAAATGGTAAAAAAACCAATGTAAATAAAGCATAGTAAAATGTGTGGCAAAAGACATATCTTATGTACTTCTCCTTTTCCAACAATTTCTTCGTCTTTTCCTAAATTTTTTTCAACATATCTTGACATAACAATTCCTCCTTTAAATTAAAATATATTTCAATTTTAATAGTTATAAGGATTATATTTTGTCGAAATTTGTCGAAAACTAAAATAATTTATATTTTTTAAGATAACGCATCAATTTCTTTGTGAAAATTAAGGCAATCGTTAATGTACTTATATTTATATTAATTACAGCGTGTTATATTATATCACATTATATTATATAAAATTTTGGTCTCTTGACAATACTTATCCTGAAAAGTAAAATAAATTTGCTAGTATTAATGGCAGGGTATTTATGGCAATGGAAAAGAGAAAATATAAAAATTTTAATCTATTGCAAATAAATTATTCCAAATGCCTCAAAATAAATATAAGGTAGTGTAAATTAATTTATGAAAGAATAAAATATGCTGCAAAAATTCAGCTTAAGCTTAGGCGTGCTCCATAAAATTAATGGACACACCAAAATATAAAAGGAGAGTAAAAATGAAATATACTTATGAAACAAATGGAACATGTTCAAGAAAAATTGAATTTGAAATAGAAAATGGAATAGTTAAAAATGTAAGATTTACAGGAGGCTGTAATGGAAATTTAAAGGCTGTAGCAGCTCTTGTGGAGGGACAACCAAAGGAAAAGGTTATTAAATTATTAAAGGGAATAAATTGTGGTACAAAAGGAACATCTTGTGGAGACCAATTGGCAAGGGCTTTGGAAGAGGTAAAATAAATTTTGAGTATAGCTTTTGGGGAGCAGTATTAGGGTGAATAAAGAAAAAATAAAATGCTAGTTGACAAATTATGTTAAGTATTGTATAATATCATTTGTATGCAAATTTTTTTAGTTGTTTCTATTCTTTTATTAACATGGTTGAAATGATATATACCATTAGTTATAAAATATATTAGAAACAGCACATAATTTAATTCTAGGAGGATAATGTTATGGAAAACATTATTATTACGAAGAACCCCGCAGAAGCTCAGGTTGTAACTCATGGAGGTGTGTTCCATGCAGATGAGGTAATGGCAGTTGCCATTCTTTCGGAAATTTTCGGCCGGGAGATGAAGGTCTCAAGGGTCTTTAAGGTTCCGAATGACCTTCCCGATGGCACTATTGTACTCGACATTGGTGGAGGTAAATATGACCATCATCAGCGTGGAGGAAATGGCGCAAGAGAAAACGGCGTACCGTACGCTTCGTGTGGACTTATCTGGAGAGAGTTTGGTAAAGAACTCTTGAAAGAGGTCGAAGACGTAGAAAACGTATGGCGGCTGATTGATGAGCAGTTGATATCTGGTATCGATGCAATTGATTGCGGTGCAATACCAAGATGTGAAGCTGTGGTCAAGCCTATGACGATTTCTGCTATCATTTCAAGTTTCAATCCTGCATGGGACAGCACAGAAACACCGGATGAGGCTTTTGTAAAGGCCGTTGACGAGGCAAAGAGAATCTTCGATAGGCTTCTGTCGAATACTATTTCAAAGGTTAAAGCCATTGGGATAGTTGAGGCGGCGATTGAAAATTCCAAAGACCATATTATGGTTCTGGAGACATTCGTGCCGTGGCAGGATGCGTTGTTTGCTTCTGATAATCCGAAGGCAGCAGAAATACTGTTTGTAGTATTTCCTTCTAACAGAGGAGGCTTTAATTGGCAAGCCGTCCCTGAAAGTCTGGGTAATTTTGCCGTTCGCAAATCTACACCTAAGGAATGGTGGGGAGCTCCGGCAAAAGAACTCCAAGAATTGACAGGAGTAAGTGATGCTACTTTCTGTCACCCAAATGGATTTATTGGTGCAGCAATGTCTAAGGACGGAGCAATCCGACTTGCAAAGCTTGCAATCGAAGCTTAATAATCCCAAAAGAGAGTATTCATTATGAATGCTCTCTTTGTTGTATAAAGAATACCCCTTAGCTCATTTATTATGCTGAGGGGTATTTTTTTACATTATTTAAAAATAGTCAAAAATGAAAATAAAAAATTTTGATTTTTCCTATTTTACTCTTAATATATATGTTATTTCACTTATGTTTCTTGTTGCAGAGGTTGTAAGACCAGCATATTTTATGCTTGAATTAGAACCACAGTTATACACTTTTATACTTACATTATTTCCAATTGTAGTGTAAGAGCTAAAAATTTCAACATGTCCAGGACTTACTAAAATATCTCCAGCCTTTGCTTTTGATAAATCTACATTTGAATTTCCTTTTGAAGATACTACTGATAAATAACTATTTCCACCGCTTGCACCTATACTTGCAAAAGTGCCACTGTTTCTTTGATAATTAAAATAGTTCTGCATACTTGTTTTGCCATTTATTAAAGCATATTCATAAAGAACCCATGAAACATAAGAACTGCAGTCAACACAATAGTTACCATTATATAGCTTGCTTTTATCCATTGGGATAGTTCTAGCACCTGCAGCAAGGCTATAAACAAAGTTATTTTGAGCAATGTAAGATTTACATGCTTTAGCTATTCCAGTAATAGATGTATTTGTCCTAGAAAATGCAGGTAAGGAAGTTGACTGCGTTACAGTACTTACTTGATTTGTAGACAAATATTTTGAATAAATATATCCATAAGAATTGTTATGTTTTACATATGCCCAACCATCCTTTCTGATTTGGTAAACATACACTTGGGTGTTCTTACTTAAAATTCCCTTGCTGTAATAAGATGTTCCTGGACCGTTTCTAAAGTTAACATTAGTTGTTACATATCTGTATGCATTTATCGTGCCTGAAGAAACAGAAGATGTAGAAGCGTTTTTTAATGCGCTACGGGTTTTTGCTCCAACAATACCATCAACTACAAGCCCCTTGTTTCTTTGAAAACTAATAACAGCATTGTATGTCTTTGTGCCAAATATACCATCAATAGATAGGTTATAGCCGAGAATGATTTAGCATATCTTGAACCCACTTAACTGAGTTGCCACTTGAACCTTTGCGAACTAATACGTGTGGTTCAGCATAACTGCTAGAATAACTCGCCATAGAGACATTAGTTAAACATGCAAAGAATAGAAATGAAAATGCAAGTGTCAGACATGTTAATAACTTAAGTTTTGTATTTGACATAATTAAAACCTCCTTCATTAGTCTTAGTCTCGTACAATATAATTGTAACGTTTTTATGTAATCTATGTAAAGCTACAAATATTGTAAATATGTCCTCAAATTTACAGACTTGTTGAAAAAGCATATAAAGTGTAATAAAATTTATACTGTAAATGGACTTATATAAATGAACAATAGATATTAGAAAAATATTAGATATGGTAAAAAAAGTAAAATTAAAAGAAAAAAGAAGATTAACCATGAAAAAAACTATATTTGACACAGGCAATCCAACTAAAGCAAAAAGATTTTCAAATGGACTTGCAAAGCATACATAGAAGTTTATTAAAACTTGCAAGTAAGATGCGAAAAAATAGAATAAGCAAGATTGGCAAACACAATTTGATTAAAGAGAGGTAGTAAAAATGTTAAAAGCAATTGTATATGAAAGTAGTACAGGTCATACTAAGCAATATGCCGAAATGTTAAGTGAGAAAATCAAAGTTCCAGCATTAACTGCTAAAGAAGCGAGAAAACAGCTTAAAAGAAACGATGAAATTATATTTCTAGGATGGATAGCGGCTACTAAAATAAAAGGTCTAGCTAAAGTGAAAAAATACAATGTTAAATGCGTAGGAGCAGTCGGAATATATCCAAAGGAAGATGCATACATAGCTAGTTTGGCTACAAAAAATAAATTAGATAAGCCATTATTTTATTTAAGAGGTGGATTGAATTATGACAAATTAGGATACTTTACAAAGAAGCTTTTTATGTGGGTTGGAAAAATGATGGAGATAGACAATAAGCCAGAAAATCAAGAAATGATAAAATTATTTAAGTACGGTGAAAATTTTGTTTCTGAGTCAAACTTACAGCAAATCATTGATTACGTAAGAGCCTAAACCAAACAACCATTGGTTGATATCTCCACTCAACCAACGGTATGTAGATTTTTTAAAAGCAACATTTTACACTTGAGATATAAGGAGGGAAATTTAGTGGATCAAATTAAAATCGGAAAATTTATAGCAGAATGTAGAAAGAAAAACAATTTAACTCAAATGCAATTGGCAGAAAAACTAAACATTACAGATAGGGCAATATCAAAATGGGAAAACGGAAAATCGTTACCTGATTCATCTATAATGTTAGATTTGTGCAGTGAACTAAAAATAAGTGTAAATGAATTGTTAAGTGGGGAGATGATTGATATGAAAGAACATGACAAAAAAACAGAAGAATTGTTACTAGAGCTTGCAAGTCAAGATGAGCTAAAAAACAAAAAATTACTTACAGCAATGTGGATAGTGCTAATAGCGAGTACGGCGTTTTACATAGGTATAGTACTTTTAGCAGTGCTATTGCTAAAAGAAAAATTGATAGGTGGAATAATAATAGCTGCCTCAACAGCATTTTTTATAGCAGTGTGTTTTATGATGGTAAAAATCGAATTAGATGCAGGCTATTATGAGTGCAAGGAGTGCAAATATAGATTTGTTCCAACATACAAAGAAGTAATATTTTCGCTTCATATGGGAACAACAAGATATTTAAAATGTCCAAAATGTCACGAAAAGACATGGGCAAAAAAGGTCATGAAAAAATAGATACTTATTACTAAGCAGAAAGTAGGCTTGATATATGAAATATATAGCATTATTAAGAGGAGTAAATATAAGTATAAAAGATAAAATTACCATAAGAACTGCAAACACAATGAAAAAAATATCAGAAATATGTAAAAAAGAGGGTGGCATATGAGCAAATATAAGCCTTTATGGGAATACATATATGCAAATAAGAAAGAACATTATGAGCTAACATATGAAGAAATTAAAAATATTTTAGGATTTGAAATAGATCACTCATTCTTAAAATATAAAAAAGAATTGCAAGAATATGGTTATGAAATTGTCAAAATATCAATGAAAGAAAAAAAGATAATATTTAATAAAGTATAAATGAAGAGCAAGCGAATTTATTGAAAATCGCTTGCTCTTATGTTAAAATGTGAATAGTTGAAAGGAGAAAAGAATGAAGAAAATAATACCGTCGGAAAAACCGACGTTGATAATTCTGAAAAACCTGTAAAGATATATAACCTTGATATGATTATTGCAGTTGGATATAGAGTAAATTCAAAAAAAGCAACCAACTTTAGAATTTGGGCTACTAAAATATTAAAAGAATATATGATAAAAGGTGTAGTTATGGATGATGAAAGATTAAAAAATCCTAATTACATATTTGGAGAAGATTATTTTGAGGAAATACTTGAAAGAATTAGGAATATTCGTTCAAGTGAGAGAAGGTTTTATCAAAAAATAACAGATATATATTTTTCTTGCAGCATCTAAAATATAAAATAGAAAGGAAGGATAATATATGAATAATAAAATTACAACAAAAATGAATGTAAAAGATAATTTGATAAACGTAATGAGAGTTGATAATATAGATTATATATCTTTAACAGATTTGGCAAGATACAAAAATCCTGATAATCCTGGTGATGTTGTTATTAAGTGGATGAGCAATAAAAGTTCTTTTGATTTTTATTCACTTTGGGAAGAACTGTTTAATGAAAATTTTAAACTAGCGGAATCTCGCGAGTTTAAAAATGACTCTGCAAATAATTCTTTTACAATGAGTCCTTCTAGATGGATAAGTACTACAAATGCTAAAGGTTTTGTAAGTAAAAGAGGAAAATATGATGGTGGCACATTTGCGCATCCAGATATTGCCTTAGAATTTGCGTCTTGGATAGATCCCGCATTTAAATTATATTTGATTCAAGAATTTGAAAGATTAAAATATAATGAAACATATCAAGAAAAAATAGAATGGTCTGTTAGAAGAAGCTTATCAAAAACAAATTATAGAATACATACTGATAGTATTAAAGAAAATTTAGTTCCTACTTTAACAGATAAACAAAAAGTTTTTGTTTATGCTAACGAAGCAGATGTAATAAATGTAGCATTGTTTGGAATGACTGCAAAAGAGTGGAGAGAAAATAATCCAAAATTGGAGGGTAATATAAGAGATTATACAGATATTTTACATTTAGTTGTCTTATCTAATTTAGAGGTATTAAATGCCAGTATGATAGAAAATAATATTGGTCAAAAAGATAGATTAGAAAAATTAAATGAAACTGCTAAAAGACAAATAACTATTTTAGCAAGCGATAATAATATAATAGGTATAACGAAATTAGATGATCAAAAATTAATTGGAGGGACGAATGAGTAAGTATTGCATGATTGAAATTGCTTTTAATAATAAAGAAGAGATTAATGAAACAAGAATGATAGAGAATGGAAGTGATAAATAATGGATATGTATCAAAAAAGAGAAATGAGAAAAAATAAAAAAATTAACGAAGATACAAAAAGTTTACCATCTACGAGTATCAACTGGTATCCTGGTCATATGGCTAGAGCCAGAAGAGAAATATCAGAAAGTGTAAAGCTTGTAGATGTGGTTATAGAGATAATAGATGCTAGAATACCAGTAGCAAGTAGAAATCCAATACTAAACGAAATAATAGGAGACAGACCTAGAATAGTTGTTTTAAACAAAGCGGATTTGGCAGATAGTGATGCAAATAAAAAGTGGGTTCAAAAGTTAAAATCCAATAACCAAACAGCTATAATTGCGGATAGCAACAAAGGAAAAGGGGTAAATGATGTTGTAGAAGCAGCATTATCACTAATGAAAGACAAGATAGAAAAGCAATCAGCTAAGGGAAGAACTGGAATTTCAATAAAAGCAATGATAGTTGGCATACCTAATGTTGGAAAATCAACCTTTATAAATAAAATAGCAGGAAAGCAAACTGCAGAAGTTAGCAACAAACCAGGTGTTACAAGAAAAAATCAATGGGTAAGATTAAATGATAAAATACAATTATTAGATACACCAGGTGTATTGTGGCCAAAGTTTGATAATGCGATAACAGCAAGACATTTGGCATACATCGGTACAATAAAAGATGAAATATTAGATGTTGAAGAATTAGCACTTAGCCTTCTTGAAGAACTTGTATTAAAATATAAAAAGAATGTTTATGAAAGATATAAAATAGATGAAAACTTCACATATGAAATGACAGTTGAACTAATGGAGGAAATAGGAAGAAAAAGAGGCTGTTTGGTAAGAGGCGGAGAAGTAGATTACACAAAGGTTGCTAATATAATTTTAGATGATTTTAGAACTGGAAAGATAGGCTTAATAACATTAGAATAATGAGGTGAAAAAATGATAACAGAAAGTGATATAAAGCAAATGTCTCCACTTGTATTTGCATATATGGGTGATGCTGTGTATGAAAAATATATAAGAGAATATGTTATAAGACAAGGCTTATGCAAAAATGGTTTATTACATAAAAAAAGCATCAAATATGTAAGTGCAAAGGGACAAGCAGAAATATTAGAAAGACTAGAACCAAATCTTACAGAAGAAGAGCTAGACATAGTAAGGAGAGGAAGGAACTCTAATCCACATTCAACAGCTAAAAATGCAGATGTAATAGTATATAAATATGCAACAGGTTTTGAAGCTTTGATAGGATATCTATATCTTACTGGGCAAGAAAAAAGATTAAATGAAATACTAGCAGAGTGCGTAAAATAAAAATTTTAAAATAAGGGACGGAGGTAAAGAAAGGAAATCTACTATCTCCGTCTTTAAAATTTTATTTGCCACCAAATTTAAACATTTGCCCTAAATATAAATTAATGTTAGAATGAATATAGAATAAATATAAATTTGTGTATTAAAAATGAATTAATACAAACATGAAAGGCATATATTTTTAAATATATCAAAATAAGGAGGAGATATAATGCTTGGAGCATTACATAGCATAATTGCAGGTTCATCATCGGTTGCATCAGTCGTAATATCAATAGCATTTATGCTGTTTTTTGGCTTTGCAATGACTAGAATCACAAAGCTATTAAAATTGCCGAATGTAACGGCTTATATTATAACAGGAATTTTACTTGGGCCATTTTGCTTAAACTTAGTACCAAGTATAGTTACAGATGGAATGGAATTTTTGGCAGACATAGCACTTGCGTTTATAGCTTTTAGCACAGGCGAGTTCTTTAAATTTGAAACGCTCAAAAAAAATGGAGCAAAAGTTGTAATAATAACAATATTAGAATCTGTCTTGGCATCGATTTTAATATTTTGCTTAACGTATTTTATTTTGGGCTTAGACTTGGCATTTTCACTTGTGCTTGCTGCACTTGCGTCTGCAACTGCACCAGCATCAACTGTTATGACAATAAGACAAACAGGTGCAAAAGGCGACTTCGTAGATACACTGTTGCAAGTTGTTGCACTAGACGATGTTGTAGGTTTAATACTATATAGCGTCGCAATATCAATTGCACTTGCAATAGCGCCAGGTGCAGGAGCATTCAGCATAAGGAATATAATGATACCAATAGCAACAAATATCGTTGTTTTATTAGCAGGAGCATTGTTTGGTGTCGTGATGAAACTTTTAATGCCTCAAAAACGTTCAACAGATAATAGACTTATAATACTTATATCATTACTATTTGCATTTTGTGGAATATGTGCATTACTTGATGTTTCGCCACTATTAGGTTGTATGTCAATGGGAATGATATATATAAATATAACAAATGATGATAAATTATTTAAACAATTAAATTACTTTAGTCCACCAATTCTATTATTATTTTTCGTAAGATCAGGTATCTGTTTTAAACTAGATGCACTTGTAAATACATCATCAGCAGTCGGAAGCGTATCACTTTTAACCGTGGGTGTATTATATTTTATAGTAAGAATAATTGGAAAATATTTAGGTGCATATTTAGGATGTTTAGTTACAAAAAAAGATAGTAAGGTTAGAAACTATTTAGGACTTGCACTAATTCCTCAAGCGGGAGTTGCAATAGGTCTTGCAGCACTTGGAGCTAGAACATTAGGAGGGGAAATAGGAAATGCACTACAAACAATAATACTAGCATCAAGTGTACTTTATGAGCTAATAGGACCAGGTTGTGCAAAGCTTGCACTATATTTATCAAAATCATATAGCGATAAATTAGAAGACCTAGTGCCAGAAAGCGAAGTTACAGAAGAGGGAGAAAAGAAAACAGAAATAGAACTTTTAATAGACAGAATACACAAAATACAAGAAGAATTACCTGAACATGGTGAAAATGTATTGTCGGATGAAGAGCAAGCATTTCTAGATGCTGCCGAAGAACAATATGCATCACTTCGGAGCAATAAGAAAAAATAATAGAAGATAAGCCGAAGAGAAGGCAGAAAAGGAGAGAAAAATGTATTATATGTTAGAAGATCCGATAGCTACAATGCTTGGCGATTGGTCATCAGAACTTGGAGCAGGAGCGATAATATTTAGAATAATAATATCAATTATATTTTCAGCAATAATAGGTTGTGAGCGTTCAATAAAAAGACACTCAGCAGGATTAAGAACATTCATATTAGTATCGCTTGCTTCAACAATAGCAATGTTAATAGACTTATATTTAATGCAAGATTTTGGAGTAGTATTTGCGTTCTTATCAACAGCAACAATAATAAGCACAGCAATGCTTAGTGGAAACTCAATACTATTCACATCAAAAAATCAAATAAAAGGATTAACAACATCAGTTGGCTTGTGGACTGCCGGAATAATAGGGCTTTCAATAGGTGCAGGATTATACACAGTAACAACAGTATCATTTATAGCACTAATATGCATACTATACATATTTCCAAAATTCGAAGCAACACTGAAAGATAGTTCAAATCATTTTGAAATCCATCTAGAATTAAAAAACAAAAGCTATCTACAAGACTTTGTAACAACAATCAGAAAATTGGGACTTAGAATAGATGACATCGAACTAAATCCAGCATATATAAACTCAGGCCTTAGCGTATATTCAATATCAATAACAATAGACAGTAAAGAACTAAAAAAATACAAAAAACATAGTGAAATAATAAAAGCACTAAGTACGCTTGAATATATATATTATGTGGAAGAGATAAGATAAAAAAACCACCTCGAGAATTAACTCTTGGTGGTGAGGGTCTCCCTCGTTGGTTGTTAGTTAACGCGCTTTGGAAGTTCACGAATCCGTTTGAGAACCTGCTCGACATCATCGTCGGTCTGCCAACCGAGGACGTCATCGGTGATAGGAGTGTCATAGACAAACTCTTTACCGTGTATAACGGCAACTTCCCATAGTCCTTGAGAACCACCGTAACTTACGGAGTCTCTTGAGACGCTAGCGGCATAGCCGTTGGGGAAAGTGAACCGCAATGCGCAACCGTCCGGTAAAGTACGAGCGCTGGTCAGATACCGCTTGTTGTTGAAGTAGTTGTTGTTCATAATTGTGAAACCCTCCTTAAGGTTGTATAATATAATTGAATTACTTACATCGTGTATTATAGCATATTTAAGCAAATTTGTCAATATTATGTTTACCTTAAGAAAAGTAACGTAACAAACGTAACTTAACAAAGTATTATAAGAACTTACAAGCTAGAAAAATATAGAAAAATAGCTAATTTTGTGATAAAATGACTACATAAGTAGATGGCAAAATTAGCTTATAAAAAGTGGAGTATGTTTAGATGTGTTCCGTAAAAGATAGGCAAACACAATCAATTAAAAGGCGGAGAAACAAAAATTGTTAGAAAATATATAAAATTATAAGTCTTAATAAATGAAGGGAGGAATGACAGCTGGAAAACTATTTTTTGGGCATATGTATCGTATTGTTAGTTACATATTTCATAGCATATGAAAGGTATATACTGAAAAAAACAGATATAAAGAACAGTTTAACTTATACTTTCCTATGGTTTGCACCACTATTTGTCCCTACAATTGCTAGCAACTTAGCAACTATAGGAGTGACGATTGTTTCAAATGAATACATGTTTCCCTTAACTTTTACAGTATCGTGTGTAACAATTATAATAGTGCTTGAAAAAATTATCGGTTCAATAGGAAGAAAAACGAGTAAAAAAGAAAGAATGCAAATAAAAAAGTATAAAGAATATAGCACTAATGGAATAGATACAGAATATATTTTTTCTATATATTATATTGCGTACCAATATGGCATGCTAAAAAGCAGAACGGATATCTTGGACGCAATATTATTAAAGTGGGTTATTGATGGAAAAATAACAATAGAGGGTAATAAGATAGGCGGATTAATTGCAGAATATGGTGAGTTTCCTCTGTTATATGAAGGCTGCAAAATAGAAGATATTATTTTAAATAAAAGTTTTGAAAACGAATTAGAAAAGGAATTGTATTATAGAATAATGATACCGAGCAAGGATGGCACTTTAACTAAAAGAGAGTTGAAGCGATGCGCTAGAAAAAATAGTAAGTATTTATATAACTGGTTTAGTAGTATCTTAAAGCAAAAAGAAAATGAATACAAACTTATTCTAGATGATGCGATTAGAATAAAAGAGTTTAAAAACTATTTAGAAAATTATGCAAAGATTTCAAATGGAACAACATTAGACACTAAATTTTTTGAACAATGTTTAATATATGCTACGCTTTTTGGTATAACTAAAAAAGTAAAGAGAAAATTTGAAAAAACTGAGCTGGAAATTATTAGTAAAACAAATTTAAAAAATTATAATAATTTAAAAACTATCTTAAAAATGTCAAAATGCGTGGTGAATATTTGCATTGACAGAGAGTGTGTGAGAAGAATACCACGCAAGCATAAATCCAGATGGTAAAAATGAACCCAACAAATATATGGAAAATATTGCTTATTTATGTCTAATAAGTTATAATAAAATAAGTGTAAGTTTTAAAAATTTATATTAAGGGGGAATTTTGATGAACCAGAAGTTGAAAGTAATCGTAACAGCGATAATTTCATTTGTTATGGTTACATTAGGAACATTGTCATTCGCCGCTACAACATTTAGCGATATTGAAGGACACTGGGCAAAAACCGTAGTAGAAGAAATGGCAGTAAAAGGAGTGCTAAATGGTTTCGAAGATGGAACATTTAGACCAGATGAAAGCGTAACAAGAGAACAATTTGCAAAAATATTAGTAGAAACACTAAAAATAGCAGGAAATACAACAAACATAAAATTTGTAGATATCGAAGAAGATAGATGGTCAAAAGATTACATATATAGGGCTAGTAGATATTTAACTGGATATGAAAACAATGGAAAGTACTTTTTTAGACCAACTGAAGCATCAGTAAGAGAAGATGTAGCTGTAGCAGTTGTCCAAGCAGAAGGGCTTCAAAATGAAAAACCTGATTATACGCTATTAAACAAATTTTCAGATAGTGGTGAAATTTCAGAAGGCATTAAAAAATATGTAGCAATAGCTGTAAAAAATGAAATAATGAGAGGAAAAGAAGGACGTTTTGATCCACAAGGTAATTTAACAAGAGCAGAAGTTTCACAACTTATGTATAATGTGTTTCAAAAAATTGCGATAGGTGAACTTGAGTCATTTAGTATTGGCGATGTAAATGGAGATGGCAAGATTACGAAAGAAGATGCACTACTTTTACAAAATTACTCAATCTTCCCAGAAGATTATGCAAATGAAATTCCTTATGAAATTAGAAAAAATGCAGATAAATATTTAGATTTAGATCAAGATGGCAATGTTGATGTAATTGATGCAATAGTACTAAAAGCGTATGTTAATAAAGATATAAAAGAATTGCCACATGAGCACACATATAAAAATAAAGTATGCACAGGTTGTAAACACGAATTAACAATTTTATATGGTGATGCGAATAGAGATGGAAAAGTTACATCGGATGATGTATCACTTATATCAAAATATTTAAAGGGTGAGGTCGCAAATATAGATAAAAACGCCGCAGATGTTAATTTGAATGGAAAAATAGACATTGCAGATGCATTTATAATAATGAATAATATTTTCGGAATGGCTGACTTTTCAAAGTTGCCACACGATTGCAAAAAGCCATACACTACAGCGATAAAACAAAGTGATGCTAAAAATCACGAAATAGTCTATACATGTGGTTGCGGATTATCTTTAGGACAGGTTACAGAAGCACATGAACTAAAAAATGACAAATGCACAAAATGTGAATATGAAAAAGAAATCATATACGGTGATGTAAATGGAGATGGCGAGGTTACAGCTAAAGATAGATTATCATTAACAAAATACATACAAGATCCAAGTGAAGAAATAGATAAAGAAGCAGCAGATTTAAACTTAGATGGAAAAATAGATGTAGTTGATTTAATAATATTAACAAAACATCTTGCAAAATGGGCTGATTTCGCAAAGTTGCCACATGATTGTAAAAAGCCATACAAGACAGAGATAAAGCAAGCTGATTCAGAAAAGCATAAAATAGTTTATACATGTGGTTGTGGGTTATCTTTAGCAGAAAGCGATGAAAATCATGAGTTTAAAGATGATAAATGCACAAAATGCGGATATGAAAAAGAAATTTTATATGGCGATGTAAATGGAGATGGAGTAGTTACAGCAAAAGATAGGACAATATTAGCAAGATATTTGCAAGGAGGCTATGATGTAGGAAAAATAGATTTAAAAGCAGCAGATGTCAATATGGATGGAAAAGTAAATGAAATCGATTTGCAAATAATGAGAATGTACTTTGCAGAATGGCCAGAATTTCAAAAATTACCACATGATTGTCAAACATATAAAATAGAGATTGAACAACTAAATGAGAAAAAACATAAGATAGTATATACATGTGGTTGCGGATTATCGTTGGGTAAAGTAGAAGAAGAACACGAACTAAAAGATGGTAAATGTGCAAAATGCGGATACGAGCAAAAAGAAATTTTATATGGCGATGTAAATGGAGATGGAACGGTTGATTTTTACGATGTTGCTAAATTGAATGCATACTTAAAAAATAACAGTACGAAAATAAACGAAAAAGTAGCGGATGTGAATGCAGATGGAAAAATAACTGAAGAAGATGCAACGATTTTATATGCATATACGAGAAATGAAATTACAAAATTACCACATTCACATCAAAAAATAACAGATGGTAAATGCACAGAGTGTGGTTATCAAGTTGTTGGAAATATTTCGAAAATAACTCCAACACCTGATGCTGAATTACCTGTTGAACCAAAGCCAACCCCAGAAGTTATGTAGAAAAAGTGGCACGAATTTATGAAAAATGCTTGATTTTACTATGAATTTATAGTAAAATAACTGTAGCATAATAAAAGTATACAAAAAGAGTGAGGGCAAACCTCACTCTTTACTTGTGTAAGGAGGAAAAATATGACGAGAACAGAACAAGAATATTATAATATAGTTTTGCCAGTGGTTGAAGAACTAGGCTATAAGCTATATGATGTTCTTTATGTTAAAGAAGGCGCCGACTGGTATTTGAGACTTTTTATTGACAGTGAAAAAGGCATTGACTTGGATGATTGCGAAAAAGTTAGCAATGCTGTTGGTGAAAAACTTGATGAGGTTGATCCTATTGAAAATGCATACGTGTTAGAGGTTTCTTCATGTGGTCTAGAAAGACATTTAAGAGATGAAGCACAATTTAAGGCTGCAATTGGTAAAAACATTGAAGTGAAGCTATTTAAGGTGTTTGAAAAAAGAAAACAATTCGAAGGCGTTTTAAGGGATGTCTTAGATGGAAAAATTAAAATTGATTCAGAAGACAAGGTATATGAGCTAAATATAGATGATATTTCGAGTGCAAAAATATTATATAATTGGGAGGAAAACGAGAATGAATAAAGAATTTTTTGAAGCATTAGAAGAGTTAAGTATAGAAAAAGGAATAAACAAAGATTATTTGCTAGATGCAATTGAAACAGCATTAATTACAGCGTATAAAAAGAACTTTAATGCAGAGGAAAACGTAAAAATAGTAATAGATGAGAAAAACGCTATTATAAAAGTGTATTCGATAAAAGAAGTTTGCGAAGAAGTTTTTGATCCAGCTATAGAAATTTCTTTGGATGATGCTAGAAAAATAGACAAAAAGGTTCAAATGGGTGACACTGTTGAAGTTGAAATTACTCCTAGAGACTTTGGAAGAATAGCTGCGCAAACAGCAAAGCAAGTTATAGTTCAAAAAATTAGAGAAGCTGAGAGAGAGATTGTTTATACAGAATATTCAGATAGACAAGGCGAAATTGTTAGTGGATTAATACAAAAAGTTGATAAAAATGTCGTTATAGTTGATTTGGGAAGACTTGAAGGAATAATGACAGCAAACGAACAAATTCCTACAGAAACATATGCGGTAAATGATAAAATAAAAGCATATGTTGTGGATGTTCAAAAAAATAGCAAAGGTGTTCCTCAAATGATGATTTCTAGAACGCATCCAGGTTTTGTAAAAAGACTATTCGAACTTGAAATACCAGAGATATATGAGGGGCTAATAGAGATTAAAAATATAGTTAGAGAAGCAGGTTCTAGAACAAAGATTGCAGTTTATTCAAAGGATATGAATATAGATCCAGTTGGTTCTTGTGTTGGTCCTAGAGGAATAAGAATTCAAAATATCTTAAACGAATTAAAAGAAGAAAAGATAGATGTTGTAGAATGGAGCGAAGATCCAGTTCAATATATTGCATCAGCACTTAGCCCAGCATCAGTTCTTGCAGTAGATGTGAATCCGGAGGAAATGACATCAAAAGTTGTTGTACCAGATTCACAATTATCACTTGCGATTGGTAAAGATGGCCAAAATGCTAGACTTGCAGCAAAACTTACAGGTTGGAAGATAGATATTAAATCAGAATCTCAAATAAAAGGTGAAGCTTAAAACGAAGAGGTGTTAAGAATGTTGAAAAAAATACCTATGAGAAGATGCCTTGGTTGTTATGAATCGAAACCAAAGAAAGAACTTATAAGAGTAGTAAAAACTTCAGAGGGGGAGATTTGCATAGACAAAACAGGCAAAAAAAATGGACGTGGAGCATATATATGTTACAACAAGGAGTGTTTGGAAAAAGCTATTAAGGCTAAAAGATTGGAAAAAGAATTCGAAGAAACGATAAGCGAAGATATATATGATTCATTAAGGAGCGATATAAATAGTGATAAATAGAATATATTCTATGATTGGACTTGCGATGAAGGCTGGCAAGGTTGGGTTTGGAGCAGATATGTGTGAAGAAAAAATAAAGAGCGGAAACGCGTATCTGGTAATACTTGCAGAAGACATCTCGGATAAAACAAAAGATAAATTTATAAAGTTGGCTAGTTTGTATAATATTAATATTGTAATATTTGGCGAAATAGATTTACTAAGTAAGTGTATTGGAAAATCAAACAAAGGGGTCTTTACAATTTTAGATGAAGGTTTTGGTAATAAAATATTGCAAATGGTTAAAGAATTAAAGGGGGCTAATAAGTAATGGGGAAAATGAAAGTGTATGAGTTGGCAAAAGAGTTGGGCATGCAAAGTAAAGAATTAGTTGAAAAACTAATTGATTTAAAATATGACGTAAAAAATCATATGTCAATATTAGAAGAGACTGATATAGAAAGAATAAAAAAACAGCTTAAAGGTGGAAAAGAACCAAAGAAAGATAACGCCAAAAAAGAGAAAAAACCAATTGCTCCCGTTATTATTCGTAGAGAGGTTACTAGAATCGAGACAGATGAGCCAGAGACTAAAAAAGATATAAAAAGACCTATAAGAGATGATTTGGGAGTTGTTCAAAGAAGAACCGATACTTCAATGAATATAAAATATAGAACACCACCTAAGAAAATTGCTAGTATTACACCGAAAGAAGAGCAAAAAGCGGTTGTAAATAGTGTTGAACATAAAACAATAGAAAAAATCGCTGAAAAGCCAGAGATAAAAAAAGTAGAAGAAACGATTAAAGATAAAAAAGTGGTAGAAGAAAAGAAAGTGATTGCACCAATTGAAGAAAAGCCAGTAGAAAAAAAAGAAATTGAGAAAGAAAAGGTTGTTGAGAAAGTGCCAGTAGTAAATTCTGAAAAAATAGAAACAGAAAAGAAAGAAATTAAAAGAGAAGAAAATAAAAAGCCATATAACAGATTTGAAAATAGAAATAATGACAATCAAAATAGAAATCAAAGACCATATAATAATAGACCTTATCAAGATAGAGATGGTAAAGACAGAAACCAAAATAGACAAGGTGGAGACTTTAGAAAAGATTATAATAATGGCAGAGATAATAAGTTCGGAAATAAAGGCGATAATAGAGGAGAAAACAGACCATTTAATAAAGATGGAAGAAGACCAAATGGTCAAGGTGGCTTTAATAAACAAAATCAATCGAGAGAAAACAAGATAGAAAAAGGAATAAAAGATGTAATAGCAAGTTCAGAAGCTACTACAAAAGAGCCAGTTAGAGAGATTGTTAGAACAGGTTATAAAGATAAAGAAAAAGACAACAGAAAATTTGAAGAGCCAACAAAGAAAGTTTCAAAATCAAAAGTTGTTAGAGAAATGGATGAAGATATTAACTTTGGAAAATTAAAAGATTTGCAATCTGAAAGCAACTTTTCAAATATGTTCAATGATACAGAAAGCAAGATGTTTGATTATTATGATTTATCAAACAGACAAAAAGGTTTCAAGAAAAACAAGAAAAAACCAACAGAAAGCAAAGAACATATCGAGCAAAAAATATTTGAGCTTACAGATATAGAAATTCCAGAGACGATAACAGTAAAAGAATTGGCTGAGAAATTAAAGAAACAAGCATCAGAAGTAATAAAGAAATTGATGGGTTATGGAATACTTGCAACACTTAATAATGAATTAGATTTCGATACAGCATTTTTAGTGGCAAATGAATTTGGTGTAACAGCACATAAAAAAGAAGTTGTATCAGATGAAGATATACTATTTGATGATACAGATGATAGAGAAGAAGACTTAGTACCAAGACCACCAGTTGTAGTAGTAATGGGACACGTAGACCATGGTAAGACGTCACTTCTTGATGCAATACGTTCAACAAATGTAAGTGAAAGAGAAGCAGGTGGAATCACACAACATATTGGTGCGTATAAAGTTGAAATCAATGGAAGAGAAATCACTTTCTTAGACACACCGGGACATGAAGCATTTACAGCAATGAGAGCAAGAGGTGCTCAAGTTACAGATATAGCGATAATTATAGTGGCTGCAGATGATGGTATAATGCCACAAACAGTAGAAGCAATAAACCATGCAAAAGCAGCAGGCGTTTCAATAATAGTTGCAATAAACAAAATAGATAAAGAGGGAGCAAATATAGATAGAGTTAAGCAAGAGCTTACAGAGTATGGCTTAGTTCCAGAAGAATGGGGCGGAGACACAATCTGTGTACCTATATCTGCAAAACAACACAAAAACATAGATGCACTATTAGAAATGGTATTGCTAGTTGCTGATATGAAAGATTTAAAAACAAATCCTAATAAACAATCAAAAGGAACAGTATTAGAAGCTAGACTAGATAAGAATGCTGGTATAACAGTATCATTGCTTGTACAAAGAGGAACATTAAATATTGGTGATACAATAGTTGTAGGTAGTGTAATAGGAAAAATAAGAGGAATGGTAGATGATAAAGGACAAAAAGTAAAAGCGGCAGGACCATCTACACCAGTTGAAGTAATAGGTCTTTCGGAAGTGCCAGAAGCAGGTGAAATATTCTACGAAGTAGAAAACGAAAAAGTAGCTAAGCACTTAATCGAAAAGAGAAAGAGCAAACAAAGAGAAGACATGATTAGAAAAGCAGCACCAGTTACTCTAGACAACTTATTTAATCAAATAGAACAAGGCAAGTTAAAAGACTTGAATATCATAATAAAAGCAGATGTACAAGGTAGTGTTCAAGCACTTCGTCAATCATTAGAAAAGATACAAAATGAAGAAGCGAGAGTTAGAATAATACACGCAAACGTTGGTGGAATTACAGAATCAGATGTAACACTTGCAAAAGTTACAAACGCAATAATAATAGGATTCAATGTAAGACCAGAATCAACAGCAAAACAAGTTGCAGATAAAGAAGGCGTAGAAATAAAAATATACTCAGTAATTTATAACGCAATAGATGATGTAACAGCAGCATTAAACGGAATGTTAACACCAAAATATAAAGAAGTAATTCAAGGAACAGCAGAGATAAGACAAGTGTTTAAGATTACAAATGTTGGTATGATAGCAGGATGTTATGTATTAGAGGGAAAAATAGTTAGAAACTCAGGCTTAAGAGTAATAAGAGACAATGTAGTAATTCATACAGGCAAACTATCATCATTAAAGAGAATGAAAGATGATGCAAGAGAAGTTGCAGAAGGATATGAATGCGGTGTTCAAATAGAAGACTATAGTGATATAAAAGTTGGAGATAAGATAGAATCATACATCATGGAAGAAATAAAACCAAACAGCAAAACAGAAAACAAATAATGCTGAGGATAAATAATTCATTGCAAACGAAGTAAACGAACTTCGTTTGCGATGAAGATGAGAAAGGAAAATATAATGGATAGAACAGATAGAATTGAAGAAGAAATTAAAAAAGTTGCAAGCAAAGTTATTTCACAAGAATTGAAAGATCCAAGACTTACTGGCTTAATAAGTGTAACAAAAGTATCAGTAACTAAAGATTTGAAGTATTGCAAAATATTTGTAAGCATGATTGGTGCAAAAGACGAAAAGGAAGTCATGGATGCTTTAAAATCAGGTGCTGGCGTAATTAGAAGAGAAATTGGTGCAAACATCAGAATGCACTCAACTCCAGAAGTGAAATTTGAATTTGATGATTCAATGGAATATGGAGAAAAAATACAAAAAATAATAAAAGATTTAGACATTAAGCCTATAGAAAACGAAGATGGAGAAGGCGAAGAATAAAGGAGAGTTGAAATGTCAGTTTTAGAACAAATAAAAGAATTAATTCTAAATGCAGCAAAAATATTGATAATAACTCATGAAAATCCAGATGGAGACGCAATAGGAAGTTCACTTGGATTTATGAATGGACTTATAAAGCTTGGAAAGAGTGTTGATGTGGCAGTTCCAGCAGTTAATGAAATGTACTCATTCTTACCAGGTTTCGAACTATTAAAAAAAGAGATAAATGAAGAAGAATATGACCTTTGCATAGCCTTAGACAGTAGCGATTTAGATAGACTTGGAACATTAAGACCAGCATTTGAAAAAATAGAAAAAACGATAGTAATAGACCATCACATAACAAATCAAAATTTTGGTGATGTAAACTATGTTAATGCAGTTGCATCGTCAACATGCCAAAATATAATAGTTATATTAGCAGCTTTGGATGTTGCAATAAACAAAGATATCGCTACTTGTATATATACTGGTATACTTACAGATACAGGTGGATTTAGATATAATGTCCAATCAGAAACTTTTGAATTTGCAGGTATGCTTTTAGAAGCAGGAATAGACATTGCTAAAATATATAGAATATTGTTTGATACTACAACAGAGGCAAGAACAAGACTTTTAGGAAGAGCGTTAAACACATTAGAAATCTTAGCAGATGGAAAAATAGCATTTACATATGTAACAGCAAAAGATTTTGAAGAGCTAGGAAATCAAGACGGTGACCAAGAAGGAATAGTAAACTATGGTAGAGACATCGAGGGTGTAGAAGTATCAATATTCGTAAGAGAAAAAGATGGAATGAGAAAAGTAAGCCTTCGTTCAAACGAATACATAAATGTATCGCTAATAGCATCAAAGTATAGCGGTGGCGGACATGTAAAAGCAGCAGGTTTTGAAACAAGCAAGTCACTAGAAGAAATAAAAGAAGAATTAGTAGTAGAAATAAAAAGACAACTACAATAATAAAAATTATACATATAAAAAGGACGAGAGACAATCGTCCTTTTTAGAGCCTAATGGAGCGAAATATGTCGAAAGATGAAAAGTTTTGCTAGGTAGAAAAGGAGGCAAAAATGTTAGATGGAATTTTAATAATAAATAAACCACAAGGCATTACATCACATGATGTGGTTGCAAAGTGTAGAAAAATATTAAAAACAAAAAAAGTAGGACATACAGGAACATTGGATCCTCTAGCAACAGGTGTGCTTGTAGTATGCGTTGGAAAGGCAACAAAACTTGTCGAACTTTTAACATGTGATGACAAAATTTATGAAGTAGAAATGAAACTTGGAATTCAAACTAGTACAGGTGATATAACAGGAGAAATAGTTAGTACAGAAACAATTAGCAGACTAACAAATATGGAAGAAATAATAAAATCATTTGTAGGTAAGCAAAAGCAAATACCACCAATGTATTCAGCGATAAAACAAAATGGAGTAAAACTTTATGAGCTTGCAAGAAAAGGCATAGAAGTCGAAAGAGAAGCAAGAGATATAGAAATATTTGATATATCAGATATAAAAATAAAAGATGATATAATAAGCTTCAAAGCGCATGTATCAAAGGGTACATATATAAGAGTACTATGCGAAGACATTGCTAAAAAACTAGGCACATGCGGAACAATGACAAAATTAAATAGAGTAAGAAGTGGAAAATTTAGCATAGAAAATGCATGTGAAATCGAAGAAATATCAGAAGAAAAAATAGTGTCGATGGAAAAACTATTCGACAAAAAAATAACAATAGAAAAAGACTTGGATAAACTTCTAAACGGTATGAAATTAAGATATGAACTGCCAGATGGAATCTATAATTTATATACAAATGAATATATCGGAATAGGTAAAATAGAAGATAATTTTTTGAAAAGAGAAATTATTTTGTAACATTATGAAGATGAAAAAATTTGATAATAAAAAACAACTATGGGATAATTTAAACAAGGAAATAAAAGTTTAAATTGAAAGGATGAATTATATGATAGAGAAAAACCAAGACTATGATGTAGATATAATTGATATGGGTTATGAAGGCGAAGGAATAACAAAAATAAATGGTTATACAACATTTGTAAAAGGCGCATTAAAAGGTGAAAAAGCAAAAATAAAAATGCTAAAAGTAAATAAAGACTACGGTTTTGCAAAACTATTAGAAGTAATAGAGGAAAGTAGAGATAGAGAAGAACCTGTTTGCGAAAACTTTTCAAAATGTGGAGGTTGTAACTTGCAACACATGTCATACGAAGCACAACTTGAACATAAAGAAAATATAGTAAAAAGCACATTAAAAAAAGCATTAGGACATGAAGTAGAAGTAAATAAAGTCATAGGAATGGGAATACCATATAATTATAGAAATAAAGCTGGGTATCCAGTAGTAGATGGAAAGATAGGATTCTATAGAGACAGAAGTCATAGCTTGATAGAAAATAAAGAATGTGCAATACAAAACCAAGAGGCAGACAAAATAGCAAGAATAGCATTTGAAGTGATAAAGAAAAATGGTGTACCATCATATAATGAAAAAACAAACAAAGGCGTTCTAAGACACATAGTAACAAGAATCGGAAAAAACACTGGTGAAACAATGCTAATGCTTGTAACAAATGAAACAGATCTAAAAAATAAAGAAAAAATAGTAAAAGAAATAGTAGAAAAATATCCACAAATAACAACAATAGTACAAAACATAAACAAAGAAAACGGCAATGTAATACTAGGCGAAAAATGCATAACACAATATGGAAAGGGCTATATAGAGGATAGACTAGGCGATTACAAATTTAAAATATCACCATTATCATTTTATCAAGTAAATCCAACTCAAACAGAAGTATTGTACAATATAGCACTAAAATATGCTGGTTTAACTGGAACAGAAACAGTATTTGACTTGTATTGCGGAATTGGAACAATCTCAATATTTGTAGCAGAACATGCTAAAAAAGTGTATGGAGTAGAAATAGTAAAACCAGCGGTAGAAGATGCAAAAATAAACGCAGAAATGAACGAAATAAAAAATGCAGAATTCATATGTGGAGAAGCTGAAAAAATAGTGCCTGAGATGTATCAAAAAGGAATAAAGGCAGATGTAGTATTCATCGACCCACCAAGAAAAGGCTGTGGTATAGAGCTGCTAGAAACAATAGTAAAAATGAAAGCATCAAAAATCGTATATATCAGTTGTAATGTAGCAACACTAGCAAGAGACCTAAAGTATCTAACAGAAAACGGATTAGAAATAAAAGAAGTACAACCAGTAGACATGTTCCCACAGACGAGTCATGTGGAGACTTGTGTACTACTAACCTTGAAAAATCAATAGTTGTAAAGATTTTAATACAAGAAAAATATGGTTTTGTCCACCCCCAAATTTTAAGTGGATGGGAGATGAACAAAACCATATTTTTTATTTAATAAGAAATTACAACACAAAAGCTTAAAAAATTAACAAAAAGGACTGTCCCTATTTGTTTCTCCCTATAATCAAAAATTTTTACAAAAATACTTGCAAAGTAGAAAAAAACATGATAAAATGTGGTTTACATAAGGCAAAACTTATTTTATATATATATTCAAACCTTAATCACACCATTTTTTTGAGTGTGAATGCTTTTAAACGAAAGGAAAAAGCCTAATGGAATATACAAACAGTGAAAGCATTGCCCTTGTCTTGAATACCATTGTATGCATACTAGCAGTTGCACAATTTGTCTCCTCGTATGTACTCGATATGCAACCAAAGAAGAAAATATATCATGTCTTGATATGGATAGGAATTTTAATTATAAGCATTGTCGGTGGCTCGACATTTTTTCTTCGAGTCTATCCATCAGTTAGTCTTTGTTATCGATCTAATATGATGGCATGGTACACATTTGGAATTGGATTTATAACAACTTTTGGAATTGGCAGTATGCTAGGAATTATGTTGGCGAATAGGAAGAAATGTAAATGAATATTTACTAAGACGATAATTTTTGAGTGTGAATGTATTTAAACGAAAGGAAAAAGCCTAATGGAATATACAAATATTGAAAGCATTGCCCTTGTCTTGAATACCATTGTATGCATACTAGCAGTTGCACAATTTGTCTCCTCGTATGTACTCG